>NZ_JAJFZY010000006.1:0-118553 GCF_020731025.1 Arthrobacter sp. zg-Y895
CCCCCGGCCCCCCCCCCCCCCCCCCCCCCCCCCCCCCCCGCCGGCGGCCCGGCCCCCCCTCAATCAGGACGTGGCCTCGGAGCGGGCTGTCCGGAGTCCGTCGTCTGCCGGCGTGCCGAGGTTACGGCTGCGGACAATGGCCCCGGCGGCGCTGACGCCGCACGCCGCCGCGGACACGGCAAAGGCCAGCCCGAAGCCGGACACTTCAATGAGGGCCCCGGTCAGGGCTGCCCCGGCGGCCTGCCCCAGGATGAGGCTGATGAACAGGGCCGATGTGCCGGCGGCACTGCTGCTCGCCGTGGCGGTGGCCCAAATAATAAGGACCGACGTCGCGGCGGTGTAGGCCAGCCCGAACAGTGCGGCCGTGGCGAAGGAGATCCCGGTGCTCCCCGGTGCGAGTGCCATAACACCGGTGGCCGCCGCCGTGGCCAGCACCGTAACCGGCCAAGTGAGGCGGATCGAGTGCCGGGCCAGCCAGGGGGCGGTCAGGACTGCGGCCGCGCCGCCGACACCAAGGGCAATCCAGGCTCCGGCAGACAGTGCGACGGGCATGCCGCCCTGATCCTCGAGCAGGGTGCGTCCGTAGACCCAGACCGCGGCGCAGCCGATGCCGTAGATGAAGGCTGCAGCGAGCGGCCATTTCAACGCGCCCAGGCCCAGCCCCCGCTGCCGGCTTCCGTCGCGCTGGGGGCGCCCGGCGTCGTCGTTCCCGCCCGCGCCTGCTGTGCCGCCCGTGCCTCCTGCACTCCCGCGGACGCGCGAGACGTCCCCCAGGAGCACCCCGACCACGCCCGCCACCGCGATCACCGCGATCAGCATCCACGCCAGCCGCCACGAGGACCCCAGCAGCAGGGCCAGCAGTCCGGCTGCGACTACCCCGAAGCCGGTGCCGGAGTTCACCACCGACTGCCGCTTCGCCGCCCGGAACGGCTTCGTGTTGCGCTGCACCAGTTCCACGAGGGCAGGGGAGGCGAACCCTGCACCCATCCCGGCCAGCAGCACGGCCGCGGCGAAGAACCCCGTGGACGTCGCCGCGGCGATACCGGCTGAGCCGAGTGCCGCCGTCGAACCGGCCAGAATCGTCATCAGCCGCGGACGCCGCGGCGCGTAGACAAACCCCAGCCCGGCCGAGACGCAGTAGATCACCGAGGCGCCGGAGGAGAGCAGTCCGCCGACGGCCGGAGTCAGCTCAAAGGAGGCGGAAAAGGCGGGCAGGAACAGGCCGTAGCCCAGCCGCGCCAGGCCGTAGGTCGCTGCGATAAGTGTCACCGCGGCGACCGCGAAGAGCGGGCCGGCGGTCGGAGCGGAAGGCTGTAACGGTCGTTTCATTGAAACGTACGTTATATGCTGGCCGCATGGTTCTACAACCCAGTGCACGGAACCGGCTGCTCGACGCCGCCGAGGAACTCGCCTTCATGCAGGGCGTCGCGGCGACGCCGGTGGACCGGATCCTGCAGCGCGCCAACGTTGCCCCGGCGACCCTGTACGCGCACTTCGGCAACAAGGAGGGCCTGATTGCGGAGGCGCTGCGCCGCCGGCTGCAGAACTGGGACGCGGCCTGGCAACGGGAAATCGACGCCGCCGCCACGGACCGGGACCGGCTCCTGGCGGTCTTTCCCGCCCTGACCAGCTACCGGTCGGGCGCGTCCGCCGCGCGCTGGTGTGCCGCGCTTGGCGTCGCTGCCGAAACCGTTGACCCGGGCCAGCACCTCGCTGAAACCCTGTCGCAGGATACGCAGCTGCTCACCGACCGCTTCCGCGAACTTGCGGTGCCCGTCGTCGGATCGGACGACGCCGACGCGCTGGCGGCCCACCTGCTGCTGATCTTCACCGGCGTGCTGGGCATGCTGCTCCGCGGTGCCTCCCCGGAGGAAGCGGCGGCCACAGGCCGCGCCACCGCGGGCTTCGTTATCGACGGGTTCGGGTCCTCCCACCCGGCCCCGTAGTCCCCGACGACGGCCGCGAAGTCCCGGACGACGACGGCGGGGGCCGTTTGCGGGTCGAGGCTTCACCCGGGCTGAGGTACTGGACGTCGCGGCGGCCGTCCGTGAGGATCCGCAGGTCCTCGTCCAGGTTTCGCCGCAACTCCATCAGCGCGAACTGGTAGCTCCCCGGATCTGCGGCAACATCGCGCAGGTAGCGGTTGCTGGCGGCGGACATCCGCATCAATACCTCGGTGGCACCGGATCCGGGTGTGAGGTGTGCGAGCGTCTCCATGACGTTTTCGCGCAGATCCTGCACGGCGGACCGGTGCCGGGCTTCCAGCGGTCCGCCTTGTGCCGGCTGTGGATCGATTGGGGCCAGCGTCCGTTTCAGGTGCAGGTAGGTGACCAGCTCGTTGAGCGCCCGGGACTCGTGCCGCCGGTCCAGGCTCCGCTTGGTTAGCCAGCCTGCACCGAAGCCGATCAGCAGGATGGGCCAGAGAACGTTCCAGATCCACTCCATCGCAACCTCCAGGGGACGTGCAGAGAGGCTACGGCCCCGTCCGGGCGTCGGCTAGAGAACCGACGTCGGACCGGACTACTTGGTGTCCGTTCCGTCTGGTAATTGCTCCTCCGCAAGTCCTGTAGCCTTTGGGTCGATGCATTCGCATCCATATTCAACTGTCTTGTCCATGGGGGACCCTTGTCTTTTCAGCCACCTGCCCAGCCCGCGCCTGCCCGGCGCAAGTCAGTTCGCTCCACTTGGGTGGTGGGGGGACTCCTACTGTTGTTTCTAATTCCATGCCTGACTTCGGGTGACGGCGGCTTTGGAGTGTGGCTGTTCCTGACGGCTCTCGTTGTGCTCGTCTCGGCGCTATATGCCTTGGTGTTCCGCCGCCCATCGTGGGTGCGACTCACTTCTCCCGTTTCCCGGAAACGTACATTGGGCATAGCCGGTGCAATGGCGATTGTCGGACTCGTCGTCACCGGTATGACTGCTCCGGCTGCCGAGAAATCGGTGGAAGTCGTAGCTGAAAAGTCGCCGTCACCGTCGCCGTCGCCGACAAAAACGACCGCTTCGCCGACGCCGACCCCCACACAGATCGCCAACAAGGCCTGCAAGACCGCCGGTGCCACCCAGACGCAGAAGCAAGCTGCAACCGCCAGCATTACTCCCTCGCCGTCGGCATCCACCAAATCCGCCAAGGCCACGCCGTCGCCATCCCCATCGACAACGACGGCTTCGCCGTCAGCTACCCCGACGTCCCAGTCCGTGGTCTATGTCTGCACTGAGAATGACAACGGCAAGCTCGTGTGGATGGACGAAGACAAGTCCAAAAAACTAGTTGCAGACCGAAAAGCCGAAGAGGACAAGAAGGTCGCAGCGGACAAGGAAGCTGCTGATCAGGCCGCTGCCGCGGAAGAGGCAGAGCAAAAGCGGGTAGCCGACGAAGCAGCTGCGGAAGCGCAGCGGCAGGCCGACGAACAAGCCCGCCAGCAGCAAGTTGTTCCCGCTCCTGTACCGGTTGCTCCCGCCCCAGTTGCGCCTGCCCCTGCACCGGCCCCTGCGCCCGCCCCGGCTCCTGGACCCGCGGTCGTGCACCCGGGTTCATTCTGTAGCAATGGAGGTGCGGTAGGGGTCACTTCCAAGGGAACCCCCATGGTTTGTGCTCCCGGTTCGGATGGACGGCTCCGGTGGCGCTCCGCCTAGACCACTGCTAGTCGGGGTCACTTTGCTGAACCCCTAGAAGTTGCCCTTGGACCCGCCTAGCGTGGTTCCAAGGGCAGCATCCTTTAACGGCTCCGGTATCAGGACCGGTCAGGGTTGTTGCCGCATCAGAAGCCGGCCGCGGTCCGCGGATCGGGGGAGACCGGCCCGGTTCCACAGCGCTGAGGCATCATGTCGCACGAATCAACACCGGCAGCAGCTCGCTTCGATGCGTCCGTGCCGCAGCGAAGTCCCGGTCTCGGAAATCCCCGCTCAGCCTGGTTAGTCCTCGGCCTGGCGGCCGGGTTGCTCTGGGTTGCGGCACTGCAGGGGAGTCTCGGCGTCATCGTGTGGCTGCTCGCCACCGGATCGCTGTTGGTGCTCACAGCGCTGTACGCGCTGGGCTTCCGACGCCGCAGCTGGGCCAATCTGGACACGCTTGAACAGCGGAAGTTCGCCCTGTCGCTCGGGGCCGTGGTGCTGGTGGTCGGTATGGTCGCAGGAGTCGTCTCCACGCCCGATCCCGTTCCAAGTTCACTTTCCGCGGATGCCGAAGGCCTTCGGCCGCGGCCCGATCTTTTCGCCCTGCCGACGACGACGCCGCCGCCTGGGTCCGTGCTGAACCTGCCGCTCCCGTCGGGTTTGGAGGACGCCATCGACGATTCGACAGACGAGCCGGGCGACGTTGCCGTACTTGCGGATGCTTTGGTGCAGGAGCCGGTTCAGCAGGTGTCCCTTCGAAACAGCCCGTGCGCCAACGAAGGGGACGCGCGCACGGAACGCCAGGTTGAGTACCGCTGCACGCGCAATCCGGCCGGGGATCTCGTGTGGCTGGACAGTGCATCCGCGTCCCAGCAGCAGGCCGAGCAGGAGGAAAAGGCACGCCAGGCCGAAGCGGAAAGGGCGCGCCAGGCGGAGGTGGACCAGCGGGAACAGGCACAGCAACGGGTAGCCGAAGAACGCGCACGTGCTGAGGAAGCCGCCCGGAACCCCCAGCCACTGCCTCAGCAGCCACCGGTGAATCCGCCGGGCAATTCGCCACAGCCCCCGCCGATTGAACCGCCTGTTGGACCGCCGACCGACCCGGGCGAGCCGCCTACGGAGCCACCGACGGAACCTCCCACCGAACCCCCGACCTCTCCGCCGAGCCCGGACCCGACGGCACCACCCCCGGCACCGCCCACACCGCCGGGACCGCCTGAGCCGCCGGAGCCGGGAACGCCGGACCCGGACATTCCGGTCATTCCACCGGAATTCCCGTTCCCGCCCAACCCGCCGTCGCCGCCGCGGCCAACCCCGCCGCCGTCGTCGTTCGCGCCGCCGTCAGACGCAGCAGACGCACCGGACTCAACCGAGGCGGCCATCGAAGCAGTGCTGCCTGCCGCCCGGTAACCCGGACCGCCTACCGGAACGCGGCAATCCCCGTGATGTGCTGGCCCAAGATCAGGGTGTGCACCTCGTCGGTGCCCTCGTAGGTGCGGACCGATTCGAGGTTGTTCGCATGCCGCAGTGGTGAATAGTCCAAGGTGATGCCGTTGCCGCCCAGGATGGCGCGGGCCTCCCGGCAGATCGCGATCGCTTCGCGCACATTGTTCAGCTTGCCCACGGAGATCTGCACCGGTTCCAGCGTGCCCGCATCTTTGAGGCGGCCGGTGTGAATCGCCAGCAGCACGCCCTTGGAGATTTCCAGCAGCATGTTCACCAGCTTCTCCTGGGTGATCTGGTAGGCGGCCAGCGGCTTGTCGAACTGCAGCCGTTCCAGCGAGTACTTCAGCGCCTCCTCGTAGCTGTCCCGGGCAGCGCCCATCGAACCCCAGAGGATTCCGTAGCGGGCCTCGTTCAGGCAGGAGAACGGCCCGCGCAGGCCCTTGGCGCCGGGCAGCAGTGCAGAGTCGGGCAGCCGGACATCCGCCAGGAACACATCGCACTGGATGGAAGCACGCATGGAGAGCTTCGGTTCGATCGGGACGGCGGAGAAACCCGGGGTGTCCGTGGGGACGAGGAAGCCGCGGACGCCGTCGCCGGTCTGCGCCCAGATCACCGCGACGTCGGCAATGGAGGCCAGCCCGATCCACCGCTTGGCGCCGCTCAGAACCCAGCCGTCGCCGTCGTGCACGGCATGCGTGCTCATGCTCGACGGGTCGGAACCGGCGGTGGGTTCGGTGAGGCCGAAGCAGCCGATCAGTTCGCCGCGGGCCATGCCGGGAAGGTACCGGTTCTTCTGTTCCTCCGAGCCCCATTTATGGATGGCGGTCATGGCCAGCGAGCCCTGCACGGAGACGAAGGTGCGCAGGCCCGAATCGCCCGCCTCCAGTTCCATCGCGGCGATCCCGTATTCGACGGCGGAGCGCCCGGGGCAGCCGTAGCCCTCCAGATGCATGCCGAGCACGCCGAGGTCACCCAGCTCCCGGACAATCTCCACCGGGAAGACCGCGTCCTCGTACCAGTCCTTGATGTTCGGCCGGATGCGCTCGTCCACGAAGGCGCGGACCTTGGCGCGTAAGGCCAGTTCATCCTCGGTGAGGAGTCCGTCCAGGCCGAGGACGTCCGACGCCGAGCGGAGGGCCTCGAGGTCCGGCGCGGCAGGGGCGGGGGAGGCCGGGGCGGTAGACGGCGTCGTGGGCGTGCTCATGGTTCCTCCTGCGGCCGCAGCGCTGCGGCCCGAACTTGGTGTCTCACCGGGATCGGCGGCGTGTTGTCCAAGTCACATTACTATTTCGGGCGCAGTACTATTTCCAGCATGACTGAGGCTTATCTGGTGTCCGGCGTCCGCACTCCCGTCGGCCGCTACGGCGGTGCCCTCTCGAGCGTCCGCCCCGACGATCTCGCGGCCCTGGTGCTTTCCGAGGCGGTGGCCCGTGCAGGGGTGAACCCGGCTGACGTCGACGAGGTGCTGCTGGGCAACACGAACCAGGCCGGCGAGGACAACCGGAACGTGGCACGGATGGCGGCCCTGCTCGCCGGGTTCCCCGACACCGTGCCGGCGATGACCGTGAACCGGCTCTGCGCCTCCGGGCTCAGCGCGATCATCACGGCCTCGCAGATGATTAAGTCCGGTGCCGCGGACATTGTGGTGGCCGGGGGAGTGGAGTCGATGTCGCGGGCGCCGTGGGTGCTGGCGAAACCGGAGAAGGCCTTCGCGAAACCGGGGGAGCTGGCCGATTCCGCGATCGGTGCCCGGTTCACCAATCCTCGGTTCTACGACCTGCCCGGCACCACCTACTCCATGCCCGAAACCGCCGAGGAGCTGGCCGCCCGTGACGGGATCTCGCGCGAGGATTCCGACGCCTTCGCGCTGCGCTCGCATCAGCGCGCTCTCGCGGCAATTGACGAGGGGCGGTTCGCGGACGAGATCGTGCCGGTGGAGACGAAAAAGGGCGTGGTGAAGACCGACGAGGGGCCACGCCGGGAAACCAGCATCGAGGCGCTGGCGAAGCTGCGGCCCATCGTCCGGTCCGGCGGCGTGGTGACCGCCGGGAACTCGAGCTCGCTGAACGACGGCGCGTCCGCCGTCGTCGTCGCCAGCGCCGACGCCGTCCGTCGGCTCGGGTTGAACGCCCGGGCCCGGATTGTCGACGGCGCTTCCGCCGGGGTGGCGCCCGCCGTGATGGGCATCGGGCCGGTCCCTGCGACGCAGAAGGTACTGGACCGGGCCGGCTGGACGCTCGGCGACATCGAGGCTGTGGAGCTGAACGAGGCTTTCGCTGCGCAGTCGCTGGCGTGCATACGCGCCCTGAACCTGGACGAGTCCATTGTGAACCGCGACGGCGGCGCCATCGCCCTCGGGCATGCGCTGGGGTCCTCGGGGTCGCGGCTTACCGTGACGATGCTGAACCGGATGGAACGCGAGGGTGCGTCGAAGGCCCTGGTGACCATGTGTGTGGGGCTGGGTCAGGGTGTGTCGATGCTGCTGGAGCGGGTGTAGGCGCCGGCTGATAGCCGCCTACACGGAAGTAGGCGTCGGCGAGCCTGGCGCGGCCGCATGGACAGCAGGTAGCGGCTAGATTTTTGCCGTTGCCGACCCGGATGGAACGCGGGAAGCATGGACCATTCGCATATTCCTACGGGATAGGCTTTGGCAGATAATCGGTCTGTGGATATGGGGGAAGAATGCACAAGGGAAGTATTGCCGGGCTGCTGCTTATAGGTTCTCTGGGATTAGCTGGATGCTCATCCGAAGCAGCCAAACAACCCGTTTCCGCAGCTTCCCCGAGCGTATCGGCGTCGGCCAAGACCACCCCGGCCCCGTCCTCCACCGGGACAGCGTCCCCGGCCACGACACCGGCGCCTGCCCCGAAAACGTCCGCTCCCGTCGCCGACGCTGCGCTGCCGGTGACCGCGATAACCGTTGCCCAACGCCTGCAGGCAGCGGTACCGACCATCACATCCGTCATTGAAGTGACGGAAGCCAATGATTCAACCGGGTCTATCGGCCAGCCCGGCAAGTACACGTCTGCTGCGTGGATTGCCGACACCGGTGCTGCCGCGACTGAGAACAGCGTCGTGGGCGGAGCCGTGGTGGAGGTATTTGCGAGCGAAGCAGAAGCCCAGGCCCGCTTGTCCGCCCTGCAGCAGCACATCGCGCTGGGCCCGGCCTTCAACGCTGAGTACCACTATCTGCAGGGAACGGTGCTCCTAAGGGTGTCGGGAGCACTAACTCCCGAACAGGCGGCTCTCTACGAGCAGGCCTTCGCCGGCGCCACTCTCGAATAGCCGGCTTCGAATAAATCGGTCGCGAATAATTCAGTCTCAATCAGGGGGAATCGCAATGCCGTTGTTCAGCACCAAACCGATAGTGGAAAAGAAGGAACAGTGGACCGCGGCCCAGCCGCCGCAGGCCGTCCTGGACGCGTTGGCCTCGGCCTTCTCGGCCCACGGAGAGGACGTCCGGCGGGAAAAGTCCTCGCTGGAGGTGCATATTGGGTCAAACGCGTTGTACCGGACGTGGGGCAACATGACCGCTGAAGGCCGTGCGAATTTGCCGGTCGCCTTGACCTTCACTGCGTCCGAATCCGGAACCGGTGCTGCCATCGAAGTGCATGCGTTCGACACCTTCGGTTTCCGGATCGGCAGCGGAAAGTCCTTCGGTGTCCCCGAGACGTTCAACCGGCGGCTGGAGGAATTCCTCAGCTATGCAGCAGGGGTGATCGGCATCGACCGGCCCGTCAGCGGGCCTGTGCCTTCTCCGCCCCGCTTCAACTTCTAGGCGTTTCATATGTCCGGCAGGGGTGGTCGAGGTAGCGTTGCCGATGATATCCGGCATAGCGGTCAGAAAGCCCGAGGCAAGTATTTCCGGACTGCTCGTAATCGGCTGATCTTGGTTCAACCAGTCACAAACAAAAGGGGTTTATTGTGGGGCTTTTCAGCGCTGCACCGATTGTGGAGAAGAGGGAACAATGGACCACGGGGCAACCGCCGCATGCGGTTATGGCTGCGCTGACGGGTGCCTTCACATCCCATGGTGAGGACGTCAGCCGGGACGAGTCCCGGCTGGTTGTGCACGTCGGCTCGTACTGGACGTACCGGATGCTGGGCACCTTCTTCGCCGCAGGCCGTGCCAGCGTGCCGCTGACCCTGGCGTTCAGCATCTCCCCGTCCGGCTCCGGAACGGCCATCGACGTCCACGGCTACGATACGTACGGGTTCCGGATGGGCAACGGAACCCTCTTCGACGTCCCGGTGCTGTTTAACTACCGGTTGGAGGAATTCCTCAGCTATGCAGCGGGGGTGGTAGGCATTCGCCGGCCCGTTTCAGGTGCCGTTCCCGTCCCGCCGTTCCACCTTTAGGCCCGCACCAGCCCCAGCATCCGCCGGACAATTTCTTCCCCGGCCAGAATCCCGCGTGCCTCGGTGACCTGCAGGTGCGCATCGAAGTAGCCGGCGTCGTCCAGTTCGCCGTGCGCGGGACGGAAGGCGACGTCGGCGCACTCGAGCATCGGCCGGTCAAGCAGGGAATCCCCGGCCGCGATGATGCGGTCCGCACCGATCCGGCGGGCGACCTCGGCCACGGCCTGCTGCTTCGTGACCGGTGTGGGTACGCAGTAGAGCTTGCGGCCTTGCAGCGATACCGTCCAGCCGCGCGCATCGCACCAGTCCTCCAGAGCCAGCAGGAACTCGCCGGGGAGGGCATCCCGGTCCACAATCGCGTACGCGAACAGGTCCTCAGCCGAACGAAGCTTCAGAATCCACTCATGGAACTCAGGACGGCCCAGATAAGCCTCGATCTCGGCCAGCGGCGCGCACCCGGACGTGACGAGGCCGCGCACGGAGGCCTGCCAGTCGGCGTCGGGTACTCCGTGGTGCAGGATGACGCCGCCGTTGGTGGTGACGGCGTATTCCGGCGTAGGCCCGGGCAACTGGATGCGGCGGTACTGGGCCACGGTCCGCGTGGTGACGGGGACAAACACGGAGACCTCCGCGGCGGAGACGAGCAGCGCCTCGGCGGCACGGGTCATGAAGGACAGCGGCTTACCCTCATAGACTTCGGCCACCACCATGGCCGGAGCCAGGGCGTCCTCGGTGTTCAGGAACAGGGCATTCGCGGAGTAGATCAGGGTGCGGTCCAGGTCGGACGCGAGCATCGTCTTCACGCGTCGGCCCCCGGAACGGCAGCAGCGGCACCGGCGGCAGCAACCGCCCGGCCGTCCGCGCCCACGGCGCCGGCGGTGAACCGGGGGTGGATCAGGCCCACGCAGCTGAACGGCAGGTCCGGCACTTCCTCCACGGGCACGCCGCGCTGTTCGGCCAGCAGCAGCACATGCGCCACGTCTTCCAGCGCCCCGGGATGGACCAGGACCTTCCACGGCACCCGGCGCAGCAGCACGCGGGTGGTCTCGCCGACGCCGGGCTTCACCAGATTCACGTTGTGGATGCCGTATTCCTCGCTCAGGCGCTCCACTGCCTGCCACCCCACCCAGGTGGGGGTCCGGTCCGCAGCTGCGAGCGACACCGCAGCAGCCTCCGCTTCGGGGCGTACGTCGTCGAAGTGCCGTTCGATCGCCGCCAGGAAATCCCGGGACACATCGGCGCCGGCGAGATGGGCGTAGAACTTCGCGCCGTGGAAATCCTCCGGCGCAATCAGGTCCTTGTTGAAGACCGTGCGGGACACCAGCCCGGAGACGGTCGAGTTCAGGCAGGCCGACGGAATCAGGTAATCCTCCCGCGTGCCGAACAGCTCTACGGAATGGCCGGGGTCGGCCAGCACCGCAAGCTCGGAGGAGAACCGGACGCCGTCGGTTGCTTCGAACTTATCCAGCGCCGCGGTCAGCTCCCGCGTGATGGCGCCCTTGCCGGTCCAGCCGTCCACGAACAGGATCCGCTCGGGGGAGTAGGTCCGCGCCAGGTAACGCAGCGCCGTTTCGTCCATTCCCACGCCGCGCACAATGCTCATCGTGTAGTGCGGCAGGTCCAGCCCGTGCATCCTCTGCGCCCAACGGCGCATGAGGATGCCGATGGGCGTCCCGGCCCGGGCGAGCGAGACCAGCACCGGCTCGCGGTTCCGGGCGGCCAGCGCCAGTTCGGTCACGGTGCCGACAGCGGACGCGACCCGGGGCGCGGAACGGCGCAGCGCCTCCTCATACAGGTCCTGGTACTGCGCCGAGGGCAGGTACTCCATCGGCAGCGACTCGGCGTAGTTCGCCCCGCCGGACTGGATGGCGGCCTCCCGCTCGGCGGTGGGGGCCTCCAGCTTGGCGTCGCGCAGGTCCTTCAGCAGCCAGGTCACGTCCTCGGGCGCGTAGGACCCGAACTCCGGGCCGGTCAGCGGCACAGCCGCAGCAACGGAACCGGTCCAGTCCTCGGGTGCGGGGACATCGGCCGGCAACAGTACGACGACGACGGCGCCGGTCACCGTGCGCAGCGCCTCGGTCACGCTGCCCGGGCCGGTGATGGCTGCCGGGTCGGTGCCGGGTTCGGGCAGGAGCACAATGCTGTCGAAGCCGGTGTTCGAGGCGTTGCCGTCGACGGCTCGGCGGGGTCCGACGTTGTAAGCGTGCCGCGGGCCGGGACCGTCCTCGGTGACATCGTGGCTGGCGAAGTCCACGGCATTGGCAATGGCGTAGTCCGGCCGGTCAATCGGCACGATGGGGGAGCGGGTGGTGGTGGAGAACCGGACCGAGGCGCCCGGCAGGGCCTCGGCCACGGCGTTGGCGATGGTCAGCGGCACGTGGATGAATTCCTCGCAGCCCAGCACCAGCACCGATTCCGCCGAAGCGGGCAGCGCGACGGAGACGCGGGAGGCAACGAGTGCCAGGCTCTCAGCCGAGACTGCTCCGGGCAGGGCATCCGGCAGGGTGCCGAGGTATTCGGAGGAGATGCCGGCACGGTTGCCGAAGCGGTCACTGCGCAGGCTGCGTGCGGCACTGGAGTAATCCAGCACGGTCACGGTGCCGGGTTCGGAAACGGCAGCGGACAACGCGGCCGACTCAGCGCCGGCCGGCTCGTGGGTGGACAGCCCGCCGATCAGTTCCTCGGCCCGGGCCAGGATGTCCTCGCCGAGTTCGATGCTGCCGGTCCCCAGCGCGACCACGCGGATGCTGCAGCCCAGCGCGTCCGCCAGCTCGTCGAAGCGGGCACGGTCCGCGTCGGAACGCAGGTCGATCAGCGAGGCCACCACGTAGAGCGGATGCGGTGCGGCGGCATGCAGTTCGGTGATGGTGTTGATGACGGTCGCGCCGGTGCTGAGCTCGTCGTCGACCAGCACCACGGGGGCGGGGCTGTTCAGCAGGGCGGGATCCACGGGCAGCAGCCGGTGCGAGGTGGCGTGTGAATGGGCTTCCTCGAAGGCGCCGTAAGCCACCGCACCCTCCGGTGCGTGCCGGGTGGAATGGATGTAGTAGGAGCCCAGCATGTCGGCGACGAGCCGGCCCAGACCGGTGGCGGTCTCCGCGTAGCCGATGGTCACCACCTCGGGATGGGAGACCGGCAGGTCCCACAGGCGTTCGCGGGCATACTGCAGCCGGGTGCGCGGTGGGCGGGGCGCGGCGTGCCGGCCGCCGTCGTCGTTCGCCCGCCTGGACCCGGCCGTACCGTCGCCGTCCTCGAGCACCGCCGAAAGGTCGGCTGCGACGCCGCGCAGCACGGCGTCGTCCACCTTGCTGCCGAGTGCCGCTCCGGCCAGTGCGCCGAGCAGCTCTCCGGCCGCCAGGACGAGCGCCGGTTCGGTGGGTACATGTTTGGCCAGCACGCGGGACACGAGCAGGTGCGCGCGGCGGGGGTTGCGGCGCAATGCCAGTCCCACCAGGTCCTCTACCGGCAACAGTGCTGCAGGATCAGAGGTGATCCGCACTCCCAGGGCCTCGTTCACAAATCCGCCGGTCCAGGGGTGGTGCTTCAATTCATGCTCGCTTCCAGAAGGTCTACATAGGTGATGTCGGGGGCTGCGACGCCGAAGGCAGCGGCCCGGACGAGGGTGGAAGCTGCCCACGCCTGATGCGGTTTCATTTCGTTCATCTTGTTGCGGTAGGGCGACGCCGCGGCGCCGCCCCCGGCCTCGCCGGAGATGTGGAGGGCATCCAGGTACGCCTCGTGGCTGATCACGGACATGGCATGGACCAGGGGAACGTGCGAGGGGTGGATGACGGTCTTGCCGAGCAGTCCGTTGGCCTGGTCCAGTTCGATTTCGCGGATCAGTCCGTCCAGGTTTGCCGTCAGCAGCCGCTGGCGCAGGCCCAGCTCGTCGGCGTCCGCGAAGGGGGAGGACCGAAGCATCGGACGCAGCAGCCGCTCGCCGGAGCTGTAGTGTTCCCAGACCGGGCCGCTGATGACAAAGCCCCCCGGCCTGCCGAGCATGTTGACGATGTCCCCGATCACCGCGGAGACCACCTTGACGTCGTAAATGGTGAGGTCCCGGGAACGGCGCAGCCCGTAGGCGCTGGACATGTCCGTGGCGCCGATCCGTACGGACAGGATGTCCGGCCGGTTCGCTTCCAGCACCTCGAAGATGCCGCCGAGGGTATGCGTGCGGGTCTCGGCGTGGATCATCAGCGGTGACTCGAGGATCGGCATGATCCGCAGCGGCCGGGCACCGGGATCGGCGGCCCACCGGGCGTCGTTCACGTTGTGCAGGGCGTCGAGGAAGCGCTGGGCGGTGCCGGAGGTGTTCTCGAACTTCGGAATCACGAACCCGGTGAGGACGTCCAGCGTTTGTCCGCCGCGCTCGGCAAGGCTCAGCAGCTGTTCGGGCGTGCGGACCCGGATGAAGAGCATCAGGTCTTCGGGGTCGCCGGCTTTCCGGATGCCGGCAGCGTGCAGTTCGGCGAGGGCTTCCACCACGTTGGTCTCTGCGGCCGGCACCTCGGCGTCGGCAATGGAATCCTCCAGGCAGACGACCATGCTGACGGCTCCGCGGGCAGCCTGCTTGCGGATGTCCTTGACCAGGTCCGGCCGGGTTGCGGGGCAGTAAAGCGTGGCCCCGAGCGCGGTCGCCAGCAGGCGGGCGTCGGAATCGAGGGTCAGTTCCTGCGGTGCGAGGTGGAACAGGCGGGCAGTTTCCCGCTCGCTGAGGTAGGAGAAATGGCGCACCGGTTACCGCCCCTGGTAGGGGAGGCGGGTGGTCATGGTGAAGCCGAAGGCCTCCCAGATGGCTTTGAACTCCATGCCGTACGGCAGTTCCTCGGCCCGGAGTTCAAGCACGTCGTCAATGCGGATCACGGAGAGCGCGTAATAGCTGCGGTGGCCGGCCTGCGCCGGGATGGTCACCGACTTGCCGTTGTAGACCCCCACGCTCATGGGCTGCTTCGGCTTCGGGAAGAACAGTGCCCGGCGCAGCATTCGAACATGGCGCAGCGGGACCAGTGCGAGGTCATCTTCATAGCCGACCAGCGGCCGGTTGCCCGGAGCCTGGACCTGGACGCCGTCCAGGTCTTCGGGCCGGAACTCGCCGGCGGAAATGGAGCCGGTGCTGTATCCCGGGCCTTCCCACACCGCACGCACGGTGCCGGCAACCACGAGGCTGCCCACGGCGGATTCCATGGGGGTCAGGCGTACTACCGGGTTCTGCCGGTCCAGGCTGCGCAGCTCGCCCATGCCCGGTGCGGGGAAGAGCCTGTTGTGCAGGGGCTCCACCCGTACCGGTTCGGAAGTGCGGGGCGACGACGTCGGCCGTGGCGCTGCGGGGGCAGCGGCACGGCTGCTGGCCGCCTCCGCATTGGGGGACAGGCCCAGCGAAAGCGACGGGGAGACCGACGGAGCGGGCTGCTGCCGCGGCGGCGGAGACAGTGAAAGGGACCCCGGAGCCGGAGCCGGACTAGCCGGGGTGGCCGGCCGGGCGGCGGGCGCGGAAGAGTGCGGCGCGGAAGTTCGCGGCGCGGAAGCTCGCGGCGCTGCGGCAGGTGCCGGCGTCGTTCGGGGTGCGGGGGCAGTCTGGGGTGCAACCGGAGCCGCAGCGCGCGGCTTGACCCGGCGGCTCAGGAAGGGAAGGTCGGTGCGGACGGCAGACGAGCGGTTGACGGCCATCGCCTAGAGATCGAATCCGAAGTCGGCAGCCAGTCCGCGCAGGCCGGTAGTGTACCCCTGGCCCAGGGCGCGGAACTTCCAGTCGCTGCGGTGCCGGTATAGCTCGCCGAACATCATGGCGGTGATGCTGTCCCGGTTCGCCGAGGGCAGGTCGAACCGGACCAGTTCCCCGCCGTTGGGCCGTGCCACCCGGATGTAGGCGCTGCGCACGGCGGCGAAGGTGCCGGGTCCGCGCATCTCCGGGTCGGCGTACACGGCGAAGACAATCTTGGAGACCGCATCCGGCACCCGGGACAGGTCGACGTCGATCTGCTCGGTGTCGTCGTCGCCCTCGAACACGACGGAACCCTCCGGGCTGGCGATCTGGTTGAAGAAGACCAGGTGCTCGTCGGAGAGGACCCGGCCGTCGGAGCCGCACAGCAGGGTCAGCGGAACGAGTTCGGCTGCGGGCCCGCGGCTGGGGATCACATCCCAGCCCAGTCCCACCAGGACGGAGCTGAGGCCGGGGTTTTCGGCGGTGAGGGCGGCGTTGGCGCCGGCTACCAGGGTTCCCATCAGCGGTCCCCGAAGGTCAGGGAGGAGGGGGAGAACTTGTCATCGAGGAACCGTCCGTGGGTGGACAGTTCGGCAATGGCGCCGGTGCGGACCTGGTTCTCCAGGTCCCGGGCAATGCCTTCCAGGATGGTGAGTTGGTCAACGAGCAATGTGGTGGCCTCTGAACTCTCGGTCCGCTCCCGGTCGCTGAGGGCCACGTAGGCACGCAGGGGAGTAGGGAGGTAATTGGTAATGATGGCGTTGAGCAGCACGCGCTGCTCGGTGGAGGCGCCGTGGCTGCCCACGTATTCCACCAAAGGCGCCAGGATGTCGTCGATCTGCCGGACCATGGAGGACACCAGGGTCGGCAGGGCGGCGCCGGCCCTGCGCACGGCCCTGCGCAGGTTTTCCAGGGACTTCACGGTCTCCTGGTGTTCGGCGTCAGGGCCCGACGGCGTGGCCGCGGACAGCGCCGGTGGCGGTTCCGGCTCCGGCGAGTTGCCGAAGAGGGAACCGAAGAACCTGCCTACTGCCATGGCCGGCTCCTACCCACCGGTGCTGTCCTGCCCGGCATTTAGCGGGACTCGCTCTGGCGGGAGCGCTCGAGGTACGGCTTGGCCTGCGTGATGGTGGATTCCAGGGACTTCACGGTCCCTTCCATGTTGCGGGCTGCTTCCGAACGGAACGTGTCGATCGCGTCCATGGTCTGGTACACGTTGTCGAACGCCTTCTGCAGGGTTTCCACGCTCACGCCGGAGCTGGAGGCCTGCTGGTGGATCCGGGCGGTCTGGTCCTTGAGCATTTCGCTGGTGCTCAGGATCATGTTGTTCGTGGTGGTGTTCACCGCGTCGATCTGGTCCAGCACCATCTTCTGGTTGGCCAGGGCCTGGGCCACGATCACTGCGGTGCGCAGCGCGGAAATGGTGGTGGTGCGTGCCCGCTCCACGCCCTTGATCAGTTCCACGTTGTTCTTGCGGATCAGGTCCATGGCGAGGTAGCCCTGCACGGACACGGCCAGCTGGGTGAGGATGTCCTGGCGGCGCTGGCGGATGGGGAAGAGCACATCCGCTTCCAGGGCGTTGGCCTGCTCAATCTGCCCGGAGTTCTTGAGCTTGTCCACCTTTTCGACGCAGGCCGCATCCAGGGACTCGGCGAGCACGGAGTATTCGCTCAGGGTCTGCATGGTCTTCCACAGCTCCACCTTTTCCCCGGCGAGGGAGGCGTTGTCCTTGAGCAGTTCATCCTGGCCGGCCATCAGGGCCTTGATGATCTTGTCCAGCTGGACCTGCGCGGACTCGTACTTCTGGAAGTACTTGGCCAGCTTGTTGCCGCCGGGGATGATGCCGAGGATCTTGCGTCCGGTGCCCAGGTTCGCCTGGTTCGGGGTGAGGTCCTCGACGGTGCTGCGCAGGTCGCCCAGGGTGACGGCGACCTTCTTCTGCGCGTCATTGCCGGACTTCTTCGCCCCGGCCACGGAGGTGGAGGAACGGTCCAGCAGACGGGTGGAGTATCCGGCGGACTGCACCATTTCCGCACCGGCCAGCTTGTTGATGGAATCCACCTGGGCGGTGAACTCCGGGCTGCGGGCGTCCAGCTTGGAGACTTCCTCCATGAAGGACTTGGCCTGGGCGGCGATTTCGACGCGGCGTTCCTCCGGCACCGGAACCATGCCCGGAGCGCTCTCGGGAGCGACCGGAGCGGGCGGTTCCGGAGCTTTCAGCACCAGGGCGGCTTCGGTGGCGTCCGGGGGAGTCAACGGTGTGGTCATGGTCCAGCCTTTTCTTGTGAGCTGCGTATACGGATGCGGGGAGTGTCCCGGCCTGCGGAACACTCCCCGCAGGGTGTAACTGAAAAAGCGAGTCTAGCTGAGCTGCACGCCGAAATCGGTGGCGATGCCGGCCAGGCCGGTGGCGTAGCCCTGGCCGACGGCCTTGAACTTCCACTCGCCGTTGTTGCGGTACACCTCGGCGAAGATCATGGAGGTCTCCGGCGCGGCGTCCTCGCTCAGATCGAAGCGGACAATTTCGCTGTCGTTGTCCTGGTTGATGACGCGGCAGTACGCTCCGCGGACCTGGCCGAAGTTCTGGTTACGAGCCTCCGCCTGGTCGATGGAAACGACAATGACCACGCGGTCGACGTCGGCGGCCATCTGCGTCAGGTCGATCAGGATCTGCTCGTCGTCACCTTCGCCGGCGCCGGAACGGTTGTCGCCCAGGTGGGTGACGGAGCCGTCCTTGGCAGCGGGCTGGTTGTAGAAGATGAAGTCGTCGGAGGAGCGCACCTTGCCGTTGGCTGCGATCATCAGCGCCGAGGCATCCAGGTCGAAGGGTTCACCCGTGGTGGTGCGCGGGTCCCAGCCCAGGCCGACTACGGCTTTCTGGAGTCCGGGATCGGTTTTGGTGAGGGAAAGGTTGTTGCCCTTGGTGAGGGTCAGTCCTGCCATGCTGTTCAGCTCCTTGTAGACGTGGGGATTAGTCGAGGGCGATGCCGAAGTCGGTGGCAACCCCGTACAGCCCGGACGCGTAGCCCTGGCCGATGGCGCGGAACTTCCACTCTCCGCGGTTGCGGTAAATCTCGGCGAAAATCATGCAGGTTTCCGCTGCGGCGTCCTCACTGAGGTCGTAGCGGACCACCTCTGCGTCGGTGTCCTGGTTGACCACCCGGCAGTACGCATCGCGCACCTGCCCGAAGTTCTGGTGCCGCGCTTCGGCCTGGTCGATGGAGACCACAATGACCACGCGGTCGACGTCGTCGGTCAGGATGCTGAGGTCAATCAGGATCTGCTCGTCGTCGCCGTCGCCCTGGCCGGTGCGGTTATCGCCCAGGTGGACCACCGAGCCGTCCTTGGCGGACAGCTGGTTGTAGAAAATGAAGTCGTCCTGGGAGCGCACCTTGCCGTCGGCTCCGAGCAGCAGTGCGGAGGCGTCCAGATCGAACGGATCTCCGCTGGTGGTGCGCGGATCCCAGCCCAGGCCGATCAGGGCCCGTTCCAGGCCCGGGTCAGCCTTGGTGAGGGAAAGGTTGCTTCCTTTGGAAAGTGTCAGGCCGGACAAGGTGCTCTCCTTACGGACGGGCGGGTGGTTAGAGCGAGCGGGCTGCGGTGGGAATCAGGTCCATTACGGTACGGCCCTGGGCGCGTTCGCCGATGGCCTTGAAGCTCCAGCCGGAACCTTCGCGGCCCACCTTGGCCATAACCATGGCCGTGTGGGTGCCGGCGTCGGTCAGCTGGTAGCGGGCGATTTCCGGGCTGCCGGGCGTGGAGTCGTCGATCAGGCGGCAGAAGGCATTCTGCACCTGGTCGAAGGTCTGCCGGCTGTAGCTGGAGATCACGAACACGATGTTCTGCACAGCGGGGGAGACGGCTGCCAGGTTCACCAGGATGACCTCGTCGTCGCCCTCGCCGGCGCCGGTGAGGTTGTCGCCGGTGTGCTTGGTGGAGCCGTCCTTGCTGGCGAGCTGGCCGTACCAGACCTGGTCAACAGCGTTGCCGTTGGCGTCGAAGAAAATGGCCGAGGCATCGAGGTCCACTTCCGCGGTCTTCTTGCCGCCGAACAGGCCGCGCTTGACCGGGGCAGCGGAATCCCAGCCCAGTCCCAGACGGGTCTTGCTCAGCGCTCCGCCATCCTTCTTCGTCAGTGACAGCGACTGACCTTTTTCCAGGCTCAGGCCCATGATTCTCCCTCGTTAGTTTGTGTAGACAGGATCTTTTGATGCACCGGCGGACTTCGCTGCGCGCTTGTTGCGCACAATCGAGGAGGTCAGCGACGCGAGGATGAAGACCACGCCGATCAGGCCGGTGATGACCTCGTTGATTTCGATCTCGATGGTGAGCAGGAGGATGGTCGCCAAGGCGCCGATGGCCCAGTGGGCACCGTGGTCCAGGTAAACGAACTCGTCCAGGGTGCCCTGCTTCACGAGGAACACGGTCAGGGACCGGACGAAGATCGCACCGATGAGGCCAAGGCCCAGGGCAATGATGATCGGGTCCGAGGTGATGGCGAAGGCGCCGATGACGCCGTCGAAGGAGAAGGACGCGTCAATGACTTCCAGGTAGAGGAAGAGCATGAAGGCGGCCTTGCCGGTGGCCTTCACCAGGGCGCCGTTGCCGGACTTCGGGGCACGTGCCTCGACGTCGTCGGCATCGAAGTCCCCGTCGCCGTCGACGTCGAACATGTCACCCAGGCCGGTAACCAGCAGGTAGGTGATCAGGCCGGCGGCGCCGGCGACGAAGACGTCAGTGGTGTGGGAGGGGTCCGAGAGGGCACCGGCGGCCAGCAGGGCACCGAGGCCGACGATCAGGGAGGCGCCGTTGATCTTGCCGACCTTGGCGAACGGGGTTTCCAGCCAGCGCAGCCAGCGGATGTCGCGGTCTTCGAACATGAAGTCCAGGAAGATCATCAGCAGGAACAGGCCGCCGAAGGAGGCGATCTGCGGGTGGGCTTCATGCAGGAGGTAGCCGTAGCTGCCGGGCTCGTCCGGATCGCCCTTTTCGAGGGCCAGCTGCAGGGCTTCGATCGGGTTGATGCTGGCGGTGACGCCCACAATCACCAGCGGGAAGACGATGCGCATACCAACGACGGCGATGAGGATGCCCACGGTGAGGAACATCTTCTGCCAGAAGGGGCTCATTTTTTCGAGGATGCGCGCGTTGACCACGGCATTATCGAAGCTAAGGCTGATTTCGAGAACGCCCAGGATGGCGCAGAGGATAAGTGCCTCTACCCCGCCGTAGAAGAACGCCGTTACCAGCGCGGCGGCCGTTATTACAAACGACCAACCGAAAGTTTTGAAAAACACTCTGCTTGCAGCTCCTTCAGTTCCTGCGCGCAGCCGGTGGGGGCGGAAAGGGCAAAAACTAGGTAGAGGATGGCTTCATCCGAATCGAATTAGGCTTCAGTATGTCGCACCCCGGACACCGCGGGCAACTACCGGCGGTGACGTTCGCGGAGAGGGTAGAGCCAGGGGAGTGCAGGGCGCCAGAGCGGCGGCCGACTGCGGCAGTGGGTTGAGTCCCTTGACGAGGCGGCGGCGATTGGGCGGCGGCCCTCGTGGTCTGAAAGAATAATGGAAAGCCTGCTTACTCAGGCACCCATTTGAAGGAGGACTGCATGCAGGACGAAAAGTTTGGGAACGGAAATCCGGAACCGGTTATGAACATTCCGGCAGCAGACGTCGTCAACGGCGGCGCATCCGCCGCCCCGCCCGCGCAGGTGGACCCCGCCGAGGTTGCCATCCTTGCCGAGGCCGAAGATCCGGGCACCGACCCGCTCCGGCTGCAGGAACTGGCCACCGACTATCCGCTGGCCCGCCCCGCGGTGGCCGCCAACCCCGCTGCCGGCCCGGAGCTGCTTTCCTGGCTCGGCGCACTTGGCGACGCCGGCGTGAACGAAGCACTGGCGCGCCGCGGCGGCCGCTAGCCTCCACTCCACTCGGAACGTCCCGCTGCACGAAGTCGATGCGGCGGGACGTTCCGTTTAAAGGGCAAGCCTAGATCTCGGCGACGGCCACCAGCGGGAACGTGGGCGTGGCGGACCCGCCCGCAGGCTCAACCGTCAGGGCCACGGCTCCGGCCTTGGCGACGTCGCCGCTGAGCCAGACGCTGACGTCCCCTCCGGAAAAGTGCGTATCCGGAATGGGAGTCTCGCCCTCGAGCAGCCAGAGCTGGTACTCCCGTCCCTCGCCGGGATCGGGCAGGGTGTCCGCGACGAACAAGGCGGCATCCTCCTCCCGCGAAACAACCAGGGTGGCCGGTTGGCCGTTGACGTCGACGCGCTGCGTGGCGACATCCGGTGCGGCCAGCAGCCGGGTTTCCCGGTCCTGTTCCTGAGCTGCCTGCTGTTCCTGCTCGCGCTGCTCCGACTGGACCCCCAGGTTCCAGCCGGCCAGGCCGATTCCGGGGAGCAGGACGGCAGCCGCTGCGGCGGCCAGGAGCCGACGCCCGCGCCGTCGTCGTCGTTCGTCCAGCGAGACGACGACGGCGGCCGGCCCCGTCCGGGGGCCAGGCAGCGGCTGGGTGCCGTGGATGGAAGACAGCACGGAGCTGCGCAGGGCAGGCGGGGGAGTCTGGGCCGTCTCCGCAGCAAGGCCGGCGGTGACTTCGGCATATTCGGCGACCTCCGCCTGGCAGCGGGGGCAGTCCGCCAGATGCTGTTCGAATTCTTCGCGCTCGGCCGGCTCCAGGGCGTCCACGGCATACAGCGGGGCGAGCTCATGGAGGTCCCCGGCGTTCTGGCTGTGCTGGTTCATGACTGTCCCCCCAATGCCGAGCGAAGCTTCTTCAACCCGTCACGGATCCGTGCTTTGGCTGTGCCCAACGGGATATCCAGGCGCCGGGCAACCTCCTGATAGGTGAATCCCTGGTAGTAGGCCAAGGCAACGGCTTCGCGTTGGAGCGGGGTGAGGGTGCTCAACCCGTTCTGCACCTCGTGGGTTTTCATCCCCTGCTCCACTTCCTGCCATGTCTGGTCCACTGGCGTTCCCGTCCGTTGGTCCTCGTAGGTCTGTTCCCGCTCCCGTTCACGGGCCACCTGGCGCACCCGGTCCACTGCCCTGCGGTGGGCAAGGGTGCATAACCATGCCAGCACTGTCCCGCGCGTCGGGTCGAAACGTGCGGACTGCTGCCAGGCCATCAGATAGACCTCCTGGACAACTTCGGCCGCGATTTCCGGAGACCTGGTCACCCGCACCGCCAGCCCGTAAACCTTTGCAGAGGTGGCGTCATACAGGGCGGCGAAACTGGTTTCGTCACCTTCGCCGCAGCGGCGCACCAGATCGGCGAGCCCGACCCCTCGGTCCTCCTGCCAGTCTTCCGTCGCAGGCCGAGCGGTGAAATCCGTCGGGCCGGTTCCCGAGTCAGTCATGGGCTCCCACAGGTCATCCCTTCGACGACGGCCCCCGGCCGAGGCAACGGACGGGGAGATGTTCGCTGAGAACACTGTCATACTTTCGCACCGCGCAGATACCGAGTCTCCATACCCAGTGTTCGCAGCGGGGCCGCCGATGGATGGGTGATCCCCTCATCTCCCGGGACAAGTAGCCCGCGCAGATTTCAAAGTAATTTGCCTCACGACCCATCCGGGAACGGATCGGCTCCGAACCTTCCATGTCTAACGACCGATGCACGCACCTCGATGTGCACACCGACACGACGAAGGAACCGATCATGAACAAGAAGATGCGCCTGCTTGCCGTTCCCACCCTGGCCCTGGGTGCGCTGGC
The DNA here is from genome assembly GCF_020731025.1 of Arthrobacter sp. zg-Y895. NCBI lineage: Bacteria > Bacillati > Actinomycetota > Actinomycetes > Micrococcales > Micrococcaceae > Arthrobacter > Arthrobacter sp. zg-Y895. The sequence goes on from NZ_JAJFZY010000006.1 coordinate 22,837, forward strand.
CCTTTCGACGGGTCCCGCCATGGCCCATGGCGAAGACTCCTGGTCGAGCCAGGCCACGCTGAACACCATGAATAATTCCGGCACCACCGGACAGGCCATGGTGGACGTCCACGGCACCGAAGCCAAGGTAACGGTCAACGTCTCCGGTGCGGCGGAGACCTTCATGGACGGTCCCTTCCCGCACGCCCAGCACATCCACATCGCCGCCCAGGGCGTCTGCCCGGGTCCCGACGCCGACACCGACGGCGACGGCGTCGTCAACACCACCGAGGGACACCCGTTCTACGGCCACATCGGCAACTCGCTTACCACCGAGGGTGACACCAGTGCGGACTCCGCACTGGCCGTCGATCGTTTCCCGGGCGGATCCGCGTACACCTACGAGCGCACCTTCGAACTGACTCCGGAGACCGCAGCATCCCTGAAGGACGGGTCCGCGGTAGTGGTAGTCCATGGCGTGGATCCCGCGTTGATGCCCGCCGCCGCAGCGGAGAAGATGTCCGACCTCGACGAGACGCTGCCTGCCGCAGCGACCCTTCCCGCGGCCTGCGGCACCCTCACCGGTTCGCAGATGGATGCGATGCCCGAAGGCGGAGCTGACACCGGGGTGGAGACAGTAGCCGGCAACGGCAACTCCGCCGGAATTGCCGTAGCCGGCGCCGGTGTCCTGGCCCTGGCCGGTGGGGCGATGGCTATCCGCCGTCGTGCCAACGCCTAAGACTGACCGTAGCTGAAGCGTCGATTCCCATGACGGCATCCCGCCCCGGCCGCCGCGCAGGACTGATGTCCTGCGCGGCGGCCCCGCCTCTCCACCTCACCGGCAGCAGCCGCCCCGCCTGCTCTCCGGATGCAGCGGCACGGCCGCCCCGGAGACCGGAGCACCGACAACCACCACAACGACGGCGGCTGCCCCGGCTTCTCCGGCCGCCGCGCCAAGCCAGCCTGCAGCCCCGCAGGCTGACGCTCCTCCGGTGCTTTCCCCCTCCGCGCCGGTGTCCTTATCTATCCCGGCCACCGGCACCGAATCCCGGCTCCTGCATCTTGGACTGCGGGAGGACGGTTCCCTCGAGGTTCCGCCGGAGGCTCCCGGTTCGCCGGCGAGCTGGTACACGGGCTCGCCCACCCCGGGGGAACGCGGCCCCGCCGTGCTGCTGGGGCATGTCAACGCCACCGGCGGCGGCGAGGGAGTCTTTGCCGGCCTGCGGAACCTGTCGCCCGGCGACCGGCTCGAAGTTACCCGGGAAGACGGGAGCACTGCGGTCTTCTCGGTAGACCGGGGCGAGCAATACGGCAAGGACGAGTTTCCTACGCTCGCGGTGTACGGCAATACCGCCGGTGCAGAGCTGCGCCTGATCACCTGCGACGGTTTTGACCCTGCCACCGGAACCTTCGACGACAACTACGTTGTGTACGCCAGTCTCAGCCGGTGAACCTGCCCCCAGCCTGACCCCTGCCCGTGCTAGGGTCTAGTGCCGTACGTATCTGTTGGCTCGGGGGGACCATCACTTACTCCTTCCGGGTCCTTGCTGACATCCTGGGGGAGTCTTGAAACACTGCACGTCCTGCGGCGCTGAACTGCAGCCGCATTGGAAATTCTGTACCAACTGCCAGGCACCTCAGCCGGCACAGTCGGGCGGCGAAAGCACCGCACCTCAGGGCACGGAAGCCGATGCGGCCTCGAATTCCGGAACGCACCGCGCTGACTCCCCGCAGGCAGCATCCCCGCAGGCAGCCTCCTCTCAGACCGTCGACGCCCAGAGCCCGGCCGAGGCCGACCAGGCGACGCAGCGGTTCGAGCAGGCTCCGGTTCAGACTCCGGCCCCGGCCGACCAGCCGACGCAGCGCTTCGAGCAGGCCCGGGCCCAGCAGCACAGCGAACAGCAGACTGCAGCCATGCGCGCTCCGGGTGCGCCGACTTCCGTGTTCGACCCACCCTTTGTCTCGCAAGCTGCGGCCCAGTCCGGATCCGGCCAGCCAGGCTACACCGGCCCCGCCGGCTCAGGTCCCGCCTCCGGTGGCCCCAATGACGGCGCCCCCACTGGTCCGCAGGGGCCCGCCGGACCGGGCGCGCCGTCGTCGGGCGGCAAGAAGCCGTCCCGCAAGCTGACGATCATCCTGGTCTCCGTGCTGGCACTCCTGGTCATCCTGGGGCTGGCCGCGTTCTTCATCGTGCAGAACATGGTCCGCGGAGGTGCCGGGTCCGCCGAAGGCGCTGCCGACAAGGTGGTGGAGGCCATCGAGTCCAAGGACATCATTGGGCTGGCTACCATGGTGCCGCCGGAGGAACGCGAACCGCTCCAGCGCATCCAGGAGCAGCTTGAGGACAAGGCCGAGGAATTCCGGTTGGAGGAAGCGATCAACAAGGTCTCTGACGAAGACTCGGAGATTGACGACGACCTGACTTTCGACGGCATGGACATCACCTTTGAGGGTGTGGATCCCAAGGTCACCGAGATCGATGACCACACCGCCCTGATTGAGTACACCTCCGGCGAAGCACGTTTCCAGATAGATCCGGCGAAGACTACCGGAACCATCCGCTCCGCGATCGAGGCCGGAGATCTTGAGGACGAGGAAAAGATCGACGAAACCGTCCAGCTTAACGAACTCGGACCGGACGGCTCGCCCCTGACCCTGCTGGCCACCGAACGCGACGGCCGCTGGTACGTGAGCCCGATGTACAGCATTGTCGAAATGATCAACAAGAGTGAAGGCTTTGACCGCGGCAGCGTTCCCGAATCGGCGGGCGGCAGCGACAGCCCGGCAGCAGCAGCGCAGGCGGCAGTAGAGGCGGTGCCGGAGGCGGTTTCCGAAGGAAGCCTGGAGCCGCTCGCCGGCACACTGTCCATCCATGAGGGCAGCATGCTCTACCTGTACCCGGACCTGTTCGATGACCTGATGGCCGGCGCCAGCGGCGAAGAGCTGAACATCAGCGACGTGCGGTTCACGGATGGTGACAAGGACGGCGACCGTGCCGTCGCCGTCGTCGAGAACATCACTGTTGAAAGCGAATACGGCGACAAGATCACCCTGACCAGCGATTGCATCGAGGGCGAGCGGGAGTCCGACAGCATCTGCTTCGGCGATTCCGGCTACTCCATTGAGCCCTCCGTGGAGATGCTGGGCGGTGCGAAGATCATGAGCCTGACCACCATCGAGGAGGACGGCAAGTGGCGGGTGAGCCTGGGGCACACCGTCGCGGATTGGATCATCAACTGGACCGATTCCCTGACCCGTGAGCAGGCCCTGGCTATGCTGCAGCTCGCGAATACCGAGGACGCCACCGGAGATATCAGCGTGGACGAATCCACCGAGGTGGAGTTCAACTCGGCCGGCTTCGCGGTCCTCAACCTGACGGTGGACGAGGAAATGGCCCTGGAAGCAGAAGACGGCGACTTCGGCGACATGCTGGTTTACTCCGAGGACGGCAAGGAGCAGATCGCGGACCTGGGATGGGGCGATGAGGTCGAGGCGGGCAACTACAAGCTCGTGGTCTTTGCCGGCCCGGAATGGCAGGAAGAGTTCGCCGAAAAGGGCAAGGACTTCGAGTACTCCGCCGACCTGACCCTGGTTGAGGGGAAGGGCTACGACTTCTCGGATTCCTCTTCGGATGATTCGGATTACTCTGACGAGTCACTGCCTTCCGGTTCGTACATCAGCAGCGATTACGGCGTGCTCTCCACCGGGGCCTCGTCAGAGTCCGCGAAGAGCCACACCCTGTCGGGCACCGACGCCGAAGCCGACCTGGAGATCAGCGCCCTCGGCTCGACGACTTCCAAGATCGTCATCGGGATCACGCTGGACGGTAAGGAAGAGAAAGTTGAAATCCCGGCAGGGGAGCGGACCGAATACTCCATCGCTTACCCCAACGACGGCAAGGACCACGAGCTGAAAGTCCAGATACTGTCTGCCACTCCGGAGACCGACTTCGCTCTTGTGAGCTACACGGTCGCGGTCAAGACGAAGTAGCAGACACCCGGCGGCAGGTCAGCCTGCCGCCGGGTATGCCGGATCGCCGGCGTCATCAATATTTTGAAGATCCAAGGAAGGCGTTATGAAATTCTGTCCCGAGTGTGGGAAACAACAAGAACCGGGGGGCCGGTTCTGTGCGGAGTGCGGGTATGCCATAGGTGCCGCGCCCGCTTCTGCAGCCTCCGCGCCGGGTACGGAACCTGCCGCCGAACCCGCAAGACCAACCACCGGATCGGTGGAAGACCGGCAGCTCGCCGCAGTCGGGGCAGGCCAGCCCGGCCAGGCCTACGGCCAAGGTGGGTATGGTCAGCCGACTCAGCAGCGTCAAGAGCAGCAGTATCCGGGTAACCCCGGCTACGGCCAGGCCCAGGCGCAGGCTTCCTCCGGCACCAAGCGTCCGTCACCCTTCGCCGGGGTTCCGATCAGCGACTACGTCCGGGACGGCATCGCGTTCCTGGCCCTGTTCGCCTCGCTTTTCATGACCTGGACCTTCAGTACGAGTAGCTACGACGACGCCACCAAAGCGGGTGCCCGCGTTGACGTACTCCTTATTACGCTCCTGAGCATCCTGTCCCTGGGCATCAGCTACCTGTGGCGCGGCGGCGTCTTCGGCCCGACAGTCGGCTACCGGAAAGTCCAGGACATCCGTCTTCTGGCCAACCTCCCGTACGTCATCCTGGTGCTGGTGTACTTCGTCCTGAGCCTGGTATCAGGCTTCGGCGACGACAGCTACCGCTACCTGGGCGGCGCCGTCGCCTTCGGACTTGCCGGTGCCCTTCTCGCGGCACAGCCCCGGAACGGCGAAATAGCCCCGGGCGACGTCGATCATGCCCGCCACCGGCGCTGGCTGTTCGTCATGCTGGGCATTGTGGGCTTTGCCGCCGTCGTCACCGTTGTGCAGATCATCCTGTTTGTTATGGACGCGCTGGACTACTACACAGGCGCGGACGGCTGGCTGTTCCTGATAGCACAAGTCCTTGCCGCGCTCCTTTCAGTGGGAGTCCTGGGACTTGTTGCGCTGAAGGTCTTCGGCGGCTCCGACGCCTGGCGCTTTGCCGGTGCGGCACTCGGTGCGGGCGCTGCTTTCCTCGCCGTGCTCGGACTCATGGGTGTGGATTCCCTTACGGAGGGCTTCTTCCCGGGAGTTGCCGGGTTCTCCACCTTCTTCTGGATGGCCTTCGGTGCTGCGGTTTCCGCTCCGTCCGTTGCCCGCACCACGCACCGGACCGCAGTTGCCCCCGCGGACCGGCTCACGGCCCTCCGCCCCGTGGTGCTGCTAACCCTGATCCTGGCGTCGGCCCTGGCCCTCTTCATGGTGGTCGGACTGGTGCAGACCCTGGTGGAGGACCACGACGGCGTCGCCACTTGGTCCGTTGGCCTGGTCCTCGCGTTGCTGCTGGTGGCCGCCACCATAGTGGTCCGGAAGCTTGCCGCCCGCGATGAGCGGTCCGCCTTCGTGATGGGCAGCGTCTATGCGGGTGCCCTGTTTGTCCTGTCGCTGATCCTTATGATCCTTTTCGAAGTCCAGGACTTGGACTCTTCGACGACGAGCGCCGCACCGTTGCCGGTCGGAACGGTCACGACCCTGATCATGCTGCTCACCTGGGTTATGCCGTTCGTGGTTCTGGCCGTACTTTGGCTGGACAAGGCTGCGCGGGCACACTTCAAGACGCTGCCGGCTTCCGGAAACACGGGCACCGGTTTCGCCTTCGAAGGGGCTCCGGCCCGTGCACAGGTTCCCGCCATTCCGACGCCGGCCACTTTCGTTGGGGCGCAGCAACACCAGGTTCCGCAGCAGGGCCAGCCCGCCGGCCAGCCCGTTCAGCAGCAGGTTCCGGTTCAGCAGCCGGTTCAGCCGCAGCAGCAGGCTCCCGTTCAGGCGCCCGTTCAGCCGCAGCAGCAGGTTCCGGTTCAGCCCCAGCACACAGCGCCCGTCCAGGAACCGGTGGTGGAGCAGACACCCGTCCAGGAACCCGTGCAGACCGCGGCAACTGAGTCGCCGGACCAGGCTACGGACCAGGACGAAGAAGTGTCCGAGGACACCGTTCGGCGTACGCCGGCCGCTGACCCGGATGCCGCGCTCCTGGCCGAAGCCGCCGATCCGGCCACACCCCTGGTCCGGCTCCAGGAGCTGGCTACCCACCCGCGGGCCCGGGTAGTCGTGGCAGCCAACCCGTCCACCTACCCGGCACTGCTGACCTGGCTGAGCCAGCTCGGAGATCCGGCCGTGAACGAGGCGCTGGGCCGCCGTCGGTAACCGGCCCTAAGTAATAGGTATGAAGCGGCGGCCGACGTCGTTGGTACGGGTTATCACCGCCAACGACGCCGGCCGCCGGCCTTTAACTTCCACCCGCTCAAGGATTCAGGGGGCGCTCATGAAAAACTCCGCATGCGCCGGCGCGAGGCGGCGTGCAGCAGCCGGCATCGCGGGGGCCGCAATACTGCTCTCCGGGTGCTCGACCGCCCCTGCCGCCGGACCGCCGTCGGACAGCACGACGACGGCGGCAGCGGCCAGCCCCGATCCGACCCCGACCTCGAGCCCAAGCCCAACCCCAACGCCGGAACAGCCCCGCCCCTCGGGCTGGCTCGCGGAGGTAACCGGCGACGTCGGACGCCTGGCCATCCTCGGCGACTCCTTCGCTGCGGGGGAGGGGGCCGGCGATTACCAGCCTGCAGTGTCCGGCGTCCGGGATTCCTGCCACCGCAGCCTCCACCCGCCCGCTGCGGAACTGTTTGCTCCGCAGAACATTGCCAACCTGGCGTGTTCCCGGGCCACCACGGGGCACCTGACCGCGCAGCAACGGCTGGCAGTAACGGATCCAGGAGCCGGACCGAATACCGACCCCGGCACGGTCCCGGCACAGCTGGAGCAGCTGCGCGGCTTCGAACCGACCCTGGTGGTGCTCTCAGTGGGCGGCAACAACCTCGACTTCGCCGGAATCCTGCAGGCCTGCCTGCTGGAAACCACTCCCTGCAGCGACGACCCGCAACTGGCCGCCCACGCGGCAGAGCAGCTGTCCGCCCTCGAGGCCGACCTCGTGGACGCCTACGCGGGCGTGGCGGCCGCGGTCTCCGCTCCGGTGCTGGTGCTTCCGTACCCCCAGCTTTTTGATGAGCCCGGCGGCGACTGCGGCCGGCTCAGCACCGCGGAACAACGCTTCGGCCGGGACCTCATCAATGACTTGAACGCCGTCATCCGGTCCGCCGTGGACAGCTCCTCCGCGCCGAACATCTACTACGTGGACGCCGTCGAACAGGCACTGGCCGGACACGGCGCCTGCAGCCCGGAACCGTTTGTCCATGCCGCGGATGTCTCCGGTCTGCTGAAGGCCGCCGATTCGTTTACCGCCAACCAGGAGCTGCTGCACCCCACCTCTGCGGGCTACCGTGCCATGACCGCGGAGCTGGTCCGCTGGGCCGCAGAGCACCCCGTGCCGCATTGAGCCGCATCACGGCAAAGCCCGGCGGCTGCGTAATACTAGGACTGCCGGCAAGGACGCCGGCCCGCAACGAGAGGACGGGCGCACCGTGACGGAACCCCCGCAGGAGCAGACCCAGGCATTCGCAGGATTTTCCACGCTCCGGGTGACCGAGGGAGCGGACCGGGTCCACGTCCAGCTGCACCGGCCCGAGGTCCGCAACGCCATTGACGCGGCCATGGTGAAGGAACTGCATGCCGTCTGCGCCGAACTGGAGCGGCAGCCGCGGGTCCTGATCCTCTCCGGCACCGAGGCCGGCGGAAAGGGGATCTTCGCCTCCGGGGCGGACATCACCGAGCTGCGCGAACGCCGCCGCGACGACGCCCTGGCCGGCATCAACTCCGGCCTCTTCACCCGGATAGCCGCGCTGCCGCTGCCGGTCATCGCCGCACTGGACGGATTTGCGCTGGGCGGCGGAGCGGAACTGGCCTACGCCGCGGACTTCCGGCTGGGCACACCACGGCTGAAGATCGGCCAGCCCGAAGCAGGGCTGGGAATCATGGCGGCTGCCGGAGCCACCTGGCGGCTGAAGGAGCTGGTGGGCGAGCCGCTGGCCAAGGACATGCTGCTGGCCGGACGGATCCTGTCCGGGGAGGAAGCCCTGGCCGTCCGGCTGATCACCGAACTCCACCACCCCGCCGGCCTGCTGGCCGCCGCCCACGCGCTCGCGGACCGCATCACCGCCTCCGATCCGCTGGCCCTGCGCCTGACCAAAGCTGCCTTCGCCGCCCCGCGTGACGCCCATCCGCTGATCGACAACCTCGCCCAGGGAATCCTCTTTGAATCCGAGGCGAAGTTGAACCGCATGCAGGCCTTCCTCGACCGCAAGGAGAATTCCCGTGGCCTTCGAGAGCGCTGACATCGGCACCGTCCCGGCACGGGTAGGGGTGCTGGGCGGCGGACGCATGGGAGCGGGCATAGCCCACGCCTTCCTTCTCGCCGGAGCGGAGGTGGTGGTGGTCGAACGGGACCGGGAAGCCGCCGACGCCGCCCGCACCCGGGTCACCGGGTCTCTCGGCAAAAGCGTGGAACGCGGGGACACGGATGAAAGCGCCCAAGAGCTCGCTGAGCGTGCCGCCTTCGCCGTGGATTATGGACAGTTTGCGGGCTGCGGCCTGGTGGTGGAAGCGGTGCCGGAGGACTTCGCGCTGAAGTCCGCGGCCCTGCGCGCTGTGGAGGAACAGCTCGACGACGGCGCCTGGCTGGCGACCAACACGTCCTCGCTGTCCGTGGACCGGCTGGCTGCGGGTTTGAAGCAGCCGGAGAACTTCTGCGGCCTGCACTTCTTCAATCCCGTGCCGGCTTCCCGCTTGGTGGAACTGGTCCTCGGCGCCCGGACGTCGGAGCAGCTGGCCGCCAGCGCACAGGAATGGATCGAAGCCCTGGGCAAGGCCGCCGTCGTCGTCCGCGATGCGCCTGGTTTTGCGTCCTCCAGGCTCGGCGTCGCCATTGCCCTGGAAGCCATGCGGATGGTCGAGGAGGGGGTGGCATCCGCCGAGGACATCGACGCCGCCATGACGCTGGGCTACCGCCATCCCACCGGCCCGCTGCGCACTACGGACCTGGTGGGACTGGACGTCCGGCTGGGCATTGCCGAGTACCTGCACTCGACACTGGGGGACCGCTTCGCGCCGCCGCAGATCCTCCGCGACAAGGTGGCCCGCGGCGAACTCGGACGGAAGACCGGGCAGGGCTTCTTCAGCTACGAATAGCCTCGCCCGGAGCCACCGTGTCCAGGAAAGTCCGGACCATGGCGGGGTGGTCCAGCGCCATGGCCACCGAAATCACCGGTGCCGGTGCAAGCAGCCCGTGCACCGCGTCCTCGCCGGCGATCCTCCGCCGGTCCACCAGGGTTTGCCCGCGGCTGTGCCCGGCAAGCTCCACCCGCACCGGGTAATCCTCGAGGACCACGGTTTCCGGTGCGGCGATCAGGCAGGCGGCACCGGCGTCGCCGATGGTCATGGGCTCGAGGGTGCCGTCGTTGGCGCTCACCGTGGGAAGCGGCTCCGCGCCCAGGACGCCTCCGGCCACCCGGGTCCGCGCGCCCAAAGCCAGCAGCGAGCCCACGAGCCGGGCACCGGGATCCGTGGAGGCTTCCAGCAACAGGTACTGCGGCGCATCGAGGGTCGCCAGCATAAAGACGTCCAGCCCGTACATAGTCACGGGCACGCCGCTCTCCAGCACCACGGCCAGCGCCTCCGGATCATGCCAGGCATTGAACTCGGCATGCGAGGTGGCATTGCCCATCCCGGCCGATCCGCCCATAAACACAATCCGCTCCAGCTTCCGGGCCGTGAGCGGGTAGGCACGCAGGAACACCGCCAGGTTGGTCAGCGGGCCGATGCCCAGCAAGGTCACCGGTTCCGGAGAGTCTTCGATGGTGCGGTGCAGCAGTTCGACGGCGGCCAGGGGCGAAGCCGATGCACTGGCGGCCGGCAGCTGCAGCCCGCCGATCCCGTTGGCGCCGTGGAAGGCGTGTGCGTTGCGGGGCTCGTTGATCAGCGGCCGCTCCGCCCCGCGGGCCACCGGCACGTCCGGCCGGCCGGCAAGGTCCAGCACGTCCAGGGTATTGCGCAGTACCTGGTCGACGTCGGTGTTCCCGGCCACGCAGGTCACTGCGCGCAGGTCGATGCGCGGGCTGCGGGCCAGGAAGGTCAGGGCCAGGGCATCGTCCACGCCGGTGTCGACGTCGGCAATCACCGGGATGCGGCGCGATTGATCGGGGGAGGAAGAAGAATGCACGGCGCCGTCTTTCGCTTAACCTGCTGGAAATTACCTGACAAGGTAACCAGAGAATTAAACCCTGCGGTACTTCAAGAAGGGGAAAGGCATGCCGAACACGCTTCCGCCGGATACCGTCGCCGTCCTGGGCGGCGGAGTGCTGGGACTTTCCACTGCGGTGCAGCTGCTGCGCGGCGGCGCGGACGTGCTGCTGGTGACGGAAGCGGAAGTGGGCAGCGGAGCCTCCGGGCGCTCGCTGTCCTGGCTGAACGCCGGCGGGAGTTACGGCGAAGATTACTACCGGCTGCGGATGGCAGGTATCGACCGGTACCGGACCCTGCTGGCGCAGAATCCCGGCATCGACTGGCTTGCCTTCGACGGCGGCCTGTACTGGGACGATGACCCGTTCGTTGTCGTTGAGCGGCACAACGAACAGACCCGGCAGGGCTACGAGGCCCGGATGCTGGAACGCGATGACGTTCCAGGCATGGTGCCCGGCGTGGACCCGGGGGTGCTGCCCCACCGGGTGCTGGTCAACCCGGGTGAAGGCTGGGTGTCGCTGCCGCACCTGGTCCGGTACCTGGCCGAGGAGTTCACGATGCGCGGCGGCACGATGATCGAACACACCGGAATGTGCACTCTTACCCGCGCGCTTCCGGGCGGCGCCGGGTCCGACGGCGGCATCAGGGCACGCGGGATCCGCACCGCCGGCGGGGAAGAATACGCGGCCGACGCCGTCGTCGTCGCCTGCGGAGCCGGCACGCCCGCAGTGCTGGCCGAGGCCGGCGTCCACCTGCCCGATGCCTCCGACCCGGCCATGCTGGTGATCAGCGAACCGGTGGACCACGGACTGCGGGCCGTGCTGAACACGCCGCGGATTTCGCTGCGCCCGCACCCCGGCGGGCGGCTCGCGATGGATTCCACCTGGTACCTGGACCGCGTGCAGTGCCTGGAGGACGGCAGCTGGAGTGTGGATTCCGAGGTGCCGGCCGAGCTGGCGGCCGAGGCGAGCCGGGTGCTGGCCGGGCATCCGGAGGTGGTGCCGCAGAGCCGGCAGCCGGGGTTGAAACCGGTGCCGGGGGACGGTGAACCGGTGCTCGGCGAGCTTGCCGCGCTGTCCGGCTGCTGGACCGCCTTCACGCACTCGGGGGCCACACTGGGCCTGATCGCAGGGGAGTTGGTGGCCGCGGAAATCCGCACCGGCCGGCGGCATCCGCTGCTGGAACCGTTCCGGCCCGAGCGGTTCAGTTTCGGCTGGGACTCCTAAGCCGGAAGGTTACTAAGCCGGCCGGTTCCTAGGCCGGGCGCGGCGCGGCCAGCACCGGAGCGAAGGCCAGCTCCGCGGCGCCGACCAGCAGCAGTTCCGAACGCAGCGCCGCCCGGCGCAGCTGTACCCGCCGGCCCAGGCCCGCGACCGCCTCGGCGGCAACGGCGTCGGTCAGCCGCTCGGGGTTGGAAGCGAACAGGGTGCCGAGGAAACCGCCCAGGACAATCGTGTCCGGATTGAAGATGTTCACGAAGTTCGTCAGCGCCACTGCCAGCTGATCCAGCTGCCGGTCCGCCTCGGCGCGCACTGCTGCGGTCTGCTGTTCGGCCATCGCCGCGTCCAGTGTGTCCTGGTCCGCGCGGTCCAAGCCCAGCACCTCCAGCAGGCCGGCCAGGTTCACTTCCGTTTCCAGGCAGCCGCGGCGGCCGCAGTGGCACCGCTCGCCGTCGCTGCGGACCAGCGTGTGCCCGAGCTCGCCCGCGTAGCCGTCCGCCCCTCGCAGCGGCCTGCCGGCGACGATGATCCCGCCGCCGATCCCGCTCGCGCTGCCGTTGAGGTACACGGCATTGTCGGTATCGACGGCGGCACCGAAGAGACTCTCGGCCACCGAACCCAGGGTGGCGTCGTTGCCGGCGAAGACCGGCAGGTCCAGCGCCTCGGCCAGGGGAGCGGCCAGCGGCTCGTTCCGCCAACCCAGGTGCGGTGCCAGCAGCACCTGGCCGTCGGAGGTGCGGGTGAGCCCCGGAACGGCCACGCCGACCCCGGTAATCCGGTCCATCCCGGCCAGGTCCGGAGCCATCCCGGCCAGCACGGCGCGGGTGATGCTTACGGTCTCGGCCACGCTCGGCCGCGAAACGGTGTCATGGCGGACCCGGCGGTGCACCCGCCCGCCCAGCCCCACCAGGCCTACGGTCACGGCGTCGACGTCGGGATGGACCACTACGGCGGCCACCCGCTCGTTGGGGTGGACCAGCGGGCTGGGCCGGCCGACCCGTCCGGCGGGCGGATCGGTCTCGTAAGCCAGCCCCATGCCGGCCAGTTCGCCCACCAGGGCACCGATGGTGGAGCGGTTGAAGCCGGTAAGCCGGGTCAGGTCCGCGCGGGAGAGCTGCCCGTTCCGGTGCAGCAGGGTCAGGATGCGGGAGAGGTTGGTGGACCGCAGGTTATCGGTGCCGCGGCCTGCCGGTGCAGGGGCGCTGATAATGCCGCTTTCCACGTCTTTGTTTCCTCTCCGGTTACTGGTCATCCTCCAGCCTACCTGTCGCCACTGCGATTTGGTTGGGGCCGGCAACAAAGTGCCTCCGAGCGGTCGCACCTCGTGAGAGACGGAAGCTTTTTCGTCCGGGAACCATTGACACGGGAGAGCCACCCGAATATGTTGTTGCTTCCAACTAATACTTGATCTGGAGCTATCGTGACAATGACGCCATCGCCTTCCGACCGCTTTACCTTCGGCCTCTGGACCATCGGCTGGACCGGAACCGACCCCTTCGGCACACCGACGCGGGCCGCATTGGATCCCATCAAGGGCATGCATAAGCTCGCTGAACTGGGCGCCTACGGGGTGACCTTCCACGACAATGACCTGGTTCCCTTCGACGCCACGGCGCAGGAGCGGGACATCATCATCAAGAACTTCACCAATGCCCTGGCCGAAACCGGCCTCAAGGCACCCATGGTGACCACCAACCTGTTCACGCACCCGGTGTTCAAGGACGGCGGCTTCACCTCCAATGACCGCTCCGTCCGCCGCTTCGCACTGCGCAAGGTGCTGCGGAACATCGACCTCGCGGCGGAGCTCGGCGCGGAAACCTTCGTGATGTGGGGCGGCCGCGAAGGCAGCGAATACGACGGTTCCAAGGACTTCTCCGCAGCCTTTGACCGCATGCGTGAAGGCATCGACACCGCTGCCGGCTACATCAAGGAGAAGGGCTACGGGCTGCGCATCGCCATCGAGCCCAAGCCCAACGAACCGCGCGGCGACATCTTCCTGCCGACCATCGGCCACGGCCTGGCATTCATTGCCCAGCTCGAGCACGGTGACATTGTCGGACTGAACCCGGAGACCGGGCACGAGCAGATGGCCGGGCTGAACTTCACCCACGGCATCGCCCAGGCCCTGTGGTCCGGCAAGCTGTTCCACATTGACCTCAACGGCCAGAAGTCCATCAAGTTCGACCAGGACCTCGTCTTCGGGCACGGCGACCTCACCAGCGCCTTCTTCACCGTGGACCTGCTGGAGAACGGTTTCCCCAACGGCGGACCGCGCTACGAAGGCCCGCGCCACTTCGACTACAAACCGTCCCGCACCGAGGGCTACGAGGGCGTCTGGGAATCCGCCAAGGCCAACATGGACATGTACCTGCTGCTCAAGGAACGTGCCCTGGCCTTCCGCGCTGATCCCGAGGTGCAGGAAGCCATGCAGTACGCCGGCATCACCGAGCTGGCACAGCCCACGCTGGCTGCCGGTGAATCCGTCACGGACCTGCTTTCCGACGCCGCGTCCTTCGAGGACTTCAACGCCGACGCCGCCGCGGACCGCGACTTCGGTTTCGTGAAGCTGAACCAGCTTGCGCTGGAACACCTGATGGGTGCCCGCTAGGCTACCTGCGCACGACGCGCAAACCATCACCGAATCGTGCTGCCGCCGGGCCCTGGGGGACCGGCGGCAGCACCCGTTGAAAGGCTCGACATGCCACTCGTTGCCGGAGTCGACAGCTCCACCCAGTCCTGCAAGGTAGTCATCCGCGATGCCCAGACCGGCGCGCTGCTGCGCGAAGGCACGGCCCGCCACCCGGCTGGTACCGAGGTGGACCCGGAAGCGTGGTGGGCAGCGTTCCGAGAAGCATCGGCGGCTGTCGGGGGACTGGACGACGTCGCCGCTGTCTCGGTAGGCGGGCAGCAGCACGGCATGGTCTGCCTGGACGAAACCGGTGCCGTGGTCCGCCCGGCCCTGCTCTGGAACGATGTCCGCTCCGCCGCCGCCGCGGACAAGCTCATTGCCGACGCCGGACCCGACGGCGCCCGGTACTGGGCCGACACCACGGGCTCCGTGCCGGTGGCCTCGTTCACCGCGACGAAACTGCGCTGGCTGGCCGAAAACGAACCGGAAAACGCTGCCCGCACCGCCGCCGTTTGCCTGCCGCACGACTGGCTGAGCTGGCGCCTGGCCGGTTACGGGCCGGGCAGCGGCGCGGAAGGGCTGGCCGCCCTGACCACCGACCGGTCCGATGCCTCCGGCACCGGCTACTGGTCCCCGTCCACCGGCGAGTACCTCCCCGAAATCCTGGAGCAGACCCTCGGCCACGTGCCGCAGCTGCCCCGCGTCCTGGGCCCGCTCGAAGCGGGCGCCCGCACCCCCGCCGGCGCGCTGATCGGACCCGGCGCCGGTGACAACGCCGCCGCCGGACTGGGCGTCGCTGCCGGGGTGGGGGACGTGGTGGTCTCCATCGGCACCTCAGGCACCGTGTTCGCCGTCGCCGACAATCCGACGTCGGACGCCACCGGACTTGTGGCCGGCTTTGCCGATGCGACCGGCCACTTCCTCCCGCTGACCGCCACCCTGAACGCCTCCCGCGTCCTGGACGCCACCGCTGCCCTGCTCGGGGTGGAACTGAACGAACTGACGCGGCTGGCCCTCTCCGCTCCGGCCGGTGCCGACGGCCTGGTGATGGTGCCCTACTTCGAAGGGGAACGCACCCCCAACCGGCCGGACGCCACCGGGTCCCTGCACGGCATGACGCTGCGGAACTTCACTCCCGCCAACCTGGCCCGGGCCGCCGTCGAGGCCGTGGCCTGCTCCCTCGCGGACGGCTTCGCGGCGCTGAAGAACACGGGAGTGTCCGCGCAGCGCGTGATCCTGGTGGGCGGAGCTGCCCGGTCCGAGGCGATCCAGCAGGTCATCGCCGCTGTCTTCGAACTTCCCGTCACCGTCCCGCGGCCGGGGGAGTACGTGGCCGACGGCGCCGCCCGGCAGGCCGCTGCCATTCTCACCGGTGCCTGGCCCGCGTGGAACGACGGCGCGTCCGTGGTGGTCACGGCCGATCCCACTCCGGGGGTGCTGCAGCGTTACCGGCAGGCGGCGGGAAGCCCTGCGCTGCCGGCTGCCGGATAGGATCGGGCCCATGACTTCCTCTTTCGGCCCCAACGGCCATCCCGTTTTCCTGGCCGCCGGGGATTACCGGGCCACCATCCTGCCGGTCGGTGCCACGCTCGCCGGGCTGACCTTCGGCGGCCGGGACGTGGTGCTGCCGCTTGCGGAAGACGAAATTCCGCAGGCCTTCACCGGCAAGGTGCTGATGCCCTGGCCCAACCGGATTGTCGGCGGCCGCTACACCTTCGACGGCACCGAGTACCAGGTGCCGGTCAACGAGCCCGAGACCGGCATGGCCCTGCACGGACTGGTTGCCTGGGATGCCTGGGACGTTGTCGAAACCTCGCCCGAGCGCGTGGTCCTGAAGCACCGGCTGATGGGACAGCCCGGCTATCCGTTCCAGCTGGAATTGCAGGCGGTCTATGCGCTTGATGCCGAAACCGGGCTAAGTGTGGAGTTGTCTGCCGCCAATGCGGGCACGTCGTCGGCACCGTACGGCGTTTCCGCCCACCCCTACCTCACTGCCGACCGGGTGCCGGTGGACCGCTGTGTGCTGGACGTTCCCGCCGCGCGGGTCCTCGGCGGTCCGGAGCAGTCCGGGAGCCCCCTGGACCTGAGCGAACTGCGGGACACCGAGGGAACCGTGCTCGCCTTCAACGCTCCGGAACCGATCGGCGCCCGCACTGCGGACCATGCCTTCACCGGCCTGCCCGACGGTGACTGGCAGGTAACGCTCACCGACCCGGAGACCGGCTTCGGTGCTGTCCTGTCCGCCACCGGCAAGGAGGCGCCGTGGCTGCAGGTCTATTCCGGCGAGAAGATGGACCGGCTGGGCGTGGGCGTAGAGCCAATGACCTGCCCGCCGGATGCCTTCAATTCCGGGGAGGGACTCATTGTGCTGGCGCCCGGCGAGGAGCACCGGCTGGCTTACCGGATCGCGGGGGCGTAAGCGGCCGCGGCTCTGTTGTCCTGCCGGCACCCGGCCTAAGCTTCCAGGCATGACCCAGGACCCAGTCCAGTCCAATCCGGACCACTACAAGGTGGTATTCGAAAACGAGCGGGTGCGTGTGCTCGAGTACCGGGATACGCCGGGGCACATCAGCAAACCGCACCGGCATCCGGACAGCGTGATGCTGACCGCCAGTCCGTTTCACCGGCGGCTGCACACGAGCGGCGGGCCGGGCGGTCCTGGCGGTCCGGGCGGTCCGGGACCGGGTGGCCCGGCACCGGGCGGACCGGGCGGGCCGACACCCGCTCCCGGCGGCGGAATGGACGTGGAACTGCCCGCCGGTGCCGTCCGTTGGCTTCCGGCCCAGGAGCACTACGGCGAAAACACTGGAGAGACGGAAACCCACGTGTTTTTCGTGGAACTCAAAGAGCCGAACCCGTCGGGCGCGGCGCCGGGCGGGCCGGGGCCGGCCGGCCCCTGACCTGCTCTTTCAGCCGCTGTAGACTTCCCGGATGCTGACCCTGGAAACGCCCCGGCTGACCCTGCGCCCTTACACTTCCGAAGACGCGGACTTCGTTCTGGACCTGTACTCCCGCATGGAGGTGCAGCGCTTTCTGGGCGCCAACCCTAAGTTGATGCGGGACCGGGCCGAGGCGCTCACCCTCATTGAGGCGTGGTCCCGCAGGGATGACGGAACCTGCGGCATCTGGGCGGTGCAGGAGAAGACGGTGCAGGACCAGGACACCGGGAACCTAACCGGAACGCTGCTGCTGAAGCCCATCCCGGCGTCGGGCCCGGAGCGGAAGCCTTCGGGCGACATCGAGATCGGCTGGCACTTCCATCCCGACAGCTGGGGCAAGGGGTACGCGTCGGAGGCCGGTGCCGCTGTGCTGGCACACGCGTTCGCGGCGGGCCTGCCGCAGGTTGTGGCCGTCACTAACCCTGCCAACACGGCATCGATGCGGGTCTGCGGGAAGATCGGGTTGCAGCACCAGAGCAGCACGGACCGGTACTACAACACCGTCTGCGAACTGTTCACCGCCGAGAACCCGAACTAACCCGCCAGCTGCTTCTGCAGGAACGCCAGCGCGGCGACGTCGTCCTCGATGGCCCCGGCTTCGTGCCCGTTGAACGGCCACACCGTCAGTTCCTTCGGACCGGCGTAGCTGTTGTACGCGGCGTAGACCGTGGACGGGGGAGTGATGGTGTCCATCAGCGCCACCGAGAACAGTGCAGGGGCGGTTGAGCGCGGAACCAGGTTCACGGCGTCGAAATAGGCCAGTGTCTCCATCACCGTCTCCGCCTGCCCACGCTGGACCGCAAGGTAGTCCCGGATCTCGCGGTACGGATAAGAATCGGTGACGGTCACGGCCCGCGGGAGATCGGACAGGAAAGGAACGAACGCGACGACGGCGGCCACGTCCGGGCAGAGCGCCGACGCCGCGAGGGCCAATGCCCCGCCCTGGCTCTGTCCGAGCACGGCCACCCGCGCCGGATCCACCTGCACCGACGACACCTCCGACAGGGAGCGCATCGCCTCCACCGCGCGGACCGCGTCGGTGAACAGCCGCCGGTAGTAATAGGTGTGCGGGTCGAGCACGCCGCGGGTCATCACGCCCGGGACCTGCGGTCCGGCGCTGCCGGCGGCGTCGGGCGTGGTGCCCTTGCTCCAGCCGGCTCCCTGCCCGCGGGTATCCATCTGCAGGTGCGCGAACCCGGCCGAGGCCCAGAACAGATTCTCGTGCGCATCCCCGCGTCCGCCGCCGTAACCGACAAACTGCACGACGCCGGGCATCGGACCGTCGCCGCCGATGCTCCGGGCCGGCAGCCGCAGCCAGGCCCGGATGGGTTCACCGCCGAAGCCCGGAAACACCACATCGTAGAGCTCCACGGTCCGCAGCCCGCTGGGGTAGGGGGTGGCCTCCACCGCCAGCGGGTGCTGCCGTGCCTCGTCCAGGGTGTCCGCCCAGAACCGGTCCAGGTCCTCCGGGGTACGGGTGCTGCCTCGATAGGCGGCCAGCTGGTCGGCGGGCAGGTCGGAGTACATGCTGTCTCCCGGGTTGAAGGAAAAGGAACTCAGCCCAGCGGTGCCACGTCCGCCGGGCAGTGCAGCCGCCGGGTGTGGTCCACTACCCGCACGGTTCCGGTCAGGCTAACACCGGCCGTACCGCGGATATCGGCGCTCGACGCCCCGAGCCGCAGCTCCAGGTCCCCGGGCTCCACAATGCGCTGCCCGTCCCGCCCGGTGAAGGACGCGGCGTCGGCCGGAACCGTGAACCGCACCTTCGCCGCTTCTCCGGAGCGCAGCGGGACCCGGGCAAAGCCGGCCAGCCGCTGTACCGGGCGCACTACCGAGGCCACCGGATCGTGCAGGTAGAGCTGGACGATCTCGACGCCGTCGCGCTCGCCGGTGTTGGCTACGGTCACGGAAACGGACGTTTCGCCGTCGACCCCGAACTCCGCCGGACCGTCCAGGGCGACGTTCGACCACTCGAAGCTGCTGTAGCCCAGCCCGTGGCCGAACGCGAAGGCAGGAGTCGGGTCGATGCTGGACACATCGCTCATCTGCGCGAGCGGAGCAGCCAGATAGGTGGACGGCTGCGCACCGGGGGACGCCGGAACGCTGACCGGCAGCCGGCCGCTGGGATTCACCCTGCCGCTCAGCACACCGGCGATTGCCGGACCGCCCTCTTCGCCGGGGAAAAACGCGTGCACAATGGCGGCGGCTTCCGAAGCGGCGCGGCCCAGGGCATAGGGGCGTCCGGTCAGCAGCACCAGCACCACGGGTTTGCCGGTGTCCAGCAGTTCATTGAGCAGCTGCTGCTGCACTCCGGGCAGGACCAGCGACTCGGTATCGCAGCCCTCGCCGCTGGTGCCGCGGCCGAACAGCCCGGACCGGTCACCCAGCACGGCCACGACGACGTCGGCCTCCCGGGCGGCGGACAACGCGTCGGCAAATCCGTCTGTCTCAGGTCCGTCCACGCTGCAGCCTGCGGTCACGGTCATCGCGCTGTCGGGGAATTCGCCGCGCAGCGATGCCGCCACGGTGGGCAGCTCGATTCCCGCTGCCACCTCCGGGTGCTGCACACCCACGTGGGCGGGGAAGGAGTAGCAGCCGAGGAACGCCATCGGGTTGTCAGCATTGGGTCCGACGACGGCGATGCGGCCCGGCGCTGCCAGCGGCAGGATTCCGTTGTTGGCGGTGAGGATCAGTGCTTGCTCGGCGACCTCGGCCGCCAGGGACCGGTTCTCCGGCCGGTCCAGATCCACCGAGCCCAGCACACCGGACGAGTCCGTAAGGTCCATACCGGCCAGGGCTGAGGGCACCGGCGACCAGTCCGGATCCAGCAGCCCGAGTTCGACCTTCTGCGTCAGGACCCGCAGCAGCGCGGTGTCGATCACGGATTCGTCCAGCCGCCCGGACTGCACCTCTTCGATGAGGTGTTCGCCGAACGCATCCACGGTGGGCAGTTCCACGTCCACGCCGGCGGTCAGCGCAGCCGCAGCTGCCTCGCCGAGCGAACCGGCCACGCGATGCAGTTCCTTGAGGAAGCCGATCCCGAAGTAGTCGGCCACCACCGTTCCGTCGAAACCCCATGTCTCGCGGAGGAGCCCGGTGAGGAGTGAGCGGTCCGCAGCGGAGGGGACGCCGTCGACGTCGGTATAGGCGTGCATCACCGAGCGCGCCCCGGATTCCCGCACTGCCATTTCGAAAGGCACCAGCAGTACGTCCGCGCGTTCGCGCGCACCGACGGAGACCGGGGCCAGATTGCGGCCGGCCTTGGATGCCGAGTAGCCGACAAAGTGCTTCAACGTGGCCACCACGCCCGCGCCTTCGAGCCCGCGGATGTAGGCCGAAGCGATGCTGCCCACCAGATAGGGGTCTTCGCCGATGGTCTCTTCCACCCGGCCCCAGCGGGCGTCACGGACGACGTCGAGCACTGGTGCGAGGCCCTGATGCACGCCGACCGAGCGCATGTCGGTGCCGATGGCCGCACCGATCCGGCCGATCAGTTCCGGGTTGAACGTGGCGCCCCAGGACAGCGGCACCGGGTACGCCGTTGCGCCCCAGGCCGCGAACCCGGCCAGGCATTCCTCATGCGCCATGGCCGGGATGCCGAACCGGTTGGACTCGGCGATCCGCTGCTGCGTGCGCATCAGGGACAGGGCGCCCATGCCGGCGTCGACCGGCAGGGTGCCGAACGGCCGGGTGAGCTGGCCCAGCCCGTTCGGCAGGAGATTCTCCAGCGGCACCGGTTTCTTCATGTCGTGCTGGTGGGGTGCCACCTGGCCGCCTTCGCTGGAGGCGCCCACCCAGACGCCGAAGAGCTGGGCGGCCTTTTCCTGCAGCGTCATCTGTTCCGCCAGCCGGGCGGCGCGCTCGCGGGCGGTCAGCGACGTGTCCCGCCAGGGGAGGTGCTGAACTGTTGTTTCTGTCATGTCTACTTTCCGCCAACGCCCATAAGGCCCTGGACCAGTGCGCGGCGCGCAAAGAGGTACACCAGCAGGACGGGAATCATGGAGAGCATCACCGCGGCGAGGATGCCCGGCACATTGATGCCGTACTGGGTTTGGAAGTTGAAGAGGCCAAGCGTGATCACCTTGGTGGATTCCGACTGGGTCAGGATCAGCGGCAGCAGGAACCCGTTCCAGCCCTGCAGTGCTGCGAACACCGCAATCGTGGACAGGCCGCCCTTGGACAGCGGCAGCACCAGGCGCAGGAAGGTGCGTGTGGTGGACGCTCCGTCTACCGACATCGCCTCGTAGAGTTCCGGCGTGATGTCCCGCATGGTCCCGGAAAGGATCAGCGTGCAGATCGGCAGCGCGAAGGCGGCGGTCGGCAGGATGATGCCCAGCAGGGTGTCATACAGGCCCACCGAGTTGATCAGGTAGAACATCGGCACAATCACTGCCTGGACCGGAATAGCCAGCCCGAGCAGGAAGAACCGGAAGATCAACGTGGTGGAGCGGGACTGGCTGCGCACAATGGCGTAGGACAACGGCGGCACCACCAGCAGGACAATGCCCACCACGCCGGCCGTGACAATGAAGGTGTTCAGGAAGTACTTGCCGAACCCGCTGTCAAAAACCATCAGGAAGTTTTCGAAGGTCAGGCTGGTGGGTACGGACAGCGGGCCGTTCGCGCTGAATTCGGGGCGGGTCTGCACGCTGGCGGCAATCATGACGTACAGCGGCAGGGCAACGATCAGGAGCCAGACGGTGACGGCAGCTCCGGCAATGTAATTGGGGCGGGTACGCATCAGACTCCCTCCATGGTGCTGCGCATTTTGTCGTAGCCGGAGGCCTTCACCATGATCAGCGAGACGGCGGTGGCCACGACCACCAGGACCAGGGCGATGGCGGAGCCCATGCCGAAGTTGTAGCGGCGGAAGGCTTCCTCATACATGTAGAAGGCGGTGATGGTGGTGTCCGTTCCGGGTCCGCCGTCGGTGAGGATCAGCACCGTCTCGAAGGTGGTCAGGCCGCCGACCACCATCAGGATCACGGAGGTGATGATGCTGTTGCGCATTTGCGGCAGCGTGATGGAGAAGAACTGGCGTGCCCGTCCGGCGCCGTCGATTTCCGCGGCCTGGTACAGCACCGGCGGAACGGATTTGGCAGCGCCTTGGTAGATCAGCGTGTGGAAGGGGGTGAACTGCCACATGCCTACGAAGATGATCACGCCGATGGCGGTGGACTGGTTGCCGAAGAGGTTGCCGTCCCCGAACAGCCACTTGAGCTGTGCCGGAACCCCGAAGTTCGGATCCAGCAGGGCCCGCCACAGTACGGAGATGGCCGCGGAGGAGAGCAGCAGCGGGAGGAAGAAGATGGCGCTGAGCACGGCGCGATTGCGCTGTGGTCCTGCTGCCCAGACACCCAGCAGAATGCTCACCGGAGTCTGGGTGGCAACACCAAGCACAATGAACAGCACACTGAGCCACAGGCTCTTGAGCATTACCGAATCCCCGGCAAGGGTTTCCCAGTTCTCCATGCCGACAAACTTCGGGTCGCCCAGCCCCGTCCAAGTCATAAAGGACAGAACGACGACGGCGATCAGCGGTACAACGGCGAACAGCAGGAAAAAGACGGTGGCGGGCAGGGTCCAGGCGACACCCGGACGGTTCAGCCGGGCCCGGCCGGCCCGCACCGGACGACCCTTGGCGGGGTTGTCCGGTGCGGCCGGGGGCCGAGGTGGAAGCAGAGTGGTCATGGTCTCGGCAATCGGTCCGGCTATTTCTTCAACGACTGCATGGCTTCAATGAAGCCGTCTTCGTCGATGCCTCCTGCGAAGAAGTCGGCAACAGCGCTGTGGATGGTGGGTGTTGCGGCCGGCGGGTAGGCCTGGTCCCAGGACAGCTGGAAGTTAGGCGCATCCTGCACAAGCCCGAACTGGAAGCGGGCGTAGTCCGGGTTGGTGGCCTGGTCCAGGAACTGTTCGGTGCTGGTGGTGGTGGGCAGGTTGCCGATGGCCATCTGCTCCTGAACGAACTCGTCCGAGTACATCAGCTTCAGGAAGTCACGTGCGGCTTCGGGATAGCGGGTGTCCTTGAGGACGGAGTAGTAGTTGTTGGTGTTGCCGACCAGGTTGGCAGGATCTCCCTTGCCGCCCTCGATCTCGGGGAATTCGCTCCAGCCCAGGCCGCTGGCTGCGAACTCGGGGTTGACGTCCTGGATGGTGGAGTACTCCCAGGAGCCCATGAGTTCGAAGCCTGCCTGGCCGCTGGAGAGCAGGGTGTGGGAGCCGCCGTCGGTGAACTTCACGGACTGGAAGTTGGTGCCGAAGGCCCCGGTGTCCACCAGTTCACGCAGCATGCCCAGCGATTCCCGGCTTTCTTCGGAATCCCAGACGTCGGTGTCGCCGTCTATGGCGGACTGGAAGAGTTCCGGCCCGGCTACGCGGTCATAGACGTAGGAGAACCACATCTGGGTGGGCCATTCGTCGCCGCCGCCGAGTGCGATCGGGGTCTTGCCTGCAGCCTTGAGCTTCTCGACGGCGTCGAGCAGTTCGTCCCAGGTCTGCGGTGCTTCCTCGATGCCTGCCGAGGCGAGCACTTCCTTGTTGTGGAAGAGCATTACGGGCTGGGTGCCGCGCATCGGCACTCCGTACGGGGTGTCATCCACCGTGGCGACGTCGAACACCGAGGGAAGGAAGGCGTCCTTCAGCTTCGGATCCTCCTCGATGAAGTCATCCAGCGGCATCAGCAGGTCTGCGTCCACGAAGTCGGAGATGCTGCCTCCGCCCCAGTTGAAGAAGATGTCCGGTGCTGCGTCGGTGCTCATGACGGTCTGCA
This sequence comes from Arthrobacter sp. zg-Y895, assembly GCF_020731025.1. NCBI lineage: Bacteria > Bacillati > Actinomycetota > Actinomycetes > Micrococcales > Micrococcaceae > Arthrobacter > Arthrobacter sp. zg-Y895. The sequence continues at coordinate 46,610 of NZ_JAJFZY010000006.1, forward strand.
GCTTCTGCTGGTATTCGGCACCGGGGATGGTGTCCAGCACCACCTTCACGTCGGAGGTCTCATTGAAGCGTTCGACCATGGCGGATTCGACGTCGTTGCTCGCGTCTCCGTAAACGAGGACATGGATCTCATTTTCGGGACGGTCCGAGGCAGCGGAGTCGCCGCCTCCACAGCCGGCCAGGGTGAGGCCGAGCGCCAGTATGCCGGCGGTGGCCAGGACCGGGGTCCGGGACGAGGGTTTGTTCATCGTTGAACACCTTCCGAAAGTTTCGGTATATTGGTCGAAAGTTACTAGACGCCGTCAGCATAAGATGTGCGTAATGTGATGCGCAACACTTTTCGATAAACTGTTGTCCGCGCTGGCTCGAACACCCGAAGGACTACCTATGCAGTCATCACTGCCGCAGCACCCGGTCACGCTGGCAGACCTGGCCTCCGAAGCCGAGGTTTCACTCTCGACAGTTTCGAAAGTTCTCAACGGCAGAACAGACGTTTCGCGGAAAACGCGGGCGAAAGTCGAGGCGTTGCTGGAGGAGCACGGCTATCGCCGTAAAGGCGGGGCCAAGTCGCGGCTGCTGGAACTGGTGTTCCACGAACTCGAAAGCGCCTGGGCGCTGGAGATCATCCGCGGAGTGGAGAACATTGCCCGGGAGAAGGGCCTGAGCGTGGTCCTGACGGAGAGCGGAACCCGGCACGCGCCGTCGCCCGAGTGGGTGGAAGGGGTCATCGCCCGGCGGCCCGTCGGCGTCGTTCTGGTCTTTTCCGACCTGGCGCAGGACTCGCGTCGGCAGCTCGAAGCGCGGTCGATTCCGTTTGTCATCATCGATCCTGCGGGGGATCCGGCTCCGGACGTGCCGTCCGTGGGGTCGGCAAACTGGTCCGGAGGCATGATGGCCACCCGCCACCTGATCGAGCTGGGGCACACCCGGATTGCTGCGATCACGGGGCCGGAGGACATGATGTGTTCGCTGGCGCGGATTGACGGCTACCGATCTGCGCTGAACAACGCCGCGCTGCCGCTCGACCGGGATCTGATCAGGTACGGAAACTTCCACGTTGACGGCGGCCGCGATCACGCGCTGGAGCTGCTGTCGCTTCCGGACCGGCCTACTGCCATCTTTGCCGGCAGCGACCTGCAGGCGCTGGGCGTGCTCGACGCCGCCCGGCAGCTGGGTATCAGTGTCCCGGACGAACTGTCGATTGTCGGATATGACGATCTACAGGTGGCGCAGTGGTCCAGTCCTGCGCTGACCACCGTGCACCAGCCGCTGATCGAGATGGCCGAAGAAGCTGCCCGCATGGCGGTCCGGTTGTTCGAGGGGGAGCGGCCGAACAACCTGCGTCTGGATCTGGCCACGTCGTTGGTGGTGCGGCAGAGCACTGCCCGGGTGCCTGCGGCCGTCAGTTCATAGGCACGGTGGGCTCCCGGTCGTGGCCCGAGGCGCCCGGGTTGCCCACTGCTGCCGGCGTGAGCCCGGTGAGTCCGTCCGCGGTGAGCCCGCGACGCCGCGAGCCGTGAGCCCTGACCCTGTGACCCTGTGACGCCGTGAGCCCGTGAGCCCGTGAGCCCGTGAGCCCGTGAGCCCGTGAGCCCGTGAGCCCGTGAGCCCGGGCCGACACACGGACTTCCGGTCCTTGTGCCCCGCTTTCCATTCCGCTCAAAACGGCGGCGCAGCCTGGTAGGCGCTATGTTCATGGTCTGTCTGCGCATGATCCTTCCTCAGACCGGGTGGCGGCTGCTTAGGATCCGTCCGCGGGTCCGTCGGCTGCTGAGAAACCAAATCGAGAAACGGCTCGGTCCGATAAACCCGGCCGGTAGGTGAAGTCCACTCGATCACCCCGGGTGTTGGCTGACAGGCCTTCCAGAACCCGAGGGTCTTGAACCGGTGATGCCGGCGGCACAGGTGCTCCAGATTTCCGTGGTCTGTGGGACCGCCACGTGCCCAGTCGACGGTGTGGTCAATGTCCGCATTGGCGGTACTGACCCGGCAGCCGGGGAACCTGCACGTTCCGTCCCGTGCGCGAAGCCAGCGTTTTAGCCCGGCCGGGACCTTTCGGCGTCTCCCGACCCCTAAAATTTCCCCGGTTTGTGGGTCCTGGGTTAGTCCGGTCAAACCTGCAGCATTCCTAGCCAGTCTCCGGGCTTCTTCGGCGCTGATGGGACCGTAACCGTGCAGCTCTGCGGGTTCGTCGTCGGCCCCGAAAAGGGTTTCCGCGCTGATCAGGACCATGATCTCCGCCCGCGGGACAATCCCCTCGTCCGGGCCGGTTGGGCGCAGGGCAGTCCCCTCCGGGACGTCACCCAAGCCGGTTCGTTCCTCGTCTTGGGTGGCTGCATCAGTGTCAGTGTCAGTGTCAGTGTCATTACCGATGCGCCCGGTGCCGCGTCGGACTTCTGTCGCGTCTCGGGTTCCGGCCACATCCGGGGTTCCGGGCGCGGTGAAGATACCCCTGCTGCCGCCCATGAGCAGCTGGGCCAGAATATCCGCACGCAGCTGATCCGTGGTCCGGAAATCCCCTCCCGCCTGCTCACCCCGCGCCGCAGTGCTGAGAGCGGTATAGATCTGCTGCGCTTCCGCAGCACGCAGATAGGCCGACAGGCAGGACATGCCGTCCTCTTCCCGGTCCAGGGTGACTTTGCGCTGCTCGAAAGCAGTCAGGTGCCGTTTGCTTATGGTTTCCGGGAATGTCTTTTCGCGCAGCCGCCGGGCCTTAGCTGAGAACTGCGTCCGCGTCTGACCCTCCGCAGCCTTCAGCAGGTCCGCTTCGAACCCGGGGAGTTTCTCCGCGGGAACGTTCTGGCACTGTTCCAGGACCACCTGCGCATGCTGGTACGAGAAGCGGCCCTCTTCCAGCCCGGCCAAGGTCGCGGTATGGGTGCCGCACAGCTGCCCGGCCTCGCTCAGCAGCCGCTGGCCGGTCACCTGCGGAACATTCAGGATGGCGGCGCATTCGGCCGCTGCGAGGCTGAAAGCGATCCCGGATTTATCCCGCTCCGACGGGTCGAAGAAGTTGTCCCGGAAGATTTGCTCCATCCGGTGCACCAGACGAGCCTCCAGCGCCTGCGTCCACGCGAGCAGGTGCGCCATCCGGCGGAGAGCCTCTCCGACCATGTGCTCGTCGAACGATTCAAGGTTCTGCAATGCAAGGATTCCGGTGAAACCGTCCGGGTAGGCCTCAACAGGATCGGCACCGGAACCCGCGGAGCCGAAGGTACGCTCGCCAGCGACCCCGGCAGACGCTCCGGCCGCAAGTTCCGCCCTATATACAGACAAACTGACCGGGGAGCAGGGCGCATCCGCTTCGCCAGCGTGCCCCTCCGGCTGCTGGTCTTTAGTGCCTGGCACTTCGTTTGTCGGTTCGGTATTCCCGAGCTGATCCATACCTCAGGATTTCATCCGGCACTGACATTTCCGGGCCCAAACCAGCCCCTAAATGGCCTCCCCGGAAATCAAAAATACCTGTCTTTTCTGCAGCACTACCTAGCCCGGGAACCTGGCTCCGGAAGGTGCCGCCGGGGGAGCCCCCAATGCCTCGGCACCGATATCTCAGCACCCAGGTTCGACGGCCCACCTGATCATCGCTAAGGTCAGCGGGACCGATACACCGGAGAGAGAGCCGCCCAGCTATGCCGCAAAGTGTTGAAGACGTCCGCGATGAAATCCTCTCGGCCGCTTCTGCCGTCCGAGCCGCAGCGAGAGTGGACGGCGACGAGTGGCGGAGTGGGGTGGCAAACCGGATTGAGCACATGTTTGCCGGCATTACTGAGGTTTCCGACCTGCGGGAGAGAGCCGCTGACTGCCTGCGCCTGTATGGAGGGATGGGCTCCTTTGCGGACGTCGGCACCGAGGCCATGGCTGGCGCGGTCAACAAGCTGCGCGTGCCTTTGGTCCGTGCGCGCACTTTCGCGTTAGACCAGACAGGCCCGCGCTGAGCCTGTCGGACCACCCGGCGACCCGGCGACCCTGCACCCGGCGGGCTCAGCCCGCAGGCGGTGAAAGGATTTCCACCCGGTTCCCGAAGGGGTCCCTGCAATGGAACCGCTCGTAACCCTCGAAGGTGTACCGGTCAGTCCAGGAGACCTCGAAGCCATGCAGCGAGAGCCTGGCCCCCAGTTCCTCCAGTGCATTCGCAGAATCCAGCAGCAGGGCAGGGTGCGCCTTCCTGGCAGGAACAAAGGGGGAGTCCACTCCCAGATGAATCTCCGCGACGACGGCGTCGCCGTCGAACGCCCGGAACCAGCAGCCTCCCCGGCCGGCGAGCGACGGCGGCTTGCCCACCTCAGTCAGTCCCAGTGCCTCACCGTAAAACCGGCGGGCCTGGTCCTCCCCGCCTGTGGGTATTGAAACCTGTACATGGTGCAGCCGCATGAATCCCCCCCCGAGTCCCGACTGATTGCAGTAACGAACCGAATTGTGCCAGAAGGTGCCGTTGACCGGCTCCGGGGCGGGTTCCAGACTGGGAGCAGCACGTTCGCTGTCCGCCACCGAGCCCCCGCCACCGAGCCCCCGCCACTGAGCCCCCGACCGAAGGCGCTTCCCATGGACCAGAACTTCCTGAATTACCCGGACTGGCAGGCCACCGCCGATACCCTGCACCTCTACCTGCAGGTGGCGGGCAAGGTGAAACTGGAGCGCAGCTACCCCGAACCGGAATGGGGCCACGTGCGGATGCCCCTCACCGTCCAGGGCATCGGAACCGGCATCATGCCGGGACCCGATACGAACTTCGAGATCTACTTCAACCTGCACCAGCATCATGTGGACGTGCAGAACACCAATCACATCCGCACCCGGATCGAACTCAGCGACGGCCTCAGCGTGGCGGACTTCTACCGTCAGCTGATGGGGGCGCTGGAATTCATCGGGGCGCCCACAGCCATCAACACCGACCCCCAGGAATTCTACGATCCGGTGCCTTTCGACGCCGACACCAAGCACTCCACCTATGACAAGCAGGCGGTGGAGGTTTTCCTGGACAACCTGCACTTCGCGCATCGAAGCCTTGGACAGTTTCTCGGCCCGGTGCGCGGAAAGGTCTTCGCGCCGTCGTACTGGTTCGGCACCATGGACCTTTCCGGAACAATCTTCAGCGGACAGTCGGAGCCGTACCCCGGAAACGGAGTGATTGCCGTGAACTGCTTTGATGAGCGGTTCTGCGAGTTCGGGTTTTGGCCCGGCGACCCGTCCTCCACGGAACCCGCGTTTTACGTGATGCCCTATCCCTTCCTCTCCAACATCGGCAGCTACGGCACCATGCTGGCTCCGGCAAAGGCAGAATTCCTCACTAAGTCCAGCGAATTCATCCTCACGCTCAAGGACGCCTTCTCCTATGACGATCCGCAGCAGGCAGTGGTGGACTTCTGCCGCACGAGCTTCGACATCCTGCAGCGGCTGGATCCGTGGGACGACATCGACTGGATCACCGAACCGCTGACCTACTGATGGTTGGGCCGGCTAGCGGGTGAACGGCGGCAGCGGCTGCCGAAGCGCACCCTCGCGCAGGAGCTTCAGCCGGATCTGCCGCGCGGTTTCCATGTGATCGCGGGCGATGCGGCGGGCGGCCTCCACGTCCTGGCTGTCGATGGCGCGGATCAACGCGGCGTGCTCGTCGAGAGCAACGTCCCAGCGCGAGTCCACGGACAGTGTGGACTGCGGCGCATGGACCAGGTGTGTGCTGAGCCGTTCCAGCAGGTCGGTCAGCACGGGATTGTGGGCGCACTCCCAGACCGCGGCATGGAATTCCAGGTTGGTGGTTATCCGGGTTGCATCGTCGGGATCCGTAAGCCGGCGGTCCCGCTCCAGCAAGGCTTCCAACCGCATCAGGTCCGTGAATTGGCGGGCCCGTGCCGCCTGTCCGGCTGCTTCTTCCTCGAGCAGGATGCGCATGTCGTAGATCTGGATGACCTGGGCAGGTTCAATCCGGGTCACCTGCAGGCCGCGGGCAGCTCGTTCGAGCAGCCGTTCCTGGAGCAGGCGGGAGAGCGCCTCCCGGATGGGTGTCCGGGAGACGCCGAATCGTTCGGCCAGGTTTACTTCCCGCATCGCCGTGCCGGGCCGGTGCACGCCGGAGAGGATCTCACTGCGCAGAGTTGCGAAGATCGACTCGCCGTCCATGCGTGCTGATGCTGCTTGCGCCACTTAGTGTCCTAGGAAATGATGCGGAAAACTGCCGAATTGTCGGTCCCCACAATACGGGAGCTCAGGCCAGGGAGCCTGCCCTGCGGCCGAAGACGCAGCCTGCCGCCAAGCCGGAACCGCCGGGATAGTTAACGCTGAACAGCCCGCCCAGCATCTCGCCGGCCGCGTATAGCCCCGGTATATGGTTGCCGTCCACGTCGAGCACGCGGCCGTGCGTATCGCCCTTGACCCCGCCGAAAGTAAACGTGATGCCGCAGGTGACGCCGTAGGCATAGAACGGGCCGGTTTCCAGGGGAACCGCCCAGTTGCTCTTCACCGGCTCTGTCTGGGCGGAACGGCCGTCCAGGATGTTGGGGTCAAAGTCGACGCCGCGATCCACCGAGGCGTTGAACGCGGTGACGGTCTTCTCCAGGGCCTCGGGGTCGATGCCGATTTTCGCCGCGAGTTCGGCAATGCTGTCCGCGGTTTCCACGGAGACGCCGGGCATGTCGTATTCCTCGGTCCGCAGCATGGGCCGCAGCGTGGCGTCGAAAATCTGCCAGGCGACCGAGCCCGGCTGGCGGAGGATTTCCCGTCCGTATTTGGCATAGGTGTAGTTGCGGAAATCTGCACCCTCATCCAGGAAGCGCTCGCCGTCACGGTTGACGATGATGCCCAACGGATAGCTCTGCCGCGTAAGGCGGTTGGTCAGCTCGCGGTTGCTCTCATTGTTTTCGGTGAAGGCATCCCACTGCACGCTGTGGCAGGTGTTCCAGTCGCCGCCGCGTGCAGCACCCGCTTCCAAGGCCGCGAGAATCATGTCTCCGGTGTTGCAGGGAGTGCCGCGCACCTTGGCGTTTTCCCACCCCTCGCCGAGGTGTTCCCGGCGCAGTTCGGGACTGGATTCGAAACCGCCGGCGGTGAGGATCACCGATTCGGCCGAGATCTCGTATTCGCCCTCGGGACCGGAAACAACGACGCCGGTGACCCGGCCGCCGTCGAGCACCAGCCGGGTCGCCGGGCTGCCGTAGCGGATGTCGATGCCGTGCTCCAGGGCCACGCGGGTGTGGTCCGCCATCATGCCCTCGCCGCCGCCCACATTGCCGACATGCAGCCCGCCCCAGAACAGGTAGCTTCCATCGGGCCGCTGGTAGGCCTGGCGCTCGTACATCAGCCGGTACTTCAAGCCCAGGCTGTTCAGCCAACGCAGCGTGGACTGGCTTTCGGCAATAAGCACCTCGGTGAGCCCGGGATCATTGCGTCCTTCGGTGACCTTGGCCAGATCTGAGGCGTAGTTCTCCGCCGTGTACGGCGGAACCACGGTGGAGGCATGCCGGTCATCGGGTTCGACCAGCCCGGCCAGGTCCTCCAGCCCGCCGTGGACAATCCGGGTGGCGCCGGCCGTGTAGAAGCTGTTGCCGCCGGAAAGCTCCTGAGTTCCCTTTTCCAGCAGGATGACCGAACGGCCCCTTTCAGCTGCGGCGTGGGCGGCGGTAAAGCCGGCATTGCCGCCGCCCACTACTACGACATCAGTGCGGACGGGACCGGGTTTCTCTGCCATCTTTATGCTCCTGTGATTCGGTGTATACGAGTGTATACAGTGCTCCGTGGAATGGCCACGAGTCTACGAGACTTCAGCACTTCGTCAAATAACCGGACCCTAATTCGTATTGTGACTTCGCGATGACGGGGCTTATTGTGGTGAGCTACGTCACTTCCGGTATATGTATTTGAGTGTGTACAAACGTCTCCACCACAACGAAGTAATGGAACGGGAAACATGAAAAAATCTCTCCGTACGGGAGCGTTTGCCCTCGTGGTCGCCGTGGTCACCCTTCTGGCGTTCTTCAATGCAGCTGCGTCCGGCGGGACCGCCACGGCCCGCAGCAAACTCACGCTCATCGCGCCGGCCGCCCCCGGCGGCGGCTGGGACGGGTTCGCCCGGGAAGCCCAGCAGGCCCTGCGCAGCAACGGGGTGGTGAATAACCCGCAGGTAGTCAACGTCCCCGGAGCCGGCGGCACCATCGGCCTCAGCCAGTTCGTCCAGACTCCCGGACGGGAGGACGCACTCCTGGTCACCGGCGGCGTCATGGTGGGAGCCATCGAACTGGCGGACAACCCGGAGTCGATGGCCGACGTCGTGCCGATTGCCCGCCTCGCTGACGATTACGCGGCGCTTGTGGTTCCGGCGGACTCCGAGTTCCAGACACTCGACGATTTCCTGACGGCGTGGAAGGCGGACCCGGGAGCCAATTCGATCGGCGGCGGCTCTCTCGGCTCCATCGACCATCTGCTCAGCGGGCTGCTCGCACAGAAGATCGGCATGGATCCGAGCACGGTGAACTACGTGGCCTACTCCGGCGGCGGCGAGGCGCTGACCTCCCTGCTTTCCCACACAACGGCCGTCGGCATGTCCGGGTACAACGAGGTGGCAGACCAGATAGAGTCCGGCACCCTGCGTGCGCTGGCCATCTCCTCCGCGGAACGCCTCGACGGGGTGGACGTGCCCACCTTTGTGGAGCAGGGGGTGGATGTGTCCATGTCCAACTGGCGCGGCGTCGTTGCAGCTCCGGGTATTTCGGAAGAGGCGAAGGCGGAGTTCATTTCCATCGTCACGGAAATGCGCGAATCCGATGATTGGAAGGACACCTTGGAACGCAACAGCTGGACGGACAGCTTCGCCACAGGGGAAGAATTCGAAGCCTTTATCGAAGAAGAAGTCTCCACGGCCCAATCAATTGTTAAGGAGCTCGGACTATGAGTCTTGCCCAGGACAAGCCGGCTCCGCTGCAGCGGACGGCGCCGCCGCGGCGCCCCGCCCTCGAAGGGCGCAGCGAACTGATCGTGGTGGCGGTTCTCTACGCCCTCGCCGTTTTCCTCACCGTCGGCACTGTCTCCATGAATGTGCAGGGCAGCGCAGTACCGGGACCGCAGTTCTTCCCGGTGCTGGTCTGCATCGCCCTCTACGTGGTGGCCACGGCGCTGGCGATCTCCGTCATCCGGCGTCCCAACATCCCGGATACCCGCATCCACCCCGGCCGCGGCAACTTCTCCGGCGCCATGCTCGACGACCTTTCGGGCGAGCACGAGTTCTCCACCCCGCACCCCGACGCCGCGGCCTCACCCACGTGGAAAACCTACTCGGACTGGCGGACCGTGAGCCTGGTGGTGGGCGGCGTGGTGGTCTTCACCGCCGCGCTCAACATCCTGGGCTGGATCATCAGCGCCGCGTTCCTGTTCTGGGTGGTCTGCTACGCCATGGGCAGCAAACGTCCCGGCTTTGATGTTGGCGTATCCCTGCTGTTCTCCTCCATTGTCCAGCTGGCCTTCGGCGCCGGCCTCGGCCTCAACCTGCCCTCCGGCTTCCTGGGAGGGATGTTCTGATGGATCAGCTCGGACTGCTTTTTGAAGGATTCGCACACGCCCTGACTCCGGTTAACCTGCTCTGGGTCCTGATCGGTGCGGTACTGGGCACGGCCGTGGGCGTGCTGCCCGGACTCGGCTCCGCCATGGCGGTGGCGCTGCTTCTTCCGGTCACCTTCTCGCTGGAACCCACTGCCGCTTTCATCATGTTCGCCGGCATCTACTTCGGCGGGTTGTTCGGTGACTCCACGGCCGGCATCCTGCTCAACACCCCGGGCAACTCCTCGGCCATTGCCTCCACCTTCGAGGGCCACCGCATGGCTAAGAACGGCCACGCCGCCAAGGCCCTGGCCACCGCAGCCATCGGTGCCTTCATCGGCGGACTGATTGCCACGACGCTGGTGGTGTTCTTCGCACCAACGCTGGTGCGCCTCGCCACCGTATTCGGCCCGGCAGAGTACTTTGCCCTGGCGGTCTTTGCCTTCCTGGCCATCTCGGCAGTTGTCTCCGAATCCGTAATCCGCGGGGTGGCCGCGCTGTGCATCGGCCTGGCCCTCGCGCTGGTCGGCATCGACGGGCCGAGCGGCACCGCCCGCTTCACCCTCGGCCTGCCGCAGCTGTTCGACGGCATCTCCATCATCGTGATCACGGTGGGACTGCTGGCACTGGGCGAAGTGTTCCATGTGGCCTCACGGATACACCGCGACCCGGTGGCCACCCGGATCCAGGCAGGCGGCAACGCCCGGATCAACTTCCGGGACTTCCGCAAGGCCCTTCCAGCCTGGCTGCGCGGCACCGCATTCGGAGCCCCTTTCGGCCTGATTCCGGCCGGCGGCGCAGAGGTGCCGACGTTCCTGGCCTACGGCACGGAAAAGCAGCTGGCCAAGCGCCGCGGAGATCCCGAGTTCGGCACCACCGGTTCCATCAAGGGACTGGCCGCACCGGAAGCGGCATCGAATGCCACGGCAGGAACCGCCATGGGTGCGCTGCTGGCGCTGGGCCTGCCGACGTCGGCCACGGCGGCAATCATGCTCGCCGCCTTCCAGCAATACGGCATGCAGCCGGGACCGCTGCTGTTCGAGCGCAGCGGAGACCTGGTCTGGGCGCTGCTGGCCTCGCTGTTCATCGGCCTGGTGATGCTCCTGATCATCAACCTCCCGTTCGCCAGCGTCTGGGCCAAGCTGCTGAGTATTCCCCGGCACTACCTCTACGCCGGGATCACGGTGTTCTCGGTGCTGGGTGTCTATGCGGTGAGCTCGTCGCTGATCGACTTGTGGCTGCTCATCGCAATCGGCCTGGTCGGCTTCATGATGCGCCGCTACAGCATTCCGCTGGCTCCGGTGCTGATCGCCGTCATCCTCGGTCCGATGGCCGAGACTGAACTGCGGCGGGCCTTGGCCGTATCCGAGGGGGACCTGGGCATTCTGGTGGGCAGCCCCATCACCATCACCCTCTACCTGGTGCTGGTTGTGGCACTGGTTGTCAGCGGCGTCCAGCACCTGCGGCACCGGCGGGCGGACCGGCAGACGGATGAACCGACACTGGCCCCGGTGAATTAGGCCGAGGGGTAAACAGTCCGGGACCCAGTCGGCCGTGGTTCGAACGAACTGCGGCCGACTGGATCTGCGGCTGGTTCCGCAGCATACTGCCGGAGATGGAAGAATCACCTGTGAGCAACCTCATTGGCGAGGGTGTGACAAGGGGGAAACAATGGATGCGCGGGATGAACAGGCGCTTGACGCGGTCAAGCTCTATTACGGAACCGGACTGTCGCAGGGCGAGGTTGCCCAGCGGCTGGGGCTGTCGCGTCCCACTGTTTCCAAGCTCATCCAGCACGGCAAGGACCGAGGGTACGTCTCCATCCAGATCCATGACCCGCGGGAGCAGGAATCCTCACTGGCTACGGAGCTGTGCAACGCCTTCGGCCTCTCCGACGTCCGCCTCGCCGTCGTGCCGGAAAACGGACCCGACCTGGTGGGGGAGCTCGGCAAGGTAGGCGCGGCGCTGCTGGCCGAGAACGTCGACGACGGCGATTCGGTGGGCGTCACCTGGGGCTCCACCATGTACGCCGTGGCACGTAACCTTCAGCGTCAGGAACGCCGCGGGGTGGAAATCATTCAGCTCAAAGGCGGGGTTTCCTACACCACCCGGGCCACCAATGACTTCGAGACCATCACCCTGTTCTGCAATGCCTTCGGTGCGTTTGCCCGGACCCTGCCGCTGCCGGTGATTTTCGACAGCGTAGAGGTCAAGCGGCTCGTGGAGGAGGAGGAGCACATCCGGCGGGTCATCGACATGGGCCGGGAGTCCGACGTCGCCGTCTTCACCGTGGGTGCAATCCGCCCGGACGCCATGCTGTTCAACCTTGGCTACCTCAGCGAGACGGAGGAGGCAGGCATTGCCGCGCACGCGGTGGGGGATATCTGCTCCCGCTTTTTCGACGACGACGGGAACCCCTGCGTCCCGCAGCTGGACGAGCGGACGGTCGGAATCACGCTGCAGGACCTGCGCAGGGTGCCCACCCGCCTCATGGTCGCCGGCGGCGAGCACAAGGCGACGGCTATCGAAGCCGCGCTGCGTGCCGGATATGCGACGCATCTGGTGATCGATCAGGACACCGCCCGGCAGGTATTGCGGACGACCCGCCAGCGAGCCGCTTCCTAGCAGTAACAGCGGAAACTATGTCAATAGTTGGTTTGACATGTGTTCCGAGCCACTTCTACAGTGAGTGAAAACCCTCAATGAGGAGGCTCACATGTCGAAGATTTCGCAGCTCATCGATCACACCCTGCTTGCCCCGACGGCAACAGCCACGCAGATCGACACCCTGGTCCAGGAGGCCGTTGAACACGGGTTCAAGACGGTTTGCGTCAACCCGGCCTGGGTCAGCCGGGCCCGCCGTGCCGTAGAAGGAACCCCGGTCGGTGTGTGCACCGTTGTCGGCTTCCCGCTCGGCGCGTCCACCACGGCCGTAAAGGTTTTCGAAACCACCGACGCCGTCACCAACGGTGCGCACGAGGTGGACATGGTCATCAATATCGGCTGGGCACTCGCCGGCCAGTGGGATGACATTGAAGCGGAAATCCGCGCCGTCGTCGACGCCGCCGGCTCCGATGCCCTGGTCAAGGTCATCCTCGAAACCTGCCTGCTGACTGCCGAACAGACAGCGGAAGCCTCGCGCCGCTCCGTCGCTGCGGGTGCGGACTTCGTGAAGACCTCCACCGGCTTCTCCAAGCACGGCGCCACCGTCGAAGCCGTGCAGCTGATGCGCAAGACAGTGGGACCCGACCTTGGCGTCAAGGCCTCCGGCGGTGTCCGCACGCCCGAGGATCTCGCCCGGATGGTGGAAGCCGGTGCCAGCCGCATCGGAGCCTCCGCCGGCGCAGCCATCCTGGCGGGGAGCACCATCTAATGCTCTTCAAGACTTCAGCCGTCCAGCAGCCGGACGGCTACCTCAGCCGTATCCCGTGGTTCCAGTTCCTTCTGATCTCCCTGTGCTTCCCCCTGTGGGGCGCCGCGGCCAGCCTGAACGACATCCTCATCACGCAGTTCAAGTCCGTGTTCACCCTTTCGGACCTGGCCACCGCCTTCGTCCAGTCGGCGTTCTACGGCGGCTACTTCGTCATCGCGATTCCCGCCTCCCGCATCATCCGCCGGTTCACGTACAAGACGGGCATCCTGATCGGCCTCGGCGTCTACATCGTCGGCTGCGCGGCATTCTTCCCCGCGTCGCACATGGCCACGTACAGCATGTTCCTGGTGGCCCTGTTCGCCATCGCCATCGGCCTGAGCTTCCTGGAAACGGCCGGCAACACGTACTCCACCATGCTTGGCCCGAAGCCCACCTCCACGCTCCGGCTCAATATCTCCCAGACCTTCACGCCGCTGGGTTCCATCCTGGGCATCCTGCTGGGCAAGTACCTTGTCTTTACCGACGGCGACACCCTGGACGCGCAGATGGCCGGCATGACCATGGAGGAGAAAACGGCCTTCAGCGCCGAAATGCTGCAGCGGACCCTGCTGCCGTACCGCTACATCATCATGATCCTGGTGGTGGTCTTCATCGTGGTGGCGCTGACCAAGTTCCCGCACTGCAAGCCGCTGGGTGACCGGACGCATTTGGCCACTGCCCGTGTGGGGGAGACCCTGGCGTATCTGGCCCGCAACAAGGAATTCCTGCGCGGCATCTTCGCCCAGTTCATGTACGTGGGTATGCAGACCGCGGTATGGTCCTTCACCATCCGGCTGGCGCTGAACCTGGATGATTCCATCAACGAACGCGATGCCACCAACTACATGGTGTTCGCCTTTGCCGCCTTCTTCCTCGGCAAGGTCGTCGCCAACTTCCTGATTGCCCGCTTTGACGTAAACGCCGTCCTGATGGGCTTTGCCGCCCTCGGCAGCCTGGCCCTGGTGTACGTCATGCTGGTTCCGAACATCACCGCGGTCTGGGCCGCAGTGCTGGTCTCGGGTCTATTCGGTCCCTGCTGGGCCACCATCTTCGGCCGCACGCTGGACACCATCACGGACAAGCGCCACCAGGAAACCGGCGGTGCCGTGCTGGTTATGGCCATTGTCGGCGGAGCAGTCATCCCCGTGGTCCAGGGCCTGGTCTCGGACGCAACCGGTTCCCTGCAGTTCTCCTTCGTTGTATCCCTGGTCTGCTTCGTGACGGTCCTGCTGCACTTCGGCCGTCAGCGCCGGATAACCGGGCGCACCATCAGCACGGAAAAGGAAGCCGAGTATGTTTCGCATTAATCTGGCCCGGTCCGCCTTCTCCGCGGTTCCGGTAACCCTGGCAGAATCGGACGAATTCACGGTCACGGGTATCCGGTACCCCTCCGGCGTCGAGTCCGTCACCGTGGCCAACGCCCGCGGCCGGGTGGAAGTCCTGCCGTTCCTGGGGCAGATGGTCTGGGATGCGGAGTTCGACGGCGTGAGCCTGCGGATGGATTCGCCCTTCCGGCAGCCCTATCCCGCCACTTTGATCGAAGACACCTACGGCTGCTTCGCCTTCCACTCCGGACTGCTCGCCGCCGGTTGCCCGTCGCCGGAGGATAACCACCCGCTGCACGGGGAGTTCCCGTGTGCGGTTTTCGACGAAGCCTGGCTCGAAATCGACGCCGACTCCGTGGCCGTCTCCGGGCGCCATGAATTCGTCAAGGGATTCGGTGACCACTACGAGGCCGTTCCCGCCGTCCGCCTCCGGGCTGGTTCGGCCATGTTCGACATCGACCTGTCCGTGACCAACCTGTCCGCAGTACGCACCATGCCGCTGCAGTACATGTGCCACATGAACTACGCCTACTCGGACGGGGCGCGGATGACGCAGTCCCTGCCCGACGGCGCGTTCAAACTGCGCGGGACCGTGCCGGCGCACGTCTTCCCGACGCCGGAGTGGACGGTCCTGAACGAGGCCATCCGCAGCGGGCAGGTCGCCGCGGACGTGCTGGATGCGGCCCAGGGGTATGACCCGGAAATCGTGTTCCTCGCTGATGACCTGCCGGCGTACGGGCAGGACCTGGAGTTCCGGCTCGAGCGCACCGACGGCATCACGTTCTGCACGCGCTTCTCCAGCACGGACTTCCCGGTGGCCACCCGGTGGCTGCTGCACAACCCGGATCAGCGGGTGGCGTCATTTGTCCTGCCCGGTACATCCCGGCCCGAAGGATTCCTCGCCGCGAAGGCAGCGGGAACGTTGATTGAACTGGCTCCCGGAGCGTCCCGCTCCTTCCACGTCAGTACCGGCATTACAGAGGAGGCGTAAGCCCGTTGGATATTGCAGTAATCGGCTCAAACATGGTGGACCTGGTGTCCTATCTCAGCCGCATGCCGGACGAAGGCGAAACGGTCGAAGCTTGGGACTTCTCTATGGGCTGCGGCGGCAAGGGAGCCAACCAGGCCATGGCTGCCGCCCGCATGGGCTCCTCGGTCCTGATGCTCACCCGGATCGGCAATGACGCGTTTGGCGAAACCACTCGGAGCAACTTCGAGGCCAACGGCATCGACACCACCTATGTCCTGGAGACTGAGGCCACCAGCGGCGTCGCGCCCATCTTCGTGGATGACAACTCACGCAACTCAATAGTCATCGCCAAGGGTGCCAACGCCTTCCTGACACCGGGGGACATCGAGGATGCAGCCGAGGCGATCTCCCAGTGCTCCCTGATCGTGCTGCAGCTGGAGGTCAACCTCGAGACCGTTTATGCGGCAATCGACTTCGGCAACCGGCACGGCATTCCCGTCCTGCTGAACCCCGCTCCGGCCACGCCGGAGCTGGACTTTGCCCAGGTGGCAAAGTGCGACTACTTTGTACCCAACGAAACCGAGCTGGCCCTGCTCACCGGGATGCCGGTGGAAACCCTTGACCAGGTGCAGGCCGCGGCCGGATCCATCCTGGACCACGGCGTCAAGAACGTCATTGTGACCATGGGATCGCGCGGGGTCCTGTGGCTCTCGGCCGCCGGCCCCGTCCTGATTGAAGGCCGGACCGTCCCCGCCCTGGATACAACGGGCGCCGGCGATGCGTTCATCGGCTGCTTCAGCCACTGCCTGGTGGAATCCGGAGACGTCCCCGAGTCGCTGGCCACGGCGAACGCCTACGCTGCGGATTCCGTCACCCGGCGCGGCACCCAGACCTCTTACGCCACGCGGGAGCAGTTCGAACGGAATACGGGCAGGGCACCGGGCGCCGCCGCCTGACCGGTCCGGCTTCGGCATGAGGCTGCTGTGACACGACTCCGACCCCGGGGGGCCATTGTGTCGCAGCAGCCTTTTTTGTTGCGTGCGGGGATTCACCCTTCCACTACAATCCTTGTCCGGAATCACTTTCTGAGGCAAAAATTTTGGGGGAAATAATGCCGTATAAAAAGCCGTCCGTCTTCCTGCCTGCCATGGCGCTGTCCGCAGCACTGCTGCTCAGCGGCTGCGGGGGAAGCGACTCCGACGCCGCCAACAGCAACGGCAGCGGAGGGGAATCGAAGGAAAGCGCCAAGGGGAAGAGCGAATCGGACTTCAAGCACCTGAGTATTTTTGACGTCGAGGCGGAAGTTCCCGAGGACGTGGAGCGGGTGCCGCTCGAATTTGCCGGAAGCCCGCGTGAGGAGATGAGCGCACACGACGGGAAACTGTTCACTTACGACAACAACTCCTTGTTTGTCGCCGACTATGCCACGGGTAAGCCTCCGGCCGGGTACCCAACCTCCGACGGAGAAGGTTCGCAACACGCTGCCCTCTATCGGGGAAAGGGATTCGTCGAGTTGTTCACCCTGCCGGTGGCAGCGGACGGTTACCTGTACTTCTCGGACCGGTCGGTGGAGGGAGAGCCCGACGACGGCGAACAAGAACTGGCCCGCTTCGATCTGGCAACGGGCCTGCCCGAAGTGCTGGCAACCACTACCGAATTCCCGCAGATTACGGTGCACGACGGCGTCCTCTACTACCTGGCGGACGGTTTGCTCACCGCATTGGACACCGGCACCGGCAATCAGCTCTGGCAGGTGGACTGCGATGTGGAATCGGCCCTCGATGTGGTGCTGGCCGTAAGTGATAACGCCGTCGGAGTGATGCACACCTATACGTTTGATGCGTTCAACCTCGAAGACGGCGAGCAGGTTGTAGACCGCGACGCCGAGACCTTCTTCTTGGGTCTCGCCGCCGGTCCCGACGACTTCTACCTGGCTGAGCGCACCGAGGAGACCCAGAGCAACTATTTCACCAGCGCTTCGAACGTTTACCGGATTAACGACACCAGCGGTGACGAGGAGAAAATCGCCACTACCCGGGAAACGGACTCACCGGAACTGACGAATCTGCAGATGGCCGTACATGACGGCACCATCGTGCTTAAGAGCGATTCAGAGGTCCACGCCGTAGATGAGGCTTCCGGAGAAACCCGCTGGATCGCATCGGTCCGCGATAAGCCGTTCGATCGAGAGTTTGAGCGGGATATCCCGTACGTGGACCTTTTCGCCGCCTTCGACGCGGACACGGTGTACATCTACGCCACCGGCGAAGCGGCACCGGATGACGAGGACAGCACGAGCCGGTTGCTGGTGCTGGACATCGCCAGCGGCGAAGTGCGTGCCGCCTACGACATCGATGCTCCCCGCCAGTCAGCCGGGCCGAAGATCGACGGCGGCAACCTTCTGATCCACCACGCAGGCAGCTCACAGGCGGATGATGAGGTGCTGGTCCTGCCCACGGTCCCCTAATCCTGCCAGGGAGGGGGATTCGCCTGAACCTGCGGCATGCTGACATACTGTTGGTAAACCCGAAATGAAGGCGGATCCCTCGATGTCACCCCGCAAACTGTTCCGCACCCTTGCCCTGGCCGAAGCTGTGACCTGGACCCTGCTCCTGATCGGCATGTTCGCCAAGTACGTGCTGCATTTTGAAGCCCTGACGCCCATCTTCGGCGGCCTGCACGGCTTCGTCTTCCTGGCCTACGGCGTGGTCACCCTCTTTGTCTGGGCCAACCAGAAATGGCCGGCGCGCACCGGCATCCTCGGCCTGGCCACCACGGTGATCCCGTGGGCCACCATCCCCTTCGAAAAGTCGGTGGACCGACGCGGCATGTTGAAAGGCGGCTGGCGGATGGCCCCCGGCGGCGAAGAGCCCACCAACGGCGTGGACCGGATCGCCGCCCTGGTGCTGCGCCGCCCCGTCGCCGCCGGGGCCGTAGCCTTGGTTGCCGTGGCAGTGGTCTTCGGCGTCCTGCTCTACCTCGGCCCGCCCGTACAACTGGGGTAAGCGTTCCGAAGGGTAAGCCCTAGGACTCCGTGGCCAGCGGGGCGCCCGGCTCAGCCGGGGCAGCACCCGGAGCGGCACCGCGACGCAGTCGCCGCCGGCCCGGACGGTTGGAGCCGCCGCCGCGGTACGCCGTCGTCGCCGTGGCCAGAATGAGGACGATCAGGGCGGCGCAGGCGATGATGACCGAGACCATGGCCATCGCCCCTCCGCCGAGAATGCCGACCAGCGGGCTGATGATTCCGGCCAGACCCACCTGGAGGGCACCGATCAGTGCCGCGGCACTGCCTGCCATGTGCCCGTAGTCGTTCAGGGCGAGTATGGAGGAGTTCGAAGCGATGAAGCCGTGCATGGCCAGGACCAGCCACAGTCCGGCGGTCAGGCCGGCGGCACCGCCGAGGCCGGTCAGCACGATCACCGGCAGCAGGACGGTCAGCCCCAGCAGCAGGATCACGGCCAGCCGCAGGATGCCCATGGGGGAGTAGCGGTGCACGAGCCACGCGTTCAGCTGCGCAGAGATAACCATGCCGACGCCGTTGATCGCGAACACTCCGGCGTACTGTGCCGGGCTGAGGCCGTATTCATCCTGGAAGACGAACGGCGAGCCCACTACGTAACTCATGATCACTGCCATGCCCAGGCCGGGAATGGTGGCCAGTGCCAGGAACTGCCGGTCCTTCAGCAGGACCCGGAAGCCGCTGAAGGTACTGGCGCCGCCCTTGGACCGGCGCCGTTCCGGCGGCAGCGTTTCAGGCATCCACTTCAATACGATCGCTCCGAGGACCACGCCGATCAGCGCCAGCGCCAGGAACACCGCCCGCCAGTTCCACAGGCCCGAAACGGCCTGCCCGATGCTGGGCGCCAGCAGCGGGGCGAGGCCGATGATCAGCATCAGCCGGGAGAGCATCGCTGCGGCGGAGGAACCGGTGAACCGGTCACGGACCACGGCGAGGGCCACCACGCCGGCGGCGGCGTTGAAGAAGCCCTGCAGCAGGCGCAGCACAATCAGCGCGCCGATGTTGGGAGCCAGGAAACACAGCAGCGAAACCACCACGTGCAGGGCAATGCCGATGATCAGCGGCAGCCGCCGGCCGAACCGGTCCGAGAACGGTCCGATGACCAGCTGGCCGACGGCGGCACCTAGCAGGGTGCCGGAAAGGGTGAACTGGGCGGCGGCGGCACTGGTGTGAAGGTCCTCGGCAACCTCCGGCAGCGCGGGAAGATACATGTCGGTGGTCACGGCCGGCAGTGCGGCCAGCGCACCGAGCATCAGGATGTACTTAATGCTGGTGCGGCGTGCGGTGCGGTTTCGTGTTCCGGTCTTGGGCGGGGTATCGCTCACGGGGCTCCTGGTGCAGGTACGGTTACAAAATCCTAAGGGTGCCGGACACCGGCTCCGGCCAAAACGGCCCGGTAGCCTTCCCGGTACGTGGGGTAGGCAAACTCGAATCCGGTTCCGAGCAGCCGCCGGTTGCTCAGCCTGCGGTTGCCGCCGCGGCTGCTGGACGTTTCGCCCGCCGGCGGCAGTTCCCGGCCGAGTTCGGCAGCCAGGAAACCGAGCACCTCGGCCAGCTCCACCGGCTCCATATCCACTCCAACATAGAGCGGCGCGGGATGCGAAACCCGGGTGGCCAGATGCACGATGGCCGCGGCGGCGTCGTCCCGGTGGATCCGGTTGGTCAGCTGGGTTCCGGCAGGTACGACGGCGGTTCCGGCGCTCACGGAATCGATCAGCCGGGTGCGTCCCGGCCCGTAGATCCCGGACAGCCTCAGCACCACCGCGTCGGGGCGGCGGGCGTGCAGCAGTTGTTCGGCCTCAAGGATGACGGCACCCGTGGCCGACGCCGGGCGGGCCGGGGTTTCCTCGTCCACCTCGCCGCCGTCGGCGTCGCCGTATACCGCGGTGGAGGAAACGAACAGGATGCGGCGCGGCTCCACGCCGTCGCGCTCAAGCGCGTCCAGGACGTTGGCGGTGCCGGTGACGTAGGCGGCACGGTAGGCCTCCTCGGTCCGCTGATCGGCGGCCACCGCAATGACGACGACGTCGGTGTCCGCAGGAATGCGCGGCAGGTCGCCGGCCAGGTCCACGGCAGATCCGGTGATTTGCTTCGGCAGTTTCTCCGGGGAGCGCCGCCACCCGAGCACGGAAAAGCCGGCCGCAGCAAACCGCAGGCCGGCCTCCGTGCCCAGATCGCCGCAGCCGGCGATCAGGACCGTCATGTTCTACTCAGCCAGTGCGGAGATGACGGCCTTGGCCACATCCTCGCTGGACTGGGGGTTCTGGCCGGAAATCAGGTTCCGGTCGCGGACCACGTAGCTGGTCCAGGCGGGGCCGGTTTCGATCACGGCGCCCTTGTTCCGGAGCACTTCCTCCACGAACCAGGGGGTGTTCTCTCCGGTGCCGCCGTTCAGCTCCTCCTCGTCGGTGAAGACGGTGAGCTTGCGGCCGGAGAAGATGAACTTGCCGTCTTCGGTCTCGGCGGCCAGCAGGCCGGCCGGGCCGTGGCAGAACGGGGCAATGATCTTGCCCGCGGCGTCAGCCGCAATGAGGATCCGGCCCATGTCCTTATCGAACGCCAGGTCCGCCATGGGACCGTGCCCGCCCGGCATCACCACGGCGTCGTACTCCGACACGTCTGCGTCGGCGAGCACCAGCGGCGAGGAGAGCTCGGCGTCAATGTAGGCAATGTACTGGGTGAAGGCGGCAGCCTTTTCCGGGCTGCCGGCGGACTCGGGAGCCAGGCTGACCTGGTCCACGGTGGGCTTCACGCCGCCGGGGGTGGCGATGCGGACGGTGTGTCCGGCTTCGCGCAGTACCCGGTGGGATTCAACCAGTTCCTCGGCCCAGTAGCCGGTGGGGTGTTCGCTGCCGTCCTTCATGGTGAGGGAGTCTGCTGCGGATACAACCATCAGGATATTTGCCATGCGTTCTTTTTTCCTTTGCTTGGCGGGAAAAGCGGAAAGTGTTTTTACTTGGCCGGTGCTGCGGCGGCGCCGGCGGCGTCCAGCTCAGCGAAGGTGGCGTCGTCGAGTGAGATGTCTGCGGCACCCAGGTTGTCTTCGAGGTGCTCGATGGAGCCGGTGCCCGGGATCGGCATCATGACCGGGGAGCGGCGCAGCAGCCAGGCCAGGGCAACCTGCGAGGTGCTGGCGTTCAGGCGCTTGGCCGCTTCGTCCACGGGGCCGCCCGGCCGGGCCAGCTCGCCGGCGGAGATCGGAGCCCAGGGGATGAAGCCGATGCCGTTGTCTTCGGCGTACTTCAGCACGTCCTCGGAGGAACGGTCGGTGAGGTTGTAGCGGTTCTGCACGGTGGAGACGGTGAAGAACTTCGACGCGGCTTCCAGCTCGGCAACGGAGACCTGGGACAGGCCGAGTGCCTTCACCTTGCCCTCCTGCTGGAGATCGCGCAGGACAGCGAACTGCTCTTCGGGATCGACCTTGGGGTCAATGCGGTGCAGCTGCAGCAGGTCCAGGGAATCGACCCGCAGCTTGCGCAGCGCGAGTTCGGTCTGCTGGCGCAGGTATTCGGGGCGGCCCACCGGTACCCAGACGTCGGGCCCGGTGCGGACGAAGCCGACCTTGGTGGCGATGCGGACGCCGTCCGGGTAGGGGTAGAGCGCCTCGGCGATGATTTCTTCGCTGATGTTCGGTCCGTAGGAGTCTGCGGTGTCGATGAAGTCGACGCCCAGCTCGACGGCGCGGCGCACCACGTCGACGGCGGTGCCGCGGCTTTCCGGCTCGCCCCAGATACCGGGTCCCACAATCCGCATGGCGCCGAAGCCCAGGCGGTGGACAACGCCGAGGTCCTTGAGGTCGATGGTGGGGGACAGGGCGGGAGTGGTTTCCGTCGTATCAGTCATATTGGCGTCAACAAGGCCCGTCGCCGGGTTTATTCCTCAGCATCCTTACATAGGTGCCGGCGGCACCCTTTCGGACCCTGTTGTCCGGACCCCCGGGGTGGGCTACCTTGTACCCACCGCGGCAGGGCATTCGAAGCTGTCAGCCGGCGAGTACAGCAGCAACACGGATCAGCAGCGTCACGGATACAGCAGCGACAGATCAGCAGCAACACAGAGAGGTGTTGGCGATGACAAAGACTTCCGCCCAGGTGGTGACCGGGCTGTACATCAACGGTGAGCCCCGGAGGACGCAGGAAACCCTGGCCGTCGCGGATCCTGCCAGGCCCGGGCAGGTGGCGGGCCACGCAGCGGCTGCGTCGCCGGAGGACGTGGCGGACGCCGTCGGTGCTGCAAAGGCGGCCTTCCCCGCCTGGTCGGCGCTGTCAGCGCAGGAACGGGCAGCGCGGATGGCCGACGCGATTGCAGGCATAGCCGACCTGCGGGATGAGGACGCGGCCATCCTGTCCCGGGAGAACGGCAAAATCGTTTTGGAGAGCTGGGTGGACACCCTCGTTTTCGAGCTCCGCTGGCAGCTTGCCCTGTCCCTGGCCGATCAGGTGGATCAGGACGGTATCCTCGAACCGGCGCCGGGCATCCCCGTGACCACCACCGTGTCCTACCAGCCGCTGGGTGTGGTGACTGTGATTGTGCCCTTCAACTGGCCGGTCGCAATCCTCGGCGCGTCCCTGCCCCACGCCCTGCTGGCAGGGAACACCGCCATCGTTAAACCGCCGCCCACCGCGCCGCTGGCAACCACCCGGATTGTGCAGCGCGTTGCCGAAAAACTGCCGCCGGGAGTGCTGAACGTCGTCACCGGCCGGGACAGCGACCTGTCCGGCCTGATCCGGAACGACGACGTTGCCAAGGTCTGTTTCACCGGCAGCGTCAACGGCGGCAAACGCATCATGGAAATGGCCTCCGGGTCCTTGACCCGGGTCACCCTCGAGCTCGGGGGAAACGACGCGGCCATCATCCTCGACGATGCACTGCTGGACGACACCCGGCTGGACCGCCTCCATGCGGCGGTCTTCGATACAACGGGCCAGATCTGCATGAACGCGAAGCGGATCTACGTTCACCGCTCCCGCTTCGAAGAACTGGTGCAGGGACTGTCCGCCCGGTTGGAAAACGCCGTGATCGGCTACGGCCTCGATGAAGGAACAACCATGGGGCCGTTGCATTCACCGGCGCAGAAGGCCTTCGTGGAAGACCTGATCGAGGAGGCAGAGACTGCCGGCGCCGAGGTCCGCCGGTTCGGCACCCTTCCCCAGGATCCGGAACTGCGGGACGGCAACTTCCTGCGCCCGGCGCTGGTCCTTGATCCGCCGCCGGAACTGCGAGTGGTCACCGAGGAGCAGTTCGGGCCCGTGGTTCCAATCATTCCGTTTGATTCCGAAGACGAAGCCATTACCTGGGCGAACGACAGTTGGGCGGGGCTCTGCGGCTCGGTCTGGACCGAGGATCCGGCCAGGGCCAACGCGGTCGGTTCGCGCCTGGCCTGCGGCTATGTGTGGGTCAACGACCACGGAGCGACCCGCTTGGACCTTCGCGCACCCTTCGGCGGCATGAAGCAGTCCGGCATGGGCCGTGAACAGGGAATCCAGGGCGTCCGGGCTTTCCAGGACACCCGATCCATTGCCCACCTTGACGAGGTTGCAGCCGCGGCTGCGCACTGAGCCCCGCGAAAGGAACCGACGATGTCCCCGAATTCCCTGCAGGAGGTCCTGGACGCGTCCGGAAACGCCGTGGATTACCTGCGCAATGTGCAGGTGGGCGCCTACGTTTACCCGGTGGTCGCTGCGGAGTTCACCAATTGGCGCAACGAGGTCCGGGCCTGGCGCGAAACGGCAGTGTTGTTTGACCAGTCCCACCACATGGACAACCTGACCGTTTCCGGGCCCGGAGCCCTGAAGCTGATGTCCGATACCGCCATCAACTCGATGGAGAACTTTACCGTCAACAGGGCCAAGCAATACGTTCCGGTCACCCCCAACGGGCACGTCATCGGGGACGGAATCCTCTTCCGGGAAGCGGAGGAAGAATTCGTCTTTGTCGGCCGCTCACCTGCTGTGAACTGGCTGCTCTACAACGCGGAGCAAGGGGGATACGACGTCGAGCTGAAGACCGACCGACGCTCGCCGTCGCGCCCCATGGGCAAGCCCGTGTTTCGGGACTACTGGCGGCTGCAGATCCAGGGACCCCGCGCCTGGGACGTCATCGAGAAAGTGAACGGCGGGCCGCTGGAGCAGCTGGAGTTTTTCTCCATGGCCTCCATGTCCGTGGGCGGAACCCGGGTGCGGACCCTGCGCCACGGTATGGCGGGAGCCCCCGGCCTGGAGCTCTGGGGCCCGTACGAGGACTACGACCGGATCCGGGACACCATCCTCAGTGCCGGCGAGGAGTTCGGGCTTGAGCCTGCCGGTGCGCGCGCCTACTCCTGCAACACCCTGGAATCCGGGTGGATCCCGTCACCCCTGCCCGGCATCTACAGCGGGGAGGAACTGGCAGGCTATCGCCGGTGGTTGGGAGCGGACAGCTTCGAAGCCCGTTCCGCCGTGGCGGGGTCCTATGTGCCGGACTCGGTCGAGGGGTACTACACCACCCCTTGGGAACTGGGCTACGGGTCCTTTATCAAGTTCGACCATGACTTCATCGGCCGGGACGCGCTGGAGGCCATGGACCCGCGGGCCCAGCGCCGGAAGGTCACGCTGGCCTGGGACGGCGATGATGTGGCAACCATTCACGCCTCGATGTATTCCAAAGAGGAACTGCCCTACAAGTTCTTCGACCTGCCCAATGCCAACTACGGTGCCTCGAATTTCGACACCGTTCTGGACGACTCGGGGCGGATGGTGGGCATTTCCATGTTCACCGGTTACAGCTGGAACGAGAAACGTCCGCTTTCGCTGGCCGTGGTGAACCCGGACGTGGAGATCGGATCGCGGCTGTCGGTGGTCTGGGGCGAACCGGACGGCGGGACCCGGAAATCTTCGGTGGAACCGCACCGGCAATACAACGTCGGCGTGGACGTCAGTCCGGTGCCGTACTCCGAAGTTGTCCGCAGAACGTACACGGACGGCGGCTGGCGGAAAGCGGCGGCTGTTTAGCCGGTACCGGTTCGAGGGACAGCTGCGGTCCGGACGAATCTGCCGGACGAGGACTGAAGCTGTCCGCAGCACTGTTCCACGACGTCGTCGGCGCCCCTATCGTCAATGCCATGGACTGGAAAATCGAGCTCGTCCCCGTGCCGGTGTCCGACGTCGACGCCTCCAAGAACTTCTATGTGAACCAGGTGGGCTTCAACGCCGACTACGACGAACGCATCAATGAAAGCCTGCGCTTTGTGCAGCTCACCCCGCCGGGCTCGGCCTGCTCGGTGGTGATCGGCCCGGGGACCACGGATATGGTTCCCGGTACCCAGCGGATCCAGGTAGTGGTCCCCAGCGCTGCCGACGCCCGACAGCACCTCGTGGACCACGGTGTGGCGGCCAGCGACATCACTCCGCTGGACTGGGGAATGTTTGTCTACTTCAGCGACCCGGACGGTAATCAGTGGTCGCTGCAGGAAATGCCGGAGATCCCGCCCACCCTGCCGTCGCAGCTGTCGCAGAGGGCAACTAACCGCGCTTGACCTCAACCGCACTTGAGCCTGTTGACTTCGAGCAGCACAGCCGGAATCAACATCCTCAAGGAGCATCATTTGCAGGCCGAACACCAGGTCAATACCGGGCCCGACCGCGCCGCTTTCTGGTCTCGCCGTTACCTCCCGACCACGGTAGGGCTCTTCACCCTTGCCTTCCTGTTTGCCTTCGAATCCCTCGCCGTGGGCACAGTGATGCCGGTGGTCGCACGGGAGCTGGACGGGCTGTCCCTCTACGGCCTGGCCTTCGGTGCACCGATGGCCACCGCCGTCGTCACCATTGCGCTGGCCGGCGGCTGGACCGACGCACGGGGACCCGCCCCGGCGCTGCGGACCGGCGTCACCCTGTTCTCCGTGGGAATTGTTGCCGCAGCCCTGGCACCGTCCATGGTGATGCTGGTCCTTGGCCGGTCGCTGCAGGGACTGGGCGCAGGGCTGGCGGGAGTGGCAATGTACGTCGTTATTGCCCGCGCCTACCCGCAGTCCCTGCGGGCGAAGGCCTTCACCGTGCTCAGCAGCGGCTGGGTGTTTCCCGCGCTGGTGGGACCGGCCCTTGCCGGATGGCTGAATGACTTCCTGGGCTGGCGGTCGGTTTTCGGAGCGGCGCCGCTGTTTGCCGTGGCCGCCTATGCAGGCCTTGCACCGGTGCTCCGGAAGCTGCCGGGGAGCAAAGCCTGGCGTCCGAATTATGTGCGCACTGCATGGGCAGTCCTGGCGGCCGGGGGAGTTCTCGGCATCGGGCTGACCGGAGGCGAAGCCACGGGATGGGCACTGCTGCCGGCTGCAGCATGTGCCGCCCTGGTGCTCCTGTCCGGCCCGCGGCTGCTGCCGCGTCGGACCTGGACGATGGGCCGCGGCCTGCCGGCAACCATCCTGCTGCGCGGTTTCATCGGAGCGGCCTTTGTCGGGGCGGAGGCCTATCTGCCCCTGGCGCTGTCCGTGCACCGGGGGTTCACGCCTACGCAGGCCGGGCTGCTGCTGACCGTCTCGGCCGTGGCCTGGTTCGCCGGATCGCTGGCCGCGGCCAACCTGGCGGTCCTGGCGAACAAGGTGGCGAGGGTCCGTTTGGGGGCACTCCTCCTGGCGGTAGGCATCGGTGCGACGGCATGGAGCGTCGACCCCCGGGTGAGTATCCTGCTGCCCGTGCTGGGCTGGGCAGTTGCCGGTGCCGGCATCGGGATGGCGTTTCCCACCCTGTCGGTACTGATGCTGGATTTTTCCGCCGAGGGGGAGGAAGGCACCAACAGTTCTTCCCTGCAGGTCAACGACAACCTCGTGCAGTCCCTGTGGCTGGCTCTGGGCACGGTTGCTTTTGCCCTGATGCTGCCGGTGGCGCCGCTGGGTGCGTTCATCGGAGCCTTTGCCAGCGCCGCCGGCCTGGCCGCCGCAGCGCTGGCCCTTTCGGGACGGCTGGCCCCGGGACGGCTGGACCCGCCCCGGTCCGCGCGGTCCTAGGGTTCTGCAGTCCTAGAGTTCGGCGGCTACGGCGTTCAGGAGCTCGGCCAGGTCCGCTTTGCCCTGCCCCCAGTCCGTCACCGTAGTGGGAACCGCCGGTGTGCTCGTGGCCAGCACGCGCGTGGTGCCGGCGTCGACCGGTTCAAAGGAGAGCACAATGTTGGATCCGTAGGACTTCCAGGTCATTCCGACCGAGAACTCTGCCCGTTCCTGCCACACCCCGGTGAGCGTCATCTTGGGTACCCGGTGTGCTGCCCGCTCGACGGCGGGCGGCAAGGCAGACACCGGCGCGGAGATCACCAGTTCACCCCGGCCGCGGGCCCGCTTGGACGTTATTTCGAGACTGATTGTTTTTGCATTCCCCATGTTCGTCATGCAACAGAGAATAGCGCAGCGGTGACTGCCCAGCGGGAGGCCGGGAGGGAGGGCGCTGGGGCCGATCACGAACTTCACCCGCAGCAGGCATATCAATCGGCGGAGTTATATTGAAAGATGGTTCCACTCGAGGAGGTGCAGCGCCGCGCTTCCGCTGAAAGGCAGCCATGAAGATTGCTTTGTTCGCCACCTGCATTGTGGACGCGATGTATCCCTCCACGGCCCGCGCCACGGTTTCCATACTGGAACGGCTGGGGCACGACGTCGTGTTCCCGGCCGGCCAGGCCTGCTGCGGACAGATGCACCTCAACTCCGGGTACTTCCCGGAAGCGGTGCCCGTGGTCCGCAACCACGTAGAGGCTTTTGAGGCAGAGGATTACGACGTCGCCGTGGCGCCGTCGGGCTCCTGCGTCGCCTCGGTGAAACACCAGCATGCAATGCTGGCCCGATCCGTGGGCGATTCAGACCTCGAATCCCGGGCCGCCGCCGTCGGCGCACGGACCTACGAACTCTCCGCCCTGCTGACCGATGTCCTGGGCGTGACGGACGCCGCTGCGCAGCTGGGCTCCTGGTATCCGCACCGGATCACCTACCACCCCAGCTGCCACGGCATGCGGCTGCTGCGGCTGGGGGACCGGCAGGCGAACCTGCTCCGCACAGTGGAAGGCCTGGAACTGGAACCGCTGCCCGAAGCGGACCAATGCTGCGGCTTCGGCGGAACGTTCTCGCTCAAGAACTCGGACGTCTCCTCGGCCATGCTGGCGGACAAGAATGCGAACATCACCGCCACCGGCGCCCAGCTGTGCAGCGGCGGTGACGCCTCCTGCCTGATGCACATTGGCGGGGGCCTCTCCCGCGAAGGCAGCAGCATCACAACCCTGCACTTCGCGGAAATCCTGGCCAGCACGCACGACCACCCGGCACCGCCGCCGGGTGCCGGGCGGGACGGGGCCCGGAGCACCGCCCGCCTCACGGGAAAGGCCGGACAATGAGTTCCACATATCTGGGCATGCCGGCGGTGCCGGTTTTCGGCAGCGGCAACCTGCATACCGCTGAACCCTTTCCGGTCGCAGCGCGGCGGGAACTGGACAACGCGCAGCTGCGTGCCAACCTCGGCCACGCCACCTCCACCATCCGCGACAAGCGGCTGCGCGTGGTCGCCGAACTGCCGGACTGGGAGGAACTGCGCGAAGCCGGCAGTGCCACTAAGGCCGCTGTTATGGCGCGGCTGCCCGAACTGCTTGAGCAGTTCGAGGGGAACTTCACCGCACGCGGCGGCGTCATCCACTGGGCGCGGGACGCAGCGGAAGCCAACGAAATAGTGCGGGACCTGATCCGCGACGCCGGCGCGGACGAGGTGGTCAAGGTCAAATCCATGGCCACCCAGGAAATAGGACTCAACGAATACCTTGAAGAGCACGGCATTTCCGCGTTCGAAACCGATCTGGCGGAGTTGATTGTCCAGCTGGACCATGACAAGCCCAGCCATATCCTGGTGCCGGCCATCCATAAGAACCGCAGCCAGATCCGGGACATCTTCCTGCGCGAGATGCCGGACGTTGATCCGGACCTCACCGATACCCCGGCCCGGCTCGCCGAAGCGGCGCGGCTGCACCTGCGCCGGAAGTTCCTTTCCGCAAAGGTGGCCATCTCCGGCGCGAACTTCGCCCTGGCCGATACGGGTACGCTCGCCGTCGTCGAATCCGAAGGCAACGGCCGGATGTGCCTGACCCTCCCGGAAACCCTGATCACCGTGATGGGGGTGGAGAAGCTGCTGCCCTCGTGGACGGACCTGGAGGTGTTTATGCAGCTGCTGCCGCGTTCCTCCACGGGGGAGCGGATGAACCCCTACACCTCGTTCTGGACCGGAGTCACGGCAGGCGACGGGCCGCAGAATGTGCATCTGGTGCTGCTGGACAACGGGCGCAGCGCGGCGCTCGCGGATGAGCGAGGGCGTTCCGCACTGCACTGTATCCGCTGCAGCGCCTGCATGAACGTCTGCCCGGTGTACGAGCGCACCGGCGGGCACGCCTACGGCTCCACCTACCCCGGACCCATCGGCGCGATCCTCTCCCCGCTGCTGACCGGGATCACCTCCGAAGAGAATGCGTCCCTGCCGTACGCCTCCTCACTCTGCGGCGCCTGCTACGACGCGTGTCCGGTGAAGATCAATATCCCGGAAATCCTGGTGCACCTGCGCTCCGAGGATGTCCAGAGCCGCCGCGGGACGAAGAAGGTGCCGGGGCAGATGGATGTTGCCATGAAGGCAGCGTCCTGGCTGATGGGCTCGGGGCGGCGGATGGCCCTGGTGGAGAAGGCCCTGCCGTTGGGAAAGCTGGCGGCCGGACCGGATAGGAAAATCAAGAAGCTTCCCGGCATCGCCGCCGGGTGGACCAGGAGCCGTGACCTCCCGGCTCCGCCTGCGCAGTCCTTTCGGGACTGGTGGGCCAAAGAGCACGAAGACACTGCGTCGAAAGAGCAAGCATGAGCGCCCGTACGGAAATCCTGGACCGGCTGCGGTCCGCCCTCCACGATGCCCCGGAAGCACCGGAAATTCCACGGAAGTACCGGCACAACTCCGGCATGAACGAGGACGAACTCATCGAACTGCTCAGCGACCGGCTGCTGGATTACAAGGCCGGCGTCAGCGTGGTGGATGAAGCATCCGTGCCCGCCCGGGTGGCCGAACTGCTGGCAGGGGAGAGAACCTACGTGGTTCCCGCGGGACTCGATGAACGCTGGACGGCGCTGGCCCCGGGACGGGTGGTGGATTCACCGGAGGAGCCGCTGAGCGTGGAGGAGCTGGACGGCATTGACGCGGTGGTCACCGGCTCCGCGGCGGCGGTGGCCGAAACCGGCACCATCATCTTGGACGGCAGCCCGGGGCAGGGCCGGCGGGCGTGTTCACTGGTCCCGGACCACCACGTGTGCCTGGTCCGGGCCCGGGACATTTCCGGTGTGCTCCCCGAAGCGGTGCGGCGCCTGGACGTCACCCATCCGCTGACCTGGATCAGCGGCCCGAGTGCCACCAGCGACATTGAACTGCAGCGGGTGGAAGGCGTGCACGGGCCGAGGCGACTGGACGTGGTGATCATCCGGACCTGACAACGCAGCCCGGCTAGGCGGCGAGCAGCCCCTTCGTTCGGGCGAGGTCCTCCAGCAGGTCCTTGCCCAGGGAGATCACCTTCTGCGGCGGCTGCCCGGGCAGGGCGGATACGCCTGTCACGTCTTCCAAGAAGGCAACCGTCGAGTGCAGTGATTCCATCGCCTCGGGGCGGTGCAGCTGGAACTGATACTCGTGTCCCAGCTTCGGTTTGTAGTCCTTTGGCCAGAACCTGCAGCGTACGGGTACCCCAAGATCCTGGAGCCGGCCTGCCAGGGGCACCGACTGCGCGAGGGTCAGGTTGTCGCCGTTGCCACCGGAAATGTAGGTGGGCGGAAAGCGGTGATCCACGTGTTTCGGGATGCACATGTGGTCCGCGGCAGGGGTGGCTGCCCAGTTCCTGGACCCGGTGTAGGCCCACAGGGCCTTCCGGAGTCCCCAACCCACCGGCCCGGCCATGCGGGCCACGGATTCCAGATCGAAGACTCCGCAGTTCAGCACGATTCCGCACAGCTGCCCGGGGCCCGCCGCAGGAATAACCCCCGTGTCCCGGGCGTACTCCGGGTTGGTGATGACCAGGGCCAGCTGCGCGGCCAGCTGCGCGCCGGCGGAATCGCCGGCCAGCACAATCCGGTGGGGATCCAGCCCGTAACGGTCCGCACGTTCGCGGATGAAGCCCAACGCAGCGTTCAGCTCTTTCACCGCGGTCGGGTAGACGGCTTCGGGCGAGATCGAATACCCGACCCCCAGTACGGCGTAACCGTATCCGGCAAGGACCTTGAGATACGGCGCCACGTCTTCCTTGGAGCCAGAAATCCATGCCCCGCCGTGGACCCACATCACCACCGGGAGCGGTTTCCGGGCCGGATCGTCCGGAAGGAACAAATCGAGGGAGGGTTTGCCGGCGGACCCCAGATAATGCAGGTCCCGGTGCCTGGTCACTGTGAACCGGGGGATATGGGGAAGGACCTTCTTCACCGGAACCTTACCTGCACCGGCGAATACCCCGCGAATGAGCAGTGCAGCCGGCCGGGGACCCCGCTGCAGCACGGCAGCGGCACTGAGCCCGACAGCGGCGGCCGCTCCGGTCAGGAGCCCCGCCGCAGTAAGCGAGGAGAGCTTCATCCCCTTAAGCTAAATCCCCGGAAACAGGCCCCTTTCGGCGGGTTCCGCGCCATTGAGCGGCTCCGGGCCGGCAGCTGCGAGGAATCTCATGGCCGGTGGTGTTGGACGGCACTGCCGGCCCGCCGGGCGCTGCAGCGGGTTCCGTAAGGTCCCCGGCACCTGCAGCGCCCGGCGCGGCCCCGGTCAGGCCGGGCTGCTCCCCGTTCGCCAGCCGCCCTTGTACTCCTTCCGGACCGTTTCGGAGAACGGCACCGGGCTCACGGTTGCACGCACATCAAGCTGCCGGTGCGGTTCCACCGTTGTCTTGGCGCTGCCGCCGTCGGGCTCGCCCCACACCACCCGGAGTTCGGCACCCAGGGGCACCGACGGATCGACCGTTGCCAGCGAGAGGCCGCGGCGCTCGTTAGCCGAGTACCCGGTGAACATCGAGAGGCCCACGACGTTCCCGTCCGCATCGATGACTGAGTCGTAGTTGGAGGATCCGTAGTTGGCCAGGGGAAGGTCAAAGTGCTTGTAGGGCTCCTCCGTGCCCAAGGGCGAGGCCAGGATCTTCCCCAGGTCTTCGGCGTTCCAATCCAGCGTCACCTTGCGGCGCTGTGCCGACGGGTCCATCTGTTCCAGGGCCTCCCGGCCAATGAAGTCGTGGTCGAACTTCACGAAGGACCCGTAGCCCAGTTCCCACGGGGTCAGGTAGTAGTCCTCGATGTTCGGGCTGACAAAGCTGCCTGCAATGGCGTTGGAAGCTTCGTAGCTGTCCGCTCCGAGCCACTCCCGATACGGCCGCAGCTCTTCACCCGTGTAAATGGCCGGCAGCGGAGAGGGGATCCAGCCGGACTCGAGCGTATTGGACGGATAGGCGCGGGCGCCGACGGCGGCCATCCCGTACTCCGCGCCGACGTCCATGATGGTGTCCCGCACTTTCTCGTAGGACCCGTAATCGCCCCAGATCTCCAGCCCCGGAGCTCCTGCCATGCCGTGGCGAAGCGTCCGAACCCGTTCGCCGGCAATCGTCATATGGTCCATGTTGAAGAATTTCAGCTGCTCCACCGAGGAGCCGTTCAGCTTCTCGATAATCTGCCAGGCATTGGGGCCCTGGATCTGGAACCGCCAGTAGCGTCGGGATACCGGACGGCCCATCGGCCGTGAGGGGGAGCGCCGGTCGATCTGGACGTCGAGGTCATAGTCCCCGGTTTCGGCGTTGAAAAGCAGCCAGTTGGCCGCGGGTGCCCGTCCCACGTAGATGTATTCGTCGTCGTCCTCGTGGAAGAGGATGCCGTCACCGATCACGTGGCCTGACGGGCCGGTGGGAACGTACTGTTTCGCCTTGTTGACCGGAAAATTCGCCACACTGTTGACCGCGGTGTCGGAGATCAGCTTCAGGGCGTCAGGGCCCTTGATGAACAAGTTATCCATATGGTGGGACTGGTCAAAGAGCACGGCAGTCTCGCGCCAGGCCCGCTGTTCACTGCGCCAATTGCTGAACTCCGGCGCCACGACGGGATAGATGTACGCCCCGATCTGGGAATTGCGGAGTCGATCCACAACATTTCCGCTTGAGTCCAGGACGTCCTGCAGATTCTTAGGTGCCACGTTGAACCTCTTCTTCGCTGGGATATTGGAACGCTTCTTCTCCGGATGCGGCGCCTCCGCCCGCGGACCGCGGAATCGTCCCTGGCCCACCGGCGGAGAAGCAGCACGGATTGACCCGACCCTAGGGCCATCTTCGAGTGCTGTCGAGGGCCGCCACGGAGGAGCCCGGTGCCGGAGCCCCGGGCGCCGGGGCTCCAGCGGGCCGCCGGATACCTCGCTGGCCGAGCGGGCTAAACGCGGCTAGGGTGCAGCTACCGACAGGGCAGCCGGGACTTGGCTTGCCTCCGGCTAGTGAAAACTGGAGGGCATGATGAGGAAAACCGGTGTTGCTGCGGTCCTGGCGGCGGGCCTATTGGTCCTTATGGGATGCAGCGAAGGTTCGCCGTCGTCCGAAACCGAAAACGAAACCGAAACCAGCGGGGAACTGGTGTCCATAGAAGTGGGGGTCATCCCCATTGTGGACGTGGCGCCGATCTATCTGGGGGTGGAACAGGGCTTCTTCGAGGACGAAGGCCTGGAACTGACCCTGACGCTTGCCCAGGGCGGCGCGGCGATTGTCCCGGCGGTCACTTCGGGGCAGATGGCGTTCGGCTTCTCCAACGTAACCTCCATGATCGTGGGCAAGTCCAAGGGTCTCCCGCTCCAGATGGTGGCCCCGGGCGCCAGCACCACCGGCGATGTCGATGCGGATTTCGCGTCGGTGATGACGCTTCCCGGCAGCGGGATCGAGGAGATCGCGGACCTGGCCGGCAAGAGGGTGGGCGTGAATACGCTGAACAACATTTCAGACTCCACCATTTCGGAAGCGGTGAAGCAGGCCGGCGGTGACTACGAGAGCATCGAGTTTGTCGAGATGCAGTTTCCCGACATGCCGGCACAGCTCGACGGCGGCAACGTGGACGCCATTGCCGCAGTGGAACCCTTTGTGACCATCACCGAGGCGCAGGGCGCCGTTCCGGTGTTCTCAAACTACGCGGAGCCCATCAAGGACCTCACCGTGGCCGTTTATTTCACCTCGGACCAGTACGCGCAGGAGAACCCGGAGACCATGGAGAAGTTTGTCCGTGCGATGACGGCATCCCTGGAATATGCAGATTCGAATCCTGACGAGGTACGCGCCGTCCTGCCGACCTACACCTCGCTGGAACCCGACGTTATCGAGGAGTTGACCCTGCCCAGGTACTACGGCGAGATCAACCAGGATTCGCTGGAGGAGGTCATGCGCATCTCGCTCGACCGCGGCCTGATCGAGGAGGAACCTAATCTGGAAGAGCTCCTGCCACGGTCCGGGTGAATTCAGCTGCGGTACGCGTGTACCCAATCCGCCGTGGTCTTGATCCCGCCGAAGGTGTAGAAATGCAGCCGGACATCGCCGTGGATTGCGGGTGACAGAGCCTCGGCCAGGTCGTGGATGAACCGGTCCGGGCCTGCCGTGCCCAGCAGATTGGTCAGGGAAAACCCATACTTATGGGCGATCCCAGCCGACGAGGCAACCCCGAACCGGCGGGCGTAACCGAGGAGGCGCTTCACACCGGCGGGTCCGGGGACTCCGATCCGGACCGGTGCACTCACGCCGCGGCTGCGGAGTTCCTCAAGCCAGCCAAGGACAGGAGCCACGTCGAAGCCGAACTGGGTGGTGATCGAAGCCTCCAAACCGCTCTGGTCCAGCGCCTGGATCTTGTCTTCCAAAGCGGTCCAGAGGGTGTCGGTATCAATGTCCGGATGACCTTCGGGATAGCCGCTGATGCTCACGGCCCGGACACCGTGCCCGGGCAGCAGTCCGCTGCGGATCACGGACAATGCGTCCGGAAAGGGGCCCAGCGGAGAAACCGGGTCTCCGCCGACCACAAAAAGCTCACGCGTTGCGTCCGCTTCCTCGAGCGCCACCAGGAACTTGCCGAGGTCTTCCCGGGATTCCAGCCGCCGCGCAGAAATGTGCGGAACGGGAACGAACCCGCCTGCCCGGACGGCCGCAGCAGCGGCGACGCGCATCGGCAGGTCCTCATTACCCAGGAACGTGACGTTGATCCGCGTCCCCGAGGGAATGGAAGGCTGCGCTTCCCGGAGCGCGCCAATGTCCTTGCCGGTCATCTCCAGCGAAAAATCTGTGAGTAGTTGCGCGGGGGCGGAAGGCGTTTCAGCGGAGTCCGGAGTCATGCGCGTTACCCTAGCGACCGCGGAAACCGGTGTCCATGGTTCCGCTCCGGAGCTAGGAACCGTCCGGTTCCTCGAAGGACCCCGGAGCTACGGCAGCATCCACTCCAGGACGGGGGTGGACTGCAGATAGACCAGAATGCACAGGGCGAGCAGCAGCAGCACGCTCCAGCCGATCACCTTGCGAAGCAGCACCGATTCCTGCCCGCTCATATTGACCGCGGCCGCGCCGATGGCCAGGTTCTGCGGGCTGATCAGCTTGCCCATGACACCGCCGCCGGTGTTGGCGGCGACCATCAGCTGCGGATCCAGGCCGGCTTCAATACCGGCTGTCTGCTGCAGCTTGGCAAAGAGCGCGTTCGCGGAGGTATCCGAACCGGTCACTGCCGTGCCGATCCAGCCGAGCACGGGGGAGAGGAAAGCAAAGAAGCTGCCGGTCGCAGCGAGCCACGTACCGATTGATACCGTCTGTCCGGAAAAGTTCATCACGTACGCCAGGGCCAGCACACCAAGGATGGTCAGCGCGGCGGAACGCATCCGCACCGCCGTCGTCCAGATTTCCCGAACCGCCGCGCCCATGCTCAGCGGATACCGGCCGTTTTCATTGAAGCGGGAGTAGACCAGGGCAACAATCAGACCGGTGATCAGCAGCAAGGTACCGGGGCTGATCAGCCAGTCGAAGTTGTAGACGGTGGAGGACTGGGTCTGGCCGTTGCTGTCCAGCAGGGCTTCGTGCAGCAGAGGCCAGGGGATCTCGATGTTGGTCTTCGCCAGTGTTTCGGGCACATCGATGCCCAGTGTCCACAGGTTCACAAAACCGAAAATGACAATGACCGCCACATACGGGAACAGCGCCATCCACGCCCGGGACGGGGTGAGCCGGTCCTCGGCGGTGTCATCCGCCGCGGTCAGCACGTCCGATGCCGTGCCGGTGCCGGCCGGCGTCCAGCCGCCCGCCCGCGCTTCGGCCAGTTCCGCTTTCATCCGCTGGCCGGCTTCGCCTCCGTTGCGCGGATGCCAGAAGCGCAGGAACCCCACGGCGGCCAGCAGCGCCACGAGGGAGGCCACAATGTCGGTCAGTTCGTAGGAGAAATAGTTTGAGCAGAGGAACTGGAAGATGGAGAAAACGACGCCGGTGAACAGGGCTATGGGCCAGCAGTCCCGCAGGCCGCGGCGTCCGTCCAGGATGAACAGCAGGATCAGCGGTACAAACAGGGCCAGCACCGGTGTCTGCCGGCCCACCACGGCACCGATTTCATCTCCGGTGTAGCCGGTGAGGTTGGCGGCGGTGGTGATGGGGATGGCCAGGGCACCGAACGCCACCGGGGCGGTGTTGGCCACCAGCACGGCGGTTGCCGCGCGGATCGGGGCGATGCCCAGAGCCAGCAGCATGGTCACCGTGATGGCGACCGGTGCGCCGAATCCGGCCAGCGCCTCCAGCAGGCCGCCGAAGCAGAACGCCACCAGAATGGCCTGCACCCTCAGGTCTCCGCCGCCGATCGCGTCGAAGACCCTTCTCAGGTCCTCGAACCGGCCGCTGAGCACCGTCACCTGGTACAGCCAGACGGCCATCACGATGATCCAGACCACCGGGAACAAGCCGAAAGCCGCCCCCTGCGTGGCGGAGAGCAGAGCGAGTCCAATAGGCATGCCGAAACCGAAGACGCCGACGGCGAGGGCCACCAGCAGAGCCCACGCTCCGGCCACGTACGCCCGCGTCTTGGCGAAGGCCAGCAGGAAGAAAAAGGTCAGCAGTGGAAGCAGCGCCACGAGGGCGGACAGGGCAACGCTGTTGAGGACGGGATCTGTGCTGGGAGTAAAGCTGTCCATAGGGGCCTCCGCGTCGAGCCGGAAGCGGGCTCAACGGATGGAGCTTCCCTGCCGAACCGGAACACCGGTCAAACCGGGGAAGCGCTGGATCAAGCGTTCCTTCAAGCCTAAGGCCGGGTTCCCGGCTGGTAACCCCCGGAAGGCATCCGCAGGCCCTGAACCGGAGAGGAAATGACCTTCGGGGGTCCCGGCTCAGCCTGCCGAGACTCCTGCGCCA
Organism: Arthrobacter sp. zg-Y895; assembly: GCF_020731025.1. NCBI lineage: Bacteria > Bacillati > Actinomycetota > Actinomycetes > Micrococcales > Micrococcaceae > Arthrobacter > Arthrobacter sp. zg-Y895. The sequence goes on from NZ_JAJFZY010000006.1 coordinate 84,228, forward strand.
CTGCGTTCGCGGTGGTGGCGGACGTAACCGGTCACGGCCACAGCAATCGAGATGACGGCTGAGATAGTCAATCCCAGCCAGAGCCCGACATTCAGGGCAGCAGCGCCGGCTACGGCTCCAAGCATAATCAGGGCAATCGCGAGGGCACGGCGGACCCAGTGCTTGCTGTCCCCGCCGGCCAGACGCGAGTCCGAGGCAAGCCCCGTAATGGTTGAGGTCACCACCACTGTGGTTATTTCCGCGACCTTCAACCGCTTGGCGGTCGCGGCCTGGATGCCCATGGCTATGGCGAGAGCTGACGTCGTGATGCTGCCCAAAAGGGAACTGGCCTGCACATCCACCACCGCCGTGAGGACGGCCAGTGCGGTAATGACACCGGCGACCACCATCAGTGACAGCGTGGTCCGTCCGGACCAGCCCTCCGGGCCCTTGCGCAGCATCCGGCCGGCAAGGGCGGCGCCCAGCATAAAGAAGAGAAGCGCCAGGACCGGACGCAGGATCGGCAGGTCGGCACCGCCGGCGAAGGCCATGCCCAGCAACACCACGTTGCCTGTCATATTTCCGGTGAAGACCCGGTCAAGGCCCAGATAACCGACGGCGTCCACTACCCCGGTGGAGAAAGTCAGGGCCAGCATCAGCCATAAATGCACCCGTTCGGTCGGTACGGCGTTCAGTCGCTTCACTGGCGGAATGTCTCCTTAGGCAGCCGTCCGTATACGAACGTGGCGGAAGGTCCGATTGTATTCAAAATCGCGTGATGCAAGGATTCGCCTAACTCTGTTGTCTCCCGAAAGATGCCCCATGACCTACACCGCCCCGGATTCCTTCACCACCCGGCCCACCCTGCAGGGCACCTTCGGGATGAGTGCGTCTACGCACTGGTTGGCTACGGCGTCAGCCCAGGCCGTCCTGGAGCGCGGAGGAAACGCCTTCGACGCCGCAGTAGCCGGCGGCTTTGTGCTGCACGTTGTGGAACCGCACCTGAACGGTCCGGGCGGGGACATGACCGGTGTTTTCGCGACGGCGGAGAACCCCGGCGAACCGGTGGTGCTGATGGGCCAGGGACCGGCGCCCGCCGCAGCCACCCGGGAGCACTACCTCGCCGAAGGCCTGGAACTGGTGCCCGGCGCCGGTGCCCTCGCCGCAGCCGTCCCCGCCGCCGTCGACGCGTGGCTGTTGCTGCTGCGGGAGCACGGCAGCTGGGAACTGACAGACGTTCTGGCCTTCGCCGTGGACTACGCCCGCAACGGTCATCCCGTCCTGGCCCGGGTCGGAGCCACCATCGAATCCGTGGCGGAGCTGTTCACCGACCACTGGCCCAGCTCGGCGGCCCAGTGGATGCCGGAGGGGCGCGTTCCGCGTGAGGGCGACATCATCCGCAACGAGGCCTATGCCAGTGTGCTGGACCGGCTGGTCGACGCCGGTTCCGGCGCCGGAAGCCGGGAAGACCGGATAGACGCCGCCCGGCGTGAATGGCGCGAGGGTTTCGTGGCGCAGGCAGCGGCGGATTTCGCGGCCGTACCGCACCGCCACTCCTCGGGGACGGACCATGCCGGCGTTATTACCGCCGCAGACTTCGCGGCCTTCGAAGCGGGTTTTGAACCTGCTGTCACGTTCGATTTCCGCGGCTACACCATTGCCAAGACCGGAGCCTGGGGGCAGGGGCCTGCATTGCTGCAGACCCTGGCCATCCTCGCCGGCTTCGACGACGACCGTCTGGACCCGTCCACGGCGCTGGGCGCACACACCATCCTGGAAGCCCAGAAGCTGGCCATCGCGGACCGCGAGGCATACTACGGTGACGCTCAGGTGCCCCTGGACTACCTGCTCAGCGAGGAATACGCGGCCGGCCGCCGCGCCCTGATCACCGACACCGCCTCCGCTGAATTCCGCTCCGGTACGGTGCCGGGACACACGCCCTTCGTGCCGCCGCTGCGCACGGAGTACCTGCCGCCGGCCCTGGCGGGAGCGGGCAGCGCCGGTTTTGCCGGCGTCGGCGAACCGACAGTGATGCCCACCGGCGAGACCCGCGGGGATACCTGCCACATCGATGTCGCGGACCGGTGGGGGAACATGGTTTCCGCCACCCCGTCGGGAGGCTGGCTGCAGTCCTCCCCGACCATCCCGGAACTCGGTTTCTGCCTGGGCTCGCGGCTGCAGATGACCTGGCTGGAAGAGGGCGCGCCGTCCACTTTGGTGCCGGGGAAACGGCCGCGCACCACTCTGACCCCCACGCTGGTGCTGAAGGACGGCAAACCGGTGGTTGCCCTGGGTTCGCCCGGCGGGGACCAGCAGGATCAGTGGCAGCTGCTGTACCTGCTGCGCACGATCGTCGGCGGGTACACCCCGCAGCAGGCCATTGACGCCCCCGCCCTGCACACCACGTCCATTCCCGGTTCTTTCTGGCCGCGCACCTGGACACCCGGCGGCGCGGTGGTCGAAGACCGGCTGGGGGAGGACGTGATTGCCGAGCTGGAATCCCGGGGCCATGTGGTGACCCGGGCCGGGGACTGGGCACTGGGGCGGTTGTCCTCTGTGGTCCGGGAGCCGGATTCGGGCCTCCTGCAGGCAGCAGCGAATCCGCGGGGAGCGCAGGGGTATGCAGCCGGGCGGTGAGACCGGCTTACCCCCTGCTCAGGGGGAGGGGAGTCCCGCCCGTTCCGTTCGGGTGAGCCCCGAGCCTATAGTTCAAGAGGGGTTCCTTCCTACTGTGAGCGAGGCTTCAAGATGGCCAATATCACCACCCGACCCGTCACAAAACTTGGAATCGTGGGAGCCGGAAGTGTCGGCACGTCCATGGCATACGCAGCGATCATCCGGGACACTGCCCGCCAGATTGCGATCTACGACATCGACGCCGTCCGGGCCGAGGCCGAAGGTCTGGACCTGGCCCACGGCACCCAGTTCACCGGCGCCAACACGGTCACCGGCGGAGGCAATATCGAGGACCTGGCCGGGGCGGACGTTATAGCCATCACCGCCGGAGCACGCCAGCAGCCGGGCCAGAGCCGGCTGGACCTGGCCGGCGCCAACGTGCGGATCCTGGAGAAGCTGATGCCGCAGCTGATGGAACAGGCGCCGGACGCCGTCTACATCATGGTCACCAACCCGGCCGACGTCCTCGCCGTTGCCGCACAGAAAATCGCCGGCCTGCCGCGCAACCGGATGTTTTCCTCCGGAACGGTCCTGGACACCTCTCGGCTGCGACTGCTGCTGGCCCGCGAAGCGCACGTACTGATGACCAGCGTGCACGCCACCATCATCGGTGAACACGGCGACAGCGAGTTCCCTGTCTGGTCCAACGCGACCATCGGCCCGGTGCCCATCCGGGAATGGGAAATCAGCGGGCGGCAGGTTTTCACCGATGAGTTCCTTGCCGCCGCCACGGACGACGTCGTCAACGCCGCCTACAAGGTGATCGAGGGCAAGGGAGCAACGAACTACGCGATCGGACTGGCCGGAGTGCGAATTATCGAGGCGGTGCTGAATGCCGAAAACGCAGTCCTGCCCGTTGCGGCCACGCTGGACGGGGAGTACGGGATCAGCGGTGTTGCACTGTCCCTCCCCTCCATCGTGGGCCACAACGGGGTCTACAAGATGCTCGAAATGCCGCTGGACGAGGCCGAGACCGGGAAGCTCATGGCCTCGGCCGAGACCCTGCAGGGCACTCTGAAGTCACTGGGAATCTGACGGACCCGTAAGGCGCACGGGCCTTACAGGTCCGGGGTTCCTAGCTGACTGCTGACGGCTCGGGTTCCTGTGCCGGTTCCTTCGCGAGCCGGACGGCGTCGTTGAATTCGGCGTCAACCTCCGGCGAGGGTTTGTGGGTCAGCAGGCTGACCACCACGGTGAGGGCCACGTTGATGATGAAGCCGGGAACAATCTCGTACAGGGTTCCCGAGAGCGCATCCACGCTGCCCCAGATGTAGGCCGTGAGGGCGCCGGCAATCATGCCCGTCAGCGAGCCCGCAGTACTCAGCCGCCGCCAGAACAGCGCCAGCAGGATGGTCGGTCCGAAGGAAGCGCCGAATCCGGCCCAGGCGAAGCCCACCAGGTCAAGAATGGTGTCATTGCGGCCCAGCGCAATCAGGATGGAGATCACGGAGACCACCAGGACGCCAAGCCGGCCGAGCATCATCAGGGACCGAGGGGAGGCCTCGCGGCGAAGCGCAATCCGGTACAGGTCTTCGACCAGCGCCGACGACGTCACGATCAGCTGGGAGGAAATGGTGCTCATGATCGCGGCCAGCACGGCGGCCAGGACAAAGCCGGCCACCAGCGGGTGGAAGAAGATCTGCGCCAGGCTCAGGAAAACCGCTTCGGGTTCGTCGAGGGTCAGGTTGTTCTGCTGGAAGTACGCCACGCCTACCAGCGCCGTGAGGATGGCGCCGACCACGCTGAACAGCATCCAGCCGACGCCGATCCGGCGGCCGGCTTTCGCATCGGCGGGGGAGCGCAGCGCCATGAAGCGGACAATGATGTGCGGCTGGCCGAAGTAGCCCAGCCCCCAGGCGAGTGCGGAAATGATGCCCAGCGCTGTGCCGCCGGCAATCGGGTCCAGCATGTCCGGATTCACCTCGCGGAGGGAATCGGTCATGCCGCCGAAACCGCCCACATTAACCAGGCCGACCACGGGAACCAGCACCAGGGCGGCCACCATCATCAGGCCCTGCACCACGTCGGTGTAGCTGGCCGCGAGGAATCCGCCGAAGAGCGTGTAGGCAATGGTGACGACGGCGACGATCAGCATGCCGGTCACATAGCTTGAGCCGAAGGAGCTTTCGAAGAAGACGCCGCCGGCGACCATGCCGGAGGAGACGTAGAAGGTGAAGAAGACCAGGATGATCAGGCCCGACACCACCCGTAGAAGCCGTGACCGGTCCCGAAGCCGGTTCTCCAGGAAACTGGGCACCGTGATCGAATTGTTCGCGACCATCGTGTAGGCGCGGAGGCGGGGTGCCACGAACTTCCAGTTCAGCCAGGCCCCGACGGTCAGGCCGACGGCAATCCAGCCTTCCACCAATCCCGAAACATAGATGGCGCCCGGCAGGCCCATCAGCAGCCAGCCGGACATGTCGGAGGCGCCTGCGCTGAGGGCGGCGACGCCGGGCTTCAAGTCCCGTCCCGCGAGCATGTAGTCGTCCAGGCTGTTGGTCTTGCGGTAGGCCCACCAGCCGATCGCCAGCATGGCGAGCATATAGATCGTCATGGCGATCACTTTGTACGTCTGATCTGTCATTGCTTAGTTGCCGTTCACTAGGTGCGTGTGAGGAGTACGGCGTCCAAGTATGTCAGGAATCACATAGATGTAAGTTCCCGCAGCCGCCAGGCGTTCCGGACCGCATGCCCACCGAGGTCGTTGTTGAAGTAGGCATAAACGTCCTTGCCCGCGGCGTCCCACTCGCGGATCCGGGCCGCCCACCACTGCAGGTCTTCCTCGGTGTAGGAATCGACGTAGAGCTGCTCAGGGTTCGGTCCGTGCAACCGGACGTACACAAACGGGGCGGTGGCGCGCAGGGTGCACGGCAGGTGCGCGCCGCTCATTACGGTGTAGGCGGCGCCGTGGCATTCCAGCAGCTGGAAGACCTCTTCGTCATTCCAGCTGTCGTGCCGGAACTCCACCGCCACCCTGATGTTGTCGGGGAGTTTCGCCAGGATGTAGTCCAGGCGGTCGTCGTCGCGCTCCATATCCGGGGAAAGCTGAAGAAGGAACACACCGCTGCGGTCTCCCAGCGCGGCGAAACAGCGCTCGATCCGGCCGATCCACTCATCCGGATCCCGCAGCTTCCGCCCGTGGGTGAGTCCCCGGGGAGCCTTGACCGAAAAGACGTACCCTTCCTGCAGCCGGTCCTGGTAGGCGGCGAACGCCTCCTCGCGGGGCCAGCGGTAAAAGCTGCCGTTAAACTCGACGGTGTCGAATTCACTCGCATACTTTTCCAGCCATACCCGGGCCGGCACGCCCTTGGGGTACAGCACGTTGCGCCAGTGGTTGTAGGCCCAGCCCGATGTTCCGATATGGATGCTCACACCATCCAAACTAGCCGCTGGCTGTGCACCCGGTGATGAAATAACCCGGGCGCCGTCGCCGTTGCAACTAGCGTGCCCGGACAAAAAGGCCCGGCGCGCAAGCAACTGAAAGGCAAGTCCCCCTATGAGTGTTCCGCTCTCAATTCTCGATCTCGCCATCATCGATGAGGGCGAGACCGCACGTGATTCCTTTGCGTCTTCGCTGGCGCTGGCCCAGGAAGCGGAAAAGCTGGGTTACACCCGCATCTGGTACGCAGAGCACCACAACATGCCCACCATTGCCTCCTCGGCCACCAGCGTGCTGATCGGCTACATCGCCGCGCACACCCGGAGCATTCGGCTCGGCGCCGGCGGCGTTATGCTGCCCAACCACGCCCCGCTGACCATTGCGGAGCAGTTCGGCACCCTGGAAACGCTGTTCCCGGGCCGGATTGACCTCGGCCTCGGCCGGGCTCCCGGCACGGACCAGAAGACGCTGCACGCGCTGCGCCGGGACCACATGTCCTCGGACAGCTTCCCGCAGGATGTCCAGGAACTGCAGGGATACCTGAGCGGCAACACCCTCATTCCGGGCATCAACGCGACGCCGGGAGCCGGCACCAACGTGCCGCTGTACATCCTCGGCTCCTCCCTCTTCGGCGCCAAGCTGGCGGCCGCGCTGGGACTGCCGTACTCCTTTGCCTCGCACTTCGCCCCGCAGGCACTGCAGGACGCAGTGACCATCTACCGCCGCGACTTCAAGCCCTCGGCCCAGCTGGCCGAGCCGTACGTGATTGCCGGCGTGAACGTGGTGGCCGCCGAGACCACCGAAGAGGCCCAGCAGATGTTCGCCGATTCGCAGCGCCGCCGGGTGACCCAGCTCTTCGGCCGGGACCGCACCTTCACCGATGAAGAGGCGGATGCCATCCTTCAGTCGCCGGGCGGACAGCAGGTCAAGCAGATGGGCCGCTACTCGGCCGTCGGCAACCCCGAGGAAGTCCGGGACTACCTCGACTGGTTCACGGGACATGCGCAGGCCGATGAACTGATCGTTGCCACTCAGACCGCCACGCTGGAATCGCGGCTCCGCTCCTTCCAGCTGCTCGCGGACGCGGCGCTGCCGGTCCGCGCCTGAACCATGCCTCATCCACAGCGGCCCGGAGCTGCTGTGCTAGATATGAAGGATGAGTTCTAACCTCCACGTCATCTCCTGTTCCGTCGGCATGCGCTGGGGGGACATGGATGCCTACGGGCATATCAACAATGTTGAGATCGTCCGGATGCTCGAGGAAGCACGCGTGCATGCCTTCGGCCCTCCCGGCGGAACGGGAGGGCCGGGGGACAATCCCGCCGTTCCGCTGTTCAGCGATGTTCCGCCCGGCACCCAGTCCCTCGTCGTGGAACACCGGGTCCGGTACGTAGCGGAACTGACCTACCGGAACATTCCGGCCGACGTCGACGTCTGGATCAGCGCGGTAAAGGGCGCCAGCCTGACACTCTCGTACGTGATCCATGACCCGGTGACTGGGCAGGCCTGTGTCCGGGCGGAAACCACGCTGGCCTTTGTCGACGGCGCCACGGGTACGCTGCAGCGCCTGACGCCGACCCAGCGGGAAATGGCAGCAGCCCACACAGGAGCCTCCGTTTTCGCCTGAGCTCCCCGCCGGCACGCGTCCGCCATTAACATCTTTGGTAGTCCCGGCAGGTCCAGCCCGGTAACCAAGGAGATGCACCGTGTGGCACAACCTCGGCATCACCCCGTCCGAAGCTCTTTGGGTTGTCGTGAGTGCCCTCGGCATTTACGCAGCCTTCTCCCTGCTGGTCCGCGGCTTTGGGCAGCGCGCACTGGCCAGCTGGTCCACGCTGGACCGCGCCATCGTTATTGCCCTGGGCGCTGTGCTTGGCCGGGTGGTCCTCGGCTACACGCCGACCCTTGCGGCCGGCGTCATCGGATTGGCCACGATGTTCGGGATGCTGCGGGTGGAGGGCTACCTTCGCCGGAGCCGGCATGGAGCCTACCTCACCAGCCGGCCGATCCTCCTGATGGCCGGAAGCGAGGTGGTGCAGGAGGGATTGCGTAAGGCGCACATCCTGGAGGAGGAGCTGTTCTTCAAGCTGAGGCAGTCCGGCATTCGGAACCTGACCGAAGTGGCCGTGGCGATTCTGGAACCTACGGGCGAGGTCAGCATCCTGCGCCGGGGCGAGCGCATTGATCCGCTGCTGCTGACCCGGGTCCCTAACCAATCCCGGATTCCACGGGAACTGGTGCTCCCGGAGTAGGTGTTCCGTGTCCGGGTAGGCTTCTGCGTACCTGCCCCGAGACGGGCGCCACACTCACCTAAAGGACCACGATGCCCCTTTCACTCGACAAGGTTGCCGAGAAGGCTCCTTCCCTCCTCAGCCTCGCGAAGAACGCCTCAGCTGCCGTGGACATGTCCGGCCTGAACGGTCAGACCGCCAAAGTCGCGCTTGTCCTGGACTTTTCCGGCTCCATGCACTCGCAGTACAAGTCCGGTGCCATGCAGCGGCTGGCGGAGAAGGTCCTGGCCTTAGCCACCCAGTTCGACGACGACGGCGCCATCGACTTCTTCGTCTTCGACAGCGGTGCGGCTCACCTGGGTGAAATCAGCCTCGACGATTTCAGCGACGGCGTCTCCCGCCTGATCGGTAAGCGGCGGATGGGTACCACTAACTACGCAGCGGCCTTCCTTGCCGTCCGTGACCACTTCGGGTTTCCGCCGGCTCTGAAGACGCCTACGCGGAAGGGGCTGTTCGGCGGCCCGAAGAAGGTGGAGCCGGCAGCAGGCACAGTGCCCGCCGACCAGCCCGTCTACGCCCTCTTCCTGACGGACGGCGCTCCTGACAGCAAGGCGGCGGCAGTCAAGGCGCTGACCGAGGTCAGTACAACGCCGATCTTCTGGAAGTTCCTGTCCATCGGCCGCGAGGAGATGGCTTTCCTGCAGAAACTCGATGACCTCGAAGAACGGTTCATGGACAACGCCGACTACAAGGCGGTGGGGGACACCGACCAGCTTTCCGACGTAGCCCTGTTCGACGCCATGCTCGACGAGTATCCAGCCTGGATCGCTGAGGCCCGCAGCAAGGGCCTGATCAGGTAATCGGGGGGTGCGGGGGAGTGGATTAGGCGTCCGGGCAAACCTCGTGTAGGCTGAAACGCAGTTGTTGTGTTGCGCATTTTGTATTTCAAGTGGCGAAACCCAATTGGTCTAGCTGCTTTTTCTGTAGAAGCGGTAAAGGAACACCGCGACTGAAACCGCCCGAAAGTCGGGATGTGTTTCGAATGCAGAAGGAATTAAAAAAATGGCTACAGGTACCGTGAAATGGTTCAACTCCGAAAAGGGCTTCGGCTTCATTGAGCCCGACGACGGCAGCGCCGACGTCTTCGCTCACTACTCCGCGATCAACTCCAACGGCTACAAGTCGCTGGACGAGAACCAGAAGGTTAGCTTCGACACCGAGCAGGGCCCCAAGGGCCCGCAGGCCTCGAACATCCAGGCCCTCTAATATTCTTAGAGACTTTGTAACGGCCGCTTAGCGCCGATACTACATAGAGCAGGACGGGATCTCCCGTCCTGCTCTTGTGTTTAACCGGCGTGCTCGGGACGGGTCTGTCGCGGGCAACGGTCCATGCCGGACCGGTTCGTGGTCCAGGCGCTGCTGCCGTGTCTACGGTCTGCCGTTGTCTGCCGGGCCAGGCTGCCGCCCTGCAGCTCGTCGGAGGCGGATTTCCCCTGCGGGTTGGGAAAAAACCTACGGTTTGTGTCAATTACTGCACTGCGTAGTGTGGGGATTTTCCCAAACCATGGGGATTTTCCCAAAGTGGAGGGAATCGGACAAACCGGAAAAGGCACCGGGCCGGGCCGGGGTTCGAAGGACCCCGCAGCTCCCGTGCAGGCGCCGGGGCCGTGCCTACGGTCTGCCGATGTCTGCCAACCCCGCGGCGGCGATTCCCTGCAGTTTGGGCGTTTCCCTGCAGTTTGTCCGGATTCCCGCGCTGCGCGGAGCAGGGATTGCCACAAATTGCAGGGATCCGGACAAAGCGTAGGGAATCCGGGCGCGGAAGAAGCCTTCCTAACCAACGTGTGTGGGGTTCAGTAGCGTTTGGGTGCCGTCCGGCACGTTTCCGTCCAAGACTGCGGGAGGTTGCCGGCAGCGAAGGTTCCGACAAGCCCACCCGTGCAGGCGCCCGGGTTAGGCGGCTTTAATATTCCTGCGAGCTCTGCGAGCAAGGAATTTCGTTGCCGCCGTTCCGGGCTCCGGAGCGGGAGCGGGCGCCTGAGCGGGAGGCGCAGGAGCGGGAACGGGCGCCGGACCGGGAGGCGCCGGAGCGGGAGCCGCCGGAGCAACTAGAGCTGGAGCGGTCCGCCGCAGCGCCCTCAGTCGTGAATCCGGACGGCTGCCTCGCGCAGGTACTGTTCAACCCGGCTGTACGCGTCCTGGGTCAGGGCCTTCCACAGGTTCATGCTCAGCACCGGATCCTTTTCAGCCAGCTCGTCAATCGAGTCGGCAGTCAGCACCTTGACCTTCACCGGTCCCGCCGCCTTGACGGTGGTTTCCTGGCGTTTATCCTCACCCATCGCCATTTCACCGAAGGTCATGCCCGGACCCAGCGTGGCGAGTTTGACCCTGCTGCCGTCCGGACCGGGCATGGACGTGGTGATGTGCCCGGAAACGATGAAGAAGACACCCCCGAAGCGCTGGCCCACGCGCCGGACCACGTCGCCGTCGTCGTACGCCCGGTCCTCCATCATTTGCTGCAGCAGCTGCGCTTCTTCGGGGTCCAGCGGGCTGAGCGCCGGGGAGTCGGCGGGGTCGATGCGGTCCGGCAGGACAAGCTCGGTGCCGTAGCCCTCCAGCAGCCTGTTTTCGCACCACTCGATGGCGGCGGAACGCATGGTGAAGGATGCCGTCTTCCGGTCCAGTTCCTGCAGCGCGGTCGTAACCGAACCCTCGACATCCACCAGGGCCAGTTCCCGCCCGGCACGGCGGAGCATGTCTTCCGCCTCGGCAATCAGCCGGATAGCGACGTCGGACACTTCATCCACGCTGCGCAGGTCGGCAATGACGAGTTCGACGTCGTCGGGCAGCTCGGTGAGGGCCCGGACCATGGACTCGGCCCCGGCGAAGAGGAGGTCGCCGTTGAGCTCGATGACCTGTACCCGATGGCCGTGCTGGGCCAGGATCTCCGCGGCCTCGTCCGTGCGCCGGATGCCGGAGGGGGTGGAGGTGATGTCATAGATGGCGCGGATGGCGGAGCGGCCGGTCCGTGCAGCCCGGACAAAGTGGAGGCCCAGGTCGTGGGAGAGCCGCTGGCTGACCGCCACCCCGCGCACGCTGTTGCCGTGGGCGTCCAGGGGAGGGGAAAAGACGGCCAGGCCCACCTGACCGGGGAGGACGGCAAGGATACCGCCGGCCACCCCGGACTTTGCGGGCATGCCTACGCTGCTGATCCAGGATCCCGCGTCGTCGTACATGCCGCAGGTGGTCATCACCGAAAGGACGCGTTCCACCGAGGCCAGGTCCAGGACTTCTTCTCCGGAGAGGGGATGGCGGCCGCTGTTGGCCAGGGTGGCGGCCATCAGGGCCAGGTCGCGGGTATTGACCATGACCGAGCACTGCCGGAAGTAGTCCTTGATAATCGGGGCGGGATCGGACTCGATGATTCCGAAGGAACGCAGCAGATAGGCCAGCGCGGTGTTGCGGTGGCCGGACCTCAGCTCGGAGGCGTAAATCCGCTGGCTCACGTCGAGGTCACGGCCGGCGAAGGCCGAATAGGTATCCAGGATGCGCTTGAACCGGGACCTGCCGCCGGATCCTTTGACCAGGGAGGTGGCGGTCAGGGCGCCGGCATTGATCATCGCGTTGGCCGGGCGGCCGGTACCTTCGGCCAGGGAGATTTCGTTGAAGGAGTCCCCGGACGGTTCCACGTCCACCTTCTCGTCCACCGCATCCATGCCCAGGTCTGCGAGGGCCAGGGCGTAGGTGAAGGGCTTGGAGATGGACTGGATGCTGAACTCCTCGCGGGTATCCCCAACCTCATAGACAAAGCCGTCAGCGGTGGCGAGAGCAATCCCGAAGCAATCCGGGTCCACATTGGCCATGGCCGGAATGCCGCGGTACGGGGTGCCGTCTTTCAATCCGGCTATCTCGGCGTGGATCCTGCGTAGGTAGTTCTCGATCGGGGAGTCCATACTTCAAGCCTAGGGGCTTGCGGAGGGGTGACTCTCCACGGGGTGCGCGGTATACTTTTGTTGTTGCAGTGTTGTGCAATTTGTACGTTCAAGCGGCGAAACCCAGATCTAGGGCCAGCCGCTTTTTCTGTATTTTGCATGGAAGGCACGGCAACGTGAAACTCCCCGAAGGTCGGGGCAGGTTTCGTTCAGAAGGATGATTAAAAATGGCAACAGGTACCGTGAAATGGTTCAACGCTGAAAAGGGCTTCGGATTCATCGAGCCCGATGACGGCAGCGCCGATGTTTTCGCCCACTACTCCGCTATCAACTCCAGTGGCTACCGGTCTCTCGAAGAGAACCAGAAGGTCACTTTCGACACCGAGCAGGGCCCCAAGGGTCCGCAGGCGGTTAACATCCAGGCTGTCTAATAAGACATTAGGTCCGTTTCACGGGCCGGCTTGAATCAGGAGCAGGACGGGATTAATTCCCGTCCTGCTTTTGTTTTGCCCGCCGGATTCTTTCGCTGGCCGTCCATTGCCGCCCCCGCGGGCGGCCGAGGGCACGTGAGCAATCTAACGCAGGATGACTCGCCGAATTCCGTGTGCCCCTGCCCGGATGCGAAGATAACCGGGCTCGGAGTGACGTGCACCATAGGATAAGCTCCGGCCACACGCGCACCCAAGGTTAGGAACCAGCCATGTCTGCTGACACCCCTCCCAAGAGGCCCGTAAACCACTCCGATGCAGTGGACGACGACGGCGGCGCACCCGCCAAATGGAAGGTGGTCGGTCCCGGGCTTGTGGTGGCGGCTACCGGCGTCGGCGCCGCCGATATGGTGGCCACCCTCGTTGCCGGGTCCCGCTACGGGTACGCGTTGCTCTGGGCGGTGATCCTCGGCGTCGTCCTGAAAATCATCCTGGTGGAGGGTGCCGGGCGTTTCACCCTTGCAACCGGCCTGACCATCTTCGAGGGCTGGCGGTCACTGGGTAAATGGACCACCTGGTACTTCGGCCCGTACATCATGATCTGGGGCTTCATCTATGGAGCCACCGCCATGTCCTCCGCCGCGTTGCCGCTGGCCGCCGTTTTTCCCGCCCTCCCGCTGACTGCGTGGGCAGTCCTGATGGGACTGGCCGGTTTCGTCATGGTCTGGTTCGGCCGATACGCGACCTTCGAGAAAATCACCGCAGTGCTGGTGGGGCTGATGTTCGTCACGGTGGTGGGTCTGGCCGTGATTGCCGTGCCGAATATTCCGGCGATGTTCGCCGGACTGGTTCCGATGATCCCCGAGGGCGGAGTGTTCTACACACTGGCACTCGCCGGCGGTGTGGGTGGAACCATCACCTTGGCGGCGTACGGGTATTGGCTGCGGGAAAAGGGCTGGTACACCCCCAAATGGATGCGGGTCATGCGCATCGACAATTCCATGGCTTACGTGATGACAGGCATTTTCGTGGTGGCGATGCTCATTGTCGGCGCAGAAGTGGTCCGTTCCGCAGGAGTGTCCCTTTCCAGCGGCGACGCCGGCCTGCTGGATCTGTACGACGTGCTGAAGGTGGAGTACGGAGACGTGGTCGGCACCGGGTTCCTGATCGGGTTCTGGGCCGCGTCCTTCTCCTCGATTATCGGGGTGTGGAACGGGGTCTCGCTGATGTTCGCCGATTTCTGGGGGAACATCCGCGGCAAGGAATCCGGCCATCCCGACACCCGTATCGGCGGAAAGTACTTCCGCTTCTACGTCCTCTGGCTGACCTTCCCGCCGATGATCCTGTTCCAGCTTGGACAACCCATCGGCCTGATCCTGGTCTACGGTGTGCTGGGTTCGCTGTTTATGCCCTTCCTTGCGGTGACCCTGCTTGGCCTGCTCAACGGCCGCCGCATTCCCAAGCAATGGGCCAACAAGCTCCATACCAACCTCGCCCTTGGTTTCACGGCGCTGCTGTTCATTGCGCTGGGTATCCAGCAGCTGTGGGACAACATCGCCAAGGCGCTGTAGCGGTACGGAAACATCCGGACGAGCTCCAGCAGACCGGCCCGCCGCGGACCTTTCGCGGCGGGCTAGTTTAGCGCAGCAGGCGGGCTTCCACGAGGGGTAAAACAGAGTAAAAGAAAAGTGCTTACGGGTCATCTACGCAGCGATTCTGCTCAGCTACGCTATTAGCGGCGAGAGAAGGTTGCAGGATGGAAACCAGCGCAACGGGTGGCCTCGACAGGCTCATCGCAGGCCGATACCGAGTCATCGAACCAATTGGACGCGGGGGCATGGCCACCGTCTATCGAGGCCAGGATGAAGCGCTCGGCCGCGACATTGCGGTGAAGCTCTTCCGCGCCAGTGCCGTGGCTCCGGACGACATCGGGCGGCAGGAAAACGAGATGCGCCTCCTCGCTTCACTTTCGCATCCGGGCCTGGTCACCCTGTTCGATGCGGGCAAGGACGACGCCGATCCCGGCGAAGGGAACGGCAAAGCGGGGGAGCCTCGGACCTATCTGGTCATGGAGCTGGTGGACGGGCCGGACCTGCGCAAGCGCCTGCGCGAGGGGGCCGTCCTGTCTGCGGATGTCCCCTTCATCGGGGCCGAGCTGGCGGGAGCCCTGGCCTATATCCATGACAGGGGTGTGGTTCACCGTGACGTTAAGCCGGCAAACATCCTGCTGCCGCCGGCTGTCGCGGGGACATCGCCGCGGGCCAAGCTGACGGATTTCGGTATCGCCCGGATTCTGGGCGGCGCCCGGATCACTGCTGCGGGTGCCACCCTCGGCACCGCCAACTACCTCAGCCCGGAACAGGCGTCCGGACTGGGGGCAGAACCGGCAAGCGATATTTACTCCCTTGGCCTGGTGCTGCTTGAAGCCGTCACGGGAAGGGTGGAGTTTAACGGCAGCGCTATCGAGGCGGCGGTCGCCCGCCTGAGCCGCGACCCCGCGGTTCCAGAGTCGCTGGAAAGCCATTGGCGCGGCCTGCTTTCCGCCATGACCAGCCGGGACCCGGACCTGAGGCCGACGGCGGCTGAAGTCTCCGCGACCCTGTTGGACTACCGCTGGGCGGAAGGGACGGTGCAGCCGGGACGGGTGCCGCAGCTGGCCTCGGGCCCGGGCGGACCAGCGGTGCCGCCGGTTCCCGCTGACCGGGCTCCCGCTGACCGGGCTCCCGCCGCACCGGACTGGGACCCGTGGAGCGGACCGGCAACTCAGGCGGATGTTGCCTCCGTGAAAGACAACAACGCCGCCGGGGGAGCCGGCGCCGTCGTTGCCCCAAGGGAAGTCGTCGTTGCCCCAAGGGAAGCGGACGGGACCGATGGCGGCGAGTCCCTGGGCCGGCATCCCTCGGCGCCCCTGCCTTCGGTTCCCCCGCCCATGGAGCTGCCTGCCCTGTCCGGGCAGATCACGTCTCCGCCGAGTGTCCCGCCCACCGTAGGGACGGTAGCCGCAGGGCCGTTGTCCGAGCCGACGCCGCGTGTACAGGTGCTCGCCGAACCGCGGCAGTCCTTCGCCGGACGAGCCCTGCTTGCCGTCCTGGTGATGGCCGTGCTGACGGCAGCGGTGGTCCTGATGCTCGGGCGCGTGGGGGCGCTGCCGGATGGAGGCGTCATTCCAGGGGAGATCGGGCAGAACCTGGAGCGGCTGCAGGACAGCTTCGGGCCGTAACCGGACCAGTCGCGGGATACTGGAGCGATGAGTACCTCTACACCCGTCCCGTCCACCGCTGTCACCGATGAAAGCCGGTGCCCCTGCCTCAGCGGGGAAACCTACGGGAACTGCTGCGGGCGCTTCCACTCCGGAGCCGCCACCGCCCCCACCGCAGAGGCGCTGATGCGCTCGCGGTACAGCGCCTTCGCCACCGGCAACGTCCCCTACCTGCTGGCCACGTGGCATCCGGACCACCGCCCCGCCAACCTCGAGCTGGACGCAGGGATCGAATGGCGGCGGCTGGATATCCTTTCCACCTCCGGCGGCGGCCCCCTGGACAACACCGGAACGGTTGAATTCCGTGCCCACTACCGCGAGGACGGTCAACGCGGTACACAGCAGGAAACAAGCAGTTTTGTTCGTGAACGAGGCCAATGGCTCTATGTGGAGGGCCGATAGCCCGCCGCTTCTTCCGGACAGCCACGGGCGGGACCTAGGCTTGAAAGCATCCGACGGCGGCCCCGAAACAGGCCCGCTCAGGGAAGCTCCCGAAACGCAGGCGCATCAGAGGTCCTGCACGTAAGTCGGATGAGCAGGCGAGGACACTATGAAAGCACTCGTTTACGAAGGCCCCGGCCAGAAGTCCTGGAAGGACGTTCCGGACCCTCAGATCCAAGACCCGCGGGATGCCATCGTCAAGATAGATACCACCACCATCTGCGGCACCGACCTGCATATCCTCAAAGGCGACGTTCCCGCCGTTACACCGGGCCGGATCCTTGGGCATGAGGGGGTTGGCACCGTTACGGAGACCGGGTCCGGCGTGAATGCCTTCAAGACCGGCGACAAAGTGATCCTGTCCTGCGTCTCGGCGGACGGCTCCTGCAGTTTCTGCAAGGACGGGCTCTATTCGCACTGCACCGGAGAGGAAGGGCAGTCCGGCATCGGCTGGATTTTCGGACACCTGATCGACGGGACGCAGGCCGAGTACGTCCGTGTGCCCTACGCGGACACGTCCATGTACCGGCTGCCGGAAAACGTCTCCCAGGAGCATGGTGTCCTGCTCAGTGACATCTTTCCCACCGGGTTTGAAATGGGTGTGCAGTACGGGCAGGTCCAGCCGGGCGACGTCGTCGCAGTGATCGGCGCAGGACCCGTGGGGCTGGCCGTGATTGCGACCTCGGGACTGTACGGTGCCGCGAAAATCATCGCCGTGGACCTGGACGCCAACCGGGTGGAGCAGGCCCGAAAATTCGGTGCCACCCACGGAGTGAACTCCGGGGATAAGAACTGGCGGGAACAGATCATGGACCTGACGGATGGCTGGGGCGTGGACGTCGCCGTGGAGGCCGTGGGCATCCCTGCCACGTTCGAGATGTGCACCAGTATCGTGCGGCCTGGCGGCAACGTGGCCAACGTGGGGGTGCACGGGACGCCCGTGAGCCTGGAACTGGACCGGCTGTGGATCGAGAACATCAACATCAGCATGGGCCTGGTCAACACGAATACCCTGTCCATGCTCCTGAAGTTGATTGCCGAGGGGAAGCTGCCGGCCGAGGAGTTCATCAGCCACCGCTACTCGCTGGCCGACATCCTCACGGCGTACGACACCTTCTCCCGGGCCGCCGAAACGAACGCGCTTAAGGTGATCCTGCAGGCCTGAACTTTTCTTCTGCGGGCAGGAGGGCGGCAGCCGGTTCCGGTTGCCGCCTTTTTGCGCCGCGGCGGCACTGGCAGATAATGAGAACTGCGGCCGCATCTGCCTCCGCAGTTCTGAGTTCAGAAGAGGTTTTCCATGTCTAACGGCACCATGATTGCAGGACGGCTCAACGTTGAGACCGGCACGTTCGCCATGAAGGAAGTTCCGATTCCCGATCCCGGTCCGGGCTTTGTCCGTATCAAGGTCGGAGCTGCGGGCGTGTGCCTGTCCGACGTCCACCTGATCCAGGGCATGCTGCGTCCGCAGTTCCTCGAGGGCAACGAGGTCACCCTCGGCCACGAAGTGGCCGGCACTGTGGACCTTCCCGGTGCAGGTGTCACCTCCGTTGCTCCCGGAGACCGGGTGGTGGTGCAGGCCGGGTACGAATACAACGGCGTCACGCTGACCATGGGTGTTGATTTCGACGGCGGCTGGGCCGAGTACCTCGTGGTTCCCGCCGGTGTGCTGGTGCCGCTGGGGGATGACATCCCCTTCGACCAGGCCTCCATCATTCCCGACGCCGTGTCCACTCCTTGGGCTGCCATTGCCTCCACTGCTGAAGTGCGCGCCGGTGAAGCAGTGGGCGTTTGGGGCATCGGCGGGCTCGGTGCCCACGGCGTCCAGCTGCTGCGCCTGATTGGTGCCGCGCCCATCATTGCCGTTGATCCCATCCCCGAGGCCCGCGAGCGTGCCCTGGAATTCGGTGCCGATCTGGCGCTTGATCCGATGGCGGAGGACTTCTCGGAGGCGATGAAGGCCGCCACTGCCGGCCAGGGGCTCGACGTCGCCCTGGACTTCGCCGGTGTTGACGCCGTCCGGACGCAGGCTATCAACTGCCTGGGCCGGAGCGGACGCCTCGTGCTCGTGGGTCTGTCCGGCAAGCCGATGACCATCAATGACAGCACCGGTTTCTCCTACGCACGCAAGCAGATCCGCGGCCATTACGGCTCGGACGCGCACCACGTGCCGCAGCTGGTGTCCCTGGCCCGGCTGGGCCGGCTCGATTTCGCCAAGTCCGTCAGCGCGCGCATCCCGCTGGCCGACGCCGAGCAGGCGGTCAAGGCGCTCGACGCGAAGGAAGGCAACCCGATCCGCCTGGTGCTGATCCCGTAGCTTCGTCTGCGCGGGGAAATACCTGAGTAGGTGGTCTTCACAGGGCACTTCAGCACTCTCAAAATGTCGGTGCGGGGTGATGGTCTAGGGGTATGGAAAGCCTTCCGGAATCCTCTATCGACCTTGTTGGCGGCGCCCGCGGCAGCGGTCCGCTGGGGTTTGCCGTGGAAGGCCCGTCCACGCCGGGGACGGGGGTGCACGGCGTTGTCCGGATGGATCCAGCGGCGGACATGGACCCGGCCGCTGCTCTGGACGCCCTCACGGACCTTGCCCGGCTCAAGGCCTGGACGGATGCCCAAACAGTCCTTGTGGTGGAGCGGGTCAAGGAGCTGGTAGCTCCGGCCTTGGAACAATACGGCCGCGGCCCCATGCATGTAGATGACGTCGCGGCTACTGAGGTTGCCTGTGCCCTTAACGTTTCCGGCCGGACAGCGCTGGCGTTGGTGAAGGAGTCCTATGCGCTGTCCGGCGATTTTCGGCGGACGCTGGGAGCGTTGAGCCGCGGCGAGTGCAGTTATCCCCAGGCCCGCGAAATCCTGCATGGACTCGTCGGGGTTCCTTCCGGGTGCACGGAAGGGCTTGAAGCGGAGCTGCTTGAAGCCGCCTGTGATCTGCCACCCGCCCGGCTCGCCGCCAAGGCCCGACGCCTGCGGGAAGTGCTGCACCCCGAAAGCGTCGGCGTGCGGCGCCGGAGGGCAGAATCGGACCGTTGCATCCGCCTCTTTCCGGACCAGGACGGTATGTCCTGGCTCAACGCCTACCTTCCCGCCGAGCAGGCCGAGGGGATCTTCCGCCGGCTGACAAACGCCGCCCGGTCCATGCAGTCCGGGAACGATCCGGTTCCCAGCGGGCAGCGCGGGGACCAGGACCGGAACCTCGCCCAACTCCGGGCTGACCTGTTCTGCGACCTTCTCACCGGAAGCAGCAGCGACGGGGCCGGGCTGCAAGCCCAGGTGCTGGTCACTGTTCCGGTGCTTACCTTCCTGGGGCTCTCCGGCCAGCCAGGAGATCTGGAAGGGTACGGTCCCATCGATCCGGATACCGCCCGGAAGCTTGCCGCGGGAGCAGGCTCGTTCCTTCGGCTGCTGACCGACCCGGTCTCCGGTGCGGCCCTGGCACTGGACCGAAAACGGTACCGGGTACCCAAAGATCTCCGGACTTGGATCCGGGTGCGGGACCGAACCTGTCGCTTCCCGGGCTGTGGGGTGTCGGCCGGTTCCTGCGAAGCGGACCACACGGTGCCTTGGTGTGAAGGCGGAGCCACAGATCATGGGAACCTGGGGTCGTGGTGCCGCAAACACCACAAACGCAAGAGCGAGGCTCTCTGGAAAGCGGATCAGCCCACACCGGGGGAGTTCGAGTTCCGGTCCGTCCTGGGCCGGCGTTATCAAACCCGGTCCGATCCACCGACGGCTGCGGTCCCTGCTGGTTTTCCTGCCGCGGTATTGCAGGCGGATCCGTACCCGGACCCCGGTCCACCGCCGTTCTAGGTCCGGCCGGTTGAAGTCCGGTCCGCTAAGCCACTCCCTAGCGCTGTCACTCGCCGCCGCAGCGCGGTGTGGCTTAGCGAGGCAGGTGGCTACAGCCGGCGCAGGTAGCGTTCCGGACCGTTGAGGAAACTCTTCCAATTGGTCACCAAGTCGAGTTCGTCCCACTCACGCTCCCGGAATCCCCACGGACCCAGTTCGAGGATCCGGGCTCCCGGAAGCGAGGCGAGAAGCGGCGAGTGGGTGGAGAGCAGAACCTGCGACTTGCCGTCTGCAAGCTTCTCCTTAAGCACACCCAGCAGGGCCATGCACCCGGAGAAGGACAAAGCGGACTCGGGTTCGTCCAGCACCCACAGCCCCGGGCCGCGGAACCTGTCTTCCGCCAGGGCCAGGAAGGATTCCCCGTGCGAGAGCGAATGGAACTCCACATCCAGGTGGGATGTGGAGGGGTTCTGCTCCAGGTAGGTGAAGAAGCCGTGCATCGTCTCGGCGCGCAGGAAGTAGCCCCGCTTCGTCCCGCCGGGATTACGCACCAGCTGCAGATGGCGGCTGAGCTCCGATTCGGTGCTGCGGGTGGTGTGGCGGGCGCCGGTGGAACCGCCTTCGGGGGAGAGGCCGAAAGCGAGAGCCACCGACTCGATCAGCGTGGACTTGCCGGACCCGTTTTCGCCCACAAAGACCGTGGCCTGGGCAAGGTCAAGGCCCTCCTTCAGCAGCTGGGCCACCGGCGGGAGGGTTGCTGGCCACTTCTGCCGGTCCAGAGGTTCCAAGGGGTGCTCCCGAACCTGGCGGATGGGGTATCGGTCCGTGAACATACGCAGATTCTGCCACGAACAGGCGTGCCGGATCAGGCCGGGGCTCACCCAGCAGCTGATCCTTCCACAACCGGTAGACGGGGTCGGTTTCCCGTGCGGCTTCATGCGCCGTACCCGAAAGCGCCCGGATCACGGCTCCCTCCGCCGCCAAATCCAGGCGCCGTGCGCTGCCGTCACCGGGCCTGGCGCCGCCGTTCGGATGCAGGGCCTGCGGCCGCCAACCGGCCGCCGTCGCGCTGGACAGCACCTTGGCGGTGCCCAGGACGCCGACGGCGCGGTGCCGCGTTCCGCGCAGGTCAAGGTCTTCGTACAGGTAGTCCCCGTTCGGACCGGTCAGCCGGGCGATGCTCCGCAGCGGCCCGGCCTCCTCGCCGGAGCGGCCGAGGACCAGCGTTTCGCGGATCAACAAGCGGGCGCCGGGGCCCAGCTTCACACGGGTTTCACGGAGCACGTTGGACCCGGCGGCAGCCACAAAAGGCGCTCCCTCCCAGATCATCACCGCGCCCTCAGCCAGCACCGCCTCCAGCGTCCAGCGGGACTGCTTGCCCTCGGCGTCGTAAGCCACCATGCCGGCCGGCTCGACCACCTCCAAGGTGACGCCCGGACCCACAGACACTTCAATCCGGACATCGTCTCCGCCGAGCAGCATCATGTGGATGCCGATCAGTGCCACCCGCAGCTGCCGTGCGCCGGAACCGCCGGAACCGCCGGAACCGCAGGCAACCGGACGGGGAGCCAGATAATGCCCCTGGTCCAGGAGCGCGAAGCGTGCGCCATCACCGGCGGCTTCCACCGCGATGCGGGTAGGCCGCTGCCCGGGGTGCGCACCGGCCGGTGCGGGAGCAGGCACCCGCTCAGTGCTGGTGGCGGACAGTGTCTCCCTCCCCATGCGTATGGACAAACCCGCCGTCCTCGTCCGCATGGAAATGCGGAGCCATGGGACCGGGATCCTGCGGCGTGTGCAGCCCTGACCGGTGCAGCGCCACCATCCCGCGGACCCAGGCGCAGAGTTCGTCCACGGTGTCCTGCTGTTTGCGGGAAAGGGCCAGCACCGGAGCGCCGTCCCGCGCCTCGACGGCGTCCGCCACCATCTGTTCCACGTCCACTTCCACGTACGGAGCCAGATCGATTTTGTTGATCACCAGCAGATCGGCACGGGCAATACCCGGCCCGCCCTTCCTCGCGACATCGCCGCCGCCGGCAACGTCCAGGACAAAGATCTGTGCGTCCACCAGGGCAGGGGAGAAGGTGGCAGTGAGGTTGTCGCCGCCGCTTTCGACCAGGACGAGGTCCAGCGGAGCGAAGTCCGCCTCCAGGTCCTCAACGGCAAGCAGGTTGGTGGTCACGTCATCGCGGATGGCCGTGTGCGGACAGGCACCGGTTTCCACTGCGCGGATGCGCTCCTCCGGAAGCACACCTGCGGAGCGGAGAAACCGGGCATCCTCATCCGTGTAGATGTCGTTGGTGATCACGCCGATCTGCAGCTCGCCGGCCATGGACCGGCAGATGGTGGCAATCAGCGAGCTCTTGCCGGTACCCACCGGACCGGCAACGCCCAGGCGCAGTGAACGGGTGGACGGGGCAGCAGCGGGGAACGAATTGTCAGGCAACGAACAGCCTCCTTGTTCTAGTGGTGTGGTCTTCGGCCCAGTGCTCCATCAACGGGGCACTGAGGGCGGGAATATCGTCTAAGCCGCCAATGAGCAACGACTCCACGGCGACGGCGTCGATCTCTCCGGAAGCGTCCAGGATCCAGGTGGTGGCATCCATCGGATCGATGGGCAGCAGCTTCAGGGCAGCTGCCACCACCGACTGCGCATCGTCGTAGCAGCAGAGCCGGGCGAGCTGCAGCTCTCCGACGCCGAGCGCGGCAGCGGTCACGCCCAGGGCCACCGGGCGGGTGGGGCGCGGGACGGTCCGCTGCAGCTCGATGACGGCGGGAGAGTCCGGTTTCAGCTTCCCGGCCAGGCGCAGCATGCCCCGCCCCAGTCGGCGGGAGGCTTCCCGCTGCGCAGCGGAGGGTGTCCGTGCATCGAGGGCAGCTTCGATCCGGGCAAAGCTGATGTCCGCTACGCCGCAGGCGGACCTGTGCGCCAGCACCGCGGCGGCGGTTTCCACCCGGACCACTGTGTGCAGCCGGGCGAGCAGGTAGGGATACACGCCGTCGACCCCCAGGCCTGCCAGGACCGCAGGTTCCAGGCCCGCCGAATGTGAGTACGCTCCGGAAGGCAACCGCGAATCGGCCAGCAGGAAAGCG
Source organism: Arthrobacter sp. zg-Y895 (assembly GCF_020731025.1). NCBI lineage: Bacteria > Bacillati > Actinomycetota > Actinomycetes > Micrococcales > Micrococcaceae > Arthrobacter > Arthrobacter sp. zg-Y895. The sequence goes on from NZ_JAJFZY010000006.1 coordinate 107,426, forward strand.
GCAACACCGGCGTCGGGAGCTGGCAGCATCGGTTCCACTAGAAAAGCGAGTAACGCTGGGTCAGGGGCAGCTCGGACGCGGGGGCCGGTTCAATGACCTGCCCGTCGATGCTGACCATGAATGTTTCCGGGTTCACCTGGATGTCCGGCAGCGCCGTGTTGTTCGGCAATGACGCCTTGGTGACGTCCCGGGTGGAGCGGATGGCGGTCAGTGTGCGGGTCAGCCCGAGGCGGTCCGCCAATCCGTCGTCGAGCGCGGCCGGCGCCACGAAGGAGGTGGACAGATGCGGAGCCGACGACGCCGTTCCCGCCAGCGCTTCCCGCATCCAGACGGGCTGGGGCGTGGGCAGGGTGGCATTGGGATCACCCATCTGGCCGGCCACAATGGCTCCGCCCTTGATCACCAGCGTGGGACGGATGCCGAAGAACGCCGGATCCCACAGCACCAGGTCCGCCATTTTGCCGACCTCGACGGATCCGACCTCGTGGTCGATGCCGTGCGCCACCGCCGGGCAGATGGTGTATTTGGCAATGTAGCGGCGCACCCGCTCATTGTCGGCCGGAAGCTGTGACTGCGTGGCGCCCATGTACTCCTTCATAACGTGCGCCACCTGCCAGGTGCGGGTGATCGTTTCGCCGATGCGTCCCATGGCCTGGGCGTCGGAAGAGGTAATGGACATGGCGCCGAGGTCCTGGAGGACGTCCTCGGCCATCATGGTGTTGGCCCGGATCCGGGACTCGGCAAATGCCAGGTCCTCGGGGATCCGGGGGTTCAGGTGATGGCAGACCATCAGCATGTCCAGATGCTCCGCCACGGTGTTGACCGTGAAGGGGAGGGTTGGGTTGGTCGACGCCGGCAGTACGTTCGCGGCGGCAGCCACCGTGATGATGTCGGGGGCGTGCCCACCGCCGGCACCCTCGGCGTGGAACACATGGATGCCGCGCCCGTTGATCGCCCCCAGCGTGTTCTGGACATAGCCGGCCTCGTTGAGCGAATCCGCGTGCAACGCCACCTGGACGCCCCACCGGTCCGCGGCGGTCAGTGCGGCGTCGATGGCGGCCGGCGTCGAACCCCAGTCCTCGTGGACCTTGTAGCCCGCGGCTCCGGCAAGGGCCTGCTCTTCCAGCGCGGCCTGGCTCACCGTGTTGCCCTTGCCGTAAAGCAGGAAGTTCAGCGGCAGGTGGTCCAGTGCCCGGTGCATCACCTGCAGGTTCCACGCGCCCGGGGTCACTGTCGTCGCCTTGGACCCTTCGGCCGGTCCGGTGCCGCCGCCGCCCACGGTCGTGATGCCGGAGGCAAGCGCCTCCCGCAGGGCGTCGGTGCCCAGCAGATGGACGTGGGTGTCGACGCCGCCGGCTGTGAGGATCCGGCGCTCGCCGGAAATGATCTCGGTCCCGGGGCCGATGACCAGCGCCGGATCGATTCCGTCCATGATGTCCGGGTTGCCCGACTTCCCGATGCCCGCTATCCGGCCGTTCCGGACCCCGACGTCGGCCCGCACAATGCCCCAGTGGTCCACGATGACGACGTTGGTGATCACCAGGTCCAGAGCGCCCTCATCGGAGGTCCGGGTGGACTGGGCCATGGACTCGCGGATGTTCTTGCCGCCGCCGAAGACGGATTCATCCCCGCCGAAGGTGTAATCCTGTTCCGGGCTGATCCAGAGATCCGTATCGCCCAGCCGGATCGAGTCGCCCGTGGTGGGGCCGTACAGATGGGCGTATTCGTGCCTGCTGATCCGCATGTTCAGGCCCCTTCCTGCGCGGTACCCCGTAGTTGAAGGCCGGGAACCGTGCCGGTGCCCGCCAACCGGACGAGGACGACCTCGCGGGAGGCGCCAGGTTCGAAGCGGACGGCCGTACCTGCCGGGACTCCCAGCCGGAAGCCGACGGCGGCATCCCGGTCGAAGCGCAGCGCCGGATTCACGTCTGCGAAATGGAAGTGGGAGCCGATCTGGACCGGACGGTCGCCGTCGTTGGTCACCACCAGGCTGCGGGTGTCACGTCCGGCATTGATCTCCACGTCCCCCTGAGCGGTACGGATCTCGCCCGGCACCAGGCTCATGAGATCGGGTCCGTAATGGTGACCAGCTTGCGGCCGTCAGGAAACGTGGCTTCAATCTGCAGATCCGGAATCATTTCCGGCACCCCTTCCATCACGTCGTCGCGGCGCAGGACCGAGCGTCCCTCGCTCATCAGGTCGGCAACCAGCCCGCCCTCGCGTGCCCGTTCCATCACCCAGCAGGAAAGCAGGGCCACGGCCTCGGGGTAGTTGAGCCGGATGCCGCGTTCGCGGCGGTCCCGTGCCACCATGCCGGCAACACTGAGCAGCAGCTTGTCCTTATCAGCGGGAGTGAGGAACATGCGCCGATTCTGTCACCGGGTTGTTTCCGTGGTGTTGCGTAATTTGCGTAAACAGAGAAATTGGGCGCCTGCAGTTTTCCGCCATAGACTTCGGCAGTGAATTCCGGACTGCTGCTGGCCATCTTGGTCGCCGTTTTTGTTGGGGGAATCGCGCAGCGGGTTGCCGGGATTGGCTTCGGACTGCTGCTGGCGCCGTTCTTCATTGTTGCCCTCGGCCCGTACCAGGGTGTCGTGGTAACCAATGTGTGCGGCATGCTCGCCGCCGGTCTGGTGATCCGGCACGTGTGGCAGCGCATCGACTGGAAAATGTACGCCTCGCTGGCCGTCCCGGCGGCGCTCGGCGTCGTGCTGGGAACGTATGCGGCGTCGGTCCTTCCGGTGGGACCGCTGGAAATCGGAGTCGGCATTTTTATGCTCGCGGCCCTGACTTCATCCCTGGTGCTGAACCGGACCGAGATGGTGCTGCGCGGCGGTTCGCCGAAAGCTGCCGCAGGACTCCTGGCCGGGATCAGCAACTCCATGGCCGGAGCCGGGGTTCCAGCGGTGAGCGCCTACGCGGTACTGGCCCGCTGGCCGCAGGCCTCCTTCATGGCAACCATGCAGCCCTTCCTTGCCACGCTGAGCATCGTGACCCTGGCGGCGCACGCCGTGGTGGACCCGGGGGAGTGGCCGCAGCTCGCCTGGTGGATCTGGGCACTGCTCGGCATCCTCACCATGGCCGGGCTTCGAGCCGGAAGCCGGCTGGCTCCGCACGTTCCCGAGTCCACGGCGCGCCGCGTCGTCGTCGTCCTGGCATATCTGGGAGCCGTGTCCGCCCTCGTCAAGGGGATCATCGACCTGCAGTAGTCGCAGAGCCTATTTGCTGCCGTGCTTCCCGGCACGGTCCTTGGCTGCCTTGGCAACCTTCACGGCTGCAGCCGCCTTGGCGACCTTGGCCACCTTCGCGGCCTTCGCGTGCTTGTCCGCTTTGGCGGCCTTCGCAGTCTTGGCCGCTTTGGCAGCACCCTTGGCAGCACCCTTGGCAGCACCCTTGGTGCCGACCGCTGCTGCGGTACCCATCACCGGAGTCGGAACCGTGACGACCTTGACCTTGGTCTTCGGCCGCTTGCGGTCCAGGACCAGTGCGGCTGCAATCCCGGCCATCCAGGTGTCCTTCGCCAGCCCGAGGCCGTCGGGGGTGGGGCGGATGCCGTCTGCCTCGGTCATCCCCGGCGTCATGAGGTACATCCGCACCATGCCGCCCGAGAAGCAGCCGAGCATGAGTCCGGCCAGACGGCTGGGGACGAACGGGATCAGCAGGGACAGCCCGACGCAGATCTCGGCCGTGCTGATCAGCTTGCCGAATTTTGCCGGTTCAATGTCCTGTACCTGGGGAAAGGCATTGGCGGCCATCTGCTGCAGGTAAGCCGCGTTTTCGGCATCCATGTTGCGCTTGTTGAGGCCGGAGTTGAGGATGTAGGCGCCGGTAGTCAGGCGCAGGGGAATATGGCTGAGTTTCATGGGGGTCCCTTCACAGACGATGCAACTCCGAGCCTACGGCCGCCGCGGTGCCTGCGCCAGAGTAGACGCTGGAACGAACGGTGGCGAAGAGCCGGGCAAAAATGTCCGAAACGCGGGGGAACAGGTTACTCACCGGTCGCCATCTCTGCTTTCATAAAGGGGTACGCCGCAGCAGCTGTCGACACAAGAAGGTTCCGATGGAATACCTCCCGGGTGAGCATCCTCGCCCGCGTCATTTCCTCCTCCATCTCAGCGACACCCACCTGCTCGGGGGTGACAACTGCCTGTATGGCGCAGTGGACAGCCATGCCAAACTCCGTGCGCTTTTCGCCCGCCTCGAAGACAGCGGACAACGGCCCGAAGCCATTGTTTTCACCGGCGACCTGGCGGACCGCGGTGAAGCCGGTGCCTACGCCAAGCTCCGGGAGATCGTTCTCCCTGCCGCTGAGCGGATGGGTGCCCGGGTGATCTGGGCGATGGGCAACCACGACAACCGGGCGGCTTTCCGCCAGGTCCTGCTGGACGAAGCCCCGGAAATGTCACCCGTGGACCAGGTGCACCACCTCGGCGGGCTGCGGATCATCACCCTGGACACCACCGTCCCGGACCACCACCACGGGGAGCTCAGCGACGGCCAGCTTGCCTGGCTGCGCCGGGAACTGCAGACGGCCGCTCCGGAGGGAACCATCCTCGCCATGCACCATCCGCCCGTCCCCAGCGTGCAGGACCTCGCCGTCCTGGTCGAACTGCGGCAGCAGCACCGGCTTGCAGCCGTCTTGGCGGGCAGTGACGTGCGGGCCATCATTGCCGGGCACCTGCACTATTCGACGTTCGGGACCTTCGCCGGAATCCCCGTGTCCGTGGCCTCAGCCACTTGTTACACGCAGGACCTCACGACGCCGGGCACCCGGGGCCAGGACGCGGGCCAGGGCTACAACATGATCCACCTCTACGAGGATTCAGTGGTGCACTCCGTGGTGCCCTTGGCGGAAAGCCGCACCGTGGGGGAGCAGGTTGGGCCGGAGGAAACCGCTGCCCGCCTGGCGGAGGCAGGCATCCGGCTACCAGGGGCGCTCACACTGACATCGGCCTAGTCCCGGGACGGATCCGGACCCAGGTTGAAGAACCGTCCGGTGACGGTTTCGGGCACAATTTCCACGTAGCGGTACTTCTCCGTCCGAACCCAGGGCTGCAGGGGAAGGCTGTCCGCGGCTTCGATCTCGGCGCCCGTCTCCAGGAAGCGGGTTGTCCCCTTGACGACGACGGACCAGGCCTGGTCGCTGTGGACGCCGTCGGCTTCGAACGCGACGTACGTATTGACCGCCATTTCCGCCAGCTTCGTGCCCGGCGCGGTGCGAAGGAGGAGCACGCCGTCGTGGGCCAGATAGTTGATGGGATAGATGCTGGGCCGGTTCGCGACACTGACCGCCAGGCGGCCGTGGTGCGTGTGTTCCAGGTACTTCCAGCTCTGTTCATCAGACAGTTCAACGACCGGGGGACGCTCTTCATTAGTCATGCACACAGTGTGCCAACGGCACCTCCTGACCGCCACTATCAGGTTGCTTATGAACTTGACTCTCTCCCTACCCTTGCAAGAGAGTGGACTAGGTAGTATTGCCCGCCAGCAATAAACCTCACCACCGAGGAGCACACGTTATGACAGACGCAGGACAGCAGCATTCCACTACCGGCCAGAACGACGCCGGAGACCCGAAGACCCTGACCACACGCCAGGGACACCCGGTCTACGACAACCAGAACACCCGGACTGTGGGAGCTCGTGGCCCGGCCACGCTTGAGAACTACCAGCTCCTCGAGAAGATCAGCCACTTCGACCGTGAACGGATCCCCGAGCGCGTAGTCCACGCCCGCGGTTTCGTGGCGTACGGCGAGTTCGAGGCTTCCGGCAAGTGGGGCGACGAGCCCATTGCCAAGTACACCCGCGCCAAGCTTTTCTCCGAACCCGGCAAGAAGACCGATGTTGCCATCCGGTTCTCTTCCGTGATCGGCGGACGTGACTCTTCCGAGGCCGCCCGCGACCCCCGCGGCTTCGCCGTCAAGTTCTACACCGAAGACGGCAACTGGGACATGGTCGGCAACAACCTGGGTGTCTTCTTCATCCGCGATGCCATCAAGTTCCCGGACGTGATCCACTCCCTGAAGCCGGACCCCGTCACCTTCCGCCAGGAGCCGGCCCGCATCTTCGACTTCATGTCGCAGACTCCCGAAGCCATGCACATGCTGGTCAACCTCTTCAGCCCGCGCGGCATCCCCGCGGACTACCGCCACATGCAGGGCTTCGGCGTGAACACCTACCGCTGGGTCAACGCCGCCGGTGAATCCAAGCTGGTCAAGTACCACTGGCTCCCGCAGCAGGGCGTGAAGTCCCTGACCGAGGAAGACGCCGCGAACATCCAGGCCAACGACCTGGGCCACGCCTCGAAAGACCTCTACGAGGCCATCGAACGCGGTGACTACCCCAAGTGGGACCTGTACGTTCAGCTCATGGATGACCACGATCATCCGGAACTGGACTTCGATCCGCTGGACGACACCAAGACCTGGCCGGAGCAGGAGTTTGAGCCCAAGTACGTGGGCACCATGACCCTGAACCGCAACATCACGGACCACCACAACGAAAACGAGCAGATCGCTTTCGGTACCGGTGTCCTGGTGGACGGGCTGGACTTCTCCGACGACAAGATGCTCGTTGGCCGTACGTTCAGCTACTCCGATACGCAGCGCTACCGGGTAGGCCCGAACTACCTGCAGCTTCCGGTGAACTCCGCGAAGAACGCACGCGTCGCCACCAACCAGCGCGGCGGCCAGATGTCCTTCGGCACCGACCTCGCGCCGGGCCAGAACCCGCACGTGAACTACGAGCCGAACATCACCGGCGGCCTGCAGGAAGCAGCCAAGCCGGAACAGGCCGAGGTTGGTCCCGAGCTTGAAGGCCGCCTGACCCGCGCCCGCCTGCCCCGCACGAACGACTACATGCAGGCCGGCCAGCGCTACCAGCTGATGGAGCAGTGGGAGAAGGACGACTTGGTCGCCAACTTCATTGCCAACGTCGGCCAGGCTGTCCGCCCGGTGCAGGAGCGCATGCTCTGGCACTTCTACATGAGCGACGACGAGCTGGGTGCACGCGTCGGCGAGGGCCTGGGCATCAGCCTGGACGAGATCAAGGATCTCGGCCCGCTGGCCACCCAGACGCTCAACGAGGAAGAAACCGAGCGTATGAAGAACCTGGGCCACAACGGTCCCCGGAACGTCGAAGGCCTCACCATGACCCACTGCGTGCCCAATGAGCACGTGGTAGTTACCCGGTAACCAGCTTTCACACAACGACGGCGCGGGCGCACTTTTGGTGCGTTCCGCGCCGTCGTTGTTTAATCCCCTACTTTTCCCAGGGTGCCCGGACCGGGAAGTACTTTTCCAAAAACTCCGTCACCCGTTCGGCCCGTTCCGCCGCTGGGACTTCCGGGAAGCTTCCGTCATTGAGGCAGAACATGTCCTTGTGGCGTTTTGCCAGCAACCGGTCCAGCATCTTCAAACCGGCGTAGCTGGTGGTGTCCACGTACTTCACCTTTGCCGTTTCCTGGGTGACCGCCCGGCCTGTGAGCAGCGCGTAGTAGTGGTAAAGCGAATTGGTCACGGAGATGTTGTCCTTGGCCCGGAAGGTACTCGCGGCCGTGGCGGCGAACTCCTCGGGGAACTCCTCCTCCATTTCCAGCAGGACACTGCGGCGCAGGGGAGCTGCCGTGTGTTCCAGATGGCGGGTGGTGACCCGGCCGAAGCGCTCCCAGAGCAGCCGACGGTTCACCCTCGCAGCATTCTCGAAGCCGCTTCGCTCGGAATCATTGGCACCCAGGCCAATCCGGGTGCTGGCTTCGATGAACTTAGTAATCCCGCCCGGGGAGAAGAACATGTCCGGGGCAACCGGACGGCCAAAGAACATGTCGTCATTGGAGTACAGGAAGTGCTCCGCCAGTCCCGGGATGTGCTGCAGCTGGGCCTCGACCGCCTGGGAGTTGTGCGTGGGCAGCACGGAGGGGTCCTTGAAGTGCTCGGAAGCCGGCACGAAGGTGACGGACGGGTGCTCGGCCAGCCAGTGGGGCCGCGGCGAGTCAGAGGCAATGAAGATGCGGCGGATCCAGGGGGCGAACATGTGCACCGAACGGAGGGCGTACTTCAATTCGTTGATCTGCCGGAACCGGGCCTCATGGTCATCGCCTTCGCCCACAACGGCGTTGCTCATCCGGGCGGCGCGGGCGGCCTGGAACTCGGGGGAACTGCCGTCCACCCAGGAGAACACCAAGTCGATGTCGAACCGGATGTCCGTGGCGTGGTCCGCGAACATGTTCTCGATGGTCGGCCACAGGAGTCCGTGCTTTTCCACGGTGCCGCGGACCACCTCGGCCGCCGGCAGGGTTCTGCGGGTCAGGGAGTTCTCCACGGGCAGGGTGATGTTCTCGCCCTCCAGATCCCATAGTTCAATCTGCACCCCGGCAGAGCCTGAAATCAGCAGGTTGGTCCCGGTGAACGCCCGGGGACGGTACACGCGGATGATCCGGGCCTTATCGATGGAGGAGAGGTCGCCGTCTGCGATCAGCAGGGTCCGGCTCTTTTTGGTATCGACGGTCCGGGCGTAGAACGGCTCGTCGCGGCAGGCCTCGACCATCGCCTTCCGCAGCTGCTGGCGCATCCGGAGGTCGACGGCGATGACCGGACGCTGGTCGTTTCCGCGCACCAGAAGGTACTCCACGCCGGCGTCGTCGAGCACCCGGCGCACGAAGAGCAGGTCCTCCACCATGGCCTCGTGCGGTGTGAGCCCGGTGTCCATGAGGGCCAGGCGGCCCTTGACCAAGGCGACATTGGATTTTTGCTCCACTCGCTGGAGCACCGCGGGGGAAGCGGCAAGCAGCGTTTCCGGTTCGAGATCCGGTTCCGGCGCTCCGAAGTAGACATCGTGTTCGGCGGCTGTATCGGTAATAGGAACCTCCTAGGGCGGGTGGGGGCGCCCACAATGCAGGCGCTGATGAGTGCTGCGCTGCACGGGAACTGCTGCCGGGCGTCCGGCGGGTCCTTCAAGATGCGCCGGGGATGCTCCGAACGCTATGTGCTCAACTGCGGGCCGCCAGTAGCATTGTCTTCGGACACGGACATTCCGGGAGTAGATGTGGGATACCGTAACACCGCCCGAGGCAGCACCGCCCGTAAAGCCATGGCTCGTAACATAACCGCCCGTAACACTGGCCTGCTGGCAGCAGCTTTGCTCCTCACCAGTATCTCATCCTGTGCTGCACCGGCGCAGGAGGGACCGACGTCGTCCGCGCCACAATGGTCCACCTACACGACGGCGGATAGCAGCCTCCGCTTCGAGCACCCGCCCGGCTGGGACATCCGGGAGCTTCCGGCACGCGCCAATGATCCGGCGGGCGGCGTGTCCCTGGAAGTGCTCGACGACGGCGGCCGCGTTCTTGCCCGGCTGGACACCGGCATCATCACGGACCTGAGCTGCACCGAATCCGCCGAACCGGCGTCCTACGTGGAGTATGAGAGCGTGCCGATGCCGGAGCTGGAGTCGAAACAGGGGTCCGACCAACGTTTTGTCTACCGTTCCCTGGCACCGTCCGGGTCGCAGACCGTTCAGGCGTCCTATGCGGTGGTGAGCGGACAACAGCAGAGTCCGGAGTGCGGGCTGTTCGATTTCTTCACGCTGACCGAGTCCAGCGGCGGGCGGTTCGCGGGGGAGTACGCGGGTTCCGGGGCATCGCAGGAGGAATACCTTGAAGGCGTTTCCAAGTACCGGGAAACACAGGAATACCGGGACCTTCGAGAGATGCTGACCTCACTGCGCAACACGGATTAGGACTGGGTGGACAGCTGCGGGACCACGTTCAGTCGTGCCTCCCAAATGCCTCATTTAGAAGCCAGCTGTTTTCTGTGAGCCACTCTGGTGCCCTGTGGATAAGTCGCTAGGCTCGGCAGCGGCCTGATTACTATGGCCGAACCGACTGCTTGATCCTTTGTCTCGCGGCCCACCCAGCCTTGGGGGTTTTCGAATGCATAAAGTTCTCCGCCGTTCCGTCCGAGTGAGGCTTGCGACCGTCGCTGTTGCAGTCCCGTTGCTGTTCCTGATTGCGTGCTCGGGTGCGTCGGGGGATCCCGGCGATTCCGGTGCAGGGGAGTCGCCTTCAAGCCCGGCTTCCACGGCTTCGGAAACGCCGACGCCGACGCCCACTCCCAGTGCCAAGTACAAGCCTGCGTCTGCTGAGGGCCCTGCGGAGAATGTCCCTTTGCCGGTGATGCCGGAGGAGGCGAAGGTTCAGTCGAAGGAAGGGCTCGAGGCCTTTGCCCGGTATTGGTACGAGGCAGCGAATTACGGGTACGAGACCGGCGACGTGGGGCCGGTCCAGGCGATTAGCAGTCCGGACTGCACAACGTGCCTGAACTACTACGAGGTAGTCGACAACGGTTTCCGGGAGAACGACTGGATAGCCAACGCGAATATCGACGTCCGGGACGCGTACTCCGACTACGTGCTCACCCCCGAGGGGCGCTATCAGGCCTTAGCACAATTCACACAGGACGCAATGGAGTACTACGGTCCCGAAGGATTGCAAGGGAATGAAGAGGCCGACGTGGCACCGTCCGTGCAGCTCTTCGAAGCAACATGGAACGGGGACAAATGGGTTGCGATGAATATCGTGACGATAAAGGGGTGAGAAGAAGATGTCGCCATGGATCTCCCGAACGTTGTCTGTTACCGCCATTACAGGGTTTCTGTTGATGATGCTTTCCGATCACGCAATCGGAGTCGGGGGAGGCAACGGAAAAATTGAAGGTAGTGGGACTGTTGTCGGTTCCGTATTCCGGCAGGATCCTAGCTCAGGAATGTGGACCCAGATGCCTGTGGGTATCCCTGATGATCCTGAGGGCTATCGTTTTGAGCCGGTCTGTTTTGATGACTTGGCTGGAAATGTGGATTGTCTGGCCTCAAATCAGGCCGCGTGCACCGCCGGTGAGGATGGGAGACTGGTCTTTTGGTACAGCGGTCTGAAGACTCGGGATCCCAGCCTGTGGGAAAAGGTCAGCGAGACCCCGTCCTGCATCTACTCCGAAGAGCCGGTCGACGTCGGCGAGCAGATCCAGGCGCAGATCCTTACGGCTTTCCAGGAACGCCCGATCGCTGCCGGGAAACTGGTCCTGCAACCCAGTCCCCACACCTTGGTAGGGATGGAAACGAACGTTTACGTCGAGGC
>NZ_JAJFZY010000007.1:0-63368 GCF_020731025.1 Arthrobacter sp. zg-Y895
TTCAAACGGTCCGTCAAAGTATAAAGGGTGTTGTTAGATCATGCTGCTTGCGTCCACTATGTGGTTCCCGGACAACAACCGTTGGTTGCTGCCCTGGAACACCGAATCCTTGCCCCTTGTCCAGGGGGCGGGTTCACAATTTACCGCACTGCCGGCACCCCTCCTTGCGAGGTGGTTCCGGGACGTGTTGTAACCATTGTTTTCCCCAGGCATACCCTGTTTTTACCGGGTGTGTGGTGCGGGTGGAAGGGTTACGGCGGTCATAGCGTGGGGGAAACGCCCGGTCCCATTCCGAACCCGGAAGCTAAGACCCACAGCGCCGATGGTACTGCATCCGGGAGGATGTGGGAGAGTAGGTCACCGCCGGACAATAATTGAAAGGTTGAGCCCGTACCAGTGTTGGTACGGGCTCTTCCTGTTTAACCTGCCAATCCGGATAGATTAAATACATGGAATCCAAGGTCGAGACAAAAATCACCAGCGGGCGAGGTATCTTCTGGCTGATCCATTTCGCTGCACTGCTTGTTTCGGCGTCCTGTTTCGCCTACGGAGCCACGATTTACGATTCCCTGCCGGAGACAATTCCGACCCACTGGGGCGCCGGCGGCCGCCCGGACGAGTGGGAAGCAAAATCTTTCGGCACCGCCTTCTTCCCCTTGATGATGGGCGCCGGCCTCAGCGTCCTGGTGGCCCTGGTGGCCGCCGTCGTGCCTGCCATGGTTCCCCCGGAGAAGGATCCGTCGGACTGGGAGCTGTATCGGCGGGAGGGGATGATCCGCGGCACGGTTGCTGCCCTGGGCGCAACCTCTTTCCTGATAGCGGCGCTGATCGGCGTGCTTACGGTCGCCGGCTGGCGCACCCCGGACCATGTCCCGGCCGGACCGGCCCTGATGATGGTTCCCTTGATCCTTGGCTGCCTGGTCCTCTCCTATACGTCTGCCTCCCGCTGGGCGAGGCGCACGGCTGAGCGGGACGGTGTCCGCCCGACAACAGAGGAACAGGAAGAGGATAAGCGATGGGTGGGCGGTATCCTCTACAACGATCCGGCTGACCCCCACATCCTGGTACCCAAGCGCGCCGGGTCCGGCACCGGCTTGACGGTGAATGTCGGCAACCGCGCCGGACGCACCGCCGTCGTTGTGTTCCTGGTCGTTTTTGTTGTCCTTCCTGCTGTTTTCGGAGTCTTCCTGGCCCTGTAGGTACCGCCTGCCGGCTTGGTCCGTTTCTCCACTAGGCTTATACCCATGCGTATTGCTCGATTTGTACAGGACAGCGACCCCGCCTTCGGCGTGGTCGGCGGAGAAGAAGGCAGCGAAGAAATCGCCGTCATTAAGGGTGACCCGTTCTTTTCGGGCGTCCAGCTGACGGGGGAGCGGCACAAGCTGGAAGACGTGCGCCTGCTGGCCCCGATCATCCCGCGAAGCAAGGTGGTCGGCATCGGCCGTAACTACGCGGACCACGCCAGCGAAATGGGCAACGACGTGCCGCCGGCGCCGTTGATGTTCCTCAAGCCGAACACCTCGGTGATCGGCCCCAACGATCCCGTGGTGCTGCCCTCCTTCTCGGACGAGGTTTCCTACGAAGCCGAACTCGCCGTCGTCATCGGACGCATCTGCAAGGATGTCCCGATTGAACGCGTGGACGAAGTCATCTTCGGCTACACCTGCGCCAACGACCTCACCGCCCGCGATGCCCAGCGCACCGACGACCAGTGGGCCCGCGCCAAGGGCTTTGACACCTCCTGCCCGCTGGGTCCGTGGATCGAAACCGAACTGGATCCCGAGAACACGGCGGTCCGCGGCTACCTCAACGGCGAACTGGTCCAGGACGGCAACACCAACTCGATGATCTGGGGAGTCAAGGAACTGGTTTCCTATGTCTCGCAGGCCTTCACCCTGCTGCCGGGCGACGTTATCCTTACCGGCACCCCCGCCGGCGTCGGCATCATCAGCGACGGCGAACGGTTCGAGGTCGATATCGAAGGCATCGGCCGGCTGGTCAACACCGTCCGCAGCTGATGCCCCGCGGAGCGGCCCGGGAGTCCGGCCGGAACACAGCCATGGCTGCGCTGATCTGGTCCTTCATCCTCCTGGCCGCTCCGTTTCTCGGCTTTCCACCCGACGCCGCCCTGCGTTGGGGTGCAGGGGCAGTGCTGCTGATGGGCGTTTTCCCTGCGGTCCTGGTCACCTACCTGCGGCGGCACAACGACCTCCGCAGCCTGCCGCCGTCGTCGCTGCCGCCCACCGTGCTTGGGGTGGCGGCTCTGGCGTTTATGTTCCAGCGGCTCATCCTCTGGCTGGACGGTCCGCTGCCGCTTTCTGCGGCGGTGTTCGCCCTGCTGGCCGCAGCCCTCGTGCTGCTGGTCGCCAATGCGTTCACGTCCTGGTCCTGGCTGGACCTCACCCTGGGGGCGGGCATCGTGATCCTCGGTTCGACGGCGGCCCTGCTGTTCCCGGGACTGTCGGGGACAGTGTCAGGTGTTGTGATTGCCGGCGGGCTGGCGCTTTTCCTCGCCGCCCGGCTGCCGCAGGGACGCCCGGCAGGCCATCTCTTCGCAGCGGCCGCCGGAGCGGCAGCCGGCGGCGGAGTCTTCCTCTGGCTGCTGTCCTACGCACAATAAGGCGGCTACCGGACGGAAGAGTCTAAACTGGGAAACATCATGACTAACGCTCCCACTCCCTTAGCTGACCTTCCCACCGTTACCGATGACACGCCCGTACGCGTGCGCTTCTGCCCGTCTCCCACGGGTACCCCGCACGTCGGCCTCATCCGGACCGCCCTTTTCAACTGGGCCTATGCCAAGCACACCAAGGGCACCATGGTGTTCCGCATCGAAGATACCGACACTGCGCGTGACAGCGAGGAGAGCTACCTCCAGCTCCTCGACGCGCTGAAGTGGCTTGGCATCACGTGGGATGAAGGCGTGGAAGTGGGCGGCCCGCACGAACCGTACCGGCAGTCCCAGCGCGGCGAAATCTACCAGGACGTCATCGCGAAGCTGCGCGAGGCCGGCTACGTTTACGAGTCCTACTCCACACCGGAGGAAATCGAAGCACGCCACCGCGCCGCCGGACGCGACATCAAGCTTGGCTATGACAACTATGACCGCGACCTGACCGCGGAGCAGATCGAGGCCTTCCGGGCCGAAGGCCGCTCGCCCGTGCTGCGCGTCCGGATGCCGGATGAAGACATCACCTTCACCGATCTGGTCCGCGGCGAGATCACCTTCAAGGCCGGCACCGTTCCCGACTTCGTAGTGGTCCGGGCCAACGGTGCACCGCTGTACACGCTGGTCAACCCGGTGGACGACGCGCTCATGGGCATCACCCACATCCTGCGCGGCGAGGACCTGCTGTCCTCCACCCCGCGCCAGGTTGCGCTCTACCGCGCCCTGATCGACGTCGGCGTGGCCAAGTACATGCCGCTGTTCGGACACCTCCCGTACGTGATGGGTGCCGGCAACAAGAAGCTGTCCAAGCGCGATCCGGAGTCCAGCCTCTTCCTGCACCGGGAACGCGGCTTCATCCCCGAAGGCCTGCTGAACTACCTGTCCCTGCTGGGTTGGTCGCTGTCCGCAGATGAGGACATCTTCACCGTCGACCAGCTGGTGGAGAACTTCGACATCCACAACGTGCTGGCCAACCCCGCCCGCTTCGACCTGAAGAAGGCCGAGGCCATCAACGGCACCCACGTGCGGATGCTCGAGGCCGAAGACTTCCGCAACCGGCTGGTGCCGTACCTGCAGCAGGCCGGTTTGGTAGGGGAGACCCTCACACCGCGTGAAGAGGAAATCCTGACCGAAGCCGCCCCTCTGGTACAGGAGCGCATCACCCTGCTGGGTGAGGCCCCGGACATGCTCGGGTTCCTCTTCAAGGCCGACGACGCCGTCGACGTTGCCGATGACGCCCGCAAGGGCCTGCCGGCAAACCTGGGCGAGGTCCTCGACGCCGCCCTGGCGGCCCTGGAGTCCGTGTCCGACTGGACCGCGGAGAACATCCAGGCAGCGCTGCGCCAGGCACTGGTGGAAGACATGGGCATCAAGCCCCGCCTGGCCTTCGGCCCGGTGCGCACTGCCGTCTCCGGACGCCGGATTTCACCGCCCCTGTTCGAGTCCATGGTCATCCTTGGCCGGGAATCCTCGCTCGCACGGATCCGCGCGTTCCGCGCAGCAGCATAGGGAACACCGAAATGGGCAGGTTCATCGATGCGGTGCTGTTCGACATCGACGAGACCCTCATCGATCTGCAGGCGGCCATGGGCACCACGCTGCAGGCGGTCAGCGCCGATGACCTGACCCACTTCACGGCGGCGGACTGGGAGGCGTACACCTCCCTGTTCGCCGCCGACCCCCAGGGGCACTATGACGCCTACCTGGCCGGACGGCTGGGCTTTGCCGACCAGCGGGTGCTGCGCCTGCAGCATGCCCGCGAACAGGCGGGGCTGGCGCCCTTGGACAGCGACGCGGCACGGGCGTGGAACCAGGCCTATGAACAAGCCCTCCCGCAGTACTTCCGCGCCTTTGACGACGTCGCACCGTTGCTCGATGCCTTGGAAGACCGCGGCATCGCGTACGGGGCAGTCAGCAACAACGTGCACGACTACCAGCGGGCCAAGCTGGACGCCGCCGGGCTGCAGCGCATCAAGGTCCTGGTTGGCATCGACACCGTCGGTGCCGCCAAACCGGAACCGGCAATCTTCCATGAAGGAGTACGCCTGCTGGGCAGCAGGTCGGAGCGGACCGCCTACGTAGGGGACAATCTGCAGGTAGACGCCGTGGGAGCGGCAGGCGCCGGCCTGCTGGGCATTTGGCTCGACCGCACGGGCAATCCTTCTCCGGTGCGCGACGACGGAGCAACAGCGCCGTCGGAAGTGCGCACCATTGGCTCGCTCGGCGAGCTGCTGGAGCTTATCTGATGCGGGCACCGGGCCCGTTTTGTACTTGGTCCGGAACCCGTGTATAGTTATATCTCGTGCTGAGGGGCTGCGGCCGGGGATAACTCCTCGAGAAGCAGCCGGAAAAGTGCATTGGGATATGGTGTAATTGGCAACACATCGGTTTCTGGTACCGACATTCTAGGTTCGAGTCCTGGTATCCCAGCGGTAATCAATTGGTGGTTTAGCCCCGATTGGTCTCCTCTGACAGAGTATGAAATACTCTACAGGCCGGTTCTCCGAAACCGGCAAGGAAGTGCCTGGGTTGAAAGACTCGGAGCACTGTACACGGCCCCATCGTATAGCGGCCTAGTACGCTGCCCTCTCACGGCGGTAACGCGGGTTCGAATCCCGCTGGGGTCACAGAATACCGGCTCCGGACAATATGTCCGGGGTCGGTTTTGTTTTGCCCCGGTGATAATGGCCGCGGCTCAGGATTGCCGCCGTGCTAATTTCGAAACGGTAGCCGCAAAACAATAACCAGAGGAACAGCCTGTGCCGCTCGAAGCCCTGACCGTGGACCAGCTCGATGAAAAGGCACTCCTGGCCCGGATCTTCCCAAGGCTCGGACCGACGACGGCACTCGTGGGTCCCGGTGATGACGCCGCAGTGATCGCTGCTCCGGACGGGCGAACGGTGATCTCCATTGACACCTTGGTCCAGGACGCCGACTTCCGCCTGCTCTGGCCCTCGGGGTACCGCACTACCGGATATGACGTGGGCTGGAAATGCGCAGCGCAGAACCTGTCCGACATCAACGCCATGGGTGCCGTGCCTACCTCGTTGGTGGTCAGCCTCACGCTTCCGGGCAGCACCGAGGTGGCATGGGTCGAGGACCTGGCGACCGGACTTGCGGCGGCGGTCCAAACCCTGATGTCCGACGCCGGCCGCTGCTCGGTGGTCGGCGGAGACCTGGGCAGGGGCAGCCAGATTGTCGTCACGGCCGCCGTCACCGGCGATCTCGAGGGCCGCCGGCCGGTTCTGCGCTCCGGAGCCCGCACCGGAGACGTGCTGGCACACTCCGGGGCGCTGGGGGCCGCGGCAGGTGGGCTGGCCGTGCTGGAAAGCGGCCTGGACTACTCAGCTGTCCGTGCGGAAGCCGACCAACTCCTCGCGGCCCTGGTGGCCTCGCAGAACCGGCCACATCCGCCCGTGCACAGGGGTCCGCGGGCGGCAAATGCGGGCGCGACTGCAATGCTGGACGTTTCCGACGGCCTCGTGCGCGACGCCGGCCGCATCGCCCGTGCCTCGGGCGTGGCCATTGACCTCGACGCCGGCTATCTCACCTCCCGGGCGGAGCTGCTGGCGCCGGCAGCTGCGCGCCTCGGTGCGGATCCGCTGGCGTGGGTGCTCGGCGGGGGAGAGGACCACGGTCTCCTGGCAACCTTCCCGCCGGACGCGGTCCTGCCGGCAGGGTTTGTCCGTGTGGGAGAGGTAACGGACGGCGGGGGAGTTACCTTCGGCGGAGAGGTGCCGCCGGCCACCGGCTGGGACCACTTCGCCGGCTAGCTCAGGAGTCCGGCATGATGCGCCGGTTGCGGATCCGTTCGGCCAGGTCCAGCAGCTGCTCCCGTGACAGGTCCGGCAGGTGCTCCAGTTCCTTGACGAAGTCATCCAGTGCGTTGGTGGCCCGGGCCTTAAGGAGTTCGGTGTAGAAGCCAACGATGATGCCGGTCATGAGGGCCACCACGAGGATCCCGTACAGGGTCACCACCACCGTGATAATCCGGCCGGCCGGTCCGGTAGCCACATAATCGCCGAAGCCGACGGTTGTGAAGGAAACGAACAGGTACCAGAGGCCGTCGCCGAAATCGGAGAACTGCGGTTCGAGCCGCGGCAGCAGGAAGCTGGCGACCCCAAGGACAATCAGGAAGCCAAAGAAAATGTAGTCGGCGCCGGAGATTCGGACAATGTGCCACAGCACCCGCATCCGCTTCATGGGAACTCCCTTGGGTCTTCGATCCCCAACGGTTCTAGGTTCCCAATATAGGGTTACTCGCCGCTGTTGCGCAGTGCCTCGGTGAGCTGGGCTCCGGCCTTGGCCACCACTTCGGCGTGAACGCGGCCCGGCTGGCGGGTGAGGCGTTCTATCGGCCCGGAAATCGAAACGGCGGCAATCACCCGGCCGGACGGACCGCGCACCGGAGCGGAAACGGAGGCAACACCGGGTTCGCGTTCGCCCAGGCTCTGGGCCCAGCCGCGGCGCCGGACACCAGCGAGGACGGTGGGGGTGAAGCGGGCATTCTGCAGGCCCTCGAGCAGACGGTCATGGTCCTCCCAGGCCAGCAGGCACTGGGCGGCGGAACCGGCTTTCATGGACAGCTGGGTGCCCACCGGGATGGTGTCCCGCAGGCCGATGGGCCGCTCGGCGGAGGCGACGCAGACCCGCCACTCGCCCTGCCGCCGGAAGACCTGGGAGCTTTCGCCCGTCGCGTCACGCAGCGACAGCAGCACCGGCCCGGCGGAGGCTATCAAACGGTCTTCGCCGGCCGCGGAGGCCAGTTCCACCAAGCGTCCGCCCAGGACAAACCGGCCCTGGATATCGCGGCCGACCAGCCGGTGGTGCACCAGTGCCAGCGCCAGCCGGTGCACTGTGGGGCGCGCCAGCCCCGTAGCGGAAACCAGCTGCGCCAGCGTGGTGGGGCCGGCTTCCAGTGCATCCAGCACCATGGCCGCTTTGTCGATAACGCCTACCCCGCTGACTGTGTCCATAAGTTGATACTGCCGTCTCACTATCTGAGATGCAAATCGGAAAGCTGGACCGTCGGCTCTGCCTGCTGGTTCTCTTGAGGAACTACGGATTGAACCAAATAAGGGGTACCGGTATGGGTGAGCATGTGGCAGGCAGGACGCTTGCGCAGAAAGTCTGGGACGAGCACGTGGTGAGCAAGGGGAAGGACGGTGCTCCCGACCTGCTCTACATCGATCTCCACCTCGTCCATGAAGTCACCTCTCCGCAGGCCTTCGAAGGCCTTCGGCTGTCAGGGCGCGGACTGCGCCGCCCGGACCTGACCATTGCCACCGAGGACCACAACACTCCCACGCTGGCCATCGACAAGCCCATTGCCGACCCGGTGAGCCGCACCCAGATCGAAACGCTGCGGGCCAACTGTGCCGAGTTCGGCGTGCGGCTGCATCCGCTGGGGGACGCCGAGCAGGGCATCGTCCATGTGGTGGGCCCCCAGCTTGGCCTGACCCAGCCCGGACTCACTGTGGTCTGCGGCGACTCCCACACCTCGACACACGGCGCGTTCGGTGCGCTGGCGATGGGTATCGGCACCTCCGAGGTCGAGCACGTCATGGCCACCCAGACACTGTCCCTCAAGCCGTTTCGGACCATGGCGATCAACGTCGAGGGAACCCTGCGGCCCGGTGTTACGTCCAAGGACATCATCCTCGCGGTGATCGCCAAGATCGGCACCGGCGGCGGACAGGGCTACGTGCTGGAATACCGCGGCTCCGCCATTCGCGCCCTGTCGATGGAGGCGCGGATGACCATCTGCAACATGTCCATCGAGGCCGGTGCCCGTGCAGGGATGGTCGCCCCGGACGAAACGACCTTCGCCTACCTTCGGCACCGCCCGCACGCACCACAGGGCCGGGACTGGGACGCCGCCGTCGAGCACTGGAAATCCCTTGCCACGGACGCTGACGCCGAGTTCGACGCCGAGGTTTTCCTGGACGCCGACACCCTGGAGCCTTTCGTCACCTGGGGAACCAACCCCGGGCAGGGAGTTTCGCTCTCCGAAGCCGTTCCCGCACCCGAAGATTTCAGCGACGAAAACGCGCGCGCCGCCGCCGAACGCGCGTTGGCCTACATGGACCTGGCTGCCGGCACACCCATGAAGGACATCCGTGTGGACACCGTCTTCCTGGGCTCCTGTACCAACAGCCGCATCGAGGACCTGCGGATAGCCGCGGACATTATCCGCGGCCGGCAGAAGGACCCCGCAGTCCGGATGATGGTGGTGCCCGGCTCCGCGCGGGTGCGCCTGGAGGCCGAGGCCGAAGGACTGGACCGGGTGTTCAAGGACTTCGGCGCCGAATGGCGGTTTGCCGGCTGTTCCATGTGCCTGGGCATGAACCCTGACCAGCTCGAACCGGGGGAGCGCTGCGCCTCCACCTCCAACCGCAACTTCGAGGGCCGGCAGGGCAAGGGTGGACGGACCCACCTGGTCTCCCCGGTGGTGGCAGCGGCCACTGCCGTCAGGGGAACCCTCAGCTCACCCTCCGACCTCGACCCGCTGCCGGGCGCCGTCGTCGGCACCGCCGCAGCCTAGGAGAACCGTTATGGAAAAGATCACCACCCACACCGGAATCGGCGTCCCGCTGCGCCAAAGCGACGTGGACACCGACCAGATCATTCCGGCCGTCTACCTCAAGCGGATCACCCGCACCGGATTCGAGGATGCGCTCTTCGCCGGGTGGCGGAAGAACGAGGACTTCATTCTGAACCGGGAACCCTACAGCCAGGGATCCGTGCTGGTGGCGGGGCCGGACTTCGGCACCGGTTCCTCCCGCGAACATGCCGTCTGGGCGCTGAAGGACTATGGCTTCCGGGCCGTGCTCTCCTCCCGCTTCGCCGACATTTTCCGCGGGAACGCCGGCAAGCAGGGCCTTGTCGCGGCCCAGGTTGCGCAGGACGACATCGAGCTGATCTGGAAGGTCCTGGAAAATTCCCCGGGAACAACGGTCACCGTTGATCTGCAGGCCCGGACCGCTGTCTGCGGCAGCGTCACGGCTCCCTTCGAAATTGACGAGTACACCCGTTGGCGCCTGCTGGAGGGATTGGACGACATTGCCCTGACCCTGCGCCATGAGTCCGACATCACCTCGTTCGAGGCCGAGCGACCCGCGTACAAGCCCACCACGCTCCCCGCCCTGCACTAGGGCGGTCCGGGCAGGGCCGGCGGACCCGGGAATGATCAGCAGGCTTCCGGTTTGCACTCCGGAGGTTTTTCTGCCTCTCTCCCCGCCCCGATATCATTGATAGGCCCCGCTTCGGCGGGGCCTATCCGCTTTCAATCGCGGGCATGACCGGAATCACATCGGTTCCAGCCTGCTGGGGGGGCGGCGTTATTTCAGTAAGCAGACCCTTGCTCATATGCTTGAGTGCAGTCTCTTATTGCTTCCGGGGCCAATCTATTTTAAGAAATCAGGTGTTCATGGGTAGCGTCCTCACCATCCGAGGCGGTGTTCCTCTCTCAGGGAAGGTACCGGTCCGCGGGGCGAAAAATCTGGTCCCCAAGGCGATGGTTGCGGCCCTGCTTGGCAACGGCCCGTCCACACTGCGCAACGTTCCTGAAATCAAGGACGTCGAGGTAGTTACGTCGCTGCTGCAGCTGCACGGCGTTGAGGTCACCAAGGACCCTGTCACGGGCGATCTCACCATGGATCCGAAGAACGCCAAGACGGCGGCGTCCAAGGACATCGACGCCCACGCCGGCGATTCCCGCATCCCGATCCTGCTCTGCGGGCCCCTGATGCACAGCCTGGGCGAAGCCTTCATTCCTGACCTCGGCGGCTGCAAAATCGGCGACCGGCCGATCGACTACCACCTGCAGATGCTGCGCAACTTCGGTGCCGTGGTGGAAAAGCGCCCCGGCGGCATCTCCATTTCCGCGCCCAAGGGCCTCAGCGGTGCCAAGCTTGAACTGCCGTACCCGAGCGTCGGAGCCACCGAACAGGTGCTCCTGACGGCGGTCAAGGCCGTGGGTATCACCGAGCTTCGCGGCGCGGCCGTGGAACCTGAAATCATGGACCTGATCGCCATCCTGCAGAAGATGGGCGCCATCATCTCCGTGCAGACGGACCGCGTGATCCGCATCGAGGGCGTTTCCGAACTCACCGGGTACAACCACCGGGCGCTTCCGGACCGCAACGAGGCTGCTTCCTGGGCCTCCGCCGCACTCGTCACCAAGGGTGACATCTACGTTGAGGGTGCGGAGCAGAAGGACCTCACCGCCTTCCTGAACACCTACCGCAAGATCGGCGGCGCGTTCGACGTCGACGACGGCGGCATCCGGTTCTACCACCCGGGCGGCGCCCTGAACCCGCTGGTGCTCGAAACCGACGTACACCCCGGCTTCATGACCGACTGGCAGCAGCCCCTGGTTGTCGCCCTGACGCAGGCCGAGGGCGTCTCCATCGTGCACGAAACCGTGTACGAGAACCGTTTCGGGTTCACGGATGCGCTCATCCGCATGGGTGCCAACATCCAGGTGCACCGTGAGTGCCTGGGCAGCGTGCCGTGCCGTTTCGGCCAGCGCAACTTCCTGCACTCGGCAGTTATTGCCGGATCCGTGCAGCTGCGCGGTGCGGAGATCGACATCCCGGACCTGCGCGGCGGCTTCAGCCACCTCATTGCGGCACTGGCTGCCGAAGGCACCTCGCGGGTGACCGGCATCGAGCTGATCAACCGCGGGTACGAGCACTTCCAGGGCAAGCTGGAGGGCCTCGGCGCTGACTTTGACGTCGCTTCCGGCGTATCTGCCGGACTCCGGTAGCCTGACGGAATGACGGAATCGAATAAGTCACGGGTTGTTTTTGCTCTGCTGGCCGGATCCCTGAGGCCGGTATTCAATATCTTCCTGAAAAAGCAGTGGCAGGGCGCAGAGAACCTGCCCAAGGACCCGGGCTTCATTGTCTGCCCGAACCACGTGACTGAAATCGATCCGGTGGTGGTGGGGCACTTCCTGTACAACCAGGGCCGCCCGCCGCACTTCCTGGCGAAGGCATCCCTCTTCAAGGTGCCCGTGCTGGGACCGGCGCTGTCCGCCACGAACCAGGTCCCGGTGGAGCGGATCACCACCGGGGCCGCCGGTTCGCTGGATGCCGCCCGTGCAGCCCTGGCGGCAGGGCGCACGCTGGTCATCTACCCCGAGGGCACCCTCACCCGGGACCCCGACCTCTGGCCGATGAAAGGCCGGACCGGGGCTGCGCGGCTGGCCCTGCAGACCGGGGTGCCCGTCATTCCGATTGCCCACTGGGGTGCGCAGGAAGCCTTCCCGCGCTATGCGAAGTTCCCCAAGCTGTTCCCGCGCAAGCGGGTGCGGCTGGTGGTAGGCAAGCCCGTGGACCTGTCCGAATTCTCCGGACTGCCGATCAGCAAGGCAGTGCTGGACGCAGCCACGGAACGGATCATGTCCGACCTTACGGACATGGTCTCCAAGCTCCGCGGCACCCAGCCGCCCACCGAGCGGTGGAACCCCGTGGCCCGGGGCCAGCGGCAGGTGGGACGTTCCTTCGAAAACGGAGCCGGCACATCCGGCACATCAACCAAACCAATCCAACCGGAGGCCGGACAGTGACCCCCCGCAGTGAACACCCCGCCGTCGTCGCCGTACTGGGCGCCGGCAGCTGGGGCACCGCCTTTGCCAAGATTGCCGCCGACTCGGGAGCCGAGCGCGGCACCGACGTCCGGCTCTGGGCCCGCCGCCCCGAGGTGGCCGCTGACATCAACGGCAGGCACCGCAACACCCAGTACCTCAAGGACACCGTCCTGCCGGCCAACCTGCGCGCCTTCACGGACCTCGGCGAGGTGCTCGCCGGAGCCGAAATGATAGTCCTCGCCGTCCCGGCACAGTCCCTGCGCGCACAGCTTAAGGACGTTGCCGGCCGGATTCCCGCCGACGCCGTCGTCGTGTCGCTGATGAAGGGCCTGGAGCGGGGCACGGACGCCCGGATGAGCCAGGTGATCGCCGAGGAACTGGGACTGCCCGCCGAGCGTATCGCCGTGGTTTCCGGGCCGAACCTCGCCATGGAAATTGCCCGGCAGGAGCCCACCGCGTCCGTGGTGGCCTGCACCGACCTGGATACGGCCGGCTGGATCGCCGAGGCCTGCACGGCGCCGTATTTCCGTCCCTACACCAATGAGGACGTGGTGGGCACAGAGATCGGCGGCATCGTCAAGAACGTTATTGCCCTCGCGGTGGGGATCTGCGACGGCAAGGGCATGGGGGACAACACCAAGGCCTCCGTGATGACCCGCGGACTCGCCGAAACCACCCGCCTGGCCCTGGCACTGGGCGGCAATGCGGAGACCATGGCCGGACTGGCCGGTATGGGCGACCTGATTGCCACCTGTTCCTCGCCGCTGTCGCGCAACCACACGGCAGGTACGCTGCTGGCCCAGGGCCTGAGCCTTGCCGAAGTCAACGCGTCCATGACCCAGACCGCCGAGGGCATCAAGTCCGCGCAGGCCGTGCTGGACCGCGCCACTCAGCTGGGCGTCTACATGCCCATCACCGAAAACGTTGTCGCCGTACTGCAGGGCGTAATTACTGTTGACGAACTGGGCCCGCGGTTGCTGGCCCGAGAACTGAAATCCGAAGGTGTGTCCGCCCCGTGACTGTTGAACCCCTGCCCGCCGGTACCGTAGAGGACCGTCCCGGAACTGAGCGCCCCCGGGTTGCCGTCCTCTTCGGCGGACGCTCCAGCGAGCACGCCGTCAGCTGCGTGACCGCGGCCGGTGTGCTGCAGGCCATTGATACGTCCAAGTACGACGTCGTTCCCATCGGCATCGCGAAGAACGGCCAGTGGAGCCTGGTGTCGGCTGACCCGGCCGAGTGGTCCCTGCGCGCCGCGACCCTGCCCGAGGTTCCGGTGTCGGAGGAATCCGTAGTGCTCTCCTCGCAGGACGGCAGCCGGGAACTGGTGGCACACGCCGCCGGCAGCCTGCCCCGCAGCCTCGGCCCCATCGACGTGGTGATGCCGCTGCTGCACGGTCCCTTCGGTGAGGACGGAACCCTCCAGGGCATGCTGGAAATGGCTGACATGCGGTATGTGGGAGCAGGTGTCCTGGCGTCCGCCGTCGGGATGGACAAGCACTACATGAAGGTGGTCTTCGAATCCGCCGGCCTGATGGTAGGCCCCTATGAGGTCATCACCGACCGGCAGTGGCTGCGCGACCCGCAGTCCTGCCTCGACCGTGCCGGTGCCCTTGAATTCCCGCTGTTCGTCAAGCCGGCCCGCGCCGGTTCCTCCATGGGCATCACCCGCGTTACGGACGCAGCGGAACTGCCGGCTGCCATCGAAGCGGCACGCCTGCACGATCCGAAGGTGGTAGTCGAAGCCGGGATCATCGGCCGGGAAATCGAAGTGGCCGTCCTGCAGGGGCGCGGCACGGAGGATCCGCGGACCAGCCAGCCCGGCGAGGTTGCCGTGCGCGACGGCGGCCACGAGTGGTACGACTTCGAAGCCAAGTACGTGGACGGGGCAGCAGCAGACCTGAGCTGCCCGGCCGACCTTCCGGCGGATATTACCGCCCGGGTCCGCAGGCTTGCCGGGACTGCCTTCGATGCAGTGGGCGGTGAAGGCCTGTCCCGGGTGGACTTCTTCTACACTCCGGACGGCGAACTGATCATCAACGAGATCAACACCATGCCCGGCTTCACACCCATCAGCATGTATCCGCAGATGTGGGCCAAATCCGGGTTGCCGTACACCGAGCTGATCGACGAACTGATCTCCCTGGCGCTGGCCCGGAAGACGGGGCTGCGCTAGCCCTGCCCGGCTTCGAGCTCCAGGGTGTCCTCGGGGCTCAGGCACTGGCTGGTGGGCTCGATTTTGGACACTGCGTTCTGCAGCTGGACCAGGAGGGTGGACGAGGCCACCTCGTTCGGATTGAAGATCACTTCCACAGCCGGTTCCCGGCCGTAGGTGGTGGCGGTCCAGGTGTCTTCGCCCTCACGCAGGATCCAGTCGACGCCGTTCACTGAGGCGCACGGATCGGTGGTCGGTCCCGGCACAGGGACACCGCACTTCAGGATCGCCCGCGACGGGTTGCCCCACGCAGCCGTCGACTGGCTGTCCGTGTCCCGCAGCGCGTAACCAGCCATCTCATCCGGCAAGGCCACCATGACGGCGGCGCAGTCCGGGTTGGCAGCGTCCGGGGCCGATTCGATGCTGGCTACCGGACTGCAACCGGTGGCGGCCACTGCCGAGAGAATAAGTACTGCTGGTAACGCATAGAACTTCATGATTCCAGCGTATCCGCCGCGGTGCCCCGGACCGGAATCGGAATGGATAGACTCATACCGCCCCCGAGCTGAGGAAAACACTTGAGCGAGTACCCCTTTTCCCCTGAAACTGACGTTCCCGCAGACACCACGCGCAGGAAGTCACACCCCGTGCGAAATGTGCTGCTGGGTTTTCTGGCCCTCGTTTTGGTTGCCGCGCTGGCAGCCGGTGGCTACCTGTGGCATCTGGCGCGGACCTTCGACAGTTCCACGGACACCATTGCCAATGCGCTTCCAGAGACACGTCCGGAGAAGGGCACGGCAGCAGGAGACTCGCAGAACATCCTGCTGATGGGCAGCGATACCCGCGATCCCGCTTCGGGCGATGCACGGTCGGACACGATGATGCTGGTCCATATTCCGGGGGATCGAAGCGGCGTGTACGTTATGTCGATCATGCGGGACACCTGGGTGGAGATTCCCGGGCACGGGGAACACAAAATCAATGCCGCCATGGCTCTCGGCGGAGTGTCCCTGACGGTTGACACCGTACAGACCCTGTTCGATGTCCCCATCGACCACGTGGCGATTATCGATTTTGAAGGTTTCCAGGGTCTGACGGATGCCCTGGGCGGGGTTACCCTCAACAACGACATCGCCTTCCAGTCCGAGGGCGGCCATGGCGAGTACTTTGCCGCCGGGCCGATCACCGTTGAGGGAGAGTCGGCGCTCAAGTACGTCCGCGAGCGGTACGCCTTTGCCGACGGGGACTACCAGCGGGTCAAAAACCAGCAGGCTTTCCTGAGCGGCGTGATCTCCGGTGTCCTCAACACGGAAACCCTGACCGACCCGGTAAAGGTCAGCAACATCGTGGGCGAAATTTCACCGTACCTGAGCGTTGATGAAGACCTGGACGCAGCGGCGGCAGGGGCGTTGGCGGTCAGCCTCCGCAACGTCCGGTCCGGAGATGTCCATATGTTCACCCTGCCGAACGCCGGGGTGGGCACGTCCTCCGACGGGCAGTCGATTGTGGTGCCGGACGAGGCAGCCATCGCCGAAATCGGTGCTGCGCTGGACGCTGACGACCTCGCCGGCTACCTCCGGTCCGCCGCTCCGCAGAGTTGACCGGCCCAACCGGCGGCAAATCGTTATCGGCCACTGTCAGTGCCCTGCGGTAGGCTTCCTAATGACATAGACGGTTAGCGGCAATGACGGCGAAGACCGGATAGGACGGGCCTCCATGAGCGGCACCAGCAGGAGCAGAGACAGCTCTACAAGCAGGAAACGGGATTACCTTGCAGACTAAAATCACCGCCAACGCGCAAGCGCTGAAGCGATGGTTGAGTAACGCAGAGGTCTCCTTGGGTAACCACAGCGACCGCCTCAACGCCATCAATATCTTTCCCGTGGCCGACGGCGATACCGGTACCAACCTCTACCTGACGCTCCGCTCCGCCTCGAGGGCTATTGCGGAAGAGGACACCGCCGACATCGGCGAGCTGCTGTCGGCCGCCGGGCGGGCCGCGATGGAAGAAGCCCGCGGCAACTCCGGAACCCTGTTTTCAGTCTTCCTCACCTCCATGGCAGAACCCCTGGCCGGCGCAACCCGGCTCTCCGCGCCGTTGCTCGCATCCGCCCTGCAGCGCGCGCAGCTGCGCTCCTGGTCGGTGCTCAGCGACCCGGTGCCCGGCACCATGCTCTCCGTCCTCGAAGCGGCAGCCCACGCCGCCTCCGACAGTGAAGCGGCAGTCACCGGAGATGACAGCAACGTGGGACTCGCGATCACGCTGCGCGCCATGATGGACGCCGCCCTGACCGCCGTCATCCGCACCGAAAGCCAGCTGGACGCGCTCGCCGCGGCCCACGTGGTGGACGCCGGCGGCGTCGGGTTCCTGCTGGTACTGGACGCCCTGCGAGCCGCAGCCCTGGGCGAGGAACTGCAGGAAGAACTGCTGGACGGACTGCACGGCTACGACGTCCAGGACCCGCACATCCACGCCCACATGCCCCGCATGGAAGGCGTGGAGGTCATGTGCACCATCACCCTCAGCCCGCTGGATGCCGCCACGCTGCGGCTCCAGCTGGACGAGCTGGGGGACTCCGTCATCATGAGCGCCGTCAGCCCGGTGGGAGACGGTTACCGCTGGCGGATCCACGTCCACACGCCCGACGCCGGTGCCGCCATCGACCTGCTGCGCACCCTGGGCGATCCCGAGAACCTGACCATCACCGAGTTGTCCGCAGACGGACACGAGACCAAAGAAGTCCCCGAGGCACATGGACTCTAGGCTCCCCGGAGAACTCGACTTTCCGCTGGACCGACGGATCGGCAAAACCACGGCCAATGCCATGGAGAAGTACCTCGGCCTGAAAACCGTCGGCGACCTGCTCCACCACTTCCCGCGGCGCTATCTGGAACGCGGCGAGCTGACCCCTATCGCCGAAATCCCGTTCGATGAGGACGTTACCCTGATCGCCCGGGTGCAGAGCAACAACCGGCGGCAGATGCGGGCCCGCAAGGGGACCATCGTCGAGGTAGTGGTCACCGACGATACCGACGGCAGCCTCGGCCAGCTGCACCTGACGTTCTTCAACGGGTTCAACGCGTTCAAGGAACTCACCGTCGGCACCCGGGCCATGTTCTCCGGCAAGGTGGGCGCCTACCGCGGCCAGCTGCAGCTGACCAATCCCAGTTACGCGCTGTTGGATGATGACGCCGTGGATGAAGAGGAGGCCAAACGGCCTATTCCCGTGTACCCGGCCTCGGCCAAAATAGCCAGCCCAACCATTGCCAAGTCCGTGTCGATGCTGCTGGACGTGCTTCAGGCAGCCCGGCTGCGCGATCCGATCCCGGAGTCGATCCGCCGTCGGGAGCACTTCCCCGACATCACGGAGGCCTATCAGCGGATCCACCGCCCGGCCACCATGGAGGAGGCCTACGCCGCCCGGCACAGGTTCCGGTACCAGGAAGCCCTGGTCCTGCAGACCGCACTGGCCCGGCGTCGTGCCCTGACCGCCGAAGAGGAAGCCACCGCGCGTCCGGCAGTGCCCGGCGGCCTCCTGGACCGCTTTGACGCGTCCCTTCCCTTCACCCTGACTCGCGGCCAGGCCGAAATCGGGCTCGACCTTTCCACCGAACTGGGCGGGGACCATCCCATGAACCGCCTCCTGCAGGGCGAGGTGGGCTCCGGCAAGACCCTGGTGGCCCTGCGCGCCATGCTGCAGGTGATCGACGCCGGGGGACAGGCCGCACTGCTGGCACCCACCGAGGTCCTGGCCGCCCAGCACTACGAATCCATCAGCGCCATGCTGGGACCACTGGGCCGCGGCGGCCAGCTCGACGGCGATCCGGACGGCACCCGCGTGGCCCTGCTCACCGGGTCGATGAACACCGCCGGGCGGCGGGCGGCCATGCTGGATGCTGCCAGCGGCGCGGCCGGAATCATCATCGGCACGCACGCCCTGCTGTCCGAGAACGTCTCCTTTGCCGACCTCGGCCTGGTGGTGGTGGATGAACAGCACCGGTTCGGCGTCGAGCAGCGCGATGTGCTGCGCACCAAGGGACACAGCACCCCGCACCTGCTGGTCATGACGGCTACCCCGATTCCCCGTACCGTGGCGATGACTGTCTTCGGTGACCTGGAGGTCTCCACCCTCACCGAGCTGCCCGCCGGGCGGGCCCCCATCTCCACCTACGTCTCGCCGCTGGCCGAGAAGCCGCAGTGGGAGCAGCGGATCTGGGCCCGCGCCCGGGAAGAGATCGACGCCGGCCGTCAGGTGTACGTGGTCTGCCCCAAGATCGGAGCCAAGGAAGAGGAACCCGGTACGGAGCTGGACCTGTTCGACGAGAGGGAAGCAGCCGCCGGCCGGGAGCGTGCCCAGCGGCAGGAGCTGACCTCCGTCACGGAGCTGGTCGAGTATCTCACCACCGTGCCGGTGCTCGCAGGGAAGGTCATTGCGCCGCTGCACGGCCGGCTGGACCCGAACGACAAGCACGAGACCATGGCCGCCTTCAACCGCGGCGACATTGACGTGCTCGTCTCCACCACCGTCATCGAAGTGGGGGTGGATGTGCCTAATGCCTCGCTGATGGTGATCATGGACGCGGACCGCTTCGGCATCTCCCAGCTGCACCAGCTGCGTGGCCGGGTGGGCCGCGGCGGGCTGCCCGGCACGTGCCTGCTCGTGACGCAGCTGGAGCCCGGACATCCGAGCCGTGAGCGGCTGGAGGCCGTGGCGGCCACCACCGACGGTTTCGAACTGTCCCGCAAGGACCTCGAACTGCGCCGCGAAGGCGACATCCTCGGCGCCAGTCAGTCCGGCGGCCGCTCCACCCTGAAACTGCTGCGCGCCGTCCAGGACGAAAAGCTCATTGAAAAGGCACGTGCCGACGCCGTGGCCCTGGTGGCCGAGGATCCGGACCTGCGCGACTACCCGGCCCTGGACGAAGCCATCGAGGCCTACCTGAACCCCGAAGCCGAGGCGTTCCTGGAACGCGGCTGACGCCCGCCTCCAGTCCTGACGGCTTCCGGCAGCGGATAAAGTGAAGGCATGAGCCGCATTATTGCCGGGGCTGCCGGCGGATCCTCCTTGTTCAGCGTTCCCGGTGACGGAACGCGTCCCACCACGGACCGGGTGAAGGAAGCCCTCTTTTCCCGCCTCGAGTCCTACGGCATCCTGCAGGAAGCCCGCGTGCTGGATCTGTTCGCCGGGTCCGGTGCCCTGGGTGTGGAGAGCGCCAGCCGCGGGGCGGCCGCCGTCGACCTGGTGGAACTGGCCGACAAGCCCGCTGCGACCTGCCGGCAGAACGCGGAACTGGTCAACAAGATCCTGGGCCGGACCTGCGTAAACGTGCACCGGGCCAAGGCTGAAACTTTCCTGCTGCGGGTTCCGGCGGACGTGCGCTGGGACGTGGTGTTTATTGATCCGCCCTACGCGTTCACCGAAGCGGAGCTGGCTACGGTCCTCACCCCGCTGGCCGGGCACCTCGCAGTCGGTGCGGTAGTGGTGCTCGAGCGCTCCACGCGTTCCCCCGAACCGGTCTGGCCGGAAGGCCTGGAGCGCTTCAGCGAGCGTAAATACGGTGAAACCACCCTGTGGTTCGCCGAACCTGCCGACGATGACGCAGAGTCCGACGACGCCGAGGCCGCGCAGGCCTAGCCTGCGAAGCGGTCCAGGTCCTCGCCGGTCAGCACTGCTGCCGGGTGCGGACCGGCAGCCAGTAGCTGCTGCGTCCACTCGGCGGGCCAGCGGAACCGGGTTGCCGCGAGCACGATGTTGCCGGGGTAGCGTCCCGTGAACATGTCCCGCTGTGCCAGCGCCGCCACGTCGCCGTCTGCAACCTCGCCGTCTGCAACCTCACCGGCCGCAACCAGCGAGGCCTGGACCTCGCGGACCTGCCGGCGGGCGAAGGCCAGCGGCGGATCGTCCCCGACATTGACCAGCAGCACCCCGGCGGGGGAGAGCAAGGCAATCAGCTCGGCGTAGAAGTCCGACGTCGCCAGGTGCGCGGGCGCATCGGGGCCGGCGAAGATGTCCAGGACAATGGCATCGAAATGCTGGCCGGCAAAGCGGTCCAGTGATTCCCGCGCGTCCCCGATGACGGTCTCCAGCCTGGTGCCCTCCGGCAGGGGAAGATGCGCCAGCACGAAGTCCAGCAGTTCGCGTTCCAGTTCCACCGCCGCCTGCTCGGACCCGGGGCGGGTGGCCTGGAGGTAGCGGGCGAGGGTCAGCGCTCCGGCGCCCAGATGCAGCGCACGCAGCGGCTCCCCCTCCGCTGCGGCCAGGTCCAGGACGTTGCCTATCCGGCGCAGGTACTCGTAGGAAATCTCCTGCGGGCGGGCCAGGTCCACGTGGGACTGGTCCGCGCCTCCGATGCTCAGGATGTAGGCCCCGGGGGTGAAGCCGTCTTCGGTGATGGTGGCGTGGGCGCCGATGCCCCGCAGCAGCCGGGACGCGTTCACAGCAGCCCGCCCAGCCGGGCGAGACGCTCGGAGGCGGAGTCCAGGACGTCCGTTTTCTTGCAGAACGCGAACCGGAGCAGGGACCGGGTGCGCTGCGCTCCATCCGCATGGCAGAACACGGCCACCGGAATGGCCGCCACGCCGATCAGTTCCGGCAGCCGCCGAGCCAGTTCCGTGGCGTCGGTAATGCCCAGGGGCGACGTGTCGGCGGTAACGAAGTATGTTCCGGAGGAGGGCAGGACTTCCATTCCGGCAGCCCGCAGCCCGGATCCGAGCAGGTCCCGCTTCGCCTGCAGTGCCGCGGCGGCTCCGGTGAAGTAGGAATCCTCCAGTCCCAGGCCGACGGCGACCGCGGACTGGAAGGGGGTGCCGGAGGTGTAGCTCAGGAAGGTCTTGACGGTGCGGACCGCAGCCACCAGCGGTGCCGGGCCCGTGAGCCAGCCGATTTTCCAGCCGGTTACGGAAAACGTTTTGCCCGCCGAGGAAATGGTCAGGGTCCGTTCCGCGGCACCGGGCAGCGTGGCTACGGGAATGTGCACCGGCCCGAAGGTCAGGTGTTCGTACACCTCGTCGGTGACGATCACGGCGTCGTGCTTCGCTGCCAGGTCCACGATCTGCTGCAGGACCTTGCGGGGAAGGACTGCGCCCGTGGGGTTGTGCGGGTTATTGACCAGCACCACCCGCGTGCGGTCGGTGAACGCCGCTTCGAGGGCGCCGTCGGCGGGGAGGAAATGCGGTGCGTCGAGGGCGACGGTGGTGTGCGTGGCACCGCTGAGCCCAATGACCGCGCCGTAGGAATCGTAGAAGGGTTCGAAGGTCAGCACCTCGTCTCCGGGACCCGTCAGGGCCAGGAGGGTCGACGCAATGGCTTCCGTGGCGCCGGTGCTGACGATGACCTCGCTGTCCGGGTCCACGTGCAGCCCGTAGAACCGCTCCTGGTGGGCCGCGACGGCGTTGCGCAGGACCGGCAGGCCCTGTCCCGGGGCGTACTGGTTGGCGCCGGAGGCAATGGCCTTCCGTGCGGCGTCGAGCATTACGGCCGGCCCGTCCTCATCGGGAAAACCCTGGCCGAGGTTGATGGCTCCGTGCTGTCCGGCAAGGGCGGTGATTTCCTCGAAAATGGTCACCCCGAGATTGCCGTCCGCCGCGAGCAGGTTGGCTCCCGCGGCGGTCCGCTGCCAGGGCTGGGCGGCGGCCGTGCCGGTGCCGGGCCGGGCACGGAGCAGGGACGCGGCTGTGCTGATACTCATGCCTCCAGTATTACCCGCCCGCACCCGGTAGATTCGACCTATGCGACGCGCTGTATGCCCCGGTTCCTTTGATCCCATCCACAACGGCCACGTGGAGGTGATTGCCCGTGCGGCAACCCTCTTCGACGAAGTCATCGTGGCGGTGTCCACCAACTATGCGAAGAAGTACCGTTTCAGTGCCGAGGAACGCCTGGAACTGGCAGCGGAAACCTTTGAGGCGCTGGGCGGGGTTTCCGTGGTCCCCATGGGGGACGGGCTCCTGGCCGACTTCTGCCGGGAACACGGAGCCTCCGCGATCGTGAAGGGGCTGCGGTCCGTCCAGGACTACCAGTACGAACTGCCCATGGCGGTCATGAACAGGCAGCTCACCGGCGTCGAAACCGTCTTCCTGGCCGCGGAAAGCAGCTACACCCACCTGTCCTCGTCCCTGATCAAGGAAGTGGCCGCCCTGGGCGGCGACGTCGCCGGCTATGTTCCCCCCACGGTGCTGAAGCGCCTGACGGACAGCTAGACGGGGTTGGCTCGGATGCACCGGAAGGGAAGCACCAGGCACGCCGATTAGCCGGATGCCCCTTGGCGGGTAAACTGGACTATGGAGCACGTGCCCGCACGTGTTCCTTGGCTGCGGTGCAGCCGCAGTTTGAGAGATTCCGGCAAGTCAGGCTAAGATGATATGTCGGTCTATGTTCTACAGGAGTTCTCATTAGCGAATTTTCGCGGTCCAATCCGGAAACTCCCCTGGCTATCAACGTCAGGGACCTCGGGCGCAGCCCGGGAACGATGCGGACCTTGCATGAACATGTACCGGCACCGAAAGACTTCGGTGTTGCGCTTATCGGCGTTCCGGAAGGATCCGGCCTCGAGCTCGATCTGAGGTTGGAGGCCGTGCACGAAGGGATTCTGGTATCCGGCGTAGTAATCGCCCCCGTAAAGGGCGAATGCGGCCGCTGCCTGAAGCCACTCGCGTACGACCAAGAAGTCGATGTGCAGGAACTCTTCTACTACGAGGACGCTGAGTCCTTCGAAGAAGAAGATGAAGAAGAGCAACACCGGATCGAGCGAGATGTCATCGATCTTGAGCCGGTATTGCGGGACGCAGTGGTTCTTACCATGCCGTTCCAGCCGGTGTGCCGGGAAGACTGCGAAGGCCTTTGCTCCGAATGCGGAGCGCGCCTTGAGGAGGATCCGGGTCACCACCATGAAGCAGTGGATCCTCGCTGGGCAGCCCTCGCCGGGCTGACCGGCACGGCCGCAGAAGATACTGCGGCACCAAGTACAGAGTCAGACGAGAGAGAAGAGAGTTAGCCGTGGCTGTTCCGAAGCGGAAAATGTCCCGCGCGAATACACGTGCACGCCGGTCCCAGTGGAAGGCGACCGCGCCCAACCTGGTGAAGACCGTGGAGAACGGCCGCGTCACCTATAGCCTGCCGCACCAGGCCAAGGTCGTAACCGACTCCGCCGGCACCGCGCTGTTCCTTGAATACAAGGGCCGCAAGGTCGCGGACGTCTAAGACCAGTG
Source organism: Arthrobacter sp. zg-Y895 (assembly GCF_020731025.1). Lineage (NCBI taxonomy): Bacteria > Bacillati > Actinomycetota > Actinomycetes > Micrococcales > Micrococcaceae > Arthrobacter > Arthrobacter sp. zg-Y895. The sequence continues at coordinate 23,624 of NZ_JAJFZY010000007.1, forward strand.
TTCGGCCCGGCTTTGCGCATCATTAGTGTTGTTGCGGACGGGCACGTGAATACTGCTTTTCGGGTTGTATCCAAAAAGTGAAGAATACTGAAGAGCTTATGAAGCGTCTCGGTGTCGATATCGACGCCGGGACGCTTCGTCTTGCACTCACGCACCGTTCCTACGCTTACGAGCAGGGCGGCATCCCCACGAACGAGCGCCTGGAATTCCTGGGTGACTCCATTCTGGGGTTCTCGGTAACCGATGCGCTCTACCGGGATAATCCTGATCTTTCCGAGGGCGAGCTGGCCAAGCGCCGCTCCGCCGTCGTGAGTACCCGTGCCCTCGCCGGCATTGCCCGCGGTCTGGGGCTGGGGGAGTACATCCTGCTGGGCCAGGGCGAAAAGCTGACCAACGGGCGCGACAAGTCCTCTATCCTTGCGGACACCACCGAGGCAATCATCGGTGCCGTGTACCTCGATCACGGAATAGAGGCCGCGCGGCAGATGGTGATGCGCCTTGTCGGTCCGCTGCTGTCCAACGCCGAGGCATTGGGCGCCGGGACGGACTGGAAGACGAGCATCCAGGAGATCGCTGCCGGCCGGAAAATGGGCGACATCGAATACCGGGTCTCCGGATCCGGTCCCGACCATTCCCGCAGCTTCGTTGCTGTCCTGCATATCGGCGACAAGGCCTACGGCACCGGCGTCGGCCACTCCAAGAAGGAAGCCGAGCAGGAAGCCGCCGCTGCTTCCTGGAAGATGATCAACGCCAAGGAAGCCGACTCCGCGGCTGCCGGTTCCTAGGCACTCCCGGCGATGCCTGAGCTTCCCGAAGTCGAGGTGGTCCGCCGCGGACTGGCATCATGGGTCCGCGGCCGCACCATCACCGGCGTCGAAGTCGTGGATCCCCGTTCCGTGCGGCGCCATGCGCCCGGCCCGGCCGACCTCGTTGCCAACCTTGAAGGCGCGGTGGTGGCCGACGTCGTGCGCCGCGGTAAGTTCCTCTGGCTGCCGCTGCTCGAGGCTGCTCCTTCACCGGCCGGTGCCGCTTCCGGCGCGGACGACGACGTCGTACCCCCGTTTGCATTGATGGCCCACCTGGGCATGAGCGGGCAGCTGCTGATGGAGGACTCGGCGCTTCCGGACGAAAAGCACCTGAAGGTCCGGTTCACGCTTAGTCCCGCCGTTGATGCCTCCGGTGTTGCGATGCCGGACGAGCTGCGCTTTGTAGACCAGCGGATTTTCGGCGGTGTGTTCCTCACCGACCTGGTGCCGACTCCCGACGGCGCTCCCGGCGGCCTGTCCGAAACCGGACTTCCGCTCGTGGCTGCCGAGGCGGCCCATATCGCCCGTGACCCGCTGGATCCGGCGTTTTCCTTTGACGAGTTCTACCGCCGGCTGCGAGGCAGGAAGACCGGGATCAAACGCGCCCTGCTGGACCAGGGGCTGATTTCCGGGGTCGGGAACATTTACGCCGACGAATCCCTGTGGGCGGCACGGATGCACTTTGCCCGCGCCACGGACACCATGCGCCGGGCCGACGCGCTGCGGCTTGTCGAAGCCGCCCGGGACGTGATGACCCGTGCATTGGCTGCGGGCGGCACCAGCTTCGACTCGCTGTACGTCAATGTGAACGGCGCCTCAGGGTACTTCTCCCGGTCCCTCAACGCCTATGGCCGCGAAGGGCTGCCCTGCCCGCGCTGTGAGGAACTGGGGCTGCATACCCTGATCCGGCGGGATTCGTTTATGAACCGGTCTTCGTACAGTTGTCCCGTGTGTCAGCCGCGGCCCCGGAACGGTCGCTGGTAGTTCTCCGTTCCACGAATTGGATCGGGTGTCCGTCGAAGTCCTCGACGAATGCAACCCGCAGTCTCGCGTCCAGGAACGGGTGCGGTCCTTGGAGGTCTTTTGCTCCGGCGTCGAGTGCAGCGGCGTAGGCGGCTGTGACGTCGTCCGTCCAGAGCGTGAGGCACGCGCGGTGTCCGGCCGTGACCGGGGTGAGCCCGTGGGCTTCGGCCGCCGGTCCAGGCAGTGCGAGCCCGAGCTCGAAGCCTTCCAATGCCATTTCCATTTTGACGGGTGCTGTCCCTGCTCCCGTTGCGCTGAACTCTTCATTGAAGCCGAGGGCCGCGTAGAAGCGTGCCGCCCGCGCGACGTCGGCGACGAACAAGATGACCTGCGGATTGTAGATTTTCACGGCTGTCCTCATCTCGGGCGTTGGAGTGCGCCCGTTCACGGCACCTTTGCGTCCGGTAACAAATCCGGGTGGTATCCGTCGCCCAGCAGCCGGCGTCACACCGGGCGCGCTCCGGACGGGCATCCAGGGCCGGTCCCGCCACCAGCGTCAGGAACAGAAAAATTACGAAACTCTTGCAATCTTTTTGGAATTACGTAATTCTCTATCCATGACCGCACGAGACGACGCCCGGCTGCAGGCGCTGGAAGCACGCGTGGCAGCCCTGGAGCAACGCGCGGAAGCCGCGGAGCCGACGCCGGCCGCGGACGGGGCAGACGTGTTCTGGGCCCTCGAAGGGGTGCGGAAGCGCCATCCCGAGCCGGGAGCCGTGCTGTTCACCGGCACCGCCACTACCGCCGCCGGTGCCCACTACGAGTACCAGTACGGGTTGGAGACCGGGCATCTGCTCGACGTCGACTGGACGCAGTTCGCCGAAACCCTTGCCTCCCTCGGCCATCCCGTCCGGCTGGCCGTGCTCCGCGCCGTGCTCGGCGGAACCGAGACCGTGGCAGAACTGGTGGAGGAACTGGGTTCCGGAACCTCCGGACAGATTTACCACCACGTTCACCAGCTGACCGCCTCGGGCTGGCTCGCACCGCACGCCCGGTCCCGCTACCAAATCCCGCCGGCCCGGGTCATCCCGCTGCTGGCGATTCTGACCGCTGCCTCCGGAGGTAACTGACATGCTTCAACGCAGACGCATTATCGTGGCCGTCCTTGCCGCTTCAGCTGTCCTGGCCGGCGGGCTCCTTGCTGCCCCGTGGACACCGCGCCTGTCGACGCAGGTTTCCGGCGACGCAGAACTCGCCGACGCCGTTCGGCCCCTGCTGCAGAAACCTGCCGATGCGGTCAGCGTCGTCTACCTGGAAAACGGCACCGTCCGGTTTGCCGGGTTCGGTGCCGATGAACGGACCGAGTTCGAAATCGGTTCGGTGTCCAAGACGTTCACGGCAGCGCTGCTTGCAAACGCCGTCGAGCGCGGCGAGGTGACGTTGGAGACCACCGTTGCCGAGATCCTGGGCCCGGAGCTGCGGGATCCGGAAGCCGAAATCGGCACGGTCACCCTGGCCGAGCTGGCCAGCCACCGTTCGGGGCTTCCCCGGCTCGCCACCGATCCGGGAGCGCTGGTCTCCCTGCTCGCCGGCACCGCCCTCCACCGCGACCCCTACACCGCCTCGCCTGCCGAGGTGCTGGAGCAGGCACAGAATGCGTCGGTGGGTGGAAGGGGAACGGTGGCCTACTCCAACCTCGGGTATGCCTTCCTCGGGCAGCTGCTCGCCAAGGCAGCCGGGATGGAATACGCCGATCTGCTGGAGCAGCGGATTTTCGAGCCACTGGGAATGAAGGACACATACGTGCCAATGACGGCCGACAACCTGCGCCCCGATGCTCCGACTGGCCGGAATGCAAGCGGACTGCCGGAGGGAGCCTGGACCGGCAACGGCGGGGCGCCGATGGGTGGGATCCGGTCTACCGCAGCGGATATGTCGCTCTACCTCCAGGCGCTGCTGACGGAGACCGCTCCGGGGGCCGCGGCCCTGGAACCGCAGTGGGATACGGGCGAGGACGGCGAGCAGGTGGGCCTGGGGTGGTTCACCCAGGTCTCTCCCTCGAGTGGGCGGGCTGCGACCTGGCACAACGGCATGACCGGAGGCTTCTCCGCCATGGCGGCGATGGACCGGGAGGCGGGCACCGCCGTGCTGATCCTTTCCAACGTGGCTGTCGGGCAGGAAGAAGCTGCCTTGGCTTTGCTGAAGGAAGGTCTCTGATGACATTCACCCTGATGTCCTGGATCCTCGGCGCCTGGCTGGTGGCGACCTGTCTGTCCGTGGCGGTTCCTGTCTGGCAACGGGCGGGACAGCCTTCCGGCCCCAGCCGGAGGTCGCTGCTGGCCGGTTTGATGGAAGCGGCTTCGCTCGCGGGCCTTTTGCGGCTGGTGGTGCCGTGGACCTCCTGGTCGATGGCCCTCTGGGTAGTGGCCGTCGTCGCACTCGCAGCGGCTGTTGCCGGAGCCGTTCTGCACTGGCCGGTGCTGCCGGGCCGGGTTGAGTCTGAGGGTCCGTTACGGGAGAAGGTATCCGAGGCTACGACGGGACCGGAGCCGGCCGGTTCGGAGCTGGTTCCGAACCCAGACATCCCTGCGGAGGCGTCGGATCAATCCCGGCTGCCGCAGCCCGCGGCGGCACAAGCCGCATCGGTGGAGCGGTCACGGCCACCGTTCTTTCCTGTGCGGGAAAGGGCGGCCGCACCCGACACCGGGAATTCCGACCCCGGAAGCCCCGACCCCGGAAAGCCTGACCGGAAGGCGAAGGCCGGGAAGCCCGGAGGGAAGGCGAAGGCCGGGAAGAAGAAGCCGAAGAAGGAGCCCGGAAACCTCGCGCTGGCGGGGAACGCTGCCCTGCTGCTCGGCGTCGTCGTGGTTTCTTAGGTGGTTGAACGGGTATTTTTCGCCTAGATCCGAGCTCCAGGCCCCGATAGACTCGAACACATGTTCGAATATTCTCACCCTGTGAACCATCAACGGACCGACGGATTGACTGCCGGTACCGCACGGGTGAACGCGTGGGTTGAGGTACTGGGGGACCAAGCTGAGGATCTTCCCTTCGTACAGCAGGATGACCGCGAGCTGATTGACCGGATCCGGGCACTTGAGGAGCTCAAAGCCGCAGCCTCGGCGGCACAGGCCCGGGCTGCTGCAGCATTCGATGCCTCGCAGCGCCGGAAGCAGGCCGAGGCCGGAGTGCGCCGCGAGGATCTGGGCCGCGGTGTCGCCGGACAGATTGCCCTGGCCCGCAGGGCATCACCGAGCCGCGGGGGACGGTTGCTCGGGTTCGCCAAGGTGCTGACGGAAGAGATGCCGTGCACGCTGCAGGCGTTGGCCCGCGGGAAAATCAGCGAATGGCGGGCAACGCTGCTGGTCCGCGAGACGGCCTGCCTGAGCTTGGAAGACCGGCGGCGGGTAGATGAAGAAGTGGCCGGAGACCCCGACGTGCTTGAAGCCCTGGGGGACCGGCAGGTCATCTCCCGCACCAGAGGCGCCGCTTATCGGCTCGATCCGCGAGCATCGGTCAAGCGCGCAGCCAAAGCCGAATCCGAACGCTTTGTTTCCTGCCGTCCGGCACCGGACACCATGACTTACCTAACCGGGCTACTGCCCGTCGCCCAGGGAGTGGGAGTCTTTGCCGCACTGTCCCGTGAAGCAGACCGGCTGCGGGCAACCGGAGATACCCGGGGGCGGGGCCAGATCATGGCGGACACTCTCGTGGAGCGCGTGACCGGCCAGGCGGAGACAGGGCAGCTGAAGGTGGAAGTTCAGCTGGTGATGTCGGACCGGACACTGTTCGGCGGCGATTCCGAGCCGGCCGTGGTCCCCGGGTACGGGCCGGTGCCGGCGCAGTGGGCAAGGGACCTGGTCCGGGGAAGGCGTCCGGGGCAAGAACCCGGGCAGGATACCCGTGGCGCTGAACCGGAACACGTCCGGGAACAAGCCGCAGGGCGGAAAGCGAAGCAGGACAAGCAGGAAGAACGCTGGATTCGACGGCTCTACACCGAACCGATTGCCGGTCAATTAGTCGCTATGGATTCCCGGGCGCGCTTGTTCCCGGCTTCGCTGGGACGGTTTATCGCGGCACGCGACCAGTCCTGCCGAATGCCGTGGTGCGGGGCGCCGATTCGGCATCTCGACCATATTCGTCCCCATCAGGACGGCGGCCCCACCGAAATCGCAAATGGGCAGGGACTCTGCGAGGCATGCAACCAGGCAAAGGAAGCACCCGATTGGAAGGCGCAAACGCTCCATCCGCCGACGGGATCAACTACACCGCACACCGTCGAGACCACCACCCCAACAGGGCACACCTATCGGTCCACGGCGCCTCCGCTCCCCGGAATCAGGGCCGAGGACAGCGCTGGCGATCGGACGGGAGGCAAGCCGCCCCCGAAGGGTTTCCTGGAAGCCTGCATCGTGGATCTGGTTTGGGCCGCGTAGCAGGCAGAACGCTACCGGTCGGCGAGTTCCGCAAGGACCCCGTCGGTAAAGGGCGGCCAGACGTCGGCGGCCCAGGGGCCGAAATCGCGGTCGGTGAGGCAGACAGCAGCAGCACGAGCCGCAGGATCCACCCAAAGGAAGGTTCCGGACTGGCCAAAGTGCCCGAAAGTGGCCGGCGAGCTGTTGGCGCCGGTCCAGTGCGGAGACTTCTGTGCCCGGATTTCGAAGCCGAGGCCCCAGTCGTTCTCTTTCTGCCGGCCGAAACCGGGAAGCACGCCCACCAGGCCGGGAAAGACCACCTGGGTGGCTTCGGTCAGCCGGCCCGGATCCGTGAGCGTGGGAGCCTGCAGTTCGGCCGCAAACCGGCTGAGGTCCGCTGCCGTGGAGATGGCGCCGGCAGCAGGGGAGCCCTCCAGCGTTGTGGAAGACATGCCCAGCGGAACCAGTACGCCTTCGCGCAGATATTCGCCGAAGGTCATACCCGTGGCCTGCTCCAGGGTTTCGCCGAGGACCTCAAAACCCGCGTTGGAATACAGTCGCCGGGTACCGGGGGTGTAGCGGACCGTGCGCTCGCCGAAATCGTAGCCGCCGGAATGGGCCAACAGGTGCCGGACGGTGGAGCCCTCAGGTCCTGCAGGCTGATCGAGTTCCAAGGCGCCCTCATCGAGGGACACCAGTACGGCGTACGCGCTCAGCAGCTTGGTGACCGAGGCCAGCCGAAAACGGCGGTCCTGGTCGCCGGCAGTTCCCAGCACCTCGCCGTCGACGGACACGACGGCGGCAGCGGCATGGTCTACGGGCCAGGACTCGATCTTCTGCAGGCTTTTCACGGAAATCATCCTAGGAGTAGTGCCGGGCAAGCCGGATCATGCCGTCTTCAATCGAAACTTCGGGCTTCCAATCCAGCACTTCGCGGGTTTCGCGCTGGTCAAACCAGTGCGACGTCGAGAGCTGCTCAGCGAGGAAACGGGTCATGGGCGGCTCGTCATGGACCAGACCCCGCCGACCGGCCACCAACCAGGCCTTCTCGATCAGGCTTCCGGCGCCGCGGGCAACCTTGCCGGGAACGCTCCAGCCCGGTGCAGCCACTCCTGCGGCTGCACAGATCCCGGCGATCAGTTCCCCTACCGGCCTCGGCTGCCCGTTCGTCACCACGAGGGCACGGCCCGCCGCAGCATCCATCCGCTCCAGCCCGCGGACTATGGCAGCCGCGGCGTTGTCGATGTACGTGGTGTCGATCAGCGCAGCACCGGCATCCAGCAGCGGCAGGCGGCCGGACCGGGCACGGTCGATCACGCGTTCCACCAGCTGCGTGTCGCCGGGACCCCAGACGATATGCGGGCGGATGGCCGTGACCCGGAAACCGGAGGAGTTCTGCGCCAGCGCAATGAGCTCGGCCTGGGCCTTGGACGCAGCATAGAAACCGCGGGCTCGGGCCGGGTCTGCCGTGCCGGCACCGGCGCCCGCAATCGGCTCGCCGAAGTGCGCCACGGACGGAGAGGAGACGAAAACGACGTCACGGACCCCGGCCGCCTGCGCGGCCTGCAGCAGGACCTGCGTACCAACGATGTTGGTTTCCTCGAACTCGTGCCACTCGCCGGTAAAGGAGACCTTCGCCGCGAGATGGATTACCGCGTCCATCCCGTCCACTGCGCGGGCAGCAGCAGCGGGATCGGCAACCGAACCGGCCACGGAGTCCCGACCCAGGACACCCGGGCGGCGCTGGAAGGTGCGGACCTTGTGACCCTTGGCTTCCAACAGGTCCGCAACGGCACCGCCCAGCAGACCGCTTGCACCGGTGACGAGGACATTCCGGGGAGGCAGGACGGCGGAGCTCATCGCCGTCCCTTGCCCAGGCCCGGCACCGGACCGCCGGCCAGCAGCCGGGAGGCCCAGTCGGCCAACGCGGTGCGGTCGATCTTGGAATTGTGCCGGATATCGGTAGGCATCTGCGGCAGCACCAGTACTGCCGCCAGATCGAGCCCCACCAGCTGGGCCACACGGGACCGCACAGCTGCGGTCAGCCCGGAGGACGCGGTCCCGGCCCGGCGGGCGGGCGGTTCCGTTTCCAGGACGGCGACGGGCACCTGGGCGCCGGCGGGTCCGACGCCGACCAGCGCAACCCTGCCTACGCCGTCGACCGTCTCGGCAGCCTGTTCGGCTGCCACCGGAGTCCGGACCCCGTCCGCAGAGGTGAGGATGTGCCCCAGGCGGCCCTCGACCCACAGCCGGCCCTCGTCGTCGAAGTGACCGACGTCGCCGGTGCGGTGCCAGCCGTCGATGGAGGAACTGTGGCGTTCCGTGATCCAGAGCCGGTCGTAGCGGTCCTTGACGTGCGGGGCACTGACCAGGATTTCACCGGTGCGGTTCGCGACGGTCAGGGGTTTGTCGCCGACCGTGCCGTCCGGGAAGACTTCGGCAATGGCCACTTCGGCCCGGGACACGGGGGTTCCGACGCAGACGCCGTTGCCGGCACCCGCGGCACGGATGCCCTCGAGGCTGATGTCGGTGACCGGCAGTGCTTCGGTCATGCCGTACGGGGTGTGCAGGGACGCCTTCGGCACCAGGTCCTGCACCTGGGCCAGAAGCGGTTCGGCTATCGGAGCACCGGCGGAAAGCAGCAGTTCCACCTGTGCCAGTGCGGCCCGCTGCGCAGCGTCCAGTTGGCCGGACGTCGCCAGCACGTTGGTGAGCGCCGCAGGGGAAGCGAAGATGGTGGTGGCGTCCACGGCGACGGCGGCATCAGCCAGGGCTGCCGCGGTCAGGGTGCGCGGGGAGGTGACGTCCATGTCCGGAGTCACTGACGTTGCCCCCAGTGCGGGCCCCAGCAGGGCGAACGGCGCGAAGCCGGCCACCAGCGAGGTCCCGGCCCGGAGGTTATAGGTGTCCTTGATGGCGTCGCGCATCGCGGCCAGCTGCCGGTGCGTGTACACCACGCCCTTGGCAGGGCCTGTCGAGCCGGAGGTGAACAGTACGGCGGCGTCGGCGTCGGGGTCCGCGGGATACCACGGCGCTTCGGAACCGGAACCGTCGGCAATGAGACCTTCGACGGAATGCCGCACCCCCAGCAGCCGTTTACGGGCCGGAGACAGCTCGGACACGCTGATCCGGGTTCCCGGCCAGCCAAGCGCCCGGGCACCGATCAGCGCCCGGTCGATGCCGATCAAAAACTCCGGACCGGCGCCCTTGATGGCGCGGCCGAGTCCCTTGGTGCCGAGGCCGGCGTCGGCCACCACAATGACGGCGTTCAGTCGCAGGCACGCGTAAATCAGCGAGGTCAGTTCAATTCCGGGCGGAACCAGCAGGTTCACCCGGGTTCCGGGACGCACGCCGGCCGCGGCGAGTCCCGCCGCGAGGGCATTCACGCGTTCCGCAAGCCCCGCCCAGGACAAGGTGCGCGGGGCCGTACCTTCGCCTCCGCCCAGCGGTGCCATGTCGACGACGGCGGGGCTCGTATCGCGCGCGCGCTCATCCAGCTCGGCAAGCATGGGGCGGAAGGGATCAGTGCGCCGGAGGGCGGAATCCGCAGGCTCTTCGACGGCGGTCCGCAGCCAGGAGAAGACGGGGGAGGCGATGTCGACGTCTTCGGGGAGCAGGTGCCCGGCCCCCTCGAACCGGTGCACGGAGGATTCCGGCAGCCGCTCCAGCAGGTCGCGCAGGTAGCGGTCGGAAAAGACCGGATCCCGAGGACCCCAGAGAACCAGCGAGGGAACGTTGAGCCGGCGGATGCCCTCGGCAACGGTGTTCAGTGCGCGCCAGCTCGGGTGGGAATCGACGGCGGGAATATCGGCAACGAAGTTCGCGACGCCCTGCCGGCGGGCCGCACCGCGGTACGGCAGCGCGAAGGCTTCCCGCACGGGAGCAGGCAGTGCGGGCTGCGCGAGGGAATGCGTGACCCGGATAAAGGCATCGGTGCTGCGCGTGCCCCAGGGGTGGACAGCCGGATGCAGGGCCAGCTTCAGGGCCGGCGGCAGCGAGTAGCCGGCCGGATGCACAGCGGTGTTGGTCAGGACGACGCCGGCCAGCTGGCGGCGGTGCCGCAGCGCCCAGCCCAGGGAGATCACGCCGCCCCAGTCATGCCCGACAGTGACCACGGGGCCCGTGATCCCGAGCGTGTCCGTGAGGTTGCCGAGGTCGGTGATCCGGTCCTCCAACCTCCGGAAGGCACCGGTGCGTTCGGAGAAGCCCATATCCAGCTGGTCAACGGCCACTACGCGCCACGGCTTGTCGGCGGACGCCCCGGCAGCCAGCAGGGTGCGCCAGAGGTAGGACCAGGTGGGGTTGCCGTGCACGCAGAGCAGGGTTCCGGCCGGTTCAATCCCGGCGGCGGCCAGGTCAGGGCCGTTGTCGAGGATGTGCCACTTGCGCACAGTGCCGGCGACGTCGACGGCGGCGGTGGAGGGAACGTGGACAAACGTGGACCAGGCGGGGTTAACGCCGGGCCAAAGCTCCTCTACCACGCAATCTCCATCATGGTTGTGTTCAGTCCGGAGCCCACGCCCATGCACAGCACACGGTCGCCGGGGTTCAGGGAACGGGATTCCTGGGCCAGGGTCATCGGCAGCGACGCCGGACCTACGTTGCCCCAGTTCGGGAACGTGATCGGCACCTTTTTCCGGTCCAGGTCCACGGCCTTGATGATGGCATTGGTATAGGAGTTGGACACCTGGTGGGTCACGTAGCGGTCCATACCGGACCAGTCCCAGCCGTTGCCGTGGGCTTCGTGCCACGCATCAACCACGAGTTCCAGGCCGCCGTCCAGCAGGCCCTTGGTGTCGGTGTACATGCCGTCGATGCCGCCCACGCACAGCTCGTGGTGCTGGGTGCCGGCACGCGAAACCCCGCCGAGGATGCGGTGCGAGCCGGGATGCCGGTCCGCCCGGCCGATGACGGCCGCCGCGGCACCGGAGCCAAGGGTGAGGGTGGCGAATTCCCGCAGGTAGTCGTCGCGGGTGGAATCGGGGGCGTTCAGGCGTCCGAAAGTGGCTTCCTGCACGCCCTGGGAATCTTCGCCGGCCACAATCAGGGCATAGTTGATCTGCCCGGAGTCGATCATGTTGGACGCCAGTGTGATGCCGTTGACGAAGCCCAGGCAGGCGTTGGCAAGGTCGAAGTTCATGGCGGAGGAGGGCAGTCCCAGGCCGTTGTGGATCTTCACGGCTACGGACGGCTCAAGGTTCCGGCGCGTCACCGAAGTGTTGATGAGCAGTCCGATTTCGGAAGCTTCGACGCCGGCTTCGGCCAGGGCCTTGGCACCGGCCTCGGTGGCACCGTCGTCGAACGCGGTGCCGGGAGCCCACCAGCGGCGTTCGCTTACGCCTGCCACCCGCTCAAGCAGGCGCTTGGAGAGCCGCAGCCGCTTGAGTGACGGCTCGAGGCGCTCGTCGAATTCACTGGAACTCATAACCACCGGAGCTTCAACGCTATTCACGCTGAGGATGGCGGAGTTGGAGTGCTGGAAGTTGAAGTTCCCGGTCAAAATGCCTGCCTTGTCTGCTGCTGAACCTATCGCGCTGGCGGCCGCCGTGAAGCCTGCATCCACGCCCTAAAATCATATGACTCTTGTAGAAGCCTACTTACCGGCCCCGCGATTCCGCAGGCAAAAGCCGGATTACGCTCTCCGAGTAGAGCGGAATTTTGACGCTAACCGCGTAGATTTAAGGAATCAACCCCGGCAGGAGAGATTAACCCCCGTGCATCTGAAGACCCTGACCATGCGAGGATTCAAGTCCTTTGCATCGGCCACCACCTTTGAGTTCGAACCCGGTGTGACGGCGGTGGTTGGCCCCAACGGGTCCGGGAAGTCCAACGTGGTGGATGCCCTGGCGTGGGTGATGGGCGAACAGGGTGCCAAGACGCTGCGCGGCGGAAAGATGGAAGACGTGATCTTCGCGGGCACGTCCGGCGCTTCCGGCCGTGCGCCGCTGGGACGGGCCCAGGTGTCGCTGACCATCGACAACGCCGACGGCGCCCTGCCGATCGAATACTCCGAAGTCACCATTTCGCGCACGCTCTTCCGCACCGGCGGATCCGAGTACGCCATTAACGGCAGCCCCTGCCGCCTGCTCGACATCCAGGAACTGCTCTCGGACTCCGGCCTGGGCCGTGAGATGCATGTCATAGTCGGGCAGGGTCAGCTGGACAAGGTGCTGCACGCTTCAGCGGAGGAACGCCGGGGCTTTATCGAGGAGGCCGCCGGAATCCTCAAGCACCGGCGGCGCAAGGAAAAAACCCTGCGCAAGCTGGACGCCATGGCCGCGAACCTCGCCCGCGTCACCGACCTCACTGCCGAACTGCGGCGCCAGCTGGGACCGCTGGGCAAACAGGCCGCCGTCGCCCGCCGGGCCAAGACGGTACAGCAGGATGTCCGGGATGCCCGTTCACGGCTGCTGGCCGATGACCTGGCCACCCTGAGGGCTGCCTACGAAAAGGAAACAGCCGATGAGTCGGCCCTGAAGGCACGCCGCACGGTAGTGGAGGCTGCGGTGGAAGAGGGCCGGAAGCGGCAGTCCGAACTCGAGGCACTGGCTGCGCAGGCCGCACCGCAGCTGAACGCCGCACGGGACACCTGGTACGAACTGTCCTCGCTGCAGGAGCGGTTCCGTTCCCTTGGCGCGCTTGCGGCCGAGCGTGCCCGGCTGCTGGGGGCAGCGGAACCCGCGGCCGGCAGCGGCCGGGACCCGGAACAGCTGCAGGCCTCCGCGGACCGGGTACGCGCGGAAGCTGCGGCCCTGGACGCCGAAATCGAAGACCGGCGGGCACGGCTGGAGGACGCCGTGGAGATCCGCGAGGCAGCCGAAGAGGAAGCGGCTGCGGAGGAAAAGCGGTACGCCGGGCTGCTCCGGGCCGCGGCGGACCGGCGCGAGGGCCTGGCCCGGCTGACCGGCTCGGTGGAAGCCGCCCGTTCGAGGGTGGCCTCGGCGCAGTCCGAAGCGGGCCGGCTGCGGGCCTCGATCACCGCTGCCGAGGAACGCCGTACCCGTGCCCGGGAAGAGTTCGAGCAGCTGGAAGGGTCCGCCGCCGGCGCCGAGGCAGGCGAAGCGGACCTGGATGCCGCGTATGAGGAAGCACAGGAAGCCCTCGAAGCCGCCGAGCAGGAACTCCGGCAGCTGCGGCAGGCCGAGCGGGAAGCAGTCCGCGAAACCGAGAACCTCGCTGCCCGCCGCGAGGCCCTCGCCGTCGGCCTGGACCGGCGCGACGGCAGCGCCTCCCTGCGCGGGGCCGGGGTGGACGGCGTGCTGGAACCGCTGGCGGAATTGGTCAGCGTCAAGCCGGGCTGTGAACGGACAGTGGCGGCAGCATTGGGATCCGCAGCGGACGCCCTGGCCGCCGCGGACCTCGACGCCGCGGGCCGGGCCCTGCAGCACCTGAAGGACACGGGCGAAGGACAGGTGGAACTGCTGCTGGGCGGGGCACCGGCCCGGGCAGCGGAACTGCCCGCGGATCTCCCGGCCGGCGCGGTGCCCGTGCTGTCCCTGGTGAGCGCCGATGCCAAGGTGCAGGAAGCGCTGAACGCACTGCTGGGCAATGCCGTGGCAGTCCCCGACCTGGCCGCCGCCGTGAGCCTGGTGGCCGCCGCGCCCGGCGCCGTCGCGGTGACGCCCGACGGGGATGTGCTGAGCGCCTTCAGCGCCCGGGGCGGATCCGCGTCTGCCCCGGGGCTGCTGGAAATCTCCGCCGCGGTGGAGGAAACGGATGCCCGCCTGGCAGCGGCACGCGCCCGGGCGGAGGAAGCCGGCACCGGCATCGGTGAGGCGGCCGCGCGGGTCGAGGCCTGCCGGCAGCGGGCGGACGCCGCGCTCGCGGCCCTGCATGAGTCCGACGCACGGCTGGCCGCGGTAGCTGAACGGTTGGGCACTCTGGGTTCCGCCCTGCGCGCCGCCTCGGGGGAGGCCGAGAGGCTTTCGTCCCTGGTGGCGGCAGCAGAAGCCAACGTCGTGGCGGAAGAAGCGAAACTGGCGGCCGTGTCCGAGCGCCTCGCCGCAGCAGGCCAGGAACACCGGCCCGAAGAAGACCCGTCTGCGGACCGGCGGGACGCTTTGGCGCTCGCCGCTGCGTCGGCACGGCAGGCGGAAATGGATGCCCGCCTGGGCCTGCGCTCAGCCGAAGAACAGCTCAAGGCCGTAGCCGGCCGTGCGGAGTCACTGGAACGCGCTGCCGGAGCCGAACGCCGGGCCCGGGCTGCAGCCGCGGAACGGGCCCGACGCCGTGCCGGACAGCATGCCCGCGCGGTTGCCGTGGGCGCGGCGGCAGAAGCAGTGCTGGCACACCTGCAGGTTTCCCTGGCACTGGCTGCCGAGGAACGCAGCCGTGCGGAGGAAGCCCGGACCGCACAGGAAGCCGAGCTGTCCGCCGTCCGCAGCGCCAACAACGACGCCGCTGCGGAACTGGCACGGCTCACGGACTCCGTCCACCGCGACGAGCTGGTCCGTGCACAGCAGCGGCTGCGCATCGAGACCCTCGAAGCCCGCGCCCTCGAGGAGCTGGGCATGACCGCGGAGCACCTGGTGGCGAACTTCGGGCCGGACCAGCCCGTCCCGGTGCCCGCCGAGCCGGTCAGCGGCGACAAGTGGGCGGCACTGCGCACGCCCGTGGACGAGGACGGCAATCCGCTCCTGGACGGCATCCCGTATGTCCGGGCGGAGCAGGAGAAACGGCTGAAGCGCGCCGAGCGGGACCTGGCGGCGCTCGGAAAGGTCAACCCCCTGGCGCTGGAGGAATTTGCCGCCCTGGAGGAACGCCACCAGTTCCTGTCCACGCAGCTGGAAGACCTTAAGGCCACCCGGAAGGACCTGCTGGACATCATTGCCGACGTTGACCGCCGCGTGGAAGAGGTTTTCACCGCCGCGTACCGGGACACGGCCGAGCAGTTCAAGCATGTCTTCGGCACGCTGTTCCCCGGCGGAGAGGGGCGGCTGGTGCTGACTGATCCGGACAACATGCTGACCACCGGAATCGAGGTCCATGCCCGGCCGGCCGGCAAGAAGATCAAGCGGCTTTCCCTGCTCTCCGGCGGGGAACGCTCACTGACGGCCGTGGCGTTGCTGGTGGCCATCTTCAAGGCCCGGCCCTCGCCGTTCTACGTGATGGACGAGGTGGAGGCCGCGCTGGATGACACGAACCTCGGCCGGCTGCTCACCATCTTCGAAGAACTGCGGGAGTCCAGCCAGCTGATCGTCATCACCCACCAGAAGCGCACCATGGAAGTGGCGGACGCGCTCTACGGCGTGACCATGCGCGGCGACGGGGTCTCGACCGTTATCAGCCAGCGGATCGAGCGCGGGACGGCGCCCGAAGCCGTCCGGAGCTAGGACGCGTAACGGCTCACGAAGTTGCGCAGCACCCGCGGCGGCACGTGCACGGCAGATCCGCGGACGGCGTCCATCACCGTCTCCGCCTCGTCCGGCTCAAAATAGCCGGCATGCCGGTACACGGAGATCCGCGTCAGCAGTCCGGCGACGTCCAGCTCGGGGTGGAACTGCGTGGCGTACAGGTTGAACTTCACCCGGAACATCTGCACCGGGCAGGTCGCCGAGCCGGCAAGGTTCACCGCCTGCGCCGGGAGCTCGGCGACGGCCTCCTTATGCCCCACGTACGCGGCGAAGGTGTCCGGTACGCCTTCCAACAGCGGGTCGCGGCGGCCTTCGGGCGTCAGCCGGACCTCGACCGGGCCCACCGGCTCGCCGTATCGGCGGTCCACGGTTGCACCCTGGTGCCGTCCCAGCGTGCCCACTCCGTAGCAGGCACCGAAGAACGGAAAGTCGCGGGCCACGACGTCGTCCAGCAGCTTGGCCATCTCCGACTCAACCCGCAGCTGGACCGGGGACTTGGACTCCTCGGGATCGCTCGAGTTGAACGGGCCGCCGCCCACAATTACGCCGCTGTAGGAATTCAGGTCCACCGGCGGCATCGGGCCGGCTTCCAGGCGGACCCGGTGCAGCTGGCCCTCGTCAAGCCCGCCGAAGCGCAGGAAAGAGGCGTACTCCTCGTCGGCGGCGTCATCTTCGGCGCGGGTGGCCAGGAGCAGGAAAGGCTTCATTCCTCGATGGTAGTGGGGGCCGGGGCCGCTTTCCGGGCAGGCAGGGTCTCCCGCGCCGTCAGCCAGGCGATGAAGCCCATGGCGGCAATGGCGCCGGTGACGCCGAACGCCCAGGAGTAGCCCAGCGAATCGGCGAGCATGCCGGCGAGGATGGGACCGGCAATGGCACCGGTGTCGCTGGCCATCTGGAAGGTGGCCAGGACCTTTCCGCCGCTGCGCCCGTTGCCGATGATGTCGCCCACGGCGGCCTGCTGGGCGGGATTGAGCAGGCCGGTGCCCATGCCGGCGATGACGGAGATGATCAGGAACTCCGGCACGCTGGAGCTGAAGCCCATCAACGCGGTGGCCGCGGCGTTCACGGCCAGTCCAATAAGGGCCAGTGGCTTGCGGCCCCAGCTGTCGGCCAGCCGGCCGGAGAACGTCAGGACGACGGCGGTGCCCACGGCGAAGGCGGTCAGGGAAATGCCTGCCACCTCCGGTCCGGCGGACAGCGCCGCGGCAGCGAACAGCGGAACCAGGGCGTTCCGCACGCCGAACGAGGACCAGCCGTTGGCGAAGGAGGACACCAGCGCCGCACGGTACGTCGGATCGCGCAGCGCCTCCGTGACGGTCAGTACCGGCAACGCGGCGGGCTTGGTGTCACCGGGGCCGGCCACCGGACGGGCGTCCTTCAGCCGGAGGAAGACGACGCCGGCGGCCAGCACCAGCGCGGCTGCGTAGACGAGGAACGGAACACGCAGTCCGAATCCGGCCAGCAGGCCGCCGAGCAGCGGGCCGCCGATATTGCCCAGCAGGAAGGAGGAGGCATAGGCGCTGGAAACCCTGCCGCGGATCTCCGCAGGTGCGAGCCGGATGATCAGCGCCATGGCCGAGATGGTGAACATGGTGGACCCGATGCCGCCCAGGCCGCGGAAGACCAGGAGCTGCCAGTAACTCTGCGCAAAGGCGCATGCGGCAGTGGACACGGCCACGATCAGCAGGCCGGCAATGTAGACCGGGCGCTCGCCGAGCTTTTCCAGCAGCATGCCGCCGGCCGGGGCGAACACCAGCCGGGTGAACGCAAACGCGCTGACGATGACGGCGGAAGCCGTGACGCCGACGTCGAAACTCTGCGCGAACTGCGGCAGCACCGGCGCCACCAGGCCAAAGCCAAGGGCTATGACGAAGGCGGCCGCGATGAGGACCTGGATTTCCTGCGGGATTCGGATTCTGGAAGAGCGCACCATGATAAGGCGATTCTCTCAGATCCCAGGGGATCGGATGAGCGGCATGTGAGAAGCTTGGGAGCGTGAATGAGACCCTTTCGATAGTGATCTATGTCCTTGTTGCGATCGCCGTTGTCGGCTTCTCCGCGACACTGCTGGTACGGACCCGGCGTACACCCAAGAGCATGTACCCCACCCGCCGGGACGCCAACGATCCGGTCACCGGAACCGGCGGCGGCACCGACACCCTGGAGGCGCCGCCGGGGGAGACCGACGTCGTCGTCCCGGATGACCTGCGTGACCTTGAGGAAGCCCCTGCCCCGCAGGCGCCGACCATCGAAACGCCTGAACCGGTGCAGGGCCGCCTGGCCCGGCTGCGGGCACGGCTGGCGAAATCCAACAACGCGCTGGGCAAGGCGCTGCTGGCGCTGCTCTCCCGCGACACGATCGACGAAGACGTCTGGGACGAGATTGAGGAAACCCTCCTCCTTGCCGACCTGGGCACCGAACCCACCATGGAACTCGTGGACGCGCTGCGTCAGCGGGTCAAGGTCTCCGGCAGCCAGGATCCGCAGGAAGTCCATGCGATGCTGCGCGAGGAACTGATCAAGCTGGTCGATCCGTCCATGGACCGCTCCCTGGCAGTGACCCGCCACGCCGAGACCCCCGCCGTCGTAATGGTCGTCGGCGTCAACGGCGTCGGCAAGACCACCACCGTGGGCAAGCTGGCCCGCGTACTCGTGGCCGAAGACAAGGACGTGCTGCTGGGTGCTGCCGACACCTTCCGTGCCGCCGCCGCCGAACAGCTGGCCACCTGGGGACAGCGCGTAGGCGTACCCACCGTGCGCTCCGAGATCGACGGCGCAGACCCCGCCTCCGTAGCGTTCGAGGCGGTCAAGGCCGGCATCGAGGGTGAAGTCGACGTGGTCCTGATTGACACCGCCGGACGGCTGCAGAACAAGGTCGGCCTGATGGACGAGCTCGGCAAGGTCAAGCGCGTCATCGAAAAGCAGGCCGCCGTGGACGAGGTCCTGCTGGTCCTTGATGCCACCACCGGCCAGAACGGGCTGACCCAGGCGAAGGTTTTCGCCGAGGTAGTCAACATCTCCGGCATCGTCCTGACCAAGCTGGACGGTACCGCCAAGGGCGGCATCGTCGTCGCGATCCAGCGGACCCTGGGCGTGCCCGTGAAGCTCGTGGGACTGGGCGAGGGTGCCGACGACCTGGCCCCGTTCGAAGCGGAGAGCTTCGTGGACGCACTGCTGGGCTAGGCAGGCCACTCGAACGCACAGCCCCGTTTCCCGCAAGGGAGGCGGGGCTTTTGCGTGTCCGGAAACGTTTCCGAAACGTCGTTGTCACGATCCTTTTACCTCAGGGCCGGGTTTGTAACGTCCCGGCAACACCTCCGGGCCCGGACGGAAATCTGGCCCCGGCAGAGTTCGTTGTGCGGGAGATGCCCGCCATATGTGAAGGGACGTGAAGATGGATCTGTCAGCAGGTCACGTCTGGGTAATGGTTTCGGCGGCACTTGTGCTGCTTATGACGCCGGGCGTGGCATTTTTCTACGGCGGCATGACCCGCGCCAAGGCCGCGTTGAACATGATGATGATGAGCTTCGTCTCGATCGGACTCATCGGCGTGGTCTGGATCCTCTGGGGCTTCTCCATGACCGGCGGGAACGGTATCGCCGGACTGTTCGGCAACCCCTTCACCTCCTTCGGGCTGAAAGACATCCTCGGCAGCGAGGACCTCATCACCGCCGGCTACGGGGCTACGTTCGCCATCATCACCGTTGCCCTGATCAGCGGCGCGGTGGCCGACCGGACCAAGTTCGGCGCCTGGGCGGTATTCGTGCCGGTCTGGGTGACCCTGGTCTACTGCCCGCTGGCGTTCATGGTCTGGGGCGGCGGACTCCTCGGCGCCGAGGGTGCCGTGGGCTCCGTGGTCGGTGAAGCCATCGACTTCGCCGGCGGCACCGTGGTCCATATCAACGCAGGCGTGGCGGGACTGGTCCTGGCCCTGATCCTCGGCAAGCGGAAGGGCTTCGGGAAGGACCCCAACCAGCGTCCGCACAACATCCCCTTCGTGATGCTCGGCGCCACATTGCTCTGGTTCGGGTGGTTCGGCTTCAACGGCGGCGCCGCGGGCACTGCCGAAGAAGCGGGGCTGATCTGGATCAACACCCTCGCCGCACCGGCCGCAGCGATGCTCGGCTGGCTCCTGACCGAACGGCTGCGCGACGGCCGCGCGACGTCGCTCGGAGCCGCCTCCGGCGTCGTGGCAGGACTCGTGGCCATCACCCCGGCCTGCGCCAACGTCAGCCCGCTCGCCGCGGTGGGGCTCGGCCTGGTCTCCGGTGTCCTGTCCGCCCTCGCCGTCGGGCTCAAATTCCGGTTCGGTTATGACGACTCGCTCGACGTCGTCGGCGTGCACCTCGTCGCCGGCCTTGCGGGCACCCTGGCCCTGGGCTTCATCGCCCTGCCGGTCGACGGCGCGGGCGGGGGCTTGTTCTACGGCGGCGGTTTGGGTCAGCTCGGCGCCCAGGCAGCAGCCGCGGCAGTGGCCATTGTCTTCTCGGGAGTCCTCACGCTGCTCATCGGCCTGGCGATCCACAAGACCATGGGCTTCCGGATCTCGGAGGAGGACGAAGTCAACGGCGTCGACCTGAGCGAACACGCCGAAACCGCCTACGAATTCGGCGGACTCGGCACCGGCGGATCCTTCAGCCCCTTCCAGGACACGGCACGCGCCACCACAACCAAGGAGACGGTCAACTCATGAAACTCGTAACCGCTATTGTCCGGCCGGAAAAGCTTGACGCCGTCCGGGGAAGCCTGGAGAGCTACGGGGTGCAGGGCCTGACCGTAAGCTCCGCCAACGGGTACGGCCGCCAGCGCGGACACACCGAGGTCTACCGCGGCGCCGAATACACCGTGGACCTGCTGCCCAAGGTCCGGGTGGAGATCCTGGTGGCCAATGACTGGGTCAACGACATTGTGGATGTCCTGGTTTCCACGGCCAACACGGGCCAGGCCGGTGACGGCAAGGTCTGGGTGGTGAACGTGGAGGAAGCCCTACGGGTCCGGACGGGGGAGCGGGGGGACTCGGCCCTCTAGCGCTCCGGCAGCGAAAGGAACCTACCGCCCGGCTGGTGCTCCAGCCGGGCGGTCCTGCGATCCGGCGAAGCGATCCGCCGGGGCAGGAGGGGCGAATAGCGGGACCGGCTTGGTACCCTTAACAGCTGGGCCTGCCAAACATGGCGAAGAACTGACGAAAGAAGTGCGCGGCACGTGTTCAATTCACTGTCTGACCGGTTGACTTCAACCTTCAAGAATCTCCGCGGCAAGGGCCGGCTCACCGAGGCCGACGTCGATGCCACCGTTCGCGAGATCCGCCGCGCCCTGCTGGACGCCGACGTCGCCGTTCCGGTGGTGCGTGCCTTCACCGCTACCGTCAAGGAACGCGCCCTCGGCCTGGAGGTCTCGCAGGCGCTGAACCCGGGCCAGCAGGTCGTCAAGATCGTCAACGAGGAGCTCAAGGGCATCCTCGGCGGCGAGACCCGGCGGCTGCGCCTGGCGAAGAACCCGCCCACGGTCATCATGCTCGCTGGCCTGCAGGGTGCCGGTAAGACCACCCTCGCCGGCAAGCTCTCCAAGCACCTGAAGTCCCAGGGCCACAGCCCGCTGCTGGTCGCAGCGGACCTGCAGCGCCCCAACGCAGTCCGCCAGCTGCAGGTCAACGGTGAGCGCGCCGGCGTCCCCGTCTACGCGCCGCACCCCGGCGTTTCCTCCGAGTTCGAGGCAGCCACCGGCGACCCGGTCGCCGTCGCCCGCCAGGGCATCGAGGAAGCACGCACCAAGCTCTACGACGTCGTCATTGTCGACACCGCCGGCCGCCTGGGCGTGGATGCCGAACTGATGCAGCAGGCCGCGGACATCCGCGCTGCGATCAACCCGGACGAAGTCCTGTTCGTTATTGACGCCATGATCGGCCAGGACGCCGTGAACACGGCGCAGGCCTTCAACGAGGGCGTCAACTTCACCGGCGTGGTCCTCACCAAGCTCGACGGCGACGCCCGCGGCGGTGCCGCACTGTCCGTGGCGTCGGTGACCGGCAAGCCGATCATGTTCGCCTCCACCGGCGAGGGCCTGACCGACTTCGAGGTCTTCCACCCGGACCGCATGGCCAGCCGCATCCTGGACCTCGGCGACGTCCTGACCCTGATCGAGCAGGCCGAGCAGAGCTGGGACAAGGACGAAGCCAACCGGATGGCGAAGAAGTTCGCCGACCAGGAAGACTTCACCCTCGACGACTTCCTCGCCCAGATGCAGCAGATCCGCAAGATGGGCTCCATGAAGAAGATGCTCATGATGATGCCCGGCGCCGCCGGCATGCGTGAGCAGCTGGAGAACTTCGACGAACGCGAAATCGACCGGGTGGAAGCGATTGTCCGCTCCATGACCCCGCACGAGCGGGTGGCACCCAAGATCATCAACGGCTCCCGGCGTGCCCGCATCGCCCGCGGTTCCGGCGTCCACGTCTCCGAGGTCAACGGCCTGCTCGAGCGTTTCGTGCAGGCGCAGAAGATGATGAAGAAAATGGCTGCCGGCGGCGGCATTCCGGGCATGCCCGGCATGGCAGGACCCGGCGGGTTCGGCGGCGCGCGCAAGAAGCAGCAGGCAGCCAAGGGCAAGAAGAAGGCCAAGTCGGGCAACCCGGCCAAGGCTGCCCAGGAACGGGCAGAGGCGGAGGCCCGGCGTGCGGGCGCCCGGCAGGCCCTGCCCACCGGCAGCGCTTTCGGCGGCCAGGAAGCGGACTTCGACCCGTCCTCGCTGAACCTGCCCAAGGGCTTCGACAAGTTCCTCGGTAAGTAGGGTCTGTACCGCACCCCCACACAACGCCGGACTACTCGTCCGGCGTTGTGTGTTTAATGGCGGATGCGTGCCTTCACGGCGCAGCGCCGAAGTTCGGCACCAGAGGAAGGGACCAGCATGGCGGCACAGGGACTGAGCGGCTTTTACGGGTCGGTCTTCCGGCGCAGCATCACCGTACGGGTCTTGATCCGCACCAGCGACGCCCGGGTGCTGATGCTGCGCAACGGCAACGCCTGGGAGCTGCCGGGAGGAGTGGTGAAGGGCGGGGAGGATCCACGCTCCGCCGCCCGCCGCATTGCCCGTGCAACCCTGGATCCCGAGTTCGACGTCGGCCGCGTGCTGGTGCTGGACTGCGTGCAGGGCACCCAGGGACAGGCGGACTCCATCGATTTCCTGTTCGACGGCGGCACGTTGTCCACCTCCGTGACGTCCTTTACCGGAGCCGGCGGGGAATGGGAGGCCGGCTTCATTCCCCTGGCGGATTGCGGTGCGGGGGACGAGGGGCATGGCGGGGAGTGGGGAGCCGCGTTGGAAGCCCTGGAACTGGGCACCATGGTGGAGCTTGTGAACGGTGAGCCTGTCACCGCGGGGCCGGTCGCCGCGCCGTCGCTGCGCAGGATGATGCCGCCGCTGGAGGGCTTCTCCGGAATTCTTGGACATTAGGAGTGGGTTTGGCTCGGGACCGAGTGGTGTTTGTGCATGGCGCCGGCAGTTTCGGCGCGGCCGCGTGGCCCCGGCAGCACGGGCTTGCCCTGGACTATGACTGCCTGTTCCTTCGGCGCCATGGCTATGACGCCGTCGCCGAGCCGCTGCCTCCGGACGTGGAAGCGGACATCGCCCTGATCCGGGAGGAGCTGGCCGACGGCGGGCACCTGGTGGCGCACTCGGCCGGCGCGGTTCCGGCCATGCTGGCGGCACTCCGCGATCCGGCTCGGGTCTCGTCCCTGGTCCTGTGCGAGCCTGCGGTCTTCTCCCTGACCCGCGACCTGCCGGCCACAGCAGCCCACCGAAACCTGCTGCAGCCCCTCTTTGACGACGCTCCGCTGGACATTGTTCCGGGTGTCCCCACCCTCGTCCTTACCGGCGGATGGGAGCCGCTGTACGAAGAGGTGGCGGATTTCCTGGTCTCGACGGGAGCCGAGCACCGGCAGGTCGGCGGGAACCACCGCCCGCAGGACACGGATGCCGGACGGCAGGCGATCCGGGAGTTCCTGGCCTCCGTCAGCCGGATCGGGGCCAACTGATGGGCGGACCGTCCATCCGGAGTGCCGGCCCCGGCGATCTTCCCGTGCTGCCCTCGTTGGAGGAAGCATCGGACACGCTGCTGGACGGGATGCTGCCCGCAGGCTCCGTGGAGCTTCCGGCTGCGGCCACTGGGCGGGAGCTCGCGGCTGCCCGCCGCATCCTGGTTGCGGGCGAGCCACCCGTCGGCTTCGCCCGCTTGGAGGAGGTTGACGGACAGGCCCACCTTGAGCAGCTCTCCGTGCACCCCGACGCCGCCGGTGCCGGGCTCGGGCGGGCACTGGTCGAGGCCGCTCTCGGCTGGGCGCGGGAGCAGGGGTACACCTCAATGACGCTGTGCACCTTTGCGGACGTGCCGTTCAACGCCCCGTTCTACGCCAGCTGCGGCTTCGAAGTTGTCTCTGAACCCGACGGCGAACTGGCGGCGCTGCGGCAACACGAAATCAGTCTTGGACTGGATTCCATTGGACGACGAGTGGCCATGCGTGCCCCGCTGCGGCGGTAACCGGGCCGTGCCGCTGCGTGTGTCATGATGCCCTCATGGCCGATCAACCCACCTCCGACCCCAGAGCGCGCAGAACCGAGATCATCGGAACGCTGATCGCCCATCTGTTGGTGATCTCCATCCCGGCTTTCGGCCTTGCGGTGGGACTTCCCTGGATCTCGTCCGTCCATAACGGCCATCAGCTCGTATCCGCAAACGTCAGGACGACCGGCACTGTCACTGACGTTCGGTTTTCCAACGGCAGCCGGAAAAGCAGCGGCCGCAGCGCAATAATGACGTATTCATTCACCGCCGAAAACGGGACAGAAGGAACCGTTGAAGACTCGCAAAGCTACAGCAAATGGCGCGATGGGCCTCGGGAGGAGCTGACGGAAAAGCTCCAAGGTACCGAAAAGACTGTGTTCTATGATCCCGACGATCCCGACGAAGCCATTGTCGAGGGAGACACGAGGTCCTACGTGCCACCGGTTATTTTCCTGACCCTCTTCACGGTCATCGGCGGCTTTTTCACGTATGTCATGGTGGAGCAGACCATCAAAGCCAGGAGAAAGAAGGAGGCGCAGACGGTCTAGTCGTGCCGGTGTTCCAGGGGGCTTGGAATTAGATGAAGCTTCAAGTAATCTCATTGCATGGACCTTCAAGTAAAAGACCGCCTGCCCGCCGACCTCGCCATGGGCACGGTAATGCTCAAGGTGGGCGACCTGGCAAAGGTCTCCGCCTACTACTGCGGTGCCTTGGGGCTGGAGATCGTGGCGGAGGCCGACGGCGGCCAGTACCTGGGGCGCGGAAGCGTCCCGGTGGTGCATTTGGCGCCGGCGCCCGGACTGCAGGTGCCCTCCCGCGGCGAGGCCGGACTGTTCCACACCGCCATCCTCTTCGAAACCCAGGCAGACCTTGCTGCCACCGTTGCCTCTGCGGCCCGGTATGACCCGTCGGCCTTTGTCGGCTCCGCGGACCACCTCGTCAGTGAGGCGTTCTACTTCACCGATCCCGAAGGCAACGGCATCGAGCTCTACTATGACAAGCCGCGCGAAACCTGGGACTGGGATCGGACGGAGACCGGCAGGGAAGTGCGGATGGCGTCGTTGCCGCTGTCTCCGCAGGCCTACTTCCGCAACCATCTCACCGAAGCGGCACTGGACGGACTCTCCGCTGCCGATGCCGCCGTCGGGCACGTTCACCTGCAGGTAGGTGACACGGAAACCGCTGCCGCGTTCTACGTGGACACGCTGGGGTTCGAGCGGACCGCCGGTTTCCACGGGCAGGCCCTCTTTGTCTCCGCCGGCGGCTACCACCACCACATGGCGATGAACGTCTGGAACAGCCGCGGCGCCGGACCGCGCCGCGACACGCTGGGCCTGGGCGAGGTGCTGATTAGCGTTCCAACCGCCGACGACGTCGCCGGGCTTGCGGACCGCCTTCGGGTTGCCGGGATTTCCAGCCACTCCACCGGAGCCGAGCTGCGTTTCGAGGACCCGTGGCGGAACCGGCTGCGTGTCGCCGTCGGCTGAAAATACGCGGAAATCCGTTTCGGCCGCGCGAGTCGCAAAAGATGAAGTCATCTGGCACAATGGTCAGGTACTCGATCTGCGCGGGCCCTCTCTCCGTGCATGCATCTTGTCCTTTTGAACCCCAACGTTATGGCCCGCCCCACGGGAGCAGAAGTACGGGTTCGCCCCATTTCAGATCAGGAGTGACCACAAAAGTGGCCGTAAAGATTCGCCTTAAGCGCCTTGGCAAGAAGTTCTCAGCACACTACCGCGTTGTTGTCATGGATTCCCGTGCCAAGCGCGATGGCCGTGCCATCGAAGAAATCGGACTCTACCGTCCGACCGAAGAGCCGTCGTACATCGACATCAAGTCGGACCGTGCGCAGTACTGGCTCGGCGTCGGCGCCCAGCCCACCGAGCAGGTCGCAGCACTGCTGAAGATCACCGGTGACTGGCAGAAGTTCAAGAACATCGACGGCCAGGAAGGTACCCTGCGTACCAAGGCCCCGAAGGAAGCCTTCGTGGCTCCCGAAAAGAAGTCCGTGATTGTCCCCGAGGCCATCACCCCGAAGGCCAAGAAGGAAGAGGCCCCCGAGGCCTCCACCGAGGCTGAGGCAGAGTAACTTGCTCGCTGAAGCGCTGGAGCACCTCGTGCGCGGAATCGTTGACAGTCCTGAGGACGTCAAGGTTTCCGCCAAGAGCAACCGCCGTGGGGAAACCCTCGAGGTTCGGGTTCACCAGGACGACCTCGGCCGGGTCATCGGCAGGCAGGGACGGACCGCACGCGCACTGCGCACGGTCATCGCAGCCCTTGCCAACGGTGAGCAGGTCCGAGTGGACGTAGTGGACACGGACCGGCGCCGCTGATCTAAAATGATCACCGAAGGCGCAGCGGAAGCGAACAGTTCTTCACTGCAGTACCGGAAGTAAAGCAGTACACAGGATCCGGCCCCGACACCAGATAATGGTGAAGGGGCCGGATTTTTTTCAGGCGCCGGCCAATCCAGGCGACGAAAACCCCACAGAGGAGAATCCATGCAGTTACAGGTGGCACGCATCGGCAAGCCGCACGGCATCCGCGGTGAAGTGACCGTCCAGGTGCTGACCGACGCACCCGAGGACCGCTTTGTCCCGGGCACGGAGCTCACCGTAGAGCCGGCTGCCAAGGGCCCGCTGACGGTGATCAGTGCGCGTTGGAACAAGGACATCCTGCTGCTGGGCTTCGAAGAAATCACGGACCGCAACGGCGCAGAGGAACTGCGCGGCGTGAAGCTGTTCATCGACACCGAAACGGTGGACGAGGACGACGACGACGAGGGCTGGTACGAACACGAACTGGTGGGCCTGAAGGCACGGGTGGGCGACGACGTCGTCGGCACCGTCAGCGGCCTGCGCACCCTCACCGTCCAGGACCTGCTGGTGGTTGAGGACGCCCGCGGCGAGGAAATCCTCGTACCGTTCGTCGAGGCCATCGTTCCGGAAGTGAATATCGAGGACGGCTATGTCCTGCTCACTCCGCCGGAGGGGCTCTTTGAGCTGAATAAGCCCGAGGACAAGAAGGACGCGGCCCCGGCCGACACGAAGGAAGCCGGACAGTAAGTGCGCATCGACGTCGTCAGTATTTTCCCGGAGTATCTGGCAGCCCTTGAGCTGTCCCTGATCGGCAAGGCCCGGCAGGAAGGCCTGCTGGACCTGGCCGTGCATGACCTGCGGGAGTTCACCACCGATCGGCACCGTACCGTGGATGACACCCCCTACGGCGGGGGAGCGGGCATGGTCATGAAGCCCGAGCCCTGGGCCGCCGCGCTGGACGCGGTGGCGGGCGACGGCGACGAGCGGCCGGTCTTGATCGTCCCCTCGCCGGCCGGTGCAGTCTTCACGCAGGCCATGGCCTACGAGCTGGCCGAGGAGAAGCACCTTGTTTTCGCCTGCGGCCGCTACGAAGGAATCGACGAGAGGGTGCTGGAATGGGCCGGGGAACGCTTTGACGTCCGTCCCGTCAGCCTCGGAGACTACGTGCTCAACGGCGGAGAGGTCGCGGTGCTTGCCATGGTCGAGGCCGTAGGCAGACTGGTGCCCGGCGTCGTCGGGAATCCCGAGTCCCTGGTGGAGGAATCCCACTCGGACGGGCTGCTGGAATACCCGGTCTACACCAAGCCCTCGGCCTGGCGCGAGCGTGCCGTCCCGGAGGTCCTGCTCAGCGGCAACCACGGCAAGATCGCCCGGTTCCGGCGGGACGAACAGCTGCGGCGCACCGCGGCACGCCGGCCCGATCTGATCGAAAAGCTCGACGCCGCGTCGCTGGACAAGGCCGACCGGGCCACTTTGGCGGCTCTGGGCTACGAAATACGCGACGGCAGGGTCTGCCCGCCCGCCTGACGGCAGCGCCGGATTGGTGCCGTTCGGATGCGTATGGCAAAATGGGGAGTTGTGTCATCTGGGTCCGTACCTGCCACAGGGGGAACGCGGCCAACAGATATGTACACACCGGCATTCCATCCTAGGTCCTGCCGGTCTACTAACTTCGACAGCATCCGTGCAGCCCGCATTTTGGGGGCGCATTCTTGCTGCCGTTACCAAAGTGAATGACCTGTGGCGTTCACCAGGAGTGATAAACAATGCACATCCTAGATTCTGTTGACGCAGCGTCCCTGCGTACGGACATCCCCGAGTTCCGCGCCGGTGACACGGTCAAGGTTCACGTAAACATCATCGAAGGCAAGAACACCCGTGTTCAGGTCTTCCAGGGCTTCGTGCTCAAGCGCCAGGGCGATGGCCTCCGCGCGACCTTCACGGTCCGCAAGGTCAGCTTCGGCGTCGGCGTTGAGCGTACCTTCCCGGTACACTCCCCGGTCATCGACAAGCTCGAGGTCGTCTCCAAGGGTGACGTCCGCCGTGCGAAGCTGTACTACATGCGCGATCTGCGCGGCAAGGCAGCCAAGATCAAGGAAAAGCGCGACTTCCGTCCCGCCAAGTAACTTACTTGACTGCAGCATCCGCCTCCGGGGGTCCCTCCGCGAAGCACACGAAACGCCGGCCCCGGTTTGTGGGCTGGCGTTTTGTGCTATGTGCTCTCGCCGCGGCCGTGATCCTCGCCGCCCTCGTGCGGGCATTCCTGTTCGACGTCTTCTACATCCCCTCGGATTCCATGCAGCCGCTGCTCGAACCCGGTGACCGGATCCTCGTCTCCCGCACCGCCTACGATTCGGCTGAGATCCGGCGCGGCGATGTGGTGGTGTTCGACGGCCGGGGCTCGCTGGCGCCGCTGCACAGCGGGCGTCCGGCACTGGCCGACGCCGCAGTCACCGTGGGGCGCTGGGTCGGGCTGGCCGGCAGCGACACCGTCTATGTAAAGCGGGTTGTCGGTGTGGCGGGGGACAGGGTGAGCTGCTGCACGGACGGGGATCCACGGATAACCATCAACGGAACTCCCATGGAGGAGCCGTACGTTTACTCTGGAGACGCTCCCAGCGACCATGCGTTCGACGTCGTCGTTCCCGAAGGCAGGCTGTGGCTGATGGGGGACCACCGGTCCGTTTCGGCGGATTCCCGGTCCCTGCTGGGAGCTCCCGGCGGCGGCCTGATCTCCACGGAACGGGTGATCGGACAGGCCCAGCGGATTCTTTGGCCGCTCGAGCGCGGCACCAATATTGACCGGCTATCCTTAGGAGCCGAGTGGAACACGGAGAAATAAGAGGAAACGCAATGTCGCAGCAACCGGACCAGTCCCCTGACGGGACGCCCGGCTCCGGGGAGCAGCGGGACCACGCAGCGCACTCGACCGCACCGAAGGAAAAGAAACGCGGTTTCGGCGCCTGGCTGCGTGAAGTCCTCACGATCGTGGTGATAGCCCTGGTGCTGTCGTTCCTGATCAAGACCTTCCTTTTCCGGGCGTTTTACATCCCCTCGGGGTCCATGGAAGAGACGCTGGAAATCAACGACCGGATCTTCGTCAACCTTCTGGTCCCTGAACCGATGGACCTGAACCGCGGCGATGTCGTGGTCTTCAAGGACACCAAGGGCTGGCTGCCGGAGACCGCGGAGAAGGAAACGAATCCGGTCAAGGATGCCCTGACCTTTGTGGGCCTGCTCCCGGACGAGTCCCAGCAGCACCTGGTCAAGCGTGTCATCGGCACCGAAGGAGACCACGTGGTCTGCTGTGATGCCGACGGCAGGATCACCGTCAACGGCGAACCCCTGGACGAGCCCTACCTGTACCCCGGCGCCGCCCCCTCCGACATCCCGTTTGACGTGGTTGTCCCCGAGGGCAAGGTCTGGGTGATGGGGGACCACCGCAACGCCTCTGCGGATTCCCGCGAACACCAGTACGGTGAGGGCGGCGGTTTCGTAGACGTGGAGGACATTGAGGGCAAAGCCGTAGTGACGGCTTGGCCGCTGAACCGCGTCGGCGGGGTCGACGACTATTCGGAAGTCTTCGAGGACGTCCCGGAACCGAGCGGCAGCAAGTGAGTTCCACCGCCAAGCCGCCGACCCTTCGGTATGAGCGCACCTTCGCTGCCTCCGGGCACCGGATCCTGGCCGGCTGCGACGAAGTGGGCCGCGGCGCCCTGGCCGGACCGGTGTCCGTAGGGATGGTGGCCGTGGACCTGGCTACTGTGCGTTCCCTAAAGGGAGTGCGGGACAGCAAGCTGCTTTCCGTTGCTGACCGGAATACGCTGGTTCCGCAGATCAAGAAATGGGCCCTGGCCTGGGGCGTGGGCCATGCCAGTGCAGCGGAGATCGACCTGCACGGGCTGACCGTCGCCCTTCGCCTGGCCGGAACACGCGCCTGGGACCAGATGTGCTCAACCCTGCGTCCCGACGTCGTACTCCTGGACGGCAACTACAACTGGCTCTCGCCCGAGCGGCAGGGCAGCCTGTTCGACGATCCCGATGAACCGGCCGGAGGCTGCACGGCACCGGTGCACACCCGGATCAAGGCGGACATGCAGTGCCTGAGCGTAGCCGCCGCCAGCGTGCTGGCGAAAGTGGAACGCGACGCCATGATGGTAGAGTTTGCCGCTTCTCACCCGCACTATGCGTGGGAGATCAACAAGGGTTATGCCACCGAGTCGCACCGCGCGGCCATCGACGTCCACGGACCCACGCCGCTGCACCGCATGTCCTGGCGGCTGGGCTCCAAGCCCCGCCCGGGTGAACCGGTGCTGGAACCGGAAGACGACTTGAGCACAGTTGGGGGATGATAGGAACATGAGCGCCGAAGACCTTGAGAACTATGAAACGGACATGGAGCTCCAGCTGTACCGGGAGTACCGCGACGTCGTAGGCCTCTTCAGCTACGTGGTGGAAACCGAACGGCGCTTTTACCTGGCCAACCATGTGGACCTGCAGGCACGGTCCGCCGACGGCGAGATCTACTTCGACCTCACGCTTCAGGACGCATGGGTCTGGGACGTCTACCGGTCCGCACGGTTCGTCAAAAGCGTACGGGTGATCACCTTCAAGGACGTCAACGTTGAGGAATTGACCCGCAACGACGACCTCACACTGCCGAAGGCCGACGAACTGTAAGTTCCGCCTCTGTGTTCTCCCAGCTGACGGATGGGCTCCTTGGGTCATTCCGGGCGAGGCTGGAAATCCAGCCCTCAACCATCGTTCCGCGGTGGTTCAGCAGGTAAGGCACCGCGATCGGCGGCGGGAAACCGCAGCGCCAGACGGTCTTATAGCTGCCGGTGTTTCCCGCATTCGCCTTCCACGTGACCACATCCCAGTCCAGGTCCTCGAAGGCGTGGCCCACTGCCAGCCGGACCGCGCGGGACATCAGGCCGCGGCCCCGGTATTCCGGCGACGTGACGAATCCCAGCGAACCGGAAGCTGCACCTTCGAAGCGCAGGTCGATGGTGCCTGCATAGCTGCCGCCGACGTCGAGCGCCCAGGACACGGCGTTATCCTGCGGTACCGAGATAGCCGCCAGGTACTGCTGCGCCATCTCCGGCGTGTAGCCCAGCGGAATCGTGGTCCACTGGACCGACACGGGGTCGATGCAGCGGGCGTGCACGGCGTCGAGGTCGGCAGCCGTGTGTGGACGGAGCAGGAGGAAGTCGTCGCTGAGCAGCGGGATCGCGAAAGCCATCCCGACAGCCTAGCGGGTGTAATCCGGACCTAGACTTAGCGTCATGCCCGAGTCCCGGCGTGGCTTCGACGCCAACCTCCGCCTGTACGCACAGATGCAGCCCGACGGTCCGTCACTGGCCCACCTGCTGTCCCTGCAGGAGTCGTTGCCGGCCGGCACCCGGCTGGTGCCGCGGAAACAGCTGCACCTGACGCTGATCCACTTCGGGAAGGTGCTGGACGTGCACCGGGCCGTCAATGCCCAAACCGGGATTTCACGTTCTGCCTACGAGCAGCTGCTCGCCGGGTACGTGGCCCGGACCGAGGCGCTGCTGCCCGCGGTTTCCTTCCGGCTGGGACCGGTGGGGTTTGCCGGGTTCGGTACGCGCGGCTCGACCTTAGTAGTGGAGTATCTGCCGACGCCGGATCTCGCTTTGCTGCATCGGGACCTGTATCGCGAGCTGGTGGGTTTCCTCGGCGCCGCCGGCATTCGGGATACCGCGGCCTTCATGGCCGGTGATCCGAACTTGATGCATGCCGGGACACTGCGCCCCCACATCTCCCTGGCGCGGGGGTTTGCGGGCGCCCTGCCTTCACTGCAGCTGGAATCCGTGACCCTGCAGCCGATGCCGGTGGTGTACCCCGGGCACTGACGGCGCCCGGGGTACACCTTTGGGCTTAGGCCTTCCTGCGGCGGGCAATGACCACCAGAACCGCTCCCACAGCCAGGATGGCTGCGCCGGCAGCGGCAAGCCACGTTCCGCCGGCACCCGTGTGGGCGAGCCCGGCATCAGGAACGCGGGGGCTGGGGTTGCCGGCAACCTGGATCCCGGGGTCCGTGGTGCCCGGGGCCGGCGGGGTGCTGCCCGAACCGGGCGGGGTTACCGAACCTGCGGGGGTCTCCGATGGGGTTTCAGACGGGGTGGGCGTCGGTGTTGGCGTTACCGCACCTGCCGGGGGTTTGGACGGGGTGTCACTGGGGGTCGGCGTGGGCTTCTGGGACGGAGTGTCCGTAGGTTTCGGAGTCGGCGTCTCGGACGGGGGATCAGTAGGTTCCGGCGTCGGTGTCGGCGTGGGCGTGGGAGCGCAATCGGGAACCGTCATCAGCTCCTCAAGCTCCTGATGCTGGGAGGCCAACAGGTCCGGATCTCCGGGGAAGGGGTTGGGATAAAGGAGGTTCTTCGGCCACTCATAAGTGCCTTCGAACTCGAGTACGTCTTGCTGGACGGCCCAGCCGGGACCGCACACCTCGAACGGAACCAAGGGAACCAGGGACGTTACATCGGTGAACCACTGGTGTCCGGGCTGCTTGGCCAGGAAGGTTTGTTCGCCCGAGTTCTCCCAGGCGGCCGGCTTCTTCGCGTCTACCTTCCGGTACAAGTAGATTCCCGTTTCCGTCACGGAAACCTCCGCCGAGGGAGACCCGCTCGGCGACGTGGTTGGGACGGTGTCCCCGGTCGCCGGCACGGCGGTGGCCAAAGCCGGAGCACCGGTGACAATCGACAGCCCCGCTAAGGCTGCAAATCCTGTCACGACAGCGGTTGTATTTCGCTTGCGGTTTTCCATGGTGTCCTTTTTGTGAGTCGAACATGGGCGTTAGCGTCGCTATCCTGTCCGGGCCGTCTCAGCGTTCCCCTACGGAATGACGCAGTTTCCCGACAAGACCCGCTCAAATTCCGGGCGGGCTTCTGATCTGCCCTTGGCGGCACGGCGTCGGTGGTGTATTCCGGGGGGTGAAAACGCCGAGGTCCTGCCCACGACCAGCGAGGAGAGCGGTATGGATACTGCGGGACGGGTTGCCCTGGTGACCGGAGGATCCGGCGGGATCGGAGCGGCCGTGGTCCGACGGCTCGCGTTGAACGGCTATTCGGTGGGTGTGCACTACGCGCGAAACCGTGCGACAGCGGACGGGGTTGTTGCCGACATTGCCGCCGGGGGCGGACTTGCCTTGGCAGTCGGCGGGGATGTGGGAGACGAGCCCGCGATGGCCGCCGCGTTCGACGCCGTCGAGACAGCCTTCGGCGGTCTGGACGTGGTCGTCAATACCGCAGGCATCATGCTCCTTGCCCCTATCGCGGAGCTGGAACTGGCGGACCTGGACCGCATGCACCACACGAATATCCGGGGAACGTTCGTGGTCTCGCAGCAGGCGGCCCGTCGGGTCCGTCCGGGTGGAGCGATCATTAACTTTTCGACCACCGTCCGGCGCACCCAATACCCCGGTTACGGCGCCTATGTGGCCTCGAAGGCTGCGGTGGAAGGGATGACGCTGATCCTGGCGCGGGAACTGCGGGGACGGGACATTACGGTCAACGCGGTGGCGCCCGGGCCGACAGCCACGCCGTTGTTCCTGGATGGAAAGGACGAGGCCACCGTCGAGCGGCTGGCCGAGGCGGCGCCGCTGGGGCGCCTGGGCCAGCCCGAAGACATTGCCGAAACCGTCGCTTTCCTTGCCGGGCCGGGGCGCTGGGTCAACGGCCAGGTGGTCTACGCCAACGGGGGACTGGCCTGAACTTCTGCTCCTCCACACTCGGGTTCCGGTGCGCGGCGGCGGATTCCTTTTCCACACGGCTGTGTGCTGCTGTGCCGGGTCCGTCCGGTTCGAGCCAACGTGGTGGACATGAAAGCCAAAGACATCCTGGGAAGCCGCGGAGAAGAACTGGCGGCGCGGTACCTGACCGAAGCCGGGCTTCGCATCATCGACCGGAACTGGCGGTGTCCCGAGGGGGAGATCGACCTGGTCGCCGTGGACGGGGCCACCCTGGTGGTGGTCGAAGTGAAAACGCGTTCCTCGCTGGACTTCGGACACCCCTTCGAAGCGATCGGGCAGGATAAGGTCGCCCGCCTCTACCAGCTGGCAGGGGCCTGGGCTCGGGCCAACAGCCGCTACTTCACCCACCGCCGGATCGACGCAGTCTCGATTCTCGACGACGGCGCCAATCCACCCGTTGTGGAGCACCTGAGGGGAATCTCCTGATGGGGCTTGGACGGACCTACGGGGTCGGGCTGGTCGGCCTGCAGGGCAGGATCGTCGAGATTGAAGCCGACATCGGCCAGTCCCTTCCGTCCTTTATCCTGCTGGGGCTGCCGGACGCCTCCCTTAATGAGGCGCGCGACCGGGTGAAGTCGGCGGCAAAGAATGCCGGGCTGCCACTGAGCCGGCGCCGCATCACGGTCAATCTGATGCCTGCGGATGTACCGAAGCACGGCTCCGGCTTCGACCTTGCCATAGTTGTGGCTGCACTCTGCGCCGGTGGTGTCCTGCGCAGCCCGGGACGCTGCATCTTCCTGGCAGAACTCGGGCTGGACAGCCGGCTTCGGCCGATCCGGGGCGTACTTCCGGCTGTTATGGCTGCGGTTGCGGCCGGCTTCACGGACTTTGCCGTGGCGGCGGAGAACGCAGAAGAGGCTGCACTGGTCCCTGCGGCCCGCGTGCGGGGATACTCCTGCCTGGCCGAGGTGGCCGCCGACCTCGGTGCGGACCCCGAGCAGCTTAGTTTTCCACTGCCGGTGGCCCGTACCGGCCAAGATCCGGAACACGAAGAGGGTCCGGCTGAATCCCGGATCCCCGACCTCGCGGACGTGGCGGGGCAGGCAGAGGCCCGCTTCGCTGTCGAGGTGGCCGCGGCAGGAGCACACCATCTGTTGATGACCGGGCCGCCGGGCGCCGGGAAGACCATGCTGGCCGAGCGGTTGCCCGGCATCCTGCCGGACCTTTCCGATGACCAGGCAATGGA
Source organism: Arthrobacter sp. zg-Y895 (assembly GCF_020731025.1). Classification (NCBI taxonomy): domain Bacteria; kingdom Bacillati; phylum Actinomycetota; class Actinomycetes; order Micrococcales; family Micrococcaceae; genus Arthrobacter; species Arthrobacter sp. zg-Y895. Next base: position 58,993 of record NZ_JAJFZY010000007.1, read on the forward strand.
AGTCACCGCCATTCACTCCCTCGCCTGGCAGGGACGCCCCTGCCGCCAGCTGCTCCGCAGGCCCCCGTTCGAGAGTCCGCACCACACCGCGTCCACGGCAGCGGTGATCGGCGGCGGTTCAGGCATTCCGCGCCCCGGCGCTGCCTCCCGTGCCCACCGCGGCGTGTTGTTCCTCGATGAGGCTCCCGAGTATGAGCGGCGGGTCCTGGACGGCCTGCGCCAGCCGCTTGAAAGCGGCGAGCTGGTCCTGCACCGTGCAGCAGGTACAGCCGTGTATCCGGCACGCTTCCAGCTGGTCCTTGCCGCCAATCCCTGTCCCTGCGGACTCGCAACCGGCAAGGGAATCGAGTGCACCTGCACCTCCACACAGCGGCGCCGGTATTTCAGCCGGCTCTCCGGTCCGCTGCTGGATCGGGTGGACCTGCAGCTCTCCGTTCAGCGGGTCTCCCTGGTCGACTACTTCGCCGCAGAGACTGCGGAGGCCAGCTCGACGGTGGCGGCGCGCGTGCAGGAGGCGCGTCGGCTCCAACGGGAACGGCTTCAGCCGCTGGGATGCGAAACCAATGCCGAGGTACCCGGCACCTTGCTGCGAGACAGCCTGCGGCCGCCGAGCAAAGCAACGTCGGCCCTGGACCGGGCCATGGACCGCCAACTCCTGACGGCTCGGGGCTACGACAGGGTATTGCGGGTGGCTTGGACCGTCGCCGATCTTGCCGGGCACGGAAGCCCGGACGCCGACGACGTCGGGCAGGCCCTCGCTTTCCGTCGGCAGGGAGCTGCGGCATGAGTACCGATGAGGTGCTGGTCGCACGGGCGGCGTTGTCGAGGCTTTTCGAACCTTCAGATACCGTGGGCCTGGCCCTCGTGGCGGCCGCCGGTCCGGTCCAGGCGCTGCAGATCGCCACCGGAGCGGTGGGCACACCGCCGGATCTGGCCGCCGAAACGGCACGCTTCCTATCCCCGGGCGGCGGCCAGGGAAGCGTCCTGGCAGAGGGATTGAAGAGGTGGGCCCCGCGGGTAGCGGATCTGGCGCCGGACCGGGACCTGGACGCGATCCGCCGTCTGGGTGGGGAACTCCTGGTTCCGGAGGATCCCCGTTGGCCCGAGTCATTGCGCCACCTGCAGCTGGAAATGCCGTTGTGTCTCTGGGTGCGGGGAGACCTAGAGCGTGGCCTGCCGGAACTGGACCGGACTGTGGCAGTAGTGGGTTCCCGGGACGCCACCGGATACGGGCTGTCCATAGCGGGGGACATTGCAGCGGGGCTGGCCAACCGCGGGTACACCGTGGTCTCCGGAGGCGCCTACGGCATCGATGCCCAGGCACATCGCGCCGCGCTCGGATCTGCATCCACTGATGCCACGCCCACGCTAGCGGTCATGGCGTGCGGTGCGGACCGGTTCTACCCGGCCGGCAACGAGGACCTGCTTCGCGCCGTCGCGGAGCGCGGGCTGCTGCTGTCCGAAGTGCCGCCGGGATCTGCCCCCACCCGCTGGAGATTCCTGCAGCGGAACCGGATCATCGCTGTGCTGAGCGCCGTCACCGTGGTGGTGGAGGCCCGGTGGAGATCCGGAGCGCTGAACACTGCCCACCATGCCGCCGGGTTAGGGCGGGAAGTCGGTGCGGTGCCGGGCTCCGTGTACTCGGCCAACTCTGCCGGATGCCACCGGCTGCTGCGCGACGGCAGCGCAGTCTGCGTGACCGATGCCCAGGAAGTGGCGGAACTGGCCGGGCCGCTCCGTGATGTCCCGCCGGGAGAGCCGGGCGGCCCCGGCAGTCGGGCAGGGGACAGTCGGGCAGGAGTCCGCCGGGCAGATCATGACGGACTGCCAGTGGAGGACCTGCTGCTGCTGGATGCGCTGCCCGTGCGCAGCGGAACGACCATCGAGAAACTGGCCACCGTCGCAGGGCTGTCCCTGCAAGGAGTGCGCGCCGGGCTGGCACGGCTGGAATTGGAAGGACTGGCCGTACGGACCGAAGGAGACCAGTGGCGCCGTGGCCGGCGTTAGCAGCATCGACATTTCTACTACCCGCACAACCCAAGGAAGGGCATCATCATGATCACTCACAAGATAGTCACCTCGCAGGTAGGGGTACTCACCCTCGTCGCTATGGACGGACTCCTGTCCATGGTCCGGCTCGGGCCGCCCGCTGCGCCGGCAGTTGCCGGGGCAGGGACGCCGTACGGCATTGCGGCGGAAGACGGCTTCGAGGATGTCGAACGTCAACTGACGGAGTACTTCGAGGGCCGGCGCTGCTGCTTCAGCGTGGGTACCAATCCCCAGGGGACCGAGTTCCAGCGCAGGGTATGGGAGCAGGTCTCGGGCATCGCCTACGGCAGGACGGCAAGCTACAAGCAGCTGGCGGTCCTGCTGGGTGATGCGGCCAAGGCGCGAAGCGTAGGTGCAGCATTGGCGCACAACCCGTTGAACCTGGTTGTCCCCACCCACCGCGTGGTGGGGTCCCGCGGCGCGCTGACCGGATACTCGGGCGGCGTCGATGCGAAGCGGTACCTGCTGGAGCTGGAGCAGGCACCGCAGACAGAACACCTGCGGCGGAACTGCCTGCGTGCCGACAGCGTGCCTGCTTGAACGCCGGCACCAAAGAGAGAACAGTAAAGAGGTGACATCAAAGGGAGCAGCAGACAGAACTGCGTGGCCGGCGGAATTCCGTTCCGCTTTGGAGGGCTTCTGCCGGTATCTGACGGCAGAGCGTGGACGCTCCGAACACACCGTCCGTGCCTACGAATCGGACGTGTCGAAGCTGCTCGACTATGCTCTCGGCGCCGGAGCAGGTTCGCTTCAGGAACTGGACCTGGGCATCCTGCGCGGCTGGCTGGGCGAACTCAGTGCCGGCGGGCAGGCCCGTTCCACGCTGGCCCGCCGCGCAGCCACGGCACGCAGCTTCACCAACTGGGCCCTGCGCGAGGAACTTATCAGCGAGAACCCGGCCCTGCGGCTGAAGGCACCGAAGAAGGAAAAGACCCTTCCCGGAATACTGCGCAGCAGCCAGCTGGATGATCTGTTCGAAACCCTGCAGGCGGCTGCCGCCGAGGGCGAACCCGTGGCACTTCGGGACCGAGCGATGGTCGAACTGCTCTACGCAACGGGAATCCGGGTGGGGGAGCTGGCCGGCCTGGACGTCGACGACCTCGATCCGGACCGCAGGACGCTCACGGTGCTGGGCAAGGGCAACAAGGAACGCACGGTGCCTTACGGCCTGCCGGCTGCGCTCGCGGTGGACGACTGGCTGCGCCGCGGCCGCCCGTCAATGGCGACCGGGGACAGCGGTCCGGCATTGTTCCTGGGCAAGCGGGGCGGGCGGGTGGATCAGCGACAGGTCCGCAGCGTGGTTGCCGGCCTTTTGGAAGCCATGCCGGACACTTCCGCCTCCGGGCCGCACGCACTGCGCCACTCCGCGGCCACCCACCTGCTTGACGGCGGTGCTGACCTGCGTGCCGTGCAGGAAATCCTGGGCCATTCGTCCCTCGCCACCACGCAGCTCTACACGCATGTCTCGGTGGACAGGCTGCGCCAGAGCTACAGCCAGGCACATCCGCGCGCCTAAGGGAGGGCCGCCCAGCGCCCGCGCCCAACGCACGCCACAACGCCCGCCACACCGCCCGGCCTTCCGCGCTGCAGAGGCTCAGAAGGCTATATTGGCGCATCGACGTAACTTACGGCACAATGATGGACAGCGGACACATATGGCTCGATATCCGTCCATGCAGCAGCAGGTCGTTGGGGAAGACGTACCTACAGCTATGGAGGATGGAATGTCTGTTGTGATGGCGCGCGGCGTACTATTTGTGCACTCTGCCCCTTCCGCGTTGTGCCCCCATATTGAGTGGGCCATCGGATCCGTCGTGGAAAAGCGAACGGATCTACAGTGGACCCCTCAGCCGGCTGCGCCCGGAATGGTACGGGCCGAAATCGCCTGGACCGGGCCGCAGGGCACCGGTTCCCTGCTCGCGTCCGCGCTGCGCGGCTGGGCACACCTGCGGTACGAGGTGACGGAGGAACAGAGCCCCGGAGCCGACGGCAGCCGCTGGGCCCACACCCCTGAGCTGGGCATCTTCCATGCCGCGACGGACGTACACGGCAACATCATGATTTCCGAGAACCGCATCCGTTACGCCTATGAAAACGGCGCCGGCGATCCCTCGGCTGTCTACCACGAACTCTCACTCGCCCTGGGCGAAGCCTGGGACGAAGAGCTGGAGCCGTTCCGGCACGCGGCCGACGGCGCTCCGGTGCGCTGGCTGCACCAGGTCGGCTAGTTCCTCAAAAACTCCATAGCTAAACAAAACAGGCGTGCGGGGCCCCCCGGGTCCGGCCCCCAGTGTTGTTAACGCAGGGCTTAGCGGCGGCGCAGCCCC
>NZ_JAJFZY010000008.1:0-214107 GCF_020731025.1 Arthrobacter sp. zg-Y895
GGCCGGATTGTACAACAAAAACACCATACCAAAACACCCCGGGGGGCGGGCCCCCGGGGGCCCCGCACGCCTGTTTTGTAAACGAAGGACTTAGCGGCTGCGCAGCACGGCGACGGCGTTGTGCCCGCCGAAGCCGAAGGAGTTGCTGAGCGCCACGATGTCTCCGCCGCGCAGCTGGCGGCTGGAGGTCACGACGTCGAGCGGGATCTCCGGATCCTGGTTTTCCAGGTTGATCGTGGCCGGTGCCTGGCGTTCGTAGACCGCCAAAGCCGTCAGGACGGCCTCGACTGCACCGGAGGCACCCAGCAGGTGGCCCATCTGCGACTTGGTGGCAGACACGGCGACACCGTCGAGGGCACTGCCCAGAGCAGCCTTCAGCGCAGTGTATTCCGGCTTGTCGCCCACCGGGGTGGACGTGGCATGCGCGTTCACGTGGACTACGTCCTCGGCCTGCGCCCGGGCATCAAAGAGAGCGGACTTCAGGGCCCGGGTGGCGCCGAGGCCCTCGGGGTCCGGTGCGGTGATGTGGTACGCGTCGGCGGTGACGGCCGTGCCGGCGAGTTCGGCGTAAATCCGTGCCCCGCGGGCCAGGGCGTGCTCTTCGCTTTCGAGTACCAGCGCACCGGCACCCTCACCCATAACGAAGCCGTCGCGGTCGCGGTCGTAGGGGCGGGAAGCGCGCTCCGGATCGTCGTTGCGCTTGGACAGGGCCTGCATGGAGGCAAAGGATGCCAACGGCATCGGGTGGATGCAGGCTTCCGCGCCGCCGGCGACGACGATGTCGGCTTTCCCGGAGCGGATCATTTCCAGGCCCTGGTGGAGGGCCTCGGTTCCGGAGGCGCAGGCTGAAACGGGCGTGTGGGCACCGGCGCGGGCACCGAGGTCGAGGCTGACCGCGGCGGACGGGCCATTGGGCATCAGCATCGGAACGGTCATGGGCAGTACACGCCGCGGTCCCTTCTCGCGCAGGGTGTCCCAGGCATCGAGCAGGGTCCAGATGCCGCCGATACCGGTGGCGAAGGAGACGGCAAGCCGGTCGTGGTCAATGTCTGCGAGGCCGGAATCGGCCCAGGCTTCGCGCGCCGCGACGACGGCGAACTGCGTGGAGGGGTCCATCCGCTTGGCTTCGACGCGGGAAAGGACTTCCGAAGCGGGAGTGGTGGCCCGCGCTGCAAAGGTCACGGGCAGCGAGTACTTCTCCACCCAGTCTTCTTCCAGGGTACGGGCGCCGGAGACACCCTGCAGTGCGTTCTTCCACATGGTTGGAACGTCCCCGCCGATGGGCGTGGTCGCTCCGAGGCCTGTGATGACTACTTTGCGGGCCATGATTCACTCTCTTGAAGCAGTTGCAGGTGCTGGTTCCGGCAGTACCGGGCGGCCGCCGCCAGGCAGCGGCCGCCGGAAGGTTAAGCCTGGGCGTTGGAGATGAAGTCCACGGCGTCGCCGACGGTCTTCAGGTTCTTGACCTCTTCGTCCGGGATGCGCACGCCGAACTTCTCTTCGGCGTTGACGACGATGGTCATCATGGAAATGGAGTCGATGTCCAGGTCATCGGTGAAGGACTTGTCCAGCTCAACGGCCTCGGGGGCCAGACCCGTCTCTTCATTGACGATCTCGGCGAGGCCGGCCAGGATTTCTTCGTTGCTAGCCATGTTGGCTCCTTTTCTTGTAGTGCCGGTACGGGGACCGGTCCGGTTTTTCCAACCGCCGAAGCGGTGTGGTTCTGTGGGCTGCACCGGCGTCGCCGGCACTGCGGGAATTGGGTCTAGGGAAGGACGACTACCTGCGCGCCGAACACAAGGCCGGCACCGAAGCCGATCTGCAGCGACAACTTGCCGCTCAGTTCCGGGTGCTCCTGCAGCAGGCGGTAGGTGGCCAGGGGGATGGACGCGGCCGAGGTGTTTCCCGCATCGGCAATGTCGCGGGCAATGATGACTGACTCGGGCAGCTTCAACTGCTTCGCCATTTCGTCAATGATGCGCATGTTGGCCTGGTGCGGCACGAAGGCGGAGAGATCCTCGGCGGTGATCCCGGCGGCGTCGAGCGCCTGCTGGGCAGCCTTGGCCATCTCCCATACGGCCCAGCGGAAGACCGTCTGGCCGTCCTGGCGCAGGGTGGGCCAGAGCTTGGTGTCCCGGCCGGAGAGGTCCGCGGGGCTCATGCCGCCGTCGGCCTCGGCGGCGAGGGAAAGTTCACGGACGTCCAGCATGGAGTGGGTCATGCCGATGGCACCGGACTTGCTGCCGTCGGAGCCCCAGACGGAGGGCGCGATGCCGGGGGTGTCGGAGGGTCCGACGACGACGGCGCCGGCACCGTCGCCGAGCAGGAAGGAGATGGTGCGTTCGGTGTTGTCGATGAAGTCGGAAAGCTTCTCCACGCCGATGACCAGCACGTAGGTGGCGGCGCCGGAGCGGACCAGCGCGTCTGCCTGGGCAATGCCGTAGCAGTACCCGGCGCAGGCTGCGGAAACGTCGTAGGCCGGTGCCGGCGTTGCGCCCAGCCGCTCGGTGATCTGGGTGGCCGCGGACGGCGTCGCGTAGGGGTGGGTCACGGTGGAGACGATGACGGCGCCGAGCTGCGATCCCTCGATGCCGGCGTTCTTCAACGCCTCGCGTCCGGCAGCCTCTGCCATGTCCACCACGGACGTGCCCTTGTCCGCACGGTGCCGGGTGACGATGCCGGTGCGCTGGCGGATCCACTCATCGGAGGAATCGATCCACTGGCAGACATCGTCGTTGCTGACAATGACGTCGGGGCGGAAGGCGCCGATGCCGTGGATTCGGCTGAATTCGTTGACGGGGGACTGCTTCAGGGTGGGCGTGCTCACGCGTTACCTTCTCCGGTTGTTGCTGCCGTTCCGGAATGCTCACGGATGAACTCCCGGGCAGCGGTTAGATCTTCTGGGGATTTCAGGGCCAGCGTCGGTATGCCCTTCATGCCGCGGCGTGCCAGTCCGGTGAGGGTTCCTGCCGGCGGCAGTTCCAGCAGGCCGGTAACGCCCATGCCGAGCATGTTCTCCATGCAGAGGTCCCACCGTACCGGGCGGGATACCTGGGCGATGAGGCTGTCAAGGTTGGCGTCACCGGACACCACTGCGGCGCCGTCGCGGTTGGAGAGCAGCGTGGCCAGCGGCGCCTGCGGGGTGAGGGAGGGGCGCAGTGCTTCGAGGACAGTCACGGCGGGGGCCATGTGGGAGGTGTGGAACGCCCCGGCGACCTTCAACGGAATAACCCGTGCCTTGGCCGGCGGTGCTGCGGTGAGTACCTCGAGCTGGTTGTGCGTTCCGGCCGCCACGGTCTGCCCGCCGCCGTTGGCGTTCGCGGCCGTGAGCCCTGCGGCTTCCAGCACGGCGGCCACGTCGTCGGGATCCCCGCCAAGGATGGCGCTCATGCCCGTGGGCTCAACCGCTGCGGCGCGTGCCATGGCGTTGGCCCGTTCCCGGACGAACACCAGCGCGTCGTTTTCCGGCAGCGCACCGGCGATGGCGGAGGCGGTGATCTCGCCGACCGAGTGGCCGGCCAGGACGGTGGAGGATGTCAGCGCCGAGGGAGCCAGCAGCAGCCGGGCGGCCATCAGGCCGGCGGCAACGATCAGGGGCTGGGCGACGGCGGTGTCCTTGATGGTTTCCTCGTCGGAGACCGTGCCGTGGGCAATGAGGTCCAGGCCGGCGACGTCGCTCAGCGCGGAAAGGTGATCCCGTACGCCGGGCAGTTCCAGCCACGGTGAGAGGAATCCTGGCGTTTGGGACCCCTGGCCGGGGCAGACGATTGCAAGCACGTATACAGCTTTCCAAAGATAGGGGACGGTACCGGGTGTTTGCGTAGACCAAGCTCCCCGGACGGCTTTGTAGGAAGTCTACAAGCCGACGACGGCACCTGGGCAGGGTTCAGAGGCGGACGGCTGGCTTCTCGGGGGCTGCTTTTCCGGCCGGCGCCAGGCGTCCGACCACCAGTGCGGTCTGCAGTACGAACGCTTCGCGGGGCAGCATCGGGTCCCATCCGGTGACGTCGCAGACCCGCCGCAGTCGGTAGCGGACCGTATTGGCGTGGACGAAGAGTTCGCGTGCCGTGGCCTCCAGGGAGTGGCCCAGCGAGAGGTATGCGCTTAGGGTCTCGGCCAGCCCGTTGGAGGCACCCAGCAGGGGTGTGTAGATGCTTTCCACCAGGGCCTTGCGCGCGGTGTCATCCCCGGACATCACCCGCTCGGGCCACAGATCGTCAGCTGCCACCGGGCGTGGGGCAGCCGGCCAGGCGCGGGCGGCGGTAAGTCCGGCAAACGCGGCCTGCGCGGACGGGCCGGCCTCGACCAGGGAGAGCGCGGGCGGGCCGTACACCACCGGACCCGGACCGAAGAGTTCGGACAGGCGGGTGTAGGAGAAAGCCTTGTCCTCCAGTCCGCCCAGGACCAGGATCAGCCGCTCGCCCTGGATCCCCACGAGGGTGTCTTCGGCCAGCCGGCCCGTGGCCCGGCGGAGTTCATTCACGAACGTGGCATTGGCTTCGGCAGGAGAACCGCCCACCATAACGGTGACCGGCGCCGCGGAGCTCCAGCCGACGGCGGCGATCCGGGAGCGCAGCGCGTCGGAACTCTCGCCGCGCAGGATGGCGTCGACAACAAGGGCCTCCAGCCGGGTGTCCCAGGCACCCCGGGTTTCGGCCGCACGGGCATAGACGTCGGCGGCGGCGAAGGCCACTTCACGCGAATAGCGCAGCACCGCTTCGCGCAGCTTGGACTGGACCTCGCTGCCGGCCAGCTCCGGAACCCGGTCCTCGACCACTTGGACCACCACCCGGATCAGCTGGAGGGCCTTCTGCAGGCTGATCGAGCGGGTGAGCTCGGTTGGGGCGGTGCCGAAGACGTCGCTGAGCACCCAGGCGGGCGAGGCAGGACGCTGGTACCAGTTCACGAAGGACGCGATGCCCTTCTGCGCAACCATTCCCAGCGCCGAGCGCTCGTCCGGGCGCAGCCCCCGGTACCACGGCAGGGAAATGTCCAGCTGCTGCAGGGTGGCAGTCGAAAGCCTGCCGATATTCGCTTTCAGGCGCTCGACGGTGGGCTGGTCTGCTTCCGGCGGCGCTGAGGCAGCGGACGTATTGGGACGCACTGGCATACCTGCGAGCTTACGGCCTGCGCGAGTGAACCGCTATTTTGTGTGAAGGCTACAAGTTGGCTAGGCGGGTAGCTTGGGTTTTACGTCGTTTGTGTAGATACCTTCCAAAATTGCGGACAGTTCCGTGAGAGTGGTTTTCACATCGGCCTGCTCCGTGAGGATCCTGCCGGCCGCCTTGGCGATCTCCTGGTCCGCTCCGGGCAGGAACACCCGGGCATAGTCCTGGTTCCGGGTGACGGCCAGCTGGTCGATGGCCGTTTGGATCTGCGGCGTCGCAGCCAGCACCTTCGTCATGTCCGCGGACTTGCGCACCGGCATGTAGCCCGTTGCCGCGGAGAACGCTGCGGTGTTTTCCGGGGAGGTCAGGAACTTCAGGAAAGTCGCGGCGGCGAGCTGCTGCTCGGGGCTGATGTCCTTCGGGATGCCCAGGCCGGCGCCGCCGGTGGGGCAGACTCCGGTGAGTTCCCGGCTGCCGCCGGGCATGAAGCCCACGCCGACGTCGAATGTTGCCGTCTTGAGGACACCCACCAGGTTCCCGGTGGAACCCACAGCCGCGGAGACGGCGCCTGCCGCCATGTCGGCGGTGGCATCCTTGGAGGACACACCGGCCCAGGCGTCCCGGTAAACGGTGTCCTGGACCTGCTGGATGGCGGTGACGGCCTCGTCCGAGGCCGCCGTAATGGTCCATTCGTCGCTCCAGGCCGCTCCCTCGCCCCAAAGCTGGTTCTGCAGGGTCCAGCCCGCATAGTCAATCAAGGCGGGGTGCTGGTAGACATGCTGGATGCCCGGCACCGCCGCCTTGATCTTCGGTGCCCACTCCGAGAACTCCTGCCAGGTCTCCGGTGCCCGGTTGGGCAGTCCGGCGGCGGCCCAGTGTTCCTTGTTGTAGTAGAAGAGCGGCGTGGAGCGGGCAAACGGGACAGCCCACTGCCGGCCGTCATACTTGTAGTCGCTGAACAGCTGGTCCCGGTAGTCGGCGGTGTCGAAGTCCAGCTGTTCCATCAGTGCGTCCAGCGGGATGATGGATTCGTTGAGGAAATAGCGGAACCACCAGACGTCGGAGAAGATGACGATTGCGGGAAGGTCGCCGCCCTGCTGGGTGGTTTGGAACTTCTGGGCCACCTCTTCGTAGTTGGATCCCGCGCTGACCATGTTGACGCGGATCGCGCTCTGGGAAGCGTGGAACTTTTCGATGATTTCGGTTTCAATTGCCTCGGACTGGCCCGGGTGGCTGGACCAAAAGGTGATCTCCGGGGCGGGGGTCACTCCGCTGAAGTCGAGTTCGTCCTCCTCGACGGGCGTGTCCGCCTCCGTGGACGGCCCGCCGCAGGCCGCCAGGGCGGCGGCGGAGGCGCCGGCAGCACTGAGGGACAGGAACAGGCGGCGGTTGAAGGCCGGCTTGGGTGCTGCTGACATGGAATGCCTTTCTGGTCGGGCAGTGCGGATGTTTTGCCGTGCGGTTTAGCCGGTGACGGAGCCCTGGGTCAGTCCGGCGACGATGTAGCGCTGCAGGGCTGCGAAGACCACCAGGATCGGAACCAGCACCAGGACCGCGCCGGCCATCATGATGCCCCAGCTGGCGGGATCTGACTCGGAATTCCGGAGCAGGGTCAGGCCCACCGGCAGGGTCATCATCTCGGGCCGGCTGACGATCACCAGCGGCCAGATGTACTCATTCCATTCGGTCACGATCGTGACCAGTCCCACGGTGGCGATGGTCGGCACCGAAATCGGGACCACGATCCGCCACAGGCGGGACCAGTGTCCCGCTCCGTCGATCTCCGCTGATTCCAGGATGGTGCCGGGCAGGGTAAGGAAATGCTGCCGCAGGAGGAAGGTCCCGAAGGCGGTCCCAAGTCCGGGCAGGATCATGCCCCAATACGTGTCGGCACCGCCCAGGGACGTTACGAGGATGTAGTTCGGCAGGATGGCCACCTGCGGCGGGACCATGAGGGCCACCAGGATGGCTACGAAAATCGCCCGCTTGAACGGGAACCTGATGAAGACCAGCGCGTACGCGGTGAGGATGGCAAGCACCACCTTGATGGAGGCGCCGGCGAGCGTGACGATCACGCTGTTGACGAAGAACCTGCCGAACGGCACCAGGGTCATGGCCTCCTGGTAGTTGCTGAAGTCCAGGGAGTCCGGCAGGACATCCAGGTCCGTTGTAACGATCTCGCCGGGCCCCTTGAAGGAGGACAGGACCATCCACATCAGGGGGAGGAATACCACCAGTGTGGTGAGGGCCAGGGGAACGTACCCCGTCACCAGGGTTTCGGTGATGTTTCGACGTGAGAGCGGGCCGTCGCCGGTCCGGCCGGGACCCTTGCTGCCGGGTGGTGTCGGCGCGGACACGGGGGCGGCGGGTGCGGGGACACTCATGAGTAGTGCACCTTTCGCTCGACGAACCGGAGCTGGAAGCCGGTGACCACCAGCAGCAGCACAAACAGGATCACTGAGACGGTGGCCGAATAGCCCGCCCGGTTGAATCCGCCGAAGGCCTGCAGATAGGCCTCGAAGATCAGGGTGTTCGTGCCGTTGCCCGTGGGGGTCATGATGCGGATCAGGTCAAAAGCCTGCAGCGAACTGAGCAGGGTGGTGATGAGCAGGAAGAAGGTTGTCGGGGAGAGCAGCGGCAGCGAAACACTGAAGAACCGCCGTGCCGCTCCCGCGCCGTCGAGCTGTGCGGCCTCGAGGACGTCGCGCGGAATCGACTGGAGGCCGGCAAGGTAGACCACCGCGCAGTAGCCCAGGTTCTTCCATACATAAACCAGGATGACCATGACCAGGGCCAGGTCCGGGTTGTTGATCCATTCGGGGCTGCTGGCTCCGAAACCGCGCAGCACCCAGGCCAGTGCTCCGTAGACGGGGTCGAAAATGAACAACCAGACCAGGCCCACACCCACGCCGGACAGGACATACGGGGCAAAGACGGCTGCGCGGGCCAGGGTGGTGCCGCGGACTTTCAGGTTCAGCGCCAGCGAAACCAGCAGTCCGAGGAGCATCGATCCGCCGACGGTGAAGACCGTGAACACGGCCGTTACCGTCAACACGTCCCGGGCATCGGGAGAGGTGAAGAACGTGACGTAGTTTTCGATCCCGACCACCGTGGCTGTCTTGGCCCCAAGGGTCCAGTTCAGGGTGGAGTAGTAGATGTTGCTGAACAGCGGCCGGTAGGTGAATGCGGCAATCAGGATCAGGTTGGGCAGCGCAAAGGCCAGGAAGGTAAAAAAGTCCCTGCGGCTGCGGCCGGAAAAACGGCGGCGGCGGACCGGGGGGTTCCTGCCGGGCGGTGCGGCGGAGACCGGCGGCGACACAGTGGTCCTGGCCATCTTCCTCCTTTGGGCGAGGGTTCGACGTCGAACGAACAGCAAGCAGCCGTAGGGATGCGCGCCGATTGTGGGGAGCATAACGGCACGCAGGGAGAAAACGGAAAGGAACCGCCGTGGCGTGCGGCGGTTCCGTCATTTGTTACGGGCCGTGTCGTGGCCGCAAGGGACAGCGGTACTACGAGTGTTTTGGCAGGGACGTGGGATTCGGGCGGGATGGGCCGCCAAACGAAAAGGAACCGCCGCAGATGCGGCGGTTCCCTTTCATGTTCCCCGAGCTTCGGGGCCGGCGGATTGCTTAGGCGTCGCCGCCGGCGTTTCCGCTGGTGCCGGCGTTGACGTCCAGCAGGTGGTACTTCTCCATTGCCTCCTTGGGGGCATTGGCGTCGACTTCACCGCGGCGGGCGAGCATCTCCAATGCCCGCACCACCATCGAGTGGCTGTCGATCTTGAAGTACCGGCGTGCAGCTGCACGGGTGTCCGCGAAACCGAAGTCGTCGGCACCGAGGGTGGCGAATTCGTTCGGCAGGAACTGACGGATCTGGTCCGGTACGGCCTTCATGTAGTCCGTCGAGGCAACAATCGGGCCGGTGGCACCGGCCAGCTGCTGGGTGACGAAGGGCACCCGCGGCTCAGAGCCGGGGTTCAGGAACGCTTCCTCCTCGGCGGCGAGGCCGTCGCGGCGGAGCTCGTTCCAGGAGGTCACGGACCAGACATCGGCCGAGACACCCCAGTCCTCGGCAAGGAGCTTCTGGGCTTCCAGTGCCCACGGCACGGCAACACCGGAGGCCAGCAGCTGCGTGCGGGGTCCGTCGATCTTTGCCGGTGCGAGCAGGTAGATGCCCTTGATGATGCCTTCCACGTCCAGGTCCTCGGGGGCCTTGGGCTGCTGGATCGGCTCGTTGTAGACCATGAGGTTGTAGATGACGTTCGGATCCTTGGAATCCGGGCCGTACATCTCCTCGAGGCCGTGGCGGATAATGTGTCCGATCTCGTAGCCGTACGCCGGATCGTAGGTCTTCACCGCGGGGTTGGTGGAGGCCAGGATCGGCGAGTGGCCGTCGGCATGCTGCAGGCCTTCACCGGTGAGGGTGGTGCGGCCGGCGGTAGCCGAGATCAGGAACCCGCGTGCCATCTGGTCGGTAGCCGCCCAGATGTAGTCGGCGGTGCGCTGGAAGCCGAACATCGAGTAGAACACGTAGACCGGGATCAGCGGCTCGCCGTGCGTGGCGTAGGACGTGCCCGCCGCGGTGAACGCCGCAATCGAGCCGGCCTCGTTGATGCCGACGTGCACAATCTGGCCCTGCGGGGATTCCTTGTAGGCCAGGACGAGGTCCCGGTCCACGGACAGGTAGTTCTGCCCCTTGGGGTTGTAGATCTTGGCCGTCGGGAAGAACGAGTCCATGCCGAAGGTACGGGCCTCATCGGGGATGATCGGCACAATGCGCTTGCCGAACTCCTTGTCCCGCATCAGGTCCTTGAGCAGGCGGACGAAGGCCATGGTGGTGGCGGCCAGCTGCTTGCCGGAACCCCGGTTGGCTACTTCGTAGGCCTTCTCGTCCGGAAGGTGGACGGGTTCGTGCTTTACCCGGCGTTCAGGGACGTTGCCGCCCAGTTCGCGCCGGCGTTCCAGCATGTACTTGATCTCGGGGGCATCCGCTCCCGGGTTGTAGTACGGCGGCTGGTACGGGTCGGCTTCGAGCTGCTCGTCGCTGATCGGGATCCGCAGGTGGTCGCGGAAAGCCTTCAGGTCATCAAGCGTGAGCTTCTTCATCTGGTGGGTCGCGTTGCGGCCCTCGAAGTGCGTGCCCAGGCCGTAACCCTTGACCGTGTGGGCCAGGATGACCGTCGGCGCGCCCTTGAATTCCGTGGCTGCCTTGTACGCGGCGTAAACCTTGCGGTAATCGTGGCCGCCGCGCTTGAGGTTCCAGATTTCCTCGTCGGTCAGGTTGGCAACGAGTTCCTTGGTCTCCGGGGTCTTGCCGAAGAAGTGGTCGCGCACAAATCCGCCGGACTCGGCCTTATAGGTCTGGTAGTCGCCGTCGGGGGTGGCATTCATGATGTCCACCAGCGAGCCGTCCTTGTCGCGCTGGAGCAGGTCATCCCACTCGCGGCCCCAGACAACCTTGATGACATTCCAGCCTGCGCCCCGGAAGAAGGCTTCCAGTTCCTGCATGATCTTGCCGTTGCCGCGGACCGGGCCGTCGAGGCGCTGCAGGTTGCAGTTGATCACAAAGGTCAGGTTGTCGAGCTTGTCATTGGCGGCGAGCTGGAGCAGGCCGCGCGATTCGGGCTCGTCCATCTCTCCGTCGCCAAGGAACGCCCACACATGCTGCTGGGAAGTGTCCTTGATGCCGCGGTTCTGCAGGTAGCGGTTGGACTGTGCCTGGTAGATGGCGTTCATGGGACCAATGCCCATGGAAACCGTCGGGAATTCCCAGAAATCCGGCATGCTGCGCGGATGCGGGTAGGAGGACAGTGCATGCCCCTCGCGGGACTTCTCCTGGCGGAAGCCGTCCATGTCCTCTTCGGACAGACGGCCTTCGAGGAAGGCGCGGGCATACATGCCGGGGGAGGCGTGACCCTGGAAGTAAATCTGGTCTCCGCCGCCCGGGTGGTCCTTGCCCCGGAAGAAGTGGTTCATGCCCACTTCGTACAGGGTCGCTGCTCCGGCGTACGTGGAAATATGGCCGCCTACGCCGATGCCCGGGCGCTGGGCCCGGTGCACCATGATGGCGGCGTTCCAACGCAGCCAGGCGCGGTATCGCCGTTCGATTTCCTCGTCGCCGGGGAATTCAGGTTCCTGGTCAACCGGAATGGTGTTGACGTAGTCGGTGGTGGTTACCATCGGCACGCCCACGCTCTGGGCACCGGCACGCTGGAGCAGTGAACGCATTATGTACTGCGCGCGTTCAGTGCCCTGCGAACGGATCAGCTCGTCGAGCGATTCGATCCATTCTGCGGTTTCCTCAGGATCACGGTCCGGTAGCTGGTTGGTTAACCCGCTCAGGATGTCCGTTGTGTCTTCTGCGGCCACGGCCAACCTCTCTCATGTACAGATTGTGTCTGCGACATTCTTTCTGTGGTATCCGGCCGGTGTCCGCCGGATCTTCGCTTGCGCGTATGCGCGCCTCGGCGCCCCTTTTTATCCACTCTAGTCCCGAGCAGCCGTTGTTGCGTAGCCTGCACGGCTGTCATCGCTGACGGCGTAGACCCCGGAACCCTTGAAGCCTGCGGGTTTTAGGTGTTTGGTTGAGTCGGAGACAGCGCAGATCAGGCAAATGTGTGATTCCCTTGTATTCATGCAGTCAACCAGGAGGAGTGAAGTGAGCGAGGCCGAGGCCGTCACTGAAGAAAACGTGGCGAGCAGATTGGGTTTCAAGGACGGGGACCTGGTTCAGGAGTACGGCTACGACGAGGATGTGGACTTCGACTTCCGTGAGGACCTTGAGGACCTCATCGGCGGCGAGTTGCTTACTGAAGACGACCACGATGTTGTGGACGGCGTCATCCTCTGGTGGCGGGCCGACGACGGCGACCTCGTGGACGCGTTGGTCGATTCCCTGACCACGCTCGACGACGGCGGCGTTGTCTGGGTTCTGACTCCGAAGTCCGGGCGCGAGGGCTACGTTCCTCCTGCCGACATCGAGGAAGCGGCCCCCACAGCGGGACTGCACGTCACCACTTCCCCGGGCGTCACCGAGGACTGGGCTGCCACCCGCCTGGTGAGCCGACGCAAGAAGTGACTGCGCACCTGCTCACGGCAGGTGCTGCTGTTCCGGACTTCTGCCTTCCCAACCAGTTCGGCGAAGAGGTCCGGCTGGACGGGCTGCGGGGTGCCGGCGTCGTGCTGGTCTTTTTCCCGTTCGCGTTCTCCCAGGTTTGCCGGGGCGAGCTCGCGGAGCTGCAGTCCGAACGTGCCCTTTTCGACGGCGCCGGCGTGCGCCTGCTGGCAGTATCCTGTGACTCGAAGTACACCCTGCGCGCCTGGGCCGAGCAGGAAGGCTTCGGTTTCGACCTGCTTTCCGATTTCTGGCCGCACGGCGAGACGGCACGGGCCTTTGGGGCTTTTGACGCAGGCAGGGGGCTGGCGGAACGCGCCAGCTTTGTAATGGACGGGGAGGGCACCCTCCGCGCATGCATCCGTTCCGACCCGGGCGCTGCGCGTCCGCTCGAGCAGTACCGTACTGCTTTGGAGGCACTGTGAGCGAGCAGCAGCCGAAGGACTCCCGCCCGGGCCTCGGCCTCACGGGTTTTGCCAGCGGCCATGCCCTCGAGCCCGTTCCGGCACCCACCGAGGCGGAGCTGCGGCTCCTCGAGCGCGCCGTCGGCTATCTGGGCGGGCAGCGGCTGGCGCTGCTGACCGGTGCCGGGCTGAGCACGGACTCCGGCATCCCGGACTACCGCGGGCCCGACGCGCCGCCCCGGAATCCGCTGACCTACCAGCAGTTTGTCGGCGATCCGGACCTCCGCCGCCGGTACTGGGCCCGCAACCACATTGGCTGGCACCATCTGCGCCACGCGGTGCCCAACCCCGGCCATGCGGCCGCGGTGGTCCTGGAACGGCGGGGGCTGCTCTCGGGCCTGATCACCCAGAACGTGGACCGGCTCCACACGGACGCCGGCAGCGTCAACGTCATCGACCTGCACGGGCGTTACGACCATGTGGTCTGCCTGAACTGCCGTTCCGGCTTTTCCCGTTCCGAGGTTGCCGGGCTGCTGCAGGAGCTGAACCCCGGCTATCTGGAGCAGGTGCGGCTCGACGGCGGGATCGCCCCGGATGCCGACGCGGACATCGCCGATACCGAGAGCTTCGTCGTTGCGGACTGTCCCGTCTGCGGTGGAATGCTGAAACCGGACTTCGTGTACTTCGGCGAGAACGTCCCCAAGGACCGCGTGGCCCGGGCCTTCTCGATGGTGGACGACGCCGGTGCCCTGCTGGTGGCGGGTTCCTCACTGACCGTGATGAGCGGGCTGCGCTTTGTCCGGTACGCGGCCAAGGCCGGCAAACCGGTGGTCATCATCAACCGGGGGTCCACGCGGGGGGATCCGCTGGCCACCCTGAAGATCGATATGGGAGTCAGCACGGCCCTGACCTGGCTGGCCGAAAACCTCCCGGACCTGCCGGCCGGAGGGCAGAACGGCGCCGATTAGGCATCCGGCGCGGTCTTACGGTAATGTAGTTCCTCGTGATGCAGGGCCTGCGGAGAAGTTTCTGACGGCCGGGCAACATGTCTTGGGTCTTTAGCTCAGCTGGTAGAGCGCCACGTTTACACCGTGGATGTCATCGGTTCGATCCCGGTAGGACCCACCAGAGAAGCCGCCGTTACTTTCCGCAGATGTGGAAGGCAACGGCGGCTTTTGGTTTAACCGCACAGACGTACGGGACGAGTGGGGTTGATGGCAAAGGAATTCCAGGCGCGGAAGCGCGTTGGTGCGGCGCTAGCCGTAATGATCCTGCTGGGCGGCTGCTCGGCGCCGGGCGACGCTCCGCAGGTACCACCAACAGCAGAGCAGGGCACAGGCAGCACCGCGGAGACAGGGGCGCCGGAATCGATTGCAGCGGCCCTGGACGTGATGGCCGGGGACAGGCGGGAAGATTTTTCCGTGGCCCTCCAGGACAACCGCACCGGGGAATCCTGGATTGAAAACCCGGACGGACGGTACCTCGAAGCAAGCCTGGTGAAGGTCCCCATCCTCCTGACCCTGGTCCGCCAGGCCACCGAAGAGCAGCGCAGCTTCACGGCGGAGGAAGAAAACCTGGCAACGCTGATGATCGAATACAGCGACAACGAAGCCACCAGCGAGCTGTACGGCCGGCTGGGGGGCCGGGAGGAACTGAACCGTACTTATGAGCTCATTGGGGTGGAGGATACGGAAGCCGGGGAAGTCTGGGGAGCCGGCGAAACCACTGCAGGGGACCAGCTGCGTATTGCCCGGACGGTGGCCTGCGGTGCCGACTGGCTGGACCCGGACCTGATGGCGTTCGCCGTCGGACTCATGGAAAACGTCTGCCCGGAGCAGAACTGGGGGATCAATGCGGGGGTGCAGGCACCCGATGCCGAGGTGGCACTGAAGAACGGCTGGCTGCAGGATGACGACGCCGTGTGGAACGTGGGCAGCGCCGGGTTCGTCCGGGCCGGGGACAGTGACTACAGCATTGTTGTGCTCAGTTCCCGGAACTCCACGCTCGAGGAGGGGATCGGGATTATCGAAGGCGTTGCCTCGGTGATCAACGGCTACGAAGCCGGGGCCTGATCCCGCGACCCGGGCCCCTGTGGCGGCCGGACGCCGAAGAAGCATAGGCTGGAGCGTGAACACGGCGCAATGATCCTGTGCCGTCCCCGTGCCCGCCGGGCACCCGAACCATCCTTGGAGAGAACTTGAGTGCACAAATTGGTGTAACCGGCCTTGCCGTCATGGGTGCAAACCTCGCCCGCAATCTCGCCCGCAACGGTTACACGGTGGCCCTGCACAACCGTTCCATCGAGAAAACGGATGCCCTGCTTTCCGCCCACGGCGATGAGGGGGACTTCATCCGCACCGAGACGCTGCAGGAACTGGTCGACTCACTGGAGAAACCGCGCCGCGTACTGATCATGGTCAAGGCCGGAGCGCCGGTGGACTCGGTGATCGGCCAGCTGGTTCCGCTGCTGGAGCCGGGCGACATCGTGATCGACGGCGGCAACTCGCATTTCGAAGACACCCGCCGCCGCGAGGCCGCCCTGGCCGAGAAGGACCTGCACTTTGTCGGCGTCGGCGTGTCCGGCGGTGAAGAGGGAGCCCTCTTGGGCCCCTCCATCATGCCCGGCGGTTCCCGCGAGTCCTACGATTCCCTGGGCCCGATGCTGGAGAAAATCGCGGCGAAGTACGACGGCGAGCCCTGCTGCACCTGGATCGGCACCGACGGGGCCGGCCACTTTGTGAAGATGGTGCACAACGGCATCGAATACGCGGACATGCAGGTGATCGGCGAGGCCTACGACCTGCTGCGCTCCGCCGCCGGCATTGAACCGGCCGAGCAGGCCAAGATCTTCAACGAGTGGAACACCGGCCAGCTCAGCTCCTTCCTGATCGAAATCACCGCGGAGGTCCTGGGCCACGTGGACGCCCGGACCGGGAAACCGTTCGTGGACGTAGTGGTGGACTCCGCCGGGCAGAAAGGCACCGGACGCTGGACGGTCGTCTCAGGCCTGGACCTGGGTTCCCCGGTTTCGGCCATCGCCGAGTCGGTCTTCGCCCGCGCACTGTCCTCCCAGCGCGGACAACGCGAGGTTGCACAGCACACGCTCCAGGGCGAGGAAACCGCCGTCGAGCTTCCCGATACGTTCGTCGACGATGTGCGGCAGGCCCTCTACGCCTCCAAGCTGGTCAGCTACGCGCAGGGCATTGACATGCTTAACGCTGCAGCCAAGGAATACGGCTGGGAACTGAAGCTGGACGAGATCGCCTCGCTGTGGCGTGCCGGCTGCATCATCCGCGCGGAACTGCTGGACGACATCATGAAGGCCTACGCCGGCAGTGAAGCTCCCGCGAACCTGCTGTTCGCCCCGGCGTTCGCGGAGTCGATCGCCGCAGCCGTCCCGGCCTGGCGCCGCGTGGTCTCCGTCGCCGTGCAGCTGGGCATTCCCGTGCCGGTGTTCTCCTCCTCGCTGGCCTACTACGACGGCCTGCGCCGCAAGCGGCTTCCGGCCGCACTGACGCAGGGCCTGCGGGACCTGTTCGGTGCACACACCTACCACCGGGTCGACGTCGAAGGAACCTTCCACACCATGTGGGGCGAAGACCGCGCCGAGGTCGAGGCAGTGGACACCCACTAAGAAACCCAACGGGTACTAAAAAGGTCCGCAGCTGATGCTGCGGACCTTTTTAGTGAGCTGTTCCGGCTAGATGTAAATGGCCGGATCGATGTATTCGGCCGGGTCCACCGCGGGCTGGGTCATCTTGGTGTCCCGATGCCGCCACTTAGCCGGAATGCCGGTGATGATCGAATCCGCCGGGGCATCCTTGACCACCACGGCGTTGGCTCCCACCGCACTGTTCGCACCAATGGTCACCGGCCCCAGGATCTTTGCTCCCGCGCCTACGGTGACGCCGTCGCAGATGGTCGGGTGGCGCTTGACTTTGGCCAGCGAACGGCCGCCCAGGGTCACCCCGTGGTAAAGCATGACGTCGTTGCCGATCTCCGCCGTCTCGCCGATGACCACCCCCATGCCGTGGTCGATAAAGAACCGGCGGCCGATGGTCGCTCCGGGGTGGATTTCGATGCCGGTGGCGAAACGGGTCACCTGCGAGAGCACGCGGGCCGGGAACCGCAGCGGCGGCCGAGCCCACATGCGGTGCGTCAGCCGGTGCATCCAGATGGCATGCAGGCCGGAGTAGACAACGAGGTTTTCGAGCGAGCCTCTGGCCGCCGGATCGTGCGATGCGGCGGCGTCGAGGTCTTCGCGCAGTCGGGCTAACAGACTCACAGAGAACTTTCTGCTCGGATGGTCCGTCCCGCAGGGACGGAACGCGGACTAACCGCGGATGTCGTCGTACAGGACCGTGGAGATGTAGCGTTCTCCGAAGTCGCAGACGGTGGCAACAATCAGCTTACCGGCGTTCTCTTCGCGCTTGGCGAGTTCCAGTGCAGCCCAGACGATGGCACCGGAGGAGATACCGCCGAGGATGCCCTCCTGGGTGCCCAGTGCGCGGGCCGTGGCTACGGAATCCTCGATGGAGGCGTCAAAGACCTCGTCGTAGACGGTGGTGTCCAGGATCTCGGGGACGAAGTTGGCACCGATGCCCTGGATCTTGTGGGGTCCGGGGGATCCGCCGTTGAGGATGGCGGAGTCCTTGGGCTCTACGGCCACGATCTTCACGTCCGGCTTGCGTTCCTTCAGGACCTGCCCGACGCCGGTGATGGTGCCGCCGGTGCCGATGCCGGCCACGAAGATGTCCACCTTTCCATCGGTGTCGGCCCAGATTTCCTCGGCGGTGGTGGCGCGGTGTACGGCCGGGTTCGCTTCGTTGGCGAACTGCTGCGCCCAGATGGCGTTTTCAGTGGTGGCCACGATTTCCTTGGCCTTGTCCACTGCTCCGCGCATGCCTTCGGCGCCGGGGGTGAGGACAATCTCCGCACCGTAGGCGCGGAGCATGACACGGCGTTCCGTGGACATGGTTTCGGGCATGGTGAGGATCACCTTGTAGCCGCGGGCAGCGCCCACCATGGCCAGGGCGATGCCGGTATTGCCGGAGGTGCCCTCCACGATGGTGCCGCCGGGCTGAAGCGCGCCGGCCTTCTCGGCGGCGTCGACAATGGCTACGCCGATCCGGTCCTTGACGCTGTTGGCCGGGTTGTAGAACTCCAGCTTCACGGCCACCTGGGCGGGAAGCCCCTCGGCAAGCCGGTTCAGGCGGACCAGCGGGGTACCGCCTACGAGCTGGGTTACATCGTCATAAATACGAGCCATGGTTTCCTCTATTCCTTCAACATTGCTTTAAAAAGCCGGACTCAGGTATGCCCGTTCCAGCCTATCGGCGCGGCCGGACAGCCCTAGTCCTGAAGCCATTCGGAGTAATACTTGCGGGCCTTGGCCAGCTTCGGATTAATAATCACCTGACAGTAACCCTGGCCGGGGTGCTTGGCGTAGAAGTCCTGGTGGAAATCCTCCGCCGGGTAAAACCGGGGAAGGGGCACGATCTCGGTGACGATCGGGTCCTTCCAGTTCTCCCGGGCACGCTCAATCGCAGCTTCGAATTCCTTGCGCTGATCCTCGTCCCGGTAGAACATCGAGGACCGGTACTGGGTGCCGACGTCGTAGCCCTGTCGGTTCAGGGTGGTGGGATCATGCTGCGAGAAGAACATGTCCAGGATGACTTCCGGGGGGATCATGTCCTCGTCAAAGGTCACGGCCACTACTTCTGCGTGCCCGGTGATCCCGGCGCTCACGCTGTCATAGTCCGGGTTGTCCACCGCGCCCCCTGTGTAGCCGGAAACTACGTCGGTTACGCCGCGGACCTTGCGGTAAAGAGCATCGAGGCACCAAAAGCAGCCTCCGCCTAATACATACGTCTTCATGCCCTTAACAAGGCATCACGTCCCGCTTTGATTCCCGATGTCCGGCAACCGGGTGCGGCGGTGTTCGTTCCGTCACGGCAGGCGCGGCGGAATTGAGCACGGCAACGGCAGCGGGTAGAACTAAAGTCATGGAAGCGGATCACCCCCACGAGCGCGCCGGCGCGGACACTGAACCTGACCAGGCCACCGGCGGCAGCGACACACCCACCCTTGGCGACGTACTGCTGGCAGCCGAAGAACTCTGGCCCGAATCACTGGCCGAGGACTGGGACGCGCCCGGCCTTGTTGCAGGCCGCGGCGACCGGGAGGTCCGGCGGATCCTGTTCGCGGTTGATCCCACCCGTGAAGTCATCGACGAGGCCCTTGAATGGGGAGCGGACCTGCTCGTGACCCATCACCCCCTGCTGCTGAAACCGGTCAACTCCGTAGCTGCCAACTCGTTCAAGGGCGAGGCAGTGCACCGGCTGATCGAGGGCGGCTGCGCCCTGTTGACGGTGCACACCAACGGCGACAGCGCCGTCGGGGGCGTGTCCGACGTGCTCGCAGACGCCTTCGGGCTCCGGAACGTCACGCCGCTGGTTCCCGCTGCGGAAGGCCTGCCCGAAGAGGGGATCGGCCGGGTCGGGGATCTTCCCGAGATGCTTTCGCTGGCGGACTTCGCCGAGCGCGTCTTCAGCCTCCTGCCCGCCGTCGCCGGCGGCGTCCGCGTGGCGGGCGACCCGCAGGGCCTGGTCCGCCGGGTGGCCGTCTGCGGCGGAGCCGGTGACAGCCTGTTCGACGCCGTCCGGGCCCAGCGCGCCGACGTCTACGTCACCGCGGACCTGCGCCACCACCCGGCGTCGGAACTGCGGGAGCGTGCCCTTGCCGGAAACGGCCGTCCGTACCTCATGGACGTCTCCCACTTCGGCAGCGAATGGCTGTGGCTGACGCCGGCCGCGAACGCCCTCGAAAACGTCCTGACGGACCAGGGCTTCGCCGCTGACGTGCGCGTCAGCGGCGTGAACACAGATCCGTGGGACTTCGTACTGACGCCGTAGGCTGAAGTGATCCCCGGCGGTGGCATAGGCTTAGGAGAGCCGGGCCAGGCAGGCCCGGATATACACGGAGGTAACCGGTGGCAAAAGCATCGCCCGCGGAGCAGCTGAGGCTGCTGGATCTGCAGGCCCTGGACAGCAGGATCAAGTCCCTGCGCAATCAGGCCCGCAACGTTAGCAACAATCCCGAGATCGCGTCCCTGGCCGGTGCCGTCGCCGCAGCTGAAAGCGCACGCGTGGCAGCCGGCACGGAAGTGGCCGACATTGAACGTGAGCTCACCCGCGCCGAAGCGGACGTAGCGTCCGTGGTTGCACGGATGGCCCGCGACCAGCAGCACCTGGACAGCGGCAAGGGCGGCTCCAAGGAGCTCACGGCGCTGCAGGCGGAAATCGTGTCCCTCGAACGCCGCCGGTCCGACCTTGAAGACGTCGAACTCGATGTGATGGAACGGCTCGAGGCTGCCCGCACCCGCGAAGCCGAAGCCGGTGAAGCACTGACGTCCCTGCACGAGAAGCGCCGGGAACTGGAGGAGAAGCGCGACGCCGAACTCGCCGTCATTGCCGCGGACCGTTCCGACGCCGAAGCCCGCCGCGCAGAGCTTGCCGACAGCTTCGATACCGCGCTGCTTGCCGTCTACGAAAAGACCCTGTCAAAGCACGGCATCGGCGCCGCCCGGCTCTTCCACGGCACCTCCGAGGGATCGGGTATGCAGCTGAGCCCCGGTGACCTTGCCGACATCCGCAAGGCCGCGGAAGACGAGATTGTGTTCTGCCCGGATTCGGGCTGCATCCTGGTCCGCTCTGCCGAGTGGGGCAGCTAAGCGGTGACATTGTTTGACCCGGAGCCCGACTCCGGCGAGGAACCCCGCCGTGCCTCCGCCGGCAGCTCCCGGCGGACCCTGATTGTGGAAGCCGACGGGGGGTCGCGGGGCAATCCGGGTATCGCCGGTTACGGCGCGCTGGTCCGCGATCCTGACACCGGCCGCATCCTGGCTGAAAAGGCCGAATACGTGGGCCGGGTGTCCAATAACGTTGCCGAGTATTCAGGCCTTATCGCGGCCCTGGAGTTGGCGCACAGCATCGACCCGGACTGCTGGATCCTGGCGAAGATGGATTCCAAGCTCGTGGTCGAGCAGATGAGCGGCCGCTGGAAGATCAAGCATGCCGACATGCAGAAACTTGCGGCGAAGGCACGTTCGATCGTCAATCCGCAGCGGGTGAAATACCAGTGGATTCCGCGGGAACTGAACAAGGACGCGGACCGGTTGTCCAATGAGGCCATGGACGCCGGCACGGCCGGTGTTCCGTGGAAGCCGCGCGCCGGTGCGGAGACCAAGGCAGCCGCCGCCGCGGCGGTACTCGAAGCGGCGTCGTCTCCTGCTCCTGCGGCCGCCCCCACGGGACGGCTGCATCACACGGAGATCTGGGTCAACGATTTCGCTGCGGCCGAAAAGTCCCTGGGCTGGCTGCTGGAACGGGTGGGCTACGTCCGGAAGGACACCTGGACCACCGGTGCAAGCTGGCAGGGCGCCGAGGGCTACATAGTGCTCGAGGAAGGCCCCGACGTCGAACGGGGTCCCTATTCCCGGAAGCGGGCCGGACTGAACCACCTCGCGTTCTGCGCCGGTTCGGAGGCCGACGTCGAACTCCTGGCACGGCGTGCGGCCAGCCACGGCTGGACCCTGATGTTCGCGGACCGGCATCCCCACGCCGGGGGAGCGGAGCACTACGCCGCCTATCTGGAAAACGAAGAGGGCTTCGAAGTGGAACTGGTGGCCGGCTAGGGCGCTATCCGGCCAGGATGAGGTTGAGCTGGTACGGCTTCCGGCCTGCCGGGGCCACCAGCTCGGCCTCCCACTTTTCCTGTGCAGCAGCCAGCAGTTCCTGCGGTGTCGCCGGCTCCGTGCCGGTGCGCAGGAGCAGATGGCGGGCCAGCTCGCCGCGGGTGTGCTTGGCGAAGTGCGAAACCACTTTGCGTTGGCCGTCGCGGACGGTGAATACGTTAACCGCCGCCGTGCGCTGCGGATCCGGCGTCCAAGCCGCCGCATAGGTGCTGGAACGGCAGTCCACCACCAGTGAATCCCCGGCGTACTCGTCCAGCGGACCGGTCAGGTGCTGCTTCCAGAAGGCGGCAAGGCGCCCGGTCTCCGGAAGCCGCACTGACATCGAGAGCCGGTACGCCGGAATCGGATCCGCAAAGCCGAGGGCACCCCACAGAGCGGACATCACCAGCACGGCATCGTCTGCACGCCGCTGCACTGCCGGCGGAAGCGACGCGTAGCCCAGCGCGTCGTACAACACACCCGTGTAGACCCGGTGAGCAGGCGCGCAGGGCTCGGCGTCCAGGGCGGTATTGCGCCGTACCTCCGGGGCAAGGGTTGCACCCACCCCTAGGACCGCCAGGGCATCCTCAGCGCTGCTGGCTTCGGCCAGGGCCTTGAGTACCAGCGCGCGGGGTTCGGAAAGCAGCGGGAAATGCAGCCGGGACGGGTCCAGGACCGGCCCGGACACTGCGGCGGTTTTTCCTTCGGAGGGCGGGAGCAGAATCAGCACCGGTTAATCCTACGCGAGCCGGCCGGTGCAGGCTCCGGACAGGGGCAGTGCCTGCGGGACGGTAGAGTTGACTGTGGACGGGTTGGCCAGGCAATCGCGTCGGCGCGGATTCCTTTTGGGGAAACCGCAGCCGCCGAGGAAAGTCCGGGCTCCGCAGGGCAGGGTGGTGGGTAACGCCCACTCGGGGAAACCCGCAGGCCAGTGCCACAGAAAAGAAACCGCCGGCTTACGCTGCTTTGCAGCCTGAGCAGGTAAGGGTGAAAAGGCGGTGTAAGAGACCACCAGCGTCCCGGGTGACCGGGACGGCTAGGTAAACCCCACCCGGAGCAAGGCCATACAGGACACGTTTGAGGGCTGCCCGCCCGATGTGTCCGGGTAGGCCGCTTGAGGCAGCCGGCAACGGCTGCCCTAGATGGATGATTGCCGCTCCCGGTCCGGTAACGGTCCGGGCGTACAAAACCCGGCTTATCGGCCAACCCGTCCACATACTTCCGCGGCCGTGCGCAGCAGCCAAAGGTTTCCGCACTGTTCGCAAAGCTTTCGTGCAATATTCCTTTTCCGGCACGTTGACTCGTTTTATTCATCCGGTGCTGGGCTAGTCTGTGGCAATGTCCCACACGGAGGCGGCAAGGAAGCCCCTGGTTCTGCGAAATGCCAATTTCCGACGGCTGTGGATCTCTTCGACCGCCGGAATATTCGGCACTGCCGTAACCAGCGTGGCCCTGCCGGTGATAGCGGTGACGGAACTGGACGCCTCGAACTCCACGGTTGCCGTCCTTTCCGGTATGACCTTCCTTCCCTGGCTCCTGTTCGCACTGCCCATCGGCGTGCTGGTGGACAGACACCGGCGGCGGCCGCTGATAGTGGTTTCGCTTGCCGTGCGGACGCTCCTGCTGGCCAGCCTGCCGGTGGCGTGGTGGCTGGGGGCCCTTACGGTTACCCAGTTGTTCGCGGTGTCTTTCGGCGCAGGACTCGCAGCAGTGTTCTTTACCCTTGCCGAGCAGGCACTCGTGCCTGCCGCGGTGGACCGCGAGGAACTGGTGGAGGGAAACGGGCTCATGACGGGTTCCGGTGCCCTGGGCGACGCCGGCGGCCGGGCGGTGGGCGGCTGGGTCACGGATGCCTGGGGGGCATCCAATGCTCTGTTGCTGCAGGTCGCCGCGTCCCTTGCCTCCCTGACGGCGATTCTCCGGCTGGACGTTGCCGAGGCCCGTCCCGACCGGTCGAAGGACCGGAGGGTTTTCCGGGACATGGGGGAGGGGCTGCGCTACACCTTCAGTACCGTGCCCCTGCGCATGCTGCTCATCACCGGAGCGCTCTGGAACCTCGGCGGCAACATTGTGGTGTCCCTGCTGGTCCTGCTGGTGATCCGTTCCCTCGGAGAGTCTCCGGGCATGCTGGGCCTCCTGACGGCAGCTACGGCGGTGGGGGGAACCATCGGCGGCTTGTCCGCCAAGTGGATCTCCGGCCGTCTCGGCTCCGGGCGCGTGTGGCGGTATTCGATGCTCCCGGTAGTAGGCGGATACGCGAGCCTGCTGTTTATCTCTCCGGGCTGGGGAATGACTGCCGGCTTCGTCGGACTCTTTATTGCAGGCTTTTCCATTGCCTTGAACATTGTCGTCTCCACGACCTTCCGCCAGCGGGTCTGCCCGCCGCAGATGCTCGGCCGCCTCGGGTCCGCCCAGCGGATGGTGACCTGGGGCATGCTCGCCGTCGCGGCCTTTGCCGCCGGGCTGCTGGTCGAGGTGATGGATATCCGGGGGGCGATCCTGACCGGAATACTGGTGGCCGCGCTGGCCCCGTTGACCGCTGTCTTCGGCCCGCTGCGCCGGGTCCGGGATCTCGCGGATCTGGAACCCCCGAGAACGGATGAGCTGGCCGCCACCCGCGCCGGAACCGGCCTGCACACCTCCTGATTGTGACCGATCTCTCATCCATGGGTCCGGTGGGGTTGATGTGTCCTAATACACTGGTAGGGATTACCGCCAACCGGCACAACGCAGTGCCGGCTGAGAAAAGGATGTGAAGTTCTGTGAGCTCCAATTCGGATACGTGCCTTGATGCCTGGATGGATCGGGAGGCCCTCGCCGAGGCCATGATTCCGCTTATCGGGCGGCTCTACCGGGAAAACAGCGTGGTGACCTCGGTCTATGGGCGTCCACTCGTCAACAAGTCGGTTATCGACATTCTGAAGGCGCACCGGTTCGCCCGCCAGATCGACGAAACCGAACTGCCGGTCGCAGAGACCTACCCGTTGCTCCTGGCCCTGACCGAGCTGGAACTAGGTGCCGCGTCCGTGGACCTGGCCCGGCTGAGCAACAAGTACAAGGAGCAGGGTGGGGACCTCACCGAGTTCCTGCGCGCGGAACTGGCCGACGTCGCCGGCAAGAGCGGAGCCGACGAGCGGACGAGCACCGACGTCGTCCTCTACGGCTTTGGACGCATCGGACGGCTCCTGGCCCGGATCCTCGTTGAGAAGGCCGGCGGCGGGCAGGGCCTGCGGCTGCGTGCGATCGTGGTGCGGAAGGGCTCCGAAAACGATCTCGTGAAGCGCGCCAGCCTGCTCCGCCGGGATTCGGTGCACGGTGCCTTCAATGGCACCATCACGGTGGACGAGGAAAAAAACACCATCCTCGCCAACGGCACCCTGATCCAGGTCATTTACTCCAATGATCCGGCGACCGTGGATTACACGGCGTACGGAATCAACGACGCGGTGGTGGTGGACAACACCGGCCGCTGGCGCGATGAGAAAGGCCTGTCCCAGCACCTGGCCGCTAAGGGCGTGTCCCGGGTGCTGCTGACCGCACCGGGCAAGGGGAACCTGAAGAACATCGTGCACGGGATCAACCACGGTTCCATCACGGACGAGGACCGGATCATTACGGCTGCCTCCTGCACCACCAACGCCATCACCCCGGTACTCAAGGTCCTTAACGACAAGTACGGCATTGTGAACGGGCACGTGGAAACGGTGCATTCCTTCACCAATGACCAGAACCTGATCGACAACTTCCACAACGGCGACCGGCGCGGGCGTTCCGCGGCCCTGAACATGGTCATCACGGAAACCGGTGCCGCGAAGGCGGTTGCCAAGGCACTGCCGGAACTGGAAGGCAAGCTCAGCGGCAACGCGATCCGCGTTCCCACCCCGGACGTGTCGATGGCCATCCTCAACCTGAACCTGGAAAGCGCCACCACCAGGGACGAAGTAAACACCTTCCTGCGCGAAACCTCGTTGAACTCGCCGCTGCACAAGCAGATCGACTACATTGCCTCACCCGAGGTGGTGTCCAGCGACTTCGTGGGTTCCAAGCGTGCCGGGATCGTGGACGGTCTCGCGACCATTTCCAACGGCAAGAACCTCGTGCTGTACGTCTGGTACGACAACGAATTCGGGTACAGCTGCCAGGTGGTCCGGGTCCTGGAGGAGATGGCGCACGTCAACCCGCCGGCCTTCCCCAAGGCACAGTCGCTGGCAGCCATCGCCGGCTAGCAGCCGGCAACGCATAGGGCCCGCAGGCTTATGCCTGCGGGCCCTTCGTGCATGACGGGGCGGTGCCGGTACGGACGGACTCAGTGGCCGAACGGGTCCGGGTCCACGCCCGGCATCCAGGTATGGCCCGGCACGGTCCAGCCCTGTGCCTTCAGCACCTTCCGGGCCTTCCGGCTCCACCGGTCGGTAAGCCGGTCCACGTAGAGCTTGCCGTCGAGGTGGTCGTACTCATGCTGGATCACCCGGGCAAACCAGTCCGTCGCCTCGAACTGCACGGGCGCGCCGAACTCGTCGAAGCCGCTGACCTTGGCCCACTCGGCCCGGTTCACCGGGAAGTTCTCGCCGGGTACGGAGAGGCAGCCTTCGGAGGTTTCGTCCGGATCGGGGGCGGAACCCGGGATCTTGGACGTGATCAGGACCGGGTTGATGACGACGCCGCGGTTCGGAGCGTCGTCGTCGTTCTCGTAGTCGAAGGTGAACAGGCGCAGGCCGACGCCGATCTGCGGGGCTGCGAGGCCGACGCCGTTGGCGACGTCCATGGTTTCGAACATGTCGGCAACCAGGGTGCGCAGTTCGTCATTGAACTCTTCCACCTCGGCCGCCCTGCGGTGCAGTACGGGTTCTCCGTGGATGACGATGGGACGAACGGTCATTACTGTCTTTCTCTCGTGGTGTTGGTGCCGGGAACCGGGCTCAGCGGACGATGCCGCGCCCGATGACTTCCCGCATGATTTCGCTGGTGCCGCCGAAGATGGTCAGCAGGCGGGCCGCCAGGAAGGCCTGGGCCACCGGGTATTCCAGGATGTAGCCGTAGCCGCCGTGCAGCTGCAGGCAGCGGTCCGTGATGGACTTGGCCCGTTCGCTGGCCCAGAGCTTTGCCTTGGCGGCCGAGACGGCGTCGAGCTTTCCTTCGTTGAAGGCAAGGATGGCCGAATCGACGTAGGCTTCGGTGACTTCAACCTCGGTGAGGATGTCCGCCAGTGCAAAACGGCTGTTCTGGAAATCGGCGATCCGGTCCCCGAAGGCGTTGCGGTTTTTCGTGTATTCCACGGTGGCTTCGTAGATCTGCCGGGCGACGGCGGAGGAGGCGACGGCGATGGCCAGCCGGCCCTGGGGAAGCTGCCCCTCGGCGTACTCCAGCCCGCGGCCGACTTCGCCCACGAGGTTGGCGGACGGGACGTGAACATCGTCGAAGAAGAGCTCAGCGGTGTCGGAGGCCTTCAGGCCCATCTTGTCGAGCTGGCGGCCGGTGCTGTAGCCCTCGGTTTTCTCCACCATGAACATGCTGAACGAATCGCGCTGTCCGCGCCCGGTGCCGCCGTCTGTCCGGGCAAGGACCAGGGACGCATCTCCGCTGATGCCGTTGCCGATGAAGGTCTTCTGGCCGCTGAGGCGCCAGTCGCCGTCGTCGGTGCGGACCGCCTTGGTGCGGATGCCGCGCAGGTCGCTGCCAGCTCCGGGCTCGGTCCAGGCCACCGAGGTGACCTTATCTCCGGACACCATGCCGGGCAGCCAGTATTCCTTCAGCTCGTCGGAGCCGTAGGCCAGCAGGTGGGGGAGGACCATGTCGTCATGCAGATGGAAGGCGAGGCCGACGGCGAGGTGGTTGGAGCGGGCAAATTCCTCGTCCATCACGGCGCGGAAGCGGTAATCCGGCATGCCGGCGCCGCCGAACTCCTCGGGGACGGCCAAACCGAGCAGGCCCTGCTCGCCGGCGGCTTTCCAGAGCCGGCGGGGCATCATGTGCGCCGCGTCCCATTCCGGGTACCCGGCGGCGACTTCGCGGGAATCGAATTCCCGGACGACTTCCCGGAACAGCTCATGGTCCTCTTCGAACAGTCTGCGCTCCAAGGCGGCGCCTCCTCATTGATAAGCCACGCATAGGCGTAGTGGTCTTTGCCCGGGGCTGCTGCCCGCCGGAGGCGTTGCACAACGCCTGCCGAATACAGTGAAACACAAACCTATCGGCGGCCCGGACACTCCTGGGACGGTTCGTCAAAGCGCTAAACTCCGCCCGCTGCGCCCGGTGTCCGCTGCCGGGTTTTGCCAACGGAACGACAGACTGCGGCCCTGTGATGCCGCGGAAATCCGATGGGAGCCGGCCGCTTTTGTTGTTCGCTCAAAATGCCGCTGGCCGCTGAAATTCAAGAAAGAGATTACCACGGCGGCCCGGCCGCCCAGTAAACGCCGGCATCCGCGACGGGTGCTTTCCCATGCCCATTCCCTGGCCGCATACAGGGCGCGCCGTCACCGAAAGGAATGCGGATGGCGGATTCGACCTCGGTCGAGCACCGTGAGCCCACTCGGTCCAGTACGCGGAGCGCGGGCTGAAGTAGGTCTCGGCACCAAAGACCGCTGGCCGTCCGCTAGCATGCCCTTATGAACATCGTCTGGTGGGAAGTCGAGACCGAAGCCCCCGACAAGTTCATGTCGTTCCACTGCGATCTCCAAGGTTGGACGTTCGCCCCCGCGTTCGAGGATTCAGAGCTCGATGCGAGCTACTGGATCATCAGAAGTGGCGAGTCGGGAATTGGCGGTCTTCAGCGTGCAACCGTAGGAACGGCGCCTACGGCCGGAACCCGGGTCTATTTCGAAACTGATGACCTCGAAGGCTTCCTCTCACGAGTCAGAGAGCTCGGGGGCCAGGTCGAACGAAGCAGAACTGCCCTCGGCGGCGATGACCGCTGGTTCGCAACGTTCCAAGATCCATGTGGGGTGTCCTTCGGCATATGGACTGATGGAGCCCCCAGCGAGTAACAGCGTCTCTCGACTACGTTGACACTATGACCAGGGCATCTGAGGTCTTCAGTTCTGAACAAAACCGACACCGGCAGGCATGTCAATGGGGAGTTCTGTCCGCGCTCCGCGCCGGGACCGGTTGCCGGTAGGGGAGTGAAGATGATTTTCCCGCAGCAACGCTTAAACGACTGAGGGACGCCGTTTCCGGCGTCCCTCAGTCCTTCTCCTGGGGTGAGTAACGGGGGTTGAACCAGACGCTCACTACCCCTGAAAGCCCCGGAATCTAGCGGGTTTCGGTTGAACCAACGGAACATTGATTGTTGTGTTAGATACTGCTAAATCTGGCTGAAACACTACCATGGTTGCGGTTCGGGTGAGTAACGGGAGTGGGGCATCGAGCACTAGGGCACCATAACGCCCGAAATGTAGGCGACGAGCCCCCCGCCCCCCAAGTGGGTGGGGTGCGCCTTGCGTCAAGTGCTTCGCTCACTTAGGCGGAAACTGCGGGACGACCTGGACTGCGGCTATCGCAGTTAGCGCCGGCACGCTTTCGGCAAGCAGTTCCTGGTGCATGCATCTCACTCCGTCCACCGTCCAGTGTTTTGCCGCGAGCACGACTCCGTCACCGAAATGCTCCGCCCTGGCTGACGTCAGATACCCAGGGACATCAGTGGCACTTGCCGAAACCCAACTCAAATACCCGGCATATGTGTCATAAAGATCTCCTATGTCCGCGATTGTCCGGTCTGTACACAAGATCGCCGTCTCGGGTTGCCAGATCCGAATCAACTCCCGGAACAGGTTTTCAGCTGCATCAACAGGCCCGAGGGGGTACCCCTGTTCGAGCGTGACAGTGCAGCTGTTCCCTACATAGGTTTGTTCAGCCCCAGCATTCAAGTTGAAGGAAGCCAAGAGACCTTCATCCGTGTTGTCTGCAAAGAGCAGCAGTTGGAGCGTCGTTGGCCCAGTCGGTTTTTCATTTTCTTTGCGCACTAGCTCTTGGAGGCCGTCTAAAGTACTAGGTGCGGGGGAATAGCCCAGCCCATCGTCCGCGATCCGCATCCAAAAGGGGTTCACAGCGAGCTCCTTCGGCACCGCGTGAGTGAGCGCGGACATAGTCGCTGTGGCCCTGACTAGTACTTCTGTGGACGTCTCCTTCCGTCCACCCCACATGAGCGGAATAAAGGCGCAGCCGTCCTCGGGAGTAAAGAGTTCTGCAACGGTCTGTTTCATGGAGTCAACCTACCTGACTGATGGTATTCACGGCATCGGCTCAAATCTGACCACGATGTCCTTCCGTAGCAGGGGGTATCGCTTCATGACCTGCTCAAAGGTATCCATGACTACCTTTTCGGTAAATACCAATTCATGGACATATCCGGGTGTTCCGGAGTGCTTCAGCGCATCAATCTGGGGCACCAGCTCCCGAGTAACCATTTCGTCCAGTCTCTTTGTCAGCAGAGCAGGCTTGATATTGTCCAGGAAATCCAGATGCCCTTTTACCTCTTGAAAAACTTCTACGGGAGGATCCCCCCGCCATGTGTGGCCGTCGAAAGCAATCCCGACGCCGTCTTTGTTATGAACGACGTATTCGCGGGCTTGCGTTTCGTGTATCCGGTCGATGCCCGTTATGTATTGCTGCTCGGGGGCCCCGTTGATGCTGCGTGGTTTTATATCCTGGAACGAGCCGTTGCCTCCGTCAGGGTCGCCGACCTGAGGCTGGTGCGCCGGATCCCGGCCGTTGGGACTGTAAGTGTCGGCGAAGTCCTTCCCCCCGGCGGAGCCTTTGCCATCCCGGAATCTGGGGCCCTTGTTCGGGATGCCGGGGACGAAACCGTCTTTGATGGTGTCCCAGACACGTTCGCGCACCTCTTTGCCGGTGTCCCAGACACGTTCGCGCACCTCGTTGCCGGCGTCCCAGACACGTTCGCGGTTGCGTCCGGTCCACTCCCACCAGTCCACCAGCCAAAAATCGCCGTCTTCCATGGGGCCGCCCATGCCGGCCACCCGGTCTTCCGGAGAACGTCCGTACTCGATTTCCTCGCCGTCCCCGCCCTCTGAGTAACGGCGGCTGCTTCCGGAGATCGCGGCGATCCGGTTCGCTGCGTCCCTTTGCGCCTGATCCAGATCCGCCAGCAGCCGGGCCGACTCCGAAGCTAAAACGTTGTGCTCGGCGACAGCCTCGTCGTCGTCATTCCAGTCGGCCTTCTCCGTCCAGGGGTGCTCCGCATCGAAGCTGTCCACCCGGGCTTTGAGGTCCGTGTACCGGCCTTTCAGTGAATCGATTTCGTCAGCATAGCTAGCCATGGCTTCGGATAATTCGGTGGCTGTTTCAACCAGGTCCGACGTTGCAGTGCGCGCCGGCTGCAGGGCCGTGAAAACGACTTCGTCCCCGGTTACCGAATAAACGCCCGGCTGCGACAGCCGAAGCCAGGTTTGTTCGATCCCCTCCATCGCGGCATCCGTACGATTGACGACACGGTGGACCGCTGTGGTGTGGGAAAGTATCGCCGCCGCGTCGGGGAGTCGTTCGGCGAATTCCTCCAGCCCGAACGCCATCAGAAGGCCTGCGCGGGGCCGCGCCCTGTGTTGCGGGGATTGTCCGCAGCGCCGGGGGCGTCATCTGCGTGTTCCTGGGCGGCTTGGGCGGCAGCGCTGCGGGCGGACTCACTCATCTGGTCGTCGCCCTGCGCCAGCGCGTTAACCGCCTGAGACACGGCGACGACGGCATTGGCCGTACGGCGGCTGGCGATATTGATCGCCCGCCTCATGACGTACGTGTAAAGAGAGGAGAGCTCTGCGGTGATGGGAGGTGCCTTGCAGGCCTGCGAGAGTTCCATCATTTCAGTAGCGGCCTCGCCGGTCAGCTGACCGAACTCGGCGGCCTGAATCTGTACGTCGGAGAGGACCTGACGGACGGCTTCCGGCATGACGTCGTAGGTGCCGTCACCCGATCCGGACGTTTCTGCAGGTCCAGGTTGCTGCTGTTGTACGGATAGATCGAACTTCATGACTGAGCCTGCCCCCATAAGCTGATGTGCGGCAATCAAAACCGACGCCGGCAGGCATGTCAATGGGGAGTTCTGTCCGCGCTCCGCGCCGGGACCGGTTGCCGGTAGGGGAGTGAAGATGATTTTCCCGCAGCAACGCTTAAACGACTGAGGGACGCCGTTTCCGGCGTCCCTCAGTCCTTCTCTTGGGGTGAGTAACGGGGGTTGAACCCGCGACCTCCTGGACCACAACCAGGCGCTCTGCCAACTGAGCTATACCCACCATGTGCCTCAAACGTTCATCCGCGAAGTCCAGGCGAGTGGTCTTGCGGACTCATTTATCTGAGGCAGCGGAATCAAGCTTACACGGTTTTTGGAGTGCTTTTGACACGTCCTGCGCCGTACGGCTCTTTTGTGATGGAGCTAACTCGAAATCCCTGCGGCAATCTTCTTGGCAGTCGCGGAATCCGGCCCCGGCGCGGGGACGAAAATAGCCTCGCGGTAGTAGCGCAGCTCATTGATGGAATCGCGGATATCGCCGAGGGCACGGTGGCCGCCGTTCTTCGCCGGCGCCTGGAAGTAGGCCCTCGGGTACCAGCGGCGGGCAAGCTCCTTGATGGTGGATACATCGATGATCCGGTAGTGCAGGTAATCGATCACTTCGGGCATGTCGCGGGCCAGGAACATCTTGTCCGTCCCCACGGAGTTGCCCGCGAGCTGCGCTTTCTTGGGCTCGGGCACCCACTTGGTGATGTATTCGACGACGGCGGCCTCGGCCTCGGCCATGGTGATGCCGTTGGGCAGTTCGTCCAGGAGCTTGGAGGTGGTGTGCATCTGGCGCACAAAGTCACCCATCTGCGCCAGCGAGGCGTCATCGGGCTTTATGACCACGTCCACGCCGTCGCCGAGGATGTTCAGCTCGGAGTCCGTCACGAGGACGGCTACTTCGATCAGGGCGTCGTTCTTGATGTCCAGGCCGGTCATTTCGCAGTCGATCCAGACCATACGTTCATTTGTTATTGGCACTTCTCCAATGTACCGCTTTCGACCACCTGGTCCTTGGAAAGGGTCCGGAGGCTAAAGGCTGGAGTGGCTGCGCTGGCGCCGGTCCGGAAGGTCGTTGTCAGCGGTGGCGTAGCTCGCGGGAACGCCGGCCAGGTAGGGCTGCAGGGGGATCTGGCCGGTGTCGGGCGGTCCGAAGGTGCGGGTCCAGCGGCTCGGCTCGGCGGGCATCTCGTGAAACACCGGGGCGGCGGCCGCACGCCGTCCGTGCGGCGCGTTTCGGGTCCGGTCTGCGGAACGGGTGCGGGCATGCGGAGTGGCCGGTGCCGCGGATGCGGGAGATGCAACTGCAATGGTGGGCGGGGCTGGGGCGGGAACCACTGCCGGAGCAGGCACCGCCGGAGCCGGAAGAGCCTGAACGGGAACGGCGGAGGCCGCCGCCGTCGTCGTACGCGGCGGAGCGAAGAGCCAGCTAAGCCCGAACGCGAGGAACAACAGCGCCGACGCGGCCGTCACGGTGCCCCAAGGTACCTCGACCCACAACATCGCGACGACGGCAACGGCAGTGAGGAAGACACCCCACGCCAGCAGTTCCGGACTGCGTCCCTGCGGCAGTACGGGCCGCGCTGCCGCGACCCGGATCCCTACGGGTTTGTTTATCTTTGTTGCCCGGTGGCGCCCCACAGCCAATACCGCCTTGCCTCGTTTGTCACAACAGAAACACCAGTGTATGCGACGGTGGTCCGGCTCACAGGATTGACGGCGGCCGCGTCGGCTACGACCCGGGCAAGCGCAGGGCCCGGTGCTAATATCAGCCTGTTACGGTACCCGGGCATTTTCATGCCCGCATTCGAAGCAGGTACCGGACCCTGACTGCCGACAGGCCCGCAGGACACAGTGTCACCCAGAGATTGGAACCACGTAGATGACCGCCCAGGTCCCCGCGACCGAGCCTTCGTCTCCGGGCACGGAGATAGCGAAAGCCGACCGCCCCAACATCGCGATCCTGCAGGGGTTCATCGGTTCCCTTTTGATCCTCTTCGGATCATTCGGCGTGGGCTGGCTGTCGCTCGCTTCTGCCAATCTCCGGAGCAATCCGCTGATTATCTGGATGCGCTTCGATCAGCCCATCGGCGCCGTAGCCGCTGTGCTGATGCTGGCAACGGGCGGGATGCTC
This sequence comes from Arthrobacter sp. zg-Y895, assembly GCF_020731025.1. NCBI lineage: Bacteria > Bacillati > Actinomycetota > Actinomycetes > Micrococcales > Micrococcaceae > Arthrobacter > Arthrobacter sp. zg-Y895. Next base: position 33,494 of record NZ_JAJFZY010000008.1, read on the forward strand.
CTGGTGCGGTCCTGGCTGCGGCTCGGCCAGCGGATGAAGGGATGCTGGGGTCCGGAGTCGCGGCCGGTGGTACTGAGCGCCGTGATCGCATGGTCGGCACCCATGTGCATTGCCCTGCCGCTGTTCAGCCGGGATGTCTTCGCGTACATCGCCCAGGGACTGGTGATGGTCAGCGGGTTGAACCCGTACAAGGACGGCTACTCCCAGATCTCCAACTACCTGCAGCTCGGCGCGGATGATCTCTGGGCCCAAAGCCCCACCCCTTACGGGCCGGTCTTCCTCTGGATCGAAGAACTCGTGGTCCGGATTACCGGCGGCCAGCCTGAGTTCTCGATCCTGCTGTTCCGGCTGATAGCCCTGCTCGGCGTCGCGCTCTGCGTCTACTACGTGCCGAAGCTGGCCGAGCTGCACGGCATCAACCCGAACCGCGCCCTCTGGCTGACCGCCGCCAACCCGCTGTTCCTGGTTAATTTCATCGCCGCAGTCCATAACGATGCCCTGATGATCGGCCTGGCACTGGCCGGGCTGTACCTGGCCGCGACCAACCGGGCCCTCGCCGGCATCCTGCTGGTGACCCTGTCCATCGGCATCAAGCCGATCACCATCATTTTCCTTCCGTTCATCGGCCTGCTGTGGGCCGGAAAGAATGCGTCGTGGCGGCGGAAGTTTGTCTACTGGTTCATGACTGCGGCTATTTCCCTGGGCCTGCTGTGGATCATGGGCCTGATCAACGGCTTCGGCTTCGGCTGGGTGGGCGCCCTGAGCACGCCCGGCAGCGTCTGGATCTGGTACGCCCCGGTGGGCTTCGCCGGCATGCTGGTGGCAACCCTGGGCAACGCCCTGGGGTTGCCGGGCTGGACCCTGGCCGACATTGTCCACACCATCGGACGCGTGGCCTCCGTGGGGATTGTGCTGTGGCAGATGTTCGTGGGGCAGCACAGCCGCATGATCAGGCGGCTGGCACTGGCCTTCGCCGCCATCGTGATGCTGGCACCGATGATCCAGTCCTGGTACGTCGTGTGGCTCATCCCGCTGTTCGCCGTCACAGGCCTGCGGGACGACTGGCAGGCGAAGACGCTGTACCTGTTCGTGTCGTTCTTCATGGTCTACGCCATCAGCGACCAGCTCGATATCTGGCCCTACTTTGAGTTCAGCCTCAGCGCGGCCCGCCAGATCGCTGCCGTGATCGCGCTGGGCTTCGCCCTTTACCTGATCTTCCTGGATCCCAAGACCAAGGTCCTGTTCCGCAAAAAGCTTACGGAGCCTGCTCCGGGCGAACTTCGGACGCACTGAGGCTTTCGCCGCCGGCCCGGGTAAGGCGGATGACCCGGGCCACCGACCAGCCGAAGAGCACCAGCAGCAGGATGTTGCGGGCGGTCAGGAGCAGGGCGACGGCAATGTTCAGGTCGTTGTACAGGGCAGAGTAGAACATCGGATAGACCAGCGTGGTCAGCGCGGCAATTGCCGGCATAAGTACCCCGGGTACCTTCCAGGCCTTGCCTTCCCATGCCAGTCCGACGGCGACCACGGCGCCCAGCCACAGCATGAACTGCGGCGATCCCACCTTGTTGAACACAATGAACGCGCTCACCAGTGCCAGCGAGCCGGAGATCAGCAGGGCACGGGAATCGGCTCCGCGGCGCAGCGCCCAGATCAGCAGTCCGACGACGGCGAGGGCGGCCAGCGCCAGCAACGGCGTCATCAGCGCGGCCACGGGCTCGCCGAGGGCTCCGCGGACTTCACGGGTGTTGATGGCCTTGTCTTCGAAAATGTATGCGTCGGAGGATCCGAGGATCGCCTGCCAGAGCCCCGGCGTGGTGAACGGCGCTTCCATCTGCATGCCGCGGGCGCCCTGTTCACCGATAAAGCTCAGCAGGTGGGAAAGGCCCCCGGAGAGTGCCACGGCGACGGCAATAACCGCCGACACGGCGGCACCGGTAGCCAGCAGGGTGAGGCGTTTCTTCCACGCTACGAGCACCGCGAGGATTACGGCGGCGGGCCAGACCTTGATCCAGGTAGCCAGCGACAGCAGGGCCGACGCCAGGACCGGACGGGTGGCAAGGAAGAGCAGGCCCATAATCACCAGCGGTGCGGTGAGTCCGTCCACGCGCCCCACGGCAACCGGTCCGAGCAGTGCCGTGACGGCCAGCCACCAGTAGGCGGAGGCGATGCCCTGGGTCCCGGCGCGCCGTGCGAGGACCGCGACGCCGGCCGCGTTCAGGGCGGTGAAGAGCAGGAACCAGGTGAACTGGTAGGCATCGTAGCCAAAGACCGCTGACAGGACCATTGGTAGGAGCGCCGCTATGGGATAGACCCAGCCGCCGTCAATCCCGACCCAGTAGCCGTTCTGGATTCCCGAGAACGCCCACAGCCGGTAGAAGCCCACATCGCTGAGGACATCGCCGCCGAGGATGCGGGTCGCGAGGGCGGCAAGGAAGCCCAGATGGACTACGGCAAATACCGTCCAGAGGGTGGCGGGGCGGAGTAACCGATGATGCTGGAATGCCGATTTCCGGGTCATGCGAGGGTGGTGCTCCTTAGGTAAATCCGTTGCCGTGCCGCGTCCGTGCACAGCGATAAGGCTACCCAAGCGCGGCACCCGGCATGCAATCCGCCGCCGGACACGGGATACTGGAGTAATGACCGACCTAACTGAAGAAGTGATTGTGGCGGATTTCGACGTTTCGGAGTGGGAACCGACGCCGTACCAGGTGGAAGGAACCAACAGCGAACTCTCCACGGTTCGGGCGGTGAAGATCTACGAGGGTGACATCACCGGGACTTCCGTCGCTGACCTGATTATGGCCGGCAACTCCATGGGAGCCGGCTATGTGGGCTCCGAGGTCTTTGCCGGAACCATAGCGGGACGCTCCGGAACCATGGTCATCCAGCACTGGGGGTTGGCCGAGGGAACTGCGACGGCGAGCTCCGGACATATCATTCCCGGCTCCGGCACCGACGACCTCGCCGGCATCTCCGGCAAGGCCATCTACACGCAGGAAGAAGACGGCCAGCACCGGCTCGAGCTGCGGGTAACCTTCCCGGCTCCCCAGGCCTAGGTCCGCGGGCGGACTAGGCGCCCAGCGCGGCGAACACCGCCGTCGCGAGCGAAGCGGCAATGACGAGGGCGAATCCCGCCAGCCACAGGGCGGCAGGAACCCCGGTACGCCGGAAGAGGATGTAGGCGTCGGAGCTTTCCAGGTTCCGGCGCCGGCGTGTATGTACGCTCAGTACATTGAGCCAGTCCCGGACAGCGCCCACCAGGAGCGCGATACCCGTACACATGGCCACATAGCCCGCCACCGGCGGGGCAGCGAACCAGACCAGCAGCACAGACACGGACGCGCAGCCGAAAGCAATTATGAACCCCTGGCCGTTTCGGATGAACAGCAGGGCAGCAACCAGGACCAGGGCGCTGAGCGACAGTGCCGCACCCGACCAGCCGCCCAGCGCCGCCAGCACCAGGACGGCACCGACCACGGCCGGAACAGGGTAGCCCCAGAAGCCGGCCCAAGCTGCGGGGAAACCGCCCCGCCCCAGGGAACGCATGTCTCCTGAGTGGTCAAAGCGGAGGCGGATGCCCTTCACTACCTGCCCGGTCATCAGCGCCGCGAAGGCATGGCCGAGTTCATGGACAAACGTCACGAATAGCCCGAACCACCGCCACGTTGCCCGGGGAACGCTCAGTAGTGCGGCAGCGGCGGCAATCATCAGCAGCACCCCGGGCCCGGGCTCCACGGCCGGAACGCGGTCGAAGCCAGCCAGGACCCGCGACCACCACTCGGCGGCCACGCCCAGAGACTCATCCACGGACGGCCGCCAGTGCGGGCTTAGAGCTCGAGGACTCCGCGCAGGATGGAATCGCCGGAATGGGTGGGATTGCCGTCAAAGGGCTCGTCCGAGATATCAACAATTGGGTACTCATCGAGGTCAAGGTTAGCCGGGATGGTGAACCGGCCTTCCGTGCCCTCCATCGTCCCGAGGCTGACCATGCGCTGAACATCAGGGGCGATCAGCCAGACTTCGCGGAAGCCCTGGGCATCGGATCCGCTCGCCGTGACTACCAGCTCGCGTCCGCCGTCGGAACGCTGGTCCACCTCGGCCCGGCCCGTTTCCGAATAGGCAGGCAAGGGGGCCAGCTCCACCGCGGCAATAACTTCGCTGCGGTCCGCCAGGATCCGGGAGATGCCCCAGGTGCCTGCGGCTGCCAGCACCACGGCGGCCGCGGCGGCACCGAGGACCTGCGGGAGCCGACGTCGTTCGCGGCGCTTCCGGGCGGCGTCCAGCGGAACCGGCGTCGCCCCTGCCGGGGACGACTGCACGGGCGCCGGAGACGGCGCCGATCCGGCCTCCACGTTCTGCTCGGGCGGAGACGATGCCTGCGCAGCCTCAGGGGACGGAGTCGCGTCAAAGGTAGGGGCGTCAAAGGGATCGGCGCGCACGGCATCCCCGAGTCCCAGCCGGGCGTGGATGGAGTCCCAGACCGACGACGGCGGCCGGGGGAGCCCCTCGGGAACTGACGTGGTCCTTCCGGCGGTCACGACGCGCTGCAGTGCGGTGACCTCGGCGGTGCACTCGGCGCAGTTGCCGAGGTGCGCCGTGTCCTGTGGACCGGCCTCGCCCAGGGCGCACAGGGCCAGCGCTTCAGGTGGCAGATGCTGCATCGCTGACCTCCAATCGCTGCCGGAGTTGGACAAGGCTTCTTCGAATATGGCTCTTTACGGTACCCAACGGGAGTTTCAGTGTTTCCGATATCTGCTGATGTGTCAGGTCTTCATGAAAGGCCAGGCGGAGGATGGAACCCTGGGGTTCCCCGAGCCTGGCCAGCTCGGCATCCAGCACCACGCGGTCTGCCACGCCGTCGGGATCAGGACCGGCGGGCGGAACCGGATTCCTGCCGGACTCCGGAGCCTCCATCAGGGTCTCCGAAGAACGGCCCCGGGCAGTGGCCATACCGGCTGCCACGTTCCGTCCGATCCCTACCAGCCAGGCGGCGAGGGTGGAGCGGTCAGGTGCGTAGCTGTCCCGGTATTTCCAGGCCCGGATGAACACTTCCTGCACGGCGTCGTCGGCTGAGCCCTGATCGAGCAGCTTGCGCAGCGCCAGCGCGCGGATCAGGGGCGAGAACCGGCGGTAGGCCTCCGCCAGCGCCGCTTCGTCCCCTGCCGCAAAGGCATGGTCCATCGCGGCGTCGCGATCTGGGGCGCCCGTGGGCATCAGTGCCGTTCTCCTGCCGTGCGGGGCTGCGTCCGGTATCCGGCAGCTCTCTGAGGTAGCCACTATGGTACGGGTACGGCGGTGAGCACAACGTTGTCTTCATAGTCACCTACCGAGTCCAGCCATCTACCGCCGCACGTTACCAGTTCCAGCCGCGGCGCACCGTCACGGTCGAAGAGATTAAATTCGTCGAGTGATGCCTTGGGAATGTTCTGCACCTTTTCGGTGGTGTACTTCACGACGGTTCCGTCACTGCGGGTCACGGTCACGGGGGTGCCGGCAGGGACATCATCCAAGCCCGCGATGGGAAGTTCCTCGGTGCGTGAGTCCACATGGGCGGCCAGCACCGCTGCTCCGCGGGAGGATCCGGGTGCGGGTCCGTAGCGGTACCAGCCGGCCTGGTAATGGTTGTCCGGCAGCGTCATGGCGCCGTTCGCTTCCTGCCCCACCGGGATCACGTCCAGCTCGATGCCGGTTCCCTCCACGCTGACCCGCACGGGTTCGGGAACAACTTCCGCCGGGGTAGGTACGGCGGGCCGAACGGGTATGTCAGTGGCGGGAACGGTTGGTGCCGCCGTCGACGTCGGCGCGGGCGCCGTCGTCGACGCTGGTGCGGGTGCCGTCGAAACCGAATCCGCCGGGGAAGCGGTCTCGGGGGCGCCGCTGCAGGCCGCAGTACCGGCCAGGACGCCGGCGGAGAGGCAGGCCGCTGCGGCGAATCGTCGCAGGGGGACAACGGTCATGGATGGACCTCCGGAAAAGGGTGGCCCCGGTGCTGCGGCGCGGAAAGGGGGTGCGCCGCAGCATCGGGGGGATCGGGCGGGTGCTGCTTAGCTGTCGCTGACCGTGGCACGGCGGCGCAGCAGGGCGGCACCCAGGGTGAGCAGCGCGACGCCGCCGACAGCGGCAGCCGCCGTCAGCGTCTGGTCATCCCCGGACTGGGCAACCTGCTCCATGGCACCCGGAACAGCCTGCGGTGCGGAGTGCAGCCCCTCGATGGTCTGGGTGGCGAGGGCCAGGTTCCCTGCTTCAAGCGAACCCCACGCATAGACAATCGTGTTCGTGCCTTCGGCCAGGGCCAGATCCGCCGGACCGATCACCGGAGTGGTGGTGCCGGCTGCAGCGACCGAAGCGGAAACCGTTCCGGCATCCACGGTCAGCGCCTTCTCATTGGGGTTGGTGAGGCCCTCGATTACCGGTGTGCCGCCGGCCAGGACGTCGACGGCCGGTGCGGCGGCCACGTGGCGGACGGTCAGGCGTGATTTGCCTGCGTCGACGGCGGATGTGTCATTGGTGAACAGGTTTGCCGTCGGGTTGCCCGAGGCATCGAGGTTGGCGGTGGCAGTGTAGTTGCCTCCAGCTGCCAGGTCTGCAGAGACCGGGCCGATGATCGGGGCGGAGGCGTCGGCGGCGTCGGCGGCCGTGATGGCCAGCTGGTAGTTGCCGCCCGGCAGCTCCAGCGGCCCGGCAAGATCGCCGGGCATGAAGTCATCCAGGGTAAGCGTGCCGTTGACGTAGACGTCCACGGGAGTGTCCGGGACGCCGTGCAGTACCGACAGTTTTGCCGTGTCGGAATCAGCAGCGGATGCCGGTACAGCCGAGAAGGCTGCGGCGGCACCCAGTCCGAGGGTCGCGAGAGCGGTAGCGGTCTTGCGCATGGTCTGAGCTCCTTGATCTGCCGCACCTTTCGGGTACGGGTTCCGTGACTTACACCCCTACTACTTCCGCAGGGACCGTCGTGGATGCAGAACCGGAGATATTTTCCGCAAAAGTTTTTCCAAGGAGCCAAGCCCTGCTTCGACGGGCGAAGCCCGGTACTTCGACGAGCCAAGCCCGGGACGGTGGCGGCGGGTGTGGCAGGGAACGGACGCGCGCAGAAGTGCCGTGCGGGAACGGTCCCGGACGGGAGCCTGCGGCGTCCGTAGTATCATCGTGTGGTTGCCCCCGTAGCTCAATGGATAGAGCAACGGCCTTCTAATCCGTAGGTTGCGCGTTCGAGTCGCGCCGGGGGCACTCAGCAGGATCTGGCGCAGCGCCTTCGACGGTGGCGTAGGCTTCGCGGGGTACGCCCGCTCTCCCAAGGAGCCGCAGTGCCCGCCGGTTACCTCATCACCCTTCTATTGCTTGGAGTGAGTACCTGCTGCGCGCTTTGGCCGCCCGGCGCGGCCAGTCCACGTAAACGTACCTCTATCCGGTCCCGTTGGTCCGTGGCGGCCTACCTCATCGGCATGACCTTCAACGAGGCTCCGCTGTTTCCGCTGCTGCTGGGCGTGGCCGCAACTGCCTTTGCCGTTGGAGAAGGGGACGTCTCTCCGCCGCTGGCGACGGCCGCTGTGGGAGGCATGGCAGTTGTTGGAGCCGGGCTCGTGTGGGTGGCAGTGCGCGCGGTGCGGAGCCGCGGCGTTCCTATGGCGGCCCTGGATGCCTGTCTCGGTGGCGGCTGGCGCCCCGCCCTGCGAGGGGAGGCTTCCGCCGGGGCTGGACGCGGCACCGTCGTGGCCGGGCTTTTCCTGCCCTTCAGGCGCCGCTGCCGGGACGTGCAGCGGGTCAGGGGACTGCGGTACGGAGACTTGGGCCGGGAAAACACCCTTGACCTGTATCTGCCGCGGGGGAGACCGGCCAGGGGTCCCGTGTTTGTGCACTTTCACGGCGGACGTTTCGTCTCCGGGGCCAAGAACCGGGAATCGTTGTATCTGTTGCACCGGCTGGCATCCCACGGGTGGACCTGCGTTAGCGCCAACTACCGTTTGGCTCCGGCTGCGCGGTTTCCCGACTACGTGGTGGATGCCAAGCGGGTCCTCTCATGGGTCACGACGAACGGAGCCGCCTATGGCGCAGGTACGGGACCGGTGGTCGTGGCGGGAAACTCGGCCGGTGCATTCCTGGCGGCATTCACCGCGTTGACGCCCGGCCGGACGGAGCTGCAGCCCGGATTCGAGGATGCCGATACTACGGTGGCAGGGGCTGTCTGCCTCTACGGCTATTACGGCAGGGTGCAGGGCACCAACCCGGACAGCACGCCGGCAGCCTATGCCAACCCCGCCGCCCCGCCTTTCCTGCTCCTCCACGGTGACAGTGACAGCGTGGTGTCCGTTGACCACGGACGGGACTTTGCGCAGACCCTTGCCGGGATCTCCCGGCAGCCGGTGGTGTGGTGCAGGCTGCCCGGTGCACAGCATTCCTTTGACTACTTTGCATCTGTGCGTTCCCGTTTCGCGGCCGAGGCCATCGAAGGATTCGCAGATTGGGCCCAGGCGAGGAAAGTGCAGGGCACACGGTCCGGGGACTGACAGCTCTTCCTCCACAGGACAGGCAGCGCCCTTTCCCGCCTCTCATGGTCCACACTCCGGCCCTTCCCAAGGGCACGGGCACACCCATCGGTGAAGACTCGCACGCACCGGTGGACCAGCCGGAACGCATGCGGGCGACACTGCGCATCGCCAAAAGGCGCAGGCGCCGCGGTACCGAACCGAAGGCAGGAAAACATGAGTGACACCATTACGCTCCGGGGCTACGTTGCCACCGACCTCCGCCAGAACACCACTGACAACGGACTCGCGGTGGCGAGCTTTCGAATGTGCACCACGGAGCGCCGGTATGACCGTGACACCGGGGGATGGCAGGACGGACAGACAAACTGGTACGCCGTCAGCCTGTTCCGCCAGCTGGCCACCAACGCCGCGTTCAGTATCCACAAGGGGGACCGGGTAGTAGTGACCGGCCGGCTGCGCCTGCGGCAGTGGGTCACGGAGGACGGTCGCAGCGGCACCAGCGCCGACATCGACGCCGACACCGTGGGCCATGACCTGATGTGGGGGACCGCCAGCTTCCGCCGCACCACGTCCGCAGGCAGCGACGCATCCGGTGTCGGCGGCGGTGCCGACACCGGGATGGCCGGCGGGGCAGGAGACGACGCCGGGGCCGGGTCTCACGAGGATCTTGAGTCCGAGGAGTCCCTGGGCCGGATTGATGCGTTGACCGGCGAGCTTCTTGATGCCGTCGCCGGGGACAGCCTGACCGCGGAGGACGAACAGGCGGAAACCACGAAGGCTGCCCGTCAAGGAGTCGCCGCGCCGTATTGAGAGCGCACCCCAAATACCGGGAGACTTTTTGTCCACGCAGCGTCATACGTGGCACAATCGCCGGATGAACCCCCGCCGCAGAGCCCGACCGACCACTCCCGCCGCTGGCATGGCGGCCGGGTTCCTGGCGCTCGCGGTCGGGCTTTCCGGCTGCGGATGGCAGGGGGAAAGCGCCGAGGAACCTGCGCCGGCGGGATCGGCCGCGACGGGATCGGCCTCGACGGAGACTCCCTCGCCCCATGCCGCGATCACCGAAGCACTGGAATCCGAGTTGGGAAAGCTGGCTGATTCGAATTCGCTGCCCAACGGTGAAGCAGTGGCTGCGGCGTTTACCGCGGCCGGCTTCCCCGCGGGATCGGTGGAAGTCTCGGCGGACAGCACGCCGACCGGCCTGGAAGTCGACTCGATCCAGGCTGCAGCTGTGCAGGACGGGGACTGCATTTTCGGTGAGGTCCGGGACGGGTCGGCCTACGTCACGGTGCTGCCGGTGTTGTCTGACGGTGGATGCTTCGTCGGGAACTGACCGGGAACTGACCGGGAACTGACCGGGGGCGCTGACCGGGAGCTGACCCGGGGCGCTGACCGGGAAGTGACCGGGAGTCGACCGGGAGCTGACCGGGGGAACCAGCGCCTGTAGACACCGGCACAGAGGCGCATCAGCTGACCGGACAGGTAGGGCGCCTCGGTTGGGGAAGTCCTTCGGTTTGTCGCGATCCCTGCGGTTTGTGACAATTCCTGCTCCGCGCAGTGCAGGATTCCGGACATACTGCGGGGATCCGGACATCTTGCGGGGACAACCTGCAGGATTCCGGACATACTGCGGGGATCTGGACGCATTGCGGGGACAACCTGCAGGATTCCGGACATACTGCGGGGGTCCGGACATCTTGCGGGGACAACCTGCAGGATTCCGGACATACTGCGGGGGTCCGGACATCTTGCGGGGACAACCTGCAGGATTCCGGACATACTGCGGGGATCTGGACGCATTGCGGGGACAACCTGCAGGGAACCGGACATACTGCAGGGGTCCGGACATCTTGCGGGGACAACCTGCAGGATTCCGGACATACTGCGGGGATCTGGACGCATTGCGGGGACAACCTGCAGGGAACCGGACATACTGCAGGGGTCCGGACATCTTGCGGGGACAACCTGCAGGATTCCGGACATACTGCGGGGGTCCGGACGCCTTGCGGGGACAACCTGCAGGGAACCGGACGCCCTGAGTCCCGGTATCCCCGGACGCAGCACGGGGGTAACCGCCCGCGCCCGGAAGCCGGGAAATGGTACATATCGGCGCTGACACATTAGCCTTGTAGATATGGCGGAATTTATCTACACGATGACCAAGGCCCGCAAGGCCGTTGGCGACAAAGTTATCCTCGACGACGTAAGCATGTCCTTCTACCCCGGTGCCAAGATCGGCGTGGTGGGTCCCAACGGTGCGGGTAAGTCCACCATCCTCAAGATCATGGCTGGACTGGACACCCCCTCCAACGGTGAGGCCCGGCTCAGCGCCGGCTACACGGTGGGCATCCTGCTTCAGGAGCCGCCGCTGAATGAGGAAAAGACCGTACTCGGCAACGTCCAGGAGGGCGTCGGCGAGATTTACGGCAAGATCCAGCGGTTCAACGAAATTTCCGAAGAGATGTCGCAGCCGGACGCGGACTTCGACAGCCTGCTTGAGGAAATGGGCAAGCTGCAGGAAGCCATCGACGCCGCCGATGCCTGGGACATTGATTCCCAGCTCGAACAGGCCATGGACGCCCTGCGCTGCCCGCCGCCCGAAGCGGACGTCACCCTCCTCTCCGGCGGTGAGCGCCGCCGCGTGGCGCTGTGCAAGCTGCTGCTGCAGAAGCCGGACCTGCTGCTCCTCGATGAGCCCACCAACCACCTGGACGCCGAGAGCGTGCTCTGGCTTGAGCAGCACCTCTCCGCTTACCACGGTGCCGTCCTGGCCGTGACCCACGACCGGTACTTCCTGGACCACGTGGCCCAGTGGATCGCCGAAGTGGACCGCGGACACCTGTACCCGTACGAGGGCAACTACTCCACGTACCTGGAAAAGAAGCGCGCACGCCTGGAAGTCCAGGGCAAAAAGGACCAGAAGCTGGCCAAGCGCCTCACTGATGAACTGGACTGGGTCCGGTCCAACGCGAAGGGCCGCCAGACGAAGTCCAAGGCCCGTCTGGCCCGCTACGAGGAAATGGCAGCCGAAGCGGACCGCACCCGCAAGCTGGACTTCGAAGAAATCCAGATCCCGCCGGGCCCGCGCCTGGGCTCCCTGGTGCTGGAAGCCAAGGGCCTGCAGAAGGGCTTCGGCGACCGGCAGCTGATCGACGGACTGTCCTTCTCGCTTCCGCGCAACGGCATCGTCGGCGTCATCGGCCCGAACGGCGTGGGTAAGTCCACCCTGTTCAAGACCATCGTCGGCCTGGAAGAGCTCGACGGCGGTGAGCTGAAAATCGGCGACTCCGTGAAGATCTCCTACGTGGACCAGTCCCGCGGCGGCATCGACCCGGAGAAGAGCCTGTGGGAGGTCGTTTCCGAGGGGCACGACTGGATCCAGGTGGGACAGGTGGAAATGCCGTCCCGCGCCTATGTCTCCGCTTTCGGGTTCAAGGGCCCGGACCAGCAGAAGAAGGCCGGCGTCCTTTCCGGTGGTGAGCGCAACCGGCTGAACCTGGCCATGACCCTGAAGCAGGGCGGAAACCTGCTCCTGCTCGATGAGCCCACTAACGACCTGGACGTCGAAACCCTGTCCAGCCTCGAAAACGCGCTGCTCGAATTCCCCGGCTGCGCCGTGGTGGTCTCCCACGACCGGTGGTTCCTGGACCGCGTGGCCACCCACATCCTCGCCTTCGAAGGCACCGAGGAAAACCCGGCGAACTGGTACTGGTTCGAAGGTAACTTCGAGTCCTACGAGCAGAACAAGATCGAACGCCTCGGCCCGGATGCGGCCAAGCCGCACCGTGTGACGCACCGCCGCCTGACCCGCGACTAAGTCCGGCACAGCCAGAGCAAAAAGAGCTCCGCTTCCCTTCGGGGAAGCGGAGCTCTTTTCTTGCGGGGTCAGCAGTGCTTACTGCGGGACGCGGACCATGCCTTCCTGGGCAACAGTGGCGACCAGTTCACCGCTTCGGTTGAAGATCCGTCCGGTGGACAGCCCCCGCGCGGCGGAGGCGCTGGGGGATTCCTGGACATAGAGCAGCCAGTCGTCCACGCGCACCGGCCGGTGCCACCACATGGCGTGGTCCAGGCTGGCGATGCTCATGCCCGGAGTGGTCCAGGCAAGCCCGTGCCCGCGCAGCACCGGTTCCAGCAGGGTGTAGTCGCTGGCATAGGCGAGAGCCGCGCGGTGCAGGTTCTCGCCGTCGGGCATGGGCTTGAAGGTCTTCATCCAGACAGCGTTGTGCGGGGTCTTTTCCCGTCCGGCGCGGACGTAGACCGGATCCATCACGTGGCGGATATCCATGGGGCGCCGGTGGGACCAGGCCTCGGCCACCGGGTGGTCGAAGTCCTTCAGCAGCTCGGCAGTGGTCGGCAGGTCCTCCGGATCGGGGATGCCGGCGGGCATCTCCTCCTGGTGGTCCACTCCCGAATCGGGAACCTGGAAGGAAGCGATCATGGACAGGATCGGCTTGCCGTTCTGGTAGGCGTGGCTGCGCCGAGCGGAGAAGGAACGTCCGTCCCGCAGCCGTTCCACACCGAACGTAATGGGCACCTCGGTGTCGCCGGGGCGGAGGAAGTACCCGTGCATGGAGTGCATGATCCGGTCTTCGGGAACGGTACGGGCGGCAGCAACGAGGGACTGGCCCAGCACCTGTCCGCCGAAGACCCGCTTGCGCGGTTCCGCCTGGGAACCCCCGACAAAAATGTCCTCGTCGGTCTTCGCGCCGCCGGCCCAGCTAAGGTTCAGGAGCTCGAGCAGGGACGCGGTCGGATCGAAGGATTCATCAATGGACATCAGGGACTATCTCCTAGCAGGAAAGGCGGTGCTGCGTGGGGCAGGAACCGTGGAACACTTCTAGCTTAAACGTACCGGCCAGTAACCAGTGCGGCGGCCGGGGCCCTGCGTTTTAGGGCAAACCTCACTCTCTGGGAAGATGGGGGCATGCATCGTTTCCCCGTCCAGCTTCGCTTTGGCGACCAAGATCCCAACGGCCACATCAACAACGTTAGGTTCGTCCAGTTCCTGGAGGAAGCGCGGGTCCAGCTGGGCCTGCTGACGCTTCCGGCCGGTGCGGGCGGACCGGGTAGTTTCCGGGATCTGGCCGGGGACCGGACGGCAACGTATGTGGCCCGGCAGGAAATCGAGTACGTGTCGCCGTTGCTTCACCGGAAGGAACCCGTCTGGGTGGACGTCTGGGTGACCCGTATCGGCTCCAGCAGCCTTGCCTACGGATTCCGTGTGGCGGATGAAGACCCGGAGACGGTGTACGCCTATGCCGAAGCGGCAATGGTGCAGGTCGAGGCTGCCACCGGCAGGCCCACACCGCTCACGGACGAGCAGCGGGAAGTACTCCAGGCGTGGATGGGCGAGCCCGTGCCGTTCCGTGCAGCCGTCCCTGCAGGACAGGGCAACTAATGGACAGCGAACTCCGGCTGGCCGATCCGCAGGTCACCGCCGATCTGCGTAACTTTGTGACCCGTGCCCGGACGGCCGACGACGGCGCGGTCCGCCTGCAGGCGGTGGGCAGTGTCCTGGCCGCCTATGTCTGCGTCCTGCGCCCCCGGATCCTCGGGGAAGACACGCCGACCGTGCTGGGCCTGCGGACCATGCCGCTGGCTGCTCCGGCGGAGGTGGACGCCACGGTCCAACTGTCGGCTGTCGGGGACCGGCTCGCCCGGATGGGAAGTGCAGACACTGTGCTTCCAGTGCCGCCGATGACCGTGCGTGAAACCTGGGCGGGCATCCTGGCACCGCGTTCGGGCTGGCAGCCGGCCGGCAGGGTTCCGGTACAGCTGCTCGAACAGACAGCACACCGGGGAATCCGCGAGGTTGCCGCGATGCTGCCCCAGAGCCCGGGAGCCGCCGTCGTGCACAGCGCCCGGACAAGGGTCTGGGCGCAGCCCATGGGCGGAACCGAAACGCCGGTGCCGGCCGGGGCTGCCTTTGCGGCGCTGTCCCTCGGTTTCCTGCCCGCCGGCGGACCCGAGGTCGACGCCGCCCTGTTCAGCAACGGGCGCTGGCTGCGGCTGAGCACTCCGCTCGGGCATGTCCTGACCCGGTTGCCGGCGGTCCTGTAGGCCTGCCGCGGCGGCGGATCAGGCGGAGTTGACCATGGAGTGGGCGGCCCGCTCCAGATAATCCCAGAGGGTCCCCTCGTGCAGGGGTGAGAGATCGAGGGAGTCGACGGCGGCACGCATGTGCCGCAGCCAGGCGTCCCGCGCGGCGGGAGTGACGATGAAGGGCATGTGCCGCATCCGCAGGCGGGGGTGCCCGCGCTGCTCGCCGTAGGTCTTCGGGCCGCCCCAGTACTGCTCAAGGAACAGGAGGAGGCGCTCCTTGGCCGGCCCGAGGTCTTCCTCGGGATACATCGGCCGCATCAGCGGGTCCTCCGCCACGCCGGCATAGAACACGTCCACGAGTTTCACGAACGTGGGATGCCCGCCCACGGCCTCATAGAAGTTGTCCGTGTACTGCGGTTGATGGAAGGCCTGGGGCTGCTGCGTGGGCTGCTGGGCCGGGCGCAGCGGCAGGGACGCCGCGCTCGGCGGCGCCTCTGCCGGAAGAGGTGTCGGTTCAGTCATTGGCAGCCATGCCGTCTTTGAGCGCGTCCGCCTTTGCCGGTTCCGCCGGTGTTTCGCCCAGGTACGTGCCCTGGGAGCGGTTGCCGATCTTGGCGATCTCGCCGTTGCGGATGTACCAGATGACGCCGCGGTCATCGATGATCCGGGTGATCCGGATGCCCACGGACTGCACCGTTCCGGCGGTGTCGCCGACTTCGATGACGTCGCCGATTCCGTACTGGTCCTCAATGGTGATGAAGAACCCGGCCAGGGCGTCGCGGATGAGTTCGCGCGCGCCGAAACCGAGGGCGATGCCGACAATGCCGACGCTGGCCAGCAGCGGGGCGATGTTGATGCCGACGGCATCCAGCACCATGATGATCGCGACGGTCCAGATGGAAACGTTGACGGCGCTGCGCAGCAGGGCGCCGATGGTGTCTGCGCGCTGGGCGCGGCGTTTTTTGTCCAGGTTGCGCATCACCGGCTGCGCCCACTTGATCTTGGAGGAATGCAGCAGCGAATAGCCCTTCTGGGCCCGCGCCACCAGCCGGTTGATCAGGAAACGCGCGACAAACCAAACGCCGGTAGCGGCCAGGACGATAAAGGCAGCCTCGATCAGGCCGGAAAAGTCAAAATCATTGACGGTCACTGAGGAGAGGTCAATTTCGGAAGCGGAAAGCACGGGTAACTGTTCATCCTTTGTGTAGCCGGACAGTGGTCTGCGGTTAAGGCTACCCGTGCCGGCTGTGGCCGGAGGGCAGCGCCGGCCCGGTCAGCGTCTGGGGTCGGTGCTCCACCGGGAAGTTGACGCTCCGCGCAATGAAGCAGAGGCTGTTCGCCTCGGCGTGCATCGGCCCGGCTGCCAGTTCGACGGCGGCAGGCCCCGCGCCGCCGTCGATAGTCACCTTGGGACGAAGGACAGCTGTTGTGAACTCACCGCTGCCGTCCCTGTTGAGCCGCAGCAGCCCCTCGGGGGAGTCCTCGTAGGCGAGTACCCTGATGCCGTTCCGGACCGCCACGTGCAGGTAGGAAAGCATGTGGCACTGGGCCAGTGCGGCCAGCAGAAGCTGCTCGGGGTTCCAGCGGTCCCGGTCGCCGTGGAAGGTGGGATCCGCCGTTCCGGGCAGGTCCGGCAGTCCGGGGGCGCGGATGATGTGGTCGCGGCCGTAGCCGCGGTAGGAAACGGTCCCGCCGCCGCGGTTTCCCGTCCATTCCAGGTCGAGCGTGTAACGGTGTTCGGAGAGATTCACGCTCTCCAAGCTACCGTCAAAGTCCTTGGATGGAAGGGAAACCGCGGGAGCAAGGCTGTTACCGGTCGGCTTCCTGCGCCTTCAGGGCGCGGACCACGCCGTCGCGGCTTTCCAGGATCAGCCGTCGCAGCGAGGGCGAGTCCTCGCCCAGATCGGCAAGGAAGGCATCGGTGGTGTCCACCGTGTCCTGGCGCGTCAGCCGCGACGGATAGAGGCCGACGGCGATCTGCTGGGCAATCTCATGGGTGCGGCTGGCCCACACGTCGCGGATCGACGCAAAGTACTTCTGTGCGTACGGTTCCAGCAGACCGGTGTCGTGGACCCGCATGAAGCCGGCGATGGCCGAACGCTGCGCGGCATTGGGCATGTCGGAGCGCTCCACGATTGCTTCCCAGGCCGCGGCCTTGGCTTCGGCTGTAGGGATGGCCGCGCGGGCCATGGCCGCGGCCAGGGCACCCGTGGCGGTGGCATCGCGCTCGAGTTCGGCGTCGATGTCGGCTGTGCCCAGCCGGCCACCGGCCACCAGGCCGGTGAGCAGCTCCCAGCGCAGGTCCGCGTCGACAGCCAGCCCCTCAAGGGACTGGTCGCCGGTGAACATGCCTGCCAGCGCGTCCAGCTGCTCGTCGGATGAGGCGTGGGCGGCGAAGGCCTTGACGAACTGCAGCTGTGAATCCGAACCCGGCTCCGCTGCGGAAGCCAGCTCCCAGAGACTCTCGGCAGCGGCAACGGTCATGGGTTCGCGGTCCTGGGGGCTGACGTAGAAGGCCAGGGTGGTGGCCAGCTGGCGCAGCAGCACCTGGACAACGGTCGAGTCGGACTCGGAGGCGATGTTCTGCAGGACCAGTTCCACATAGTTGCGGGCCGGGATCTCCGCGTCCCGCGCCGCGTCCCAGGCGGAGGCCCATACGAGCGTCCGGGGGAGGGAATCGGCAATGTTGCGCAGGCTGCGGGTGGCGGTGTGCTGCGAGGCGGCGTCCAGGCGGATCTTTGCGTAGGCAAGGTCGTCGTCGTTGAGCAGCAGCAGGGCCGGTCGCGGCTGGCCGATGAGTTCGGAAACTTCGGTGCGTTCGCCGTCGACGTCGAGCTCCACGCGGTGCGTGCGCTGCAGTCGGCCGTCCCCGTCCGGGTTGTAGAAGCCGATCGCCAGGCGGTGCGGGCGAAGGGTGGGGTATTCCTCGATAGCGCTCTGGAGCACGGCGAAGGACGTGATGGTGCCGTCCTCATCGGTGTCGAACTCCGGACGCAGGGTGTTTACGCCGGCAGTTTCCAGCCACTTCGCGGACCAGTCGGACAGATCCCGGCCGCTGGCTGTTTCCAGCTCGGACAGCAGATCCGACAGCTCCGTGTTCTGCCAGGAGTGCTTGCCGAAGTACTCGCGCACGCCGGCCATGAACTTGTCCTGTCCGACCCAGGACACCAGCTGCTTGAGGACGGACGCGCCCTTGGCGTAGGTGATGCCGTCGAAGTTGACCTGGACGTCTTCCAGGTCCCGGATTTCGGCGACGATGGGATGCGTGGTGGGCAGCTGGTCCTGGCGGTAGGCCCAGGCCTTTTCCAGCGAGGCGAAGGTGGTCCAGGCCTGCTTGAACTCGGTCGCCTCGGCGGCGGCGAGGGTAGACATGAACTCGGCGAAGGATTCGTTCAGCCACAGGTCGTTCCACCAGCGCATCGTGACCAGGTCGCCGAACCACATGTGCGCCAGTTCGTGCAGGATCGTCACGGCGCGGCGTTCCACGGTGGCTTCGGTGACCCGGGAACGGAAGACGTAGCTCTCGAGGAAGGTCACCGCACCGGCGTTTTCCATGGCCCCGGCGTTGAACTCGGGCACAAAGAGCTGGTCATACTTCTCGAACGGGTACGGCGTACCGAACTGCTCCTCGTAGAAGGCGAAGCCCTGGCGGGTGAGTTCGAAGATGTTCTCCGCGTCCATGAACTGCATCAGGGACCGGCGGGCAAAGACACCGAGGGGGATGGTGCGTCCGTCGGAACTGGTCAGCTCGCTGCGGACGGACTGGTACGGACCGGCGATCAGCGCGGTGATGTACGAGGAGATCCGCGGCGTGGGTTCGAAGGACCAGGTGGAGCGCGGACTGGCGTCGGTCAGGTCGCCGGCGGCAACGGGCTCCGGGGTGGGGGAGTTGGAAATGACGTCCCAGTGCGACGGCGCGGTGACCGTGAAACGGAATGTGGCCTTCAAATCCGGCTGTTCGAAAACGGCGAACATCCGGCGGGAGTCCGGAACCTCGAACTGCGAATAAAGGTAGACCTCGTTGTCCACGGGGTCCACGAAGCGGTGCAGGCCCTCACCGGTGTTCATGTAGCGGGCATCCGCCTCCACCACGAGTTCATTGGACTCGGCGAGGTTCGGCAGGGAGATCCGCACGCCGTCGGACACCTCCGCCGGGTCCAGGGACACGCCGTTCAGCGTGATCCGGTGAACCGTGTCGGTGACCGCGTCGATGAAGGTCGACGTCCCGGGGCGGGCGGAGAACCGGACGACGGTCGTGCTGCCGAACACCGTCTCTCCCCGGGTCAGGTCGAGGTTGACGTCGTAGGACTCGACGTCAAGGAGTTCTGCACGTTCACGGGCTTCGGAGCGCGTGAGATTCATACCTGGCAAGGTAGGGCCTTTCTCAAGGACAAGGAGTGCGGCGGATTCATGGTGGTTGCACGTTCCGTCAACACTAGTGATCTTGTGCAACAGTCTCTCATTGCCAAGCATCCTGCCAAAGCACGGAACGGCGGATTGCAATGAGCAACCCGCCGTTCCACTGTCCTGCCGTCAGCGGCTAGTTGTAGCTGACCTGTACCTTGTCGTCGGCCGTCCGGGTGATCTTTCCACCCTTGAAGCTCTGGA
This sequence comes from Arthrobacter sp. zg-Y895, assembly GCF_020731025.1. Lineage (NCBI taxonomy): Bacteria > Bacillati > Actinomycetota > Actinomycetes > Micrococcales > Micrococcaceae > Arthrobacter > Arthrobacter sp. zg-Y895. The sequence goes on from NZ_JAJFZY010000008.1 coordinate 52,636, forward strand.
CCGTTGCACCGCCTGCGGCCGCGGTCGGACCGGAGGTCGGGTACCCGAGGCGGCCCGTCTCTGCGCCCTGCGCACGGTAGGCGTCCCGGATGGGACCGTTTGCGAGAATATGCGTTCCCGTGCCGGCAGAGGAGAGGATGGTGCCGCCCTCGAATTCCTGCGTGGTTCCGCCGTTGGAGGATTTCTCTCCGCTGGTCGGAAGGCCGAGGTAGCCCGAGTTGAAACCGGTGGAGCCCCAGGCTGAACGAATGGGACCGTTCTTCGAGATCTGCGCCCCGGTCTTCTGGGACCAGATGATCGCACCGCCCTCATAGTCCTGGTACTTGCCCTGCGCTCCCATGCTCTGTTCTTTTCCGGTGGGAAGCCCCAGGTAGCCGGAGTTGAAGCCCGTGGAACCCCAGGCCGAGCGGATCGGTCCGTTTACGGACACCTGGGCTCCGGTCTTTGCGGACCAGACGATGGCGCCGTGTTCGTAGTCCTGGTAGCTGCCCTGGGTGCCCATGGCCCGCTCCTCCCCGGTCGGCAGGCCCAGCGGGCCGGCGTTGAAGCCCGTGGCTCCCCAGGCGGAGCGGATGGGACCGTTCCGGGAGATCTTGGCCCCGGTCTTCTCCGACCAGATGATCGAGCCGCCCTGGTAGTCCTGGTACTTTCCCTGGGTGCCCATGCTGGTCTCCGGCCCGGTGGGAAGGCCGAGGTAGCCGGCGTTGAAGCCCGTGGCACCCCAGGCCGAGCGGATGGGACCGTTCTTGGAGATCTGCGCTCCGGTCGCAGCGGACCAGATCATGGCACCGCCCTGGTAGTCCTGGTAGGTGCCCTGGGTGCCCATTCGGACTTCCTCGCCCACGGGGTACTTCAGATCCGACTTTTCCGCTCCGGCGGCACGCCAGACATTCCGGACAGCGCCCGTGACGATCCAGGCTCCTGACGCAGGGGAGTGGATGATGGTTCCGCGCTGATACTCCTGGGAGGTGCCGCCGTCCGCGAGCGTCACCTGGTTTGTCGTCGGGTAGCCGATGGGGCTGTTCTCGAAGCCGGAACGGCGCCAGGCCTCACGGATGGGTCCGTTCCGGGAAACGCGGGCTCCCGTGGCCGGAGACCAGATGATGGCTCCGTTCTGGAAGTCCTGGTAGGTACCGCCGTTGGGCAGCCCGCCTGTCTCGTTGCTCGTGGGGTAGCCCAGGTAGCTGCGTTCGAACCCGGTGTAGCCCCACTCGTTGCGGATCGGGCCGTTCTTGGAGACCCGCGCCCCGGTGGCGGGCGACCAGATGATGGCGCCGCCCTGGTAATCCTGGTAAGCGCCGCCGTTGGGCAGGCCGTAGACCTCGTCACTGGTGGGAAGGCCGAGGTAGCCGACGTCGAAACCGGTGGACGCCCAGGCGGAGCGGATCGCTCCGGTGGAAACGCGTGCACCTGTGTTGGGGGACCAGATGATGGCTCCGTTTTGGAAGTCCTGGTAGGCCCCGCCGTCCTTCAACCCGCCGCGGATATCGCCGATGGCTTTGCCCAGCTCCGGGTGCGCCCTGCGGGCTTCGTCGATCGGGGCTCCGGCACGCGCGGCCACGCCGCCGGTCACCGTGACGGACGCGGCGTCGCCGCTGATCCAGTTGACGTGCACGGTAGTGCCGGAATGCGACGTGAAGGTCTGGCCGGCCTGCCAGGTGCTGTTGGCATTGGTATAGCCCACGAAATCCCGGGTGTTGGGCGCAACCACCAGGGAATTCACGGCCCAGTTGTTCGCCAGGTCGGGTTTGACGATCTTCACGCCGCGGTTGCCGCCGACAGCCGTGGACTGGTCGTATCCCACCGGAAGCCGAAGCTCGAGGTAATACGTCTCACCGGAAGAATCCCTGAATTTCACCGCACGCTGCGCCGAAGAGCCGGCCCAGGGCCTCAGGGTGTAGGTGATCGAGGAGCCGGGAGTGCCGGCGTTGTAGATCTCGTCGCCGCGGCCGAAACCGCCGGCGTCCCAGAAATAGGAATTAATGGCGGGCGAAGCATACTGCGCGTAACCCATGAGGTCGGAGGTGTCCCCGTATTCACGGGAGGTGCAGGAACCGTCGGCCCAGGCGCCGTTGGAGCCGACGCCGATATCGGACCGGCCGTTGTTGCATTTGAGGCTGTTGGCGTGCAGCAGGCCCAGGACGTGGCCGAATTCGTGGGTCACCACGTTGTTGGTGAAGCCGGAAGGCTGCGGCATCAACACCGAGCCGCTGGTGGGACCGGAAGTCCAGCCGCCGCCGAGGATGCCGCCGTAGCCCCCGCTCTTGAGATCGTTGGCGGGCACAAAAACCAGCAGGGCATTGTTGGCGCTGTCCCGCCATCCGAGGTCGCGCTTGATGGTGTTCATCATGTCGGCGTAGTCCTGCCGGGAATTGGCGGAGCTGTGGATGGCGCGGGTGTTGGCATGGAGTACGCCCAGCCGGCCGTTGGACATGGCCCGCCAGTACTGGTTGGCCGCGGTCATCGAGTTAAGCGCTCCGGCTTCATTCACCGCGCCCCGGTTATCGGTAAGCGTGGCGTACACGAGCGTGATATTGATCGTCCCGCTGCGGGCAGCGGCACCCATCGTGCTTGCCCCGCCGTCCGCGCTGCTGAAGGCAGCGGCACCGTGGTCATGCGCTGCGGAGATATCCGTCTCCACGGCGGAACGCACGGTGCCGTCCGGGTCCGTGACCATCGGAGTGTTGGGACCGGGGACCGGGAAACCGCCGCCGACCACGGGGTCGTACCCGAGCTCATCCCCGGATTCGGCCGTGTCCGTGTGGCTTTCTTCGCCGCCGGCGGGATGTTCCTCGGCCGGGGCGTCGGTCGCCGGGACGGACTGCGTCGGTTCAGCCTCCGGGACGGCTTCCACGACGGCGCTGCCGGCATCGGGCGCAGGAGACGGAGGCAGGGTGGCTGCGCCGGGATCGGCAGGGACCTGCGTGGCAGCCGGTTCGCCGGGGACGGCGTAATCCTGGGCCGGAAGTCCGCCTGCCGTCAGCGAAGCAGCGAGGAGGGCCAGAACGGCGAGTTTTACACTTTTCAAATGACTAATCCTTGTAGGGCGATTCCTGGTGGGCGCAACGGTGCAGTATCCGCGACGCCAGCGTCGGACGCGGGTAGACCGCTCCAATCCGGAGGGATCGGAGTATAGTCCTACCTGCTCTATCGGCACGCGTGAACGCCATGTAAGAGCGGTTTCCGGTCGAGGCGGCGGAATTTGGAGGCGCGGCTGCAGCGGAAGCTAGGCTGGAAGCGTCTTTTCCCCATCCTCAAGAAACGGACTTACCCCAAATGCGCGTCCACATTGCAACCGACCATGCAGGCATGGAACTGAGCTCCCACCTCATTGCCCATCTGACGGGCAAGGGGTACGACGTCGTCGACCACGGCCCCCGCGAATACGATGCCGAGGACGACTACCCCGCGTTCTGCATCGACGCTGCCGAGGCCGTGGTCCGGGACCAGGAAGCGGGCACGGACGCCCTGGGAATCGTGCTGGGCGGTTCAGGCAACGGCGAACAGATTGCGGCCAACAAGGTCCGCGGAGTCCGGGCCGCGCTGGCATGGAACCTGGAGACCGCAAAGCTCGCACGCCAGCACAATGATGCCAATATCGTCGCGGTCGGCGGCCGCCAGCACAGCGTCGAGGAGGCCACCGGAATCATCGAAGCCTTCCTCGCCGAGCCCTTCAGTGACGCCGAACGCCATGTCCGCCGGATCGGACAGATTGCACGGTACGAAACCACCGGCTCCACGCTCTAATGCCCGAAGGGCATTCGATCCACCGCCTGGCCCGGCAGTTCTCCTCGGTGTTCGGTGGTGAAAGGCTTGCCGTAAGCAGCCCGCAGGGCCGGTTTGCTGCCGGTGCCGGCCGGCTGGACGGACATGTGCTCGAGGCGGCGGAAGCCCACGGCAAGCAGCTGTTCCTGCGCTTCGACCATGATCTCTACCTGCGTATCCACCTGGGCCTCTACGGGGCCTTCGATTTCGGCGGGGACGAAACGTTCATCGGATCCTCCAGCATCGGGGCGCCCCGGCGGCTGGGGGAGCAGGAGGTGGCAGGCGACGACGGCGCGGGCTACTCCGGGCCGCCCGAACCCAAGGGCGCGGTGCGGGTCCGGCTGGTTTCCACGCACGGCTGGGCGGACCTGCGCGGTCCCACTGCCTGTGAAGTGGTGACCGAAGCCGAACGCCAGAAGGTGCTGGCCAGACTGGGGCCGGACCCGCTGGCGGACGGGGACGGCGGCGGCGGTGATGACGGCGGCGCCGGTGCCGGGCGCGCTGCGGAATTCATCCGCCGGCTGCGCAGCAAGGGCTCACCTGTCGGCCTCCTGCTGATGAACCAGGAGGTGCTGGCGGGGGTTGGCAACGTCTACCGCGCGGAAGTGCTCTTCCGGGCCCGGATGTCTCCCTGGCGGCTGGGCCGCAGCGTAGGTGAGGCCGAGGCAGGGGAGCTGTGGGACGACGTCGTACGCCTGATGAACGACGGAGTGCGGCAGGGCAGGATCATCACCACAAACCCGCAGGACCGGGACGACGCCGGCGAACCGGTCCCCGTGGCCGAGGCCCACTATGTCTATAAGCGGACCGGACTGCCGTGCCGGCGCTGTGGAACACCGGTGGCGGGAACCGAGATGGGCGCCCGCAAGCTGTACTGGTGCCCGTCCTGCCAGGCCGACTGAACACGGGCCCAGGCACTGCCATTGCCGGCGCCCTGCACGGACCGAAAAGCAAGAAGGGCCTTCCGCGCGGCGGAAGGCCCTTCTAAGGTGGAGGGGATGACGGGAATCGAACCCGCGTAATCAGTTTGGAAGACTGAGGCTCTACCATTGAGCTACATCCCCGGCGCCGTAAGGCAGGTTTTACCTTAGCACGCGAAAACCGGCCGTGAGTAATCGGCCCGTATCCGGCTCCCAACCGGGCGCGGAATCGATCCTGGCGCAGGGAAAATTCGTCATACCAGCTTCGGGGCAGGTAGGCTGTCAGGTGCACTGACGGGGTGTAGCTCAGCTTGGAAGAGCGCCTGCTTTGGGAGCAGGAAGTCGCAGGTTCAAATCCTGTCACCCCGACTCTGTATAACCATGGTGCAGACCAATCCCAGAACCCTCAGGAGAACTTACGCTGTGAAGAGCGCCGTAGAAAACCTCACACCCACGCGGGTAAAGCTCAACGTCGAAGTTCCGTTCGAGGAACTGAAGCCGAGCATCGAAGAGGCCTACAAGACCATCGCCACTCAGGTGCAGGTCCCGGGCTTCCGCAAGGGCAAGGTTCCCAACCGCCTCATCGATCAGCGCGTTGGCCGCGGCTACGTCCTCGAGACGGCGATCAACGACGGACTCAACGGCTTCTACGCCGAAGCCGTCCAGGAAACCGGAATCAGCCCCCTGAGCCGGCCCGAAGTTGAGATCACCGAAGTGCCGGACCCGACCACCGACGAAGGCCAGCTGGTCTTCACCGTCGAGCTGGACATCCGCCCCGAAATCGAGCTCCCGGACTACGCCGGCCTCGAGGTCACCGTCGAGCCCGCCGAGGCTTCCGACGCCGACGTCGACAAGGCCCTGGACGAGCTGCGCAGCCGCTTCGGCACGCTGAAGTCCGTGGACCGCCCCGCCGCCGCCGATGACTTCCTGACCATGGACCTGATCGCCAAGGTAGACGGTGAAGAGGTGGATTCCGCCGCTGACCTGTCCTACCAGGTAGGCGCCGGCACCATGCTCGAAGGCATGGACGAGGCCGTCACCGGCCTGAGCAGCGGCGAATCCGCCACCTTCAACACCAAGCTGGCCGGCGGTGAGCACGCCGGTTCCGACGCCGTGGTCACCGTTACCGTCAAGGCAGTCAAGGAGCGCGAGCTCCCCGAGGCCAACGACGACTTCGCCCAGCTGGCAAGCGAGTTCGACACCATCGCCGAGCTCCGCGAAGACCTCACCAAGCGTGCCGCCGAGTCCAAGCTGATGGAGCAGGGCGTCGAGGCCCGCGACAAGGTCCTGGAGAAGCTGCTCGAGCTCGTTGAGGTTCCGGTACCGGAATCCGTCATCGAAGAGCAGATCGAACAGCACTTCAACTCCGAGAGCGCCCAGACCTCCGGTCCGGACCACGACACCGAAGAGCACCGCGCCGAGGTTCGTTCCAACACCGAGCAGGCGTTCAAGAACGAAATCATCCTTGACGCGGTAGCCGAGAAGGAAGAAGTAGGGGTCAACCAGAACGAGCTGATCGACTACATCGTTTCCTCCGCTTCGCAGTACGGCATGGATCCGAACCAGTTCGCCCAGCTGATCGACCAGAGCGGCCAGGTTCCGATGATGGTCGGCGAAGTCCGCCGCCGCAAGGCACTGGCCAAGGTCCTCGAGCTGGCCAAGGTCACCGACACCACCGGTGCCGAGATCGACCTCACCGAATTCGTCCGGCCCGCCGGCGAAGAGGTCGAGGCAGCAGAAGCAGAAGAGCAGCAGAACGAAGACAAGGCCTAGCCTGTCCCGGTTTTCTAAACCGTCCGTTGTGCCGTCGGTCCGAAAGGGCCGGCGGCACAGTGGTTTAAGCGTTCCTTTCACGGGCCGGCCCGCGCCACAGACCGATGTGACGCGCATCGTGCGCCGTCAGCGAACAGTCGGCCAAACCGAAGCAGATCGTCGCCGCAACAGGCTAGTGTCCTAGAAGAGACAAACGGCAGGAGCCGCTGGCACGGCCAGCACGCGTTCCTGCCAGAGCGAGAGGTCACTCAGTATGGCAACTGCACCGAACACACCCACCATGGCTACGGTGGACCCGGCCGGCCGGGACGACTACATCTACAACCGCCTGCTCAAAGAGCGGATCATCTGGTTGGGCTCGGAAGTCCGGGACGAGAATGCCAACGCGATCTGCTCCCAGCTTCTGCTGCTTTCCGCGGAAGATCCCGAGAAGGACATCTACCTTTACATTAACTCTCCCGGCGGCTCCGTGACCGCGGGCATGGCGATCTACGACACCATGCAGTTCATCCCGAACGACGTGGTCACCGTCGCCACCGGCCTGGCCGCCTCCATGGGCCAGTTCCTGCTCTCCTCCGGCACCAAGGGCAAGCGCTACGCAACGCCGCACGCCCGCATCCTGATGCACCAGCCCTCCGGCGGAATCGGCGGCACGGCTTCGGACATCAAGATCCAGGCCGAGCTGATCCTGAACATGAAGCGCGTGATGGCTGAGCTGACCGCCGAGCAGACCGGCCAGACCGTCGAAACCATCCTCAAGGACAATGACCGCGACAAGTGGTTCACCGCGCAGGAAGCCCTGGAATACGGCTTCTTCGACAAGATCTCCGCGCACGCAGGCGGAGTGACCGGCGGCGGCGGAACCAACCAGGACCAGGCAGAGGGCAAGGACGAGGACTAGGGTCCCCGGCCAGCCACCCCTCCATTTGCAGACTTCAGGAGTAATTCATGAACCATAATTTCGGCACCGCCGGCTCCGCCGTCGCCCCGCAGATGCCCACCAGCCGCTACGTCCTGCCGCAGTTCGAAGAGCGCACGCCCTACGGCTTCAAGCGCCAGGATCCGTACACCAAGCTGTTCGAAGACCGCATCATCTTCCTGGGCGTCCAGGTTGATGACGCGTCCGCTGACGACGTCATGGCCCAGCTGCTGGTGCTTGAGTCCACGGATCCGGACCGCGACATCACCCTGTACATCAACTCCCCGGGCGGCTCGTTCACGGCCATGACGGCCATCTACGACACCATGCAGTACATCCGTCCGGAGATCCAGACGGTCTGCCTCGGCCAGGCTGCCAGCGCGGCCGCCGTGCTGCTGGCCGCCGGTACCCCGGGCAAGCGCCTGGCACTGCCGAACGCCCGCGTGCTCATCCACCAGCCGTCACTGTCCGGCGGCCAGGGCGGCCAGGCCTCCGACCTGGAAATCCAGGCCGCCGAGGTCATGCGGATGCGTACCTGGCTGGAGGACACCTTGGCGCTGCACTCCAACCGCACCTCCGAGCAGGTCAACACGGACATCGAGCGCGACAAGATCCTGACCGCCGATTCGGCCCTGGAATACGGGCTGATCGACCAGGTGCTTGATTCCCGCAAGCTCAAGACGCCGGCCATCAACAAGATGTAACCTGCTTCGCCGAAATAATGGCATGTCCAGCCGGCCCGTGGCGCGTAATATCGCACCACGGGCCGTTTGGTTGCTGAATAGCTCCTCCAAGTGTCCTAGAGTGGATCATGGTTGGCTCAGCCCATGCTGCGGAACCGTTTTTGATGGACCATCTAAGGGGACTGAACTATGGCTCGCATTGGTGAGAGCACGGATCTGCTCAAGTGCTCTTTCTGCGGAAAGAGCCAGAAGCAGGTACGCAAACTCATTGCCGGCCCCGGCGTGTACATCTGCGACGAGTGCATCGACCTCTGCAACGAGATCATCGAGGAAGAGCTTTCCGAGGTTGCAGATCTGGGCACCTTCGAGCTGCCCAAGCCGCGGGAAATCTTCGACTCGCTGCAGGAATACGTCATCGGCCAGGAACCCGCCAAGCGGTCGCTCGCCGTTGCGGTCTACAACCACTACAAGCGCATCCAGGCAGGGCACGCCCCGCGCGGCGCCGGCAACCTCGCCGATGCGGTAGCTGCCGACGACGTCGAAATCGGCAAGTCCAATATCCTCCTGATCGGTCCCACCGGCTGCGGCAAGACGTATCTGGCGCAGACCCTGGCCCGCCGGCTCAACGTCCCCTTCGCCGTCGCTGATGCCACCGCGCTCACCGAAGCCGGGTATGTCGGTGAAGACGTGGAAAACATCCTGCTCAAGCTCATCCAGGCGGCGGACTACGACGTCAAGAAGGCCGAGCAGGGCATCATCTACATCGACGAGATCGACAAGATTTCCCGCAAGAGCGAGAACCCCTCGATCACCCGGGACGTATCGGGTGAAGGCGTACAGCAGGCCCTGCTGAAGATCCTCGAAGGAACGGTTGCCTCCGTGCCGCCGCAGGGCGGGCGCAAGCATCCGCACCAGGAATTCATCCAGATCGACACCACCAATGTCCTCTTCATCGTTGCCGGCGCCTTCGCCGGCCTGGAAGAAATCATCGGTTCGCGGTCCGGCCGCAAGGGCATCGGGTTCGGTGCGCCGCTGATCGAAACCACCAAGGGCACGGACTCGTACGCCGAGGTAATGCCCGAGGACCTGCTCAAATTCGGCCTGATTCCCGAATTCATCGGACGGTTGCCCGTCATCACCACCGTGTCCAACCTGGACCGCACAGCTTTGATCCGCATCCTCACCGAGCCGAAGAACGCCCTGGTGAAGCAGTACCAGAAGATGTTCCAGCTCGACGGCGTCGAACTCACCTTTGAGCAGGGCGCGCTGGATGCAATCGCGGAGCAGGCGCTGGACCGCGGCACCGGAGCCCGCGGCCTGCGTGCCATCCTCGAAGAAGTGCTGCTGCCGGTCATGTTCGACCTGCCCAGCCAGGAGGACGTCGCCACGGTCGTCATCACCGCGGATACCGTGGAGAAGAAAGCCGAACCGACCCTCATCTCCCACGCTGTCGCCACCAAGCGCCGGAACAAATCCGCGTAGGACGGGGTTGGGAGGAGTAGTACGTTCGGCGCCGTATGCGCCATCGACCGCTTCGAAGGAGTTTCCATGACCGTTAATGGTTCTGCGTCGCCTGCCAGTTCCGCATCGACTGCCGATTTCTGGTTTGACCCGATGTGCCCGTTCGCCTGGGTCACCTCCCGTTGGATGGACGAGGTGGAAAAGGTCCGCGACGTCCGCACCAACTGGCACGTCATGAGCCTGTCCGTGCTGAACGAGGGCCGCGACCACCTCCCGGAGGACTACCGGAAGCGGATGGACGCGGCCTGGGGGCCGGTGCGCGTCATCATCGCAGCGCAGGAACTGCACGGCAGCGAGTACATCAAGAAGCTGTACGACGCCATGGGAACAAGAATCCACATCGGCGGAAACTCCGACTTCCCGACGGTGATCCGTGAGGCCCTGGCCGAGGTCGGCCTGCCCGCCGAGCTCGCGCAGTACGCCGAAACGGAAGAGTATGACTCCCAGCTGCGCGCCTCACACAAGGAAGGCATCGCAAAGGTGGGCGACGACGTCGGCACCCCCATCGTGGCCTTCAACGGGACGGCCTTCTTCGGCCCGGTCCTGACCCGCATTCCGCGCGGCGAAGAGGCCGGCGCGATGTTCGACGGCGCCGTAATGCTGGCCTCCAACCCGGCGTTCTTCGAACTCAAGCGCAGCCGCACCGAGAGCCCGCAGTTCGACTGATTACTTTGCTTCCATAAACCAGAACGCCCGGCCGGGTAACCCGGCCGGGCGTTCTGCTGTCCTGCGGCGGTTACTCCGCCGGCGGTGCCAGCTCGACGTCGGAAACGCTCAGCTCGCCCTCACCGACGGCCAGGTTGAGTTCGCGGACGTTGCCGGCGGCCTTCAGATCCGCCTGCCCGGCGCGGAGCCGGGCAACTGCACCCTCAGGCGCGGTGACCGTGGCCTTGAGGACCTCGGTCCGCTGCTTCACCTTGGCCTCGGACTTCGCCTTGCGGATACCGCCCAGGGCGGCGGCAACCGTACCGAGGATGCCGGCGTCGGCATCCACCACGGCGGCCGCAAGGCCGTCCACGTTCGGCCACGGCGCGCGGTGCACAGACCCGGCGCGCCACCAGCCCCAGACCTCTTCGGTCGCGAACGGCAGGAACGGCGCGAACAGGCGCAGCAGCGCATCCAGGGTGGTGGCCAGCGTAGCGAGCACGGAGGCCTGCTCCGCGTCTCCGGCAGCCCCGTAGGCGCGGTCCTTGATCAGCTCCACATAGTCATCAGTGAAGGACCAGAAGAAGGACTCGGTCAGCTGCAGTGCCTTGGCGTAGTCGTAGCGTTCGAAAGCACTCGTGGCGGCGTTGACGACGTCGGTCAGCTGGGCCAGCAGCGCCAGGTCCAGTGCGTTGGTGATCACCGAGGTGTCCGCCAGGGCCACGTTCTTCTCCGTAGCGCCCAGGTTCAGGACGAACTTTGACGCATTGAGCAGCTTGATGGCCAGCCGGCGGCCGATCTTCATCTGCGCAATTTCGTACGCAGTATCCGCACCGAGCTTCGCCGAAGCGGCCCAGTAGCGCACGGCGTCGGAACCGAACTCGTTCAGCACGTCGGTGGGCACCACCACGTTGCCCTTGGACTTGGACATCTTCTTCCGGTCCGGATCCAGGATCCAGCCCGAAATCGCGGCGTGCTTCCACGGCGCGGCGGCGTTCAACGCATCGGCACGGACCACTGACGAGAACAGCCAGGTCCGGATGATGTCGTGGCCCTGCGGCCGAAGGTCGAACGGGAAGACCTTCGCGAAGAGGTCCTCGTCCACGCTCCAGCCGCCCACAATCTGCGGGGTCAGCGAGGAGGTGGCCCAGGTGTCGAGCACATCCGCGTCACCGATGAAGCCGTTCGGCTGGTTGCGGGCAGACTCTTCGTAGCCCGGAGCCGGTTCGGCGGCCGGGTCCACGGGGAGGGATGCGGAATCGGGCAGTACCGGGTGGTCGTAATCCGGGTTGCCGGCGGCATCCAGGGGGTACCACACCGGAACGGGCACGCCGAAGAAGCGCTGACGGGAGACCAGCCAGTCACCGTTGAGGCCCTCGATCCAGTTCTCGTAGCGGGAGCGCATAAACGCCGGGTGGAAGTCGATTTCCTTGCCCCGGGCAATCAGGCGTTCGCGGCGTTCCTCGTCGCGGCCGCCGTTGCGGATGTACCACTGGCGGCTGGTGACCACTTCGAGGGGCTTGTCGCCCTTTTCGAAGAAGTTGACCGGGTGGGTGATCTTCTTCGGTTCGCCGTCGAGGTCGCCGCTTTCGCGCAGCATTTCCACCACGGTCTCTTTGGCGCTGAAGACGGTCTTCGTGGCGATGGCCGCGTAGTTTTCCTTGGCCGTCTCGGTGGCAATCCACTCCGGAGTATCAGCGAGGATACGCCCGTCGCGGCCGATCACGGCACGGGTGGGCAGGTTCAGCTCGCGCCACCAGGTCACGTCGGTCAGGTCGCCGAAGGTGCAGATCATGGCGATGCCGGAGCCCTTGTCGGGCTTGGCCAGCGGATGCGCCTTCACTTCCACCTCGACGTCGAACAGCGGCGACTTCACCGTGGTGCCGAAGAGTCGCTGGTACCGCTCGTCGTCGGGATGCGCAACGAGGGCAACGCAGGCCGGCAGCAGTTCCGGGCGGGTGGTCTCAATGTAGATCTTCTCGCCGTCGGGGGCGTGGAAGCTCACCCGGTGGTAGGCGCCGGGCTGCTCGCGGTCCTCAAGCTCTGCCTGGGCCACGGCGGTGCGGAAGGTGACGTCCCAGAGGGTGGGGGCTTCGGCCATGTAGGCGTCGCCGGCCCGCAGGTTGTCCAGGAAGGCGCGCTGGCTGACGGCACGTGAGTGGTCGTCGATGGTGCGGTAAGTGCGGTTCCAGTCCACGGACAGGCCGAGGGTGGAGAAGAGGTCCTCGAAGACCTTCTCGTCCTCCACTGCCAGTTCCTCGCACAGCTCGATGAAATTGCGGCGGGAGACGACGTCGAAATCACGCTGGTTCTTCGCGGCCTTGGCCGGCGGGCGGTAGTCGGCGTCGTACGGCTTGGTGGGATCGCACCGCACACCGTAATAATTCTGCACGCGGCGCTCGGTGGGCAGGCCGTTGTCGTCCCAACCCATCGGGTAGAAGACGTTCTTGCCGGTCATCCGCTTGTAGCGGGCCATCACGTCGGTCTGCGTGTAGGAGAACATGTGCCCCACGTGCAGCGAGCCGGAGGCCGTGGGCGGGGGAGTGTCGATGGAGTAGACCTCGTCGCGGACCGTGTCCGGATCGAACGCGTACGTTCCCTCCTCGCGCCAGCGGGCGCTCAGCTTGGACTCAAGCCCCTCAAGGGCGGGCTTGTCGGGGACGGAAACGGTCTGGGGTTCGTTGTCGGGCGTGTCTGTGCCCGGGATATGTTCAGCCATGGTTTCCATTCTTCCATGCAGGCCTATGGTCTGAGGCACTGCCGGGTTTACCGGGCTGTCCCGGGTGTTGCCGCCTGCTTCCCGTCCTGCGGTGACTTGCCGAAGTAATGGGCCAGGAAGAAGGTCATGGCCACTGCTCCGGTGAGCAGCGAGACGCGTTCACGTGGACCGGCCGGGGTCCGGCCCAGAAGGGCGACGCCGCCCGCTGCGTTCAGGGCGCTCCATACGGCGTTGGCCAGGGGGCCCGAGAGCCCGACGCCGGGCGGATTGGCAAACGGCGTGGGGAATTTTCGGCCCTGGACGGCGCTGACCCCGTGCGGGACTGCGTTGGCGAGGAGTACTCCGGCGAGGAATCTGGTGACAAGAGGCATGGATAGGTCCTGTTCGGGCCGCGGAGGGTCGGGGCAGCCAGCGGGGGTGGCGTACCGAGAGCCTACAGCTTGGCCCTGCGCTCGTGTGGGGTGGCTGGGCCCCTGCGGGCACAGCGTCCCACTGGGTGGTGCTGTTGGTGCGGGTGGGGCCTCGGGAGAAGTCAGGAGCCCCAAATCGTGGGACCCCGTGCGGGATCGGCTCCCTGGCAGCACAGCGTCCCACCGGGTGGTGCTGTTGGTGCGGGTGGGATCTCGGGAGATGTCAGGAGCCCCAGGTCGTGGGGCCCTGTGCGGGATCGGCTCCCTGGCAGCACAGCGTCCCACCGGGTGGTGCTGTTGGTGCGGGTGGGATCTCGGGAGATGTCAGGAGCCCCAGGTCGTGGGACCCCGTGCGGGTTGGGTCCGTCAGCGAGCACAGCATCCCACTGGGTGGTGCTGTTGGTGCTGGTGGGGCTTCAGGAGATATCAGCAGCCCCAGGTCGTGGGGCCCTGTGCGGGCAGCAGCGGCTTCTATCCCTCCACAGGGGCCCGAACCGCACCGAGCGGCCTGATGCACTCCACCCCGCAGCCCGGAAGAGCAACAATCGGCCGGAGACACTCCACTATGTGGGGGATGCAGCAACTGGAGGCATTCCTGCTCACACGTTACGGAGTAGCAAGCTACGGGACGTTGACCGCCAACGGGTTCCCGCGGCGGACGATCGATCAGGCCCTGCGCACCGGGATCGTCCGGCGCGTAGCCCGCGGAACGTTTGCGCTGCCCCAGGCAGACGCCCGGTTGGTCCATGCCGCACGCAACCAGTCCTCGCTGACATGCATCTCGGCGGCAGGCATTCTTGGCTGGTGGTTGCTGACCCCATCCGAAACCGTACATGTCCGGTGCGACGCGGCCCGAACAATACCCGGCACGGTCCTCCACCGGGGAGAGCGGTCGGCACACCGGCTGATAGCGCCGCCCCGGCAGATCCTCCGGGATGCCTTCCGCTGCCTTCCCCGGCTGGACGCACTGGTGATGGCGGAATCCGCAGTCGTAACGGGTGCCGTGGGACTGCAGAGCCTGCAGAAGGAATTCTCCGGGCAGCAGGACTGGCAGGTCCGGGCCCTGTTGGGGACCGTTCGGCGCACCACGGCATCACCGCTGGAGGTCTGCGCGCGGTTCCACTTGCTGAACGCCGGACTGCGGGTTGAGACAGAGGTGGCCTTGCCCGGTCTCGGACGGGTGGATCTGCTTGTTGACGGGTGGCTGATCATCGAGATCGACGGGTTCGCGTTCCACAGCAGCCGGGAGCACTACCGCGCGGACCGGCGACGCTGGAACGCGTCGGCAGCGGGCGGGTGGATCACGCTGCGGATCACCGCGGAACTTGTCCTGCACCGGCCGGAAGAGTTTGTGGATCTGGTGAAAAAGACGCGGGACATGTGGAGCCTCCGTGTGCGACGGCTGCAGCAGCAGTAAGGGAAAGCGGCCGGAGGACTTAGTGGACCTGGTGAAAAAGACGCGGGACATGTGGAGCCTCCGTGTGCGACGGCTGCAGCCGCAGAAAGAGACCAGCAGCAGTAAGACAGAGCAGCCGCAACAAACCCGGCCGCAACATCGACCGTCGTAACAAAGCCCGGCTGCCCCGTGCCGAAAAACCGGGACGGAACCAAACGCTGGCTAAAGTGATTCCATGACTGAGATCACACCGAAGCGGGCCGTTGTTACCGGAGCAAGTTCAGGGATCGGGGCAGCGGCGGTACGTGCGCTGCGCGCCTCGGGCTGGGACGTCGTCGCCGTCGCCCGCCGCCGGGAGAAGCTGGAGGCGCTCGCAGAGGAAACCGGTGCTGAAGCCATCGCAGCGGACGTCACCGATGATGCTTCGGTGGCACGGCTCGCGGAGCAGGTGCTGGCCGGCGGGGGAGTGGATGCCCTGATAAACAACGCCGGCGGTGCCTTCGGGCTGGACCCGGTCGCCAGCGGAAGCATCAGCGACTGGCAGCGCATGTACGACGTCAATGTCCTGGGTGCGCTGCGGACAACGCAGGCATTCCTGCCCGCGCTGCGGGCGAACGGCCGGGGATCGGTCCTGCTGCTGACATCGACGGCGGCCTTCACCGCCTACGAGGGCGGTGCAGGCTACAGTGCGGCGAAGTCCGGTGAAGAGATGCTGGCCCGGACGCTGCGCCTGGAGGAAGCCGAACACAATGTCCGTGTCATCGAGATTGCGCCCGGCATGGTGAAAACGGAGGAATTTTCCCTGAACCGGGTGGGGGACAAGGAGGCCGCGGACAAGGTGTACGCCGGCGTCGAAAAGCCGCTGACGGCGGAAGATGTTGCCGAGGTCATCGCGTTCGCTTTGAATGTGCCGCACCACGTTAACCTGGACCAGGTGGTCCTGCGCCCGCTGGCGCAGGCTGCCCAGCACAAGGTCATACGCACCGCATTGCAGGCCGGCAGGTAGTCCCGGACGCCCCGCCGGGGACGGTGCTTCGACAACCGGCGCGGGCGTGGCCTAAACTTGACCGGAACAGCACTGACCCGGCCATCACCGGTGAGCTTCCGGAAGAACAGCTACCTCGTTAACTACCTCGTTAATAGGGGCAGCCCAGTAGAACCGGACGGGTAAGCCCGTCACAGCAGTCAATGAGCGGCAGCCGCGCGAACCCAGCACCAGCGGGAACGCACGGCGGCAAGCGAGGTGGTACCGCGGTTACCGCCGGCCTTTCGGGGCCGGTAGAGGCCGCCCTCGCATCCTGTTCCACAGCCAGATTCACTTGCCGCTATCAGGATGACGAATATGCCCTCTGTATACCCCAAAGCCAGCACCGGCGACGCAGCTTCTGCTGCCGTTCCCTCCTCCCCCCGGTTTCCGGAACTCGAAGAACGCGTTCTGAAGTACTGGGACCAGGACGGCACCTTCCAGGCATCCATTGACGCCCGGCCGGCCGGAAACGACGGCGAGAACGAGTTCGTCTTCTACGACGGCCCGCCCTTCGCCAACGGCCTGCCGCACTACGGCCACCTGCTCACCGGCTACGTGAAGGACCTGGTGGCCCGCTACCAGACCCAGCGCGGCCGCCGCGTGGAACGCCGCTTCGGGTGGGACACCCACGGCCTGCCCGCCGAACTCGAGGCCATGAAGCAGCTCGGGATGAGCGACAAGGTCCAGATCGAGAAGATGGGCATCGACAAGTTCAACGATGCCTGCCGCGCCTCGGTCATGAAGTACGCCGGCGACTGGCAGGACTACGTCACCCGCCAGGCACGCTGGGTGGACTTCGAGAACGATTACAAGACGCTCAACGTCGAGTACATGGAATCGGTCATCTGGGCGTTCAAGACCCTGCATGAAAAGGGCCTGACCTACAGCGGCTTCCGCGTGCTTCCGTACTGCTGGAAGGACGAGACGCCGCTGTCCAACCATGAGCTGCGCATGGATGACGACGTCTACAAGATGCGCCAGGACCAGACGGTCACGGTCACCTTCCCCATCACCGCCGGCGACAACGCGCTTTCCGCCGAGCTCGAAGGCGTGCAGGCCATCGCCTGGACCACCACCCCCTGGACCCTGCCCACCAACATGGCCCTCGCCGTCGGACCCGAGGTCCGCTACGCCGTCGTGCCCGCAGGACCGAAGGGCACCCAGGCAGGCGAGGGACGCTTCCTCCTGGCTGAGGACCTCGTGGGCTCCTACGCGAAGGACCTGGGGTACGACGACGCCGAGGCCGCCCGCGCGGCAGTCACCGCCGTCCACCTCGGCAAGGACCTCGCCGGGCTGCGCTACGCACCGCTGTGGAACTACTACACCGACACGGACAAGTGGGGCACTGCCAACGCCTGGCAGATCGTCACCGCGGATTACGTCACCACCACCGACGGCACCGGCATCGTCCACCAGGCACCCGCCTACGGTGAAGACGACCAGAAGGTCTGCGAGGAATACGGCATCCCCGTGATCCTCTCCGTGGACGAGGGCGGCAAGTTCCTGCCCATGTTCGCCGTCGGGGAACTCGCCGAAATCGCCGGACTGCAGGTCTTCGACGCCAACAAGCCGATCACCCGCGTCCTGAAGGCGGAGGGCCGGCTGCTGCGCCAGGCCAGCTACGAGCACAGCTACCCGCACTGCTGGCGCTGCCGGAACCCGCTGATCTACAAGGCGGTCTCCTCCTGGTTCGTCGAGGTCACCAAGATCAAGGACCGCATGGTCGAGCTGAACCAGCAGATCAACTGGATCCCCGAGAACGTCAAGGACGGCCAGTTCGGCAAGTGGCTGGAAAACGCCCGTGACTGGTCCATCAGCCGCAACCGCTACTGGGGCAGCCCCATCCCGGTCTGGGTTTCGGACGATCCCAACTACCCCCGTACCGATGTCTACGGTTCGCTGGCTGAAATGGAAGCCGACTTCGGCCGGCTGCCGCTGAACAAGGAAGGCCAGCCGGACCTGCACCGCCCGTTCATCGACGAGCTGACCAGGCCCAACCCGGACGACCCCACCGGGCAGTCCACCATGCGCCGCGTGGAGGATGTCCTGGACGTGTGGTTCGACTCCGGGTCCATGCCGTACGCCCAGGTGCACTACCCGCACGAGAATGCCGACTGGTTCGAGAACCACAACCCCGGTGACTTCATTGTCGAGTACATCGGCCAGACCCGCGGCTGGTTCTACACCCTGCATGTCCTGGCCACGGCGCTGTTTGACCGCCCGGCCTTCCGCAACGTCATCAGCCACGGCATTGTCCTGGGCTCCGACGGGCAGAAAATGTCCAAGTCGCTGCAGAACTATCCGAATGTCTCGGAGGTGCTGGACCGCGACGGTTCCGACGCGATGCGCTGGTTCCTGATGGCCTCCCCGATCCTGCGCGGCGGAAACCTGATCGTCACCGAGCAGGGAATCCGCGACGGCGTCCGCCAGGCCATCCTGCCGCTGTGGAATGTGTGGCACTTCTTCAGCCTCTACACCAACGCCGCCAACAACGGCAACGGCTACGAGGCCAAGGCCTGCTACGACTCCACCGAGCCTCTGGACCGCTACCTGCTCGCCGCCACCGGCGACCTGGTGCGGGACATGGCGACGGCGCTGGACACCTATGACGTGTCCGTGGCCTGCGAGATCCTCCGCGCCTACATGGACACGCTGACCAACTGGTACATCCGCCGCAGCCGTACGCGCTTCTTCGAAGAAGACACGCAGGCCTTCGACGTGCTCTACACCTGCCTGGAGACCGTGTGCCGGGTGGCAGCTCCGCTGCTGCCGCTGATCGGCGAGGAAATCTGGCGCGGCCTGACCGGCGGGCGCTCCGTGCACCTGACCGACTGGCCGGACGCGGACCTCTTCCCGAGCGACCCCGCACTGGTGGAACGCATGGAAGCGACCCGCCGGATTGCCTCCGTCGGTTCCTCGCTCCGCAAGGGTGCCAACCTGCGCGTGCGCCTGCCGCTGTCCGAAATGACCGTCGTCGCTCCGGAGGCGCAGTCCCTGACCGGACAGTTCGCAGCAATCATCGCGGATGAGCTGAACCTTAAGAACGTCCGCTTGGTGGAGGCCGCCGACGCCGACCCGGCCGAATTCGGCATCAGCCAGAAGCTCGTGGTCAATGCGCGCGCAGCCGGACCGCGTCTGGGCAAGAACGTCCAGACGGCCATCAAGGCCGCCAAGTCCGGCGACTGGTCCGTGAACGACGCCGGAACGGTCACCGCCGGCGGCCTCGCCCTGGAGCCGCAGGAATACACTCTGGAAACCGTCGTCGAATCGGATGAAGGGGAATCCGCCAAGGCGGTTGCCGTGCTGCCCGGCGGCGGCTTCCTGGTGCTTAACACCGAGGTCACCCCGGAACTGGCCGCCGAAGGCACCGCCCGCGACGCCATCCGCGCGGTCCAGCAGGCCCGCCGCGACGCGAACCTGCATATCAGCGACCGCATCCGCACCCGCATCAGCACGGGGGAGGAAGAGGCAGCCGCCCTCCAGGCCAACGTGGCCCTGGTGAAGGCAGAAACGCTCACCGATGACCTGATCATCACCGGGGACCTGGTCACCGACGGCGCCGACACCGACGCCGAGAAATACACCGTCACAGTGGAGAAAATCTAATGAGTTCAGCAGACCGCCCGTCCGGTTCCATTGACGGGTTCTCCGTGGAGAGCGTCTACGCCGAGCTGCTCAGCCGCGCGCCGGAGAACAAGATGGAGCCGCGCATGGCTCCGCTGTTCCGGGCAATGGAGGTACTGGGGGAGCCGAACAAGGCGTTCCCGATCATCCACATCACCGGTACCAACGGCAAGACGTCCACGGCCCGCATGATCGAAGCCGGGCTGCGGGCCTACGGGCTGCGTACCGGCCGGTACACCAGCCCGCACCTGACCAGCGTCACCGAGCGGATCAGCATTGACGGCGAGCCCGTCAGCGATGAAACGTTTGTCCGGATCTGGGACGAGATCCATCCCTACCTGGACATTGTCGACGCCGAGCTGGAGGCTGCGGGCGAGCCCCGGCTGACGTACTTCGAAGCCGTGACCATCCTGGCGTTCGCGGTGTTCGCGGACGAACCGGTGGACGTGGCGGTCATCGAGGTCGGCCTCGGCGGCATCACCGATGCCACCAACGTCGGCGACGGCACCGTTTCCGTGGTCACACCCATTTCCCTGGACCATACCGAGCTGCTGGGCGACGACGTCGCCGACATTGCCCGGGAAAAGGCCGGCATCATCAAGGAGGACGGGTTCCTCATCAGCGCCGCCCAGCCCATGGAGGCAGCGCAGGTGCTGCTGGAAAAGGCCCACGAGGCAGGCGTTCCGTTCCGGTTCGAAGGCGTCGAGTTCGGCGTCGAATCCCGGGTGATGGCAGTGGGCGGGCAGATGGTCACCATCAACGGCCTCGCCGGCCGCTATGAGGACCTGCAGGTTCCCCTGCACGGCGCCCACCAGGCCGAAAACGCCGCAGTAGCCGTGGCGGCGCTGGAAGCCTTCATCGGCGGCGGGACCAAGGAGCTCGACGTCGAACTGCTGCGTACCGGGTTCCTGACCGTCACCTCGCCCGGCCGTCTTGAGGTGGTGCGGACCGCACCCACCATCGTTGTCGACGCCGCGCACAACCCGGCGGGCGCGAAGGCGACCGCCGAGGCGCTGCGCGAGGCGTTCAACTTCACCACGCTCGTCCTGGTGGTCGGCATCCTCGCGGAGAAGGACGCCGTCGGCATCCTGAGCGAACTCCGCGAACAGCTCGGCGACCTGGTCAGCGGTGTTGTCCTGACCCAGTCCGCCTCTCCGCGGGCCATTCCTGCCGAGGAACTGGTCCAGGACGCCGTGGATGCCGGGTTCGCCGACGAAGACATCCAGGTCGAGGCCGGCCTGGACAATGCCCTCGAATGGGCCGTAGCCAAGGCCGAGGAGAACAACGATCTCTCCGGCGGCGTGCTTGTGGTCGGTTCCATCACCGTGGTCGCCGAAGCGCGCACCCTCCTCGGAAAGTAGGCTTCGCAGCTATGGCTAAACTGACCAAAGCGCAGCGCGAATGGCGTCCGGGAATGCCCAAGAAGCGCCGCTCCGTCAAGGTAATGTTCGCTTCGACGGTGCTGACACTGGAAGCATTCGTGGTCCTGTTCGGGACGCTGGCCGTCTTCGGGCTGCACCGGGACAGCATCTCCCCGCCGCTGCTGCTCAGCGGCGGACTGCTGCTGGCGGCGGCGCTGATCGGAACGTGCGCGCTGCTCTCCAAACCTGCGGGTCCGCTGATCGGGTGGATCCTGCAGCTGGTGATCATTGCCAGCGGTTTCCTGGAACCCATGATGTTCCTCGTCGGCGTGCTCTTCGCCCTGACCTGGTGGTACGGCCTCAAAGCGGGAATGCGCCTGGACCGGGAAAACCGCGAACGGGACCGGATGCAGGCCGAATGGGAGAAAGCCCATCCCGAAGAAGGCAATGCGGCAGCCGGCCCCGAAACCGCCGCCGGCACCGACTAGGCTTAGATCCGATATCCGATCGTTCCAAGGAGATACACCGTGAGCACCGAGCGCACACTTGTCCTGATCAAGCCCGACGGCGTCGAGCGCCGGCTCACCGGAGCCATCCTGGCCAGGATCGAAGCCAAGGGTTACACCGTGGCCGAGCTGAAGAAGACCGAAGCCACCCGCGGCATCCTCGAAGAGCACTACGCCGAGCACCAGGGCAAGCCGTTCTACGAGCCGCTGGTCGAGTTCATGCTCAGCGGCCCGATTGTTGCGGTGGTCCTTGAAGGACAGCGTGTGATTGAAGGCTTCCGGTCCCTGGCCGGCACCACCGATCCCACCACGGCGGCACCGGGCACCATCCGCGGCGACTTCGGCCGCGACTGGGGTTCCGCCGTCCAGCAGAACCTGGTCCACGGCTCCGATTCGCCTGAATCGGCCGCCCGCGAAATCGGCATCTGGTTCAACTAGCACCGGACCGGACGGACACACGAAGGGCCGGCACCAGTGATGGTGCCGGCCCTTCGTGTGCAACGGGAGGTTACGGAATCAGGTTTTCGGCCCGAAGCCGCACAAAGAGCGCCTTGAAGGCATCCTCCGTGCGACGGTAGCCCGTGAAACCGGCGACCCGGCTCTTGCTCATATCCGTGAGTACCTCGACCTTCCGACCGAGGTCGGCATCGGTGTGCCACCAGGAGGCCAGGCGTCCCAGATCAGGCTCGGCCAGGCCGTGAGCGGCGGCAATCTTGGCCCAGGCTTCGGACATGCCGGCCATTTGCTCCTCCAGCGGGCGCGGCTCCGATTCAAAACCGACCGGCTCCACGCCGAACTCGGCGGCCAGCCGAGGCCACAGGGACCGCCAGCGGAAAACGTCGCCGTTGACCACGTTGAAGGCTTCATTGGCGGTGTGCTCATCCGTCGCAGCCCAGAGCATGTGCTCGGCAAGCAGGCCGGCGTCGGTCATGTCGGTGACCGAATTCCACTGGGTTTCGGAGCCGGGGAAAATAAACGGCATCCCCAGCTCGCGGCACAGTGTCGCCTGCACGGCAAGGGTCTGGCCCATGTTCATGGCGTTTCCGACGGCGAAGCCGATCACGGTGTGGGCACGGTGGACCGACCAGGCGAAGTTCTGCCGCTCGGCCGCTGCCATCAGTTCGTCTTCCTGCGCATAGTAGAAGTTCTCCACCGGCAGGCGCGGTTCGTCTTCGGAGAACGGAGTGTCCGGCATGGGACCCTCGCCGTACGCCTCGAACGGCCCCATGTAATGCTTGAGCCCCGTCATCAGGGCCACATGCTCCAGGGGAGCGTCCGCCAGAGCGGTGAGCAGGTTCCGGACCATGGCCGAATTGACGGCAATGTTCTCCGCCTCCGTCTCCTGCCGGGACCAGGACGTAAAGAAGACATGCGTGGGGCGGGCGCCTTCCAGCGCCTTTGCCAGGCTGTCGGGGGAACCGAGGTCCGCTGCAACCGGAACGACGCCGGGACGCGCCGGGTCGGGGTTTCCGGCCTTCCGCGACAGGGCCAGGACGGTCCAGCCCTCGTTCGAGAGCAGGTCCACCAGGGCCGCTCCGGCAATTCCGGTGGCGCCGGCAACGAGTGCGGTGCGCGGAGTTTCCGGGCGGGCGGGCGTGGTTCTGAGCATGGTTCTCCTCATGGATCGAAATGCGGTGTGCGGGGCAATCTTCCGCACGCCTTCCTCTGGGCCAACGGGGAACCGGCGGGGGAAATTCCTCACGGGTTCCGGAGAAAGTCGCCTAGGCTGTGGCCATGGCACTTATATACGACGCCGAGCTGCGTCCCGGCAAAATGGAATTGATCTCCGGCTGGTTGCCGGGCACCTGGTGGTTTCCCTCCACGGAACCGGTGACCGCTCGGAAGGTGGCTTCCTTCCGGTTCGATGACCCCGAGGGCGAGGTGGGAATCGAAACCCATATCGTGGCAGCCGGTTCGCTGCTGGTGCAGGTGCCCCTGACCTACCGCGGCGCGCCGCTGGCCGGCGCGGAGGAATTCCTGATCAACGAAATGGAACATTCGGTGCTCGGACGGCGCTGGGTCTACGACGCCCTCGGCGATCCGGTCTACGCCCGGGCCCTGGAAGCGGCCCTCCTTGCCCGGCAGCCGCAGGCAGCCCAGTACCTGGATAACGACGGCGGACGCGAGCTGTTGTCGGAAACCATGCAGGTCCGCAGCACGGGGATGCCCGACGGCGCCGGGCTGGTTGATGCGCCCGCTTCCGATCCGGAGGGCTGGGCAACCTCCGTCCTGACCGAGGGCGGCTGGGAGTTCTCCGTAGTGCGCTTGCTGGACCTGGACGGACGCACGGCGCCGGACCCCTCACTGACGGCCACCTGGGAGGGCCAGGAAATACCGGTGGTGCTCGCCTGGGGGCTTCCGCTGGAACGGTAGTTCCCGCCCGGGCCGCTGAAACTCCGGGGAAGGGCTAGCTGCCCAGGAAAGAGTTCAGGAACCGGAAGAAGATGGATGCCGCCGTCGCGACCCAGAGCAGAACGACGATCGGCCACGCCCAGTCGGTCAGGAAGCGGACCAGGCCGGCCGGCGCCGGAATGGTGCCGGCCGTCAGGTTGCGGATGGTCGTGAAGACGAACAGCGGAATCATGGCAGCCCACACCACGATGCAGTAGATGCACAGTACGTAAATATCGAACAGTGCCTGGCTCCACAGCCAGACCACGAACACCATGCCGAGGGTGACGCCGATCTGCAGTCCGATCCAGTACCAGCGGGCGAACCGGGCACCCGCCAGCAGGCCCATGGCAGTGGTGATAACGACGGCGAAGGCCACGATGCCGATCAGCGGGTTGGGGAAGCCGAAGATGGCCGCCTGCCAGGTCTGGAACACCGTTCCGCAGGAGACCCACGGGCTGATGTCGCAGCTGGTGATGTAGTCGGCGTCCGCGTACACGTGGAGGCGTTCAATCACCAGGATGCCGGACGCGACCCAACCGACTACCGAGGTGACCAGGAGCGTCCAGGCAAAGGACCGGCGTTCCGGACGGACGGCAGCTGCCTGGTCCCGGGGATCGGCTTCGTCCGGGGTGGCGCCGGATGATGGACGGGCTGCGCTGGAGGGCACGGAAGCTCCTTACGGAGTAGCTGTCGGAAGTAACTATCTGCGTCGAGTCTATGCGCAGGGACGGGCCAAAAAGGCGGCCGTATGCGATAATGAAGCTTGGCTGACAACGGAACCACATTCCGTCGCCGGTCCAGCGACAGGCTTCCGGTTCTGCCGGTGACGCTTCCCGTGTAGTTGACCCATCAATCCGGATGGGAACCAGGGAATCCGCCGGCCAGACCTACCCAGAACAGCCGTAACGAAAATTATCCGTTCCGCAGGGGTAGCAGGAAAAGCGCCGCTGGTCTTCGAGTGATACCGCGCCCCACAGCTGGCACGACCTCGAATGACATCCAGACGACTTCCGGCTGGCGGGCAGGCTGCGATGCCACCGCACAGCCGACACATTGCCTTGGGGCATTGGAATGTGGCCAGTGCCGCAGGGCCGGAGCATAGGCCTACATGACTAATCAGAATAATGGAACCAATGAACTGCCTGTGGAAACCGCAGCGGCAGGGGATCTTCCCGTGCAGCCGGCCGAGCAGCAGGCACCCGTAAAAAAGGCCACCCGCAGCCGCCGCAAGTCCGTCCCCGCTGCGTCCCCCGCAGGACAGCCCGCGGCGGACGCCCCGCAGGCCGAAACCGTCGCGGCGGAAACCCAGCCGGAAACCCCCGCGCCCGCCGCTGAGAAGCCCAAGCGCACACGCACCCCCCGTAAGAAGGCAGCACCGGCTGCCGAAGCAGCCGCGCCGCGCGAGGAGAGCCCCGAGGCTGCTGCCACGGACTCGGTTTCCGCCGACGGAGCTGTGGAAACCGCTTCCGCTGAAGCAGCTCCCGCCAAGACAGTGCGTCGGCGCCGCACCCCGGCCAAGAAGCCTGCCGTTGATGCCGCTGCCGCGGAGAACGCTGCTGCCGACGAAGTGACGCTGGCTGCCGGTCCCGAGTCCACCAACACTGCCGAACCCGCTGCCGAAACGGCCGCCCCGGCACCGAAAATCCGGACGCGCCGCCGCGCCAGCACGCCGACCGGCCCGGCACGATCGGCTGAGTCGGCCGCGTCCGCTGCTGCGGAACCCGCCGAAACCCCCGCCGAGCCGGTGCTGCCCGCCGCGGCTGAAGCACCCGCCAAGGAAGAGTCCCCCGCCAAGAACCAGGAGCCGGCCAAGGCTGAAGCCGCAGGGCCCACCTCGGCACTGGATCCGTTCTCGGTACCGGAATCGCCCACGTCGGTGCTGTTCCACGCCCCGGACCTCACCGCCGTGCGTTCCGTGCCGGTGGCCAAGCCCGCCGAAGCCGAAGAAACGGACGAGCCGGAGGGCAGCGAAGATTCCGGCCGTTCCCGCCGCCGGTCCCGCCGCGGCCGCAGCCGCCAGGGCTCGGAATCAGGAAACGGGCAGGAAGCCGGTGCGGAAGAAGCATCGACCGGCCCCGAGGACTCCGAGTCCGACGGCGTAACCTCCCGCCGTCGTCGTCGGCGCCGCCGCGGGGACGCCGATCTGGAACTGACCGGGGGAGCGGACGATGATCCGCCCAACACCGTCACCCGGGTGCGTGCACCGCGCGCCCACGCCGAGGCTCCGGTCTCGGACCGCGTCACCAGCGTCAAGGGGTCAACCCGGCTGGAAGCCAAGAAGCAGCGCCGCCGCGAGTCCCGCGAGTCGGGCCGGCGCCGCCACGTAATCACCGAGGCTGAGTTCCTGGCCCGCCGCGAGTCCGTGGACCGCCAGATGATTGTCCGCCAGCGTGACGAGCGGATCCAGATCGGCGTGCTGGAAGACGGCGTCCTCGCCGAGCACTTTGTCTCCAACACCCAGCAGGACTCCCTGATCGGCAACGTCTACGTCGGCAAGGTCCAGAACGTGCTGCCCAGCATGGAGGCCGCCTTCGTGGACATTGGCCGCGGACGCAATGCCGTGCTGTACGCCGGAGAGGTCAACTGGGATGCCGCCGGCCTGGACGGCCAGCCGCGCCGTATTGAACTGGCGCTGAAGTCCGGCGACTCGGTCCTGGTGCAGGTCACCAAGGATCCGGTGGGCCACAAGGGTGCACGCCTGACCAGCCAGATTTCCCTGCCCGGCCGCTACCTCGTGTACGTCCCCGGCGGTTCGATGACCGGCATCTCACGCAAGCTGCCCGACGTCGAACGCAACCGGCTCAAGAAGATCCTCAAGGACCACCTGCCGGAAAACGCCGGCGTCATTGTGCGCACCGCCGCCGAAGGTGCCAGCGAGGAAGAGTTGATGAATGACATCAACCGCCTCCGCGCCCAGTGGGAGAACATCGAAGCCAAGTCCACGTCCACCAAGACGCTGCCGCCGGAACTCCTGTACGGCGAACCGGACCTGACCATCAAGGTGGTCCGCGACGTCTTCAACGAGGACTTCTCCAAGCTCGTGGTCTCCGGTGAAGAGGCCTGGGACACCATCGAGGCCTATGTCACGTACGTGGCCCCGGACCTGGTGGGACGCCTCGAGAAGTGGACCAAGGACGAGGACATCTTCTCGGCGCACCGCATCGACGAGCAGATCGCCAAGGCGCTGGACCGCAAGGTGTTCCTGCCTTCGGGCGGCTCCCTGGTGATTGACCGCACCGAAGCCATGACCGTGGTGGACGTCAACACGGGCAAGTTCACCGGCAGCGGCGGCAACCTGGAAGAGACCGTCACCAAGAACAACCTCGAAGCGGCCGAAGAAGTGGTCCGCCAGCTGCGTCTGCGCGACATCGGCGGCATCATCGTCATCGACTTCATCGACATGGTCCTTGAAGCCAACCGTGACCTGGTGCTGCGCCGTCTCGTGGAGTGCCTGGGCCGGGACCGTACCAAGCACCAGGTCGCCGAGGTTACCTCGCTGGGCCTGGTCCAGATGACCCGCAAGCGCATGGGCACCGGCCTGCTGGAAGTCTTCGGCGAGACGTGCGAGCACTGCGACGGCCGCGGCGTCGTCACGCAGGACGTACCCGTGGAGCACCGCCGCAGCACCAGCCACACGCCGGCCGCCAACGGCCACGCGGTTGCCGACGATAATCACCAGCAGCACCTCAAGCAGGAAAAGCAGTCCCGCGGGGACCGGAAGCGGAACCGCAGCCGCGGACAGAACGGCAATGTCCAGGTACCGGAAGAGCAGCCGCAGGCTGACGAGCCGGTGCAGGAAGATGCCGAGCGGCAGGCGAAGGCCGAAGCCGCCCGCGCAGCCTTGGCCAGCATTGCCGCTGCGACCGCCGCCGCACATGAGGTGGTTGACGCAGCCGCCAACGGCGACGCGGGATCCTCGACGCCGGCCGCGAAGGAGGCAGCCGATGACGAGTCCGACACCGAGCCGGGGGCCGTGCTGAACATCCAGGGGGAAACCGTAGTGGTTCCCCGCCGCCAGCGGCGCCGCCAGGTGAAGGAAGAACCCGTCCTGACCCTCGAAAGCCTGACCGAAGCCTTCAACGAGGTTGCCTCGGCCGTGTCCCAGCCCGTGCAGCCGGCCGCCGATGCGGAGCCTGCTGCGCAGGTGCAGGAGCCGAAGTCCACCCGGCAGGCCGCAGTGCAGGCATCCGCGCCGGAGGCACCGGCCCGTCCGGCACGCCGCCGCAGGGCGGCCAGCAGCCCGCAGGGTGCCGCCGAGGTCCTGGCACCGGCAGCAGGGGAATCCGCTTCCTCCACGCCGGCGCGGCATACGGTCACGGCTGCCGGCAAGCCGCCGGTTGCCCGGGAGGAAAAGACCGGTGCTGCGGCTCCGGTGATCCTTGGCGTAGGCGTACCGGCCTCCGAGCTGTAGCGTCCTCGTACCACTGCCTGCGGGCGGCCTGTCCCTTAGGGGCCGGGCCGCCCGCAGGCTTTTAAGCCCGTGCCATGGACCCGCCGGGGTGCCGATGCCCGGAACACCGGCATCATGGGATAAAGTAGAGATCGAGCAGTGGCACCGGTTCGGTGGCGCCCTTGGTCCGACTGCACCTGTACAGCTCTATGAGTACAGTGTGCAGGCACCGCATTTGCGGGTTATAGGACCATTAGCGTAGCCTTGAACTTCGGTGCGAACGCCTTCCAACCGTTTATCGGCTTAGGCGGAACTGCATGGCGCAAGGCAGGCCCAATCTGGTCCCAGCTAAATGCGCATCCAAGTATTAAACGTCGAGAGAAGTGAGTTCCCAAGTGGTGTACGCGATTGTCCGCGCTGGCGGCCGCCAAGAAAAGGTTTCCGTCGGAGACCTCGTAACCCTGGACCGCGTCCCCGGTGGAGCCGGTAGCACCTTTGAGCTGCCTGCCCTGCTTTTGGTTGATGGCGACAAGGTCACCTCTGCTGCACAGGACCTGGCCAAGGTTACCGTGACTGCAGAAATCGTCGAGAACTTCCGGGGTCCGAAGATTGTCATCCAGAAGTTCAAGAACAAGACCGGCTACAAGAAGCGTCAGGGCTACCGCTCCTCGCTGACCAAGGTCAAGGTTACGTCCATCAACTCCTGATTCTCCTGCCGGCCCCAGGGCCGGGAACGCGGGTGTGATCCCGCCTGAGGGTTTCAATATCAGTTAGCAAAGGCAGGCAAAGAAATGGCACATAAGAAAGGTGCGAGTTCCACTCGCAACGGTCGCGACTCCAACGCCCAGTACCTCGGCGTAAAGCGTTTCGGCGGCCAGGTTGTCAAGGCAGGCGAAATCATCGTTCGCCAGCGTGGCACCCACTTCCACCCGGGTGAGGGCGTTGGCCGCGGAGGCGACGACACCCTGTTCGCCCTGGAAGCAGGCGCAGTTGAATTCGGCAGCCGTCGTGGCCGCCGCGTCGTGAACATCGTGGCTGCTGCAGCCGCCGAGTAATCACCGGCATTTAGCTTTTCCGACGGGGCGGGCCTTGATGGCCCGCCCCGTCGTTTTTTAAGCCAAGTAGAATTGGCATGATCAAGAAGTTCCTTTGAAGGAGAACCATGGCCAGCTTTGTAGACCGCGTAGTGCTGCACGTTTCGGGCGGTACAGGCGGCCATGGTTGCGTGTCCGTCAAGCGTGAAAAGTTCAAGCCCCTGGGTGGGCCCGACGGCGGCAACGGCGGCGACGGCGGCGACGTCATCCTGCGCGTTGACTCGAATACCACCACCCTGCTGGACTACCACCACGCCCCGCACCGGCACGCCACCAACGGCGGCAACGGCATGGGCGACTGGCGCGCGGGCAAGACCGGCGAGACGCTGATCCTCCCCGTGCCGGACGGCACCGTCGTCAAGAACAAGGCCGGCGAGGTCCTGGCGGACCTGGTAGGCGAGGGCAGCGAGTACATCGCTGCCGCCGGCGGCCAGGGCGGCCTCGGCAACTCCTCGCTTTCCTCACAGAAGCGCAAGGCTCCCGGATTCGCGCTGCTGGGCGTGCCCGGCGAAGAGTCCGACATTGTCCTGGAGCTCAAGTCCATTGCCGATATTGCACTGGTCGGCTTCCCGTCGGCCGGCAAGTCCTCGCTGATTGCGGCCATCTCCGCTGCCCGGCCGAAGATCGCCGACTACCCCTTCACCACGCTGATCCCGAACCTGGGCGTTGTCCAGTCCGGCGACGTGCGCTTCACCGTCGCCGATGTTCCCGGCCTCATCGAGGGCGCTTCCGAGGGCAAGGGCCTGGGCCACAACTTCCTGCGCCACGTGGAACGCTGCGCCGCCCTGGTGCACGTGCTGGACTGTGCCGCACTGGAAACGGACCGCGACCCCATTGGGGACCTGGAAGTCATTGAGCGTGAGCTCGAGAAGTACGAAGTGGACATGAGCTACGCGGGCACCGACGGTGACGTCGTGCCGCTGAACCGCCGTCCCCGCCTTGTCGCACTGAACAAGGTGGACGTCCCTGACGGCCGCGACATGGCCGAATTCGTCCGGCCGGAGCTGGAGAAGCGCGGCTACCGCGTGTTCGAGGTTTCCGCGTCCAGCCATGAAGGCCTGCGTGAACTCGGGTTCGCCATGGCTGCCATCGTCAAGGAAGCCCGGGACGCCGTGGAGAAGGCTCCGCCGCGTATCCAGCCGCCGGTCCTGAAGCCGCGCGGCGTCAACTACAAGGGTGGCTTCCTGATCCGCCGCGAGGAGCGCAACCTCGAGCCGCTCTTCCGCGTCCTGGGTGAGAAGCCGGTTCGCTGGGTGCAGCAGACCGACTTCACCAATGACGAAGCCGTGGGCTACCTGGCGGACCGCCTGGCCAAGCTGGGTGTGGAGGAGAAACTGTTCAAGGAAGGCGCCAAGCCCGGTGACGCCGTGGTCATCGGCGAGGGCGACGGCGTCGTCTTCGACTGGGAGCCCACGATGATCGGCGGAGCGGAACTGCTTGCCGCTTCCCCGCGTGGCAGCGATATCCGCGTCGAAGACTTCTCCCGCCCGACCCGCGAGGAAAAGCGCGGCGACCACCAGAAGCGCAAGGAAGCCCGCGCCGCGGCCCGCGACGAGCTCGAAGCAGAGCGCAAGGCAGGCATCTGGACCGAGTCCGTGAACTACAAGCACTCCACCCGCCCTGCGGACGTCGAGGGTAACGAAGAGGCGTAACACCTTCATCTTCCCGGTAGGGACGGGGTGCAGCGCATAGGCTGGGCAGGTTATGAGTGAACACATCGAATTCGCCACACCTGCCCGCCGTGCGTTAACGTCCCGTTCCGGGCTGGCCCGGGCCCGCCGGGTGGTCGTCAAAGTGGGGTCCTCGTCCCTGACCTCCGTGGCGGGCGGGATCTCCGACTCTGCCCTGCGGTCCCTGGCCGATGTGCTTTCCGCCCGGCATGCGCAGGGCACCGAGATCATCCTGGTCTCATCCGGCGCTATCAGCGCCGGGTTGGCGCCGCTGGGACTCACCAAGCGTCCGGCACAGCTTTCCTCCCAGCAGGCTGCAGCCAGCGTGGGGCAGGGCCTGCTGATGGCGCGTTACACGCAGGCGTTCAGTGCGCACGGTGTCACGGTCAGCCAGGTGCTGCTCACCATTGAGGACCTGATGCGCCGCGCCCATCATGCCAACGCGCACCGGGCCATGGAACGGCTGCTGAACTTCGGCGTCCTGCCGATTGTGAATGAGAACGACGCCGTCGCCAGCCACGAGATCCGGTTCGGCGACAACGACCGGCTGGCCGCGCTTGTGGCGCACCTTGTGAAGGCCGACGCGCTCATCCTGCTCTCCGACGTCGACGCCCTCTACGACGGTCCGCCGTCCGAGGGCGCCCGCCGCATCCCCGAAGTCACCGGTCCCAAGGACCTGGCGGACGTGCGGATCGGCAGGGTGGGCAAGGCCGGCGTCGGTACGGGCGGCATGGCAACCAAGGTCGAAGCAGCCACCATTGCCGCGGAATCGGGCATCCCGGCACTGGTCACGTCCACGGCCAACGCGGCCGCCGCGCTGGCCGGCGAAGACGTGGGCACCTGGTTCACCACCCGCGGCCGGCGCCGGTCCATCCGCTTGCTGTGGCTCGCCCACCTCGCCCGCATTCAAGGCACACTGGTGCTCGACGACGGCGCCGCGAAGGCAGTGGGGGACCGGCACCGTTCGCTGCTGCCGGCAGGCATCACTGCTGTGAAGGGGCAATTCGAGCCCGGTGACGCCGTTGCCCTGGCCGATACCGCGGGCCGCGTGATTGCCCATGGCCTGACGAACTACGGTTCGGACGAGCTGCCCTCCATGCTTGGCCGCTCCACCCGGGAACTGTCCCGCGAGCTGGGGCGCGGATATGAACGCGCGGTGGTCCATGTAAACGACCTCGTTCTCCTGCACCCCAACGAAGCACCGGCACCCGGGCCGGAAGCCGGCACCGGACCTACACTGGGAGCATGACTTCCGTGAACACAACTGAGGCTGAGCTGGAACATGCCGGTACGGACAACGGCGTGGAAGCCCAGGTCCATGCCCTTGCCGACCGTTCCCGCACCGCCGCCCGGCGCCTGGCGCGGGCCAACCGCGCCTGGAAGGACCGCGCCCTGCGGCAGATCGCGCAGAACGTCAACGCCAAACACGCCGCCATCCTCGCGGCCAACGCCCGCGATGTGGCGGCCGGCCGGGACAACGGGACCTCTGCGGCCATGCTGGACCGGCTGTCGCTGACGCCGGCACGCATCACCGCGCTGGCCGCAGCGCTGGAGAACCTGGCCGGGCTGCCGGATCCGGTGGGTTCCGTCGCCCGCGGCCAGACGCTGCCCAACGGCCTGCGGCTGCGCCAGGTGCATGTTCCGATGGGCGTGGTGGCCGCGATCTACGAGGCCCGCCCCAACGTCACCCTCGATATTGCCGGACTGGCGCTGAAAAGCGGCAACGCCGTTCTCCTGCGCGGCGGCAGCGCCGCCGAGAACACCAACGCCGTCCTCGTGGAAATCATCCGTGACTCCCTCGAGGAAGCGGGCCTGCCCGCCGACGCCGTGCAGAGCGTTGACCAGTACGGCCGTGAAGGCGCCAACGTCCTGATGAAGGCCCGGGGCCGGGTGGACGTGCTGATTCCGCGCGGCGGCCGCTCCCTGATCCAGTCCGTCGTCACCAACGCCACTGTGCCCGTCATTGAGACGGGGGAGGGCAACGTCCACATCTACCTGGACCGGACGGCGCCGGTGGAGATGGCTGTGGACATCCTGCTCAACGCCAAGACGCAGCGCCCCAGCGTCTGCAATACAGTCGAGACCCTGCTCATCCACGAGGGTGCGCCGGCTGCCCGCGACGTCCTGGCGGCGCTGGCCGCCGCCGGCGTCCGCCTGCACGCCGACCCCCGCGCCATGGAACTGCTGCCCGCCGGAGTCAGCGCGGAAAAAGCCGACGACGGCGACTGGGGGCGTGAGTACATGGACCTGGACCTGGCCGTGGCGGTAGTGGACACGCTCGATGACGCGCTGGATCACATCCGGCGCTGGACCACCGGACACACTGAAGCGATTATCACCAATGACCTTGCCAATGCGGAGCGGTTCATTGCGGAGATCGATTCCGCGGCGGTGATTGTCAATGCCTCCACCAGGTTCACGGACGGGGGCGAACTCGGGCTGGGAGCCGAGGTGGGCATTTCCACGCAGAAAATGCATGCCCGCGGTCCCATGGGGCTCAGGGAACTGACCACTACGAAATGGATCATCCAGGGCGACGGGCAGATCCGCGACTAGTTCCGTCCAGCGGCCCGGCGACGGGTCCGGCTGCGATGTGCACTCCGTTACGCGTACCATTGACTAAGAACCCGTTCCGCCGGCTGCCCGGCGGAACCTATCGATCTCTAGGGGAGATACATGCTGATCCAGCTTACGGGCGCCGTGTTTACTGCTGCCGAAGAACACCACGTTGAACTGCCGGCGTCTCCGTACGTCTACGGCGGAGTGATCTTTGCGGCACTGCTGCTGCTGATGCTGATCACGGTGTCCTTCTCCAACGTGGGCAACCGCCACACGGCCGAGCCGGAGCACGTTGACCCCCAGCGCCAGTTCCCCGACAAGCATGACCACGGCCAGGCCATCAGGGACTGACCCCGTACGTGGAGTCAGCGGAGGCGTTCTTCCCCATGGGTGAACCGCAGCGGACACAAAGCAACGGAAAGCGCAGATTCCGCCTCGGAGTCATGGGTGGAACGTTCGACCCCATTCACAACGGCCACCTGGTTGCGGCGAGTGAGGTTGCGTCCACGTTCGATCTGGACGAAGTGGTTTTTGTTCCCACCGGTGACCCGTGGCATAAACCGGCCGCCCAGCAGGTGAGTCCGGCAGAGCACCGGTATCTGATGACTGTCATCGCTACGGCATCGAACCCGCGGTTTACGGTGAGCCGGGTCGACATCGACCGGCCCGGCCCTACGTACACCATCGACACACTGCGCGATTTGAAGGCGGCGAGGCCCGAGGCTGACCTGTTCTTCATTACCGGCGCCGATGCCATGGCGCAGATCCTGTCCTGGAAAGACATCCAGGAGCTGTGGTCACTGGCGCGTTTCGTGGGGGTCACGCGGCCGGGACACGTTCTGGAGAACGTGGGCCGGGATGACGTCTTCCTGTTGGATGTGCCGGCCATGGCGATTTCGTCGACCGACTGCCGGCGCCGCGTGGCCGAAGGCAACCCCGTGTGGTACCTCGTGCCGGACGGGGTAGTGCAGTACATCGCGAAGCACCGTTTGTACGCCGCCGACAGGCAGGCTCCGAACTCCGCGGAAACCGAAACAGAACCAGTAGCGTAAATACAGATACCGGATGGGTAGGAAATGACTAACGGTCCAGAGTCCGCGCCGCGGCGCAGCCGCCGGGCGGCCGACGTACCCGTGGATTCCCCGGCCGGGCCGCGGGAACGTGAGTCCCAGCAGCGCGCCCGGGACCGGGAAGCGCTGCGTGCGTACAAGGCCCTGGCAGAGACGCCGGAGCGCCCTGACCCTGAGACCGCGCCGCCCACCCGACGGCAGCTGAGGCTGCAGCAGCAACAGCGCGCTGCGGCGGCGGGTACCGGGACCGGGTCGGCTGAGTTGCCCGCGGATGTCCCGGCCTCGCCGGACGCAACCGGACCGGTCGCTTCCGAACCGTCTCCAACGGCACCTGCCGGGACGTCGCTGCGTCGGGAACGACGCCGGCAATCGTCAGTGGCGGGCACGGACACCGAACCGGAGTCCCCGACGTCGGAACCGAGGGCTTTGGAAACGCAGGCCTCGGAACCGAAGGCTTCGGAAACGCACGCTCCGGAAAGGCAGCACGAGCAGGAATCCGGCTCCCGGGCATCCCGAAAGCAGAGCCGCCGCGCCGCACCGGCGTCGGCAACTCCGGCCGTTGCGGAAGGTACGGCTGCCGGCACCGACCCCAACGCCGACGTCGAGGGTATGAGCGTGGAACAGGCCCTGGCTGCCCGTCAGGCACTGGAGGGACAGGCCCGCAACCACGTTGCGGCCATGGAGGCCCTGCAGGTTGATGATCCGCAGGCCGTGGACCTGGAACTGCTGGCCCAGCAGAAGGCGCTGGCCGAACGTGCCAAGGTACTGAACCGCCGCACCCGTGCCATCGAGAAACTGTCGCAGGAAAACGAGCAGCGCAAACCGTCGCCGAGCGACCCGAGTACTGCCCACAACCTGGCGATGGTGACGCCGCTCGAGTTCGTGAAGGTCCCCGGGATGGAACATCCCGTGATGAAGGCGCCGCAGACCTCGCACATTCCGATTGTTACCTCGTCGACGCCGGTGGTGGATCCGGAGGCTGCTGCCGCGCGGACCCTGCCGGCGGTTCCTGCCCAGCGTCCGGCGTCCGTGCCGCGCCGGGTACCGGTAGGCGCCACCGACGTGCGCCATTCACGGATCCTCGCCCGCGCGGACGCGCTGGTCAATAAACCGGTTGAATCCGAGGAAGCTGCCGCCCCCATCGGTGCCCGCAGTGCCTTCGGACTTGACCCCCTAGATGTCATGACGGCCGGACTCGGCCGTACCCGGAGGCTGCGTTTTGCGGCCGCCGGTGTTGCAGGTCTGGGCACACTTGCCCTGATCGTCGGAGTACTAATGATCGTCGGCGGCCTTGGCGGCTGACCGATTACCCCAAGGAGACACACTTTGAGCGCCACCGAATCTTCCATCGACATTGCACGGGCGGCGGCCAAAGCGGCCTCGGCCAAGATTGCGGACGATATCGTCGCAATCGACGTGAGCGAACGGCTCGCCATCACCGATGTCTTCCTCATTGCCTCGGCATCGAATGAGCGCCAGGTCAACGCCATTGTTGACGGCATCGAAGAGGAACTGTCCAAGATGGACCTCAAGCCCGTGCGCCGTGAAGGACGCAGCGAAGGCCGTTGGGTCCTGCTGGACTACGCCAACGTCGTTGTGCACGTCCAGCACGAGGAGGACCGCGTGTTCTACGCCTTGGAGCGTCTGTGGAAGGACTGCCCCGAGGTTGACCTTCAGCTCGAAGACGCTCCTGCCGGCGCCGAGTCCGAATAGCCTGTGACCATGAGCGCCCCTGCCCCTTGGGATCCGGATTCCGCGTCGCGCCGGGTGGTTTTCTGGCGCCACGGACGTACGGAATGGAACCGGGCGGGGCGCTTCCAAGGGCAGCAGGATATTGCCCTTGACGCCACCGGCCTTCGGCAGGCTGCCGAGGCGGCTGCAGTGCTGCGGTTCCTCGAACCCGACGCGATTGTTTCCTCGGACCTGAGCCGTGCCCTGGGCACAGGCAGGGTCCTGGCCGCCGAGACCGGTCTTGAGGTTGCGGAGGACAAACGCCTGCGGGAAACGTTTGCCGGCACGTGGGAAGGGCGTACCTTCACACAGATCGCGGAGCAGGACGCACCGCTGCTGAGTGCCTGGTCGGCGGGAGTAGGCAGCGCCCGGGCGGGCGGCGGGGAAACGCGCGTCGACGTCGGCCGGCGAGTCGCCGAAGCCGTGGGGGAGGCCGTCAGGGAAGTGCCTGCCGGCGGCACGCTTGTGGCCGTAAGCCACGGAGGAGCCATCCGCGCCGGAATCTGCGCCTTGCTCGGTCTGCCTACGGAGTCCTGGGCGGTCATCTCGGGAGTATCCAACTGCCACTGGTCGGTCCTTCAGGAAATCCCGGACCGGCATGGGAATTCCGCCTGGCACCTGGCCCAGCACAACGTAGGCCTGGACTCGCTCCCCAGCGGCCCGGTGGAGGGCTGAAAGACCCTCTTTCCTGCCCGGCAGGGGAGCACTGAGTGGATTTTGCGCTCCTGTTGATTTGTACTAAGGTAGAGGAGTTGCTTCGCCCCGGTGAACGGAAAAGTGAAGTAAACAACCTTTAGTTTTGGGGCTGTGGCGCAGCTGGTAGCGCACCTGCATGGCATGCAGGGGGTCAGGGGTTCGAGTCCCCTCAGCTCCACCAAAACCTTCGGGAAGCCGGAGGGTTTGCGGTGGAAAATCACTGAAAGTTTGGGGCTGTGGCGCAGCTGGTAGCGCACCTGCATGGCATGCAGGGGGTCAGGGGTTCGAGTCCCCTCAGCTCCACCAACAAGACCGCTGGAACACGGGAAATCCTGTGTCCGGCGGTTTTTTAGTGCCCGGAATGCTCCGGTTCGTTGTGACGTAGCTCTCAATACTGGTCCGCACCAGGTCTTCCGTTCTCTCCCCATCGGCCCTAGGCTACTCATTGTCACACTGACAATAAATCAGGAGAGCGTCATGAATGCAGTACTGGACTGGATGAACTCGCCGGCAGCATCCCTGCTTGGAGCACCCGTCAGCTGGATCGAAGTCATCGGGTTCGTCACCGGTGCAGCCTGCGTCTACGGTGTGGCCCGGCAGAAGGCCTGGAACTGGCCCGTGGGCATCATCAACAACATCGCGTTTATGGTCCTCTTCTTCGGCGCCGGGCTTTACGGGGAGACTCTCCTGCAGGCCGTGTTCGCCGCCGTGTCCGTTTACGGGTGGTACAACTGGGTCCGCGGCGCCAAGAACACGGAGCAGAAAAGCGACCTGCCCATCCGTGACGCCAGCCGGAACGAGGTGATCGCCGGCATCGCCGCCGTCGTCCTGGCCACCGCGGGGATCGCCATGATCCTCACCCACGGAACCGACTCCGAGGTTCCCTGGCCCGATGCCTTCGTCCTGGCCGCGTCGCTCCTGGCCACTTACGCGCAGGCCAAGAAGATTTTCCAGCACTGGTACGTCTGGATTGCCATCGACCTCGTCAGCGTTCCGCTGTACTTCTCCCGCGGACTCAACCTCACCGGCGTCCTCTACATCGGTTTCACCGCACTTTGCGTCTACGGTCTGATCGACTGGAAGCGCACGCGCACCGCGGCCGCCAGCCCGGCTGCTGCAGCCGGAAAGATACCGGCATGAACCTGTTTGGACAGGGTGTCGTGATCGGCAAGTTCTATCCGCCGCACGTCGGCCACCGGCACCTCATTGCCCGGGCAGCGGAGCAGTGCACCAAGCTCGCAGTCGTCATCCTGAGCAGCAGGTTTGAGAGCATCACCCTTGAAGACCGGGTGAAGTGGCTTGCCGCCGAGTTCGCGGAGACCAACGTATCCGTGATCGGGATGCCTGATGACTGCCCCGTGGACTACAACTCCCGGACCATCTGGAAGGCGCATAACGAGGCATTGCGCATCGCCCTCAAGCTGAAGGGAATCACAACCGTCGACGCCGTCTTCAGCTCCGAGGATTACGGCAGCGAACTGGCGCAGGACTTCGGCGCGGCCCACGTCATGGTCGACAGGCTCCGCACCGCCTATCCCGTCAGCGGCACCCTCTGCCGGGATGACCTCAGCGCAGCCTGGCGGAACATCATCAAAGGTGCCCGGCAGGACCTGGCCGTGCGCATCATCGTCGTGGGAGCCGAATCCACCGGCACCACCACCCTCGCCCGGGCCCTGACCGAGCACTACCGGGCAAGCTTCCCCGAGCTCGTCGACGTTCCCGAATTCGGCCGCCAGTACACCTACGACAAGTTCGCCGCAGTGCAGGAAACAAAGCCCGACGCCGTCCTGTCGGACATGGTCTGGACCGCGGAGGATTTTGCCGTCATCGGTGAACGGCAGAACGAGATGGAAAACGAAGCCGCCGCGCGGTGTCCGCTGGTCATCGCCGACACGGATGTGATCACCACCTCCCTCTTTGAGCGGGTGTACATCGGTGAGCAAAGCTATGGTTCCTACCATGCCGTCGACCGGCTGCCCCGCCGCGACCTCTACCTCATTACCGACCACGACGGCGTCGCGTTCGAGGACGACGGCTGGCGCGAGGCCGAGCACCCCCGCGCCGAGATGACCGAGTGGTTCAAGGAGGAGCTCACGGCAGCCGGGCACTCCTGGATCCTCGTTTCCGGCACTCCGGAGGAGCGGATATCCACGGCAACTGGGATAATCGACCTCATCATCGCCCAGCGGAACCGCTTCACCTCACCGCCCTGGGCAAAGCGGACGGTACTGACAGGAGCCTGATGGCCACCGAAGAAGAGCAGTTCCTTCAGGACTACGCGCCCAGGGAGTATCCCTCCGTGGCGCTGACCGTGGATCTGGTCGTCTTCGCCGTCAAAGGAAGCACCCTCCATGCAGCATTCGTCCGCCGCGGAGGGCACCCCTTCAAGGCTGCCCTGGCGCTGCCCGGCGGCTTCGTGGGGGCGGATGAGGATGCCCTCACGGCCGCCTGGCGCGAGCTGCAGGAGGAAACCGGGCTGGATCTGGGGGCGCACCGCGCCTACGTCGAGCAGCTCGCCACCTACAGCTCACCTGTTCGTGACCCGCGCATGCGCGTCGTGTCCGTCGCCCACCTGGCGCTGCTCGCAACCGACGGCAGTGCCCTGCCGGCACTGAACCCGGGCACCGACACCGCAGCCGCGCAGTGGATGCCCGTGTATGACGTCCTCGCCAATGAGACGCTGGCCTTCGACCACCGCGAGATCCTCACCGCGGCCCTGGACCGCCTTGCGGGCAAGATCGAATACACCCTCACTGCAGCCAGGCTCCTGCCTGAGGAATTCGCCCTCTACCAGCTGCGCCGGGTGTACCAGGCCGTGTGGAACACGGACAAGCTCGACGCCGGGAACTTCACCCGCAAGATGACCGGCGCCCTGCGCGACACCGGACGCAAGGTCGTCCGCGGGAAGGGCGCCCCCGCAGCGGTGTTCACCGTCAAGGACGAGTACCTCAGCCCGCCGATGATACGGCCCGCGGAGGGATGAGGCGCTTCCGCCGGGACTGGACCCTCAGCGTCCGTCCCGCCAGGTCCGAAGCACCCCGGCAACAATAAGGGCCTGCCCCGCACAGTAGGTCAGCATGACCAGGGGATTGGTCCAGTCAGGCATCTGCTCGGGCAGGAAGATCCGGCCGGACAGGATCGTGTCCGAGGCCAGGAACAGCAGGCCGCCGGCTGCCACCATCGGCCGGCACCGCGCCGCCGTCGCCGCAGTGCCGGCGAGGACAATGCCGTACGCGGCCACGGCCGGGGCCAGACCGCCCAGCGCAGGCCACAGCACCACGAGCATCAGCACCCACCACAGCGGGAAGACCAGTGCCCACCGCGGGATTCTCCCTGCAGCGGCGTACCGGGCCAGGAGCCAGATGTAACAGACGTGGGCGAGCCCGAAGGAGCCGAGCATTACCGGCAGTTCCGGTGCCGACGGGAAGAACGCGGCCGCGCCGTCACCGATCCAGGAGAAGAACAGGGCCGTAAGCAATAGGGCCGCCGGCAGCATCCGGCCGGCAGGCCCGCGGACGACGCCGCGCGCGCCCCACAGGGCGGCGATGGCAAGCAACGGCATCAGGGTGAGCTTGGTGGGCTCGGCGATGTCGGTGGCTTCGACCGCCCGCGCCCCGATATGAACGGCAGAGGCTGCTGCGAACGGCAGGAAACCCCACCACCACGAGCGGGGCAGGACGGTGGTCTGGCTTTGGGCGGGCGCGGCGGTCACGGCACTCCTTCGGGTCGGCTGCAGACCATCGTACGGTGACTCCGGCGCGATGGCCGTTAGGCGCCCAGCACCCGGTCCAGATAGGCGTTGGCGAAGACCCGGTCCGGATCCAGCTGCTCCCGTACCGCCAGGAAGTCCTTGAAGCGCGGGTACCGCTCCGCCAGTGCTGCCGCCTCCAGCGAATGCAGCTTGCCCCAATGCGGCCGCCCGCCGTGGGCGAGCATAAGTTCCTCGACGGCGTTGAAGTACTCGGCGAAGTCCTCCCGGTAATAGCGGTGCACGGCAATATAGGCTGTCTCCCGGCCGTACGCGGTGGACAGCCAGCGGTCATCAGCCGCCGCCCAGCGGACCTCCACGGGAAACGAGATCCGCCAACCGCGCTCCTCGATCAGCTCCCGCAGGGCGGAGAAGGCCGGGGCCACGCTGTCCGCCGGAACGGCGTACTCCATCTCCCGGAACCTCACGTTGCGCCGGGTGGTGAAGACCCGCGCCGAGGCGTCCGAATAGTCCCGGCCGCCGAGCAGCCGTGCCGCTGCGGCGTTCACGGCAGGGACAACCGCCGGGACCGCACTGCCCACGGCACAGGTACCCCGGAACACGGTGTTTGCCAGCAGGGAGTCGTTAATCCAGCGCGCAGCGGGACCGGGCGGACGGCAGCGGGCAGAGCCGGGCAGGCGGGTGTTCGCCTTGGTGGCAGCGCGGCCGGTGTGCGGAAACCAGTAAAACTCAAAATGGTCGGTTGCCTTCACCCTGTCGTTTAGTCCCTCGAGCACATCCGCCAGGGGTTCGGATCGCTCCTCGGCCTTGAGTACGAATGCGGGTACGCACTGGAGGGTGACGTCGGCGATGACGCCCAGGGCGCCCAGTCCGAGGGCGACGGCCGGAAGCAGGGGATCGTCGCCGCGCACGCTGAGCAGGCCGCCGTCGGGCTGGACCACGGTCACGCCCACCACTTGGGTGGCCATCCCGCCGAACCCGGCGCCCGTTCCGTGCGTCCCGGTGGAAACTGCACCGGCGATGGACTGCCGGTCAATGTCGCCGAGGTTCGGCATTGCCAGTCCATAAGGTTCCAGCAGCGCCGGAATCCGATGCAGCCATGTGCCGGCCTGTAACCGCACCCGGAACCTTCCGGTGTCCGCTTCGACTACCCCCTGCAGGGCACTGAGATCCAGCTGGACGCCGTCGGTGGCGGCAATGTCGGTGAAGCTGTGGCCTGCCCCCACGGCCTTGACCCGCTGCCCGGCACCGGCCGCGTCGGCCACGCACCGCTGGAGGCCGGCGGTATCGAGCGGCCGCTCCACGCGGAGCGGTTCCGCAGTAACGTTCCGTCCCCAGTTTTCCCACCCGGGGCCCGCCGCCCTCACAGGAACGCCTTCCCCTCGCCGCGGTAGGTGGGCAACGTGTCCACGATCTTCCCGCCGTCCACGACCTGGTACTCGTTGAGGTGTTCGGCCGGCTCGCCGCTCTTGGCGTGCCGGAACCAGACGCGGTCACCGGGATGCAGCGTCCCGGCGGCCGCACCGCGCAGGGGAGTCTGTATCTCTCCCGCCCCCTCACGCGGGAGGAAACGCAGGTCCGGCGGCCAGACCGGACGCGGGAGGCGGCTGGCTCCCGGCGGCCCCGAAGCGATCCATCCGCCGCCCAGCACGGTAGCGGTGTCCGACGTCGGACGGCGGACGACGTCGAACGCGTAGGCTGCTGCGGGGGCCGGCGTAAACGCACGGTAGTTGTCGAACAGGTGTCCGCCGAAGAGTCCGGAACCGGCCGTAATCTCGGTGACCGCCGGGTCCGCGCGCGTGGCTTCGATGGAGCCGGTGCCGCCGCCGTTCACGAATTCGAGCGGGGCCAGATCGCGCAGCCGCCCGGCAATGAGCTGCCTGCGGCCGAGGAGCTCGGCCATGGACCGCGGCTGCAGGTGCCGCATCAGGACATTCCGTGGGCCTGCCCCGGGAACCGCATCGCCCACGCCGGCCACCTGGGCTTCGTACATCATCAAACCCACCAGCGCGAAGCCCGGCCGGGCGGCAATCCGGCGGCCCAGCCCGACGGCGTCGTCCGGGGTGTGCAG
The DNA here is from genome assembly GCF_020731025.1 of Arthrobacter sp. zg-Y895. Lineage (NCBI taxonomy): Bacteria > Bacillati > Actinomycetota > Actinomycetes > Micrococcales > Micrococcaceae > Arthrobacter > Arthrobacter sp. zg-Y895. Next base: position 95,289 of record NZ_JAJFZY010000008.1, read on the forward strand.
GGGAGACCGCCGGGTGCCGATGAAGCCCAGCGCCGGCGCCTGCCAGGAGGCATCCGCATCCAGGCAGATACGCACTTCCGGGCGCTTCCCCGCCGGCGCCAGGGCATCCACCAGGTCCAGCTGGGACTCGTCGTCGACCATCAGGGTTACCCGGGAGGCCAGCCGTTCGTCGCCGAGGAGCCGGGTGAGGGCCGCCCGGTCCGTGCTGGGATATCCCACCAAAACATCCGTGCACCGCTCCGCCAGCCAGAGGGCTTCGGAGAGTGTGTAACCGAAGACGCCCCGAAAACCGGGAAGCTGAAGCAGTGCCTCTATGACGCCGCGGACGCGGAGGGACTTGCTGGCAACCCGCAGGGGCACGCCGCCCGCGCGCCGGAGCAGGTCCGCAGCGTTGGACCGAAGAGCCTCCAGCCCCAGCACCGCCACCGGTGCGGGCAGTGCCGCGGTGGCCTCCGACAATGCGGGCCAATAGGTTTCGGGGGTCAGCCAGGGACGGGACACTGCTGTTCCGGATGGATCCGGTGTTCCCGGAAAGCCGGGCGGGAACAGTTGCAGAGGGGGAGCCGGAGTCCCGGCGTCGTTGCGGTTACCCATGGTGACCTCCGTTGTCTGCACCCACCCTAAACGCGGAACACCGCACCCTCCAGCACGCAACGCTCGGCAGCAGCAGCGCAATGTCACAGACAAACACCAGACTTCCGGGTTAGGGTGGTCACATCCGCAGAGCGAAACCGCTCGCCACGCCGACTGGGAAGTCGTACACCACCAGAAGGCCGCATGAGCTTAACCGCATCCTCCACTGCACCCGTTGAAGAAGTCCCGAGCGAAAAGAAGCCGCGCCGGAATAACGTCACCAGCACCTACTCCGGACTGCTCAAAGCCGTCCGCGACGAAGGCCTGCTGAAGCGCCGGAGCTCTTTCTACATCACCACTTTCGTGTTCCTGTGCATCGGCCTGGTTGCCGCTGCCACAGGGTCTTTCTTTATCGGGGAGAGCTGGTTCCAGCTGCTCATCGCCGCGGCGCTGGGCATCCTCCTGACGCAGCTCGCGTTTATTGCGCACGAGGCCTCGCACCGGCAGGTCTTCGAATCGGGGCCGGCTAATGACCGGGCCGGCAAGTTCGTGGCAAACGCCGTCGTCGGCATCAGTTACCAGTGGTGGATGAACAAGCACAGCCGGCACCATGCCAACCCCAACACGGTGGGCAAGGACCCGGACATCGACATGGACACCATTTCCTTCCTTCCGGAGCAGGCGGCACGGCAGAAGGGCTTCATGGCCTGGTTCGCACGCCGCCAGGGATGGCTGTTCTTCCCGCTGCTGATGCTGGAGGGCATCAACCTGCATGCGACGTCCATCAAGCACCTGTTTGCGAACAAGCAGGTCAAGGGACGCATTTCCGAACTGGTCATGGTCTTCACCCGCCTGGGCCTGTACCTGGCTGCCGTGTTCTTCTTCCTGCCGGTGGGAATGGCCTTCGCCTTCATCGGTGTGCAGCTGGCAGTCTTCGGCGTGTACATGGGTGCTTCGTTCGCCCCGAACCACAAGGGCATGCCGATTCTCCCCAGGGACTCCAAGGTCGATTTCCTTAGCCGCCAGGTTCTGACTTCCCGGAACATTGTGGGCCGCGGCATGAACACCCTGATGGGTGGACTGAACTACCAGGTGGAGCACCACCTGTTCCCGAGCATGCCCCGGCCGTCGCTGGCCCGGGCCAGCGAACTGGTGAAGGAACACTGCTCCAAGCATTCCATCCCTTACACCGAGACCACGCTCGTGCAGTCCTACGCCATTGTGGTTCGGTACCTCAACGAGGTGGGGCTCTCCGCCCGGGATCCGTTCGACTGCCCGGTCCGGTCAAAGTACCGCATCTAGCGTGCTGATCCTCCGGAGCAACGGCAAATACCTGCGATCGAAGCATCTGACAGACTAGGAATATGACAAAAAACCCCGCAGACCGTCCGGCAGACAAAACCCCGGCGGCCCACCTCGGCATGCGCATGGAGGATTCCCTGCATGCGTGGCGCGATGAACGTGCCCGGAAGCGGGGGGACGTGCAGATAGTCCTTCCCTTCACCGGATACGGCTCCACGGAATGGGTGCGCGTACTTGGCCGGGTCATCCTGGCCAAGCCCGGTTATTTCGACGGCGCTGAAAAGTCGATGGCGTCCAAGGCGATCGCCGACGGGATCCGCGGCTGGCGGAACTTCATGAGCCCGCCGGTCAACAAAGCCACGGTCACCGTGGTTGTGGGCGACCAGAAGCATGTGGTCACCGCGGACCGAGGGGGAGTGGTTGACGCCGTCCTTCCTGCGGATCTTGCTCCGGGCTGGACCACCGTCCTGCTCCGTTCCGAAGACGGCGAGGAAACCACCGCGCCGGTCTACGTGGTGGATCCCGCAGCCGAGGTGGGCGTGGTGTCGGACATTGACGACACCATCATGGTCACCGCCCTTCCACGGCCGATGCTGGCAGCCTGGAACACCTTTGTCCTCGATGAGCACGCCCGAACGCCCACGCCGGGAATGGCTGTGATGATGGACCGCCTGGCACGGGAAAACCCCGTGGGCCCGGTGCTCTACCTCTCGACCGGCGCCTGGAACGTCGCCGCTACGCTGACCCGGTTCATTACCCGCAACCTGTATCCGGCCGGTCCGCTGCTGCTGACCGACTGGGGTCCCACCACGGACCGCTGGTTCCGCAGCGGCCAGGCGCACAAGCGCAGCCAGCTGGAACGGCTGGCCCAGGAATTCCCGGACATCAAGTGGCTGCTGATCGGCGATAACGGCCAGCACGACGAAGAAATCTACGCCGACTTCGCCCAACGCCACCCGGAGAACGTCCGGGCCATTGCCATCCGCCAGCTGTCAGCCGGCGAAGCGGTGCTGGCCGGTGGACGGACGGGCAAGCCGGGGGAGACCCCGGTGGACGTCCCCTGGATCTACGCGCCCGACGGCGCCGGGATGGCCCGTCAGCTCGCGGAGCTCGGGCTGCTTACCGACGAGGGGTAGTTCCCGCTTTCAAGAATCGGCTCGTGCCCTGGGAGGTCCCAGGGCACGGGCCGTTTGGCGTTTTAGGGCAGTTCTGCCTCAGTGATCGTCATTCCCCAGGGAACGCCTTCCGCCCCGGTCACCGCCACGTCAATGATGCCTGCGGCGGGCCGCACATCCACCGTCGCGGTGGTGGTTGCGCCCTCCTGCCCACAGGAGAACGTCACAGGGCCGATGTTCGCAACGTCAACGGTGACGGTGCTGGCCTGGGCACAATTTGCGTGGAAGGTAAGGGCCTCGGCACCACTGCGGAGACCATGGACGGCGAAACTGCCGCCGTCCGCGTCCTCCATCTGGGTAACGAGGACAGCTGCACCCGGGTCCGGCGCCGAGACCGGGAAGGCCGATCCGGACGGGGCCCGCGGGCTCTGGGTTACCGGGGTCTCCGGGGCAGCGGAACCTTCCGCTGTTTCTGCCGTTTCGGCTGCCGAACAGCCGGACAGGAACATAGCGCCAAAAGTAAATGCGGCAATTGCCGGCAGTGCGATTCTGCGCTCTTTCACTAACATTGGTTCCCCCTTTTTAGTGGGGAGGCCCTCCATGTTGTCTAACCCGGATTTCCGGGCGGCTGACCCCTACGGATGGTGCTTAGCGGTACGCAGTTCAAATGGTGTTTCTATGTGGAGTCTTGCTTTTCCGCCGGACAGTGTCAACCTTTACGGGCCCATTCCAGGGGTGCCCCTGTGCCCTGGTCACGCGCTATTCCGCGCTTTTAGCGGTGATTAAACTAATTTCCGACAACGGTGTTTCCGGGGGTATTTTCCCTTGGTTTAACGGTGCGAATTCAGGGCCGGGCGAAGGACATCGTAAGCCCACGCCGCCAGGGAGGTGGGGGTGGAGGTCATCAGGCTGCGCGGGTCCTCCGGGGTGAAGTCCAGCTGCCCGCGGGACATCCCCAGGATCCCCTCAATCCGGACCTCCGTTAGTCCGGCACCGCGCAGCATGCCGGCATACTCCGTCTCGGATATCTGCTCCGCGGCCAGCGGGCGGCCGACGGCGGCACCAACAATTGCGGCTATCTCCCGGAGCGACAGGTCCTGCGGACCGAGGACTCCCAGGGTGTGCCGGCCGTGCCAGTCCGTGGCGAGCAGCCGCGCGGCTGCGACGTCACCAATGTCCCGCGGATCGACCCACGGCATCCGGTGGCCCACCGGGAGGATACTGATCAGCACGCCGGCGCGCACGGAGTCCAGGTCAGCGAGCAGGTTGGTGAAGAAATAGCCGCAGCGCAGGTGCGGCACGTGTGCGCCCGTACCGTTCAGCAGTACTTCGGTGCGGGCCAGCCCGTCCACTTCGCCGAACCCGCTGCGGACCTCGGCTCCCACACTGCTCTGGAACACCACGCGCGGAACGGCATTGGCGGTCACCGCTGCGGCGGCCGTTTCCCCGAACCGCTCATAGCCGTCCAGCGGGTCGTCGTCATCGCTGGGCGGATCCACCCAGTACAGGGCATCTGCGCCGAAGGTGGCACGCAGGACGGCGTCCTCATCGTCCTGGTTGCCCTCCACCAGGTCGCAGAACCGCCGGAGTCCGGGCTCCAGCCGGGAGGCATCCCGCAGCAGGGTCGTCGGCCGGACGCCTGCCTGGATGAGCAGCCTTAGGACCCGGGAACCAACGTGCCCCGTGGGCGTGGTGACAACAATCTTCATGGCGCTGTCCCTTGTCCGGCGGCATCCTTGGTGCGGCGCGGCCTGGTTGCGGTCTCTGCTGCGGGGGAGTCTAACGGTCCGCCCGCACGGCAGGAAAGGGAGGCGCGGGGCTATGCGTCGCCGTCGGACTCCGTGTTGATGATCCGCAGGATGCGGCGCAGGTCCATGGCCAGGGCCGCCGTCGCGTCCACGGGGCTGTCGGCCGAGCCTGAGGTGTTGACCAGGCGCACCAGCTCCACGAGCGCCTCGGTTGCCGTGGAGTGCTCCTCGCTTTCCGGATCCCAGGCCTCCACCGCTTCGGCGCAGCCGTTCACTGCCTTGGCCAGCGGTACGGTCAGGGCGGCCGGGACAGCGACGTTCTGCGGATTCCGCCAGATGGCGTCAGTGAGGACTTCGGTCATATCCTTCACATGCCGGGTGGCACGTTCCATGGCCCGCAGCGCCCGGTAGTCGGCAGTGAAATCACGGCTGTACTTGCGGCTGCGGATGTTTCCGTGCCGGCTGGTGTCCGCCAGCTCCACGGCTTCCCGGACCTCCTTGGTCAGGGTATCCAGTTCGCTCTCGCGCTGGGACCAGTCCTCGTGTTTGGGCGGCCAGGTTTCCTCCAGCGCCGTCCCCATGTCCCGCAGCTGCCGCGCCAGCGATTTCCGCAGCGTCACCAGCCCGTTGACGGCGCCGTTCAGGTGCAGGGGCGGGAAGACGAGGGCGTTTACGGCCAGCCCGACAATAACGCCGACCAGCATCTGCACGCCGTAGCCGAACGAGTAGCCGTCCGGATCATCACCGCCCAGGAGCAGCACGAACAGCGCAGCCATCGGCACGTATTCCCGGCCGGACGCGCCCAGGAAGGACAACCCGCCGAGCAGCACGCCAATGCCGACGATCACGGATATGGTCCAGACATTCGGGGTGCCGATCAGCAGGGCCCCCAGCGCCAAAAGCATGCCGGTCACCAGGCCCGCGAGGGTTTCCATGCCGGTGCGGAAGGAACCGGAGACGGTGGGGTACATGCTGACAATGGCGCCCAGCGGAGCGTAATACGGGTACTGCGAAGCCACCCCCGGCACATGCGGGGCAAGTGTCCAGGCTATGCCGACAGCGAGGGTGGCCTTGAAGGCGAGCTGGAAGCGGGTGACGCGCAGGACTCCGGTTACCCGGTTGGTAACGGCACTCAATGACCGTTTGGGGATGGTTTTTTCGCCAGTGGTCATGTTTCGAGTATGGCCCGGGCCCAACTCAGGAAACGACTTTTCAGCCCTGCCGGGCACCGGATGTGGGGAGCGGCACTATGCTCCGGCGGCCCAGCACATCGGCCAGCCGGTCCAGGAACAGCCGGACCTGGACGTTTTGTTCGTGGATCAGCAGGGCAAAGATGCTGCGTGCCAGCCGGATTTCGGGGACATCCAGCACCACTGTGCCGGCCGGCCGGTTCAGCATCGCCAGTTCCGGCACCAGCGCCGCGCCAAGGCCCGCGGAAGCCATGGCCAGGCTGGCGTTGAAGTCATCGCAGTATGCGGCCACCTGCGGGTGGAGGCTGCAGCTGGCGAAGAGCCGCTCAATCACCAGGGCATCGGGGGTACCTGGATGATGCATGATCCAGGGCATCCCCGCCAGCTGCTCGGCCGAGACCTCGGCACCGCTTTGGATGCCCCAGGACTCGGGCAGCACCACACGGAAATTATCGTCGCCCAGCCAGCGGCGGCTGATGGAGGACGGCCAGGCCAGTCCGCCCTGGCCCACCTGGTACACCAGTGCGACGTCGAGGTTCCCTCCCGTGCGCAGGCCCTGGATGGTCTGTGCGGGTTCGGCGACGGAAAGCAGCAGGTCAATTCCCAGATCCCGCCACTGGGGCGAGGCCAGCAGTTCCGGCAGGGCGAAGGTGGCCAGGCTGGGGAAGATGCCCAGGCGGAGCACCTCCGAGCTGCCCGGTCCGGGACGGGCCGCTGCCGCCAGGAGGGCATCCATGTCGGTGAGCACCTTGACGGCGTGCCGGGCCATAACGACGGCGGCTTCCGTGGGGGAGGCGGTGCGGGCGGAACGCTCGAACAGGCGCGCACCGGTGTCCTTCTCCAGGGCGGACATCTGCTGGGACACTGCCGAGGCCGTGTAGCCCAGCCGCAGGGCGGCTCCGGCAAACGACCCGGTGCGGAGGACCTCCAGCAGCGTCTTCAGGTGCACGGGGTTCACCATCCTGCCCCTCCTTCCTCGCCCCTGCGGGGCCGACCACAATATCTAGTGTTGGCGGGTACTAGACCCGACACGCCCACGGTACGCGACACGCGTGAATCTTGCCTGCCTCGTCACATGTGCATCGCGTTCTGCACAGGCTGTGGAGAACCCCCGCCGGGCCGCGGGAATCCCGCCTATTTACGCGGCATCCCCTGTGCACAAACTGTGGACGGCGGCCCCGTGTAATGACATACTTGTAATACATCATGTAGGGGTTCCACCTTGGGGGGCGCACTAGATGTAGTGTCTGGGCATGGAACTGGATGTAGTATCTAGGAACAGACTTCGAGAGCTTCACCAAGCTCCACAAGCAACTTTTTGAACACGACGAACGTCCAGTATCGCCGGCTTCATCAGGCACCATCCAGCATCACAGAACAGACTTCACGCTTCACTAGGGGAGACCACGCCATGACCGTTACGGTTTACACCAAGCCCGCCTGCGTACAGTGCAACGCCACTTACCGTGCCCTCGACAAGAAGGGCATTGTGTACCAGAGCGTGGACATGTCGCAGGACCCCGAGGCCCTCGAGCGCGTCCGTGCCATGGGCTACATGCAGGCACCCGTTGTCGTCACCGAGCAGGACTCCTGGTCCGGCTTCCGGCCCGACAAGATCGAAGAGCTGGCCCAGGCACAGGTTTCCTCCGTAGCCTAGGGAACCGCCGGGCCCCGTCCGGCTTCCCGCCGCAGCACCTCGCATCACGCACCACCCGCGCAACACCCGTCAGGAGCGCAGCAACCATGGCACTGGGGATGGCAGACCAAGCCGGCTTTGCGCCGGCATCGGCATCCGCAGGGGATGGACAACCGGAAACGGACGCCTCCCTGATTTACTTCTCCTCAGCCTCCGGGTATACCCGCCGCTTTGTGGAAAAGCTCGGGATCTTCGCGGCGGCTCTCCCGCTCCACACCTCCCAGCCCACACTGCTGGCTACCCGGCCCTACGTACTGCTGCTTCCCACCTACGGTGGAACGGCAGCACAGCCGGGGGCCGTGGCCCGGGGCGCCGTTCCCAAGCAGGTCATCAAGTTCCTGAACAACGAGCGCAACCGCTCCTTGATCCGGGGTGTGATCGGGGCGGGCAACACAAACTTCGGGGACTCCTATTGCCTCGCGGCGGACATCATCGCCGTGAAGTGCCAGGTCCCCGTGCTGTATCGATTTGAACTCATGGGCACGTCCGAGGACGTTGCCAAGGTTAACGAAGGATTGGAAAAGTTTTGGACACATCAGTCGCAGAAGCCGGCATGACGGACTCCAAGGAGCTCCCGGAGGCTTACAAGGACCTGGGCTACCACGAGCTCAACGCCATGCTGAACCTGTACGGCAAGAACGGAGAGATCCAGTTCGACGCCGACCGCGCTGCTGCGCGCCAGTACTTCCTCCAGCACGTTAACAACAACACGGTCTTCTTCCATGACCTGGAAGAGAAGCTGGAATACCTGGTCAAGAACGACTACTACGAGCCGGAAACGCTCGACCAGTACTCCATGACCTTCATCAAGGAGCTGTACACCCGCGCCTACAAGAAGAAGTTCCGCTTCGAAACCTTCCTCGGCGCGTTCAAGTTCTACACCTCGTACACGCTGAAGACCTTCGACGGCAAGCGTTACCTGGAGCGCTACGAAGACCGTGTCTGCATGGTTGCCCTGCACCTGGCACGCGGCGACGAGCAGCTCGCCACGCAGATGGTGGACGAAATCATCGAGGGCCGCTTCCAGCCGGCCACCCCCACGTTCCTCAACGCCGGCAAGGCCCAGCGCGGCGAGCTCGTCTCCTGCTTCCTGCTGCGTATCGAAGACAACATGGAGTCCATCGGCCGCTCCATCAACTCCGCGCTGCAGCTCTCCAAGCGCGGCGGCGGCGTCGCCTTTGCGCTGACCAACATCCGCGAGGTCGGCGCGCCGATCAAGCAGATCGAGAACCAGTCCTCGGGCGTCATCCCCGTGATGAAGCTCCTTGAGGACAGCTTCTCCTACGCGAACCAGCTCGGTGCCCGCCAGGGTGCCGGTGCCGTATACCTGCACGCCCACCACCCGGACATCAACCGGTTCCTCGACACCAAGCGTGAGAACGCCGACGAGAAGATCCGCATCAAGACCCTCTCCCTCGGCGTCGTCGTCCCGGACATCACCTTCGACCTGGCCAAGCGCGACGAGGACATGTACCTGTTCTCGCCGTACGACGTCGAGAAGGTCTACGGCATGCCGTTCTCCGACATCTCGGTCACCGAGAAGTACTACGAGATGGTGGACGATTCCCGGATCAAGAAAACCAAGATCCGTGCCCGCGAGTTCTTCCAGACCCTCGCCGAGATCCAGTTCGAGTCCGGCTACCCGTACATCATGTTCGAGGACACGGTGAACCGGGAGAACCCGATCGACGGCAAGATCATCATGTCCAACCTGTGCTCGGAAATCCTCCAGGTTTCCCAGCCCACCACGTACAACGATGACCTGTCCTACGACGAGACCGGCAAGGACATCTCCTGCAACCTCGGCTCGCTGAACATTGCCAAGACCATGGACTCGCCGGACTTCGGCCGGACCATCGAGACGGCTATCCGCGCGCTGACCGCCGTTTCGGACATGAGCCACATCGGTTCGGTTCCGTCCATTGCCAAGGGCAATGACATGTCGCACGCCATCGGCCTGGGCCAGATGAACCTGCACGGCTACCTGGCTCGCGAGCGGGTCTATTACGGTTCCGAAGAAGGCATCGACTTCACGAACATCTACTTCTACACGGTGGTCTACCACGCCGTGCGGGCGTCGAACCTGCTGGCCATCGAGACCGGCCGCAAGTTCGCCGGCTTCGAACGCTCCAAGTACGCCACGGGGGAGTACTTCGACAAGTACACCAACCAGGAATGGGCACCGCAGACCCAGCGGGTCCGCGAACTGTTCGACGGCGTGCACATCCCCACCCAGGCTGACTGGGAGGCGTTGAAGGCTTCGGTCATGGAACACGGCATCTACAACCAGAACCTGCAGGCCGTGCCGCCCACCGGCTCGATCTCCTACATCAACAACTCCACCTCCTCCATTCACCCGGTGGCGTCGAAGATCGAGATCCGCAAGGAAGGCAAGCTGGGACGCGTTTACTACCCGGCTCCGTACCTGACGAACGACAACCTGGAGTACTACCAGGATGCGTACGAGATCGGCTACGAGAAGATCATCGACACCTACGCCGCTGCAACCCAGCACGTGGACCAGGGCCTGTCCCTGACGCTGTTCTTCAAGGACACCGCAACCACCCGCGACATCAACAAGGCGCAGATCTACGCCTGGCGCAAGGGCATCAAGACCATCTACTACATCCGCCTGCGCCAGCTCGCGCTGGAAGGCACCGAGGTTGAGGGCTGCGTTTCCTGCATGCTGTAAGGCCTGCCCGAACTGCATTCCCTTCCCCGAACTTTTGAAGACAAGGAATTATTCATGACCGAGAAGCTGAAGCTGATCGACGGCGTCCAGGCGATCAACTGGAACCGGATCCAGGATGAGAAGGACGTTGAGGTCTGGAACCGTCTGGTCAACAACTTCTGGCTGCCGGAGAAGGTGCCGCTGTCCAACGACGTCCAGTCCTGGGCCACGCTGACTCCGGATGAGCAGCAGCTCACCATGCGTGTGTTCACCGGGCTGACCCTGCTGGACACCATGCAGGCCACCGTCGGTGCCGTCTCGCTGATCCCCGATGCGCTCACCCCGCACGAGGAAGCGGTCTACACGAACATTGCGTTCATGGAGTCCGTGCACGCCAAGAGCTACTCCTCGATCTTCTCCACCCTGGCTTCCACCAAGGAGATTGACGAGGCCTTCCGCTGGTCCACGGAGAACCCGAACCTGCAGAAGAAGGCGCAGATCATCACGGATTACTACCGCGGCGATGATCCCCTGAAGCGCAAGGTGGCTTCCACCCTGCTGGAGTCCTTCCTCTTCTACTCGGGCTTCTACCTGCCGATGTACTGGTCCTCGCGGGCCAAGCTCACAAACACGGCCGACCTGATCCGCCTGATCATCCGTGACGAGGCAGTACACGGCTACTACATCGGCTACAAGTACCAGCGCGGCCTGGAGACGGTTCCCGTGGAGCGCCGCGAGGAACTGAAGGACTACACGTACGAGCTGCTCTTCGAGCTGTACGAAAACGAAGTCCAGTACACGCATGACCTGTACGACGGCGTCGGCCTGGCCGAGGACGTCAAGAAGTTCCTGCACTACAACGCCAACAAGGCGCTGATGAACCTGGGCTACGAGGCCATGTTCCCGTCCACCCTGACGGACGTGAACCCGGCGATCCTCTCGGCCCTGTCCCCGAATGCCGACGAGAACCACGACTTCTTCTCCGGCTCCGGATCTTCCTACGTGATCGGCAAGGCCGTGAACACGGAAGACGACGACTGGGACTTCTAGTGGGCGTCTGATCCACCTGAACAACTACGGCCCTCCGTCCGAGCAACGCTCGGATGGAGGGCCGTATTGCTGCCACCGGGACCGCCGGAAAACCGTTTAGTTCCCCCTCTCGCCGCGCAGCATCTCATCGGGCTTGAAGGTGGCAAAAGTGCCGCCCCGCTCCAGACCGGACTCTTCCGCTATGGTGTCTGCCAGCCGGTTAAGTGCCGCTGGATGCGCCACATTCGCCCACCTTCCGGTCTCGAGCCGGCGCTGGAGACTAGTGACGGCGGCGGCAACTTCCGAGTCGGCGTAATTGCAGTGCCCCGGCCGGTCGACGAAGGCCTGTCGGAGCAACCGATTGTCGCCATTGGCCCTGACACGGGACGCATATGTTCCCGCCTGCGTAACGGTGGGTGCCGTATCCCCGGTCTCATGGAGGGACAGCACCGGTCCGGAAAGCTCTCCCCTAGGGGTGGCGTTGGCCTGCATGTAGGCCAATGCGCCGGGATCGGCGGTAATCCGGTCACTGGCCGCCAGGGTCTTGAGGTCTTCTTTCAGGGAGATGCCGGCCTGGGAATAGAGGTCGCGGACCAGCTTGGAGTTCCCCGAATGAATCAGTGACCCGGCATAGTCGACCCCGGTGTTCCAGGAGAAGTTTCCGCCCGCCCGTCCTTCAAGCGGCTGCCGGGGAGAGATGACGCCGAACATAAAGGCTGAGTACATCTGCTGCTGTTGAGCGGCATAGTCCTTTGGTGACGGCCGCGGATCCTCCGGCTGGGTCCACCCCGGAATCTGTGCGACGGCGGCCGCCAAAGCGATTCTGGCCCGGCCAGCCGGTGTAGCCTGCGCTTCGTCCAGCACTTGGCGGAAGGCTGCCTGCCGCGTTTGCTCATCAGTGACGTTCACGAGTTCCAGGCGTGGGTCGTCGGGGGCGAGGAGCATCTTCAGGATGAAGGCGCCGTCGAGGCTGCCGTTGAGCATAGGCACCGCACCGGCAACGGATCCGCACAGCGGCAGTGCTGCATCAACCTCTGCGGGATAGGCCTCCATACTGGCCACGGACGTGAGTCCGCCCATGGATGCGCCCCAGGCGATGACGGATCCGGGTTCCCCCATATTCTCCTCTATCACGGCAGCGACTGCGGGTTGGTTGGCGATCAACTCCTCTACTGCCCATCCACCCGTCGCCGCGGTGGTTCCCGCGAGGGCATACCCCTGGTCCAGAAGCCAGCGCCGAAGCTCGTCAGACGGAGCGGCTGCGGGTTCAGCACCGGCACCGCCACCGTAGCCGGGATTCCAGATCAGCGCGGTGCCGTTCCAGTGGGTTGGTGCATACAGGACGTAGCGGCCACCCTGGGGCAAGTCGCCGCGGAATTCGGCGGTCCCGGCGGCGGCCGCCGGGGATGTCGCTGGGTTCGGCGAGGCGGTGGCCGTCGACGCCGGGATAAGGCAGAGGGCGCACGCGACGCCGGCGGCTATGACAGCGCCGGGGCGTCGGGCGGAATGGGAGGTTGGGGTGCGGTATGGCATGTTCGTCCTTCCAGTAGCACGTCTGTTCAGCGCGCGGCAATGGAGATGCATAACGGGAGGACGGCGGCACCGCAGGGCATAGACCGGGAATCAGTCCTCCGAGAGAAGGGAAGCCGATGCAGCGAACGTATGGTGCGTGATCCGCTCAGCCAACTGCTCGTCGTGTACACGAAGTATCCGGCGAACACCTGCCTCGGCCGCTGGACCAAGGCTGTCATAGAGGGCGGCGCAGGCAGCAACGGCCCGGTGCAGGGGAAAACCGGCCCCCAGCAGTTCATGAGGCAGGTGGGGATCCTGCCTGCGGAGGGTGCGCCAATCCGCCATCAGGGAGGTCCGCAACCGGAGGGCCTCGTCCCCTGACCGTTCCGATGAACCCGGCGGCAACCCCAGCACTGCTTCCGGTCCCTGCTCCAGCTTCTGGGCGAAAGGCTCCCACCGATCGATGAAAGCGGCGTAGTCCGCGGCCAGCTCCGGGAGGCCGAAGGCAGCGTGTATCGCGTCCAGCCCCGTGCCCTCGGGCAGCTTCGCTTCGGTAAAAACAGTCAGGTGGCCCTGGTTCAGCTGTGCTCCCAGGTTCGCCTGGAGCTCGACGACGGATTCGAGCTGGTTGCCGGGCCTGATCCATAGTGCGTCGTAGAGATTTCCAAAGTGAAGCTGGCGCAACTGGTCGCGCAGCAGCCGCCGCGTACCCCTGGCGTCCTCCGGAAGCGAGTATCCCACCAGCGTCCATGTGCCGTCCCACGGCTGGGCGACGTGGCCCATGAAGAGGGCACGGACGTGGTAATTGATGCGTTCGCGGCTCATGGGTGACACCCCATATGCCGTCTGGCGTCCTGCCTTCGTTCCGGTCAGGAACCCTCTCTGGGCCAGGCGTTGAATCGCCGCTCGTCCGCCTGTTGCTGTAATCCCGAAGACCTGGAGCAACTCGACAAGCGCAGCCGAGGGGATGGGCTCTTTCCGTGCGTGCCAGTAATCTCCCAACAGGACCGTCAGTAGCTGCTGCGAACGGGCGCCGTTCTGGAAGCGTGGAAGAACCGGCACGGATGTGGACGTGGGCATGGGACGATTCTGTCATTCGCCCGGCCCGCTGGAAGCGTCGGCGTTGCCCGTGTCCGGTGTGACCCGCAGTCGAAGCGGGACGGCTCGGGGTCCGTACTCCAGCCAGTTCATCATCACGACATCACCCGCCAGTTCAAAGGCCTCCGTGTGTTCGAGAAGCACCTCCAATGCGATGAGCAGTTCCAGCCGTCCCATGGTTGCCGCGGGACACTTGTGCGCACCGCGCCCAAAGGCCAAATGCGAGTTGTTCGGTCTCCGCAGCACAAAATCGTCCGGACTCGCAAAGACCCCTTCATCCCTGTTCCCGGACGGGAAAATGAGGGCAATGGGCTCGCCTTCGCGGACCGGCCGCCCGTGGACTTCCGTGTCTCGGCTGGCTGTTCTCGCGAAGACCCGGTAGGGGGCGTGGAGCCGGAGGAACTCTTCTATGGCAGGAGCAAGGTCTTCCGGGTGCTCCCGCAGATGCTGCTGAAGGACCTGGTCCTGTGCAAGATGCACCAGACAGCTGCCGAGAACGGCCTGTGGTGCGCCCATGCCGGCTACGATCATCTGCCGGATCGTGGCTATTGCTGTCCGCTCGCTGATATGGTTCTCCGGATTCAGGGCAGCCTGGTGAAGACTGGAGACGAGGTCCCGCTCTGGGTCGGCGCCGGCTTCCACCCGCTCCCGGTACACCTGCTCCGCTATCGTGTAGAGCTCAGTACTGCATTGCCCGATGACGTCGTCATCCATGTCCTGGATGGCGAAGGAGTATCGGACTCCGATGTCCCGGATACGCCGGGCGAGGGAGGCCGGCACGGCCAGGAAAGCGGCGAAGCAGTCCATGACATAGGGGGCTGCAAAATCCCGGACGCCGTCGGCGTCGTCGCTGAGGAAGAGCGACTGCACCAGCTCCCGTGCACTCGCTCGAAAGGCTTCTTCGTGCTCCCGGACCACTGAACGGCGCAGGACGGGGTCAATTGCTTCACGGTAAGCGGTGTGTTCCGGCGGATCGAAATGCAGGGGAGGCCTGCGGGAGGATCTGGGGACATGAGGAACCACGTTCTGCACGGAGGTGATGAAAAGTTCATCGTCCTGCGTAATGCGGACAATATCCTCGTAGGTTGTTGCCGACCAGAAGCCGCCGAAGTCATCGCTCCACGGGAAGGGATTGCTTCGGCGCAGCTCTGCGTAATCCTGGTGGGCACTGCCGAACGTCTCGTCCATGGCGGGAGACCACTCCGCGGCGCGTCCCCCGGATGCGGGGGCGCCGGCCGAGGCCGGCGAAGCGTTGCCATAAGGGCATGGGGACATTAGATAACCTTTCTGCGGGCCCAGCGGGCCACCGATTCAAGAGCGATGACCACAACAATGAGGCCGATAAGGATGCCGGCTGTCTGCTGGTAGTGCAGGGTCGCCACGGATTCGTCCAGCAGGAAACCCACGCCACCGGCACCAACGATTCCCAGCACGGCTGACTCGCGCAGGGCCAGGTCCGAAGTAAAGAGGCTGTTTCCAATGAAACTGGGAACAAACTGCGGCCAGACCCCGCTGACGAACACCTGAACCCGGTTCGCTCCCGTCGCCTCAAGGGCCCTTAGCGGTGCAGGGTCAACGTTATGCAGGGAATCCGTGAAGAACTTGGACGCCAAAGCCGTGCAGGAGATCGTCAGAGCCAGGAAACCGGCGAACGGTCCAAGTCCCAAAGCGGCAACGAAAATCAGGGCGTAGATAATGTCGGGGATGCCCCGGACGAAAACCACCAGGCCGCGCAATGCAAATGCCAGCGGGGCGAAGCGCACCAAATGCCGGGTGGACAGTACGGCGATAACGAGGCCGATCAGCACTCCGAAAAACGTGGCAGTGAACGCCATGATGACGCTTTCGAAGATCCCAAGCAGGATGTCCTGGGTGAATACGGGAGGGACAAAACCGGCGAGTAGGGCAGTGGCGTTGCCCCAGGCCTGTCCCAACCGGGCAGGATTCACGGAAAGCTGACCCAGCGAGAAGAGGAAAAGGCAGGCGGCCGCCGCGCCGGCGCCGGTGCGCAGCAGCCTTGACCGGTTCCATCCCGGCGTGGCCGCTGTTTTGCCGGCTGCAAAGAGCCGGGACTCGGTGTGTTCATCTGCGTGCTCGGCCACCGCACGCTGAACGAGGTAGGCAATCAGTTCAAGGATCAGGAGGAGGACGACGATGGCCAGGATGATGCCCGCTGCCCTGCGGTAATTCAGGGACCCGATGGCAGTCTGCAGCGCAACACCGATACCGCCGGCCCCGACCAGCCCGAGTACGGCAGAGGCACGGACATTGATGTCCAGGCGGTAAATCACTAGCGATGCAGCGGCCGGCAGGGCTCGTGTCAGCGTGGTGGAAACAAAGTTCTGCATGCGGTTCGCGCCGACGGCGGCAATTGCTTCATGCGGAGCCGGAGTTTGTTCTTCAAAGACGTCGGACATCATCTTTCCGATCATGCCGACGGAATGGAACGCGATGGCCAGTGCGCCGGCGAGCGGTCCCAGACCGAAAATACGGACGAAGAGGATGGCAAAGATCAGTGACGGGACGGCTCTGGTGACGATAATGATGCCTTGGGCAAACCACCGGACTGCCCGAGGGCCAGTGAAGTGCCGTGATGCCGCCGCTGCCAGGAAAACCGACGCGATTGCCGCCAGCCCCGTTCCAGCCAGGGCGATCCAAAGTGTTTCAAGCAGCAGGGTCAGGAGAGCCGGTACGGGACCCGTGGTGGGAGGAACCATCCTTTGAAGCAGCCGGCCGATGTCCCCGAGTCCAGCGGCCACCGCGGCAGGGCGGATGTCGATCCACCAGATGCCGAAGACCGTCACAGCGAGGTAAGCCAGCGGAATGCCGAGCGTCGCTGCGGATACGCGCGGTCGCCCGCCGGGGGTTGGCTTCGGTGTGCCGTTGCTCCCGGGGTCGAACTGCCGTTCCGCCCCCGCCACTGCCCGGCCGGCTTCGTCGATACTGTCCGTGGAGGCACTCATGCAGTGCGGCCTTTCGCCTTCTCGTAAATGGCGCGGACAGCAGCCTCCGAGGTAGCCGGGGTGGGGGTGTCGAGGATGAGGGAGCCGTCACGGACCGCCACCACCCGGTCTGATACCTGCAGGGCGAGGTCAACCTGATGCAGGGAACAAATAACCGTAAATCCGTCCTCTGCACTGACCTTCTTCAGGGTGTTCAGGACCGAGAGGCTGGCACTGGGGTCCAGCGACGCCACCGGCTCGTCGGCGAGGACAATGCGGGCATCCTGCATCAGTGTCCGCGCTATGGCTACCCGCTGCTGCTGCCCGCCCGAAAGCGTGTCACAGCGTTGGAACCTCTGATCGGCCAAGCCAACCCGTTCCAGGTTCGCTACTGCTTTCTCCCGCAGCGGCCGGGGATAGGTTGAAATCCCGTAGCGGGGCATCTTGAGCGATCCCAAAGCCCCCATCAGCACGTTTTCCATTGCGCTGAGGCGGCCCACCAAGCCGAATTGCTGAAAAACAAAGCCGACGCGCGTCCGCAGCTTCCGCAGGTTCTTTCGGCCGCACGTGGCCGGGTTTACGCCTAAGACGGTCACACTGCCCCCGGTGGGGCTATGGCTGCCGTTGATCAGCCGGAGAAGCGTGGACTTGCCGGCGCCGGAGGGTCCGACGAGGGCGACAAACTGCCCCGGATGCACATCCAGGTTTACCTCTCGGAGGACGGTCTTGGCCCCGAAGCTCATGCTTAGATCCGTGAGGAGCAGACTGGGGGCGGTGTTGGTGTCGTTCGGGGACTGGGGGGCCACGGTGTGATGTCCTGACTCAGGCGGGGGCAGGGGAGCAGGCATTGCTTCTTCCTTACCGGCTATTCGTTCCGGCAGACTTCTGCCTGGGTGGTTTCGCAGATTTCACGGATGGTCGCGAAGTCCTCATCGGTGGCAGGTTCAAAGGCGAAGGCCCCGGTACCGCCCCATTCACAGGCCATCTTGCCGGCATACTCCTCGCCCCACGACGGCTGCGCCTCGCGTTGGTCGTCGGGGCAAAGACCCGCTTCAGCGGCGGTTACGGCATTGTATTTGAGCACCGCATTGCTGATTTTGGTGCGCAGATCTTCCGGCAGCCAGTTGCCGATAACCATGGGAGTTCCTGGAATATCCGGGGAGGTCCACAGGGTCTCGACGTCTCCGTCCTTAATTACTCCTCGAGCCGGAAGAATGTCCGTGATGAAAGTGCCGGCAACAAAAGCGACATCGCAGTCACCGGCAAGCATCTGCGTCACTGCAACGTCATGGGAACCTGCGAAAATCGGATTAATGTCGCTCTTGGGATCCAAGCCGATGCTTATCAATCCTGCTGCTGCAGCCAGATAGCCGGTGCTGGACGCAGGATCGGTGAAACAGACGTCCTTCCCCTGGACATCCTCAAGCGTTTTGATGTCCGAACCGGCAGCGACGACGCCCAGGGATTGGACTGCACCGGATCCGGCTGCCGGAGTCCGCTGGTCCATGGCAACCGGCGTGACGTCCGCGACATTCTGGGCAAGGTAGTAGGAGAATGCTCCATAGGTGGCCACGTCTACGCGCTCCGCAGCCTGCGCTTCGATGACCCCGGCATTGCTGCTCACGGCCTCGATGCTGGTGGGGAGCCCGGTTTCCTTTTCGATTGCCGCAACGATTGGTTTGAAGCTGTCCTCGAGCTCTTTGCTGTCATCGGTGGGTACAACCGCGAAAACGAGCGACTGCGGTGCATCGCTGGAAGCACCGTCTGAGTTGTTGTTGCCGGCGGGTCTGGCGTTGGGGCTGGCTCCGCAGGCACTGAGCAGGAGACTGGCGACGGCTAGGGCGGCAAAGGCCTTGGTGTTTTGGTTCATAGTCAGCTCTGACTCCTCTGATTGCGTCTGGAAGTTTCGCCCGTTGCTGGCCGGCATTGCCCATCAAGGGGGGAACTAAGCGACACTTTCCTGATCGAACGATTACAAATGTGTCGCCTATTGCCGGACGACTCAGCTAAGGTTGTGGCGTGCGTCACAGTTGACCAACTATTATTGAATTTGTCAATGGTTCAAGCATGGATCCTGCGTTGCCTCCTGGCCCGCCCCGGCGACCGGTGCCGCCGCCTACCCGACACCCGCTGCAGGCGCGTAGCCTGACCGCATGGAATCTGGCTCTGGCGTCGCCGTCGTCCGCACCCGCGGGTTGCATAAGAACTTCGGACGCGTTGAAGCGCTGAAAGGCATCGATCTGGAGGTTCCCACGGGAAGCATCTTCGGGGTCATCGGTCCCAACGGCGCCGGCAAGACCACATTGATGCGCCTGCTGCTGGACCTGCTGCGTCCCAGCTCCGGGGAGGTAACCGTCCTCGGTGTTGATCCCCGCAGCGGAGGGTCGGCCCTGCGTCGTCGCATCGGCTTCCTGCCGGGAGATCCGGCCCTGGCGGACAGGGTCAGCGGACGTGAACTCCTTCGCTTTTTCTCGCACATCAGTGGACACGTGGATCCGGGGACCGTTCCGGCGCTGGCGGAGCGGCTCGATCTGGACCTCGGCCGCCCGGTGCGTGCCCTGTCCAAGGGAAACCGGCAGAAACTGGGACTCATTCAGGCGTTTATGCATCAACCGCCACTGCTCATCCTTGACGAACCAACCAGCGGATTGGACCCGTTGGTCCAGCAGGAGTTCCTGGCGCTGGTGAGGGAAGCGAGCAGCAACGGCCAGACGGTGCTGCTCAGCTCGCACGTTCTCAGCGAGATTGAGGAGGCAGCTGACACTGTGGCCATCCTCCGGAAGGGGACAGTGGTGTCCGCTGCCAGCACCGCGGATATCCGGGCTTCAGCCGGTCGCCGCGTGCGGATTGGAATCACCGCAGCAGAGGCACCTGCCTTGGTTGAACGCCTTCGGCAGGTGCCCGGATTCGAGCTGCTGCAGGTACCCGCTGACCCGGACCCCCGGGACCCAACCTCAATCCATGGCCGGTTCAAGGGTGACATGCCGGACCTGATCACGGCCCTGGCGGGACATCACCTCCTCGACCTGGTGGTTCAGGAGCCCGACCTCGAGGAAGCCGTACTGCGGTTTTATGGGCCGGAGAACGCCGCCGGACCGGACGACGGCGGTGCCGCCGAATGAGCCGCCTCCCCTTGTTCACCCGTTCACTCGCCGCGTCATGGCGTCCGCTTCTGGGATGGGCGGCGGGTATCCTGGCTGTCCTGAGTCTGTACCTGCCCCTCTATCCATCCCTGGCCGGTCAGGCTTTCCAGGATCTCCTGCAGAGCCTGCCGCCCGAACTCATATCCGCACTGGGCTATGACGAGCTGACCACCGGCGCCGGTTATACCCAGTCGACGTTCTTCGGCCTCATCGGGTTCGCCCTCTTCACCATCGCCGCCATTTCCTGGGGAACCCGGGCGATTGCCGGCGACGAGGAGAGCGGGACGCTGGAACTCGTGCTGGCCCACGCGGTCGGCCGGGTCCAGCTCGTGCTGGAGCGCAGCGCCGCCATTGCTGCCCGTCTGCTGCTGCTCGGCCTTTTCGCGGGCCTGGCCGTGCTGGTTTTCAACCGCCCCGCACAACTCGGTCTCATTCCTTCCCATGTCTGGGCCGGGTGTGCGGCGCTCATCGGACTGGCGCTGCTGACTGCGTCCGTCGCCCTTGCTGCGGGAGCCTTTACCGGCCGCCGCGTCTGGGCGCTCACCGCGGCCGTTGCGGTCGCCGTCGGCGGGTACGCTCTCAATGCGGTGGCCAACCAGAATCCGGACCTGGACTACCTTCACTCCTGGACGCCCTATCACTGGGCCTTCGGCGGCAGCCCGCTCGGCAACGGGGCCGATTGGGCCGGGCTCGGTGCACTGTATGGAACAAGTGCGCTGCTGGTGCTGCTCGCTGCCTTCGCGCTTACCCGGAGGGACATCGGCACGTGATTGGCAGGCCTGTGCAATGATGTCCCCACCAAAACGACGGGGTGGACGCCAATGCGCAAAGTAAAGGAACTCGCAGCCGCAGCAGCGACGGTGCTGCTGCTTTCTGCCTGCACGGACGCCGGGTCGTCGAGCGCGGACGAGCAGGCCGCTCCGGCCGGCCGCACCGTCGAGGGAACTCTTTCCTCTTTCGGGTCGGTCAACGAAGTGTACGACGCCGTCGTCGGCGTCCTGGACTGCGACCCCGGCACCACAGCGGAGCCTGTCACGATGCAGATAGACGGATATCTTCCCGAGTATCGGATGTGCACCGACACCGTCGAAATAGTCCGCTACGAGAACGAGGCGGACCGGACCAAGGCGTCCGAACTGCTGAACGCCGCCGAAAACCCGCTCCCGTACTTCGCCGAAGGCAGCAACTGGCACGTGCTGGTCCTGCCGGGCCGTGAGGGGCAGATGCCGGGGCCGGACCAAACCGCCGCTCTCGCCGAGGAGTTGGGCGGCCGTTTCGTCAGCCCAGCGACCGGGTAGCCCGCACCCATTGTTCATTATTCGTAACAGTACGTTTATTGCACCAATAAACGTCCATTGACGAAAAAGCGGTGTAGGCTGGCAGCATGTTCACCGCATACGCCACAGTCCCGCAGGGATACACCGTCCACTCGGCAGCGACGCCGATGTCCTTCCCTGCCGGGGAGGCCCACCTCAAGGTCGCAGGCAGCCCGGAGGAAACCCCGCTGTACTTCTATCTGACCGGCGCCGACGCCAACGAGTACATAACCGCAGCCATGTGGATCGACTACGCCCACCAGGGCGGCCACAAGGTCCAGGCCCTCATTCCGTACCTGCCCGGAGCCCGCCAGGACCGCGGCAACCCCTTCGGTGCCAAGGTCTACGCCAACCTCATCAACGCCATGAACGCCGACGAAGTGGTCTGCTTCGACCCGCACTCGCCCGTCATGCCGGCCCTGGTCCGCAACCTGCGCGTCGTGGATTCCTCCGCCGTCATCGCCCAGGTCCTGCGGAACAAGGCGGGGGAGTATGCCGGCGTCATCTGCCCGGACGCCGGGGCGAAGGAACGCACCGCCCGAGCCGCCGCAGCCCTCGGACTTCCGCTCTACTCCGCCGAGAAGCACCGGGACTTTGCCACCGGCAAGCTGTCCGGGTTCACCTGCGAGGAACTGCCCGACGACGGACGCTTCCTGGTGGTCGACGACATCTGCGACGGCGGCGGAACCTTCATGGGCCTGGCAGCCGCCACGGGGCTCGGGCCGGACCGCCTGGACCTATGGGTCAGCCACGGAGTGTTCTCCGGCAAGGCAGCCCAGCTGCGGCAGGCCTACGGCTCCATCTACACCACGGATTCACACCCCGGCGCCGCCAACCCGGCAGTCGCCGCTTCCATCACGCCCCTGATCTCCCACCTCATCTAAGGAACCGGCCATGACCACGACAGCAGCACCGATCGCCCTGACCACCGCCAGCATCACCGCAGCCCTGTTCCAGACGGACGCGTACAAGCTCGGCCACATCCACATGTACCCCCGGGGCACCACAAAGGTTCTCTCCAACTTCACCAACCGCGGCTCCCGGATCGAGGGCGTGGACCACGTGGTGCACTTCGGCCTGCAGGCCTTCCTGCAGAAGTTCTGCATTGAAGCCTTCGCCCCGTTCTTCGCCGCCGATGAAGACGACGCCGTGGCCGAATACCAGGCCGGCCTCAACGACATCCTCGGCCCCAACACCGTAGGCACCGACCACATCCGGTCCCTGCACCGCCGCGGCTACCTGCCGCTGATCTTCCGTGCCGTGCCCGAGGGAACCCGGGTGCCCCTGCAGGTCCCCTCGGTCACCGTCGAATCCACCGAGCCGGAGTTCTTCTGGCTGGTCAACTACATCGAGACGGCGCTCAGCGCCTCCATCTGGCAGCCCTCCACCGCGGCGACCATTGCCGACAAGTACCGCGGCATCCTCGACACCGCCGCCGCGAAGACCGGCACGGACGCCGGCTATGTGGACTGGCAGCTCCACGACTTCTCCTTCCGGGGCATGCCCGGTGTCGAAGCTGCCGCCGCTTCCGGCGCCGGCCACCTGCTCTCCTTCAAGGGCTCGGACTCCCTCGGTTCGGCCGACTTCATCCGCCGCTACTACAACTCCTCCTTCGGCACGGACAACGGCCAGATCCTCGGCTCCATCCCCGCCAGCGAGCACGCCGTGATGTGCGCCGGCGGCCAGGACGGAGAAGCGGAAACCTTCCGCCACATCCTGGAGGTCAACCCCACCGGCAACATCTCCCTGGTCTCCGACGGGTACGACCTGTGGCACGTACTGCAGGGCATCCTGCCCGGGCTCAAGGACATCATCACCGCGCGGGACGGCAACGTCGTCATCCGTCCGGACTCCGGAGACCCGGCCGACATCGTCTGCGGCACCTCCACCCGCCCCGGCGCCGTCGTCCCCGACACGGCACCATCGATGGCAGAGGACCCGGCCTACTTCGGCGTCGTCGCCCTCCTGGAGGCCGAGTTCGGCTCCACCCGAAACGACGCCGGCTACAAGGTCCTGAACAACGTGCGCGTTATGTACGGCGACTCCATCACCCCCGAGCGTGCCGCGGACATCACTGCACGGCTGGAGAAAGCGGGCTACGCCTCGGAGAATGTCGTGCTCGGCGCCGGTTCGTTCACCTACCAGTACGTCACCCGGGACACGTTCTCCTCGGCCATCAAGGTCACCTACATCGAGGTCAACGGCCAGCCCCGCAACGTGTTCAAGGATCCGATCACTGCCAAGGGCTTCGGTTCCAAGCGTTCGGCCACCGGCCGCCTGGCCGTCACCCGGAACGACGACGGCGAACTGGTCCTCATCGAGAAGGCCACCCCCGAGCAGGAAGAGGCATCCCTGCTGCAGCCCGTCTGGGCCAACGGCGAGTTCCTCCGCCGCCAATCCTTCGCGGACGTCCGTGCAGTGCTCGGTAACATTGCCTCATGAGTTCCGAAAGGCTGCAGCCCCTCGTCTCGATCGATACCGTGCCCTTCATCGTGAGGGACGGGGGACTGTGCCTGGTCACCGCGGAGCGGGTCAACGAACCCTTCGCCGGCGCGCAGGCGCTCCCCGGCGTTCTCCTGCTTCCCTCCGAACGGCTGGCCGAGGCCGCACTGCGCGCGCTGACGGTCAAGACCGGAGTAGGGGAGGACCAAGTGCAGCACCTCGACACGGCGGGCGTCTACGACAACCCGGACCGGGATCCGCGCGGGCCGACCATCTCGATTGTCCACACCGTTGTCCTGCATCCGGACGCCCGGCTCAATGAAACCGCGGTGAAGGTCACCCCGGTGGAACGGGTATCCGGGCTGCCCTTTGACCACGACACCATCATCCGCCGCACCGCCGGCACCGTGCTGGACGCGCTCTGGGTGGACGCGGGACTGACCAAGGCGCTGCTGGGGAAGCACTTCACCACGGCCCACGCCGCACGGATGAGCCGGAGCCTGGCGGCCGCCGCCGGACGCACCGAACCGGACTCTTCCAACCTGGGCCGGATGCTGGCCCGCAACCCTGCATTGTCCAAATCCGGTGCAGTGGCAGAAGGCCGTGGGCGGCCGGCCGCAGGGTGGTCCTGGTTGTAGAACGTCCTGGTAAATTGCGTGAATCAAATGCCAGCGTTTAAAAGGGGGACGGTTACAGTTATTGCCGCTAGCACTACCCGTTCTGCGGCACAGCAAACCGACCCAACGAAAGCCGGATATCCATGTCTTTTGAGTATGTTTCAGCGGTAATGGCCCAAAGCGGCAGCGAAAGCGACGGCTCAGGGAGTAATTGGATTCTTGTAGGGATGATTGTTTTGGTCTGTTTGGTATGTTTCATACCCTCCAAATCCAAGGGGAAATCCGGGTCGCAGGGTGCCGGATCGCTGGGTACCGGGCAGCTCACTGCTGAAGAAGTTACAGCTATGCGTTTCCAGCCCACGAAATTCAAGGAGGGCTATGACCAGGACGAGGTCGATGACTTGCTTGAGCGGGTAGTCAGGGAGCTTCAGCGCCTCGATAAGGAAAACACTCAGGTGCAGCAGGCCGTTTCCCTGGGTCGGTCCGTTCCTCACACCTCGCCGATTATCACTGCTGACCAGGTAATGAATCAGAAGTTCTCACCGACAAAATTCCGTGAGGGATATTTGCAGGATCACGTTGACGATGCCCTTATGAGGGTTGTTATGGGTCTTCGGGACCGGGTTTCCGAAAATGAGCAGCTTCGACGCCGGGTAGGCCCGTCCCAGTACGGAACTTCGACGACGCCGAGCTAACCCGGATACAACCGGCCAGCGGGCAGCAGCCCTCAGATTGATGCCAATCCCTGGTGGAATTAGTCAGCCGGCGGCCGTTGCCGTTGCCGCTTCGTGGCACCCCGTTGTTTCTTGGCATCGAGGCGGCGGTAGTTTGAGCCCCGGGTAGGTTTGGTGGTGCGGCGCGGGGCAGGTCCGGGCGCCAGTCCGTTTGCCACGAGTGCGGCGAGCTTGGCCAGGGCTGTTTCCCGATTGCGGAGCTGGGAACGTTGCTCGGAGGCCGTCACGGTCAGCACTCCGGCCACGAGACTGCGTTTCAGCCGCTGCAGCAGCAGCAGGCGTTGCTGTTCCGACAGCACCGCAGAACCGGCTATGTTCCAGGAGAGTGCAACGCGGCTGTCCGAGGTGTTGACGTGCTGGCCCCCGGGGCCGGACGAACGGGAGAACCGCCAGTCGAGTTCAGCGGCGGGAATCGTGAGCGCGGGCGACACCACCAAATCCATCCCTCCAGCGTCGCACGAACGAATCCGGTAGGGCTAACGCGAGTGCAGCCGGTCGGTGGGCAGCAGCAACTCGATTGCAGCGGTCATATCGGCGGCCTTAGCAATCGCGCCCTCCGCTGTCGGAGCCACCACCACCCGGTCCCGGCGCACTTCCTGGATCAGCACCGGTATCTGCTGCCCGCCGTCCTCGAGCCACCACTCCTCGATAAACATCCGAAGGCCCAGCTCATCGAGCAGGGCTTCGGCCGCATCGAGGTCACCGGCCTCAGCGCGACGGCGGTGCAGCAGGTCATACGGGACAAACCCGCCGTCGTCGGTCATATGGATGTAGCCGACGTGCTCGCCGTCGAGGCTGCGCAGATGGTCGAAGGTGTTGTCGGACGGCAGGGGTTCGGACATGGCAGGACCCTAACACCTAAGCATCACCCGGCAGCCGCTCCCACAGTTTCCGGGTGGTGTTCCAGCTGCGGATGGTCATCGACTTGTACAGCGGCGAGGCCGCGATGGCACTCAGCCGGCTCTTGGTCAGCTCGGAGCTGAGCCGCTGCGAGTAGATGACGCCGTCGCCCGGCCAGATCTCGTCAATGCCTTCCCTAGGACGAAAAGCGTCCATGGCGGTGTCCGCATCGATGTCCATGAGGAAAATCGCGTCCGAGTGGTAGAGGTCCGGCCGCTCTCCAAAGTGCTGGGGCCGGTGTTCGACGACGGCCTGCAGCTGCGCCCGGCCCAGCACGAGGACCTTGATGAGTTCGTCGTCGAGGTCGAAGTTATCCGTGAGTGCGGCTTCGATCTGCCGGCCGACGGAGCCGGCGTCGTCACTCGATGCCAGGAAGACATTCCCGCTCGCAATGTAGGTGGACACCTGCTGGAACCCGAGGCCTTCAAGATGCCCCCGTAACTCCTTCATGGGGACCTTGTTCCGCCCGCCGACGTTGATGCCGCGCAGGAGAGCCAGGTAAGGGAGCGTGTCCGCGGCCGGGCTGTCGGTCATTGCACCGGGATACGGCGGCGGATTTCGCGCACGGTGCCGGTCGGATCGGGGGAGTGGTCGTGGGATTCGGGCACTGTTACCAGGACGGCCTGCGGCATCCGCCGCGCCAGCTTCTCGGTGGCGTCCATAATGACCGGGTAGGTGGTGGTACCGCGCAGGATGGTGACGGGTACCGAAACCTGGGCCATCGCCGCCGTCGGGGTGGACACGGCCTGCGACAGCAGCGCGTCGTAGACGGCGGACTGCGCCAGCGGAACCAGGGAATCGAACATGGGGCTGGCCTGGATCTGCTCAATAAACGCTTCGGGCAGGCCGATACCTTCCCGCTGAAAGGTGGTGACGGCGTCCGCCGGGTTACCTGAATCAACGAGGGCCTGAAGCCGCTGCGGAAGGTCGATCGAAGGTTCCCCCTCGCCGAAGAGGAACGGCGGCTCGGACAGGAACAGGTGGCTGATCGGTGCCCCTTCGGCCGCGGCAAGCAGGGCGAGCATGGCACCGGAGGAATGTCCGAGGACTGCCGCGTCACCGCCGACGGCGTTGAGGACCGCCGTGAGGTCCTCCACCTCCCGCCGAGGAGAGTAAGGGGAAGTATCCGTGCTTTTCCCGCGGGCTCGGCGGTCCACCGTCACCGCCTGGAAACCGGCGGCTTTGAGCGCGGCGGCCAACGGGGCGCCGGCGTCGGCGGTTGAAAACGCACCGCCGACAATGACCACCGGCGGGCCGTGGCCCGTCTGGTCGAAGGCGATCCGGGTGCCGTCTGCTGAGTCTGCGTACAACATGCCCAGATTCGATCACGCCGGCGAGGCCCCGGCAATCAGTGGCTGCGCATCCGCTGCTCCCGGCGGCCAAACTTCCCGTGCATCCGGCACCCCGCCGCCGCGCCGTCAGTGGGCCTAGCCGGCCACCTGGCTGCGCTGGCCGGTGTCGACGGCGGCCACCGCACCGCCGTCGACCAGCAGGTCCGCGCCGGTGATGAAGCTGGCGTCCTGGCTGAGCAGGAACGCCGTTGTGCTGGCGATGTCGAAGGCGGTGCCGAGGCGCTTGGTGCCGGAAGCTTCGATCATGGCGCGCATCTGCGAGCCGGATTCGCCGGAGAGTTCCTGCTGGCCCATCGGCGTGGAGATGACGCCGGGGCTGATGCTGTTCACGCGTGCCCCGCGGGCACCCCAGCGCAGGCTGGCGGTCTGGACGCGGACCTGGTTGGCGCGCTTGGCCACGCTGTAGGCGTGTCCGGGGTGGTCGATAGCGGCAACAAACGGAATCAGCAGCAGATCATCGGCAGGCTTGGTGGCCAGGCTCGCCAGCACGTCGGCGGGCATCTGGCCGCCGGCCATGTAGGCGGACATGCTGGAAATGACGACGCCGGCACCGCCCGGGGCGATGACCTTTTCGAATTCCTCCAGCACCACGGCCACACCGAACAGGTCCACCTTCCAGATGGCCTCCACCGGTGCCTGGACGGGGGAGAGCCCTGCGGTGTGGACGACGCCGGTCACCGCTCCCAGCTCGCGGGCCGTTGCGGCCAGGGCGGCCACGGATTCGCGGGAGGAAACATCGACCTTTTGGGAAACGACGTCGTAGCCCTCACCGAGCGCGGTGGCCACTGTGCTCTCCAGCAGCTCTTCATTGAAGTCCGCCACGAGGACCTTCCGTCCTGCGCCGGACCGGCGCATAACCGCCTGGCCCATGCCGCCCATGCCGATAACTACCAGTACTTCCGAGGCCATGATGCTCCCATGTCAGAGGTGACCGGCGGAGAAAACCGCCGGATGTATGCCTCTGAGACTAGCGGGTCTCGGTTTCCCCGGGCACGGCGCCGCGGCGGGCACGGACAGAGGAACGGTCCGTGCCCGCGGTGTACCGGCGCATGGAGGTTAACCGGCAGGGTCATAGGCGACGGCGACGTCCAGCACCCACGTGACGCCGAAGCGGTCCTGCACCATTCCGTATGCGGGGGAGAAGGCCGAGGGCGCCAGGTCCTGCAGCACGGTGGAGCCCTCGGCAAGCCGCCCCCAGAGATCCGCGATCTCCTCGGACGAGTCGCCGCGGACCGAGACGAAGGAGGATTTATCCCCCTGGTCGTAGGACACGCTGGCGGGAACGTCGTAGGCCATGATCGAGAAGCCGTTCCCGCCGATGACCTGCCCGAACTTGACCTGGCCGGCCTCCTCGGGGAGCTCGACGCTGTAGGCGTCCTCGTTGGTGACGACGATAAGCTGCCCGCCGAAAACCGAGTGGTAGAACTCGAGGGCGGCCCGGGCATCGCCGCGGAAGTTCAGGTGGGGCGTGGTGGTGACAGACATGGGTTGCTCCTTCTGGAATGGCCCGGGTGTTTCCCGGTAACACCCACTCTTCTCTTAGTAGAGGTCAGTTTCTGGCCGCTATTTCGTTTATCTTTCTCGTATGCCCACCACGACGTCGCGTCTCCTGCTGCTCCTCTCACTTCTGCAGACCCCGCGGGACTGGCCGGGGCAGGTGCTCGCGGACCGGCTGGAGATCAGCCCCCGGACAGTGCGCCGCGACGTCGACCGCCTACGGGAAATGGGTTACCGCATCTCCGCGCTGAAGGGGCCGGACGGTGGCTACCGCCTCGACGCCGGTGCCGAGCTGCCGCCGCTGCTTTTTGACGACGACCAGGTGCTGGCCCTCGCCGTCGCACTGCACTCCGCGCCCCTGACCGGAGCAGGCATCGAGGAGGCCGCCGCCCGCGCGCTGGCCACCGTCCGGCAGGTGATGCCCTCCCGGCTGCGCCACCGTTTGGACGGACTGCAGTTCACCGCGCTGCCGGGCCGTGCGGCCGAATCTGTCCAGCCGGACGTGCTGCTGGCCCTCTCCACAGCCGTCGGCACACGTCAGGTGCTGCGCTTTGACTATGCAGGTGCCCAGTCGGGAGACGGCGACGTCGGATTCTCGCCGCCGCGCCGCGCGGAACCGCACCATCTGGTGGCATCGCGCGGACGCTGGTATCTGGTGGCGTGGGATTTGGACCGAAACGACTGGCGGATCTTCCGGGCCGACCGGATCACTCCGCGGCTGCCCGCCGGTCCCCGGTTCCGGGAGCGGGAACTGCCCGGCGGCAACGTGCATGATTTCCTTTCCGCACGGTTCCGGGGAACGGAACCGGGGAAGAGTCCCGCTGAAGACTGGCCCTGCCGCGGCGCCGTGGTCCTGCATCTGCCGGCGGCCGACGTCGTCCCGTTCGCCGGTGACGGCACGGTCGAAGCGGTTGGATCCGACCGGTGCCGGTTGGAAGCGGGCTCCTGGTCCTGGGCAGCGCTTGCGGCGGCCTTCGGCAGGTTCGACGCCGAGCTGGAGGTGGTTGGTCCGCCTGAGCTGGCGTCCGCCTTCGGAACGCTGGCGGCCCGTTTCGCCGCGGCTGCACCGCGGTAAGTCTCCGCCGGTCAGGAGCTCTCCCAAGCCGATTAATGAATGTGCTCTCTGTGGCAGTCAGTTCGTAGAAAAGTAGAACACCGCCCCGGCTGCGACGATGAAGAGCATGCCGACCGTTGATGATCCGGCCGTAAGCAGGCGGGACGGTTTCCTGCCCCTTCGGGTGAGCAAATGAATAATAGCCAGGATGCCGAAACCGAAACCGATCAGTGCAAGCACAATGACCGCCGGATTCAACGGCGGACCCTCGGGAGCCTGGTCGTTTCCTATGACGCCGATGACGGACAGAATGACCATCACCGCGCCCAAGGCCATTCCCCCGAACAAGGGAATGATCAGGTTTGCTTTGGCTGTATCGCGGTTCCCGGTGAAAGTTCCGGCGGCCCGCCTGCCGTAAGACGACTCCAACACGGAGTTCGTGGTCCTGGCGAGCCAGTCACGCCGGGAATACCCGAGGAAACACCCGGCAATAATGAGTGAGCCAATAATGACTCCCGGCCAGAAAACGGACATAAAGAACCCCCGATGAATGAGACTGGGCCCGGATACCGGGCTGCCGGAATGCTAAGTCATCGGGCCTGTGCTGTCACTGGGTGATTACCTGTTTCTTCGCCCGGGGGCCGTCCTACTCCGTCCGGGCGTTGACCTCTCCCTTGTGGCTGGGATGGGAGAAAGCGGAACAGCCCATGGGGAGAACTACCCATGGACCGCGTGGCTTACGGGAGCCGGCCGGGCCTCAGCAGCGAGGGGACGGCAGCGAGGGCCGGGTCCAACGGTACGGGGCTGATAAGCAGGGCCGGTCCGCGGTGAAGCGTCCCGCTGCTCAGCGGCCGGCAGCGCAGTCCGCCCCGGCCCCGCATCGCCTTGTGCGCGCCGGGAGCCAGAACTTTATCCATCCAAGCGCACGGGTGGGCCTGCCGGCCGCCGTGGAATTCCACCCGGCCGTCGGCAGATTCGAGAACAAAGTCCTGGCCCAGCAGCGGCGACAGTTCAGCGCCGCGGAGCACCACGTTCCGGCGCGCCAGCAGCGGGTCGAAAGGATCGGCACCAAGCTCCGCGGCGATGGCCTCCAACGACTCCACAGCGAACAGGGTCACGGCCGCATCCATGTGGGCGGCCTTGCCGAAGAACCGGTCCCCGACAATCCCCTTGCCGGCTACTACCTGAGCTTCGTCCGCATCGGTGGTGACGACGTCGGCCGGCCCGTCCTTGGCGCGCCCGAAGTAGGCGTGCGCCGGTGATACCAGCAGGTGCAGGATCTCGACGTCGTACGTATAGCTCATGCCTCCACGCTAACCGCTCCTCCAAGGACGTCCGTTGCCGGCACGGGCGTGCCGGTGCCGCCCGCGTTGCCCCGCACGTGCGAGGATGGCGCGAAATGACGAGGGCACCATGCCGGACGAGGGATGGGTAGGGGAACAATGCGGTACCTGTACCTGCGGACATGCGCGTCCATGGCCGCCCTGCTGTGTTTGTGCCTGGTCGTCTCCCTTGCCGTGTTTCTGCGCCTTCCCAATGAGCCGGCCGACGCGGCGGCTGCCCCCGGGGCCCAGGCGCCGGACAGCGTCACGCTCGTGGTCAACAAGCACCGTCCCCTCGCGGCGGGCTATGTGCCGCCGGACCTGGTCGACGCGGGCGGGCTGCTGCTGCGGGCCGAAGCGGCTGCGGCCTATACCGGCATGGTTAGTGCTGCCGCGGCGGAGGGCATCCCCATTTCTCCCGTCAGCGGCTACCGGTCGAGCGAAGAGCAGTCCCGGCTGCACACCTCCAACACCGAGAGGTACGGGCAGGAGGGAGCAGATTCGCTCTCTGCCCGGCCCGGCTACAGCGAGCATGAAACCGGGCTGGCCGTGGACATCGGCAATCCGGATGGCCTGTGTGCGCTGGAAACCTGTTTCGAAGGAACGGCGGCCGGCGCCTGGACTGCGGCGAATGCCCACCGGTACGGCTTCCTCATCCGCTATCCGGCGGGGGCGGAACACATCACCGGGTATGCCTACGAGCCCTGGCACCTGCGGTACGTGGGGCCGGAAGTCGCCGGCGGAGTCCACGACGCCGGACTGACGCTGGAGGAGTTTCTCGGTCTTCCGGCCGCCCCGGACTACTGATCGGGTGTGGCTAAACCGCCTTCACTACCGGCAGTTCGCTCCACTCGGTGGTGTACCGGGGTGAGGAATACTTACGCGACATGGTCCACTCCGGCGTCGCCGTCGACATCCCCGCCAAACCGAGGCCGATGCTCGCCGCCCCGTATTTGTCCGTGACTTTCCCCAGCAGTTCGCCCAGGTTCCGCCGTTCCTGTGCGGAGACGAACTCCTCGAACAGGGGCTGCGCGCCGGCCGATTCCAGCCCGCTGAGCATCACCCCGGCCTTGGTGTAGGGCACCCCCTCGACCACCTGGGACTCGAGGGCACCGACGGCGGCCCGGCTGAGGACCACGGGATCTGACGTCGGGCTGGGCAGACGCACCGTGGCAGAGGGGAACGACGCCGCCCGCTCGCTGAAGTGCGACGTGCCGGCATAAGCGGTGAGGATGCTGGCCTGCTGTCCTTCGCGCTCCAGCCGGGCGGCCGCCTGCTGGGCGTAGATACTCATGACCTGGCGCATTTCGGCACCGGTAGTGACCGGGGTCGAGAAGCTTCGGGAGAAGATCAGCTGCTTGCGGTCCGCCCGCTCGTCCTCCTGCGGAATGCAGGCGGTGCCGTTGAGCTCCAGCACGGTGCGCTGCAGGATGACCGAGAATTTCCGGCGGATCAGTGCAGGGTCGGCGGCGCGCAGGTCCGCGACGGTGGAGATCCCCATGGCATCCAGCTTCGCGCCCAGCCGGGACCCCACGCCCCAGAGTCCGGTGACCGGCACCCGGGACATGATGGCTTCCACAGCTGCCGGGTCCATGGTCTCGAGGTTGCAGACACCCTGCAGGTGCCGGTTCTGCTTGGCGATCCGATTGGCGAACTTGGCCAGGGTCTTGGTGGTACCGATGCCCACGCAGACAGGCAGGCCGGTGTGGCGGGCGACGGCGGTGCGGATGGTTGCGCCCTGTGCCTCCAGATCGCGCGGTGTGCCGGCGAGTCCGAGGAAGGACTCATCGATCGAGTACACCTCCTGCCACAGCGCGTAGCGCCCCAGCAGTTCCATCACGCGGGAACTGAGGTCTCCGTAGAGCTCATAGTTGCTCGAACGCTGGATCAGGCCCACGCGCGGCGCGGATTCGGCGAGCTTGAACCACGGCGTGCCGGTCTTGATGCCCAGCGCCTTCGCCTCGTCCGAGCGCGCCACCACGCAGCCGTCGTTATTGGACAGCACCACCACCGGCACCCCGGCCAGTTTCGGGTCGAAGGCGCGCTCGCAGGAAACGTAGAAGCTGTTGACGTCCACCAGGGCGATCCGCTGGGCGGCGTTCGGCGACACGGACTGCTCAGACATGGTGCAGGCAGCGGGTCACAACACCCCAGACGGACAGTTCCGACGGCTCCGCCACGAGGATGTCCGGATACCCGGGGCTTTCGGCCCGCAGCACGATCCGCTGCCCGCCCAGCAGCAGCCGCCGGACCGTGAGCTCTCCGTCCACCACGGCGACGACGACGGCGCCGTCGCGCGGTGTGAGTGAACGGTCCACAATCAGTTCATCCCCGTTGCAGATACCGGTGCCCGCCATGGAATCGCCCTCCACCCGCACCACGTAGGTGGAGGTGGGGTCCCGGATCAGGTGCCGGTTGAGGTCGATCCGTCCGTCGAAGTAGTCCCGGGCCGGACTGGGAAAGCCCGCTGCGGTGGCTGCGTCGGACTCCGTCGGCGGTGCGGGGCGGCGCGACCGGTCCGCTGAGAACACCGCCATGCCGAGGCCTCCTGGGGATATTTCTAGAACGGGGAGATTTCTAGAACATACTTTCGAACCCTAGCCTAGCACCGGACTGCTGTTCGTTACTTGAGCGGGATCCCGTGCGCGTCGGTGCGGAAGGCCTTGGCGTTGCAGAGAATCATCAGGCCTTCGACGAAGCCCCAGACGGCTCCCATGCCCGTGAAACAGGTCAGGACAAGCTGCGCGATGCCCACGCTGTTGTTGCCCAGGTAGAAGCGGTGGACGCCGAAGCCGCCGAGGAAAATTCCGAGCAGCCCGGCGGCGACGCGGGATTTCTGCGGCCGGTAACCCGTACCCTGCGGTGCATGGCCGAACTGGGCATGGCCGTAGCCCTGGGCCTGCTGGTGGCCGGCGGCAGGGTAACCCTGGACGGGATACCCCTGGGCCTGGTTCGGTAGCCCTGGCCGGGATACCCCTGGCCGGGCTGGTTCGGGTAGCCGGGTGAGGGATAGTGAGGTGCCTGCTGCTGCGGCTGCTGAGCCTGGGCCGCCGGCGGCGGGGTCGGTTCAGGTTTCTTGGGGGAGGCGTATTGCTCGTCCCACTCGTCGGACCACCGGTTTCCGTGGTTGTTTCCCTGACCGGGACCGTTACCTGACATGGTTTCCTCCAACGTTTTTTCGAAGCCATCCCGGACCGGGTGTCGAGACTGCGCTTCAACTCCGGCGGCGAGCGCCGCAACCATCCGGATATACCTGCTGCCTGCACTCTAACAGCCGCCGGAAAACGGACGCTCCGGACCCGCCACCCGGAGGGAACCGGGCCCCCGGAGGGAACTGCCCCTAGGCGCCCGCCCGTGCCCAGCCCGCGAGGCGGTCGCTGACTTCCATCCATCCGGCGTCCAGAACCTGTTCCCGGGGATGGGCATCATGCCACTGGATGATTTCGCGGGCACCCTCGGAAAACGGAATCACTGCACGGTAATCCGGCACCAGGGATTTGATCTTGCTGTTGTCGAAGATGACCGAATGGCTCTTGTCACCCAGCAGGCCCGGGCCCCGCCCCGGATCCAGCGCTGCAATGGTCTCAGAGGCCACGTGTACCAAGAGCGGGTCGGGGACACCGGCGGCCGCCGCCAGGGAACGGTAGACGGCATCCCAGGGCAGGAACTCATCGGACGTGATGGTGTAGCTTTCACCGACGGCGGCGGGCCGGCCCAGAAGGCCCACAAAGGCCTTCGCGAAATCCCGGCTGTGCGTCAGCGTCCACAAGGACGTGCCGTCACCGTGCACCACCACCGGCAGCCCGGAGCGCATCCGGTGGATGTCCGTCCAGTGCCCGGACAGCGGGACCATCGTGGCGTCATAGGTATGCGACGGGCGCACCACCGTCCCCGGGAAGCCCTCGCTCCGGTAGGCCTGCACCAGGATGTCCTCCCCGGCGATCTTGTCCCGGGAATACTGCCAGAACGGGTTGCGCAGCGGCGTCGACTCCCGCACCGGCAGCCGCGCGGGCGGCTTCTGGTACGCCGAGGCCGAGCTGATGAACACATACTGCCCGGTCCGGCCGCGGTACAGCTCCACCGCCGCTGCCACATGTTCGGCGGTGAAGGACAGGAAGTCCGCCACGGCGTCGAACGTCCGGCTGCCCAGGGCGTCCCGCACGGCACCTGTATCCCGGACATCCGCGGCCAGGACTTCGACGCCGGCCGGCACCGGACGCAGCGCAGACACACCCCGGTTCAATACGGTCACCCGATGTCCGAGACTGGAAGCGTGCGCGACGGCAGCGGCACTGATCACGCCGGTGCCGCCGATGAAAAGCAGATCAAGAGCCGCTGGATGCGTCATTGCGGGTTTCCTTACGGGTTTCCTTGACTGGGGGCAGGAGCCGGGCTTAGGTGGAGGTGCTTAGGCTCCGAACTGCACCAAGCCTAGATGAACGCACGGCAGGAAGGCACCGCCATGACAGAGAGTCCCCGCACCGTTGTCCCGGAACTGACGCTCGGCAACTCCGTACGGATTCCGCAATTGGGGTTCGGCGTCTTCCAGGTTCCGGCGGACCGGACGCAGGAAGTGGTGGAGGACGCCCTGGCTGCCGGATACCGGCATATCGACACTGCTGCCGCGTACGGCAACGAGGCCGGAGTGGGAGCGGCCATCGCAGCGTCCGGCATTCCGCGGTCCGAGATCTTCGTGACCACCAAGCTGCGCAACGGAGACCAGGGGAGGGCGAGGGCAGCGTTCCTGGACAGCCGGCGAGCGCTGAACCTCGACGTCGTCGACCTCTACCTGATCCACTGGCCGGTGCCCTCGCAGGGGACGTTCGTGCAGGCCTGGAAGGAACTCGAGGCCCTGTACCGGGACGGCTATATGCGCGCCATCGGGGTCTCCAACTTCCTCGCGGACCACCTGGATGCCCTGTATGAGCAGAGCCAGGTCCTGCCGGCCGTGAACCAGATAGAGCTGCATCCCGGGTATCAGCAGGCGGTGCTCGCGGCCGACACCGTTTCCCGCGGCATCGCCGTCGAGGCCTACAGTCCGCTGGGGCAGGGCCGGGAACTGGCCGGGGCGGAGGTGGCCGCGCTCGCAGAGAAGTACGCAGCCACGGCAGCTCAGGTGGTGCTGGCCTGGCATCTGGGTTCGGGAAGGATCGTCATTCCCAAATCGTCCGACTCGGCTCGGATGCGGGAAAACCTGGCCGCTGTCGGGCTCGAACTGACGCAGGAGGAGCTGGACCTCCTGGACACGTTGGAGGGCGGACGCCGGATCGGTGCCGATCCGGCGACGGCGGACTTCAGTCAGCTCTGACCGGCCGGACAACCCAGGGAGGATGGATGCGGCCGTCGCGGGAAGCACCGGATCTCCTCCACGCCATCGCCAACGAGCTGCAGGACGACGGTCCGCTGACCGGCGGCACCATGTTCCGCAGCCCGGGCCTGCGCACCGGACCCAAGATCGTGGCACTCACCCGCGAGGCGCTGGAATATGTCCGCAGCCTTCCGGGGTAGCTGACTTCACCCGGCATCCCGGGCAGTGCGGTCGCCCAGGGTTTCCTTGCGCGAGTTGTTGGTCCGGCGGGTGACGGCCGAGGCCCAGACCCAGGTGGCCCGGCGCCGCCCGGCGTCCTCCCAGAGCACCTGCACCGCCCGGGAGGACCAGCTGCAGGCTTCGCCCTTCACCCGCTCGGCAGCGCCGGGGAACCGGATCCAGGCCCAGACGGGCACGCCGGGCACGGACGTGGTGACCGGATTGTGCTCGAAGTCCAGCTCTTCCGGGGTAAGGCTGATCGGCTCGGCCCGCCGCGCATAGCGGGCCGCCAGCCGCTCGGCGGCGTCCTGGTTCATACAAATAGAATATATGTTCGAATGCGGGTAGCCGGTCCGGGTCCCTGCCCTGCTCCTGCCGGCGGCCGGTCCATGGTGCACAATAGGTGCCATGTGCGGACGGTACGTAATGGCAAGGGCGACGTCGGATCTGGTCTCAGCGTTCGCCGTCGAGCAAACGGTGGGACCGGATGTGCTGCCGTCCTGGAACGTCGCTCCCACGGACGACGTCCGGATCGTCACCGAGCGGTTCTCCAACGAAGCACCGGTGCGGCGGCTGGCGACGGCGAAATGGGGGCTGGTGCCGGTCTGGGCCAAGGACCCCAAAATCGGCTCCCGGATGATCAACGCCCGGCGGGAAACCATCCTGGAGAAACCGGCGTTCCGCAAGGCGGCCGTAAAGCGCCGTGCCCTGGTGCCGGCGGACGGCTACTACGAGTGGGAAAAGTCCGCGGACGGCAAAATCCCCACCTACCTCTACTCCGGGAAACAGGACCCGCTGGCGTTCGCCGGCCTGTACGAGTTCTGGCCGGACCCGGCGCTGCCGGAGGACCACGAACACAAATGGCTGCTGAGCGTCACCATCATCACCACGAAAGCCACCGACGCCCTGGGCCACATCCACGACCGCACCCCGCTGATCATCCCGCCGGACCTCTACACGGACTGGCTGGACCCGAAGCTGACCGACGGAGCGGACGTCGCCCAACTGCTGGACGCCGTGCCCGAGCCCACGCTCACCCCGCGGGTGGTGTCCCGCGAGGTCAACTCGGTTCGCAACAACGGGCCGGAACTGATCGAGCCTGCGAGCGCCTGACCCCTGGTGAACCCCGGTGGATCACCAGGCATAGTCCTCCGGGGCCGGTGAGTGCCCGGGAAAGATCCCGTCCAGCCGCGCCAGCGTCCGTGAATCCAGGGGAACGTCCAGGGCCAGCAGCGCCTCGTCCAGCTGCTCCTGGGTGCGCGGGCCGACCAAGGGCGCCGTCACCGCGGGCTGGTGCAGCAGCCAGGCCAGTGCCAGGACGCCGGGCAGGATGTCCAGCTCGGCGGCCAGGTCCTCGTACTGCCGGATCTGCTCCCCGTGTTTCTCGAGCAGGTCCCGCACCCTGCCCTCGGCACGCCGCCCGCCGCCGTCGGCCTCCTTCGCCAGGATCCCGCCGAGGAGGCCGCCCTGCAGCGGTGACCACGGCAGGATTCCGAGCCCGTACTGCTGCGCCGCGGGAAGGACCTCCAGCTCCACGGACCGGTTGATCAGGTTGTAGATGCTCTGCTCGCTCACCAGCCCTGCGAAGTTCCGCCGGTTGGCGTTCTCCTGCGCCCGGGCAATGTGCCAGCCGGCGAAGTTGCTGCTGCCGTTGTAGATGATCTTGCCCTGTGCCACCGCCACCTCCATGGCCTGCCAGATCTCCTCCCACGGCGTATTCCGGTCAACATGGTGGAACTGGTACAGATCGATGTAATCCGTCTGCAGCCGCTTCAGGCTGGCGTCGAGGGCGCGGCGGATGTTCAGTGCGGAGAGGTAGGTGTCGTTGGGGCGCTCGCTCATGGAGCCGTAGAGCTTGGTGGCCAGGACGGTGTCCTCGCGCCGCCCGCCGCCTTTGGCGAACCAGCGTCCGATGATCTGCTCGGTCCAGCCCTTACGCTCACCCCAGCCGTACACGTTGGCGGTGTCGAAGAAATTGATGCCGGATTCCCGGGCGGAGTCCATGATGGCGTGGGCGTCCGCCTCGTCGGTTTTGGGTCCGAAGTTCATGGTGCCCAGGCACAGGCGGGACACGGACAGGCCGGAGCGGCCAAGATGCGTATAGTCCATCGGGCCAGTGTGCTCCCCGTTACGTTGCGGAGCCAGCCGGCGGGCGGCGCTGGGGTAGCCTGAAAGCCAATTCCGGAACGGCAGGGAGAAGCAAGCACGTGGCTGAATCGTATTACCGCTCGCTGGGCAACGACGCCTATGAGGCAACCATCCATACCCAGGGCGCCTGGAATCCGCAGGAGCAGCACATGGCTCCCATTTCCGGCCTGCTGGCCCACTGCCTGGAGCAGTTCCGTCCACGCCCCGAGCTGCGCATGGCCCGGATCAGCTACGACATTTTCGGGTTGATCCCGCGCACCGCCTTCGAGGTGAAAACCTCCGTCCTGCGTCCCGGGCGGACCATTGAACTGGTGCAGGCCGAGATGGTGGTTGAGGGCCGCACTGCCGTCCGCGCCACCGCCTGGCGTCTGGCCCGCGGCTCGACGGCCGAGGTGGCTGCCGTGGAGGACGAAGCCATGCCCGGCCCGGCGGAGGCGGGCACGCATGAGGGCATGACCGAGTGGCCCGGGGCGTTTATTGAATCCCTGGAGAAGCGGGCGCTGCCGGGTCTGCGCCCGGGCCGCGGCAGGGCGTGGCTGCGCACCCCGCACGAAATGGTGGAGGGTACGCCGACGTCGGACCTGGTCCGCCTCGTGGGCATGGCAGACACCGCCAACGGTATTTCCACCCGTGTGCCTCCGGGCGGGGACAGCTACATGTTCCCGAACGTGGACCTGCAGCTGCACCTGCACCGCGAACCCCGGGGGGAATGGCTGGGTCTGGACACCCAGGTGACGTTCGGCGCCGACGGCATTGGCCTGACGTCGACGGTCCTGCATGACCTGCAGGGACCGTTTGGACGCAGCGAGCAGATCCTGACCGTCCGGCCGCTCGGCGGAGCGTAGGCGGTGCGCGCCGCCCTGGAAGTGTTCCGGCAGGAGGAATCCCTGGGTGCCGCCGCCGACCTCGACTTCGCGCTCGCCATGCTCGACGCCGTCCGCAGCGGTGGGCTCGGCCCGGCCCTGCGCATTTACCGTCCCCGCCCCACGGTGGCCCTGGGGCAGCGCGACGCGAAGCTGCCCGGCTTCGCCGCGGCGCAGGCGGCCTGCCGGCGGCAAGGATTCGAGCCCCTGGTCCGCAAGGCCGGCGGCCGGGCCGCCGCCTACCACGACGGCTGTCTGGTCCTGGACCATGTGGAGCCGGACGCAGATGCCATCGCCGGCTCGAGGCGCCGGTTCGCGGACTTCGGCGAGCTGCTGGCCGGCGCGTTCCGCAAGGTCGGGCTGACCGCCGGTGTAGGCGAAATCCCGGGGGAGTACTGCCCCGGGGAATTCACCGTCTCCGGCGGGGCCCCGGGCGGGGAGCAGATCAAACTGGTGGGCACCGCCCAACGGGTGATTGCCGGCGGCTGGCTGTTTTCCTCGGTGCTGGTGGTGGAGAACGCCCTCCCGCTCCGCCGGGTGTTGACCGACTGCTATGCCGAGCTCGGGCTGGGCTGGGACCCGCGCACCGCCGGAGCCGCCCGGGACCTGGCACCTGAACTGGATATGGCCCAGGTGCAGGATGCCGTGCTGGCCGCCTACGCGGGCTACGCACCCCTCGTTGACGGGGACTTCACCGCACTGCAGGGGAGAGTTGCGCAACACTAGGGCCGCGTCGCTTCGCCCCGGCGGCTGCCGGGGATAGTGTTGAT
This sequence comes from Arthrobacter sp. zg-Y895, assembly GCF_020731025.1. Classification (NCBI taxonomy): domain Bacteria; kingdom Bacillati; phylum Actinomycetota; class Actinomycetes; order Micrococcales; family Micrococcaceae; genus Arthrobacter; species Arthrobacter sp. zg-Y895. The sequence continues at coordinate 135,850 of NZ_JAJFZY010000008.1, forward strand.
GGCGGTGAGCCGGCTTAACCGGAGCGGCTATCAACATTTTCGTAACAAAGGAATTCCATTGGGCTCAGACACCGTTGAAAACACTGCGCTGCGGCTGCAGGCGGTCCTTGAGATCCTCGCAGCAGAGGACCCGTCAGCTACCGGCAAGGTCAGCAGGGCAAAGGTACTCGGTGCCGCCCTGGACCGTGTACCGCTCGCAGGACGCGAAGCGGAGGCCCTGGCCAGCGGTACCTCCCGGGGTGAGCGTGCCCTGGTGAATGCCACCACCAAGCTCGTCAAGGCGGGCTGGATCCTTAAGGAAGCCCGCTCCGGCTGGAGCATCACCAACGAGGGCCGCCGGGCCCTGAAGGACTTCCCGGAGCCGGCGCACCTGTCGGCCGCCCTCAGCGGAAAGCCTGTGGCTGCGGCCGAAGCCGCTTCCCCGGCCGAGGAAGTAGTGGAAGAGGTCCTGCGCGACGCCGTCGCCGTCCCCTCCGCTCCGGCCGAGCAGCACGGCTCGCACCCGGAGACCGACGTCCCGGAGCCGTCCTTCCCGCAGCCGGAGTCCGTGGCCCTCGCCAGCGATTTCGGCGCGGCACTCGGTACCGAGGACTGGAATCCGGCCGGAGCGCAGTTCGCGTTCGACCGCCACGACGAACTGTGGAAGCTCACGGTGGACCTGCCCGAGGGCACCTACACCTACAAGGTGGCGCTGAACGGTTCGTGGGACGAGAACTACGGGTTCGACGCACACCGCGACGGCGGCAACATCGAGCTGTGGCATACCGGCGGTCCGCTGACGTTCCTGTATGACCACGCCACGCACAACGTAGTCACCAAGGCAACCGCCTAGGACCGGCCCGGCGTCGTGCCCGGACCCTCAACGGGGTCCACCAGGAATCCGCGGGGTTCCCGTACCCACCAGACCCGTTCGCGGCGCAGCTCCGCGGGCGTGGAAAAGCGGTAGCGGTAGACCCGGGCACGGATCCAGCGGGGCGGCTCGCCGTCGAACGGGTCCCTGCGCAGCAGGCGCAGGGTCCGCCGGTCGGCGGTGAGCAGCTTCCGCAGCAGCACCGGGAACCAGGCACCGGAGGCGCCCAGGCCCAGGAACCACATTAGCCAGTCCAGCCGCAGGTGGTAGGGCGCAAACTGGCGCGGCATCCGTCGCGGATCACCGGGCTTGCCCTTGAACTCGTACTCCAGCCAGCGGGCGTCCGGCCCCGGCGGATCGTTGGTGCCCTCGATGACCACCTCGTTCCGGTGCCGCGTAATGCTGCCGAACGCACCGTAGGCATTGGAGAGGTGCCAGCGGTTGAAGCTGGCATTCATGAGCTGGTCGCGGCGGAACAGGTTCTTCAACGGCGCCCGGGCCCAGTACAGGACGGCCAGGGTCACCGCTGAGACGACGACGGCGAACGCCACCGGGGTTGCGGCCGGATCCGGTGCGGCGAACTGCGCCTCCGGGAGCACCGCCTGCACGGCCGAATCGCTGATCGCCGTGCACGCGAGCAGGATGGTCAGCACGTTCAGCCAGGCGAAGTTCCCCGAAAGGACGAGCCAGAACTGGGTAACAATCACCACCGCCGCGGCAATCGAGGCCACCGGCTGCGGGAAGAACAGGAAGAACGGCACCACCAGCTGGGCGAAGTGGTTGCCCAGCACCTCCATCCGGTGCAGCGGCTTTGGCAAGTGGTGGAAGAACCAGCTGGCCGGGTTCGGCATCGGCTGGGTTTCGTGGTGGTAGTACAGGGCGGTGAGATCCCGCCACACCTTGTCGCCGCGCATCTTGATCAGGCCGGCACCGAATTCGAGCCGGAACACCAGCCAGCGGAAGGCCCACAGCACCGCGACCGGAACCGCGACGTCGTCGGAGCCCAGGAACGCAGCCAGGAAACCGGCCTCCAGCAGCAGCGATTCCCAGCCGAACCCGTAGAACGTCTGCCCGATGTTCACCACGGACAGGTACAGCCCCCAGATAAACAGGAAGGCTGCCATCGGCAGCCACCACGGCCCGGTCTGCGGCACTCCCGCCACCAGCAGCGCGGAGACGGCGGCGCCCGCCCACGCCACGGCGAGCAGGAACCGGTCCGAATAGTGCCAGTGGAAGAGGGTAGGGATGCCCCGGCCCTTGATCCGGACCAGGAACTGCGGGGCCGGGAGCAAGCCGTTTTCGCCGAGCAGCGCCGGGAACTGGGCGGCCGCGGACAGGAACGCGATCAGGTACACGGCGGCGATGCCGCGCTGCAGCACCTGGCGGGCGAACTCGTATCCTTCGGCGCTGAACCACTCCATGGCATGTCAGCCTAGCTCCGGCGGCGGGCGGACGCCGCCCGTTCCGGGGCCCGGCTTAAATGTACTTATTGATGTGCACCCAGCGTCCCCCGAGGTCTGTACGGAGGGCTTCGAGCAGGGTCGTAACGAGTTCGGGTGAATACCCGCCGGTGCCGGTATCAATGATGACCGCGAAGGACGCCATGGCCATGCAACTCCCCAGGTCCCAGTCACCGAATAGTCCCGTCCATGAGCAGTCGGGACAGGCAAGCCGGGGCTCGGGGCCGCCGTCGTACCATTCACTGACCAGCGGAACAATCAGCTCGAGCGGAAACTGGAAAGTGCAGCGCGTGCAAACGGGACCCCCGGTACCCTCACCGGCAAAGTAGTACTCCCGTTCGGCGACAAAGCTGTAGCTTCCGTTGGCGTCTGCGGATGCCGCCAAAGTGCGCGGTCCGAAGGCGTCGGCGGGATGCTTGTCGTAGTAGGGGTCGTAGACCGTAGGGTCGGCCATGCTCCAGCCGGTGCTGCGGAACCAGCTCCGTACCTGGCTGAATCGTTCCTCGCTTCCTTCCGCGTCTACGGAAAGGTCCAGCAGTTGTTCCCGGTTATCGCTCATGCCACACCGTAACGAATGCCGCCGGAAAATACCCGAAAGAGCAGCAGGTTCCTCTGGCCTGCCCCTCGTCCTACGCTGGAACGGTGGCAGAATCCCCTGCCGCGGGAGGTGCCGGAAATGACCGGATCGCATGTCCTTGCCCTCGTCGTCGCCCATCCCGACGACGACGCCTACGGGCTGGCGGGAACAGTGGCACTGCACGAAGACGATCCGGAGTTCCGCTTCGTCCTGGTCCACGCGACCGACGGCGGCGCCGGGCAGATCGATCCGTCCTACCCGCCGGTCAACGAACCGCTCGGCCGGATCCGCCGGCGGGAGACGGACGCCGCCTGGACGGCTCACGGCCGGCCGCCGGACCGCCACGAGTGGCTGGACTACGACGACGGCGCGGTCGCCGAGGTTCCCTTCGTGGAACTCGAGGAGCGCATCGGCGGCATCCTGGCCCAGGAGCGGCCCGACGTCGTCGCCACTTTCGGTCCCGACGGGCTCACCGGGCACCCGGACCACATCGCGGTCGGCGCGGCCACGGACGCGGCGTTCGGGCGCCTGAAGGCCGACGGCGGACCGGGGCTGCAGCGCCTGCTGCACGGCGGAGTGTGCCGCTCCACCTGGGACCGGTGGAACCGCAGCCGGATCCGGCACGGACTTCAACCGTGGATCGAGGGGAGGGTGTACGACGTGCATCCGATCCCGGACGAGCAGATCGGGATCGAGGTCGATGTCGGCAGCGTGGTTCACCGGGTGGTGGCGGGCCTGATGGAGCACCGGACCCAGCGCCATGTGGTGTCCCCGGGGGTGCCGCCGGACGTGGAGGAAGATGTCCGCTGGGGACGCACCGTCAGCTCCGAGATGCTGGCCATCGCGTGGCCGCCGTGGCAGCCCGGGGCAGCCGTACTGGGCGATGTGTTCGAGGGGCTGGACTAGACGGGCGTCGACTTTCCGGATGCCGGGTCGTGCGGCCCTTGGCACGCCAGCATGTCTGCTAACGGTGGCCTATCTGGTCTTGCTGCTGACATCGGTGCTGCTTTGCGCCGTCCTCGTCACCGTTTCCCTCACCGCCGGCTCAACTTCCCGACGGCTCGGGACCCACCACCAGGCAGGTGCTTGACGCGGTAGCGAGAACCCGGCCGGCGGCGTCGCGCAGGTCCGCTTCGACAAACGCTGCGTTGCGCCCGGCCTTGGTCACCCATCCGTGGGCGGTGACTGTGCCCGTGTTCGCGGTGGCGGGCCGCAGGAAGGACACTTTGAGTTCGAGACTGGTGTAGCCGGCGCCGGCCGGCAGCGTGGAGTGCACGGCGCAGCCGCAGGCGGAGTCCAGGACGGTGGCGAAAAAGCCGCCGTGGACGGACCCGATCGGGTTGTAGTGCGATTCGTCCGGTTCCGCCGTCATCACCACATCCCCCTCGCTCACGCTGACGAGGCGCAGCCCCACGTGGCTGCTGATCGGCGGGCCGGGAACCTCGCCGGCGGCAAGCGCCTGCAGGTGCTCGAGTCCGGTCCGCGAGAATATGCGTGCGACGTCCCGTTCTGCAGGGGAGTATTCAAGCGTTTTTGAACGCATTTCGGAAGCGGGCATCGGAGCTCCTTCAGGGCTGGTGAGTGCTGGGACTCATAGACACAGTGATGCAGGTCATTTTGTCATGCTGGGTCCACCCAGCCCCGCACAGCAGCCGACCAACGCCGCCGCGTCCTCGACGGTCCGTTCTCAAGGCCCTCGCCCACCCGCTCCGGGCGCAGCTGCTGGACACCTTGTCCCAGTACGGTCCTCAGACAGCGAGCAGCATGGGAAAACGGGTGGGGGAATCGAGGGGAGCGACCAGCTATCACCTTCGGAAACTGGCCCGGCACGGCCTGGTCCGCGGCCATGCCGCAGCCCCGTCAATAGAATTGGTTTGACCGCGGTGCGTTAACCGGCTGACACCACCGTCGTTTTTGTTCGGGGAAGACTCGTCAGTATCAACGCGCCGACGATCGCCGCAATTCCACCGACGGTCAGGGCATAGGTGGCACCGGCGCCGTCGACGAGGAGTCCGCCGAAGCCAGCTCCGACGGCGATCGCGATATTGCAGACCGTCACGACGAGCCCGCCGATTTGTTCGAGTCGTGTCGGTGCAGTCCTGGCACCCCAGCTGAGCACTGCGGTCGGGATTCCGCCGAAACCAAACCCCCAGAGTGCGGCGGCGATGAAAAGGCCGGTGATTGATCCGCCGGCGAGGAGCATAACGAGCATTCCGAGTCCCAATACCGCAGGGAAAAGGAACACTGCGGCCCGAAGCGCACGGTCGGCCAGGGGCCCGCTGAGAACGGTGCCCAGGACGCTGGCGGCTCCGAACACGAGCAGCAGCACGGCCAGACCGCCGGCATCGATTCCGGACACGGTTTCTGCCGCCGGGCGGATATACGTGAATCCGCCGAAGTGGCCGCCGAAGACCAGCAGGACCGCAACCAATCCCACTACGACCACTCCGGAGCGAAGGGTCGACCCGAGGGCGCGGAGCCCGCTCACTCCTGTAGGTCTGATGGCCGGCAGTGTGGCCGCTTGCACGAGCAGGGCCAGAGCTGCGACGACTGCGGCGATGAAAAAGACGGCCCGCCATCCCCAGATTTCCCCGAGCCAGGCGCCGAGAGGTACGGCAACGATGGTTGCAACCGCTACACCGGCGTTGATGACGGTCAGCGCGCGGCCGAGATGGTCGGCGGGCACCAAGTGCGCGGCCATGGCGGTGGCCATTGCCCAGAAGCCGCCAAGGGCAACGCCGAGCAGGAGCCGCGCGGACAAAAGAACGAAAAGGCCGGGTGCCAGGGCAACGAGGATGTTCGAGAGGATGGCCAGGGCGGTAAGGCCGATCATGACCCGCCGGCGATCGGTGCGGGGGAGGACCACTGCGATAAAGAGGGCCGAGAAAACAGCAGCGACGGCGGTCATGGTCACGCTTTGTCCTGCAGCACCGACCGATACGTCCAGGGTTCCGGCGATACGCGGGAGGAGACTCGCGGGCAGGAACTCAGACATAACGATCGCGAAAATTCCAAGGCCGAGCGAGACGACACCACCCCAGGAGGTTGTCTGGCCTGCTTTGGTGATGTGTGCGGGGGTGGCGGTCATTGTGGTGATCCTTCTCCTAGAAGTGCAGCTCGCCGTTTTCGTCCCGGAGGGTTCCGGTTGGGCCCTCCGAGCCGTGGGTGGCGAGGCGTACAACGACTCGTGCGCTTTCTTCCGGTGACCTCCCGATACCGAAGCGGGCCGTCATATCCGTGGCAGTGGTTCCGGGTTCGAGTGCGTTGAACTTAATGCCCGGGTGGGACTTGGCGTACTGCACCGTGAGCATGGTCGCCGCCGTCTTTGACGCCGAGTAGAGCGCAAGCGGCAGGTCGAACTCCGGTCGATCGGGGTTGGTGACTGCCCAGAAGGAACCGGCGCTGCTCGAGATGGTGACCACATGGGCGTTGGCGGACCTGCGCAGCAGGGGGAGTGCGGCCTGCGTGACGCGGACAATACCTACCGCATTGGTATCGAAGGCCCGGAGGGCGGAGGGGCCGTCCATCTCCGTCTCGAGGACGCCCGCGTTGTGCACCAGGACGTCGAGCCGGCCCTCGTCCGCATCGATGCTCGCGAGTGCGCTGCTGGCTGAGGCGTCGTTGGTTACATCGAGCTGTACGAATCGGGCGCCCAGCCCTGCTGCGGCTTTCTCACCCCGCTCGGCGTCACGGGCACCTATGTAAACGACATGCCCCAACTCCAGCAGTTGCCTGGCCGTTTCGAATCCGATGCCCTTGTTCGCCCCGGTGATTAATGTGATGGTCAATTTTCTGTCCTCTCGGTAGGCTCCAGCTCCAGCTGAGCCACTGCAACGCTACGAATGCCTGCTTTCACCGGCCAGAGCCCTGTCCAGCCGGGGGAGTGACAGGACCCCCTCTGCCGCTGTCCCAACCGCCCTGCCAGGTCCTAGGCTGGCTCCCATGAGTAAGACATCGAACGCCCTTGGCGACTACCTGCGGGCCAGGCGCGAGCTGGTAACACCGAAGCAGGCCGGCATCCCGGAGATAGGTGTGCGGCGCGTGCCCGGACTGCGGCGCGAGGAAGTGGCCATGCTCGCCGGCATCAGCGCCGATTACTACCTGCGGTTGGAGCGCGGGCGGGACCGGCACCCCTCCGTGCAGGTCCTCGAGTCCATCGCCCGCGTGCTCCAACTTGACGACGACCACCTCGCGTACCTGCTCACGCTGGTCGCGGACGTTCCCCGGCAGCGCGTGCGCCGGCCGTCCAAGGAAACCGTTCCCGCCGGTGCACTCAAGCTGCTGGATTCGCTGGCCCAGCCCGCCTTCATCGAGGGGCGGTACTTCGATATCCTGGCCGCGAACAGCCTGGCGAAAGCGCTCTCACCGCGTCTTGATGTCGGGGGGAACCAGCTGAGGGACATGTTCCTCGACCCGGCCGAGCAGGCCCTTTATCCGGAGTGGGAAGTGGTGACGGAGTGCTTCATTGCGAACCTTCGGCAGTCCGTGGGCAAGGATGTCGATAATCCCCGTTTCATAGAACTCGTCGGAGAGCTTTCGCTGGCGAGCCCCTACTTCCGCCGAATGTGGGCACGGCATGAAGTGCGGGCCCAGAGAGGCACACCGATGCTGCTCAACCACCCGCAGGTCGGGGAAATGACGCTCAACCGGGAGCGGCTGGGTATCAACGGAGCGGACGGACTGATGCTCGTCGTTTACCACCCCGACGCCGGCTCGGACAATGCCGAGAAACTTGCGCTCCTTGCCTCCGCAGCCTTGTCGACGAACACGAGCCAGGAACATCCGCAAACCGGCGCCAGGCTAACCAAGGAGTAATACCGTGACTACTATCGGCATCCTCGGCGCGGGCCAGGCCGGAACAACGCTTGCCCGGGTGGCAACGGCGGCGGGCTACGACGTCGTTATCGCGAATTCGCGGGGACCCGAAACCTTGCAGCGGCTGGTCAAGGACTTGGGACCGCGGGCACGCGTCGCCACCGCGGCAGAGGCTGCGGCTGCAGCTGACTTCGCGGTTACCGCGTTTCCGTATGCGCCCGGTGACCGGCTGCCGGTGCAGGAACTCGCAGGAAAGGTCGTCATCGACAACAACAACTACATGGTCTGGCGCGACGGGAACTTCCCCGACGTCGATTCGGGGCTCAAGACAATTCATGAGTTACGTCAGGAACAGCTGCCCACCTCGAAGGTCGTCAAGGCGTTCAATCACGTCCAGTTCCATGAGCGCTTCCACCTCCGTGTCCCCAGCGACGCGCTGCCGGCCATCATGCGGCTGGCGCGACCGGCCGGAGCACCTGACCGTAAGGCGCTGGTCGTCTCCAGCGACTATCCGGAGGCCGTCGAACTGGTGACCCGGTTCTATGACGATCTCGGATTCGACGCAGTTGATAACAGTCCGCTGAGCGAATCCTGGCGCAGCAGCCCCGGTACGCCGATGTGGCGGCACCACGTCGATGGACAAAGCCGCGAGGAACTCATCCGCAATCTGCAGCGCGCTCAACGGTCCGTCAGCTCAACCCCGGCAGCGGCTCAGGCGAAGGGCCCCATGCCTGCGTAAAAAGCTTCGGGAGGCAGGCTCAGCTGGTCCTTGACGGCTTGCGTGTCTGCATCCAGAAACGCCCCAGCCCCCTGTTCGCTCCGGTTACCAGGGCAACTGTCTCAGTCACGTTCATGGCGCTGACGTGACCCCCTGAATGATGAGTCCGACGCCTGCGGCCAGCAGGCCGACGCCCAGCACAGCCGCTCCAATCCAGAGAAGCATAATGGCCCGGTTAGGCCGTGCGGGATCGCGGCCGATGACGGAGACGAAAAAACCGGCGGGCATCAGGATTGCAGCCACGAGGACGCCGAGGGAAATCGTGGCGAACGGCTCGGGCACGCCGTTCGCCTGCACGATCACCATGACCAGGAGGCCGAGGATGATGAGCACTCCCGCGTGAGCGTGGCCGGCGCGGAAGAAGCTCTTTTGGAGGTCGTTCGCCGGGAATCGTCCGGTTACCGCTGTAAAGACGAACCGGCCACCGTATGCGACGCCGATGACGGTGAGGAGAACGACGCCGGCGATGACCTGGTGGGTGCTGTCGAGCATGATGTCCTCTCCTGGTACGGGTCAGCCGTCTCGCCGCATCCGAGCCACTTCGGCCTCAATACGGCGATCCGATATGGCGGGACGGCCTGCGTAGACGGGGATCCCCGCAATGACTGCGGCGACAAGAGTTCCCAGGATCGGCCAGACCGGCCAGAAGTAGCCGTCCGGCGTCGTGAAGTACCAGATAGCGACCTGAAGGACCGCGAGCAGCAGCCAGAGACCGACCACTCCCTTGTAGATGGTTTTTGCGATGACGCGCCGGCGGGCAAGTTCGTACGATTCATTAGGCGTTGACATGGTGTTGCCTTCCCTATTGATGCGGCATTGGGGCAACAACGCTACGAGTCCCGGTAATCAGCGGCCAGTGCCCTGCACAGCCGGGGGTTTGACAGGACCCCCTCCCGCATTTGCCTGGTGCACCGGATACTGGCCGTGTGCCGACGGAACTCCCGGATAGTCGGCTCGTGAAAACCCGAACGGACAGGGAGCACCCATGAGAATTGTGGTGACCAGTATTTTTGTGGACGACCAAGACAAGGCACTGGATTTTTACACGCGGGTGCTGGGATTCGAACAGAGGCAGGATGTGCCGGCGGGCGGGGCGCGCTGGCTGACCGTGGGGGTGCCGGGGGAGGACGCCGGGGTGGAACTGCTGCTCGAACCGGCCGGGCATCCCGCCGTCGCGCCGTTCACGGAGGCGCTGGTAGCGGACGGGATCCCGTTCACCTCCTTCGCCGTGGACAGCGTGGAGGACGAATTTCACCGGCTGTTGGACCTGGGCGTGGCCTTCACTCAGCCGCCTACCCGGATGGGACCAATAACGACGGCGGTTTTCTTTGACACCGTGGGCAACCTCATCCAGATCGCTGATACGGCGGACTGAAACAGCCTCAGAAGCGGAACAGGGAGGTGATCTCCTGTTTGGCGTCGTCGACGTAGACCTCGGTGCGCTCATCGAAGAACGAGACCCGGTCCTTCAGTTGCGCCGAATCGGGCAGCACCCGTTCATACGACCAGGCCAGGTCCGCGCCCCCCGGATGCCCGGTCACCGACCAGTAGTTCGCCGTCCCCTTGTACGGACAGACGGAGCGGAAGGTTGATGCGTTGAGGACATCCCAGTCAACATCCTGGCGCGGAAAATAGGTCCGCGGCGGGAGCATGGTTTCGTAGACGAGCAGCGGCTGGCGGGTCTCGGCCAGCAGCTGTCCGTCCAGATGCACCCGCACCGCACGCGAGGAATCCCGGGCGTCGACCCGGTGGAAGGGATCCCGGGGGTGCCCCTCGACCACCTGGTCTTCCTCCAGCCACCGGTCAAACGCGTTGAAGTCCAGCAGCACATACCCGCCAAGATCCGCATCATCCGGACGGAACCCGGCGCCGGGCAGCTCGTGCGATCCCGCGCGCAGGTCCAGTGGCTGGCCGGGGGCGGTGTGTGCCGAGAACGGGTAGCGCGGGTCCATCAGGGCATCCGGGGGCACCTCGGCCAGCGGGTCGCCGTCGGGCTCCGAGGCAGCTGTCGCCTCTGCCGCGATGTCCTCGGCGGGCACTGCGTAGATGGGGGTGACCCGCCGCGGCTCGTAGGCCAGCACGGCGTCGGTGGAGTCCACCACGGTGTTGCCGCCGAGCTGTGCACGGATACGCCGCGGCGTGGGTTCGTAGCGCAACTCCGGCAGGATTTTCCAGAAAGCGGGACTGATTTGCAGGGCCATAAGTTCAGTTTCCGGCGGGATAACACCCGATACAAGGGTCTGCCCGAATCGGCGGCCCCGGCCCCTAATCGTGATAGTGCATGAGTACCCATCGCCCGCCGAGGTCGGCCTGTAGCCGGGACATGAGGTACCGGGGAAATTCGCGCTGGTCCGGGGTCTGCGAGTCCTGGTCAATGATGACGGCAAACGAGGAAACCACCAGTGACCAACTGAGGTCCCAGTTTCCCCAAGGCGCATGCCATGAGCAGCGGGGACAGGTAAGGTCTGGTTCCCGGTAGGAGTCCAGCCACTCCCCGACCATTCCGGCAACCTCATCGATATCCGTAGTTTCACCGCATTTTCGGCACTCCGGACCTGCCGTGCTGTCGCCCAGAATGTATAAATCGCGGCCGGGGATGAAGGTGAAGACAAAGTGTGGCGAGCGTGGGTCCAGCTGCCCCAGCAGGCGGGGGCCAGGTCCGTCGGACACATGTTTGCTATGGATCAAGTCGTAGTTGTCGGGCGCGGATGCACTCCAGCCGCTGTCCCGGAACCATTTCCGTGCCTCATGCATCCGCGCTTCGGCACTCGAATCGTCGACGGACAAATCCAGCAGCATCTCCCGGTGATCCCCCATGCGCATACCCTAACGCAGGGCTGGAGATGCTCACATGTTCTCGACCATATGGACCCAGCGTCCGCCAAGCTGGCTGCGGAGTTCTTCCCGCAGGGCAGCGATGAGGCGATCGGGATCCAACGAGCGGTCGTGGACATCGATGATGACGGCGAAGGAGGCCACCGTCAGGGAACTGAGGATCTCCCAGTCGCCCATCGGCTCCTGCCTGGAACAGCTCGTACAGGACAGGACCGGCTCGACGTGGCTGTCCGACCAGGCAATCGCCAGCTGGACAGCTTCGTCGAGGTCGTATTCCGTGCCGCATTCCCGGCAGCGCGGACCGTAGGAATCACCGCCGCCCGTGTAGATGCCGTGAAGGGGCACAAACGAGTACACGCCGTTTCCCGCAAACAGCGTGGCACTGCGCTCTCCGAAGGAATCGGCGGGGTACATCTCGTAGGACTCGTCATAAGCCTCGGGATCGGCCTTGCTCCACCCGGTGCGGCGGAACCAGTCCCGCACATGGACCACGTGTTCCTCCGCGCGGGCCTCGTCGACGGTCAAATCCAGCAGCATGTTCCTGTGGTCCCCCATGCGCATACCCTAACCCGGGCGGTCAAGGCATGCGCATGGAAGACCACGGCGGGTCCTAGTGCCCCCGGTCGATCCATTCCTGCAGGTGCGGGCCTTCGGCGGCGATCGACGTCGAATCCCCGTGCCCGGTGAGCACCTTCGTCTCCGCCGGCAGCGTCAGCAGCCGTTCCCGGATGGACTCGATGATGGTCGGGAAGTCGCTGTAGGAACGGCCGGTGGCACCGGGACCGCCGTTAAACAGCGTGTCACCGCTGAACACCACGGGCTCCGGAACGTCTTCGCCGGCCGCCAGCGAGAAGCAGACCGACCCGGGGGAGTGGCCCGGCGTGTGCAGGGCGCGCAGGGTATGGCCGGCAATCTCGAACGTGTCGCCGTCCTCGATCACATCGTCCGGTCCCTCCTCGGGGAACACGGCGTCCCACAGCATCCGATCCGCGGCGTGCAGGAACACCGGGGCGCTGAACCGGTCCCGGGCCTCGCCGACGGCACGGATGTGGTCGTCATGCCCGTGGGTGAGCAGGATGGCCATGACCTCCCGGTCACCCACGGCTTCGGCAACCGCGTTGATGTTGTGGGCGGGGTCGATGACGATGACCTGGGCGTCGTCGCCGACAATCCAGACGTTGTTGTCCACGTCCCAGGTGCCGCCGTCCAGGGAGAAGGTCCCCGAGGTGACCACGTTGTCGATGCGGAACATTACAGTTCCACCACCGAACGCAGGACCTTGCCGTCATGCATCTTGGTGAAGGCTTCCTCGATGTCGCCCAGGCCGATGCGCTCGGTGACGAAGGCATCCAGGTCCAGCCGGCCGAGCTTGTACTGCTCCACCAGCATGGGGAAGTCCCGGGAGGGCAGGCAGTCGCCGTACCAGGAGGACTTCAGGGAGCCGCCGCGGCCGAACACATCCGCCAGCGGCAGCTCGATCTTCATCTCCGGGTTCGGCACGCCCACCAGGACCACGCGGCCGGCGAGGTCGCGGGCGTAGAAGGCCTGCTTATACGTTTCCGGGCGTCCCACCGCGTCAATCACGACGTCGGCGCCGAAGCCGCCGGTGAGGGCGCGGATGGCTTCCACCGGATCTTCGTCCTTGGAGTTGATGCCGTGCGTGGCGCCCTGGGCCATGGCCAGTTCAACCTTGGCCGAATCGATGTCCACGGCGATGATGGTGGTGGCCCCGGCCAGCTTCGCGCCGGCGACGGCGGCAATGCCCACGCCGCCGCAGCCGATTACGGCCACGGATTCTCCGCGCTGCACGGCGCCGGTGTTAATGGCGGCACCGATGCCGGCCATCACGCCGCAGCCGAGCAGGCCCACCGCGGCGGCGTCGACGTCGTCGTCCACCTTGGTGCACTGGCCGGCGGCCACGAGGGTCTTCTCGGCGAACGCGCCGATGCCCAGCGCGGGCGTCAGCTCGGTGCCGTCCTCCAGGGTCATCTTCTGCGTGGCGTTGGCGGTGTTGAAGCAGTACTGCGGCTCGCCCTTGCGGCAGGCGCGGCATTCGCCGCAGACAGCGCGCCAGTTCAGCACCACGCGGTCGCCGGGGGCTACCTCGGTAACGTCGGGACCGACGGCGGAAACGACGCCGGTGGCTTCGTGTCCGAGCAGGAACGGATAGTCATCGTTGATGGCGCCCTGCTTGTAGTGCAGGTCGGTATGGCAGACGCCGCAGGTGAGGATGTCCACCAGCGCTTCGCCGGGCCCGGGATCCGGAACCAGGATGGTCTCCAGCGAGACGGGGGCGTTCTTTTCCTTGACGACTACGGCCTGAACCTTATGAACCATGAGTGTGCTGCCTCTTTCGATGTCCGGGCGGGAAGCCTGAGTCCAGCATCCCGCTTCCCATCCTATGGACCCCAAGCGCCGGGAGCGAAGCCGGAATTACCCTTCCGCTCCGGGCTTAGCCGTCAGGGCCTGCCGCCGGGCCGGGCACCGTCCTAGCATGGAAGGCAGGAACGGGTCCGGAGACTGTCGGCTGCCAACACCAGGAAGTGCCCATGCTAGGAACCCTGTTGTACGGAGAGCGGGATGTCCGGGTGGAGGATGTCCCCCGGCCGGTGCTCAAGGAGTCCACTGACGCCATCCTGAGGGTCGTGGCAGCCTGTGTCTGCGGATCGGACCTGTGGCCGTACCGGGGCATCGAGCCGGTGCGCCGTCCCCGCCCGATGGGGCACGAATACGTGGGTGTGGTCGAAGAAGTGGGCACGGCCGTGTCACAGATCAAGCCGGGCCAGTTTGTGGTGGGTTCCTTCTTCGCCTCCGACAACACCTGCGAGATCTGTGCAGCGGGGTATCAGAGCCGGTGTGTCCATGCCGCCGGCGTCGGCGGAGCGCAGGCCGAGTATCTGCGGGTTCCGCTCGCGGACGGCACGCTCGTGGCGACGGCGGAAGCGCCGGAGCCAGAGGTGATCCCGTCGCTGCTTGCCGCTTCGGACGTGCTCGGCACCGGCTGGTTCGGGGCGGCTGCTGCCGAAGCCGCGCCCGGCAAGACAGTTGCGGTTGTGGGCGACGGCGCGGTGGGCCTCCTGGCCGTGCTGGCCGCCCGGCAGATGGGCGCCGAACGGATCATCGCCATGAGCGGCCACCCGGACCGGCAGGAACTGGCCCGGGAGTTCGGAGCCACGGACATTGTCCAGGAGCGCGGCGACGACGGCGTGGCAGCGGTGCGCGAGCTGACCGGCGGGCTGGGCGCCCACAGCGTGGTCGAGGCAGTGGGAACCCAGGCTTCGATGCTGCAGGGCATCGGCTGCACCCGCCCCGGCGGCCATATGGGCTACGTGGGGGTGCCGCACGGCGTGCAGCTGCCCGGGGAACAGCTCTTTTTCGCGGAGATCCATCTGCTGGGGGGCCCGGCACCGGTACGCCGGTTCCTGCCCGAACTCATGGGGCTGATCCTGCAGCGGAAAATCGACCCGGGGAAGGTGTTTACCCTGGAGCTGCCCCTGGGCGAGGCCCCGGAAGCCTACCGGGCCATGGACGAACGGCGGACCATAAAGGCACTGCTGCGTCCCTGACTCACCGCCCGGCAGGTTCCCACCCGCGGCGCTAGAAGTCTACGAAGGTTCCGGTCGGAACGGTGCCGCTGAAGTCCGTTGCGGGACCGAAGCGTCCGTCGAGTCCGCATTCCTGCTGCGAACCGGAAAACGACATCAGGTTGAACCCGTATGTCACATCGTGTGACTGGCCCGCAGGCAAGGTCAGCTGGAATATCGACTGTCCGGCACGCCAGCTGGCGGTTTCGAACGCCAGCGGGCTGACCTCGGTCCGCACTGCGGGGAGAATTGCACTGAGCGGTACCGGCCCCTTGGTAGACGCCTGGCTGGTCACGGAACGTTCACTGGTGAGCCCGACAGGTGCAGTGACCGTGGAACTGTTCGTGAGCGTTGCCGTGCCGGCTGTTTCCCGGCTTGTGGTGGACCCGGTGAAGGTGGTTGCCGTCGATCCGGGTTCGCATTCGGTGACGGCCGCTGAAGCTGGTGCCGCAAAAACCGCGGAACCGGCGATCAGTCCGGCTGTCGATAGGAGGACGGCGGTCCGTGTCATCGTGGTCTTCATCTCGCTCCTTCGTGTCCCGGTAGTACCGTTCCCTCTGGAAGAGCCCCCACACTACTACTCAGTAACCGAGAGTCAAGCACGTCGTTCCGCCGTCCGACGGCCCCGAGGGGCCCCGCCCGCTAGAGGCCGAGGCGGGACTTCACCTCAGAAGCGGAAGGGTTGGTGGCCGCTGAACCGTCCGGGAAAATCACGGTCGGAACGGTCTGGTTGCCGCCGTTGAGCGAGGCCACCAGATCCGCAGTACCTTCCACGTCCTCGATGTTGACCTCGGTGTAACCGATGCCCTGGGCATCCAGCTGGGACTTCAGCCGCCGGCAGTATCCGCACCAGGAGGTGGAGAACATGGTGATGGTTCCGGTTGCGGGAGTGAAAGCTTCAGCAGTGGCAGCCACGATGGTTGCTCCTCTTCGTCGAAATGGATTGTTGCCTGATCCAACAGTATTCCGGCCGACGGCATTCCCGGTGGCAGACTGGAGGCATGTGCGGAAGATACGTCATGGCCCGCTCCGCGGGGGACCTTGTGGCCGACGCTGAAGCGGAGGCTGACGCCCGTCTGGAACTGCGCGCGTCCTGGAACGTGGCCCCGACGTCGGACGTCCCCGTTGTCCTGGAACGGTTCGTGGAGGTGCCGGGCCGGGGACGGACGCAGGTGCGCCAGATCCACGTTGCCCGGTGGGGCCTGGTGCCGGGGTGGGCAGCCGATGCATCCGTAGGCGTACGTGCGTTCAATGCCCGCAGCGAGACCGTCCTGGAAAAGCCCACCTTCCGTGACGCAGTTCTCTCGCGCCGCTGCGCGGTGCCGGTGGACGGTTACTACGAATGGAAGGCAGGCCCCGGCAAGGTCCGCCGCCCGTTCCACGTTTCCCGGGCCGACGGCGCCCCGATCTACTTTGCCGGCCTGTACGAGTGGTGGCGGGATCCGGCCAAGGCCGAAGGCGACCCGGAGAAGTGGCTGCTCTCGACGTCGATCCTCACCGTCGCCTCGCCTCCGGCGGACAGCGCCGAACCCGTGCTGGGCGAACTGGCCGGCCTGCATGACCGGCTGCCGCTGCCGCTGTCCCCGGACGCAATGGCTGCCTGGCTGGACCCGGCACGGCGGGATGCCGGCATGCTGGTAGCCCTGGCTACGGCACAGGCCTACACGACGGCGGCGGACTGGGCACTGTCCGAAGCCCACCCCGCCGTGGGCAACGTGCGCAACGACGGCGAGTACCTGCTGCATCCGGACCCGGCGGAGACGGTGCCGACGGAGGACGTGCTGTTCTAGCGGGAGCCTATTCGGAAATCATTGCCAGGGTGACCCGGCCGGCGTCGTCCACCCTGAGGCCGGGGTTGAAGCAGACTTCCCAGCGCAGCCCGTCGGGGTCCGTGAAGTAGCCGGAATAGCCGCCCCAGCTCATCTGGGTTCCGGGGGCGGTGATGACCCCGCCTGCACCGGCGGCGTTGGCCAGCACGGCGTCTACCTCTGCGGCCGAGTCCACGTTGTGCCCGAGGGTGACCGGGGCGTTGTGGAGCTCGCCGACCGCGCCGGCTTCCGCCGCCAGATGGTCTGCCCGGAAAAAGGCCAGGAGCAGCCCGTGGTTGATCTGGAAGAAGATCACCTCGTCGGGGACGTATTGGACTGTTTCCCAGCCGAGCCGCGAAACGTAAAACGCGTGAGTTACTTCGAGGTCCCGTACGCCTACGGTGACCACGGAAACGTGGGGGTTCACGCCTCTGATCCTGCCATGAAGACGCCGAACGGCCATACCCGGGCAGCGGAGGCCCGGTGCGGCGCCCGCAGCCCGGGGGTGGTTACTCTTAAGGCATGGAACCAGCTGAGCAGAAATCCGTTTCGGGACAGCTCGATAATGTCCGGACAGCAATTGACGAAATCGATGAGGAAATTGTCGCGCTGATCTGGCGGCGGCAGCGGCTGGTCCGGCTCGCCGGGGGACTGAAGGACAACGACGACGCCGTCCGCTCGCCCAAGCGTATGGAGGAAGTCATTGCCCATGTCCGCCATGCGGCCCAGGAGCAGGACGGCGACTGCAATGTGGTGGAACGCACGTACACGGCCATGATCGAGGCCTTTATCGACTACGAGCTGAAGGTCCGCCACGAGATGGAGACCCAGCGTAAGCTGGACGCCTTCAGCCGCAGCTAGGAAACCGGTCGCCCGTCCCGGCCGGGTTGTCTCCCTGGACCGGAAACATGTCGGGTATGTTGTGGCCCATGGCACAAACCGTGGGGGAACTGTTCCCGAAGACCGACCGGGTCCATGCCTGGCTGTCCCTGGAATGGGGGTCGCGCAAGGAGACTCCGGTACAGGTCGCCGAACGGATCCTGCTGACGCTTCCCTTGTTCCGAAGCAGGTTCCCGGATCCCGATGCGCGATGGCAGATGTCCGTGAAAACCCTCTTCGGGCCCGGACCTAAATGGGTCGACATCCCGGACGCGCCGGAAGCGCTGGGTGCGCTGATTCAAAGTCCCCGCCAGCGCGATGTTCCCGACTCGCATGTGGACACCGGAACACTCAGGGCAAAATTCTCATTGACCGGTTCCGGCGATCCGGACAACGGACTGTTTCAGTTCGATATCTCTGCCGGCCGCAGTAATGTCTGGGGCACCCCGGCAAACAGCATCTCCCTGCGGCCGCCAGCAGAATTCATCATTGGCCCACCGGAGGAGGCCCACAGCTGGTTCGGCGGGCTGGCCCGGATCTGGCAGCCGGAAACCGCCTGCCTTTTTACCCCGGACACCATGGATGCCTGCAGGGAGATGGAGAAACGGCTAGGCAGAGGGAACCGCTCGATTTACACCCCGTCCGTCGGCTATCTGAACTGGTTCTCGCGGACCGGGTACGGCAGGGTTCCCTTCCCCCTGGATGCAGTAACCCGGGAGGACCCGGACGGGACCCTGATAGCCGTCAAGGACTGGACCGCTGCTGCGGTGGCCGATCTGTATGCGGAGCTGGAGACCATGGGAATGCTTCACACGATGCCTGCTTTCCAGGTCCTGGATGCGCCTGCCGGCGGAGACGGGTCCTGAATCGGGTAGGTTGTGCCGCATGACACTCACTGTGGCCGACCTGTTTCCGGAGGATAAGGCTGTCCGTGTCCGGCTGGTGTGGGGTGCCCGGAGGGAAACTGCGGAGCAGGTGGCCGCCCGGATCCTGCCGATGCTGGATTTGTTCCGGGGACGGTTTGACGCTGCGGAGATGCGGTGGCACGGCCGGGCACTTGTGTTCAGGGAGGCGGCAGACTTTGCCGACCCGTCCGCGCTGGGCAGGGCGATTGAAAGTTTCCGCGAGCGCGATGCCCCCGACTCGCCGTTCTCCACCGGCACCAGCAAGACACAGTTCCGGCTTTACGCTGACACAGATGCCAAGGAAGCACTGTTCTCCCTGGACGTTACCGCCGGCCGGAACCTCGGCCCAAGGCCCAACGAGATCTCCCTGAAACTGCCGCCGGACTTCACTATCGGCACCCCCGATGAAGCCTCCGCCTGGTTCCGGAAGCTGATCCGCATCTGGGAGCCGGAGACGGCGAGCCTGACCAGCTGGGAAGTTCATGACAGGGTCAGCGAGCGCCGGACCCGGTTGGGATTGCCGGGACATGCATCTTTCCGGGAGCCCGCCGTCGGATACCTCAACTGGTTCTCCCGGACGGCCTACGGGCGGCTGCCCTTCCCCATTGCTGCTGCCGCCGTGCAGAACTACCCGGACGGAACGCTCATCACGGTGAGGGACTGGCGTGCCCCGGCCGTGGCGGACCTGTACGCCGAACTGCAGGTCATGGGGATGTTGCACCGTCCGCCGGCGGTCCAGGTGCTGTCACCGCCGGTCAGGGACGGTCAGGAACCGGACACAGATGTGAAAGGGAGCCATGGGGGAAACTAGGCCGGAGGCGAACCGCTGGCGTCCCGTGGCGGCGGCGCTCGCAGACCGCCGGCGCCTGCACCTGTACGCCCGCGCCGTGTTGGCGGCCGACGACGGCGCACGCCTGGACCCGGAGGACCTCACCTCTGCCGAGGCCAAGTCGTTGGCGGTGCTGCAGAACGCCGGCCTGGTCCGCGTCGGCGAGCGCGGGGTGGAACCCGTGGCGTCCGTCTTCGCTGATCTGCTGGCCGCCGGGATACGGCCAACCGACACGTCGGCCCGCCGCTTCCTGGTCAACGGCAGGGTCGAGGCCTACCCGCGCAAACGCTCCGACCGGCTGGAGCTGCTGCATTTCCTGGCCGGGGAGGTCTTTGAACATGCCCGGCCGCCGGAGCCGGGGCTGCGGCCAGTGCTGTCGGAGAAGGAACTCACCACCCGGCTGACGGCCTTCACCGCAGACCCCGCTGCCATCCGCCGCTATCTGGTGGATGAAGGCATTGTGGCCCGGGATGCCGCCGGCACCCAGTACTGGCTCACCCGCCCCCGTCCGGCGGAAGGAATGGAATTTGCCTAGTTCCCCGGATACGGCCAGCCTCCCTGCAGCCGACGCGCGGGTTCTTCGCCCCGTGGAGGGGCTGGTGAACTTCCGCGACTTGGGCGGCCGACGACGGCGCGACGGCACGCTCACGCCGCACGGGGTCTTCTTCCGCTCCGAAACGGTGGACCTGATCCGCCCCCGCGGCTGGGACACCCTGCATGCGCTGGGAGTGCGTACCGTCGTCGACCTCCGGCAGCCGCCCGAACGCGCACGGGACACCGCCGCCCGCCCGGACTGGCTCACCACGGTTCCCGTGGACCTGGACGGGCTGGCGGAAAATCCGGAGTTCTGGGAGGGGTACTGGAACAACGGACTGATGGGCACGCCGCTGTACTACCTGCCGCACCTCACCCGGCTGCCGGACCGGATGGGCGCCGTACTGCAGGCGCTCGCCGATGCCCCGCCCGGCGGGGTGCTCTTCCACTGCATGGCGGGCCGGGACCGGACGGGAATGACCGCAATGGTCCTGCTCGCGGCAGTGGACGCGGAGCCGGAGGAGATCCGGGAGGATTACTTCGAAACCGTCCGCAACGCGGATGCCTTCGCAGCAGCAACAGGACGGCCCAATCCGGAGGCAGAGAGCGAAAGACTGTGCGCCGGGCAGGGAACCAGCATGGACGGTGCCTTCCGCGCGGCGGCGGACGGCTTTTCGCTGGACCGGCTCTTTGACGACGCCGGGCTGCCGGAGGCAGTCCGCACCGGCATCCGCACCTGGCGGGGAGCAGTTCCCTCCACGCCTTAATGCTGCCCTGCTACTCCGACGTTCCCGCTTCGAGGATCGACACGATTGAGAAGAGCGTAAAGCAGACAGCCCCGAGTCCAACCAGCACGTGCGCGGGGACAAAGAACGCCGGGTCTGTGCCTGCGGCTTCAAAGAGGAACGCGGCGAAGAACAGGCAGCTGAGCGCTGTTCCGATGGGCATCAGCGGGATGCGGTTGGCCAGGGCAAACGTGCGACGCCAGACGAGGGCGAGCAACAGCACCTTCGACAGGATGCTGAAGCAGATCAGCCCGAGGCCGATCAGCACGCATCCCGGGGCCAGCCGATAGGGTTCGTCTGAACTGAACAGCACGAATAGTCCGAGCAGCACGTTGATCGTGCCCGCGGCAGCGACGAGCCAGGGCCAAGCGGAACGCTCGCCGTCGCTGAATTCGTTGCGCACCTGGCGCACGATGCTCGCGACCAGGGCGATCAGCGCCGTGCAGATCGCCGACAGGCCGATCAGGACGTGGCCGGCAACGAATCCGGGCGTATCCCCGCGCACCAACAGGCCGATCGCAAGGGAGAAACCGACGACGGCGGCTCCAACCGGAACTGCGAGCAGCCCGGCGCCGACGGCGCGGGAGTGGGCACCTTCCGGCGGGCCGCCCTGTGGCTCGAGTAACTGTGCTGACTGGATGAGAGTGAATTTCGTGGACGCGGCCGCGACGGTGCTGACGCACGCGGCGACGAAGCCGATGCCGATCACAACGAAGCCCGCCGTGAGGTTCTCCGCGGTGTTGTCCCGGTTGGCCAGAAGGATGCCCCAGATGACGGCGGCGGCAGCAGCCACGTAGCCGGAGAGCGGCAGGATGATCCCCCATACGCGCCCATAGCGGTTGATGAGCTGCCGAATGATGGTGGCCGCCGTGGTGAACAGTGCATAACAGATGGCGGTCAGCCCGACGTTGACGTGTCCGGCGACAAAGTGATCGGCATCGTTCCGCCCGGACAGGATGTAGAGGCCATAGGACAGACAGACAGCGCCCATCAGAAGCGGTATGGCGCGGAAAATGACGCTTATTGTACGGTTCATGGCGTACCCCGAAGGTGATCCCGTGCGGCTTCGACATCATGGCCGGTCCGCTTTCAGTGCCAGTGTGCGCCTGTCCTACCCGTGGAACAACGCCGAGGCAGGGAGCCGTTCCTTAGAGTAGGTAACTTCAACGCCCTCCACCACGACGCCTGCCGGTACCGGCGGCATGGGTGGCCGCCGCCGACCGTTGACTTGGCGGGACGGTGGGCGTCGAATGGAAGTCCCGGCCGGACTCCCACATCCGGCGGAAATTTCCAAGGAGGAGTGCATGGCCGACCGGTTTACTCCCCACGGAACCGCAGCAACCCATCCGATAGCCGGGATGGCCGGTGCCATGGGAGCGCCGGTCAACGCCGTCCCTCTGGTGGCGCACACGCCGCAGGCCCGGAGCGGCCCGCCAACGGGCGGGGACAGCGTGCAGGGCAGCGCCGATGCGGGAGGCGGGCATTCGCGGCGCCAGATCGCCGTCGTTTTCGCCGGGCTGATGCTGGCGGTGCTTGTCTCGGCCCTGGACCAGACCATCGTCTCCACCGCCCTGCCCACCATCGTGGGGGACCTGCAGGGTATGGACCACCTGTCCTGGGTGATCACCGCCTACCTGCTGACCTCCACAATCGGGCTGCCGATCTACGGGAAGCTCGGGGACCTGCTCGGGCGCAAGAACATCTTCATTTTCGCCATCGTGGTTTTCCTGGGCGGGTCCGCCCTGTCCGGGCAGGCGCACAGCATGGCCGAACTCATCACCTACCGGGCCATCCAGGGCGTAGGCGGCGGCGGGCTGATCATCGGTGCGCAGGCCATCATCGGTGACATTGTGCCCGCCCGCGAGCGCGGCAAGTACATGGGAATGATCGGGGCGGCGTTCGGTATCGCTTCCGTCAGCGGACCGCTGCTGGGCGGCTACCTTACCGACTACTGGTCCTGGCGGTGGGTGTTCTACATCAACCTGCCCATCGGTGCGGTGGCGCTCGCGGTCATCGTCACCGCCCTGCACCTGCCGCGGTCCGAACGCAAGGGGATCCGGCTGGACTATGCCGGTGCCGCACTGCTTGCCGTCGGCAGCGCCGCCCTGGTGCTGCTGACCAGCTGGGGCGGCAACAACTACGCCTGGACCTCACCCACCATCCTCACACTGGGAGCAGTGGCCGCCGTCGCCGTCGCCATCTTCATTCCGGTGGAACTGCGCGCGTCCGAACCGATCCTTCCGCTGCGCCTGTTCGGGATCCGCAACTTCCTGATCTGCACACTGGTTGGGCTGGCGGTGGGGCTGGCCATGTTCGGGTCCATTGCCTACCTGCCGACCTTCCTGCAGATCGTCAACGGAGCCAGTCCCACTATGTCCGGGCTGATGATGCTCCCCATGACCGCAGGGCTGCTCACCACCTCGATCGGGACGGGGCAGCTGATCTCCCGCACGGGCAAGTACAAGATCTATCCGATTCTCGGGTCCCTCACCATGATCGGCGGCCTGCTGCTGCTCTCGCGCATCTCCAGCACGACGCCGTACTCCCTCACCGCGCTGGGCATGTTCGTGCTGGGACTGGGGATCGGGGCGCTGATGCAGAACGTGGTGCTGATTGTGCAGAACAGCGTCCCGGCCAAGGACATGGGTACCGGGGTTTCCACCGCCAACTACTTCCGGCAGATGGGCGGTTCCCTGGGGATTGCCCTGTTCGGTTCCCTGTTCATCCGCCGGCTGAATGACCAGCTGGCCTCCGCACCGGCCGGAGCCGGCGATGCGGCGTCGGGCGGCGCCAATTCGATCAGCCCGGACAGCATCAGGGCGCTGCCCGCTCCGGCGCAGGACTTCATCAAATCCGCGTTCGGCGAGGCGCTGCCGCCGATCTTCCTGCTCGGGGTGCCGATCCTGGCGGCGGCCTTTGTCCTGACGCTGTTTCTTGTGCAGCAGCCGTTGTCCACCACGGCCCGGGTGGACATGGACAGCGGGAGATAGGACCTGCGGTTAGGTGCGGTTAGGTGCCGTCATAACCGGATAGGGAGAACACCAGCGCGAAAAGTGCAGCCAGGGTCGCTCCCTGCCAGATCAGGGAGGGAATGATGTACAGGCGGGCGGCAAGCCTCCTGTTTCCCTGGATAAGCGCCGCGATGAATCCCGTTACTCCTCCGAGCAGGGTGAGCAGGCCGGAAAAGGCGAAGAAGCCAAAAATGGAGAAGCCGGAGGTGTCCCAGGCGGCGAAGGCGATGAGGGGGCGGACGACGATCGCCCAGACGATCGACACGAGGACCATTCCCGTTATCGCTGCCGCGCTGAACCGTGTTTTCCGGGAGGCCGCTTCTGGAGGAACCGCTCCCTGATCCGCAGGCAGGACGTCCTGCGCATATGGATTCCGATGCTGCAGTTCAGGCTCCTGCCCGAACGGATTCCATGGTTCCGGTTGCTGCCGTCCATTAGGCGGTGTGTTGCTGTCTGCTGTCATAACCGGCCCCATCCGATGAGTATTGCCTGGACCAAGGCATCCTGCGCAGAATCCAGCTGTCTGGAAACAGTGTGCACCATGCGGGGGTCGGCTCCGTCAGCGGCACACCTGGGCGCTGCTGCTTCTGAGCGGATCTCCCTACCCGTCCATCTCCGTGTGGTGCCGTTTGTCCCCTGCTGGTCGTACACTGGTGGCGGAGCTGTTCGAACATATGTTCGAATTAGTTGCGAACTGATAATCAACTGAAAACCAATGGATAACCAGTGGGTTGGTGCGTGTGCGGTGCGCATGCATCCGTGGGCGGAGAGGAAGCTGAATGGGTACCTTCAGCGAAGCGATCGAGGTGGTGTGCTCGCCTGCGGGCCAGCCTCTCCGGCTTATCTGGGGCGGGCACACCTACAAGGTGGGGGCTGATCCTGTGCGCTGGTATGAACGCCGTAACTGGTGGGAGGAAGAAACCCGCGCCGAACGCGGACATGGCGCCGGGCTGGTGGATACCGAGATCTGGCGGGTCCAGGCCCGGGTCAATGACCGCTCCGACCTGCGCACCCTCGACCTCTCGCACCATGTCCGCAGCGACCGCTGGCGCCTGATCCGCATTCATGACGCGCTGAGGGACAGTGCCTAAGCAATGAGCTTTACCCACCTGCACGCCGCCACCGCGTTCAGCGCCCACTACGGGGTGTCCTGGCCGGAGGAAATGGCCCAGTCCGCAGCGGCCGACGGCGCGGACGCACTGGCCTGCACAGACCGGGACGGGCTCTACGGAACGGTCAAGCACCTGCGGGCCTGCATGGAAGCCGGTATCGATCCCATCGTGGGCGTGGATTTGGCCGTGCTCGATGACGGGAACGCGGTTACGGGCCGGGTAGTCATCCTTGCCCACGGGCATACCGGGGGAGCAGGCTACCGTGCCCTGTGCAGGCTGATCTCCGCCGCGCACGCCGCCACCTCAGCCTCCCGGGCACGCGCCGGCAAACCGGTAGGCGTCACCATGGAACAACTGGCCGGGTACGTCTGCACAGAGGGGGAGGATGAACCTGTCCTCACCGTCCTCGTCGGCCCGCAGTCCGACGTCGGCCAGGCCATGCGCAGCCGAAGCTACGCCGTCGCCCGTACCCTGTTCGGCCGCTGGCGCTCGCTGATCCCTGCCCGGGCGCTCGCCGTCGAGGTGGTTACCCATCTGTCCGCCCCGGGGGAGAACCTCAGCCTTGCCCACGCCGTACGCATGTTCCGGCTGGCCGACGAGATGCGTGTGCCCGGCATCCTCACCAATGCCGTGCGCTACGTGGACGAGGATGGAGCCGCCACCGCTGACGTGCTCGACGCCGCGCGCTCGCTGACGTCGCTCTCCCACCTTCCGGACTTACAGCCCAACGGGCAGGGCTGGCTCAAGGGGGTACGGGAGATGACTGCGCTTGCCCGCGAGATCAGCTCCGAGGCGGGCTACGGTTCCTCGGGAGCGGTACGGATGCTGGCCGACACTGCGGCGCTCGCGGATAGCTGCCGGATAGACCCCGTGGCGGATATGGGCTGGAAGCAGCCCGTGGTACCTGAAGCCTCGGTGATCGGCATCGAGGCCGAACCCATGATCGAACTGCACCAGCGCTGCGAGGCGGGGATTACCCGTAGGCTGCGCGCCCGGGACTCGATTGCCGAGGTGGAACTGCGCAACCGGCTCGAACACGAGCTGGGCATCATCGAGCGGCTGGGCTTCGCATCGTACTTCCTCACGGTTGCGGAAGTCTCCGCCATGATCACCGGGATGGGGGTACGCGCCGCTGCCCGGGGGTCGGGGGCCTCCTCGCTGGTGAACTTCCTGCTGGGCGTCAGCCACGTGAACCCGCTGGACCACGACCTGATCTTTGAACGCTTCCTCTCCCGGGACCGCTCCACGCTGCCGGACATCGACATAGACGTGGAAAGCGCCGAGCGGCACAACGTCTATCACCGCATCTTCGAACGCTTCGGCTCCGAACGGGTCACGCTGATGAGCATGCAGAACGGCTACCGGGCACGGGGAGCGGTGCGCGACGCCGGACTGGCCCTGGGCATGCCCGAGGAGGAGATCGGCGCTGTGGCTAAGCAGCTATGGCGTTTCTCGGCCCGCAACTTCCGCGAGGCGCTCGCCGAAAAGCCCGAACTGCGGGAATTCTCCGGCCAGGTGGAAAAGAACCAGCAGCTGGACCTGCTGGTGGACCTCACCGAACGCCTGGACCGGCTGCCCCGGCACATTTCCATGCATCCCTGCGGAGTGATCCTGGGGGACACCTCCCTGCTGGACCGCACCCCCGTGCAGCCCAGCGGCCTGGGCCTGCCCATGTCCCAGTTCGACAAGCACGACATGGACCCCATGGGCATGCTCAAACTCGACGTGCTGGGTGTGCGGATGCAGAGCGCCATGGCCTTTGCCGTACGCGAAGTGGTGCGGGTGCACTCCTCCCGTGAAGAGGTCATTGCCGCCGGGAAGCATCGGGACGGGCCGGAGGAGCCGGACCCGGAGTTCGTCGAACACGACGGCCGGATCAACCTCGACGCCGTTCCGTTCGACGACGAACCCACCTACGAACTGATCCGCAGCACGCACACCCTGGGCTGCTTCCAGATCGAATCCCCGGGACAGCGCGAGCTGGTGGGCAAGCTGGCGCCGCGGGAGTTCAATGACCTGATCATCGACATTTCCCTGTTCAGGCCCGGGCCGATGAAATCCGACATGGTCCGGCCGTTTTTGGAACACCGGCACGGCTTCTCCCCGGAGGTCTACCCGCACGAGGCGCTGCGCCCGGTGCTGGCCGAAACCCACGGCGTCACCGTCTTCCACGAACAGGTGCTGCGGACGCTGAATGTCTTCACCGGCTGCGGGCTGGCGAAGGCGGACGAACTGCGCCGCCTGCTGGGCAACGAATCCGCCGAGCCGGGCGTGGAGGAATACTTCCGCAGCAAGTCCGCCGCCCGCGGCTACACGCCGGAAACCATCGACAAGGTCTGGGACACGCTCAAGGCCTTCGGCAGCTTCGGCTTCTGCAAGGCCCACGGCGCTGCCTTCGCCGTACCCACCTACCAGTCGGCATGGCTGAAGGCACACCACCCGGCGGCGTTCCTCGCCGGCATCTTCGAACATGATCCCGGCATGTACCCGCGCCGGCTGCTCGTCGCCGAGGCGCGGCGGATGGGCATCCCCATCCTGCCCCTGGACATAAACCGCAGCGGCGAAACCTACCGGGTGGAGCGGCTCGACGACGGCCGGCTGGGCATCCGGCTGTCCCTGGCCGGGATCTACGGGCTGTCCGCCGTCGAGCTAATGCGCATCGCCGCCGGGCAGCCCTATGACTCCCTGGCGGACCTGAGGGCACGTGCGAAGGTCTCCCGGCCCACGCTGCGCCGGCTGGCGCAGCTCGGAGCGTTCGATTCGCTCAGCAAGCAGACCGGCTCCGAGGGCAGCCGTGCGGACCTGATCCAGTACCTGGACGCCGCACCGGCCAAGTCCGCGTCCCGGAAGCATGATCCGATTCCCGGGCAGCTGGCCCTGCCGCTGGGGGATACCGAGCTGGCGAACCTGCACCATCACCTGCCCGAACCCGGGCTGCGGGAAAAGGTCCGCACCGAACTGGATCTTTTGTCCGTGGACGTCAGCGCGCACTTGATGGAAAGCTACGGTCCATTGCTGCGCGGACTCGGCGTCACTCCCGCGGAAGCATTGATGGACCTGCGCAACGGGACCGAGGTGCTGGTCGCCGGGATCCGGGTGGCCACTCAGACTCCTCCCATGCGCGGGGGACGCCGCGTGGTGTTCATCAGCCTCGACGACGGCACCGGATGCATTGACTGCACGTTCTTCCACGAGGCGCAGGAGAAATCCGGTCCGCTGCTTTTCGGCACGGAGCTGCTGCTGGTCCGCGGCTTGACCCGCCGCACCGGCCCGCGGGGCATCAGCCTCCAGGCACTCGAAGCATGGAACCTGGCGGACCCGGACTCGCTTCCGAAACCCGGCCGTCAGCGCGGCATGTTGGTGGGGTCCAAGCGCAGCGGATAACATCGGTACGGGCGGAAGTGCGGCCGTGTCCAGGCCGTGCAGCAGACGCCGTACAACGAAATCTAGGAGACAACCGTGTCAGTGCCAGAGAAGTTCACCCTCATCGTCGACGGCGAAGAGACCACGGTGGATACTGGCACCACTGGTGCTCAGCTCTTCTTCGAACGCCGCGACGTCGTCGTGATGCGCGTGCACTCCGTCCTCAAGGACCTGGATACGCCGCTGGAGCAGGGCGACATCGTGGAGTCCGTCACCATTGACTCCGAAGACGGACTGAATGTCCTGCGCCACTCCACCGCGCACGTCATGGCCCAGGCCGTGCAGCAGCTGCGTCCGGACGCCAAACTGGGCATCGGTCCGTACATCAAGGACGGTTTCTACTTCGACTTCGACGTTGCCGAGCCGTTCACGCCGGAGGACCTGAAGACCCTCGAGAAGATGATGCAGAAGATCATCAACTCGAACCAGAAATTTGCCCGCCGCGTGGTCAGCGAAGACGAAGCCCGTGAAGCCATGAAGAACGAGCCGTACAAGCTCGAACTGCTGGGCAAGAAGGACGGCGCCGAGGAAGCCGGCGAAGGTGCCAGCATCGAGGTCGGCGCCGGCGAGATCACCATTTACGACAACGTGGACCGCAAGTCCGGCGACGTCGTCTGGTGCGATCTGTGCCGCGGCCCGCACCTGCCCAACACCAAGCTGATCTCCAACGCCTTCGCCCTGACCCGCTCCGCCGCCGCCTACTGGCTCGGCAACCAGAAGAACCAGCAGCTGCAGCGCATCTACGGCACCGCCTGGCCCACTAAGGACGCACTGAAGGCCTACCAGGAGCGCCTGGCCGAAGCCGAGCGCCGCGACCACCGCAAGCTGGGCACCGAGCTGGATCTGTTCTCCTTCCCGGATGAGCTGGGTTCGGGCCTGCCGGTGTTCCACCCCAAGGGCGGCATCATCCGCAAGGCCATGGAGGATTACTCCCGCCAGCGCCACACCGAGGCCGGCTACGAGTTCGTCTACACCCCGCACATCACCAAGGGCCACCTGTACGAGGTATCCGGCCACCTGGACTGGTACCGCGACGGGATGTTCCCTCCCATGCACGTGGACGAGGTCACCGATCCGGAGACCGGCGAGGTCACCAAGCCCGGCCAGGACTACTACCTGAAGCCGATGAACTGCCCCATGCACAACCTGATCTTCCGCTCCCGCGGACGGTCCTACCGCGAGCTGCCGCTGCGCCTGTTCGAATTCGGTTCCGTGTACCGCTACGAGAAGTCCGGCGTCATCCACGGCCTGACGCGCGTGCGGGGCATGACCCAGGACGACGCCCACATCTACTGCACCCGCGAGCAGATGAAGGATGAGCTGACCACCACGCTGAAGTTCGTGCTGGACCTGCTCAAGGATTACGGCCTGGACGACTTCTACCTGGAGCTCTCCACCAAGGACCCGGAGAAGTTCGTCGGCTCCGACGACATCTGGGAGGAAGCCACCCGCACCCTCGCCGAGGTTGCCGAAGCCTCCGGCCTGGACCTCGTCCCGGATCCGGGCGGAGCAGCCTTCTACGGCCCGAAGATCTCCGTCCAGGCCCGTGACGCCATCGGCCGCACCTGGCAGATGTCCACCATCCAGCTGGACTTCAACCTGCCCGAGCGCTTCGAGCTCGAGTACCAGGCCGCAGACGGCACCCGCCAGCGCCCGGTCATGATCCACCGCGCCCTGTTCGGTTCCGTGGAACGCTTCATGGCCGTGCTCACCGAGCACTACGCCGGCGCGTTCCCGGCCTGGCTGGCACCGGTTCAGGTGGTCGGCATCCCCGTGGCCGAAGCGTTCAACGACTACATGTTCGACGTCGTCGACAAGCTCAAGGCGCACGGCATCCGCGCCCAGGTGGACACCGGAACCGACCGCTTCCCGAAGAAGATCCGCACCGCGTCCAAGGACAAGATCCCGTTTGTCCTGATCGCCGGCGGCGACGACGCCGAGGCAGGCGCCGTCTCCTTCCGCTTCCGGGACGGCAGCCAGGACAACGGCGTACCCGTTGAAGAAGCCGTCAAACGGATTGTCGAAGCCGTCCGTAACCGGGACAAGTAGGGCGGCGGGGACGCTATGGGAGAACAACCTGACGACGCCGCGGTGACGGACACGTTCGAACTCGCCGGCGTCCCCGACGCATTCCAGCGGCTCTGGACCCCGCACCGGCTTGCCTACATCAAGGGCGGGCAGAAGCAGGTCTCCTCGAAGGAGACCTGCCCGTTCTGCGCCGCGCCGGAGCGGTCGGACGAGGAATCGCTGATTGTCCACCGCGGCCGGCACGCCTTCGTGATCCTGAACCTCTTCCCGTACAACGCCGGCCACCTGCTGGTCTGCCCGTACCGCCATGTGCCGGACTACACGGACATCGACCCGGAGGAGACGGCGGAAATCGCGGCGCTGACCCAGACCGCCATGCGCGTGCTGCGGAAGGTGTCCAGCCCCACCGGTTTCAACCTGGGCATGAACCAGGGCGAAACCGGCGGGGCCGGGATTGCCGCCCACCTGCACCAGCACATCGTTCCGCGGTGGGGCGGTGATGGAAACTTCCTGCCGATCATCGCGCAGACCAAGGCCATCACCCAGACCCTGGGCGACGTGCGCCGGCAAGTGGCCGATGCCTGGCCCGAAGAGGGCTCCGGCCCGGACAGCGAGGACTGACACGTGCTCAACAAATACGCACGGGGATTCTTCACTGCCGTTTTCAGCCCGCTGGCCACCTGGCTGCTCCGCCGCGGCGTAACCCCGGACATGGTCACCATCGCCGGCACGCTCGGTGTGATGGTCGGCGGACTGGTCTTTTATCCGCTGGGTGAGCTGTTCTGGGGCACCATCTTCATTACCGTTTTCATCTTCTCCGACGTGGTGGACGGGATCATGGCCCGGCAGCAGCAGCGCAAGGGCAGCTGGGGCGGGTTCCTGGATTCCACCCTCGACCGCTTCGCCGACGGCGCCCTGTTTGCCGGCGTCGCCATCTGGTTCTTCACCGGCGGCGGCAACGACGCGATCGGCATCGCGGCCATCCTCTGCCTGGTGGTCGGCATGCTGGTGTCCTACATCCGCGCCAAGGCCGAGTCGCTGGGCTTCTCCGCCAACGTCGGCATTGCCGAGCGGGCGGAGCGGCTGGTCTCCCTGCTGGTCGCTACCGGGCTGGTGGGCCTGGGCGTCCCCGAGGTCCTGCTGCTGGTGGTCCTGATCCTGCTGACCCTGGCCAGCTGCGTGACCATCGGCCAGCGGATGCACACCGTGCGGAAGCAGGCGCGGATGGCCAACCCTGCCTAGGCAGGCGTAGTTGGCGCAATAGAAGGCGGGAACCGGTGATCCGGTTCCCGCCTTCTGTTTATCGGCTGCGGTTGCCGCTGCGGCCTCGTCGGGCTTAGGCCAGGCCGCGCCGGTCCAACAGCGGCTGGATCTGCGCATCGCGTCCGCGGAAGTTCCGGAACGCCTGCAGCGGGTCGATGCTGTTGCCGCGGGACAGCAGCTCCGTCCGGAAACGGTCCCCGTTCTCCCGTGTCAGGCCGCCGTTCTCCCGGAACCACTCGACTGTGTCGGCGTCGAGCACTTCGCTCCAGATGTACGCGTAGTACGAGGCCGCGTAGCCGCCGGCAAAGATGTGTTTGAAGTAGCCGGTGCGGTAACGCGGCGGAACCAGGTCCAGGTCGACGCCGGCCGCCGCCAGGGCAGCGGCCTCGAATGCTTCCGGATCCTGCACCGTTTCGCCCGGTGCGAGTTCGTGCCAGGCCAGATCCAGCAGGGCGGCCCCCAGGTACTCGGTGGTGGAGAACCCCTCGCCCCAGACGGCCGCCGCATTCACCTTGTCGATTTCCTCCTGCGGCAGCGGCTCCCCGGTGACGTAGTGCTTCGCGAAGTTGCCGACCACCTCCGGCCACAGCATCCACATTTCGTTGACCTGTGACGGGTATTCAACGAAGTCCCGCGGTACGGCGGTGCCGGAGAACTGGGGATACGTGACATCAGAGAACAACCCGTGCAGCGCATGGCCGAATTCGTGGAATGCCGTGACCACCTCGCCGAAGGTCAGCAGCGTCGGTTCACCGGCAGCGGGCTTGGAAATGTTCAGGTTGTTGATGACCACGGGCGGGGCATCCAGCAGCCGGGACTGGTGGACCAGTGAGTTCATCCAGGCGCCGCCGTTCTTGGTGTCCCGGGTGTAATAGTCGCCCAGGAACAGGCCCAGCCCGGTGCCGTCGTCGTCCTTGACCTCCCAGACCCGGACGTCCGGGTGATAGCCCGCGAGGTCCGCCCGTTCGGTGAAGGTCAGTCCGTAGAGCCGGTTGGCAGCATAGAAGACGCCGTCCGTGAGGACGCGCTCCAGTTCGAAGTACGGCCGCAGGGCGGAGGAGTCGACGTCGAACTTCTCCCGACGGACCTGCTCGGAGTAGTACGCCCAGTCCCAGGCGGCCAGTTCGTGTCCGTCCCGCCGGGCCGCTTCGCGCAGCTCTTCGGCTTCCGCCTTGGCGTTGCGGACGGCTGCAGGGGCGAGCTTGTCCAGCATGGCGTGGATCGCGGCCAGGGACGGTGCGGTCTGGTCATCCGTGCCGTACTCGGCATGGTTCGCGAAACCGAGCAGTGCGGCCTTTTCCGCCCGCAGCGCGGCCATTTCGGCGGCGAGGGCAAGCGTGTTCCCGTCATTGTTCCGGAAACCGCGGTTACGGGCGGCATCATGCAGCCGACGGCGGCTCTCACGGTTGGTCAGCGACGCCAGGGCCGGCTGCGGGGTGGGCAGCACGAGGGACAGGAGGTACTTGCCGTCGTGTCCCGCTTCCGCCGCTGCGGTCGCCGCTGCGGCTATGTCGTCGTCGGACAGGCCGTCCAGTTCGGCGGCGTCGTCCACCACCAGGGCCGAATCGTTGGTGTCCTTCAGCAGGCGCTGGGAAAAGTCGGTGCCCAGTTCCGAAAGCCGGGCGTTCAGCTCCCGCATGCGGGCCTGCCCGGCGTCATCGAGCTGCGCACCGGCGCGGATGAAGCGGCGGCGGTACTCGGACACGAGGCGTGCCTGCTCATCATCCAGGCCGGCAAGGTTCGCAGCGACGGCTTCGACGCGGGCAAAGAGCTGCCGGTTGAGGTAAATCGTGTCCTCATGCGCGGCGAGCCGCGGGCCGATCTGCTGCTGGATCCGCTGCACGCCGTCGGTGGCGTGCGCGGCACAGAGGGTGAAGAAGACGACGGCGGTGCGGCCCAGCTCCTGGCCCGATAATTCCAGGGCCTCGATCGTGTTTTCGAAGTCCGGAGCCTGCGGGTTCGCGGCAATGCGCTCAATCTCGGCGGCATGCCCGGAAATTCCGGAGTCAAAGGCGGGCAGGAAAACGTCTTCGTTGATCTGCTCGAACGGGGGCAGCTGGTACGGCAGGCTACTCGGGTAAAGGAAAGGGTTGTCCATAAAGCCCAAGACTGGCACAGCGGGGCATCCCGCTCCAACCTGGCACTGCAGTAGGATCGGTCCGATTCCCCGCTGCCGCAGCCTGCGGGCCTGGGGAGATGCGTGGGGAAGTTCATGAAACGCAATCCGGGTATTCGTCCTGCGGGGCTGTTCCGCGTGCCGGGGCTCGCGGTGGTGCTGGCCCTGTTGCTTGGCGGCTGCATGGCGGCCGGTGGAGACGGGCCGGAGGGCGGCGAGGGCGCCGGCGGGCCGTCGTCGGCGTCGTCATCCCCGGCAGCGTCATCCTCCCCAGCGTCGCCTGCCCGGTCGGCGCCGCCGTCGTTACCGTCCGCCGAGCCCGGCAACCCCGGCAAGGGTCCGGCCTGTCCCACGGAGAACTGCTTTTCCCTGATGCTTGCCGGGGACCTGCTGGTCCATCCGCAGCTGTGGGAGCAGGCCTCGGCGGATGCGGGTGCCTCGGGTAAGGGACCGCTGGACTTCGAGCCGCTGCTGGCCGGGCAACGGACCTACATTTCCGGATCGGACCTGGCCGTGTGCCACATGGAGACTCCGGTGGCCGAACCGGACGGGCCGTATACGGGTTATCCCATGTTCAACGTGCCGCCGCAGATCCTCACGGCAGCGGCCGCCGTCGGCTATTCCGGCTGCACCACCGCCAGCAACCACACCATCGACGCCGGTACGGCCGGCTTGAACCGCACGCTAGGCGTACTGGATTCCCTGGGGTTGGCGCACACCGGATCGTACGCCGCCGAGACCGGCGCCGGCGCGCCCATGCTCCTGTCCGCTCCGGCGGGCGACCTGGCCGTCATCGAAGCCACTTACGGGTTGAACGGGTTGGTTGCCGAGTATCCGTGGCAGGTGGATCTGATCGACGCCCCCGCGATGATCGACAAGGCCCGAACGGCCCGTGCGGAAGGGGCCGACGTCGTCGTCGCTGCCATCCACGCAGGTGAGGAATACGCGTCGGTGCCCAATGCGCAGCAGGTGGAAACCGCCCATGCGCTGGCGGACAGCGGCGAGTTCGACTTCATTTACGGCCACCACACGCATTCGGTACTGCCTATCGAGAATTACAACGGCACGTGGATTGTCTACGGGCTCGGCAATGCCGTGACGGAGCTTTCGCCTTCGTACGACGTCAATAACGAGGGCCTGATAGTCCGGGCGCAGTTCGCCCGCGACGACGCCGGGGCCTGGACGGTCAGCGACCTCGCCTGGGCGCCGTCGGTGATTGTCCGGGATCCGTACCGGTGGTGTTCCGTTGCGGGGGACCTGCCGCAGGGGGAGTGCGCGCCGCCGGCCCAGCGGGAAGCGGTGCGCGCACGGACTGTTCCGGTGGTCGAATCTCTGGGGGCGGCCGACGCCGGGGCGCATGAATGGCTGATGACGCAGGACGGCGGGGGAGGGTAAGCGTGGGGTGTGCGGGGGTGGCGGGCCGCGTACGGGCGGGTCAGACCGCTTCGGTGAGAAAGATCCACTCCGGTGAATCCTGCCGCACCGGGCTTCGATCCCAGTGACCCCAGCACTGACCGACCGTAAGTCCTGCCGCTTCCAAACCCGCGGTAACCGTGTCCCAGGAAGGGAAGCGGAGGGTCTCGATTGTCGTCCGCGTTCCGGAATCGTCGGTCCAGGTATCGGTGTGCGTGACCAGGTCCTTTTGCCGCCGGACGGTCTGGGTGACTGTTCCCCGGTTGGTGCTGTGCGTGCCCTCCCATTGGCGCCAGGCTTCGACGGCGGGGTTGCGCACTTCAAACGCCAGCCGGCCTCCGGGCCTCAGCGCCCGTCCGGCATGGGTGAGGACCTGCACCCATGAGGCGTCATCAAGGAAGTACTGCGCTACATGCCCGGTCATCAGCACCAAATCGGCCCAGGCTGCCGGCAGGTGGTCCGCGGTTCCCCGGATCCAGGTGACGGCGTCGGCATGCGGCTGGGTGGCTGCGAGCGAAAGCATGGTTTCTTCAGGTTCGACTCCCGTGACCTCATATCCCTGCCCTGCCAGCAGGCTGCACAGCAGGCCTGTTCCTGATCCGATGTCCGCAACGCGGCGGGCTCCCAGCTCGGCAGCCAGTGCCAAATAGAACGGCAGGTCCTGGCGGGCTTCCGTATCGGCGTCATAGGCGGCAGCAAGTTCAGGGACGGCGTAGTAGTTCCCGGGCTCCGATGGAGTCATGCGGCTCGTTTCAGTCGGTGGTTTTTCACTTGGGGAGCAGGATGGGTTCGGTCTGGGTGCGCGCCTGAACGGTAGCACGCGTGCCGGACCTGGACCTGGGGCTGGCTGGCGGAGGCGACCGGCGGACCTGGGGTGGACCGACGTCGGGACGCCCAGCCGCCAGACTGCAGCGGATCCAGCCTCGCCTCCGGGCCAACGAAGGCACGCCTCCAACGAGCACCCGGGACTGGCAGGCCGCGGCATCCGGACCCTCTCTTTCAACTGTTTTCCCAAGTCAGAGCCGGGGTACCCAGAGGTGTGGGTAGTTTTCCACAAGGACGAAAACTCCTATTGCAGGCTTGGTTTTGAGTCCATAGCATCGAACACATGTTCGAATCAAATCGGGACTATCCAGCATCCGTTGAGGGCGCTGAGCTCCGCTTCGGTACAGCCGCTGGGCACCGCAGTGGCAACAACGGTCCGGCAGCCGAGCCGGCGCTGTCCAGCCGTGAGCGCCCTGGTCCGGCGGCCGAGCCGGCGCTGTCCAGCCGTGAGCGCCCTGGTCCGGCAACCGTCGCGGAGGCGCATTGCGGCAACGAACCGCCATCCTCGCCGGTCGCCGCGTGGATCGCCGAGCTGTCTTCCGGGCGCGCTCTGGAAGAGATCGCCTCCGATACAGACGCGGGTCTCATAAGCCGGCTGCGCGTCCTGGAAGAACTCAAGGCCGCTGCTGCAGCAGCCCAGGTTCGTGTCGCCGCCGCCTTCGATGCCTCCGTCCGTGCAGCACATGCACGCTCCGGCATTCCCGAAGAGCAGCAGGGGAGAGGCATTGCTGCTCAAATTGCCCTCGCCCGGCGCGAATCGCCGGCACGCGGCGGGCGGATTCTTGGCTTTTCCAAAGCGCTTGCACTTGAAATGCCATGCACACTCCGGGCGCTGTCCGAGGGCAGACTCAACGAATGGCGGGCCACGCTTCTGGTCCGTGAGACGGCATGCCTGTCGGTATCCGACCGTCGCTTGGTGGACCGTGAGGTAGCCGGAGACGTTGCCGGACTCGAGGGGCTCGGAGACGGGCGTCTGATTGGCAGGATTCGGAAACTAACGTACCGGATCGACCAAGAGGCGCTGGTCCGGCGTGCAGCCAAGGCCCAGTCGGACCGCTATGTTTCCTGCCGGCCTGCCCCGGACACCATGACCTACCTGACAGGCCTATTGCCGGTGGCCCAGGGGGTCGCGGTCTTTGCCGCCCTCAGCCGCGAAGCAGATTCCCTCCGGGCACGTGGCGATGAACGCGGCCGGGGCCAGATCATGGCTGACACGCTGGTTGAAAGAATCACCGGTCTTACCCACGCTGACCGGGTGCCGCTGGAGGTCCAGCTTGTTATGACCGACCGTACGCTGCTGGCGGGTTCGAACGAACCGGCCTACCTCAGCGGATACGGCGTGGTGCCGGCCATGTGGGCACGCGACGCGGTGCGGAAAGCGGCGAACGGCAAGGCTGGTGGTGGTCTGGCCGCGAGCGGCATTGCTGGTCGCGGATTGGGCGGAAGCCGCAAGGGCGGTGAGGCCCATGCCGGAAGCTGCAGCGGCGGAGAGGATACCGCCGACAGCGTCAGCCCCGGCGGTGAAAAGACCGGAAAGGACCGGTCACACAAAGCCGGACACGAAGAACCGACCAGCCGTCGCCGAGCATCTGCGTCGCCGGACCTCTGGCTCCGGCGCCTCTACACGGCCCCGACCTCAGGTGAACTCATTGGCCTGGACTCCAAGGCGCGGTTTGTCCCTGGATTATTGGCGAGGTTCATCTCCGTGAGGGACCAAACCTGCCGGACACCGTGGTGCAACGCCCCAATCCGGCACCGCGACCATATCCGTCCGCACCGCATCGGCGGGAGTACAAAGGCCGAAAACCTGCAGGGCCTGTGCGAAGCCTGCAACCAAGCCAAGGAAGCACCCGGCTGGCAGGCAAGGAGTGTTGGAAGTCCCGGCCGGCACGCGGTCGAAATCACCACGCCGACCGGATACACCTATCAATCCACGGCGCCGCCGCTGCCGGGCACCTGAGTCGCAGCGCTAGTTGGCAGGTTGCGCAGCGCCATGTTTGCACCGTCGATTATGGATGTCCCGTAGCCGATCCTTGACCGGGACGCCTGGCTGGCGGGTGGTTCCGATCCGAACCCAGTGTTGATGCTGCCGTAGACGGTGTGCATACTCAGACAGCAGATGCAGGACGAACCCGCCCACCGAACCCTAGGAGTGAGATGTCTGGTGCAACACTGGCGCGGCCCACGATGAGGTTCGGCACAAGGTTCGGTATTGCAGCGGTCGTCCTCCTCGTCCTGGGTCCGTTTATCAACAGGAACTTCGGTATAGCAGACAGTCTTAACTCTATGAGGCTTTCCGCGGTCTGGGAGACAGTACCTGTTGCCGTGGCGGTATCGCTGATCTATTTGCTGTTACTGGTTACCTTCGTGTTGCTCTCCGCCGTACTCATCACAATCTCCCTGGTCATTCGTCACAGCGAAGCGAACGAACAGGCAACGATAAACAAGGGCTCAACCTTCACCGGGTTCTGACCGGCACAACCACTTCTACCCACAATCACCATGCCCGCATACGATGTCCCGGTGGAAACTCCGCAGAGGAAATACGATGCCTACGTCCCCCGGACGCCGCCGCCAGCCAAGGACGACCCGGTCGTGCAGTGGCTGCTGCAAGGCGATCCAGCGATCCGCTGGCAGGTGTTACGCGACATCCTCGACGCCCCGCAGGATGAGGTGGCAGCTGAGCGGGCACGGGTGGAGCACGAAGGATGGGGCGCTGGACTGCTCGCGCTGCGGGCACCTGACGGACAGTGGGCAAACGGGGCATGCTTCCCGGACACCGCGGCGTTCGCCGAGAGTACCGCACAGGCCCTGGCTGCCGGCGAGCCACCGCCTCCGTTCCCGTCACCCGACGCGGAACCCGACGCGGAACCGGCCGAAGCGCCAGGCGAGCAGTCAGATGAGCAGCCAGATGAGCAGCCCGGAGAACAGCCGGGAAAGGAACCGGAGCAACCATGGACCGCTACCTACCCGGTGCTGCTCGACCTGTGCCACTTGGGTGTACCGCCGGACAGTGCGGTGAT
This sequence comes from Arthrobacter sp. zg-Y895, assembly GCF_020731025.1. Lineage (NCBI taxonomy): Bacteria > Bacillati > Actinomycetota > Actinomycetes > Micrococcales > Micrococcaceae > Arthrobacter > Arthrobacter sp. zg-Y895. The sequence goes on from NZ_JAJFZY010000008.1 coordinate 174,703, forward strand.
GCGGGAGACCGCACAGTTGGTCGTCCACAACTGCCGGTGGGAGTACAACGGGTTGCCGTTCTTCGCCGGCGAAGTCGACTGCTGCATCAACGCCGGCACTATCCTGATCGGCACCTTCCTGGGCATCGACGTCGACCCGGTGGTGCAGCGGCTCGTGGCCGACCAGCTGCCTGACGGTGGCTGGAACTGCTGGGCAGAGACGCCTTCGACGCCGGGCTCTTTCGCCAGCACTCTTGACGTGGTTGACGCCTTACTCAGGTGGGAACGACACACCGGTGGATCCGATGAGGTCCGCCGGGCTCGCCATGACGGCGAGGAGTATCTGCTTCGACGTACCCTGTTCCGCTCATTGCGCACCGGCGAGGTGGTGAACCCACAATGGCTTCAGTTCTCCTACCCTCCCCGCTGGCACTATGACCTGCTCAAGGCAACGAGCTATTTCGCTCTGCGCGGCGGCCCTGCCGATCCGCGGCTGGTTGAGGCGATCGAACAAGTTCGTGCCAGGCGTCAGCCAGATGGACGTTGGCTGCTGGAGAACAGTCACCCCGGTGCTGTCCACTTTCGATTCGAAGAACCCGATGGGACGCCGAGCCGGTGGAACACTCTCAGGGCACTGCGGGTTCTGCGCTGGTACGACGCAGCACGTCTCCCTGCATGACGGGACCGGAAGGCCGCCCAACGCCCGCCAAGGCAAGAGAGGCTAGCGCGGCCGCTGCCCGGCGTGCTGGCGTGCCATTTCCGAAAGCTTCGACAGCTCGGCCAGGTCCTGTTCCGAACGGGGAACAGGGGAGAAGCTGCCGAACTTCCGCGTGGCTGCCTTCTCGATCAGGAAGTCCGCAATTGCCGGATTCTTGGGAAGAAGGGAACCGTGCAGGTAACTGGCTACCACGTTCTTGTACCGCGCACCCTCGGTGCTGTCCTTGGTGTTGTTGCCTTCACCCTTGCGGATCTCCGCCAGCGGCTTCACGCCCGGACCGAGGAAGGTCTGGCCGCTGTGGTTCTCATAGCCGTGGATCTCGCCGAACTCTTCGCTGACGGAAAGAACGTTGCCGATCAACCGCACGTCACCGCCGTGGGTCTCCATGTCCAGGATGCCGATTCCCGGAATGAGCGCACCCTCATGCGTCTTGAAGAACCGTCCGAACAACTGGTACAAACCGCAGATCACCAGCATCGGCAGGCCGTCCTCGGCAAGTCCCTGAAGGGTAGGTGCCAACTGCTGGAGATCCTGCTGGATCACCACCTGTCCGCTGTCCTGGCCGCCGCCGCCGACAATGATGTCAACATCGGCAGGGAACTCGTCCCCGGCGTTGTACTCCTCGACAACAGGCGTGTAGCCGTACCACTTCAGGCGCTGCTTGAGCACCAGCACGTTGCCCCAGTCGCCGTAAATGTTCATTTCCCGCGGGTACAGCTGCAGGATCTTGATTGTGCGGTCCTCGGTCATGAGACCACCTCTACCTTCGTGATCTTGGAGAGTTCCCGGCGTACGGCCAGCATGGCCGTGTACGTGCAGAAGATCCGCATGGGAACCCCGGGGGAGTCCTTGATGAAACGCTTCAATCCATCCGTGATGTCCGCTTCGATGGTGCGCACCGGTACGTCGTCGTACTTCAGCCGCAGCGCCATGTCGTAGGCGCGCACACCGCTGACGACGTCGACTCCGCCCTCGGCCAGGGATTCGAAGTCCACGTCCCACAGCCAGGACATGTCCCGGCCGTCGGCGTAGTTGTCATTGATGGCGATCATTGTTGAGTAGCCGTGTGCGGCAAAGGACTTCAGGCCCAGGCGGAAGCCGCTGGGATTCTTCACCAGGACCAGCTCCAGCGGCTGGCCGTTGACGGTCAGGGACTCGCCGCGCCCGAATGCAGGCTCCACATTGGCAAGCGCCTCGAACAAGGCGTCGGAGTCGAGGTCCTTGCCCTTGATTGTCCGCGCAAAGGCGAGGGCAGCGGCGGCATTGAAGATGTTGTAAACGCCGCGCAGCTTCAGCCCCGAGGTGCGGACCTGTCCGTCGATCAGGAAATCCGCGTCCGTCTCACTCACGCGTTCAAGGACGACGTCGGCCTCCTGGGTTGCGGCCAGCGCCTCGGCAAGGCTGCCGCGCATCTCGTCGTCGTTGGGGAAGGTGCTGCGCAGCGACGCGTCGAGACCGAAGTACACGGCACGCTGGCCGTTCAGGGAATCGGCAATGCCCGCCACGCGGGGATCCTCGCGGTTCAGCACCACCGTCTCGGTGGTCGCGCGGGCAATGGATTCCAGCAGGCGGGTGGTCTTGTCGATCTCGCCGAACCGGTCCAGCTGGTCACGCAGGACATTCAGCAGCAGGCTGTAGCGCGGCTGGATCAGTTTCACGAAGTGCACGGCGTGGGCTTCGTCCAGTTCCAGGACGGCGATGTCCGCATCCAGGTGCCCGCGCAGGTTCACTTCGCCCAGCAGCGCCGCTGCGACGCCGCGGGTGAAGTTGCTGCCCGTGCGGTTGGTGAAGACCTTTAGCCCCTGGCTCTCCAGCAGCTCCACCACCATCTTGGTAGTGGTGGTCTTGCCGTTGGTTCCGGACACGACGGCGACGCCGAGCGGCAGGTCTGCGAGGGTACGGCGAATGAAATCGGGATCGATCTTCTCCACTACCAGGCCCGGCAGGGCGGAGCCGCCGCCACGCAGTTTGGAGGCACTGCGGACCAGTTTTCCGACCAGGATGGAGAAAGAACTCATGGTTACTGAATATAGCGCACACCCTTGGTACAGCACCGATCCGCAAGGGGTGAGGCTGCACGCATCCGGGCAGGTCAACGGTGTTATATCCGTCGGGATCCGTCCCCGGCCCGGAGCGCGGAAGCGTTTCCGGCCCCGGAAACGGATTCGGTCGCTAGAATTGTGGCAGTGCGTTCGGGAAGCTTAGCTGGTCTCCCTGTTCGGCCCGGGTTCCCCGGGGTCCTGGACGGGTGGCAAGCAGCCGGACTTTTTTATCGATCAGAGGAGAAGCGTAGAGCATGTCGGGCCACTCTAAATGGGCAACCACCAAGCACAAGAAGGCCGTAATTGATGCCAAGCGCGCCAAGTCCTTCGCCAAGCTGATCAAGAACATCGAAGTTGCAGCACGCGCCGGCGGAGCCGACATGGCAGGCAACCCGGCCCTTGAACTGGCCGTTTCCAAGGCCAAGAAGACGTCGGTGCCGATCGACAACATTAACCGTGCGGTCAAGCGCGGCGCCGGCCTGCTCGGCGAGGCCGTCGATTACCAGACGATCATGTACGAGGGCTACGGACCGCAGGGCTCCGCCCTCCTGATCGAGTGCCTTACGGACAACAAGAACCGTGCGGCCTCCGAGGTCCGCCTTGCCGTGACCCGCAACGGCGGCAATATGGGCGATCCCGGTTCCGTCGCCTACATGTTCACCCGCAAGGGCGTAGTGAACCTGCCCAAGAACGGCCTCACCGAAGACGATCTGCTGATGGCCGTCCTTGACGCCGGTGCGGACGAAGTGAAGGAATCGGGCGAGAACTTCGAGATCATCTCGGAGCCGCAGGACCTCCGTGCCGTCGTCGGTGCGCTGGAAGAGGCGAGCATCGAGTATGAAACCGATGAAGCCGAATTCGTTCCGTCCATGCATGTGGAACTGGATGCGGATGCTGCCCGCAAGTTCCTCAAGCTCGTGGATGCGCTGGAAGACCTCGACGACGTCCAGAACGTTTACTCCAACGCTGATATCCCGGCCGCCGTTATGGCCGAGCTTGAAGAAGACGACTAAGACGTACCTGTGTCTTTACGCGTCCTGGGGGTGGACCCCGGCCTGACCCGCTGCGGCCTTGGAGTAGTTGAGGTCGAGGGAAACCGCCGGGCCACCCTCGTGGCCGTCGGAGTTGTCGGCACAGTGGCCGGCACCGCGCTTGACGCCCGGTTGCTGGTCATTTCCGAAGCCATCGATCTGTGGCTGGACACCCACCGGCCCGATGTCCTGGCCGTGGAACGGGTGTTCAGCCAACTCAATGTCAGCACCGTGATGGGTACCGCCCAGGCCTCCGGCGTCGTTATTGCCGCCGCCGCCCGGCGCGGCATCCCGGTCGCCCTGCACACGCCTACCGAGGTCAAGGCGGCGGTCACCGGCTCCGGCTCGGCCAACAAGGACGCCGTGGGCAAGATGGTGACCAAGATCCTGCGGCTGGACGAGATGCCCAAGCCCGCCGACGCCGCCGACGCCCTTGCCCTGGCGATCACCCACGCCTGGCGCCGCGGCGTCGCCGGTCCCGGACCCACCGCCGGCTCCGCCTCGCGGGGCGCGGCACCGGCTACCGGGTTAACTCCGGCCCAGCGGCTGTGGGCCGAAGCGGAAGCGCGGGCAAAACGCGGAAGCTACTGAACAGCAGGGGAATGCGGGCGCCAGCAAGTAGGGTATTCGTAGATATGTTCTATACAGCCTCTGGAGTTCCTTCATGATCAGTTCCCTCCGCGGGGTCGTTTCGCACGTGGGCCTTACCTCTGCCGTCATTGATGTCCAAGGATTCGGGATGCTCGTCCAGGCCACCCCGCAGACCCTGGCTTCGCTGCGCACGGGAAGTGAAGCCAGCGTCCATACCGCCATGATCGTGCGCGAAGACTCCATGACCCTGTATGGGTTCAGCGACGCGGACCAGCGCGAGGTCTTTGAAATCCTCCTCGGCGTCAGCGGCGTGGGTCCGCGGATCGCCCTCGCGGTCCTGGCCGTCCACACTCCTGAAGCCATCCGGGTGGCCGCATCCACCGGGGACGACAAGGCCTTCAGCAAGGTTTCCGGCATTGGCCCCAAGGGCGCCCGCCGCATTGTCCTCGAGCTGGCCGACAAGCTGGTGCCGCACGGCACCGTGGAGAACCCGGCGGCACCGCGCTGGCAGGAACAGGTCCTGGCCGCAATGACCGGCCTCGGCTGGTCCGAAAAGGACGCCACCGCCGCCATGGACGACACCGCCGCCGAGCATCCCGACGTCGCTGCCGCCGGCAACGTCGGGGAAATCCTGAAACTGACGCTGCGGCGCCTCGGGACCGACGGCGCCCGGACCTCCTCGCGCCGAAAGGCCGGCTGAGGTGTCCACCGCCGACTCCCTCGTCGCGCCCGGTCCCGATCCGGACGACAAAGCCATCGAAGCCGCCCTGCGGCCCAAGAACCTGGACGACTTCGTAGGTCAGAAGCGCGTCCGCGAACAGCTGTCGCTGGTACTCGAAGCGTCCCGGCTGCGCGGCCGCAGCGCCGACCACGTGCTGCTGTCCGGCCCGCCCGGCCTGGGCAAGACCACCCTGTCCATGATCATTGCCGCGGAAATGAACGCACCGCTGCGGATCAGTTCCGGGCCGGCCATCCAGCATGCCGGGGACCTCGCAGCCATCCTGTCTTCCCTGACCGAGGGCGAGGTGCTGTTCCTGGACGAAATCCACCGCATGTCCCGGCCGGCCGAGGAAATGCTCTACATGGCCATGGAGGATTTCCGCGTCGATATCATCGTCGGCAAGGGTGCCGGTGCCACCGCCATTCCGCTGGACCTGCCCCCGTTCACCCTGGTGGGAGCCACTACCCGCGCCGGCCTGCTGCCCGGTCCGCTGCGGGACCGTTTCGGATTCACCGGCCACTTGGAGTTCTACTCGACGGATGAACTGGAACTGGTGCTGCGCCGTTCGGCCATGCTGATGGACATGAAGGTCAACTCCGCGGGATTTGCCGAGGTTGCCGGACGCTCGCGCGGCACCCCGCGTATCGCGAACCGGCTGCTGCGCCGCGTCCGGGACTGGGCGCTGGTGCACGGCATCGAGCAGATCGACGCCCGCTCGGCCGGAGCGGCGCTGGATATGTACGAGGTGGACGTCCTCGGCCTCGACCGGTTGGACCGCGCCGTGCTGACCGCACTGATCACCAAGTTCAACGGGGGACCGGTGGGCCTTTCCACGCTGGCGATCGCCGTAGGCGAGGAACCGGAGACAGTGGAGACGGTGGCCGAACCGTACCTCGTCCGTGAAGGCCTGCTCGGCCGGACCCCGCGGGGCCGCATCGCGACCCGGGCCGCGTGGGAGCATCTGGGGCTCCAGATGCCCGAGAACGTGGCGGCCGCGATGCCGCAGAACATGTTTTCCGGCCCCGGCACCAACACCTCATCCGCTCCCGCCGAGGAGACCGGGCCGGAAACTTAACCGTCCGCTCCCACGTTTTCCGTTTAGACTGGCCCTAGGGCACGGTCCCGGCACCATGTCCGGACCAGCCCCGCCCTACCCCAACAGAAACGGAACTCTCCACGTGTCTATCGCTGATCTCTTTATCCCTCTGCTGCTGGCGGTCTTCGTCATCCTCATGTTCCGCAAGCAGAAGAAGTCGCAGCAGACGGTTGTCCAGCAGCGGGCCCAAATGCTTCCCGGCACCGAAGTTATGACCCAGTTCGGGCTCTTCGGCCGGATCGTTTCCGTGGACCAGGAAGAAAACAAGGCCGTGCTGGAGCTTTCCCCCGGCAACACCGCCACGGTTCACCTTCAGGCACTGACCAAGGTCGTCACTGTTCCCGCTGAAGAAGCACCGGCCGATGACGCCGCCGCGGTCCCCGATGACGCCTCGTCCCTCACGCTCGGCAAGGACACCTCCGAGCGCAACGACGCCGTGCAGGACGAGACGCCTGAAGAAACACTCAAGCGCCTGAACCGCGACGACAAAAAAGAGAACTAGACTCTCCACGAGCCAAGCGGGGCATCGGTGCCCCGCTTGCCGCCCGGAGACCACGACGGTTCCGGTGATCTTCGCCCTTAAGGAAAATTCCCTATGCCCCGTACCGGCCCCGGCTCGGCCGCGAAAAAGACGCTCCTCTGGTTGGGCGTCATTTTTGCTGCCCTGGCCCTTTTGCTTGGCGGTGGTTCCATGTGGAGCAACGCCAGCTGGACCCCGAAACTCGCCCTCGACCTTGAGGGCGGCACCCAGATGATCCTTGCTCCCGAGGTGCAGGGCGGTGACTCCGAAATCTCGACCGAACAGCTCGACCAGGCCGTGGAGATCATCCGCCAGCGCGTGGACGGCAGCGGCGTCTCCGAAGCGGAGATCAGCACGCAGTCCAACCGCAACGTCGTGGTATCGCTGCCCGGCGTCCCCGATCCCGAGACCCGCGAGCTGATCCAGGCTTCCGCGAACATGGAGTTCCGCCCGGTCCTGGCCGGCGGCGGGGGACAAGGTGCAGCAGTAACGGATCCCACTCCTGCGGAACAGCTGCCCACCCCGTCGGCGGAACCCACGGATGCTTCGGACACCAACTGGATTTCACCCGAGCTGCAGACGCAGTTCGAAACCACTGACTGCCTGAACCCGGACACCATCGCCAACGCTGAGCAGGCACCGGCCGACCAGCCGATGGTGGCCTGCGAGCCCGGCACCGCCGGCAAGTACATCCTGGGCCCGGTCGAAGTTCCCGGCGTAGACATCTCCACCGCCAGCTTCGGCATGGCACAGGGCAACAACGGTGTCTCCACCAACCAGTGGGCCGTGAACATCGAGTTCAACGGCGAGGGTACCGACAAGTTCCGCGAAGTGACCGAGCGTCTCTTCGCCTTCCCGCAGGGCGACCCGCGGAACCAGTTCGCCATCGTCCTCGACGGGCAGATCATTTCGGCGCCGACCGTGAACGCGGTCATCACCAACGGCCAGCCCCAGATCACCGGCAACTTCACGCAGGAAAGCTCCGAAGCGCTCTCCGAGCAGCTGAAATACGGTGCCCTGCCGATCAGCTTCGAGATCCAGAGCGAACAGCAGGTCTCGGCGACCCTTGGCGCGGACCAGCTGCGGATGGGCATTATCGCCGGCCTGATCGGCCTGGCCCTCGTTGCCGTCTACTCGCTCTTCCAGTACCGCGCGCTGGGCTTCGTTACCATCATCTCGCTCGTCGTTGCCGGGCTGCTGACCTACCTGGCCATCGCCATCCTGGGCTGGAGCCACAACTACCGGCTCTCGCTGGCCGGCGTGGCCGGCCTGATCGTCGCCATCGGGCAGACCGCGGACTCGTTCATCGTGTACTTCGAACGCATCCGTGACGAGCTTCGCGACGGCCGCGGGCTGGTTTCCGCGGTGGACAACGGCTGGAAACGCGCCAAGCGCACCGTCTTGGCTTCCAAGGCCGTGAACATCCTGGCCGCCGTCGTCCTGTACTTCGTGGCAGTGGGCAACGTGCGGGGCTTCGCCTTCACCCTGGGCCTCACCGCCATTGCGGACCTCATCGTGGTCTTTATGTTCACCCACCCCACCATGGTGCTTCTGGCCCGAACCAAGTTCTTCGGCGACGGCCACCGCTTCTCCGGCCTCGATGCGAGCAAGCTGGGTGCGGTACCGCTTTACCGCGGTGCCGGACGGCTGCGTGATCCCTCCGAAGCGCCGGCTGCGCGCACCAAGAACAAGGGAGCGGCCAAGGAAGCCGAACGAAGGATGACCATCGCCGAACGGCGGCTTGCCGAAAAGCAGGATTCAATGGCCGGTACCGGCCGCAGCTCCGAGAAGGACGGCGAGTAATGAGTAAGCTCCCCAGTTTCGCCGCATTCGGCAACGACCTTTACACCGGAAAGCGGTCCTACAACTTCGTCGGCAAGGCAAAGCTGTGGTTCATCATCGCAGCGGCAGCCGTGCTGCTTTCGATCCTCATACCGGTGGCCAAGGGCGGATTCAACCTCGGCATCGAGTTCCGCGGCGGCTCCGAATTCACCGTCTCCAACGTCAGCAACACTGACGTCAGCGGCGGCGAGAAGGCCGTGGCCGAGGTTGCCGGCACCGCCGACCCCAAGGTCACCAACATCGCCCCGGGCACCATGCGGATCCAGACGGAGAAGCTGAGCGATGACCAGACCATCGAGGTCAAGGAATCACTGGCGGAGACCTACGGCGTAAGCCAGGACGAAGTCACCTCCACCTTCATCGGTCCCACCTGGGGCAGCGACGTCAGCCGGCAGGCCCTGGTGGGCCTCGTCGTCTTCGTGGCACTGGCCGCGGTGCTGATGGCCTTGTACTTCCGGACCTGGAAGATGTCGGTAGCCGCCGTCGTCGGGCTGTTGGTGGTTATGGTGGTCACCGCCGGCGTCTACGCGCTGAGCGGTTTCGAAGTCACGCCGTCGGCCATCATCGGCTTCCTTACCGTGCTCAGCTACTCGCTGTATGACACCGTGGTGGTGTTCGACAAGGTCCGGGAAAACACGAAGGACCTGGACAAGCGGACCAAGCGGACCTTCGCGGAAGAAGTGAACCTGGCCGTGAACCAGACTCTGGTGCGGTCCATCAACACTTCCGTGGTGGCAGTCCTCCCGGTGGCCTCCATCCTGTTCATCGGTGCGCTGCTGCTGGGCGCGGGCACCCTGAAGGACCTGTCCCTGGCATTGTTCGTGGGCATCATCCTGGGCACCATCGCGACCATCTACATTGCAGCGCCGCTGTACGCGTGGCTGCGCCGGAACGAACCGGACATCCGCAAGCAGGCCAAGCGGGTGGCCGAACGCCGGGCTAACGAAGCAAAGGGCTCCGCGGCGGTCAGCGCCTAAGGAATAAAGCCCGCCCCGACCATCCGGTTCCGTACTCCACGCCAAAGGAGTACGGAACCGGCGGTTTAAGTGCGGTGCGGGCAGGCTTAGACTGGTTGACAGGAGCCGCGTCAGGCGCGGCCGCCGAAAACGTTTTGATTACCTGCTTTTGAGCGTACGAAGAAAGGTCGTCAGTGGCCAACAGTGCAACGCCTGCCGATGAGGCAGGAAACAGCGGCACCGCGGGGATCGACCCGGGGCACGAGAGCACCGCAGCGCGCGAAGCTGCGGCATTGGATGCTGCCGCCAGCAACACTGACGCCCTGCTTCCCGTCCCCGGCCCGGCCAAGGCCCCCGTACCGGTGAAACCCGGCAGCGGCGCAGGCCGTGCACCCTCGACCGGCCGCCGTGCTTCCACCCGTGCCCGGCTCGCCCGCCTGGCCGGCCGGGGCAACCCCGGCTACTCGCCGATGCTGGAACCGCTGCTTCGCACGGTCCGGGTCAACAACCCCAAGGAAGACCTGGACCTGATCCAGCGCGCCTATGTGGTTGCCGAGCGGAGCCACGAGGGCCAGAAGCGCAAGAGCGGGGATCCGTACATCACGCACCCGGTGGCGGTTGCGACCATCCTGGCGGAGCTGGGCATGACCGGCACCACTCTGGCCGCGGCCCTGCTGCATGACACGGTGGAGGACACCAGCTACACCCTGGACGAACTGCGGCGCGAGTTCGGCCCGGAGGTCGCGATGCTCGTGGACGGTGTCACCAAGCTGGACAAGGTCACCTTCGGCGACGCCGCGCAGTCCGAAACCGTACGCAAGATGGTCGTCGCCATGGCCAAGGACATCCGCGTCCTGGTCATCAAGCTCGCGGACCGGCTCCACAACGCCCGAACCTGGCGTTTCGTATCGCCGGAATCGTCCGCCAAGAAGGCACGCGAAACGCTGGAAATCTTCGCCCCGCTGGCCCACCGGCTGGGTATGAACACCATCAAGTGGGAGCTGGAGGACCTTTCCTTCGCCGCACTGCACCCCAAGGTGTATGACGAAATCGTCCGGATGGTGGGCGACCGGACTCCGGAGCGGGAAAAGTACCTGGGCACCGTGCGGTCGCAGATCGCCGATGACCTGCACGCGGTCAAGATCAAAGCCACCATCACCGGCCGGCCCAAGCACTATTACTCGATCTACCAAAAGATGATCGTGCGGGGCAAGGACTTCGACGACATCCATGACCTGATGGGCGTGCGCGTCCTGGTGGACTCCGTCCGCGACTGCTACGCCACCCTCGGTGCCCTGCATTCGCGGTGGAACCCCCTTCCCGGGCGGTTCAAGGACTACATCGCGATGCCGAAGTTCAACATGTACCAGTCGCTGCACACCACGGTGATCGGCCCCGGCGGCAAGCCCGTGGAAATCCAGATCCGCACGCACGACATGCACCGCCGCGCCGAATACGGCGTGGCCGCGCACTGGAAGTACAAGGACGGAAACAAGGGCCCCGAAGCCCCTGACGACATGGGCTGGCTGCGCAGCCTGGTGGACTGGCAGCAGGAAACCTCGGATCCCGACGAGTTCCTGGATTCGCTGCGGTTCGAGATCAATGCGCGCGAAGTCTTCGTCTTTACGCCCAAGGGCGAGGTCATGGCGCTTCCGGCCGGCTCGACGCCGGTGGACTTCGCCTACGCCGTGCACACCGAGGTGGGCCACCGGACCATCGGGGCGCGCGTCAACGGGAAACTGGTGCCGCTCAACAGCGAACTGCAGCACGGCGACTGGGTGGAGATCTTCACCTCCAAGGCCGAGGGCGCCGGTCCCAGCCAGGACTGGCAGGGCTTCGTCAAGAGCCCGCGCGCCCGGAACAAGATCCGGCAGTGGTTCACCAAGGAACGCCGCGAAGAGGCAATCGAAAAGGGCAAGGACCTGCTCACCCGCGGCATGCGCAAGCAGAACCTGCCGCTGCAGCGCCTGATGACGCATGATGCGCTGGTGGCGGTGGCCGAAGAACTGCACCACCAGGACATTTCCGCGCTGTACGCCGCGGTGGGCGACGGCCATACCTCTGCCCAGAATGTCATTGAGCACCTGGTCAACCTGATGGGCGGGCACCAGGGCGCCGAGGAGGACCTGGCCGAAACGCCGGTGGCTACCGCAGCCCGCCGTCCCAAGTTCTCCGATTCCGGCGTCACCGTGCGCGGTACCGGCGATGTGTGGGTCAAGTTGGCCCGCTGCTGCACCCCGGTTCCGCCGGATCCGATCATCGGGTTCGTGACCCGCGGTTCGGGTGTTTCGGTACACCGCAGCGACTGCCGCAACGTACAGGAACTGCGTGCCACGCCGGACCGCATAGTCCCCGTGGAGTGGGCACCCACCCAGTCCAGCGTCTTCCTGGTCGAGATCCAAGTGGAGGCCCTGGACCGCAAGAGCCTGCTGTCGGACGTGACGCGGGTCCTCTCGGAAAACCACGTGAACATCCTCTCCGCCAGCGTCAACACCTCCAGCGACCGTGTGGCGATGTCGAAGTTCGTGTTCGAGATGGGGGATCCGAAATACCTGAACCACATCCTCAGCGCGGTCCGCAAGATCGACGGCGTGTTCGACGTCTACCGCACCACGGGGTCGCAGCGGCGGGTCTAGGCTCCGGGTTCCACTAACCGGTCGGCTCGGCGGCAGCCGCAACGCGTTCCAGTGCCGCCGCCTTGCCCGGCACCCGGTGTCCGGCTTCCAGGGCCCGCTGCACGAGGTCCAGCCGGCAAGCCAGACCCGGGAGCGCCGCCAGGCGCCGCAGGGTGGAAACCGCTTCTGCGGTGCCCGCATAGAGGGCGACGTCGACGGCGGTCCGCAGCGGTGAGGTAACCGACACCGTTCCTACGTCCGCGCGGTCCGCAGGGCCCAGCAGGACCTCGTGGAGGACTGCGGTACTGAACGGCTGCAGGGCACCGGTGCGGCTGCGGCGGTCCGCCAGGACATCGAGCCGCGGCGGCCGTGGAGCGCAGCCGTAGATCCAGGCAGCCGTCAGTCTCCCCATGGTCAGCCTGCGGCGCAGCTGCACGGGCAGCTCGGCAGACGCCGCGAGGGCACGGACCACCGGGTCCGGCCGGACATCCCAGCGCACAAAGGTTCCCGCGTACACGTGCCGGAGCAACCCGTCCATCGCCATGGCCTGGAGTTCCTCGTGCCGGAACACGTCCCCGGCGGTGAACAGCGCTCCGCCCGTGGAGGTGATCTGCGGGAGGGCACCGGGGTAGGGAAAGAGCTGCGCAGGCATGCACACCAGCATGTGCAGCCTGCAGGCAAAGCGAAAGCCCCGCCCCGCCCGTTGTGGATAACGGGAGGAGCGGGGCTTTCGTGGAGCCGGTACGCGGCCTAGGCGAAGTCCTGCGCGGACTTCTGCAGCATTGCCAGCCACTGCTGGCGGGCTTCCAGGGCCTCGCGGGCGTCCGCGATCTTCTTCGCGTTGCCCGCCTTCTCGGCGTCGGCCAGGTCCTGCTCGAGGGACGCAATGGTCGCCTCCAGCTGGGACAGGGCCGAATTGGTGCGTGCCTTGGTCTCGGGGTTGCTCCGCTGCCAGTGCTCGTCTTCAGCAGCCTTCACGGCTTCCTCAACCTTGCGGATGCCGGCCTCCATGCGGCCCATATCGGCCCGGGGCACCTTGCCGGCGTCTTCCCAGCGTTCCCGGATCGACTGGAGGGCCTTGCGGGCAGCGTTCAGGTCCGTGATCGGCAGGAGGGCCTGCGCTTCCCTCAGCAGCTCTTCCTTGACTACGAGGTTCGCGGCGAATTCCTCGTCGATAACCTCGTTGGCCGCCTGGCGGGCGGCGAAGAACTGATCCTGCGCGGCACGGAAGCGGGCCCACAGGGCATCGTCATCCTTGCGGCTGGCGCGCTTGGACGCCTTCCACTCGTCCATGAGCTGCCGGTATTCGGCGGCGGTGTTGCCCCAGTCCGTTGACGTCGCCAGTTCCTCGGCGCGGGCAATGAGTGCTTCCTTCGCAGCCTTGGCGGACGAGTTTTCACTGTCCAGCTGGGAGAAGTAGGCACGGCGGTGGCGGTCGAAGACGGTGCGGGCGGAACGGAACCGCTTCCACAGGGTGTCCTCGGTGCTGCGGCCCAGGCGCGGGCCGTTCTTCTGCGCGGTCTTCCACGCATCGAACAGCTCGTTCATCCGGTTGCTGCTGGTCTTCCACTGAATCGTGGCCGAATCCTTGGCGGCGATTTCCTCCGCCTCGGCAACAATGGCTTCACGGGCGGCAAGCTCACGGGCCTTGGCGGCCTCAGCCTCGGCGCGCTCGGCGGCCTCGGCTTCCTTGAGCGAGGCTTCGAGTGCTTCGATGCGGGCATCGAGCGCCTTGATATCGCCCACCATCTTGCGCTCGGCCACCTGCTGGGCCAGGTGCTTCAGGGTCTTGTGGATGTCCGCGGCCGGAGCCTTGACCTGCACCCGCTGCTCCAGGAGCAGCAGCTGGCTGGCGACGTCGTCGTACTTGCGCACGAAGTAGGCCAGCGCTTCTTCCTTGGAGGCGTCGGGGAACTGGCCGACGGCGGATTCCTCGCCGTCCACGATCAGGAAGACATGGCCGTCCTCCTCGACCCGCGCGAAGCGGGCGGCTTCCTCCAACGGGGTGGAGTGGGCGGCCGGGACAGCCACCACCGGCTGGGCTGCCGCGCCGGGCCGGGGGCCTACGGCGGCGGGGGAGGGCCGACGCGCCGCAAGTGCTGCGGGGCTCGGAGTGGCAGGCCGGGATGTCTCCGTAGTGGAAGGGCCTGCTGTTTCGTCGGATTTCTGACTGTCTGTCACCGCTAAAAGTCTTTCACTCGATGGATGGCAGTTTGCGAAGCCCGCGCCGCCACTTAGTTCAGGGTGAACGAGTTAATCGTCACCGGGTCTTTCGGGAAACCATCGGTCTCCCCGGAGGCTGTCCCCGAGGAAGCAATGGCCTCCAGTACGTCAAGACCTGACGTTACCTTACCCATTATCGTGTAGCCGCCGGTTTCCTGCGTTAGCGTCGAATCCTTGTAAACAATGAAGAACTGTGTGCCGTGGCTCATGACGTCGTCACCGCGGGCGACGGCGATGGTGCCGGCGGGGTAAAAGCCGTCCGCCGGCGAATTCTCCACCGGCCCCCATAGGAAGTCCTGGTCGGCCTTTCCGTCCCCGTTCGGCGAACCGCACTGGAGCACGGACGTGGATTCGGTGGCGGTCAGGCGGTGGCAGTCCTTGCCGCTGAAGTAGCCCGCATCGGCAAGCGTCTTGAAGGAGGCAACCGCCTGCGGCGCCGCCGTGCCGTCCAGTTCCACGCCGATCTCGCCCTGGCCCAGCGCCAGGGACCCGGTGAAGGTCCTGCCCTCGGCGACAGAGGGATCCGGAACGTCGGGCAGCTCGGCGACGTCGGCCTGTTCCCGCAGCAGCTCCAGGTCCTTCGCCGTGGGGTCGGAACTGAACCACGCCACCTGCAGTGCAACGGCGAGGGCCAGGACAACGACGGCGGCCGCTGCGGCGAAGAGGTTGTCACGCTTGCGCCGCTTGGTACGGGCAGCGGCGAAAGCCTTCCGTGCTTCCATCCGGGCCAGCCGGCGCCTGTCTTCACGGCTGGTGCGGTTTGCTGCCACCGTTGCCTCCTGTACTGGATCGGATCGGGATCGGGCTGGGAGCGGCGCGCCGGTCTGAAACGGGGGCTGCGTCCCAAGCGGCTAAAATGAGTGCCGCACATAGTTTATGCACGCTCATGCGTGCACCGTGGCCGGGCGGGGTTCCGCCTGCGCCGTTTCGCACACCTAAGGAGTTGCCACCATGGCACGCAAGGCCTCACTGTCCGGTTTCCCCGAATGGCTACCGCAGGAGCGCCTTGTTGAACTCCATGTCCTGGACGTACTGCGCCGCACCTTTGAACTGCACGGCTTCTCCAACATCGAAACCCGGGCCGTGGAAACGGTGGGCCAGCTGCTGCGCAAGGGCGATATCGACAAAGAAGTCTACGCGCTGAGCCGGCTGCAGGCCGAAGAGGGCGAGGCGGCCGGCAAGGAAGATCCCAACCAGCTGGCCCTGCACTTCGACCTGACCGTGCCGTTTGCCCGCTATGTCGTGGAGAACGCCGGCCACCTCTCCTTCCCGTTCCGCCGCTACCAGATCCAGAAGGTCTGGCGCGGCGAGCGTCCGCAGGAAGGCCGGGCCCGCGAGTTCACGCAGGCGGATATCGACGTGGTGGGCGACGGAGAGCTGCCGTTCCGGTACGACGTCGAGCTGGCGCTGGTGATTGCCGAAGCCCTCGGCGCGCTGCCCATCCCCGAGTTTAAGATCAGGGTCAACAACCGCAAGCTGGCCGAAGGCTTCTACCGCGGCATCGGCCTGGCGGACACCGCCGGTGTGCTGCGCAGCATCGACAAGCTGGAGAAAATCGGAGCGCAGCGCGTAGCCGAGCTCCTGCAGGAAGAACTCGGCGCCACCCCCGAACAGGCCGAGGCTGCCCTGAAGCTGGCCTCCATCCGTACGGAGGACACCTCGTTCGTGGAGCAGGTCCGGGCACTGGGCGTGTCCAATGAACTGCTGGACGAAGGCCTCGATGAGCTGTTCCAGGTCATCAGCGAAGCCTCCCGCCGCGCTCCGGGCCGGGTCCTCGCAGACCTCAGCATTGCCCGCGGCCTGGACTACTACACCGGCACCGTTTACGAAACGGTCCTGGTGGGCCATGAAGCGCTCGGCTCCATCTGCTCCGGCGGCCGCTACGATTCCCTGGCCAGCAAGGGCAACCGCACCTTCCCCGGCGTCGGACTCTCCATCGGCGTCACGCGGCTGGTCATGCGCATCCTCAGCCAGGAATTCGCGCAGGCTTCGCGCAGCGTTCCCACCACCGTGCTGCTGACCCTGGCCGCCGACGAGTCCTGGTCCGAAGCCCAGGACACCGCCGCCCAGCTGCGCGGCCGCGGAATTTCGGTGGAAGTGGCCCCGAAGGCGGAAAAGTTCGGCAAGCAGATCAAGTTCGCCGACCGCCGGGGCATCCCGTTTGTCTGGTTCACCGCCGAGGACGGCAGCCACGAGGTCAAGGACATCCGCACCGGCGAGCAGGTGCCGGCGGATCCCGCGCTGTGGACTCCGCCGGCCGAGGACCTCACCGTGCAGGTGACCCCTGTACAGGTGCCGTCCGCCTAGCGGCCCGGGCCGCTAGCCGCGTCCCCGGAACGCGATGGCGGCCTGCACCCGGGAGGAGACTCCCAGCTTGGCCAGGACCCGGGACACATGCGTTTTAACGGTGGTCTCGGCGATGCCCAGCCGGCGGGAAATCTGCTGGTTGGACAATCCCTCGCCGATGCAGGCCAGGACCGCTTCCTCCCGTGCGGTCAGGGACTCCGCCGGCATGGTTCCGGTCCCGGCACCGGCACCGGCACCGGTAGCCGCTGCCGGTGCCGCGGCCGGTGACTGCACGAAGGCGGAGATCAGCCTGCCGGTGACCTCCGGGGAGAGGACGCTGTCACCGTCGGCCACGCTTTGCACTGCACGGACCAATTCGGCAGGTTCCACCGATTTCAACAGGAAACCGGCGGCGCCGGCCCGCAGCGCCGCGAAAACGTACTCGTCAATGTCGAAGGTGGTCAGCACCAGCACCGCCGCCAGCCCCTCTCCGGTGATCTCGGCGGTGGCGGCGATTCCGTCCATTCCGGGCATACGGAGGTCCATCAGGACGACGTCGGGCCGCAGGGCCCGTGCCATGCGCACGGCTCCGGCTCCGTCGGCAGCCTCGCCGACGACGGTGAAGCCGCCGATGGACTCCAGAATCATGCGCAGGCCGCCGCGGATGGCCGAGTGGTCATCCGCCAGCAGCACAGTGGCGGCGCTCAAAGCATCTCCTGGGGCTGGCGGGGCACGCGGGGGAGCACGCGGGGGAACACGGAGGCTCCGTCGGCTTCTTCTGTAGGCAGGGTGGCTTCCACGAGCCAGGCGGCATCCAGTCCCGGGGCAGGACCTGCCACCCGTCCGGCAGAGAAACTGCCGCCGAGCTGAGCTGCCCGCAGTTTCATATTCCGCAGGCCCGAACCGTTTCCGGCGGCTGCGGAACTGCCGCCCTCGGAGGCAGGGAGCGCGTTGCGGATCCGCAGCTCCAGCTGCTTGTCCTGCCGCCGGACCGAGATACTCACGGGGCAGCCGGGCGCGTGCCGGACCGCGTTGGCCAGCGATTCCTGCACGATCCGATACACGCTGCTGCCCACCAGCACCGGCACCTCAACGTCGCCGGACAGATCCAGCTCCACCGGGCTTCCGGCCAGCCGGGCGGAAGCGGCCAGGGACTCCAGATGGCCCAGGCCCCCTGCGGCCGCAGCGGCTTCCGCCTGCTCCCGACTGTCCAACGGGCCGTCGGACTGGAGCAGGTCGATCATGGACCTCATTTCCCGCAGGGCGGAGACGCTTTCCGTCCGGACCTGGGCCAGCACCCTGCGGTCCAGGGCAGCGTCACCTGCCGCCAGCGCTGCGCCGGACTGCAGTGCTATGGCGGACAGATGCCCGGCAATCGCGTCGTGCAGTTCGCGCGCCATGGCTCCGCGCTCCGACGCCACGGCAACCTGCAGGTTGAGCTCGGCCAGCTGGGCGGTGCGTTCGGCCTTGAGCCGTTCCGTTTCCGCCCGCTGCCGTTCGCGTTCCGCTCTCTCGGTCTGGCGGCGCAGGGAGCCGGCCCACCAGAGCGGAACCAGGCAGACAAAAACCGCCTGGAACAAACCGAAGAGCAGGTACGGCCATCCCCGGTAGACCAGTCCTACGGAAACGGGAAGGACGACCATGCCGGTTACCGCCGCGCGCTGCACGCCGCGGCTTACACGCGGGGAGCCAAAGAGGATCCCGGCGTACAGCACCTCGAACAGGAGCAGGTAGGTAATGATTCCGCCGCCGAGCAGTGCGCCGGCACCGGTTGCCGTTCCGGTGACGGCCAGCATCAGCGGAACATTCCGGCGGCGGAACAGCAGGCCCGTACATCCCAGCACCAGGACCGGTACCCAGGCCCAGCCCGGTGCGCCCGGAATCGGCGGGAACAGACCTGCGGCGTTCACCCCGAGGAGTTTCAGCACGGTACCGCCCACCAGATAGCCGGCGGCAGCGGCGGCGCCGGAAGGCCAGATTCCGTTCCCGGTGCCCTGGTTTGGGGTTCTTTGCATGGGTTCAGCCTAAATGAGCGGCGTTCCCCTGGGCCCGGGCGGCGGGCTATGTCCTCCAAAGGGATGACGGAAGGCACCCTCGCGGTGGCACCTTTCGCCGACGACACCGGGTTTTCCGCACGGAAGGCTGGGGTCATGGACATCCTCGTGTATTTGATCATCGGCTCAGAGATCGGTTTCTGGGTCCTGCTGGCGGCCGGCCTGGGCGCCCGCTACCTGCTTCACCGCCGCCGGCTGGGCCTGCTGCTGCTCGCCTGCGTTCCGCTGCTCGACGTCGTGCTTTTGGCGGCATCCGCCGCTGACCTGGCACTGGGCGGACGGGCCGAGTCCATCCACGGCCTTGCGGCGTTCTACCTTGGCTTCAGCGTCGCCTTCGGCCGCAGCCTGATCCGGTGGGCGGATGTACGGGTTGCCCACCGGTTTGCCGGGGGACCGGCACCCGTGAAGCCGGGGAAGGGGACGCCGGAGTATCGCCGGTCATTGTGGGTGGAATACGGCCGCGTCCTGCTGGCCACCGGGATTGCCGTCGCCGTCCTGGTGGGCATGATCGGGATCGTGGCCGCACCCGGGGAAGCGGAGGTGCTGTGGGACTGGGTGAAGCGGGCCGGCCTGGTCGCAGGGATCTGGCTGCTGGCCGGTCCGGTGTACGGAATGTTTGAAACCGCTCCCCGGGAACGTGCCGGCCGCCGCTGACCTGGTGAATGGCGGTCCAAGGCATAAGGCCCCTAGGCTTTAACCATGCCTGTTGACCTGCTTCCCACCCCGCCCTGCGCCGAACTCCACCTCCACATCGAGGGAACACTGGAACCGGAGCTGATCTTCGAACTGGCTGCCCGCAACGGCCTGGACCTGCCCTACGACAGCCTCGAGGACCTCCGTGCGCGGTACCGGTTCACGGACCTGCAGTCCTTCCTGGACCTCTACTACTCCAATATGGATGTGCTGCGGACCGAGGCGGACTTCACCGACATGACCCGTGCCTACCTGCGCCGGGCAGCGGCGGCCGGGGTGCGGCACGTGGAAATGATGATGGATCCGCAGGCGCACCTTGTCCGAGGCGTCCCACTGAGCGTCTCCGTGGGTGGCGTCTGGGCGGCTTTGGCCCGCAGCGAGGAAGAGTTCGGGATCTCCACGGAGCTGATTGCCGCGTTCCTGCGCGACCACCCGGTAGCCGAAGCGCTGGAGGTGCTGGAGGAACTGCTGGCCATGGACGCGCCCATCATCGGAATCGGCCTGGACTCCGCGGAAGTGGGCAACCCGCCGTCGTCGTTCATCGAGCTGTACCGGCGTGCCCGGGAGGCAGGGCTGCGGAGCGTAGCCCACGCAGGCGAGGAGGGTCCGTCCTCCTACATCGAGGAGGCGCTGGACCTGCTTCAGGCGGACCGCATCGATCACGGCATCCGCTGCCTGGATGACCCGGACCTGGTGGACCGGCTGGTCCGCGATCAGGTGCCGCTGACCGTCTGCCCGCTGTCCAATGTGCGGCTGCAGGCGGTGTCAGCGCTGGCTGAGCATCCCTTGCCGCGGATGCTTGAGCACGGGCTGAACATTTCCGTGAACTCGGATGACCCGGCCTACTTTGACGGCTACGTGGATGACAATTTCCGGGCGGTACAGGAAACCTTCGGGCTCAGCAGGGCGCAGCTTGCCCGGTTGGCCGCCAACTCGATTGAAGCCTCGTTCGCCTCTGCCGGACGCCGCGCCGAACTGCTGGGTGAGGTCCGTGCGTGGGAGGCAGCCGGCGCCTAGGTGGGCGCCGGCCCCTGGACGAGGCTAGAACGGCGGCGTCCTTGCGGTCCGCGGCCGCCGGAAACTCAACCGGACCACGAGCCCCGCCACCAGGATGATCAGTGCCAGGCTGATGGACACCGGCGGCAGGGCGAGTGCCAGCAGCAGCGCCCCCACCGCCCCGGCCAGGTTCAGGACTCGGGGTGCGTAGCGCGTGCGGTCCTTCAGTGTGAAAGCACACACGGTGGTGATGGCCGCGTAGAACAGCAGGGCGAAGGACGCCATCCCCAGCAGCGCGTCCAGATCCCCGAGCAGCACAAGCAGCAGCACGACGGCGGCGGCCGCGGCTTCGGCGGCCCAAGGGGTCTGCCCGCGGCCGAAGCGGGATTCCCTCGACGCACCAAAGAAGGGCGGAAGGTCACGGTCGGCGGCCATGTCGGAGGCTGTCCGGCCTGCCGATTCCAGCAGCGACCACAGGCCGCCCAGGGCAGCGGCGGCAACGGCAAGGATGACGGCACCCGTGCCCACGCCCGCGCCCACGCTCTCCAGGGGTTCAAGCAGGGGAGCCGTCTCGGCGGACAGGGCAGCCGCTCCGTAGTAGGCCAGCATTGATGAACCCATGAACCAATACAGTCCGAAGGCCACGGCAATGGCAGCGGGGATCGCGATGGGCAGGTTGCGTGAGGGATTGCGCACACCGGACCCCAGCGTGGCCAGCCGCGTGTACCCGGAGAAAATAAAGAACAGCAGTCCGGCGGCCTGCAGCACGCCCGAGGTGGAAGCCTCAATCTCCGCACCCACCCGCACCGGCTGGTGAGGCGCCTCGTTGAAGAGCACCACCACCGTGAAGGCCAGGACGCTGAAGACAAAGGCCACTATGAAGCGGGTGACCCAGGAACTCCTGTTCACTCCCAGCAGGTTCACCGCAGCCATGACAAACACGGCTCCCGCCGCGCCGGCCCGGGGATGCTCAGGGAAGACATACGCCCCGAACGCGAGGGCCAGGACAGCCGAGGAAAGCAGCAACGCCCAGATCAGGGTCCAGCCGGAAAGGAAACCGCTGTACGGCCCCAGGAGGATCCGCGCGGCTGTCCGCGCCGTGGCGTCTCCGCCCCGGTCCTCGGGGAGCCGGCGCGAAACGGCCCTGCTGAGCTGGAAGGTGGAGAGCCCGCAGAGGAAGGCCACAACAGCGGCTATGCCGAGGCCCGCGCCCAGCGCCGGTCCTGCAGCGGCCGCAGCCGGAGCGAAGGCGACGAACGCGCCCGCACCGACGATGGAGCCTAGGCCGGCAGTGGTGGCATCAAAGCCGCCCAGGGGAACACGCGGCTGGGTAGTGCCGGACAACAGGCTTATCCAATCGGTAGGTACATGGCGGGGTGGGGGTCGGTTCACCGGTAAACTCTCAAGGAGACCGTGTATTTACAATGGGCGGAAACAGTGGTTTCCGCAAGTTTTTCGAAAGGACAGCTGTGCTGCGCACTCATGCCCTTGGTTCCCTGAGGGCCGAGCATATTGGACAGACCGTTACTCTCGCAGGATGGGTCGCCCGACGGCGCGACCACGGCGGCGTTGCCTTCCTCGACCTCCGCGATGCCTCGGGTGTGGCGCAGGTTGTGGTGCGTGAAGAGGATGTCTTCCACGGGCTGCGCAACGAGTACGTCCTGCAGATCACCGGCACCGTGCAGAAGCGGCCCGAGGGTAACGAGAACCCGGCCCTGGCCACGGGCGAAGTCGAGGTGATCGCGGACGACGTCGTCATCCTGAACACTTCAGACCCGCTGCCGTTCCAGATCGACGAGCACGTGGAGGTCGGCGAGGAAGCACGCCTGCGCCACCGTTACCTGGACCTCCGCCGCCCGGCACCGGCCGCGGCCATGCGCCTGCGCTCGGAAGCCAACCGCGTGGCCCGTGAACTGCTGCACGATGAAGGCTTCGTGGAGATCGAAACCCCCACGCTGACCCGGTCCACCCCTGAGGGTGCCCGCGACTTCGTGGTTCCCGCACGCCTGGCCCCGGGTTCCTGGTACGCCCTGCCGCAGTCCCCGCAGCTGTTCAAGCAGCTGCTGCAGGTTGGCGGCTTCGAGAAGTACTACCAGATTGCCCGGTGCTACCGCGATGAGGACTTCCGCGCGGACCGCCAGCCGGAGTTCACGCAGCTGGACATTGAAGCCAGCTTCGTTGAGGAAGACGACATCATCGCCCTGGGCGAGCAGATCGTGAAGTCGCTGTGGAAGCTGATCGGCGTCGAGATCAGCACCCCCATCCCGCGCATGACCTACGCCGATGCCATGGCCCGCTACGGTTCCGACAAGCCGGACCTGCGGTTCGGCCTGGAACTCACCGAGCTGACCGAATTCTTCAAGGACACCACCTTCCGCGTCTTCCAGGCTCCCTACGTGGGTGCCGTGGTGATGCCGGGCGGTGCCTCCCAGGCACGCCGCACCCTTGATGCCTGGCAGGAATGGGCCAAGCAGCGCGGCGCGAAGGGCCTGGCCTACGTGCTGATCCAGGAAGACGGCACGCTGACCGGACCGGTCGCCAAGAACCTGACCGACTTCGAGCGGGAGAACCTCGCCGAAAAGGTGGGCGCCAAGCCCGGTGACTGCATCTTCTTCGGTGCCGGCGAAAAGAGCGAGGCACGTGCCCTGCTCGGCGCCGCACGCGTGGAGATCGGCCACCGCACCGGCCTGATCGATCCCAAGGACTGGGCCTTCGTCTGGGTGGTTGACGCACCCATGTTCGAGCCGGCGTCGGCCGCAGTTGCCGCCGGCGACGTGGCTGTGGGCGGCGGGGCCTGGACGGCCGTGCACCACGCCTTCACCTCGCCCAAGCCCGAATTCATGGATACCTTCGACACGGATCCCGAGTCGGCAGTGGCCTACGCCTACGACATTGTCTGCAACGGCAACGAAATCGGCGGCGGTTCCATCCGTATCCACCAGCGCGACGTGCAGGAACGCGTCTTCAAGGTCATGGGCCTTTCGCAGGAAGACGCCCAGGAAAAGTTCGGGTTCCTGCTCGAAGGCTTCAAGTACGGCGCACCGCCCCACGGCGGCATCGCGTTCGGCTGGGACCGCGTAGTGGCCCTGCTGGCCGGCACCGAGTCGATCCGCGACGTCATCGCCTTCCCGAAGTCCGGCGGCGGCTACGACCCGCTGACGCAGGCTCCGGCACCGATCACGCCGCAGCAGCGCAAGGAAGCCGGCGTGGACTTCAAGCCTGAGGCGAAGAAGGACAAGGAAGCAGCCGCGAAGGAAGCATAGCTTCCCGCCGCAGGTACGGTACCCGGTCGCAGCATGCGGCCGGGTACCGTACTTTAACCGTGTTTTGACATGCCCGCTTCCGCTGGACAGTCCGGCACCGGCACCCGATAGTGTTTGGGCATGAGAGATCGCTGGTTCAAGCAGGTGGACGTATTCGGCACGAAGCCCTATCTGGGCAACCCGGTGGCCGTGGTGCTGGATGCCGACGGCGTTTCCGACGCCGCCATGGCCTCCTTTGCCCGGTGGACCAACCTGTCCGAGACAACGTTCGTGCTGCCGCCCACCCAGGAAGGCGCCGACTACAGGGTCCGCATTTTCACGCCCGGGGGAGAGATCCCCTTCGCCGGGCACCCCACGCTGGGCACCTGCCACGCCTGGCTCGAAGCCGGCAACATCCCGCATTACCCCGGCGTGGTGATTTCCGAATGCGAAGTGGGCCTGGTGACCCTGCACGCCTCGGCCGGGATGGCCGCGTTCGGCGCACCGCCGCTGATCCGCTCGGGCGAGCTGGAGGAAGCCGTGCTGAAGCAGGCGGTGGACGCCCTCGGGATTACCCGGGACCAGGTCTCCGCCTCGAACTGGATCGACAACGGTCCCGGCTGGCTGGGTCTGCTCCTGAAGGATGCCGAAACCGTGCTGTCCCTGACGCCGGATCCGGCAGCTATGGGCTCCCTGGCCGTGGGAGTCATCGGCCCGCAGCCCGACGGCGGCGAAACGGACTTCGAAGTCCGCGCCTTCGCGCCCGGCCACGGGGTGCGGGAGGATCCCGTCACCGGCAGCCTCAACGCCGGACTGGCGCAGTGGCTGATCGGAGCCGGACTCGCACCGGAGCGCTACACCGTCACGCAGGGCACCGTGCTGGAGCGTTCCGGACTGGTGCGGATCTTTACCCGGGACCGGAAGATCTGGGTCGGCGGGGAAACCGCCACCTGCATCGACGGCACCGTAAAGCTGTAGGCGGCGGGAATGTTGATGCTGGGGTCCCTTCCGCACGCCGTCGTCGGCGCGCCCATGGCCGGCGGGCCGTCCACTCCGGCGCTGGCAGCGGCGGTCAGCAACGCCGGAGGCCTGGGGTTCCTCGCGGCAGGCTATAAAAGCGCTGAGGCTCTGGCCGGGGAAATCACGGCGACCCGGGCGCTGACCGGCCGGCCGTTCGGAGTAAACCTCTTCGTGCCGGATGCCGCGAACACCGGCGGTTCCGGAACATCCCGGCAGGTCGCTGCCGCCCTGGCCTACCGGGAGCAGCTGGCCCGGGACTATCCGCCGGAGCTGCTGCCGCTGCCGGACCCGGAGGACGACGACGGATGGGACGCCAAGCTCGAACTGGTCCTCCGCCTGCAGGTACCCGTGGTGTCCTTTACCTTCGGCCTGCCCGGCGGAGACGTTATTACTGCGCTCCGGGAGGCAGGCACCGCCGTCGCCGTCACCGTGACCACCTCATGGGAAGCGGAGCTGGCCGTTGCGGCAGGTGCACGGATGCTGTGCCTGCAGGGACCGGCGGCCGGCGGTCACCGCGGAACCTTCGACGCCGCGGCGGAACCGTCCGCGCAGTCGTTGGATGAGCTGGTGCGTGCGGTCCGGGACGCCTTCAATGACGATGTTGAACTCATTGCCGCCGGAGGCATCAGCACTCCTGCACAGGTCCGGACCCTGCGGGCTGCCGGGGCCGACGCCGTGCAGGTCGGCACCGCGCTGCTGTTGAGCCCGGAGGCCGGGACCGCGGCCGTGCACCGGGCGGCCCTGCAGGACCCGCAGTTTACGGAGACCGCACTGACCCGGGCCTTTTCCGGCCGCACCGCACGGGGACTGGCCAACCGGTTTATGGCCCAACACTCTGACGCTCCGGCCGCCTACCCGCTGGTCAACCAGGTCACCAAGGGGCTCAGGGCACAGGCGGCAGCGTCGGGGAATCCGCACGGCACCAGCCTCTGGGCCGGAACCGGTTACCACTCGGCACTGCCGGAGCCGGCCGCCGCCGTTGTCGTGCGGCTGGGGATGCGGTAACCGTTCCTAGGGCAGGCTGATCCGGACAAACACCGACGCCGCATCCCGGGCCGCCTGCGCCAGCACCGCTGCTTTCGGGTCAGGTACGTCCAGCGGGCGCAGCCGGGGCAGCCCGGCCCAGCGGGCAAACTCCCGCCGGCCGGCAACCTGCTCGGCCAGCATCCGGTCGCCGCCGAAGACCAGGTACTCCGGAGCGGCGCTGCTGAATACGGCCGCTGCCTGCTCCGCGGCGGTGGCAGCCAACGCATCGGCCGCGTTTGCCCGGCGGTTGTTCGGCGAACCCGTCTTCGAGCCCAGCAGGCGGCCTTCCCGGGCAACGCCCACGGCATATCCGCCGCGGCGGACCAGCACCAGGCCCAGGGTCCGGGCCTGCCCTGCCAGCGAAGCGAGGCGTTCGACGTCGTTGGTTCCCCGCCCGGGGCGGCCGTCGGCAGGCCACGGCCCCAATAGCTCGGCCTCGGCGCCGGACGCAGCACGGACCCGGACACCCTCATTCCCGGAGACAAACTCCAGTGCACCCTGGCCCGCTTCGAACCGTTCCAGCCACCCGGTCAGCCGCTCTGCCGGAACATAGGTGGTGCGCGAGGCAGGCATGGCCGGGTCTGCTTTCAACGAAAAGCGGGGTGGACCTGCTCAGGTTACGGCACGAGTAGCCTTGAAGCGTGAATGGTTTGCCGGGGAATGATTTGTTCAGCGTAGACGGAGACGACGACGCAGAGTTCGACGACGCCGGGGCAGCCCCGGGCACGAGAGTGCGGCCGCGCAGCCCCCTGGCTGTGCGGATGCGCCCGCGCACGGTGGACGAGGTGGTGGGACAGCAGCACCTGCTCGGCCCCGGCTCCCCGCTGCGCACGCTGGCTTCCTTCGCCGATGAACGCAATCCCGCCGGACCTTCTTCGGTCATGCTGTGGGGGCCGCCCGGCACCGGCAAGACCACTTTGGCGCACGTCGTCGCCCGGGGTGCCGGGCGCAAGTTCGTGGAACTCTCCGCCATCACGGCCGGCGTCAAGGATGTCCGCCGGGTCATGGAGCAGGCCCTGACGGACCGGGACCTGCACGGCGTCACCACCATCCTCTTCCTGGACGAGATCCACCGCTTCAACAAGGCCCAGCAGGATGCCCTGCTGCCCGGGGTGGAAAACCGGTGGGTGGTCCTGATGGCAGCCACCACGGAAAACCCGTCCTTCTCCGTGGTTTCCCCGCTGCTGTCCCGGTCGCTGCTGCTGACACTGAAACCGCTGACCGAGGAGGACATCGCCGCCCTGCTCCAACGCGCCGTCGAGGATGAACGGGGGCTGGCCGGACGGGTCACGCTTAGCTCCGAGGCGCTGGAGCACCTGGTCCGGCTGGCGGCAGGGGACGCCCGCCGCGGCCTGACCGCGCTCGAGGCCGCCGCCGGCGTCGCCTACTCCGAAAAAGCGGACGACGACGATATTCCCGAAGTGACCCTGAGACACGCCGAAGAGGCACTGGACGTTGCGGCGCTGCGCTACGACCGCGCGGGTGACCAGCACTACGACATCACCAGCGCGTTCATCAAGTCCCTCCGGGGATCCGATGTCGACGCCGCCCTGCACTACCTGGCCCGCATGCTGGAATCGGGGGAGGACCCCCGGTTCATTTCCCGGCGGTTGATCATCTCGGCATCGGAGGACGTGGGAATGGCGGACCCGACCGCGCTGCAGACCGCCGTCGCGGCCGCCCAGGCCGTCCAGCTGATCGGCATGCCCGAAGGGCGGATCATCCTGGCCGAGGCGGTGGTGCATATTGCCACCGCACCGAAATCCAACGCTGCCTACAACGGCATCAACGCGGCCATCGCCGATGTGCGGGCCGGACGCGGGCAGGGCGTTCCGTCCCATCTGCGCGATGCCCACTACCCGGGCGCGAAGCAGCTGGGACACGGCAAGGGGTACATCTATTCGCATGACTCCCCGCACGGCGTCGCACGCCAGCAGTACGCGCCGGATGACCTGGTCGGAAAAAACTACTACGAACCCACCGGCAACGGAGTGGAGCGCGACATTTCCGCCAGGCTGGAGCGGCTGCGGGGAATCATCCGGGGCGAGAAGTCCTGACCGGCCCCGGCTGTTCCTGCCGGCGGGCCCCGCAGTGCGTGTTAGCATTGATGGTTGACTGGCAAGCCGGTTGTCGATTTCGACACCCTCGGCTGTAGCAGACGGCAGCGGTTGGCCGGAGCTCTCCCTAATGGAGGCCAGCATATTTCGCAGCAGTCACGGCACGTACTACCGCCGTGGCCAAACCGCCAAACAGTGAAAGGTGAACGTGGCTAACAACACACGTGCACGCCGGCAGGCACGCGCATCGCGCGCCCTCGGCATTGCTTTGACCCCCAAGGCAGCAAAGTACTTCGAGCGTCGGCCTTACCCCCCGGGTGAGCACGGCCGCGCCCGTCGCAAGCAGGACAGCGACTACGCCGTACGTCTGCGCGAAAAGCAGCGTCTGCGCGCCCAGTACGGCATCCGCGAAGCACAGATGACCCGTGTCTTCGAAGAAGCCCGCCGTACCGCCGGCCTGACCGGTGAAAACCTGATCGAACTGCTCGAAATGCGTCTCGACGCACTCGTGCTGCGTGCCGGCTTTGCCCGCACGATCGCCCAGGCCCGCCAGCTGGTTGTGCACCGTCACATCATGGTTGACGGCGCCCGCGTGGACCGCCCGTCCTTCCGCGTTTCCGAAGGCCAGCTCATCCACGTGCACCAGCGCAGCGAGACCATGACGCCGTTCCAGGTTGCCGCAGCCGGCGCCCACCGCGACGTCCTGCCCGCCGTTCCGGGTTACCTCGATGTTTCCCTGGACAAGCTGCAGGCACGCCTCGTGCGTCGCCCGAAGCGCTCGGAAGTCCCCGTGACCTGCGAAGAGCAGCTCGTGGTGGAATACTACGCACGCTAATAACGGAAACTTTTCCGTTTACTGTTCAGCCCGCGGCCTTGTGCCGCGGGCTGTTCCGTTATCCGGGGCAGTATTCCTCCTTTCGTGGCGTACACGGCAAAAGTAAGTGCCGCGGCGTTGCAGTAGGTAAGGTACATACCGGAGTCTTTCGCCGTATCCAGGCGGGGACTTCCGGGCAGAGCCGTTCACGGCGATGCGAACCACGAATTTTTGCGCAAGAAGGAGTCCCATGTCGGGTGGAGATATAGCCGGTCTGATCGCGGCCGGTGTGTTTGCCGTATTGGTCGCGTTGCTGGCCGTTCCCGTCTGGAAACTGGGGAAGGTCTTCGACGAGATGCGCGGCGCCATTCGTACGCTCAGCGAGGAGACCACTCCGCTGATCGACGAGGTCACCACCACGGTGTCCACCACCAACCTGCAGCTGCAGAAGGTGGACGGCATCTCCTCGAACGTTTCGGACGCATCGGCCAACTTGTCCGCTCTGTCCTCCCTGGTGGCCGCCACCGTGGGTTCCCCGCTGATCAAGGTCTCGGCGTTCAGCTACGGCGTACGTTCCGCCCTCGCCTCCCGCAGGACCGCCGGCCGTGGCCGGCGCAGCCGCTAAGCACACCAACAACTACAGGAGCCAGCCATGATCAAGCGCGTATTTTGGATGTCCATTGGCGTTGCCATCGGCGTAATCGCCGTCCGCCGGGTTTCCGAGGCCAAGACCAGCCTGAGCCAGGCGGGGATCAACCGTGCGGTGGATTCCGCAGCCGGTGCCGTGCAGAGCTTCGCCGAAGCCCTGCGTGAAGGCATGGGCCAGCGCGAGGGCGAGCTGCGTGCCGCCCTGGGCCTGGACAACTCCGACAACGTTGCCGAGACCCTGAGGTCCACGCGCCGCTAAGCGCCGCACTTCTTCGTCACTGGCAGCACAGCATTACGCACGCAGCTCCACCTGCCTGCTGAAACACCATTACCGGAAGGGTATAGAACCACCATGAAGTCCCACGAGATTGCACGCCGCTGGCTGGATTACTTCAGCGATAAGGGACATACGGTGGTGCCCTCGGCGTCGCTCGTCTCCAACGATCCCTCGCTGCTGTTCACCGTGGCCGGCATGGTGCCGTTCATCCCTTACCTAACCGCCCGCGAAAAGGCGCCGTACAGCCGGGCAACCAGCGTGCAGAAGTGCATCCGCACCGCGGACATCGAAGAAGTGGGCAAGACCGCCCGCCACGGCACCTTCTTCCAGATGGCAGGCAACTTCTCCTTCGGTGACTACTTCAAGGAAGAAGCGATCACCTACGCCTGGGAACTGCTGACCTCCGACGTCGAGAAGGGCGGTTACGGGCTGGACCCGCAGCGGCTCTGGGTCACCGTTTACGAAGACGGCGACGAGCGCGACGACGAAGCGCGCGCCATCTGGCGGGACAAGATCGGCATCCCGAATGACCGCATCATCGGGACCGGCAAGGCAGACAACTACTGGAACACCGGACAGGCAGGCCCGGGCGGCCCCTGCTCCGAGATCTACTACGACCGCGGTCCGGCCTACGGCCAGGAGGGCGGCCCGGCAGTAGACGAGACGCGCTACATCGAGATCTGGAACCTGGTCTTTATGCAGTACCAGCTCTCCGCCGTGCGCTCCAAGACGGACTTCGACGTGGCCGGCGAACTGCCGCAGAAGAACATCGACACGGGTCTCGGCCTGGAGCGCCTGGCGATGATCCTGCAGGGCGTGGAGAACATGTACGAGACGGACCAGGTCCGTCCGGTGCTGGACAAGGCCGCCGAGCTCTCCGGCAAGACCTACACCAGCTCCGAAGACCCCTCGGACCCGCACCACACGGACGACGTCCGGATGCGCGTGGTGGCCGACCACATCCGCTCCGCCCTGATGTTGATTTCCGACGGCGTGAGCCCGTCCAACGAAGGCCGCGGCTACGTGCTGCGCCGCCTCATCCGCCGGGCCGTGCGCGCCATGCGCCTGCTGGGCGTGGACACCGCCGTGCTGCCCGAACTGCTGCCCGTCTCCCGCGACGCCATGAAGGGCACGTACCCCGAGGTTGAAGCCGACTTCGCCCGGATCAGCCGGATCGCCTATGCCGAGGAGAAGGCGTTCCTGCGCACCATCGCCTCCGGCACCGAGCGCCTGGAAGAGGCCGTCAAGGTTTCCAAGGCCGCCGGAGCTCCGTTGAGCGGCGAAGAAGCGTTTGCCCTGCACGACACCTACGGTTTCCCCATCGACCTCACGCTGGAAATGGCCGAGGAAGCGGGCCTGAAGGTCGACGAGGCCGGATTCCGCTCGCTGATGTCCGAGCAGCGCAAGCGCGCCCAGGCAGATGCCCGCGGGAAGAAGCACGGGCACGCCGATATGTCGGTGTTCAACGAACTGCTGGCCGCCGGCTCCACAGTATTCACCGGCTATGACGAGCTGAAGACCGAATCGAAGGTCCGCGGCATCATTTCGGGGAACTCCCGGGTGGAATACGCCGGGCAGGGTTCCGAAATCTCCCTGGTGCTGGACTCGACGCCGTTCTATGCCGAAGCGGGCGGGCAGGCCGCCGATACCGGCCTCATCACCGGTGACGGCTTCGTCCTCGAGGTGCAGGACGTCCAGCGCCCGGTCAAGGGGCTGAGCGTGCACAAGGCGATTGTCCGCGAAGGCGAGATCGCTGCCGGCGCCAACGTGCTGGCCGCCGTCGACGCCCAGCGCCGCCACGAGGCAGAGCAGGCGCACTCCGGCACGCACATCGTGCACGCGGCCCTGCACCAGATCCTCGGCCCGGAAGCGCTGCAGCGCGGCTCCTTCAACAAGGCCGGCTACCTGCGCTTCGACTTCTCCTGGGGCGAAGGTCTCTCCGACGCCGCGAAGTCCGAAATCGAAGAGGTCTCCAACCTCGCGATCCGCAGCAACTACCAGGTGGAGACCAAGGTCATGTCCCTGGCGGACGCCAAGGCACTGGGCGCCACCGCACTGTTCGGCGAAGCCTACGGTGACACCGTGCGGGTCGTGGAAATGAACGGCGACTGGTCCCGCGAACTCTGCGGCGGCACCCACGTGGCCTCGACTTCCCGCATCGGCAGCCTGACCCTGCTGGGCGAGCAGTCCGTCGGATCCGGCAACCGCCGGGTCGAAGCCTTCGTGGGCATGGACGCCTTCCGCCACCTCGCCGCCGAGCGCGCACTGGTGAATGAGCTGTCCGAGATGCTCAAGGTCCCTTCGGTGCAGCTGCCGGACCGCCTCGCTGCCACCCTGGCCAAGCTGAAGTCCACCGAGAAGGAACTCGAAAAGCTGCGCCGCGAGCAGCTGGCCGCTTCCGCCGCCGCCCTCGTAGGCACCGCAGTGGATGTAGACGGCGTCCGGCTCCTGGCCCACAATGCCGGCGAGGTCGGGGGAGCGGATGACCTGCGCACCTTGGCCCTTGACCTGCGTTCCCGCCTGGGCAGCGAACCCGCAGCGGTGGCTGTCGCCGGTGTCTCCAACAACCGTCCCGTAGTGATTGTCGCCACCAACGAAGGCGCCCGCGGCGCCGGCGTCAAGGCCGGTGCCCTCGTCAAGGTTGCCGCCGGCGTGCTTGGCGGCGGCGGCGGCGGCAAGGACGACGTCGCCCAGGGCGGCGGCTCCGATGCCGGCAGGATCGGAGCTGCCCTCACGGCGATCCGCGAAGCCGTGGCCGGGCGGAGCTGACTTGAGTGGTCTGCACGGGGTGAAGCTGGGTGTCGACGTCGGCCTGGTTCGGGTCGGCCTCGCCGCCAGCGACCCCGACGGCGTCCTGGCCATGCCGGTCAGGACGCTGAAGCGGGACGCGAAGAAGAACAGCGACATCCGCGTGGTGGTCCGGGAAGCTGCGGAGCGGGGTGCCGTCGAAGTGTTTGTCGGCCTGCCCCGCAGCCTGGGCGGCGGCGAAACCGCCTCCACCCAGATGGCCCGGGACTACGCGCAGGCGCTGGTCCGGGCCCTGGCCGACGCCGGCCAGGAACAGCAGGTGCGGTTGGTGGACGAACGCCTGACTACGGTCTCCGCGCACCGTTCCCTGCGCGAAGCTGGAATGAACAGCCGGAATCACCGTACAGTGGTTGATCAAGCGGCTGCTGTAGCGATTCTGCAGCAGTCTATTGACACACAACGATCCCTGAACCGGGACGTAGGGGAGCTGGTTACACTGCGCCGGCCGCGCCGCGAAAGCGGCGGGGTGCCGGCCCCGACCGAGGAGTTCGAAATTTCGCAGGACATCGAGCGCGAAAGCGGTAATACGCCGTGAGCCACAGATATCCCGAGTACCCGGCCATGGCGGAGCCTGACCGCAGGCCCCGACAGGGCGGCAGTCATGAACTCCCCGTGGGCGTGTTCTTTGAGGAGCCCTCGGACCTTCCCAGCCGCAGGAGCCAGCGGCCGAGCCGTGAAAAGCAGCGCCGCCGCCGTCGCCGCACCATCATCATGGTCACCGTGCTGGCCGTGTTCGCAGGCGTGGTTTTCGGCCTCATCATGTTCCTGCGGGACCTGCTGGGCATGAACGAGATCCAGGACTACGAGGGTGCAGGCAACGGCACCGTGGCGTTCACCGTGGCAGAAGGTGACGGCCCGCTGCTGATCGGCGGAAAGCTCGAAGCCGAAGACATCGTCGCCACGTCCAAGGAATTCGTCAACGCCTTCACCGCCCAGTCGGACGGACGGGAAATCCAGCCCGGGACGTACGAAATGAAATACCAGATGTCCTCCTCCGCTGCCGTGGATGCCCTGCTCGGGGACGGCGGCAGCCAGGTGCATTACGCGGCAGTGGCACGCGACCTGCGCCAGGGCGAGGTCTTCGAAGTCCTGAATACCTCCACCCGGATCCCGCTTTCTGAGTTCCAGGCCTTGGCCGCGGACCCGCAGCAGTTCGGCCTGCCGGAGGAAGCAGTAAGCCTTGAAGGCTACCTGCATCCGGGCGAATACCGGTTCGACGTCGAAAAGGACGCCACCGAGATCATCACCGAGATGGTGGATAACACGTTCGCTGAACTCGAAGCGGCCGGTATTACCGATCCCGCCGAGCAGTACCGGATCCTGACCAAGGCCAGCATCATCCAGGCCGAGGCCGGGGAGGCTGACTACGGTGCCGTCGCCGGCTCCATCGAGAACCGGTTGGGCCCGGACAACAAGGAAACCAACGGGCTGATCCAGTCCGATGCCACGGTGACGTACGGCCTGAACCGCAAGAGCTATGAACTCACCGCGGAGGAAAAGGCGGACAAATCCAACCCGTACAACACCTACGCCAACCCCGGCCTGCCCGTCGGTCCCATCGGTTCCCCGAGCCGGGAGGCCATTGAGGCAGCGGCCAACCCTGATGACGTCCCGTACTACTACTGGGTCACCGTCAACCTGGACAGCGGCGAAACCAAGTTCTCCTCCACCCTCGCCGAGCACGCCAAGTACGTCGAGGAATACCAGAACTGGTGCAGTACCCAAAAAGCCGGGCGGTGTGGTTAGCGGTGGATAGCGCCCCGCGGCGCGCAGCCGTGCTGGGGCATCCGATCAGCCATTCCCAGTCACCCCGGCTGCACCAGGCCGCGTACAACCATCTGGGGTTCGACTGCAGCTACGAGGCGATAGACCTCCGTGTTGAGGAGGCCGCGGGATTCGCGGCCTCCCTCCGCGGGCAGGAGGGCTGGACCGGTCTGTCCGTCACTATGCCGCTGAAGGCCGTCATGGCGGAGGAGATGGACGAGGTCGGGCCGCTGGTGAAGGCGCTCGGAGTGCTGAACACCGTGACCTTCTCCCGGACAGGCTCCCGCACGGTCCTGACCGGCCACAACACCGATGTGGCCGGCATTGTCGGCGCCCTGCGGTACGCCGGAGTCGGTTCCGGAGCGCGGGCCGTGGTGCTTGGCGCGGGCGGAACCGCGTGCGCCGCTGTTGCGGCACTGGCGCGGCTGGACCCGTCCGAAACGGTGGTCTGCGCCCGACGCTTCCCGGTACCTGCCCCCGGGCAGGCAGGGGTGCTGGAGGCAGGCCACGCAACCGGCGTTGCCGTGCACCCGCGGCCGTGGGAGGAGGCAGCCACAGCCTGCGAGGCGGCCGACGTCGTAATCTGCACGCTGCCGCCGCACGGTGCAGACGGCCTCGCGGACGCAATCTCCGAAGTCCGGCAGGACGCCATCCTCCTGGATGCCGCGTACGACCCATGGCCAAGCCGGATCGCGTCCGTCTGGTCCGGGTTCGGCGGAACGGTGGTGCCGGGCATCGAGATGCTGCTTTACCAGGCCGTGGAGCAGGTAAAACTGTTTACCGGGGACGCGTTCTTCGACGAACCCGGCGTCATAAACGCCATGTGTGACGCTGTGCGAATCCCGCGGCGCTGAACGCCCACGCCGGGCATGGCAGTATTGAAAGCATGTTGCGTTGGTTGACCGCCGGTGAGTCCCATGGCCCTGCTTTGGTTGGAATTGTTGAAGGTGTCCCTGCCGGAGTGGAGGTGGACAGCACCCTCATCTCCGCTGCTCTTGCCCGTCGCCGCCTCGGTTACGGCCGCGGCGCCCGAATGAAATTTGAACAGGATGCCGTGCGCATCCTGGGCGGCGTCCGCCACGGCAAGACCCAGGGCGGCCCGGTCGCCATCGAGATCGGCAACACCGAATGGCCCAAGTGGGAACAGGTGATGGCTGCCGATCCGGTGGATCCGGCGGTCCTGGCCAACTCTGCACGCAATGCGCCCCTCACCCGTCCCCGTCCTGGGCATGCTGATTTCACCGGTATGCAGAAGTACGGTTTCGACGAAGCCCGTCCCGTCCTTGAACGCGCCAGCGCAAGGGAAACCGCCACCCGCGTGGCGCTTGGCGCCGTCGCCTCTGCCTTCCTGAAGCAGCTGGGCATTGAACTGGTCAGCCACACCGTGGGCATCGCCGGTGTGATGGCGCCGGGCGACTCGGCCTTGCCGCTCCCGGCCGACGTCGACGCGCTCGACGCCGACCCGATGCGCTGCTTCGATGCAGGCGTCTCGGCGGCCATGGTGGCCGAAGTCGATGCCGCGCACAAGGAGGGCGAGACGCTCGGGGGAGTGGTGGAGGTGCTGGCCTACGGCCTGCCGCCGGGACTGGGCAGCTACGTTCATTGGGACCGCCGGCTGGACGCCCGCATCGCCGGCGCCCTGATGGGCATCCAGGCCATCAAGGGCGTGGAAGTAGGGGACGGTTTCCTCACTGCCACCCGCCGCGGCTCCGCTGCCCACGACGAAATCCTGCAGGACGCCGAGGGCCGCGTGGTCCGATCAAGCAACCGCGCCGGAGGCATCGAAGGGGGCATGAGCATCGGCGAACTGCTGCGGGTACGTGCCGCAATGAAACCCATTGCCACCGTGCCGCGGGCGCTGCGCACCGTTGACGTGAGTACTTCCGAACCGGCCCGGGCCCACCACCAGCGGTCGGATGTCTGCGCGGTCCCCGCTGCCGGCGTGGTTGCCGAAGCCATGGTGGCGCTGGTCCTGGCCGAAGCCGTGATCGAGAAGTTCGGCGGCGATTCCGTGCCCGAAACTGCACGGAACCTGCACGCCTACCTGGCCGCCATTCCGCAGCCGCTGGAATCCGCCGGTACCGATGTCCCCTAGGAGCGACAGGTCCAGCGGGCTCGACCGGCACCTGGTCCTGATGGGCTTTATGGCGGCCGGGAAGTCGGTCGTCGGACGCGGGTTCGCTGCCCGCCAGGGAATGCCCTTCCTGGACACGGACGAGGCCGTCGTGGCACGGTACGGTCCCATTGCCGGCATTTTCAGCGCGTACGGTGAGCACTATTTCCGCGAGGTCGAAGCGCGGACCGTTGCCGCTGCCCTTGAAGCCCGCGTGCCCACCGTGATTTCCCTGGGCGGAGGCGCCGTGCTGGACTCGGGGACCCAGCAACTGCTCGGCCGCGCCACTGTAGTGTTTCTGGATACGGACCTTGCCACCGTGCTTCCACGGATCACCCGTGCAGGCCACCGTCCCCTGCTCGCACCGGACCCGGTCCGGCGCTGGCAGGAACTGGCGGACATCCGCCGTCCCATATACGAATCCCTGGCCGACATCACCATTGACACCAGGGGACTTACCGTTCCGGCCATTATTGACCGGCTGACTTCCGTCCTCATCAAAGGAGAAGACTAGATGCCCTCCG
Source organism: Arthrobacter sp. zg-Y895 (assembly GCF_020731025.1). Lineage (NCBI taxonomy): Bacteria > Bacillati > Actinomycetota > Actinomycetes > Micrococcales > Micrococcaceae > Arthrobacter > Arthrobacter sp. zg-Y895. Next base: position 211,359 of record NZ_JAJFZY010000008.1, read on the forward strand.
ACCCCACGATCATCCCGGTGACCGGCACCAACCCCGCAGAGAACTACGACGTCGTCGTAGGCAACGGCCTGCTTGGCCGGCTGCCGGACATGCTGGGTGAGCGCGTGCGCCGCGTCCTGGTGATCCACCCGCGCGCCCTGCGCACCACCGGCGATACCGTACGCGACGAACTCGCCGCCACGGGCCTGACCGCCGTCACCGCGGAGATCCCGGACGCCGAAGAGGGCAAGCACATCCAGGTGGCGTCCTTCTGCTGGCAGGTCCTGGGCCAGAACGATTTCACCCGGTCCGATGCCATTGTCGCCGTCGGTGGCGGAGCGGTCACCGACGTGGCCGGCTTCGTGGCCGCCACGTGGCTGCGCGGCATTAAAGTGGTGCACATCCCCACGTCCCTGCTGGGCATGGTGGACGCGGCCGTGGGCGGCAAGACCGCCATCAACACCGCCGAAGGCAAGAACCTCGTGGGCGCCTTCCATCCGCCCGCCGGGGTCCTGGCGGACCTGGACGCCCTGGCCACCCTGCCCAGGAACGAGCTGCTCAGCGGCATGGCCGAGGTCATCAAATGCGGGTTCATCGCCGACCCTGCCATCCTGGACCTGGTCGAAGCGAACCCGGAGGCAGTGGCCGACGGCGCTTCCGACGTCGTGCGCGAACTGGTGGAACGCTCCATCGGGGTCAAGGCGGAAATTGTTTCCTCGGACCTGCGCGAATCCGGCCGGCGGGAATTCCTGAACTACGGGCACACCCTGGGCCATTCCATCGAGCTGGCGGAACGCTACCAGTGGCGGCACGGCGCGGCAGTGTCCGTTGGCCTGGTCTTCGCCGCGGAACTGGGACGGACGGTGGGCCGGTTGGATGACGCGACTGCGGACCGGCACAAGGAGATCCTCTCCTCGCTGGGGCTGCCCGTGACCTACCGCAAGGACCGTTGGTCCGCCCTGCTGGACGGCATGCGCCGGGACAAGAAGTCCCGCGGGGACCTGTTGCGCTTCGTGGTGCTGGACGGACTGGCGAAACCGTCCATGCTGGAGGTGCCGGATACCTCGCTGCTGTTCGCGGCCTACCAGGAGATCGCCTCCGAGCCGCAGGGCGGAATCCGCCTCAGCCTGTAGGTTCTGCGCGAGCGGGTAGAATAGTCGACGGACTTGAATAAAACGTACTTTGACTAACGAACGTACTTTGACTAACGACTGACGAACAACGGAAGAGAAACTGTGGCGACGACCAACGACATCAAGAACGGCACCGTGCTGAAGCTTGAAGGCAACCTCTGGAGCATCATCGAGTTCCAGCACGTGAAGCCGGGCAAGGGTGGTGCGTTCGTCCGTACCAAGATGCGCAACGTGACTTCGGGCAAGGTAGTGGACAAGACGTTCAACGCCGGCATCAAGGTCGAGACCGCCACGGTGGACCGCCGCGATTACCAGTACCTGTACCAGGACGGCGAAGACTACGTCTTCATGGACACCTCCGACTTTGACCAGCTCACGGTCCCCGGCAAGATCGTCGGTGACAACGCGAACTTCATGATGGAGTCCATGATGGTCACCATCGCGATCCACGAGGGTTCGCCGCTGTACATCGAACTCCCGCCGTCGGTCACCATGGAGATCACGTACACCGAGCCGGGCCTGCAGGGCGACCGGTCCACCGGCGGCACCAAGCCCGCCACGATCGAGACCGGCTACGAGATCCAGGTGCCGCTGTTCCTGGAGCAGGGCACCAAGGTCAAGGTCGACACCCGCACCGGCGACTACCTGGGACGCGTTAACGAGTGAGTGCACGCAGTAAAGCACGGACCCGGGCACTGGAGGTCCTTTTCGAAGCCGAACAGCGTTCGGTTTCTGCCTTCGATGCCATTCGGGCCCGCCGCGAAAAGACCGACCAGACCATCAACCCCTACACCATGGACCTGGTGGAAGGCGTGGTTGCGATGCAGGAGCAGATCGATGAGTTCCTGAGCACGTATTCGCAGGGCTGGACGCTTGATCGCATGCCCTCGGTGGACCGCATCATCCTCCGCCTGGGCACTTGGGAACTTCTCTACAACGACGACGTTCCCGACAAGGTGGCCATCAGCGAAGCCGTGGAATTGGCGAAAGCACTCTCCACGGACGAATCACCGGCCTTCATCAACGGCCTGCTCGGACGGCTGCAGGAACTGAAGCCCTCCCTGCTGGCTTAGCCAGGATCCAAGCATCCAGAAAAGACCGGCCCCGCGGGGCCGGTCTTTTCTGCGTTTCCAGCCGTTTCACTTCGGCTGCGGGTTTCACCCGGGCTGGAGGGTTTTACCTGGGCTGCAGGGTTTCACCTGGCCTGGAGGGCCTGCCCGGCCAGCATGGTGGTCCGGATGCCGGTGAGTTCACCCAGCAGGGTCCGCTCATACTCCATGTTGGCGCTGACATCCCGGCCGGAGGCTATCTGCTGCCGGGTCAATGCCAGGCGGGTGGCACGCCGGATGAACTCCTTCATGTGCGGTGCCGCCCCGGTGGCCCGTGCCCAGCCCATGGCCTGGCGGCGGCCGGCGCCGGTGGCCAGCATCCGCACTTCTGCGGGGGTGAACCAGCCCGCCATGGCGTATTCGGAAAGCCGTTGCAGGGTCAGGCGCTGCTCCGCGCGGCGCAGCAGCCACACCCCGGTGACCGCCGCGCCGAAGAACGGAACCTGGAGCAGGAAGTAGAACAGGAAGAAGTCCCCGAAAAACAACGCGGGGCCGCCGTTCCACAGCATGTGCCCCAGGATGGCCGGA
>NZ_JAJFZY010000009.1:0-80626 GCF_020731025.1 Arthrobacter sp. zg-Y895
CTAAATTCGAAACCGGCTAAAAAAACCGTCCCATACCCACGGGGTGGGCGGAAACGGCCTGTTCAACCAATCAAAATAAATTGGTATCAATAAACTTGGCACACTATTGAGTTCTCAAACAACAGACTGCTTCCGGCACCAGCAGGCGATCCTCAAGGGGATCTAAGCTCTGCGTCGCTCCGGAGCAACTTTTCTATCTTAGCCACACTGCCCGGTGGGTGTCAATTCGGCTGTTGGTCCGTCCGGCGAACCGGCGGGAAGCTAGTTCCCGGACCCACGGCTGAAGGTTGAAACCCGTGGGATCCGGTCTCCTGGTTCAATGTCCAGGATCTCGTTTCCCTCGATCAGCGCGGGTATTAACTCTAGCACGGTTTTGAGGCGGCTATGCACCCGTGCAGGCCCGGTCTCTTTCTAGGAGGCCGGGCCTGCGGGAGATGCTTACGGCTTGGGAACCAGGTACAGCACGCCAAGCGGAGGAACGGTCAGCGTGGCGGATGCCGGCTGGCCGTTGCAGGCACCTTCAACGGCGTGCACTACGCCCATATTTCCTACCCCGGAACCGCCGAACTCAGCGGCGTCGGTATTCAGCGCCTCCACCCATTCCCCGGCCCACGGCATTCCCAGCCGGAAGTCCTGGTGCGGGGCGCCGGCGAAGTTGGCCACGCAGACCACCGGATTTCCCTGGTGGTCCCAGCGGATGAACGAAAGGACATTGCGGGCGCCGTCGTTCTCGTTGATCCACTGGAAGCCTGCGGGCTCGTTGTCCCGGGCGGACAGTGCAGGCGTGTTGCGGTAGATCTCGTTGAGCTGCCGGACCATCAGCTGGACACCCTTATGCTGCGGGGTGTCGGTCAGGTACCAATCCAACCCGTACTGCTCCGACCATTCCGCTTCCTGGCCGAATTCGGTGCCCATGAAGATCAGCTGCTTACCGGGGTGCGCCCACTGGAACGCCAGGTAGGCGCGCAGATTGGCCAGCTGCTGCCACCGGTCACCGGGCATCTTGCGCAGCAGGGAGCCCTTGCCGTGCACCACTTCGTCATGGCTGATGGGCAGCAGGAAGTTCTCCGTGTACGCGTAGACCAAGGAGAAGGTCAGCTGGGCATGGTGGTAGACCCGGTTGATCGGGTCCTCTGACATGTACTGGAGGGTGTCATGCATCCAGCCCATGTTCCATTTGAGCCCGAAGCCAAGCCCGCCGGTGCTGGTAGGACGGGTGACACCGGGGAAGGCAGTGGATTCTTCGGCGATCATCACAATGCCGGGCACCCGCTTATAGGCGGTCGCGTTGACTTCCTGGAGGAAGGAGATCGCTTCCAGGTTCTCCCGGCCGCCGTGAACGTTGGGGGTCCACTGGCCTTCCGGCCGTGAGTAGTCCAGGTACAGCATGGATGCCACGGCATCCACCCGGAGTCCGTCCACGTGGAACTCTTCGAGCCAGTAGATCGCATTCGCGACAAGGAAGTTGCGTACTTCCCGGCGGCCGAAGTCGAAGACAAGGGTTCCCCAGTCCAGCTGCTCGCCGCGGAACGGGTCGCCGTGCTCGTAGAGCGTCTGGCCGTCGAACTTTGCCAGTGCCCAGGGGTCCTTGGGGAAATGGGCCGGAACCCAGTCCAGAATGACGCCGATGCCGGCCTGGTGCAGCCGGTCCACGAGGTAGCGGAATTCGTCCGGATGCCCGAACCGAGCGGTGGGGGCAAAGTAGGAGGTCACCTGGTAACCCCAGGAGCCGCCGAAGGGGTGCTCGGCTACGGGCATCAGTTCCACATGGGTGAAGCCCTGCCACTGGACGTATTCGGCCAGCTGGTCGGCCATTTCCCGGTAGTTCAGTCCCAGGCGCCAGGAACCCAGGTGCACCTCGTACACGCTCATGGGCGAATTGTGCGGATCCCGGGAGGCCCGGGTCTCCATCCACTCGGCATCGCCGAACTCATAGGTGGACTCGACGACGCGTGACCCGGTCAGCGGCGGCACCTCGGTGCCCTTGGCCATGGGATCGGCCTTTTCCCGCCAGACGCCGTCGCTGCCGAGGATTTCATACTTGTAGCGGGCACCCGGTTCGACGCCGGGCAGGAAGATTTCCCAGACGCCGGAGCTGCCGAGGGATCGCATCGCGTTGATGGTGCCGTCCCAGCCGTTGAAATCGCCCTTGACCCGCACCGAGCGTGCATTGGGGGCCCAGACTGCGAAGCTGACGCCGGAAATGTCGCCCAGCACGGAATCGTAGTGGTGCAGGTTCGCGCCGAGGACTGTCCACAGGTTTTCGTGCCGGCCTTCACCAATCAGGTGCAGGTCAATGTCGCCCAAGGTCGGGAGGAACCGGTACGGATCGTCGAACAGCTGGGGCTCATCGCCGTCGTACGTCACCTCCACCCGGTAATCCGGAACGGTGCCCGGTGTCGAAGCCGGAAGGGTTCCTACCCAGATGCCGTTGTACTCGTGCTGCAGCGGCACACGGCTGTCAGGGGTCACGACCACGACTTCGCGCGCCAGCGGGCGCAGGGTTCGAATGGTGACCACGGTTCCCGAGTCGTCCGGGTGCGCACCCAGGACTGCATGCGGCTGGTAGTAGCGGCCTTCGGAAACGGCCTGCAGCACGTCCTCGGCAACGGGGATCGGATCGGTGGAGACGGGCACGTCGGGCACCTGGGGCTCTGCGGTGGCGGATGTGGACCGCGACTTGCGTGGCTTATTCACTGTGCTCTCTTCCTTGCTGCCGTCTTGGCGTGCTGCGTCGTCGGCCTTCATGAGAATGGACCGGGCGGCGGCAGCGGGCACGCTGATCCAGCGCGGACGGTTTCTCATCTCGTAGACAACTTCGTACAGCGCCTTGTCCAGCCACAGGGCCAGGAACAGCGGGTCACTGCGGTTGATGGTGGTGCCGGTTTCCTTCTCATACCCCCGCAGGAAAGCATCGGCCGCGGCAGCTGCCCACCGGCGGGCCGATTCGCTTCGCCGCTGGACGGCCTCTTCAGGCTCTTCTGCGCCGTCCGCACCATCAATCAGCGCGACGCCGGCGGCGTAGTCGATCGAGCGCAGCATGCCGACGACGTCGCGCAGCGGCGCATCGGGGACACTGCGTTCGGCAGCGGGCCGCAGCGGCTCGCCCTCGAAGTCAAGGACGATCCAGCCTCGATCCGGAACCCGCAGGACCTGGCCGAGGTGGTAGTCGGCGTGGATGCGCTGCAGGTTGGGCAGTGTCCGGAGGTTGCGAACCTGTTCCAGCAGGTACTCCACGGCATCATCGAACGGCCCGACGACGTCCCGTGCTTCCGCCCACGCCCAACGGATCCTCGAGCTGAGGGACTCAAGGAACTCTGTGCGTTCTATGGCGCTGGGAGGCCTGCTGCCGAATGCTGCCGCCAGCTGCTGGTGGATGCGGCCGGTGGCGGCGCCCAGTTCCTCGGCCTCCGCGGTGAAATCCCGGCCGGCAAGGGCAGCCGAGGATGCGGTCCGCCAGGCGTCTTCGCTGCCGGGGAAGAATTCCCGCAGCACGGACAGGTGCCCGGTCAGCAGTTTCTCGCCGGACTCGTCCGCCGGGTCCGTCCAGGAACCGGTCACCCAGCCGTAGGTCGCCGGAACGTCCACCGAGCCGACTTCGGTCAGCCGTGCACTGACTTCGACGTCCGGACTCTCGCCGGCGGCCACCACGCGGTAGAACTTCACGATCAACGGTGCTTCAGGGGCCTGCACAATCACGGAGGTGTTGGACTGTTCACCCGTCAGGACCTTGGTGGGCAGCGGCGCCCGGAACGGCTCCCAGTCGGCGAAGCCGTCCAGGGCAAAGCCGTGCGTGTGCCCGTCCAGGGACGAAGCCTGGGAACGCATCAGTTCCAGCCAGGCGGTGACGAAGACCGGGTCGGCCGTCGCGTCGTACAGCCACCGCTCCCCCAGGTCTTCCTGGTGCGCCCGGCCCAGCAGTGCGGCTTCCAGCTCGGGGGCCGGCGCCGTCCGGTAGCTTACCGGCACGCTGATGACGTCCCGGCGGTCCCCGGAGACGACGGCGATGAGGTGGACTTCAAGTCCGACCTCGCCGGCTGGATCCTCGAGCCGGATCCCGCCGACCCTTTCCAGCAGGACTTCGCGGCCCTTTGCAGGGAACCAGCGTTGCCCGGGGAGCCAGGACGTCAGCATTTCGGGCAGGGACGGCGTCAACGGGCTCATCTCCGTGCCGCCTCCGAGATCGGAATCATGGGAATGGCTTCGGTCTGGGGCGACGACGTGTCCGACTTCACCGACCGCAGGCGCAGCCAGTAGAAGTCGTGGCTGCCCAGGGTCAGCGTCAGGGCACCGTCTTCTCCGATGGTGGGGAAGAGCGTGCCGCCGAAAGCATCCCGCAGTCCGCGGTTGGCGAACTCCGGCAGCTTCATGGACGCGGAGATGGGGTGCTGGGAAAGGTTGAAGATACACAGCACTGTCTCGCCCACCTCGCCCTCCGGGTTGTTGTCCGGCAGTTCGCGCACAAAGGCCAGGGCTGCTTCGGCATCGGTCGGCACGTTGCGGTAGGAACCCAGGCCGAAGGCCGGGTGGGCGCGGCGGACCATGATCATCTGCCGGATCCAGTGCAGCAGCGAACTCGAACTGGCCAGCTGCGCTTCCACATTGACGTGGTTGTAGTGGTAAACCAGCGACTGCACCACCGGCAGGTACAGCTTGCCGGGATCGGCGGTGGAGAATCCGGCATTGCGGTCCGGGTTCCACTGCATGGGTGTGCGGGAGGAATCGCGGTCTTCCAGCCAGATGTTGTCCCCCATGCCCAGCTCATCGCCGTAGTACAGGAACGGGCTGCCCGGCAGGGCCAGCAGCATCGCGTGGATCAACTCGATTTCCGACCGCGAATTGTCCAGCAGCGGAGCCAGCCGGCGTCGGATGCCGATGTTGGCCCGCATGCGGGAATCCGGGGCGTACCAGCCGAGCATCGCCTGGCGCTCTTCATTGGTGACCATTTCCAGCGTCAGCTCGTCATGGTTGCGCAGGAAGGTTCCCCACTGTGCGCCGGCCGGAATCTCCGGGGTCTCTTCCATTGTCTGGATGATCGGAGCGGCCTTCTGGTCCCGCAGCGCATAGAACAGGCGCGGCATGATCGGGAAGTGGAAGCACATGTGGCACTCGTCGCCGGTTTCGTCACCGAAGTACTCCACCACTTCGTGCGGCATCTGGTTAGCCTCGGCGATGATGACGCGGCCCGGGTAGTTCTCGTCGACCATGGTGCGCAGGTCCTTGAGGAACCGGTGCGTGGCCGGGAGGTTTTCACAGTTCGTGCCGTCCTCTTCAAAGAGGTACGGGATCGCGTCGGCCCGGAATCCGTCGATGCCCTGGTCCAGCCAGAAGCGGACGACGTCGAAGATCGCCTCGACCACCTTGGGGTTCTCGAAGTTCAGGTCCGGCTGGTGGCTGAAGAACCGGTGCCAGAAGAACTGCCGGCGGACCGGGTCGAAGGACCAGTTCGATTCCTCGGTGTCCACGAAGATGATGCGGGCGTCTTCGTACTTCTGGTCCGTGTCGGACCAGACGTAGAAGTCCCCGTAAGGGCCGTCCGGGTCGCTGCGGGACTCCTCGAACCACGGGTGCTTGTCCGAGGTGTGGTTCAGCGGCAGGTCGATGATGACGCGCAGGCCGCGGGCGTGTGCTTCTGCAACCAGGCGCTTGAAGTCGCTGATGGTGCCGAATTCGTCGAGGACATCGTAATAGTCGGAGATGTCATAGCCGCCGTCGCGCAGCGGCGACTTGAAGAACGGCGGCAGCCACAGGCAATCGATGCCCAGCCACTGCAGGTAGTCCAGCTTTTCGATCAGGCCGCTGAAGTCACCTGATCCGTCCCCGTTGGCGTCCGCGAAGCCGCGGACGAGTACCTCATAGAAAACGGCCTTGCGGTACCAATGAGGATCATTGGTCAAGCCGGGTGCGTGCAGTTGAAACGGGTTGGGCACTAGGAGTTCCTCCGAACTGACAGGATGTGCGCGGGTTCAAAGTGGGCGTCCAGGCGGACGTAATTGTGGGCTCCCCAGCGCCAGCTCTGGCCGCTGATCAGGTCATCCACCCAGAAGGTGCCGTCTTCGTTCAAATCCTGCGGGGCGAGGTGAAGCGCATCGAGGTCGAGCGTGACAGTGGATTCGCGGGCGCTGTGGGGGTCCACGTTAACCACAATAATGAGTGTGTCCCGGCTGGACGGATCGCCGGGACGGGTCTCTTTGTATTTGGAGTAGACCACGGTGCAGTCGTCGGTGCTGGAGTGCACCGTGAGGTTCTCGAGGTCCCCCAAAGCTGGATGGGTGCGGCGGATTTCGTTCAGCCGGGTGATGTACGGGGCGAGGCTGCGGCCTTCAGCTTCCGCTGCGGCGAAGTCCCGCTGCTTGTACTCGAACTTTTCGTTGTCGATGTATTCCTCGGCACCGGGCCGGGCGACGTGCTCAAACAGCTCGTAGCCGGCGTAGACGCCCCACAGCGGGCTGCCGGTGGCAGCCAGGACGGCGCGGATCTTGAAGGCTCCGGGGCCGCCGAACTGCAGGAATTCGGTGAGGATGTCCGGAGTGTTCACGAAGAAGTTGGGCCGGAAGAAGGCCGAAGACTCCCGGGACACCTCGGTGAAGTACTCCTCGATCTCCTCGCGGGTGTTCCGCCAGGTGAAGTAGCTGTAGGACTGCTGGAACCCGGCCTTGGCCAGTGCATGCATCATGGGCGGGCGGGTGAATGCTTCGGCCAGGAAGACCACGCCCGGGTACTCTGCGTTCACCGTGCCGATCAGCCATTCCCAGAACCGCAGCGGCTTGGTGTGGGGGTTGTCCACCCGGAAGATCTGCACCCCGTGGCTGATCCACAGCCGCACGATGCGCAGAATCTCCTGCGAGAGGCCCTCGTAGTCATTGTCGAAGTTCAGGGGATAGATGTCCTGGTACTTCTTCGGGGGGTTCTCGGCGTAGGCAATCGAACCGTCCACGCGGGTCGTGAACCATTCCGGATGGCTGGTCACCCAGGGGTGGTCCGGGGAGGCCTGCAGTGCGAGGTCAATGGCTACTTCCAGACCCAGTTCCCGGGCGCTGTCCACGAAGGCGTCGAAGTCCTCGAAAGTTCCCAGATCGGGGTGGATGGCATCATGGCCGCCCTCGGGTGCGCCGATGGCCCAGGGCGAGCCGGGATCCTGCGGGCCGGCAACCAGGGTGTTGTTCGGCCCCTTGCGGTGCGTGGTGCCGATCGGATGGATGGGAGGCAGGTAAATGACGTCGAACTGCATGTCCGCAACGCGCTGCAGGCTGCGCGCAGCAGTGCGGAACGTCCCCGACGTCCACTCGCGGGTGGCCGGATCCCACCGCGCGCCTTCGGATCGGGGGAAGAATTCGTACCAGGCGCCGCGGCCGGCAAGCTCCCGCTCCACCAAGAGGGGGAAGCGGTCCGAGCTGGTGACCAGGTCGCGGATCGGATCGCGGTCGAGGATAGCGGTGACAGCTTCCGTTCCGGCTGCTGCAAGGCGTTCCTCGACCGGCAGCCCGGTGTCTGCGAGCGCTGCCGCAGCGGCACGGAAGACCTCGGCGTCGGCGCCGCTGCGCTCGGCGGCAGCAGCGATGAACAGTTGGTGGCCTTCGGTGAGCATCAGCTCAACGTCGACTCCGGCGGCGATCTTCACCTCGGCGTTGTGGTGCCAGGTAGCGTAGACGTCCGCCCACCCCTCCACGGCAAAGCTCCAATGGCCCGTGCCGGCCGGGCGCAGCATGCCCTCCCAGCGGTCAAGCCCCAGGCCCACCGGGTGCATCCGGCTGCGGGCTACGACGATGCCTTCGGGGTCGTAGAGGACGGCACTGGCCCCTACCAGGTCATGTCCCTCGCGGAACACGGTGGCCCCGATAACGAGGTCCTCTCCGGGCACTGCTTTGGCGGGGAATCTCCCGTACTCCACTACGGGCGCCACATTGGTGATCGGAATCCGGCCAAACCGGAGATCCTTCGAGGGCAGGTCTTCTGGTGTCAACGCGCTGGATGTGCTCACAGACTAGACGTTATCGAGAATTCGGGCAGAATGCTAAGGCAACGTACTTTTATGGAATCGCCGCAGGTCGGCCATGGTTAGGCGGCGTTTTCAAGCCGCCTGGTATTTACCTGATTATTTGTCCGTCATTTTGGTTTATCCGATGCGTTAGTGCGCTAGCGTGACCGGGGTGAAGGCTATACGCAGATTTACCGTCCGAACCGTCCTGCCGTCCAGCATCGCCCCTTTGGGGAAGCTGGCCTCGAACCTGCGGTGGTCCTGGCACCAGCCGACGCTCAGGTTGTTTGAGAGCATCGACCCTGCTGCCTGGAAATCCAGCGGCGGGGACCCCGTGAAGCTGCTCGGCACCGTGAGCCGGGACAAGCTCGAGAGCATCGCGCAGGATGAGCACCTGGTCTCCGTAATCGCCGATCTAGGCGCCGACCTGGACAGATACCTCAACGAACCCCGCTGGTACCAGGGCCTGGGTGAGGACGCCCCGGCATCCATTGCGTACTTCTCCCCCGAATACGGCATCAGCGCCGTACTCCCCCAGTACTCCGGCGGCCTGGGGATCCTGGCCGGCGACCATCTGAAGGCCGCCTCCGATCTTGGAGTGCCGCTGGTTGCGGTGGGGCTGCTCTACAAGGCCGGGTATTTCAAGCAGGCACTCTCCCGCGACGGCTGGCAGCTGGAAACCTATCCCGTACTGGACCCCAATGCCCTGCCGTTGACCCTGCTGCGCGAGGAAGACGGCACCCCGGCGAAAATCACCCTGCCGCTCCCGGACAACCGCCAGCTTTCGGCACACATCTGGCGCGCCGACGTCGGGCGCGTACCCCTCCTGTTGCTGGACTCGGACGTCATCGGGAACGACGACGCCGCCCGCGGCATCACGGACCGCCTGTACGGAGGAGGCGGAGACCACCGGCTGCAGCAGGAACTGCTGCTGGGCATGGGCGGTGTCAAGGCCCTGCGCGTACACCAGCGGCTTACCGGGGCCCCGCCCGCCGAGGTCTTCCACAGCAACGAAGGCCATGCCGGCTTCCTGGGCGTAGAGCGCATCCGCGAACTGATGGACCAGGGCATGACCTGGGAGGAAGCGCTGACCGTCTCCCGCGCGTCGACGGTATTCACCACGCACACCCCGGTCCCGGCGGGCATCGACCGGTTCGAGCAAACACAGATCCGCCACTTCTTCACCGCGGGACTGGCGCAGTCCGTCCCCACCGACAAGATCCTGGCTCTGGGCGCGGAGAACTACGAGGGTGGAGATCCGGCCAAATTCAACATGGCAGTCATGGGCCTGCGGCTGGCCCAGCGGGCCAACGGCGTGGCCAAACTGCACGGTGAAGTCTCCCGGGAAATGTTCTCCGGCCTGTGGCCGGGCTTTGACGTGTCCGAAGTGCCGATCACGTCCGTGACCAACGGCGTGCACGTCCCCACCTGGATCGATCCGGAGGTCACTGCCCTCGCCAGCGAAAAGTTCGGCGTCGCCACCGTGCATGACCGCGACTGGGGCAGGGCCTACGAGCTCGATGACAAGGATCTGTGGGACCTGCGGCGGAAGCTGCGCAGCAACCTGGTCCACGACGTCCGGCGCCGCGTCAAGCGTGCCTGGCGCCGGCGCGGTGCCTCTGACGCGGAGCTGGCCTGGACGCAGAACGTGCTGGATCCGGACGTGCTGACCATTGGCTTTGCCCGCCGGGTGCCCACCTACAAGCGGCTGACCCTGATGCTGCGGGACCCGGACCGCCTCAAGGCACTGCTGCTGCACCCCACCCACCCCATCCAGGTAGTAGTGGCCGGCAAGTCCCACCCTGCCGATGAACAGGGCAAGAAAATGATCCAGGACCTGGTGCGCTTCACCGACGACCCTGAGGTCCGGCACCGGATCGTTTTCCTGCCCAACTACGACATCGCGATGGCGCAGACCCTGTTCCCCGGGTGTGACGTGTGGCTGAACAATCCGCTGCGCCCGCTGGAAGCCTCCGGCACCTCCGGCATGAAGTCGGCCATCAACGGCGGACTGAACCTCTCCATCCTCGACGGATGGTGGGACGAGATGTTCGACGGCAACAACGGGTGGGCCATCCCCTCCGCCAATCCCAGCAAGGGAACGCGGACCCGGGAGGTCTACACCGCGGACCAGCGGGACGACATTGAGGCAGCCGCGCTTTATGACCTGCTCGAGAACTCAGTTGGACCTATGTTCTACGGAACGGAGCCGCCGGCCGCGGCCGGCGCGGCCGGCCCCTCGGATCCGCCTACTGATTCGCTGCCGCACGAGTGGCTGGAAATGGTCAAGCACACCCTGGCGGACCTGGGGCCGAATGTTTCCGCCTCGAGGATGCTCAAGGACTACGTGAACCGGCTGTACCGGCCCGCCAGTTCTTCCGGACGGTTCATGGCAGCGGACGGGTACACCGCTGCGAAGGAACTCGCCCTGTGGATCACGCGGGTGCGTGACGGGTGGTCCACCGTGCAGGTGGAGAACGTGGATTCCGTAGGCGTCAGCGAAAACCCGCAGATCGGCGACACCCTGACGGTGCAGGCCTACGTCTCCCTCGGCTCCCTTCGGCCGGAGGACGTCAGCGTGGAAGCCGCCTACGGCATGGTGACCGAGAATGACCGGATCAGCGAGCACCGCATCCAAGAGCTCGCGCCGACAGAAGACCTGGGGTCGGGCCGCCACCTGTTCACGGGCACCATCCGCATCGAGCAGGCCGGACCGTTCGGCTACACCGTCCGGGTGCTGCCGAGGCATTCCGGGCTGGCGTCGAAGGCTGAGTTGGGGTTGGTCGTTAACGCGTAGCCTGCCTTGGTGTCCGTTCCGGGCGTCTCGGTGTCCGCGCCGGGGCCGCGCCGGTCTCCGCGCCGGGCGTTCCGGAACGGCGGCAACGAAAATCCCCGCTCGCAGAGCTCGCGGGGATTATTAAAGCCGCCTAACCCGGAACGTCCGGAGCGTTGGTGCCGTTGTCACCTCACGCAGAACATCCGGGTCGCAGGCTCGGGTGCCGTTATCGCCTAACCCTGAACGGTTCCCTAGGCGCGGTAGAGGCTGATTGAGTTCGCAGGAACTAGATCGGTGTTGCCCGACGGACGGACCTGGCCCCGGCGTTCTCCCAAATCCGAAGCAGTGGAGAAGACGAGTTCGTATCCGGAGGATTCACCAGGGGCAGAAATGTCCTCGAAACCGTTGCCCGCTTCGGAGGCCGCGCTGCGGACCGTCGGTGCGTCCGGAAGGCGGACGTCGACGTCGGACAGCGTGCCGTTCAGGACCATCAACCCGTTCAGCGAACCGTCTCCCGAGCCGATCAGGACCTGCACCACCCGGGTGGCGGGATCGCTCCACTGTTCCGGCGTCATGGGCTTGCCCTCCTGATCGAACCAGAGCAGGAAGGACTGCCGGCGGTCGGCCGGGAAGCGGTACGGCTGGCTGGCAAGATATTCGCGGCGCAGGCGCAGCAGCTCACGGGTGGTCGAGAGCATGCGGTGCGCGGCGTCGTCGAGGTTCCAGTTCAGCCAGGAGAGCTCGTTGTCCTGGCAGTACGCATTGTTGTTGCCGCGCTGGCTCCGGCCGATTTCATCCCCTGCCGTGATCATGGGCACACCCAGGGACATGGTGAGCGTAGCCATCAGGTTCCGGGCAGTCAGGCTCCGGGCAGCATTGATCCGCTCATCGTCCGAGGGCCCCTCGATGCCGTGGTTGTAGCTGCGGTTTTCTCCCGTGCCGTCCCGGTTTTCTTCACCGTTGGCTTCGTTGTGCTTACGCTCGAACATGGTCAGGTCGGAGAGGGTGAACCCGTCGTGGGCCGTGACGAAGTTAATCGAGGCCAGCGGTGTCCGGCCGGAGTCGGCGAAGAGTTCGGCTGAACCGGCCAATGCACCCGCCAGACGCGCCAGGGAACCTCCTTCCCGCCCCGCGGCAACGTCCGCTTGGCCGCGAAGCCAAAAGTCCCGGACTATGTCGCGGAAGTGGTCATTCCAGTCGGCCCACCCCTGCGGGAACCGGCCGGTCTGCCAACCGTCCGGCCCCACGTCCCACGGCTCCGAGATCAGTTTTACGTCCTGCAGCACGGAGTCGGCTGCCGCTGCTACGAGAAAAGGGTGCCTCGGATCAAACCGGCCGTCTGCGCCGCGGCAGAGCGAGGGGGCCAGATCGAAGCGGAAACCGTCCACGTGGTACTCCTGCACCCAGTAGCGCAGGGAGTCCAGTGCCAGCTGGATAATCCGGGGTTCACTGAAGTCCAGGGTGTTCCCGCAGCCCGTGGTGTCAACGTACGCACCGTCCGGGGCGTGACGGTAATAGGTTTCATCTCCCAGTCCGCGCCAGCTCAGCGCGGGCTGGTCGGACTTACCCTCAGCAGTGTGGTTGTACACCACGTCCAGCAGGACTTCGATGCCGGCCTCGTGAAGCGCCTTCACCATCCCCTTGAGTTCATCCTGCACCGCCTGGGCGCCGGCTTCCCGGGCAGCCCGGGTGGCGTAGGCGTCATGCGGGGCGAAGAACCCGAGGGTGTTGTAACCCCAGTAATTTGCCAGCCCCAGTTCCTGCAGGTGCAGCTCGTCGGCATGGAAATGCACCGGCAGCAGTTCCACCGCAGTGATGCCCAGGTCCTGCAGGTACTGGACCATCACCGGGTGCCCCATGCCGGCGTAGGTTCCCCGGAGCTCTTCCGGGATCCCGGGATGCAGCATGGTCTGGCCCCGCACATGGGCCTCATAGATGACGGTGTCCCGCCAAGGGGTGTGGGGACGGCGGGCGTTGCCCCAGTCAAAGTCCCCGGCGGTGTACACCGAGTAATAGATCTGGCTCCCCTGCACCGGTTCCGCTTCGATGCCGCGCCCGTAGGGGTCCAGCAACAGCTGGAAGCTGCCCGGCCCTGCCGGAAGGGACCGGTCCCGCGGCCAGAAGCCGTAGCGGCTCCCGGGCCGCAGGCCGTACACCCGGCCGTGGTGGATGCCGAGGACGGTGTCCGTCAGCGGGGCCGTGGACCAGTGGCCGGGAGCCGTCTCGTAGTACACATCGACGGCGGGCAGGCCCGGGGCGTAAACGGACACATTGACGGCACCATCGACGTCAGGCACACCTGAAACGGTGTGCCTGACGCCCAGCGGCAAGGGTCGCGAGTCGCGCTTCGAGGCGCTGCCCGCGGCGGTTCCGCCGATCACGTGTGCCATGTACGCCCTTTACTGCCGGTGACCCCGGCCCGGATTAGGAGGAGCGCTGCCGGGAGATTTCGTACAGGGTGATGCCGACGGCCATGGAAGCGTTGAGTGACTCCATGGCGGAGTCGATGGGGATGGAGACAATCTGGTCGCAGTTCTCCCGGACCAGGCGGGACAAGCCCTTGCCCTCGGAACCCACCACAATGCAGATCGGTTCCTTGGCCAGCACGATGGAGGGAAGCGATACATCGCCGTCGCCGTCCAGGCCCAGAACAAAAATACCCATCTTCTTGAACGTCTTGAGGGTGTTGTTCAGGTTGCCGGCCCGAGCCACGGGGACGCGGACGGCAGCACCGGCACTGGTCTTCCATGCCGAGGCGGTGACGCCCACGGCCCGGCGTTCCGGAACGACGACGCCGTGTGCGCTGAAGGCCGAGGCAGACCGGATGATCGCGCCGAGGTTGCGCGGATCGGTGATGCCGTCCAGGGCGACGAAGAGCGGCGCGTTGCGGATGTGGCCCTTCTTCCAGGCCTCAAGGGTCTCGGAGGCAAGGTCGGTGGGGTCGGCGTACTCGTACGGCGGGATCTGCAGGACGAGGCCCTGGTGCACGGCCTCGTTGGTCATGCGGTCCAGCTCGGGCTTGTGCGTTTCCATCACCGGCAGGCCGCGTTCGGCCGCCATCTTCAAGGATTCCCGGACCCGGTCATCCATGTCGATACGGACGGCAACGTGCAGGGCCTTTGCCGGGATGCCCGCACGCAGCGCTTCCACGACGGAGTTGCGGCCGGTAACAACTTCTTCAGCCACCTTGCCGCGGACGTTGGTGCCGCTGCGGCCGCCGGCACGGGCATCGCCGCGCTTGGCATCGCCGCGCTTGGCGGCGGACCGCTCAGCAAGCTGCTTGCTCTTGAACGCCTTGTGGTACGGGCGCTCTTCAGCCTTGGGTGTGGGGCCCTTACCCTCGAGGGCCTTGCGGCCGAGCCCGCCGGTACCGCCGCTGGGGCCCTTCTTGGCTTTGCGCATTGCGCCGGGACGTCCATTGTTGGCCATCGGTTACACCTTTACTAGAAGAAAGCATTCCATTCCAGTTTACGCAGTCCGCGGCCGGGTTGGCGGACACCGCTGCTGGACTCAGGCGACGCTCCACGTCACGCCGTCGGCGCCGTCCTCCACGGTGATGCCGGCGGCGGCCAGCGAATCGCGGATCGCGTCGGCCCGCGACCAGTCCTTTGCGGCCCGGGCAGCGTTCCGTTCGGCGAGCCGGTCCTGCACCAGGGCGTCCAGTGCGGCGTCGGCCGGACCCGACTGCGCTGCGGCGTCCGTCGCGTCGTCCAGGCCCAGGACGGAGGTCATGGCCCGCACCTGTCCCAGTGCGCGCTGAACGGTTTCATTGTCGCCGGCGGCAAGGGCCGTGTTACCGGCGCGCACGGTTTCATGCAGCACGGCCAGGGCCTGGGGAACATTCAGGTCATCGTCCATGGCGGCGGCGAAGGCATCCGGAACCGCGGCGGGCGCGGCGTCGGCCTTCGCAGCAGCCTTGGCAAGGAACCCGTCGATACGCTCGACGGCGGCGGCCGCCTCCTGCAGGGACGTCGGCCGGTAGTCCAGCACCGATCGGTAGTGGGCCTGGCCCAGGTAATACCGGACCACACGGGGGCTGGCCTGCTCCAGCATTTGAGTCGGACTGATGGTGTTGCCGATGGACTTGGACATCTTCTCGCCCTCGAAGGTGACCATGCCGTTGTGCATCCAGAAGTTCGCGAAGCCGTGCCCTGCGGCCTGGGACTGCGCCATCTCGTTCTCGTGGTGCGGGAAGCGCAGGTCCAGCCCGCCGCCGTGGATGTCGAACTCGGTGCCGAGGTATTTGGTGACCATGGCCGAGCACTCCAGGTGCCAGCCCGGGCGTCCGCGGCCCCAGGGGCTGTCCCAGGACGCGGTCTCCGGCTCGCCCTCCTTATGCCCCTTCCACAGCGCGAAGTCCCGCGGATCACGCTTGCCCCGCGGGCCGGCGTCGGGCGCTGCCTGCATGTCATCGATGTTCTGGCGGGTCAGCGACCCGTACTTCTGCCAGGAGCGCACGTCGAAGTACACGTCACCGGAAGCGTCCAGGGCCGGGTAGGCGTGTCCGCGCTCGATCAGGGCCGCAATGAGCGCATGCATCTCCGGGATGTGTCCCGTGGCGCGCGGTTCGTAGGTGGGACGCTGGACGCCGAGGGTGTCGTAGGCCTTGGCGAACTCCTGCTCGAACCGGTAGGCCAGCGCCCACCAGGGTTCGTCCGGGACGACGCCGGGAGCCGGCTCGGCGCCCACGGAGTCGGCTGCCTTGGCCAGGATCTTGTCGTCAATATCCGTCACATTGCGGACCACGGTGACCTGGAGTCCGCGGTAACGCAGCCAGCGGGTGAGCTGGTCAAAGGCGATGGCGGAGCGGATGTGCCCTACGTGCGGGAGTCCCTGCACGGTGGCGCCGCAGTAGTAGAGGCTGGCCTTGCCTTCAACCAGGGGAACGAAGTCCCGGACCTGCGCTGTTGCGGTGTCATAGAATCTCAAGCTCACTGCTCTAGGCTAGCCGAAACCGCGTGCCCTCAGTCAGCGGCCGTCGCAGCGGCGGCGACGACGGCGGTGGCCACCGCGGCGATCCCCTCGCCGCGGCCGGTGAAGCCCAGCTGGTCGGTGGTGGTGGCGGAAACGCTGACCGGCGCGCCGGCGGCTGCACTCAGGACCGCTTCAGCTTCTGCCCGGCGGGGACTGAACTTGGGCCGGTTGCCGATCAGCTGCACGGCGATGTTGCCGATCTCGAAACCCGCCGCCCGCACAATGCGGGCAGCCTCGCCGAGGAGTACTGTCCCTGCAGCACCGGCGTATTCCGGCCGGTCGGTGCCGAAGTGGGTACCCAGATCCCCCAGCCCGGCAGCCGAGAACAGTGCGTCTGCGGCGGCATGGGCCACCGGGTCGCCGTCGGAATGCCCGGCCAGACCCCGCTCGCCTTCCCAATGAAGGCCCGCTACCCAGAGCGGCCGCGGTGCGTCGTCGGGCGCGAAAGCGTGTACATCGACGCCGATTCCGGTGCGTGGCAGGGCCATTTCAGTCCTCCTGGCGGTGGTGCCCGCCGGCCAGGATCGCTTCCGCGAGCACCAGGTCCAGCGGGGTGGTGATTTTCAGGGACAGCTGTGAACCTTCGACCACGTAGACCTCGGTCCCCAGGGACTCCACGAGCATGGCGTCGTCGGTGACGGCCGCTGCCGTGTCCGTGTCGAAGGAGAGGGCCGCGTCGTGGGCCCGGCGGAGCAGGGCCGCATCGAAGCCCTGCGGGGTCTGTACGGCACGCAGCCGGGAACGGTCCGGCGTCCCGGTGACGAGGCGTGCGGCGACGGAGGAGGTCTCGGCGACCGCCGACCCGCCGGCCGGCACGGGAGCCGTGTCCTTGACAGTATCCACCACGGGGATGGCAGGAATGACCGCTGAGGCACCCGCAGCCAGCGCTGCTGCCACGCGGTGGAACACCTCCGGCGGCGTCAGCGCACGGGCTGCATCGTGGACCAGCACCGCGTCCAGGTCCGCCGGCAGCGCGTTCAGCGCAGCCCGGACCGATTCGGGCCGGGTGGCTCCGCCGTCGACCGCTTGGACAGAAGCCGGGAACCGGTCACAGATGCTGCGCATCACGGTGTCACCGGCAGGCACGGCAACGGCAATGGCGGCGGCGATATCGGCGGCCTGGACGGCACGGAGGGCGTGGACGAGCATCGGTTCCCCGGCAAGCGGAACCTGGGCCTTGGGCATGCCGTAGCCGAGCCGCTGGCCGGATCCTCCGGCTACTACGACGACGCCGATCCGCGGCGGGCGGGAAGGGGTAGTGGACACCGTTCCACCCTAATGCCAGCGGGCAGGCGCTTAAACATTGATTGCCGGCCCCGAAGGACCGGCAATCGATGAAACTGGCTTGGCTGCCTAGCTCGCGAGAACCTCGTCGAGCACGGCCGCTGCCTGGTCTTCATCCGTCTTTTCGGCAAGTGCCAGTTCCGAAATCAGGATCTGGCGTGCCTTCGCGAGCATTCGCTTCTCGCCGGCGGACAGCCCGCGGTCATGGTCGCGGCGCCAGAGATCGCGGACAACTTCCGCTACCTTGACGACATCGCCTGACGCAAGCTTTTCCAGGTTTGCCTTGTATCGGCGCGACCAGTTAGTGGGCTCTTCAGTGAGCTCGGCGCGCAGGACGTCAAAGACGTGCTCCAGGCCTTCCTTGCCCACTACATCGCGCACCCCAACGAGGTCGACGTTCTCAGCCGGTACTTCTATGGTCAGATCACCCTGGGCCACCTTAAGCTTGAGATACATTTTCTCTTCGCCCTTGATGGTTCGCATCTTGATCTCTTCGATCTTCGCGGCACCGTGGTGAGGATAAACAACTGTTTCGCCAACCTCAAAAACCATGTGGTCTTTCCCCTTTCCCGGGGCTCAGTTTATCAGAGATGCGACACGCCGAGTAGAGTTTTCGCAGGTCAGGTACTGCATGGGCTCCGGTGTAGGTAGTATTCCGCCTTTCACGGGTACTTCACGGGCATCTCCACTGCTCAGGAACCGCCGTCCGCGCCTGCCCAAGAATCCAGTTTTTCGCCGGTTTGCCGATAGGCTAGGCAGCAAAGATAGCCTCAGGTCGCTAGACCGCAATACTTCAGGAGTTTGTGCTGTGAGATTCACACCCAAGAACCGGGTCCGGCGCACCGCTGCGGCCGGTGTCATCGCGCTTGCCATGCTGGGAACGGCAGGCTGCAGCGCTGTGAACGAGCAGGCAACCACCATTCAGTACTCGCCTTCGGACGGCATCGCGGAGAACGTTGCCGACCTGCAGCTGCGCAACATCCTCGTGGTCAGCAACGGCTCCGGGGAACCCGGCCGGCTCATCGGCACCGTGCTCAACGACTCCGACCAGGCCCAGCGGTTCTCCCTCGACTTTGGCGGCACGCCCCTGTCCTGGACGCTGCCGGCCGGCGGCAAGGTCGTCTTCGAGGACGAGGAGGAGGAGAAGGTCACCGTCTCCTCCGTTCGGCAGGAGCCCGGCACCGGCATTGACGCCGAGCTGACCCTCAACGAAGAAACCAAGGACCTGAACATTCCGGTGGTCAACGGCGACCAGGAAGATTACCGTCCGTACCTGCCGACAGGGTCCGAGTACACGCCGCGACCGGTTGAAACCACCGAGTCCGAGAGCTCCGGCGAGGGCCACTAGCCAGACCGGGCATCTCCGTAAAACCCCGAAAGGGCCGGCGCTGCGGCGCCGGCCCTTTTTCGTGCCCCGCCCCGGGTCAGGCCTCGAACTTATAGCCCAGCCCGCGCACGGTCACCAGGTGCCGGGGCGCGGAGGAATCCGCCTCTATCTTTGCCCGCAGCCGTTTGACGTGGACATCGAGGGTCTTGGTGTCACCCACATAATCCGCGCCCCAGACCCGTTCGATCAGTTGTCCGCGGGTCAGGACCCGGCCGGAGTTCCGCAGGAGCAGCTCCAGCAGCTCGAACTCCTTCAGCGGGAAGGGCACGCTGGTGCCGTTGACCTGCACCACGTGCCGGTCAACATCCATGCGCACAGGCCCTGCCTCCAGTGCAGCACCGGCAAAGTCCGCTCCCGCTCCTTCCCCCCGGCGTCGGAGCACCGCACGCACCCGGGCCAGCAGCTCGCGCGAGGAATACGGCTTGGTGACGTAGTCATCGGCGCCGATCTCGAGGCCGACCACCTTGTCGATTTCCGCATCCCGTGCGGTCAGCATGATGACCGGGACATCCGAACGTTGGCGGATCCGGCGGCAAACCTCCGTGCCGGAGAGCCCGGGCAGCATCAGGTCCAGCAGGATCAGGTCCGCGCCCGACTGTTCAAAGGCGGCGACGGCGTCGGTGCCGTTGTCCACGACGTCAACGTCGAATCCCTCCCTGGCCAGCAGATAGGAGAGGGGATCGCTGAAGGACTCCTCGTCTTCGACAATCAGAATCCGGGTCAAGCGGTAGCTCCCTGTTTCGATTCGCGGATATCTGCGGCGTCCATCTCGGGCAGCCGCACGGTGAAAGTGGATCCGTGCCCCGGGCGGGACCACAGGTCCACCTCGCCACCGTGGTTGGCCACCACGTGTTTGACGATGCTCAACCCCAGACCGGTTCCGCCGGTGTGCCTCGAACGGGCGGAATCGATCCGGTAGAACCGTTCAAACACCCGTTCCTGTTCTTCGGGAGCTATGCCGGGGCCCTGGTCCGTTACGGCCACCTGGGCCATGCCGTTGCGGGACTGCAGCCCGATCCCCACTCTGCTGCCCTCGGGCGAATAGCGGATGGCATTGTCGATCAGGTTCCGGAAAGCGGTGGTCAGCATCGGGGCGTCGCCGTACACCGCAGCATCGGACCTGCCGCCCACGAGTACCTCGATGTTCTTGCTCTCGGCGTTCAGCCGGTTGGCCTCGACGGCGTCCTCGAGAATACGGTTCACGTCCACCGGTTTGGCACGGTCCACGATGTCAGTACTCTGCAGCCGGGACAGTTCGATGATGTCCTGAACCAGGGCAGTGAGGCGGGCGGATTCCCGGTGCATCCTTTTGGCGAACCGGCGGACCGCTTCTTCGTCGCCTGCAGCGTCGTCCAGCGCTTCGGACAGCAGCGAGATGGCACCCACCGGCGTCTTGAGTTCGTGGGAAACATTCGCAACGAAGTCGTGGCGGACTTCCTCGGTGCGGGTGATCTCCGTCCGGTCGTCGGCCAGGATCAGCACATACTCCTCCCCCACTGTCGCCACCCGGACCTGCAGGATGAGGGACCCTTCACCGAGCGGACCCCGGGGAAGCTCCAGCCTGGCCTCCTCGATGACGCCGTCGCGGCGCACCCTGGCGCACAGGTCCAGTAAGCGGTCATTGACGATCGTGTGCCCGCGGACCAGGCCGAACGCGTAGGCACCGGGGCTGGCCCGGACAACGCCGTCAATGGCATCGGCAACAATGTAGGCGCGCCCAATGACGCCGAGCACCTCGGCAGCACCCTCGGGGACCGTCGGCTCGGAGATCTCGGCCAACTCCCACCGCTGGCGCTGGCTGGCCCCGTACGCGAGGACACCGAAAGCACCAACAGCCAGGCCGAGGAGGCCGGCCAGCAAGGCCAGCAGTACAGGATTCACTCTCTTAGCTTAGGCCGGTCTCCGCGGCCGGGAAGGAAAGCCGGTGGCTTTGGACCATTCGTTAAACTAACGTTCATCTAAGGGGCCAGTGTGGTTCACCCGCGACTGACATCCTGCAGGAGCAGCCGTAGGCGCAGGAAGCGCCGGGCCGCACCCGTTCCGCAGATCCCATACGATCCACCCGCTTTTGAGAGGACCCTTCAGTGCGCAAGGTTTTCCAGGCCGAGCTTCATCAAATCGGTGAAGAACTGACCCAGATATCCCAGCTGGTAACGGAGGCGATGCGCAAAGCCACGCTCGCCTTTGAAGGCGCCGATATCGAACTCGCGCAGGATGTCATCGCTGCAGACGCGCGGATCGACTTCCTGCAGAATGACCTGGATGAGCGTGCCATCGACGTTCTCGCCCTGCAGGGCCCGGTGGCCAGTGACCTGCGCATGATCGTCGGATCTCTGCGCATGAGCGCGTCGCTGGAACGCATGGGGGACCTGGCCCGGCACATAGCGCAGCTCGCGCGCCTGCGGTACCCGGCCAACGTGGTGCCGGACAACATGGTGCAGACCTTCCGCGAGATGGCGCAGCTGGACATCCGCATTTCCGAACAGCTGACCGAACTGCTGGAGACGCGCAACCTGGAGATGAGCAAGGACATTTACGAGGCCAACAGCCGGATCAACGAACTGCATGCCGGGGTTTTCAAGTCCATTGCCTCCCCGGACTGGAACGTTCCCGCTGTCAGCACGGTGGACCTGACCCTCGCCAGCCGCTACTTCGAGCGCTTTGCGGACCACGGGGTTTCCGTCACCCGCAAGGTCAACTACCTCGTCACCGGTGAATGGCATCCCCTGTCAGAGTCAGGCGTGTAGCGTCCGGGACTCACCACCGGCTTGAAACATAAAAGGGCGGTCCCCACATGGGGACCGCCCTTTCTTACGACCGGGACCAATGCCACCGGCCGCAGGTGCTACTTCTTCTTACCCTGGTTCGCCACGGCCTTGATGGAAGCGGCGGCGGCCTCGGGATCGAGGTAGGTGCCGCCGGCCTTGACCGGCTTCAGGTCCTCGTCGAGTTCGTACACCAGCGGGATACCGGTGGGGATGTTGACGGCGGCGATATCGGCGTCGCTGATCCCGTCCAGATGCTTGACCAGCGCACGCAGGGAGTTGCCGTGCGCGGCAATCATCACCGTCTTGCCGGTACGGATGTCCTTGGAGATATCCGACTCCCAGTACGGCAGGAACCGTTCCAGGACGTCCTTGAGGCACTCGGTGCGCGGCAGTTCGTCGGCGGCCAGATCCGCGTAACGGGGATCGTGGGCCTGGGAGAAGTCGCTGTCGTCCGGCAGGGGCGGCGGCGGGGTGTCGTAGGAACGGCGCCAGAGCATGAACTGTTCCTCGCCGTACTCGGCCAGGGTCTGGGCCTTGTCCTTGCCCTGCAGTGCGCCGTAGTGCCGCTCGTTCAGGCGCCAGCTGCGCTTGACGTCGATCCAGATGCGGTCGGCCGCACCCAGGGCCAGGTTCGCCGTGTTGATGGCCCGCTGGAGCCGGGAGGTGTAGAGGATGTCCGGGAGAATGTTGTTCTCAACCAGCAGCTGCCCGCCGCGGAGGGCTTCCTCACGTCCGAGGTCGGTCAGATCCACGTCCACCCAGCCCGTGAAGAGGTTCTTTTCATTCCATTCACTCTGCCCGTGGCGCAGAAGGATCAGTTTGTAGGTCATATAAGCATGGTATCGGAGTGCGTACCGCGCAGGGAGGGCGACGGCGGTTTGGCCGGGCAGATGGGCGGGGCCCGGAATCTACTGAGCAGATAACGGGGTCATCAGGCGTCCATAAGCCCGTTACCTGCTCACAGTAGATCAATCCCGCCCGGTGAATCTTCCGGGCGGCCCGCAGGATCCCACCGGGTGGTGCTGGTGTTTCTATTGGGACCCCTTTGGCCACAGCCGCACCATAGGGTGGGATCCTCTGTCCGCAAGCCGCCACTCAGCCCGGCCTCAACCCCGCTCCCGGAACCGCACCCCGCTCCCGGCCCCCGCCCCAGCGGTGAACAGGCGCCCGCTGGTTCCGGGCTTCCCGCGGTCAGGGGCATCCCCTTGCGCCCGCTAGCATTGTGTGGTGCAAAAACCGCTAAAACCCGTAGGAACTGTGACCAGGGGCACTACAAATCCCAACCGGCTCCGACGGGTGGACCGCTGGCTGGCGGGACCGGCACGGTGGCGTCTGCGGCAGGCCGCCGATCCCTTGATCGTGGACCTGGGCTACGGCGCAGCGCCTACCACCGCCGTCGAACTCCATGGCCGCCTCGGGCGGGTGCGGGCGGATGTGGAAGTCATGGGAATTGAAATCGACCCGGCCCGCGTCCTCGCAGCCAAACCGCTGGAACGAAAGGGGCTGAGCTTCCGGCAGGGCGGCTTCGAACTGCCTGTTGACGGACGCCGCCCGGTGATGGTCCGTGCCTTCAACGTCCTGCGCCAGTACGCGGAGGAGGACTATGCGCAGCACTGGGACATGGTCTGCTCGCGGCTGGCACCGGGAGGGATTTTCGTGGACGGCACCTGCGACGAAATCGGCCGGCGTGCCACGTGGGTGGAACTGGACGCCTCCGGCCCGGTTTCGCTGAGCATTTCGCTGCGGTTCGGCGCGTTCGAGCGCCCGTCCGATGTTGCCGAACGGCTGCCCAAAGCGCTGATCCACCGCAACGTTCCCGGAGAGCGGGTGCATGCTTTCCTCCAGGCCATGGACCGGGCGTGGGAGGAAGCCGCACCGATGGCCTCCTACGGCAACCGGCATCGTTGGCTGGCAATGTGCAGCGCGCTGAAGGCAGGCGGGGTACCGCTGCTGACCGGGCCGTCCCGGTGGCGGCTGGGCGAAATTACCGTAGCCTGGGACGCCGTCCGGCCCTCGTAACCGCAACCGCGTAACCGTCACCTCGCCACCGGAACGGCTGAGCCGAACGGCCGGTTAACGAGGTCCGCCCCGGACAACCCTGGAAGGGGCGGTCCGGGGCGGACTAAAAGTCAGCGGTTTATCGGTGGCTACCAGGGGCCGTACGGGCCCTGGTTGCTGTTGCCGCGGCCGCGGGAGCTGCCAATGGCAGGCTTCACATCCGCGAGGTACACGCAGGCAGCAATCACGGCTGCCAGCTGGAACAGGATCAGGCTCAGTGACGGCACCAGTGCAGACAGCACGCCGACGGCGGCTGCTCCGCCCGTGAGGCCCAGCCAGAATCCCTTGGTCCGCTTGTAGGCACGCTCAAAATCGGCGGGCTTGCGCCGCGCACAGTCCAGCAGCGCCCAGAGCTCAATGCCCAGCGCCACTATGCCGAGCGCCAGGTAGAGGTAGTACTGAATCATGATCATTAGGGCCACAGCGCTAGCCTACCGTGTAAGTGCCCGCTCTAGGTCCCTCCAGAGGTCGTCAACATTCTCGATGCCGACGGAAAGCCGCAGCAGCCCCTCCGGAACGGTGTGCGGTTCCCCGGGCTGGCGGCGCCGCCGTTCGATCAGCGACTCCACGCCGCCGAGCGAGGTGGCCGGCAGCCACAGTTCCACGGTTTCTGCGACCTTCTCCGCCGCGGCGGCTCCGCCGGTAACTTCGATGCATAGGACGGACCCAAAGCCCGACATCTGCGCTGCGGCACGGCGGTGCCCCGGGTCCCCGGGCAGGCCCGGATAACGCACGTTTTCCACCTGCGGAAGTGCCTGAAGCCGGCGGGCAAGTTCCATGGCGGTGGCCTGCGAGCGCTCCATCCGCAGGGCCAGTGTGCGAAGGCCGCGCAGCGCCAGCCACACTTCGAACGGCCCGGCCACCGCTCCGTGCAGCGAGCGGTACCGGAGCATGCGGTCCCTCAGGTCGGGGTCGGACGTCACGGCTGCTCCCAGGACGACGTCGGAGTGCCCGGCCAGGTATTTCGTCACCGAGTGGACGACGACGTCGGCTCCCAGTTCCAGGGGCCGCGTCACCAGCGGCGTCGAGAACGTGTTGTCCGCTACCACCAGAGCACCGGCAGCGTGCGCGGCCTCGGCCAGCGCCGCGATGTCGGCAACCTCCAGCATGGGATTGGTGGGGCTCTCCACCCAGAGCAGCGAGGCGCCGTCGAGCTGCGCTATGACGTCCTGGGTTTCGGCGATATCCACGGTGCGCACGGAAAACCGGCCGTTCGCTGCCTCCTCCGCTGCCAGCAGCAATGATCCCTGGTAGCTGTGCCGCGGCATCACCACCACACCGCCGGCTGGAACCAGGGACAGGGCGGCCATTACGGACGCCAGCCCGGAGCCGAAGACCAATGCGGGAAGGTCAGCCCCTTCGAGCTCGGCGAGCACCTGTTCGAAGGGATCCCAGGTGGGGTTGGAGTACCGGCCGTAGCCGCGCTCCCCCGGAACGGGCGTGCCCGAGCCGAAGTAGGTGGAGGACAGCACGATGGGCGGATTCACCGGGGCATCGTGCTCGCGGGGAGGGCGGCCCGCGGAGACAACGAGGGTATCGGGGGAAACGGCGTGCCCATGCGGCGGGATGTGGCTCATAAGGAACAGCCTAGACCGCCGGACGGGCCGGCCGGCCGCTTCCGGCGAAGGGTGTCCGTGACCGTTCGCCGTCAGCACCGGCCTCCCAGCCGGACTAGGTAGGCTAGGCGGGTGAGCAATTCTAATCCCCCCGAAACCCGCGGCCTCTTCATTGCCATGGAGGGCGGAGACGGCGCCGGGAAATCCACCCAGGCGCAGCGGCTGGCCGCCGCACTGCAGGAGACCGGCCGTACGGTCCTGCGCACCCGTGAACCAGGCGGCACCCCCGTAGGCGAGCAGCTGCGCGCGCTGGTCCTTGAACACGGCAACGGCGAGATCGACGCACGCACCGAGGCGCTGATCTTCGCTGCCTCCCGTGCCGCACACGTCCAACAGATCATCGAGCCGGCGCTCGCCGCCGGAACCGTGGTGGTCTGCGACCGCTATGTCGACAGTTCCATTGCGTACCAGGGCGCCGGCCGGCAGCTCGGCACGGACGCTGTCCGAACACTGAATCACTGGGCCACCGGAGGCTTGGAGCCGGACCTCACCGTCCTGCTCGACGTCGATCCCGAACGCGGCCGGGACCGCCGGACCGCCGGCGATGCCGCCGAGGACCGGCTCGAGTCCGAACCGGATGCCTTCCACCTGCAGATCCGCCTGGCGTTCCTTGAGGCCGCACAGGCAGCCCCCGGGCGCTACCTGGTGCTCGACGCCGGCCGTCCCATGGACGAACTGGCCGAAACCATCCTGCGGCGCGTGGAAAAGCTGCTGCCGTGAGCGTGTGGGATGACCTGCAGGGGCAGGATCCTGTGGTGGCCCAGTTGCGCCGCGGTGCCGCAGACGCCCGGCCCAACCATGCCTGGCTGTTCACCGGCCCGCCCGGTTCCGGCCGCTCCAATGCCGCCCGCGCCTTTGCCGCCGCACTGGTCTGCGAACAACAGGACCCGGCGCTTCGGGGCTGCGGCGAGTGCAAGGCCTGCCGGACCGTGCTGGCCGGCTCGCACGCCGACGTCGCCTCCGTCACCACGGAGAAGGTCACCATCAGCATCGATGAGGCCCGCGAACTGGTCCGGAAGGCCCAGGACAAGCCGTCCACCGGCCGCTGGCGCGTCATCATCGTGGAGGACGCGGACCGGATGCAGGAGCGCAGCACCAACGTGCTGCTCAAAGCCATTGAAGAGCCGCCGCCGCGCACCATCTGGCTGCTCTGCGCCCCGAGCCCCGGTGATGTCCTCGTCACCATCCGGTCCAGGTGCCGCCCGGTAGGGCTGCGGCTGCCGCCGGTTGAGGATGTAGCGGAACTGCTGATCCGGCGGGACAACATCGAACCGGACGTGGCCCTCAATGCTGCGAGGGCCGCGCAGAGCCACATCGGCGTCGCCAAGCGCCTGGCCACCGACGAAGGCGCACGGCAGCGCCGCGAGAGTATCGTGCGGCTGCCGCTGTCGCTGCGCAATGTCTCCGGAGCCATGAAGGCTGCGGCGGACCTCGTGGCCCTGGCCGAAGCGGAAGCCACCAGTTCCTTTGAACAGCGGGACGCCGCGGAGAAGGAAGCGTTGCTCGCCTCCCTGGGCGCGCCCGCCACCGGAACCCTGCCGCCGTCGCTGCGCAGCCAGGTGAAACGGCTCGAGGAAGACCAGGTGCGCCGGGCCAAGCGGTCCAAGAACGATTACTTCGACCGGGCGCTGACTGACCTGCTCTCCTTTTACCGCGACGTGCTGATGATCCAGCTGGGCAGCGCCGGCCCCCTCGTGAACGAGGGACTCCGCCGGGAACTGGACGAGTTTGCCGCGTACGGCTCCCCGGAACAGACGCTGATGCGCATGGAGGAGATCAACACCGTGCGCCGCCGCCTGGTGACCACGAATGTGGCACCGCTGCTGGCCATCGAAGCGATGGCCCTGAGCCTGTTGTAAAGCCTGCTGTAATGTCCAGTTATCCACCGCCTTCCGCCAGCCCGGCTGGTCCGCGCACCTAGCCGCTCCAGGAGTAAGAATGACCACCGCCACTGCCCGCCGCCGTTTCCCGCGGCTGGCCGCCGCTGCTGCTTCGGTGGTGCTGCTGGCGGCTTCCACCGCCTGCACCACGGACTCCGAACCGCGCGGAAAAAGCAGCGGCGGCGGGGACTCCTCCACCACCGCACCGGCAGACGTGATCGGCGACGTACCCGAGGACCTGCAGGAGTTCTACAGCCAGGAGGTCACCTGGTCGGACTGTGAAGGAGACTTCCGCTGCGCCACGGTGACTGTCCCCATGAACTATGCAGACCCGGACGCAGGGACAGTGGAATTGTCAGCCATCCTGGCCGACGCCGATGGGGAGGCCGGGGGCACCATCCTGATCAACCCGGGCGGTCCCGGCGGATCCGGTTACGACGTTGTTCTCCAGTCAATGGAGAACATCACCAGCGACCGGCTGCGCGAGAACTTCAACATCCTCGGGTTCGACCCGCGCGGCGTCGGCCGCTCTACCCCGGTGAAGTGCCTGAGCGACAAGGAAATGGATGAGGCGCGCGCCGAGTACATCGACCCGAGCACTCCCGAAGGCCTCACCGCCTCGCGGTTGAGCGCGAAGGAATTCGCCGATGCGTGCGCAGAAGAGACCGGCGAGCTGCTTGGGTTTGTCGACACGGCAAGCGCTGCCCGCGACATGGACATCCTCCGGGCCATTGCCGGGGACGAAAAGCTGAACTACCTCGGCTTCTCCTACGGGACCTACCTCGGCGCCACCTACGCCGAACTCTTCCCCGACAAGACGGGCCGGCTGGTGCTCGACGGCGCCTTGGACCCCGCCTCCTCCAACGAGGAAATCACCCTCGGACAGGCCGCGGCGTTCGAAAAGGCCATCCGTGCCTACGTCGAGGACTGCGTGACCGGCAGCAACTGCCCGCTTGAAGGCAGTGCCGACGAAGGCATCGCCACAATCCGGGAGCTGCTGGCCTCCGTCGAGGCGAGTCCGATGACGGCGGCCGACGGGCGGGTTGTCACCATCTCCACCTTTGTCAGCGGCTTCATTCTCCCGCTGTATGACGACGGCAACTGGCCGGTGCTCTCGCAGGCCCTGGAGACTGCCATGGAGGGCGACCCGACCTACATGCTCCGTCTGGCCGACATCAGTGCCGACCGTGCGGAAGACGGCACGTACCGGTCCAACAGCACCGTGGCGTTCAACGCAGTCAACTGCCTGGACTATCCGATGACCGCCGATGATGCGCAGATGGCCGCCGACGCCCTGGAACTTGAAGCGGCGTCCCCCACCATCGGCAAGTACCTGGCCTACGGCGGGGTCACCTGCGAGGCCTGGCCGCACGGACCCGTGAATGAACCGCATCCCATTAAGGCTGCCGGCGCGGCGGACCTGCTGGTGATTGGAACAACCGGGGATCCCGCCACCCCCTATGAGTGGTCCCAGGCGCTGGCTGCACAGCTCGAATCCGCGGTACTGGTCACGTGGGAGGGCGAAGGACATACGGCGTACGGGCGCGGCAGCCAGTGCATTGAAGACACGGTGGACGACTACTTCGTAGACGGAACGGTACCGAAGGACAACGTGGTCTGCTGATCCCGAGGGCCGGGACGGACCCTGCGGGACCTTGCCGCCGGCCGCCGAACGGCCCGGTCATCCGCGGCCATTTTGACCCGCACCGCCGGGACGTATAAAGTAGTTCCTTGTGGATTCTGCCCGGCAACGGACAGCTGAAGCCCGCCTCCTTAGCTCAGTTGGTAGAGCGTCTCACTCGTAATGAGAAGGTCGCCAGTTCGATTCTGGCAGGAGGCTCAGTTCCCCCAGAAAGCCCCCGGCATCTTGTGCCGGGGGCTTTCTGCTTTCCGTCCCCGGCAACGACGCGGCGGTCTCCGCTGAGTCGGCAGCCGCAGGGCAGGTCCAGTTGCGGAAACGCTGCGCAGAAATTCCGGTTTCCTTGCGGATGACTTTAGGGTTTCCTGTCGGCCGCGGCCCTATCCTCGGGACATGCAACCGCACCGGCAGGACGCCGGCGGGACGAGGGGGATAACCATGGACGCAGCATTGACGGGACTCACTACCCGCCGCTACACGCTGGTTCAGCGCGAGAACTTCATTTCCCCGCTTTGTGCCGAGTGCAACCGCCGCATGATCCCGAACTGGGTGGAGGACAGGGGCCGGTGGATCATCAACGGCTTCCGTTACCCCGGTGTCCGATGCAGCACCCACGAACGCCGCGTCCTTCCCGAGTATTTCGGGCTTTCCCAGCACGTTCCCGCCCCGAACGTGCGGCGGGACACCGCAACGTCTGCCCGGCGCTCCAAAGCCGGCAGCCGGTTCCTGGGGCTGGGTGCCAAACGCGCACAGCGCAGCGCCTAGCCGCCGGTCCCTTGATACGCCCGGCCGTCCCCGGGCAACAGACCAGGAACCCTCGTCGTTTTCCCCAAGAAACGGCGGGGGTTTCTGTTGTCCGGTGTACCGGGAGAAAGATGCTCGGCAGAAGAGGGCCTGGAACACTCCGGTTCAGCAGGCAACAGGCGGCGGGGTAAGGCCAACCCGGTTAGGAAGCGGGTTTGTCGCTTTCCGGGGGCAGCATTCTGCCTGCCAGCAACGCCTTGATGCGGTCTTCGGCATCCGGCAGGGCGGCGGCGCTGGCGGCCACATTGGCCTCTTCCACTGCGCGCAGCACCTCGTGGCGCTGGATCTTGACCCCGCGGGGGGCATCAATGCCGATGCGTACGCCGTCGCCGCGTGAATCCAAAACGGTAATGACAATGTCATCCCCGATCAGGATCTGCTCCCCGGACTTGCGTGTTAGCACCAGCATCCGCCCACTCTACCCCAAGCCGGGGCCGTTCCCGCCGAAGCTGAGGAACGGTTCAGTCCGGCGGGTTACCCGGCCCGGAGCTTAGAGCACCGGTGTCGGCGAGGGTCCGCCGTCGAGCCACCCGATGGGCAGGCCGAGCGCGTTCACGGACTGCGGCGTGCCGGTGGTGTCAATGCCTTCGACGGCGGCGGCGTCCACCACGGCTGCGGACCGCACGGCACCGACCCAGGCTGCGGTGTCTTCCGGTTTCCGGCCGGCGTCCACCACCACCCAGACCTGATCGGCGGCCAACGCGGAGATCAACGTGGAATGCCGGGCCATTTCGGTACCGGACCGCCCCAGCCCGTAGGCCAGGAAGATGCTGTGTCCGGCCATAACTCCGGCGGCACGTGCGGTTGCCACTGCACGCCGGTCCGCGGCCCGGCCGACGCCGTCGGTCTCCAGCACGCCGGCCACGCGGACGGCTGCGGCACCCGCGCCGGAGAAGTCGGCCATGGAACGGCATACCTCCAGCGCGTCATCGCCCAGTCCGACCACCATCACCAGGTCACCGGCTCCGCCGAGCGGAGCAGGCGCCATCGGCACGGCATTGCGCTGGACCGGCTCCGTGCCTTGGTTGATCCGGCCGGAACCTGCCTGGCTGAGCGGAACGTGGTTCACGGCGTTGGGCGGCTGCATGGCTTCCAGCCCGGGAGTGAACGCGGCCGCAGCCTGGCTCTGCGCGGGGGTGCCTGTGCTTGCCGCGAGGGTATCCATGAGTTCGGCGAACGCATGGGACCCCGTGGAGACGGACGGAGCGGGTTGCGGGGCCGGTTCCACGGGAACGGCCGGGATGATCGCGGCCGCCGGGTGCAGGGTGGATTCGGCCCGCTCTGCCTCTTCCAGCAGTGCGGATATACCTGCCCGCCCCGAGTCCGTTCGGCTGGGCAGGTCCGGTTCCACCGGTGCCCGACGCCGGCCGCTGGGCGGCAGCTCCACTGTCACCTCGTAATGCTGGCGGGAAAGGAATCCGCCGATCCCGCCCACGGTGACCTTTTCCGCCGCAATTATCCGGGCCCGCGGGCCGTGTTCGGCCAGCACCTGGGCTTTTAGCGCGTCAAGCGACGCCCCCTCAAGCTGAAATCGTCTCATTACCCCGCACCACCCCTACAGTCTCGATACCGACATTACCCGCTGTGGCTTCCTGGTAGGACAGTACCGGCAGGCCGCCGGTCTGTGCCGAGACCAGCCGCCGGATGGCCGGGCGCAGGGCCGGGGCGCAGACCAGCACCGCATTGAACCCCGCGTTCTCGGCGCCGGCAACGGCAGCTTTCAGCGACGCCAGCACGGTATCAACCCGGGCGGGGTCAAGCAGGATCTGGCTGCCCTGCTCGGAGGGACGCAGCGCTTCGAGCATGGACTGCTCCAGCGACGGATCGATCATGATCACCCGCAGGACTCCGTCGGCGATGTACTGCGCGGCCAGCGCCGGCCCCAGTGCCGTCCGTGCCGTCTCGATGAGCCCCTCCGGGTCCGCGGAAACCTTGGCCCGCAGCAGCAGGGACTCGTAGATCCTCGGCAGGTCGTTGATGGGGATCTGCTCGGCGAGCAGGCCCTGGAGCACCCGCTGCACTTCGGCAAGGGACAGCACATTGGGGATCAGTTCCTCGACGGCTGACGGGTTGACCAGCTTGACCCCCTCGGTCAGCACCCGGACGTCCTCGCGGGTGAGCAGCCGGGCGGCGTTGGCGGTGATCACCGCGGAGAGGTGCGTGACCAGCACCGACACTCGGTCGATCACGGTTGCCCCGGACATCTCGGCCGCGTGCTGCATTTCCGCCGGAACCCATTTGCCGGCCAGGCCGAACACTGGTTCCACGGTGGCGGTGCCCGGCAAACCGTCCAGATAGTCCCCAAGGGCCAGGATCTTGCCCGCAGGGGCGTCCCCGCGGCCGGCTTCCACGCCGGCGATCCGGATGACATAGGTGGACAGGGGCAGATCCACGCTGTCGCGCGTGCGGACCGGGGGCACCACAATGCCCAGCTCCATGGCGATCTTGCGGCGCAGCGCCCGGACCCGTGCCAGGAGATCGTCGGACCCGCCGGTGACAATGTCCACCAGATCCGGTGCCAGCATGATCTCCAGCGCATGGACGCGCATCTGTTCGATCAGGTCCTCCGTGGTCTCGGAGGTGGCGGGCGCGTCCAGCGCCGCCTGCGCGGAATCCTTCTCGGCCTGTTCGGTGGTTTCCCTTCCCTTGATTTTCCAGGAAATGAAAATCAGCAGGGCACCGATGGCGATGAAATAGAGCTTCGGCATGCCCGGAATCAGGGCCATCACGATGGCCGCGGCGCCGGCGATCATCAGGGCGTTCCGGGACTGGCCCAGCTGCGCGCCGGCCGTGGAGCCCATGTCCGCCTCGGCATTGGACCGGGTGACGATCATGCCGGTGGAAACGGCCATCAGCAGGGCCGGGATCTGGGTGACCAGTCCGTCGCCGATGGTCAGGAGGCTGTAGGTGCTCACCGCTTCGCCGGCCGACATGCCGCGCTGGATCATGCCGATCGCGATGCCGCCGATGAGGTTGATGATGATGATGATCAACCCGGCGATGGCGTCGCCCTTGACGAACTTCGACGCGCCGTCCATAGCACCGTAGAAGTCCGCTTCCGCGGAAACCTCCGCCCGGCGTTCCCGGGCCTGGGTGTCGGTGATCAGGCCGGCGTTGAGGTCTGCGTCAATGGCCATCTGCTTGCCCGGCATGGCGTCCAGGGTGAACCGGGCTCCCACTTCGGCCACGCGTTCGGCACCCTTGGTGACCACCACAAACTGGATGACTACGAGGATCAGGAAGATCACGGCGCCGATGATCAGCGAACCGCCCACGGCAACGTGCCCGAACGCTTCGATCACCTGCCCGGCGTACCCCTCCCCCAGCACCAGTCGGGTGGAGGCCACATTCAGGCCCAGCCGGAACAGGGTGGCGACCAGGAGCAGGGACGGGAACACGGAGAAGTCCAGCGGCTTCCGCACGAACATGGTGGTCAGCAGGATCACCAGTGCCAGCAGGATGTTGATGATGATCAGCACGTCCAGCAGTTCGGCGGGGATGGGTACCACCAGCAGCAGGATGATGCCGATGACCCCGACGGGGACGGAGAGTTTCAGGAGGTTGCGGTTGCGGTTCACGACGCGGCCTTACGGTGTTGTGGGGTGGTTCCGGGTTCGGGCGGTGCGGCTGCCATGGTGTGCATGCCCCGGGCGGCGCCGCGCCGCTTCAGGGCCATAACGAAGGCCAGGACCCGGGCGACGGCGTTGTACAGTTCCACGGGAATTTCGGCGTTCAGTTCGCAGGCGCTGTGCAGGGCACGGGCCAGCGGAATGTCGGAGACCATGGGGACGCCCTGCTTTTCGGCTTCCTCACGGATCCGGGTGGCAATGTTGTCCGCACCCTTCGCCACGACCCGCGGCGCGGACTTGCCCGGCTCGTATTTCAGGGCGACGGCCACGTGGGTGGGATTCACGAGGACGACGTCGGCATCCGCCACGGCGGCGATCATCCGGTTCCGGCTCATGGCCAGCTGCCTGGACCGGCGCTGCGACTTGATCAACGGATCGCCGTCGCTGTTCTTGTTTTCGTCCTTGACTTCCTTCTTGGTCATGCGGGTTCGTTTCCGGTTGCGCTTCATGACCACGAAGATGTCCGCCGCAGCGAGGATCAGGCCCGCAGCGACGGCCGCCTGCAGCAGTAACGCAGTACCGCCTCCCGCAGCCTCCAGGACGGCGGAGATCGGCAGTCCGCCGGCGGACATAAGCACCGGCATCAGTTGCTGGATCACCGCGTACAGGACCAGTCCCACTACGGCGGTCTTGAGCAGGGATTTCACGCCGTTCCACAGGGCCTGCGTGCCGAAGACGCGTTTGACGCCGGCGATCAGGTTGAACTGCTCGAACTTGCCCTTGAACTTCTTCACGTGGATACCGCCCTGGACGGCGGCGGTGAGCAGGACCGCAGCGGCAACTACACCCAGCAGCGGGCCAAGGATAAAGGCCAGGGTGCCTAGCCCCTCGTTCATCTGGATCAGGGCGAACTCGGGATCGGGGTTCGCGATGGTGGTGGCGACGCCGGCCAGGATCTCACCGGCAGCTTCGGAGCCCCGGGAGATGGTCAACGGCATCATCAGGGCGGCCGTGCCTACGCCCACCCAGGCGGTGAGGTCTTCGGACCGGGAAAGCTGGCCCTTGGAACGGACTTCCTTCATCCGTTTGTCGGTGGCCTGCTCGGTCCGCTCACCTGAGGGCTGTTCCGGCATCTATCCCACCCCCGTCAGCGCGCGCTCGATAGTGGAGACCAGCCCGGAGACGATGCGGGGCAGGGCCAGGAAGACAACTGAGGCCAGGGACAACGTCAGCAGGATCTTCAGGGGGAAGCCGAGGGCGAAGGCATTCAGGGCCGGGGCCACGCGGGTGAGCAGGCCCAGGCCTGCGTCGGCCAGGAACAGGACCACCAGCAGCGGTCCGGCAATCTGCACCGATGCCAGGAACATCTGCGAAACCGCGGCGGTCAGGGCGGACACCGGTGAGGACAGGTCCAGTCCCCCGGTCAGCGGCAGCGCGGTGAAACTGCGCAGCAGCCCGCCGATAATCAGCTGGTAGCCGTCCGAGGCGAAGAGCAGCGCCAGGGCGGTGATCTGGAAGATGCGTGTGAACTGGGCGCCGTTGACCATGGACTGCGGATCGAAGGCCTGCGCCAGCTGGAAACCGCCGAAGGTATCGATCAGGTTGCCGGCGGACTGCACGGCGGAGAAAACCACCATCACGAGGAACCCCAGCACAAAACCCACCAGCAGCTCCATCACAATGGCCATGAAGAACGCCCCGGTGCTCAGCGAGTTGTACCCCTCGCTTACCTGCGGGGCGATGGCCAGCCCCAGGCCGAGCCCGAGCATGGCTTTGATCCGCGCCGGGAACGCGTTGTAGGAGAACGGGGGCGCGATGACCAGGAAGGCCACCATCCGCACCGAGGCCAGCAGGAACGCCTCGATCCAGTCCTGGTCAAGGGTGATGTTCATCTAGCCGCCGCCGAGCAGGGACGGGATCCTCTGGAACATCTCGTGGGTGAAGGACACGATTTCCGAAATCATCCAGTGTCCGCACACGAGCAGGGCGAGGGCCACGGCAAGGGCCTTGGGCACGAACGAAAGCGTGACTTCCTGGATCTGGGTGATGGACTGCAGCAGCGAGATGGCAAACCCGACTACGAGCGCGGTGATCAGCACCGGGGCCGACAGCTTGGCCGCAACCCAGAGTCCCTGCATGGCGATGTCCAGGACGGCGTTTGTATCCACTAGGTGCCGCCCTGGTAACTGTTGACCAAGGACGTAATGATCAGTCCCCAGCCGTCCACGAGGATGAACAGCAGGATCTTGAACGGCAGCGAAATCATCACCGGCGGGAGCATCATCATGCCCATGGACATCAGTGCTGCGGACACCACCAGGTCGATGACGAGGAACGGCACGAAAATCACGAACCCGATGATGAACGCCGCCCGCAGCTCGGAGATCATGAACGCCGGGATCAAGGTGGTCAGCGGAACGGACTCGGGGGTTTCGGGATTCTCCTGCCCGGCCGCGCGGGTCATCAGAGCGATGTCCTCTTCCCGGGTGTGAGCGAGCATGAACTGCTGCAGCGGCCCGGACCCGGTGTCGAGGGCGGCATCGAAGTTGAGCTCGCCGTTGAGATAGGGCTGCACGGCGATCGTGTTAATTTCGCTGATCACGGGCGCCATGATGAAAAGCGAGAGGAACAGTGCCAGCCCGGCCAGGACCTGGTTGGGCGGGATTGAAGGCAGCGACAGGGCGTTGCGGGTCATGGCCAGCACCACGAAGATCTTCGTGAAGGAGCTGAGCATCAGCAGCAATGACGGCGCCACCGAAAGCAGGGTGATGCCGATGAGCGTGGTCACGGCAGTGGAGGGCCCGCCGTCCTGGCCGTTGATATCGATGCTCAGCCCGCCGCCGTCGTCCGGCTCCGTGGGAGCACTGGGGTCGGTAGGCGCAACGGGCGCGGCGGGATCGAAAGTGGTGGCGTGCCCGGCTGCGGCTCCCAGCAGGAGCAGGGCGGCCACTGCGAAGAACAGGGCGGCGGCCAGGGTAAGCGCGTGCCGTGCCCTGCGCACGTCGACGGCGGCGCTCACCGTTTGCGTCCCCGGCCCAGGGCCGCGCCGGCCTGGCGCCAGGTTTCGGGGGCAAGGATGGATCCGGCCAGCGCCGATTTGGCGGGCACCGGGTGTGTGGAGGGAAGGGCATGTGCCCCTCGTCCGGCGCGGCGCGGGGGCAGGGCGGAGTAGGGGTCGGCGGCATGGCCGTCCTCCGGATAGGACGCGGAGGACTGCTGGGCGGCTTCCAGCGAGGCGGCAAACCCGGTTGCGGGCACCGGTTCGGATTCCGGGGGAACCTCTGTGGTGTGCAGCAGGTTTACCGAACCTTCGGCCACCCCGAGCAGGAGGCGCTGTCCGTCGGTTTCCACCACTACCAGGGAGGCCTTGGGGCCCAGCGGCTGGCGGCTGACCACGCGCACGGCGGGCTGGTTCGCGCCGGCGGAACCGAGGGTGCGGCTAAAGCGGCGCTGCAGGAACCACAGGAGTCCGAGCACGGCGCCCAGTGAAACCAGGACACGGAGTCCCAGAAACAGGGTTTCCACTAATTGAGCCCCTCGACCACGTCCAGGATTTTGGTGATCCGCACGGCGTAATCCTGGTCAATGACCACGACTTCGCCGTTGGCAATGAGCCGGCCGTTCAGCAGGATGTCCGCGGGGGCACCGGCGGAGCGGTCCAGCTCCACCACCCGGCCGGGTTCGAGGTTCAGCACGTCGCGGACGGACATGCGGGTGTGTCCGATTTCCACGGTCAGCGCCATCTCGATGTTGTTGATGCGGCCCATCTTGCCGACGATCGAGGGGTCGGTGGTGCCGCCGGAAGTGCCGGGGGTGTCCCGCAGGCGGATGGCGAACCACCCGGCGGTGCCCTCCGGGGAGCGCAGTTCGAAGACGACGCTGTCCGGATCGGCGAAGAGGGCGGAAGCGTCCTCGGTGCGGGCTTCGCCGAGCACGCCGACGCCCAGGGTGGCACTCGCCGCTTCGAGCGAGGGACGCAGTACGTCCGCGGCCGAAACGAGCGCGGAGTCGGTGCCTGCGACGTCGGCCAGCGGCGAGGAACTGTCCAGGACCAGGGCGAGGTCCGCCGATTCGGTGCCCACGAAGGACGCGGTGACCGCCGTCGCAGTGTGCGACGCCGGTACGCCTGCCCCGTTATGCGGGATCGGTTCCAGGACAAGGGGGGTGGGCAGGCCGCGCACCAGGGCGGAAACGGCGTCGGCGTGCAGGCTGTGGGGGCTGGACATAGGTTACTTCTCCTCGATACTGACGATGCTGCCGGCAAGGCGTGACCCGCTGGCTCCTACTGCTGCCTGGGCCAGCGTCTGTCCGTCAACGGTGACGTTCAGCGGGCGGTGGCGGGGGTGGCCCAGATTCAGGACGTCCCCTACGGCAAGGTTCAAGACCATGGCGGGCTTCACCGTGATGGGTTCCAGCTGCAGGCACACCTTCACGGGCACGTGTGCAAGCTGCAGCTGGACAAGTTCGGCCGGAGCGGCGTTGCTGGACTGGGCGCCCAGCGGGTCCAGCTGCGGCAGCAGGGCGGCGGCCGGGATGGCCACGGTGGCGGGAGCGGTGGTTTCACCGACCACCATCTCGAAAGTGGCCACGATCATCGGGTCCCCGGAGGCCGCCGCCTGGGCGAACTGCGAGTTGTACTGGACCGAGGACAGCGTCAGCGGGGCCGAGAGCAGGTGGCCGAGGGAGTAGTGCAGGTCCTCCACGGCGTCGTCCATGATCTTGCCCAGCAGTGCCTGCTCGATATGCGTGAATTTGCGCTCCGGCGCGGTCTGGAAGCCGGTGCCGCCGAGCATGTGTCCCACCCAGGACAGTGCTGCGGCCATGGGGAACTGGATGACGGCCTTCGCGGAGGTGGTGGAGATGTTGAAAAGCACCATGCCGGTGTTGTCCGGCAGCGCGGCGGCGTACTCGTCGTAGCTCAGCACCTGCACGTCTTCCGAGGTGACCTGCGAAAGCACCCGCACCTTGGCGGTCAGCTGCGTGCCCCACTGGCGGGCGAAGGTGTCGAAGGCCATTTCCAGGACACGCGCATGCTCACGGGCCAGCGTAGTGGGCCTGCTGAAGTCATAGACCTCTACGGGCTTTGCTTTCGCGGGCATGCTTAAGGAAGGTGAATCTTGGACCATCACACCCCGCACTATCGGCACTCGGAACGGCTGCGTAAGAAAAGCCGTTAGGTGCCTGCCGCGGTTTCACGCTCGGCCACGATTTGGGGGATGAGCGAGCGGACGTCTTCGCTTTGTCCGGACAGGACCACTATGTCCACCCGCCGGTTCTGGGCGAGTTCGGCGGCGTCCCTGCCGGGGGTCAGCGGGCGGGATTCGCCGTAACCCACTGCCTTCATGTGGTCCTGCTTCACTCCCCCGCCGGAGACGAGGTAACGCAGCACGTTCACCGAACGGGACGAGGACAGTTCCCAGTCCAACGCGTCGTCGGCGTACTGGCGGACCTGGGCGGTATGGCCTTCCACCGAAACCTGGTAGGTGGTCGGAGCGAGTGCGGGACCTACGGTGTCCAGCACCTGGACGGCCTCGTCGGTGAGGTCGGCCAGGTCCGGGGCGAAGAACATTTCCGAGCTGACCAGCCGGATGGTCAGGCCGCGCTCATCCATTTCGAAGCGCACGGCGTCTTCCAGGCCCTTTTCCTGCAGGCCCGCGTAAATGGCGTCCTGGAGCGCCGTGAGATCGTCCACTTCCTTGGCGGCCAGCGCGGCGTCGGGCTCAACGGTCTCTTCGCTGTCCACCTTGTCCGGCGGCACGATGATGCCGACGGCGGTGTCCACTGTGTTGCTCTCCTCGGCACCGAAACCGGTGGCCAGGGATTCCTTGAGCTGCTCGAACTTCTTCGCGTCCACAGTGGACATGGCGAACAGGACAATGAACATACACATCAGCACGGTGACCATGTCCATGTAGGAGGCCATCCAGCGTTCGTCCGGGTGATCGTCCTCCTCGTGCTGTTTTGGACGCCGGCCCTTGGCGCTCACGCTGCGTCCTGGACCTTGTCTGCAGCATCGGCCTTGTCGGCCTTATCTGCCTTGTCCGCCTTGCCGCCCAATGTGTGGGCCGGGACCATCGCGCGCAGCCGTTCCCCGAGCAGGCGCGGCTGGCTGCCGGCCTGCAGGGCCAGGACACCTTCCATCAGGAGGTTCATTTCATCCGCTTCGAGCTCCGCCAGCCGCTTGAGCCGGGTGCTGATGGGCAGCCAGATGAAGTTGGCCGAAAGCAGCCCCCACAGGGTGGCCACAAAGGCAGTGGCGATCATGGGCCCCAGGTGGTCCGGGGTGGAGAGGTTCTCCAGGACGTGGGTCAGCGAAACAACGGTGCCGATGATGCCGATGGTGGGACCATAACCGCCCAAGCTGTTGAAGAACTTCACCGCAATCTTGTCGGTGGCGGTCTTGGTGGCGATTTCGTCTTCGAGCAGCATGCGCAGCTCCTCGCCGTCGGTGCCGTCGGCGATGTTCTGCAGGGCCGTGCGCAGGAAGGGATCTTCGACCTCCGCGGCGTCCTGCTCAAGGGACAGGAGGCCTTCGCTGCGGGCCTTTTCCGCCAGCAGGACCACCCGGTCAATGGTCTCCTGCGGCCGGGGGGTCTTGCCCATGAAGGCCCGGGGCAGGGACTTGAAGGACAGGATGAAGTCCTTGAAGGTTCCTCCCGCAAGGCCCACGGCAATGGTGGCGCCGAATACGAGGATCATCGGCGCCGGCAGCAGGAGCGCGGACACATGGGCACCTTCGAGGGTGATCATGGCATAAAGCGACCCGAAGGCGAGGACTAAGCCGATAATTGTTGCTGGATCCATTAGTCGTTCCTAGGGCGAAGGGGCACTGCATTGCTGGGGGGAGCTTTCTCCGGGGCCGCCGGAAAAGCGTCGGGCACGAGCCCAAGGGGACGCCCGGGAACGCGGGGAGGGATGTCGCGTGCCATGGAAATCACCTGCGCCCGGTAGGCCGCAATGCGGTCGATAACTTCCTGCAGGCTCTCCGTCACGATGTACTTCGCGCCGTCGACCATCACCAGGGTGGTGTCCGGGTTGGAGTGGATCCGCTCGATCAGGTCAGGGTTGATCGCGAACTGAGCATCGTTGAGACGCGTAAGAACAATCATTGCCCCGTCCTGGCTGGTTCCACAGGACTCCGATAGGCCCTCACCCCTACTTTCGGCCGTTACGGCCCCGTCGTTAGGAAGGTCCGGTACCGGACGTTGCATCCGCGGGGTACAGGACGCCAAAACGGCCCCGCCGGCAGCTGCCGCAGACGGGGCCGTTCGGTTCAGCAGAGGCTAGCGCTTCAGGTTGGTCAGTTCCTGCAGCACTTCATCCGAGGTGGTGATGATTCGGGCGTTGGCCTGGAAGCCGCGCTGGGCGACGATCAGGTTGGTGAATTCCTGGGACAGGTCCACGTTGGACATTTCCAGCATGCCGCTGCCGATGCCGCCGGCACCGGCCTCGCCGGGACCGGCGATGACGGGGTTGCCGGAGTTCACCGTAGCGGTGAAGCTCGAGTTGCCGGTCTTCTCCAGGCCGGCCGAGTTGGTGAAGGTGGCGACGGCGATGCGGGCCAGGGCCTGCTTTGCACCGTTGGTGAAGGAACCGATCACCGTGCCGTCCTTGCCGATGGAGAAGGACTCCAGCGTGCCCGCACTGCGGCCGTTGCTGGTGACGGAGGCCGTGCTGACACCGGCGTAGCTGGAGAGCCCGGTGAGGTTCACGGCCACGCCGCCCACGGTGATGGTGTCGGCATTGGCGTCGGCCTGGGCGCCGTCGGCAAACTCCAGGTCCACGGGTGCCGCGCCCGTCGCGCTAACACTCCAGCCGCCCGCGGTACGCGTGAAGGTCAGGGGAACCACTGAGGGGTTGCCGTTGGCATCGTAGACGTCCATGTCGCGCACAACCGTGCCGCCGACCGGGGTCTCCGAGGGCAGGTTGCCGGTCATGGTGGCTTCGTTGGTAGCCGCGGCCGGGACGATGGCACCGTCGGGCAGGACAATGTTGCCCACTGCACCGCCGGTGTTCAGGGTGCCGTCGGCGTTGGCAGTCCAGCCCTGGACAATGCCGCCGTCCGTTGAGACCAGGCGGCCGGCTCCGTCCAGGTTGAACGCGCCCGCGCGGGTATAGGTGGAGGTATTGCCCTGGCGGGTGATGAAGTAACCCTCGCCGTTGATCATCAGGTCCTCGGCCCGGCCCGTGGCCTGCGCCGAACCCTGCGTGAAGTTGGTGGTGATACCGGAGACCAGGACGCCGAGGCCCACCTGCGCCGGGTTGCCGCCGCCGTTGTTGGCGCCGGGCGCGGTGGCACCCTGCGTCAGCTGGGACAGGGTGTCCTGGAACTGGACGGCGGTGGCTTTGTAACCGGTGGTGTTGACGTTGGCGATGTTGTTGCCGGTTACGTCAAGCATGGTCTGGTGCGAGCGGAGTCCGGAGATACCGGAGTAAAGGGAGCGAAGCATTGGTGGCGCCTTTCAGCTTTGGTGGTGCCGGGAGGGAGGGTTATGCGGTT
Source organism: Arthrobacter sp. zg-Y895 (assembly GCF_020731025.1). Lineage (NCBI taxonomy): Bacteria > Bacillati > Actinomycetota > Actinomycetes > Micrococcales > Micrococcaceae > Arthrobacter > Arthrobacter sp. zg-Y895. The sequence goes on from NZ_JAJFZY010000009.1 coordinate 41,234, forward strand.
GCTGCGGGTGCTTTGGGTGCGTCGGTGGTTTGATCTGCTGCCCCGTCGACGACGCCGGAGATTCGGTCCAGCAGGACATCCTCACCGTTGATGTTGACGGTCGGGACGCCGGCGGCGTAGGAGACCGATTTGGCGGTTCCGGTGACGGACACACCGTCGTCGTTGGTATAGGTGACGGTCTGGCCGATGAGCGCAGCAGCGGCAATACGCATCTGCAGGGAGAAATTCTCTTCGTCCATCTTCGCCATGGCGGTGAGCTGTTCCATGGACGCCAGCTGGGTGGTCTGGGAGATCATCTCGTTGGTGTCCATGGGCGAACTGGGGTCCTGGTTGCGCAGCTGGGTGACCAGCAGGTGCATAAAGACCTCGCTGTCCATGGTTTGCTTTGGCTCTCGGACTGCGGTTCCGCCGGCGGTAATGCCGCCTGCGGCCGCTACTCCTTCTACGGGCACGTGGTCTCCTCTTCTAGGCCAGGAAGTCGATGGTTGATGCCGACGCGGGGAATCCCGGCCGGTAAGTGAGTGGAGCCGGGTCCGCCGGCGTCTGCTCGGGGTTGGCCCGGTCCTGCGTTGCAGAACCCGGTTCCGTTCCGTGCCCGCGGCGTTCAGCACCCTCGCCCGGGGCGTCCTGGGCGGAGAGGGAAAGGTTGGCGTTCATGCCCGAGCCGGCAAGGTCCCGGCGCAGGTCCGTCATGAGGGTGCGCAGCGCTTCGCGGCCGGCCTCGGACGGAGCGAATAGCTCGATCCGGACGCCTTCCGTACCCACATGGGCCCTAACGGTGACCGGTCCGAGGTTGTCCGGGGTGATGCTCAGCGTCATCACATGCTCCCCCTGCGTAGCCGTTGCAAGGGAAAACAGCGGCTGGGACACCTGGGGCAGCAGCGGGGTTGCAACGGGCGCGGCCGCCGACGCCGCCGGCATGACGGGCGCTCCGGAGACAGCCGCCTGGGGCTGCAGCGGGGACAGTGTCATAACCGGCCCGACAGCCGGGGATTCTGCTGCGCCCGCGGGAACCGGTGCGGCGGAAGCGGCAGTATCGGCAGTTCCGGCGGCGGGCATTGCGGCGGCGAAGGCCAGGGCCGCCGCGTTTCCGGCGCCTGCACCGAAGACCGGCACGGAGCCGGGAACCACTGTGCGATTCGCTGCCCCGGCCGGCGCGTTCGACGCCGGTGCGGTGCCGCCGGTTGCCGGAAGTCCTGCCGCCGAGGCGGCGGCATCGGCTTGAACGGTGCCTGCGGTGCCTGCGGTGCCTGCGGTGCCTGCGGTGACGGCGTTTGCCGGTGACGTTGCCGTGGCTGCCGTGGCTGCGGTGCCCGGCAAAGGACTTCCTCCGGTGGCCGCGCTGGCCGCACCTGAGGTGGTGACGGCAGACGGCTTCGGGGTACCGGCATCGGCCGTGTTCCGCGGAGCTGCTGTTGCTGCCGCCCCGGTGGTGACGACGGCGGCGGCGCCCGCAGTAGCCGCGGCCATGACGCTGCCCGGGGTGGAGGCGACCGCCGTGGCGGCCGTGCCCGCCGCACCCGGTGCGGCTCCCCCGACGGGAACGCCGTCAACAACTTCGGAATCGCTGGACCCGGCACCGGTTGAGACTGCTGCCGGCAGGGATGCACCCGCAAAACCGGCAAAAGCCGTTGCCGGAGCGGGAACCGGGGGCTGCACCGATGATCCGGGCGCGGGCATTACGGACGCAGGCTGCAACGGGGAAGCCGCGGCGCCCTCGACTGCAGTGGACGTACCGGCAAAGTCTGCAGGGGCTGTCGCGGCAGCCTGTCCGCCAGCCTTTTGTTCCGGCATTGGAGCAGCTTTCCCGGCGTCGCGGGCAGCAGCTTTCCCGGCGTCGCGGCTGACGTCGCGTCCAGCGTCGCGGCTGGATGCGGCCCGGTTCGAGGCGGCAAGGGCATCCTCAAACGTGGACCCGAACTGGTCTGCACCAACGCCGGCGGAGGCGGACCCCTGGACAGCGGTCCGGGGGGAAGCAGCGGGGGCGGCCGTGCGCGGCATGCCGGCGGAGACGCTCATGCTGCCGTTCCCATCATGGCCGCCTGCGCGGCGCGGGCGGAAGCCACCAGGTCGGAGAGACCGGCGGCACCGGCAGCGCCGGCACTACCGGCGGCACCGGCGGATTCCGTCGGCAGGATGCGGCGGATAGTGGTCAGGTTGGCGTCGGTTTCCCATGCATCGCGGATGGCGATGGTCTGGCCCGGCTGCGGCGCGTCCACTGCCTTTCCGTTGCCCAGGTAGATGGCAACGTGTCCGCCGTCGTGGCTGAAGAGCAGGTCCCCGGGCTGTGCGTCGGCCATGGAAGCGACCTCGGTCCCCGAGTTCATCTGGTCCCAGGTGACGCGCGGAAGGGTGAAGCCGAGATCCTTGTAGACGTTCTGCACGAAGGAAGAACAATCCAGACCCTGCGCTGGATCGTTGCCGCCCCAGATGTAGGGCAGGCCCAGGTATTTCTGGACGGCGTCGAGCACTTTGCCGTCCGCTGCCGCGCCGCCGGATGTGCCGGTGTCCGTTCCCGCCGACGCCGCGGAAGTCAGCGCGGACAGAGTGGAAGCGAACTCCGCATCGGACCCGGCCGCTGTGGCCGTGGAAGTGGCAGCGGCCGCCTTTGCGGCTGTTGTTCCGGAGAGCTGGCTCAGCGTGCTTCGGATTTCGTCGATCCGCCCCAAGGCGTCCGTCATGCTCATTAGTTGGCTTCCTTCTTCCGGCGGTGCCAGGCGGAGCCGGCGAGTTCGTCCAAGATGGTTTGTTCGGTGCGCAGGTCCTCGGCGGCTTCTGCCTCGGCGAACTTGCCTTCAAGCTTTTCCAGGCCCACGGAGCGGGCGCGTGCGGAGGAGAATTCGGCGCGTGCCGCTTCCACTTCCGCGGCATGCCGCGTGCCCAACGCGTTCAGATCCGCGAGCATGCTGCGCGAGGAGGCGCGGGCCGCCGCAATCGCGTTCATGGTTGCCGCATCCACCGCCTCGCTGTGGGAGGCTTCGAGGGAGTTGTAGGCCTCGGCACGTGCTTCGCGGATTTCCCGCATGCGGACGTTGGCCGCCGCGAGTTCGCCTGCGGCGCGGTCCTGCTGCAGCTGGCGCAGCCGCAGCAGTCCGGCCAGGGGGAAGGCACGGGACATCAGGACACCCCCAGCATCCGGGTGAGATTGTGCAGCTGCGCCCAAGCGGTCTCCGCCGGGGTCTGTTCATCCATGCGCTGCTGCAGGAACGCGTTGATGGCGTCCTGGTTGTCCACTGCCGCGTCCACCAAGGGATTGGAGCCGCGCTGGTAGGCGCCGACGTCGAGCAGGTCCTGCGCAGCCTTCCGCGCAGCCATCACCCGGCGCAGCGTTGACGCAGCATCGCTGCGTTCCCGCGGGTTTACGCGGGAGGCAACGCGGGAAATGGAAGCCAGGGCGTCAATTGACGGGAAGTGGCCGGAGACGGCGAGCTTGCGGTCCAGGACCACGTGTCCGTCGAGGATAGAGCGGGCGCTGTCGGCAATGGGCTCGTTGTGGTCATCGCCGTCCACGAGCACGGTATACATGCCGGTGACGGAACCCCGTTCGCCCGTACCGGCTCGTTCGAGCAGCTGCGCGAGCAGGGAGAAGGTGGAGGGCGGGTAACCGCGGGTGGCCGGCGGTTCGCCTACTGATAGCCCGATTTCACGCTGGGCCATGGCCACGCGGGTCAGGGAATCCATCATGAGCATGACGTCGGCGCCCCGGTCGCGGAAGGATTCGGCAATCCGGGTGGCCACAAACGCGGCACGCAGGCGCATGAGCGCAGGTTCGTCCGACGTCGAGACCACCACGATGGACCGCGCCAGGCCCTCGGCGCCCAGGTCGTCTTCGAGGAACTCGCGGACTTCACGGCCGCGCTCCCCTACCAGGGCGATCACGGACACTTCCGCGTCCGTGCCGCGGGCAATCATGGACAGCAGGGAGGACTTGCCGACGCCGGAGCCGGCGAACAGGCCCATGCGCTGGCCGCGCCCCACGGTGGTGAGGGTGTCCATTGCCCGGACGCCGAGCTGCAGCGGGGTATTGATCCGGGTGCGCAGCATGGCGGACGGGGTTTCGTGGTCCAGCGGCACAAAGGCCTCGACCTGCAGCGGACCCTTGCCGTCGATGGGGCGGCCCAGGCCGTCCAGCACCCGGCCGAACAGCCCGGTGCCGGTAGGGACCAGCAGCGGTGTGCCTTTCGAGCGTGCCGGAGTTCCGGCGGTCAGGCCGGTGATCCGACCGAAGGGCATGCAGCGGATGCCGTCACGGGTGGCTGCCACCACTTCGGCGTCCACCTCGGACCCGGGGTGCCCGATGGACACCAGCTCGCCTACGCCGCAGTCGAGGCCGGCAATTTCAATGCTCAGCCCCAGGACGGAGGATACCCGGCCAATGCGCTGCGGTGCTGCGGAGCGCAGGGCTGCCGTGAAACGGTCGGCGCGGGGGCGCCACGTGGTGACGGTCATGAGTCCTCCCCCAGCAGTGCCGCGCGGGCACGCTCGACGGCGGAACTCAGCGAGGCGTCCAGGTAGCCGTCCGGGAACTCGGTGACGGCGTCGCCCCGCCGTAGGCCGGCGTCGCCCACGAACTCCACCCGGGCGCGGCGCAGCGTGTCTTCATCCAGGGACGCGAGGTCCACCGGATGCATGCGGACGCGCTGCACCAGGTCAGTGTCCACGCCTTCCAGGGCACGGGCCAGCGCTGAGCGGGCGGAGGTGTCGCCGGAAGCGAGTTCCCGGCCCAGCAGCGCTTCGGCCAGGTCGATGGCTGCGGCGGCCAGCGCGTCCTGGACGTCGGTGATCAGGGCGACGGTGCGGCCTTCGAGGCTGAAGACAGCGGAGTTGAGCGCGGAAAGGCTCCGGTTGATGCGTTCCTGGCCGCGGCGCATTTCGTCGTCGTACTGCTCCCGCAGGGTGCGGCGCAGCAGATCGGTGTCCGCTGCGGCGGCCCGCAGGCCGGCGGCGTAACCGGCGGCGTGGCCGCGGGCTTCCACCTGGGCGTTGAGCTGTGCTTCGTCCGTGGCGCCGAGGGAGGTGTAGACCAGGCGGGAGAACATCTGCTGGTCAGTAGACATATTCTTCCTCGTCCGCGTGATGCACCTCGATGATGCCCTGGGCTTCCATTTCGCGGATGGCCCGGACAATGTTGGCGCGTGCTTCTTCCACCTGCGAGAGGCGGGCGGGACCGGAAACCTTGATTTCGTCGTCGAGCAGTTCGCGGTTGCGTTCGGAGACGTTGGTGCGGATGGCGTCCAGCACCGCCTCGGTGGCGCCCTTCATGGCCAGGGCCAGGGTGCCCACATCGATGCCGCGCAGCACAAGCTGCACGTCCCGGCGTTCGAGCTTGACCAGGTCGGCGAAGGTAAGCATCCGGGAGCGGACTTCTTCCGCCAGCTCCGGATCGCGTTCCTCAAGCGCCTCGAGCAGCGCCCGTTCGGTGACTGCGTCGGAGCGGTTGATGATTTCCACCAGCGGCTGCACGCCGCCGATTGCGTCGGTTGCCTCGCGGGCGGCACCCAGCGCCGAGGCGCGTGCCCGCAGCGTTTCGGCGACCACGCGCACGGCTTCCGGGGTAGCGCGGGCCATGGTGGCAATGGCCTGCGCGACGTCGGTGCGCAGCTCCGCGCTCAGGCCGGTCAGCACGGCTGAAGCGCGCTGGGGACGCATATGCGCCAGGACCAGCGCAATGGTCTGCGGCAGCTCACCGTCCAGCAGCGAAATCACCTGGTTGGGCTCGGCGGTTTCGAGGAATTCGAAGGACTTGCCCGCCATCGAGGAGGCCAGGCGTTCCATCACGCCGGAGGCACGCTCAACACCGAAGGACGCTTCGAGCAGTCCCATGGCGACGTCGCGGCCGCCATGGGCGCGGCGGCGACCCTCAATGGTCATCTCGTAGAACTCGTTGATGGCTTCCTCGGCCACGGAAGAGTCAACCCGGCGAAGCCGGACAATCTCCGCCGCGATGGCCTGCGCCTCGGCCTCGGTGAACTGCTGCATAACCACCGCGGCCCGGGAGGTTTCCAGCTGCATCAAGATGATGGCAGCCTTCTGGGTGCCGGTCAGTTCGCCCGATCCCGAAGCCGGCCCGGCGCTGTGCAGGGCAAGGGAGGACCCGTTCGAGGCGACGGCAAAGGGCAGTCCGGCCGGGGCAGTGGCAACGTCGGTCATGCTCGGGTGTCCTCCATGAGGTTGCGCAGGTAGTCAGCGGTGCGGACCGGGTCCTGTGCTGCCAGGGCGTCGAGTTCGGCCCGCTTGCGGTCCTGGTCCACGGCAGCAGCGACAATCTGCATCGAGGCCGTGTCCGTGGAAACCAGCGGGGCGGGTTCGCTCAGCATGGTGAGGCCCGCGGCCGGTGCCAGCGGATCCAGCTCCGGCAGTTCTCCAATGTCGATGGCTTCGCGGTTCTGCCGGCGGGAGCGCATGGCGTAAGCGACCAGGGCCAGGATGACCACCAGGACGATGCCGGCCACGATGATTCCCATCTGGAGCATCTCTGCGCGGCGTTCGGCTTCTTCTTCTGCCTGTGCCTCGGCCAGGGCGTCCTGCGCGCTGGTGGCGCCGTCCGCGTTGAAGGAGACCATTTCGACCGTGATCTCGTCACCGCGCTCGGCGTTGATGCCGGCGGCGGTGGCGACCAGGGCTTCCAGGTCTGCCACGTTCAATCCGGCGGCCGCATTGGTATTCAGCGCCACGGAGATCGTCTGGCGGTTCAGGGAACCGGCCGGGATGTCCCGGGTTTCGGTCACCTTGTTCACCGCGTTGTTCTTGGTGCTCGTTTCGGAACGGAAGGCGCCGTCGTCGTTTCCTCCGTTGGGCACCGCAATGTTGTCCGGACCCAGGATGCCCGCGGCGCTGCCGTTGGCACCGCCGGTGTATTCCTCGGTGCTGGTGGCTTCGTTCAGGGCCGGAGTGTCCTGGGGTGCGGTGAAGGATTCCTCCACCCGGTTGGCGGACTCATAGTTCATGTCGGCGGCGACGGCTACGGTGGCGTTGCCGGGACCCACAACGCGGTCCAGCATGGTCTGCACGGAGGCGGTGACCCGCTCCTCGTAATCGGTGGCCTGCTTGTCGGCCGAACCGGTAGTGCCGGTGCCGACCGCGGAAAGCACGGTGCCGGTGGCATCGATAACGGCGACGTCGGTGGACTGCATACCGTCAACCGAGGCTGAGGTCAGGTGCACAATGGCGGAAACCTGGTCCGAGCTGAGCGTGGTCCCGTTCTGCGTTTCCACGAATACGGAGGCGGTGGGATCGGCCTTTTCAGACACAAACACGGTGTCTTCGGGGATGGCCAGCTGCACGGAGGCGTTCTTCACGCCGTCGATGGCACCTACGGTCTTGGCGATCTCGCCTTCCAGGGCCCGCTTGTAGGTTACGGACTGCTGGAATTCCGAGGAGGTGACTCCCATTTCGTCCAGCAGCGAGTAGCCGCCGCTGGATTCGGACGGCAGGCCGGCACCTGCGGCCTTGAGCCGCTGGTCGTACACGAATTCCTCCGGCACCATGATGGTGCCGCCGCCGTTGGCAACCTCGTAGGGAACGCCGTCGGTCTTGAGCTGTTCCACGATGCTGTTGGCATCCGTGGCCTCCAGGCCGGAGAACAGCGGGGTGTAGGCCGGTTTGGTCAGCCAGGAGGCAAGCAGCGCAATGCCGAGGGCCACCACGGCAATACCGATAATGGCGATGGTCTTCTGCGCCAGGGTGAATTGGCCTACCGTCTTGCCCAGCCGGCCGGTCATCGCGCTCATGGGTCCGGGCATCAGGCCTGCATCCGCATGATCTCGTTGAACGCGTCAACACCCTTGTTCCGCACTGCGGCGACAAGTTCGAGGGTGACGGAGGCCCGGGTGGACGCGATGGTAGCTGCGTGGATGTCATCAAGGTCGCCGGTCACGGCCTGCACGGCGAGTGTCTTGGACGTGGACTGCAGTTCGGTGACGTTGTCCACGGCTCCGGTGAGCTGCGTGGCAAAGGAGGAACCGTCAGTGGAGACGGCGGGCTTTACGGCTTCCACGTATCCCGTCGGCGTGGTGCTGCTGACTGCGGCGATGGCGGGAACGGGCATTAGGAGCGTCCAATCTGCAGTGCTGCTTCGTATGTGCTCTTGGCACGGTCAACCACGGCGGCATTCGCTTCATAGCCGCGCTGGGCAAGGATCAGGTTGCCCATTTGTTCCGACAGGTCAATGTCCGGGTACCGGACGTAGCCTTCGGCGTCGGCGAGGGCGTGGTCCGGCTGGTAGACCATCCGGCCTTCGGCGTCGCCGTACTCCACGCCTGTGACGTGGACTCCGCTGCCTTCCCGGCCTTCCTGGGCTACGACGTAGCGGGCCTGGAAAGCAGCACCGTCGGTGCTGGAGACATTGTTGGCGTTGGCCAGGTTGTCGGAAACAGCGTCCAGCCACTTGCGGTGAGTGGTGAGTCCGGTTGCGGCAATGCCGATGGCATCGAAAGTCATTAGTTGGTCCTCAATGCCGTGCGGAGGGAATTGGCTTCTCCGCCAACGGCTTGGGTGGCGAACTGGTAGCGCAGCACGGTGTCGATATTGGACAGTGTTTCGGTGTCCAGGTTGACGTTGCTGCCGTCCAGGCGGGTGGGTTCAAGGGAACGCGAGGTGGTGGCGGCGACTGCTCCATTACCGGCTTTCACCGATTTAGCGAGGGCGTCCTCGAAAGTGACGCGCTGGGCCTGGTAGCCGGGGGTATTCACATTCGCAATATTGTTTGCGATGGTCCGCTGACGGAGGGCAAGACCGTCCAGGGCGCTTTGCAGCGCAATGGAGGAGACGGAATCGAACACAGTGAAACCCAGTTCTCGCTAAAGGGACAGTGCGGCCGATCCGTGGCCTCTTTCGTGAGCTATCCGTGCTCGTTAATGGTTATCGGCCGAATTAACGAGTAGGTAAGCGGTAATCAAGTAATTCTTTTGGATTTTTGCAAGTATGCGGTATAGGAAAAGTAAGCAGTCTTCCGATTTCGCTGCTTTTAGCCGTCAACTTCGAGATAAACGGCCGACGCCGCGGGGCCGGGGACACTGCGGATCAGCAGGGACTGTTTCCGGTTGGTCCGCGACTCACTGCGCAGCTGGGCGTATGCCCGGGTCTGTGCCTTGGACAGCATCCGGGCACGGGTAACGAGCTCCTCGGGGAGCGGGCCGAGGTCCGCCGGAGGTTCCCAGTCGGCCGCCACCTCGCGGGCCTGTTCCGTGAGGGACTGTCCTTCGAGGAAGGACTCCAGGTTGTCTTCGAGCTGCGTGAGGACGAATTCCCAGAGCGCGAGGTTGGCCAGTTCCTCCGGGCCGCGGTAGGGTTCTGCCGATTCAGCCGACACCGAGAACCCCTCCCGGTGTGCCGGCGGCTGCAGGTGTTGCACCGGCAGCGGGGAGCTGTGCCGCCGCTTCATGCCAGGCCAGGCGGATCGGTTCGAGCAGGTCGATGCATTCCCGGGTCAGCTTTGCGTCCCGGCCGATGTTCGCGTTCATGAGGGTGGAAAGCGAGTACGTGTACAGGGCATGCAGGCTTTCCCCACCCTCCCACACATCGGTCTTCAGCGTGCCCAGCAGCTCGGTGATAATGGCCTGGGCATGGAGCAGGTTCTCCGAAGCCACCGGCCACTCGGCATTCTGCTGCGCGGTTTCGGCCCGGACAAGGTCCAGCAGCAGCCGGTCGTACAGCATGGTCAGGAGCCGGGCAGGCGAGGCCGAGAGCACGGCATTGCGTGCATATTCGGCCCGCTTGGCTGCCATTGAGTAGTTCACGGTCACTTCTTACTCGAGGAGGCGGTGAGGGAGTCGAGCTGGCCGGTGAGCCAGTCCATCTGGCTGTTGAGGGAGCCCAGTTTGACTTCAAGGTTGGTCCAGACGAGCTTCAGGGTGGATTCCCGCGAAGCCAGCCGGCGGTCCCACTGCTCGACCTGGCTGTTGAGGGACTTCACCGTGGATTCCTGGCTCTGGATCCGTTTGGTGATGGAGCCGTCGTACTTATCGGAGGCTGTCTTGCCTACGGCCTCGACGCGGGCGGCAATTGCCTGGAGCGAAGCCTGCGTCTTTTCCGGATCCGCGGCGAGGGCAGCGGCGAACTTGTCGGCGTCGAACTCCACGGTGCCGTACTTGGTGAGCGTAATGCCGATGTCCGACGTCGAACGTCCGTCCAGCGAGCCGGTTGCGGCGCCCACGATGGACTGCTTCAGGGAGCGGGTGGCTGAATCCCCGGTGAACACCCCGCCGGTGGTTTTGGTGACACCGTCGGAGGTATCAATCGAGACGGCGGAGTTCCGGTCCATGTAGCCAAAGACATCCGTCAGAGCGGCGACCAGAGAAGCTGCGACGTCGGAGATCGCCTTGGTATCCCGGCTGACGGTTACGGCGACCGGATCAGCAGACACGGCGGACACGGTGATGTCCACGCCGGGCATCAGGTCCGCGAAGGTGTTGGTGGCGGAGGTGATCTTCGTTTCGGCTCCGGCCACCCCGGCCCACAGGGTGACCTCGGCGTCCTGACCGGCGCGGATGGCACCAAGGTCCGTGCCGTTCTGCGAGACGGTAAAGGCGCCGGCCGAGCCCGTGGCGGAGGCACTGAACTGCATCCGGTACTGGGCGACGCCGTCCACGCTGCCGGCAGCGATCTTGACGGCGGTGACGCCCAGGTTGGCTTTGTTGACGGTGCTGATGACTTGGTCCAGGCTCTTGCCTGCCGTGTCCAGCTCGGTGATGGTTCCGTTGGCGGAGATGGAGAGCGCGTCGCCGTTAGGCCATGCCGCCATGGCACTGGAAAGGGAAACCTGCGCGGTGGCCAGCTTATTGACGGTGATATCCAGCGATCCGGCGGCTGCCCCGTCCTTGACGGCTGCGGTGACGGTGGTGGACCCGGTAACGGCGGCGTAGCGGTCCGTGCCGCCTGCCTTGGCGATCTTCCCGGCCGCCTCGGTCAGGGAAGCAATTTTGGTGTTGAGGTTCTGCAGCGCCGTGACGAACAGCTTGTTGGACTCGACCTTGTCCTTCAGAAGCTTTTGCGGGCGGGCTTCGATCTTCATCAGGTCCGCAATCATGGCGGTGGTGTCGATGCCGCTGATCAGCCCGTCAATGCCTAGCGCCATGAAAATGCTCCTTGAGAAGTCCTGCCGTGTCCTGCTGATGTCTTGCGGGGTTCTGCTGGGTCCTGCTGGGGGCTACATGTCCTGCGGTGACAAACAGAAGGCAGGGAATGGGCTGGCGGCGGGAAGCGTGAGGTCCAAGTCATGTTTCCCCGCCGCCAGCGGCCATTCACCTGCCGGTTCTGCGGTTACTGCTGATGAATCTGGTCAGGCGCTGCTACTACTGCAGGAGCGACATAACGCCGGAGTTCATCTGGTTGGCCTGGGCCAGCATTGCGGTAGCGGCCTGGGAGAGGATCTGGGACTTGGTGAAGTTACCCATTTCCGCTGCCATGTCCGTGTCGCGGATGCGGGAGTTGGCCGAGGAGAGGTTCTCCACGGAGACCGCGATGGAGCGTGATGCGGATTCCAGGCGGTTCTGCTGTGCACCCAGGTCTGCACGCTGGTCGGAAGTGGCCGCGATGGCAACATCCAGTGCCTTAGTCGCCGTAGCAGCACCCGCCTGAGTGTCGAGGGCGGTCAGACCCGCAGCGAGCGTCGTCAGCGTGCCGGCGACGTCGGCCTGCGTAATCTCGATGGTCTCGTCTGCGCCTGCACCTACCTGGATCTTCAGCGTATCCGCCTTAGCTACAGGCGGAGTAGCCGCGCTGGGGCCCAGGAGCTGGATACCGTTGAAGTTGGTGGAGGTGCTGATACGGGTCAGTTCGGATGACAGTTCGTCAACCTCGGACTTGATCGCACCGCGGGACTCAGCGTTGTTCGTATCGTTAGCAGCCTGAACCGTCAGGTCACGCATACGGTTCAGGATGTTGTGGACCTCGGTCAGGGCGCCTTCAGCGGTCTGGATGAGGCTGATGCCGTCCTGGGCGTTGCGGCCGGCCTGCGTCAGACCGGAAACCTGGTTCTTCAGGCCTTCGGAGATGGCCAGGCCTGCAGCGTCGTCAGCCGCACGGTTGATGCGCATACCGCTGGAGAGGCGCTCCACCGACTTGGCCTGGTTCGTCTGGTTCAGGTTCAGGTTGCGCATGGCGTTGAGCGACGAAACGTTGGTGTTGATTGTGAAACCCATGATGTATTCCTCCGTGAGTGGGCTGTACTAACAGGCCCTTCCGTGGGCCTGCAACCATAGCTATCGGCGGAGCACCGACGGGTGTTAGCAGTTCTGAAAAAGAATTCGAAAAAAGATTTAAGTGCGGCGGTAAGCCTAGGAAGCGGCCGGATTGAAAGTTGCCGGGCGGCCCGGAACACCCGTAAGTCCGGGCACAAAAGCCTGCGCGCCGGGAAGGGCCGGGGCCAGATGGTGCCGGGTGATGCCGCCGGCGGTGCGTTCTCCCACTGAGGTGAGATAGGCGTTGCGGCGTGCCGGTGCGATCCGGGACTGGAGTTCCGGTGCGGCAGTGGCGTCGGAGTAATGCGTGCCCAGGCCGTCCCGAAGGAGGCGGACCGCTTCGGCCCGCTGCTGGGACACGGCCGAGTGGGTGCTGCCGAGCTCTTCGGCTATTTCCTTGACCGTGCGGTCGTGGAAGTAAATCTCCTCCACTACATACCGCATCTTTTCCGGCAGGGCGGCGACGGCGGCCTGCAGGTACTTCAAGCGCTCGGAGGCCAGGAGGGAACCCTCGGGCGACGGCATGTCTGCGATCAGGAAATCCGTTGCGGATTCGTCCAGGCTGGACACTGTGCGGGAAGCATCCGACAGTGCATCCTCTGCCACAGTGCGGTCCACGCCCAAGGCGGAGGCGATCTCGTCCACATTGGGAGTGCGGCCCAGAGCGCCGGTGAGGGTTTCCTTCACCGCGAGGGTTTCCTTGATCCGCCGGCGGGCGGATCGCGTGGCCCAGTCATTGGAACGCATTTCATCCGCAAAGGCGCCGACGATGCGGCGGCGGGCATAGGCTCCAAAGGGAACACCCAGGTCCGGGTCGAACGAATCTGCGGATGTTATAAGGGCGATGGATCCGGCTGAGGCCAGGTCGTCACGCGAGAGGTGCGTGGCCTTGGCGCAGACTTCGGATACGAGATAACCAACCAATGGCAGATTTTCCACCACCATGGCATTACGTTCGGCGCGATTCAATGTGGACCCCCAAGCCCTTGTTCCCCAACTGTCCCCATACTGCGAGCAGTTACGCCTGCTTCGTGGTCAGTGGCTGAGACCGCTGGTGAATCCACGCTTAAGCGCTTTAGCTGAAACATACCACTAACATTGAAGATGAACCGGCCGATAGTGATTTGTGGCGGACGTATTGGAATGCGGACGCCAAACCAAAGACTTTTGCCGCAGGTTGGGGCCTGAAATCAGACGTCTTATTCCGCTTTAGAGACATTCAGTGCACCACCTAGGAGGTGAGCAAAGCATGGGTACCCAGAAACTCTCGGCCCTTCTATGGGAAGAGCGCGAGTTGTTGGAACTTCTTGTGTTCAAGCTCGAAGAAGAACAACTGCTGCTCACCTCCGGAAAAACCAAATGGCTGACTCACGCCACGCGCGAGGTTGAACAGGTCCTCGAGCGCCTCCGCGGAGCCGATCTCGGCCGGGCTGTTGCCGTTGCCGGACTCGCCGTCGAATGGGGCACCTCCGAAAACGCCACGCTGCGTGAGCTGGTAGCCGCAGCTCCTCCCGGTCCGTGGACGGAAATCTTCAACGCACACCTCCAGGCCATGACCGAGCTGACCGTGAAGATCCGCGAACTGCGCGATATCAACGAACAGTTCCTGCGCACTGCGGCACGCTCGGCCCAGGAAACGCTCGCGGGGCTAAGCCCGGAAGCGAACACCTACACGGCGTCCGGCACCTCGGCCGCCCCCACCTCAGCCGCCCGGCTGGTTGACCAGAGCATTTGACGTTAAGGACCCCTAGAGAATGAGTACCTTCAGCGGCCTGAACACGGCGTACACCGGCCTCACCGCCGCCCGCAAGGGCCTCGACGTCGTCGGCCAGAACGTGGCCAACGCCAACGTGGCCGGCTACACGCGGCAGCGCCTGAATACTTCCGCGGTTCCCTCCCTCGCGCCCGCCGGCAGGTTCGCCGCCCCTACCGGGGTAGGCCAGGGCGTATCAGTGGATTCCATTGCCCGGCTGGGCAGCCAACAGCTGGACACGCGGGTACGCAGCACCGCCGCCGTTGCCGGCTATTCCGCCGTCCGCGCCAACGCGCTGATCGAGCTGGAGGACGGGTTCAACGAGCCGGGCAAGAACGGCCTCTCCACGGCACTGCAGAACTTCTCCGCCGCCTGGGACGGCATTTCCCACAATCCCTCGGACAACACTGCCGCTGCGGTACTGCTCAGCGCGGCCAGCACCGCCGCAGGACAGATCGCCAACGGCTACAACGCGGTCCGGGACCAGTGGAACAGCACCCGCAGCGGGCTCAATGACATGGTCACTGAGCTGAATTCCAGCGCAAAGCAGCTGGCCAGCCTTAACGGGGCCATCCGCTCCACGCTTGCCTCCGGCGCGTCGGCGAATGAACTCGTTGACCAGCGCAATGCCCTGGCCACCACCATCGCAGCGCTTAGCGGCGCCACGGTGCGGGAATCCTCCGACGGCATGGTGGATGTCCTCATCGACGGCAATGCACTGGTGTCCGGCACGAATGCCCGTTCCCTCCAGGTCACCGGCGGAAAGACCATGGACGATGCGCAGGAACCCGTAGTGGGCTGGACGGACCGGCCCGGCTCGGCAGGCATTGGCAAGGGCGAAATTGCCGGCGCCACGTCACTCCTCGCCTCGGCCGGCAACGGCGGCGTCTTCGCGCAGGCCGCAGCTTCCTACAACGAGGTTGCCGCCTCGCTGGCTTCCAGCGTCAACGAGCTGCACCGTCAAGGCGCAACCACGGCCGGCATCGCCGGCGGAGATTTCTTCAGCGTGGGCACCCCGGCTGCAACCACCCTGGCGACCGTGCCGACCGATGCCTCCGGCATTGCCTCCGGCCGCCCGGGCTCGGGAACACTCGACGGCGGCATTGCCGACCAGATTGCCCAGCTGGGTTCCAAGGCCGGGTCCGCGGACAAGGTCTGGAGCGCCTTCGTCACGGCCACCGCGTCGCAGAGCCGCGCTGAACTGCAGCAGGCCACGCTGGCCGACGTGGCGTCCTCCTCCGCGGTGGATCTTCAGCTTTCCAACGCCTCGGTGGACCTGGACGAAGAAAACGTGAACCTGCTGATGTACCAGCACGCCTACCAGGGTGCTTCCCGCGTCATGAGCGCCATTGACGAAATGCTTGACACCCTCATTAACCGCACCGGAATTGTTGGAAGGTAACCCGTGATCAGCCGCACCACGAACCAGACCATGGCCCGCACGGCCCAGCAGAACCTGCAGGCCAGCATGTCCCGGATGGCCAAGCTGCAGGAGCAGGTCGCCTCCTCCACTGCTATTGCCCGCCCGTCCGACGACCCCACGGGGACCGCCAATGCACTGAAGGTTCGGTCGGAAATCCGGGCCAACGTGCAGTACACATCCAACGTGAGCGACGCGGAGGGCTGGCTTACCGTCACCGACAATGCGCTGACCAACACCACTGACATCCTGCGGCGGGTCAAGGACCTCACGCTGAACGCTGCCAACGGCACCCTTTCGCCGACCGACCGCAAGGCCATCGCCACGGAACTTTCCGGCCTGAAGTCGGACCTGCTGCGCGAGGCCAACACCACCCACCTTGGCCGCACGGTCTTCGCGGGCACCTCGGACACCGGCAAGGCGTTCACCGAAACGGGCGGTTCCTACACCTACAGCGGTAGCGGAACCCCCACCACCCGCCGGCTGGACAGCAGTACCCAGATGCGCGTGGACACCGACGGTGAAGCCGTTTTCGGCAAGGGAGACAACTCGGTCTTTCGGATGATGGACAACCTCGTGGCGGACCTGGAAGCGAACAACGACGTCAGCGGCTACCTGACGAAGGTTGACGCGGCGGCCGACACCGTCCTCATGGAACATTCCGCGCTCGGCGTCCGGCATGCTGCCACAATCAATGCCAAGGACAACCTGGCCGAGAAATCCATCAGCCTGGAAACCCGCCGCTCGGGGATCGAGGACCTGGACACGGCAAAGGTCATCCTGGACATGAAACTGCAGGAAGTCGCCTATCAGTCGGCCCTTGCCGTGACGGCCAAGGCACTTCAGCCGACGCTCATGGACTTCCTGCGATGAGCACCGGCCTGACGTTCCTGACTCCTCCTCCCGGGCTGGCCCCGGAGGTGCACTTCGACCTCGAAGAGATCGACGGCGCGGCCGGCTTGTTCGCCATGACCGCGGCCGGCAGCGCCGACGGCGGCAGCAGGCGCCTCTACGTCCTGGACGCCTCCGTCTATCTTCCGGACTACCACCCGGAAATCACCGACGAACAGCGTCATCAGCTGGAACTGGTGACTCCCGAGGACGCCGCCGTGCTGGTGGTGGCCAATCCGACGGTAGGCGGGACCACCGTGAACCTGCTGGCGCCTATCGTGGTCAACCTGTCCACGGGCAGCTGTGCCCAGGTGATCCTTGAAGGCCAGGACTGGCCGGTCCGTGCTCCCTTGGAGCCGGTCGCCGCATAGGTTTCCAACACAAAAAGGCGCACGTTCCGTGGAACGTGCGCCTTTTGTACTTAAGCGGAAGGCTTAGGCGAAGTCGGCCGTGGCCGGATCCGCGCCGTAGCGGGTGCCGTTGTCGAGCGCGTTGATGGCCTCGATGTCTTCGTCACTCAGCTTGAGGTTCAGTGCTTCCCAGTTTTCCCGGATACGGGATTCCGTGACGGACTTGGGGATGACAATGCTGCCCAGCGCCAGGTGCCAGGCGATGACGACCTGGGCCGGGGTGGCGCCGTCGTACTTCGCGGCGATCTCAACGAGCTTGGGATCCTCGAGCAGGCCCTTGCCGGAGCCCAGCGGGGACCAGGACTCGTGCAGGATGTTGTGCTCCGCCTCGAAGGCACGCAGGTCCGCCTGGTTCAGGTACGGGTGGGTTTCCACCTGGTTCAGGACCGGGACAACGCCGGTGGCGTCGATGATTTCCTGCAGGGCTTCCTTGGTGAAGTTGCAGACGCCGATGGACTTCACACGTCCCTGCTTCTGCAGCTCGACCAGCGCCTTCCAGGTGTCCACGTACTTGTTCTGCTTCGGCTGCAGCCAGTGGATCAGGTAAAGGTCGAGGGTTTCCAGGCCGAGACGCTCCATGGAGGCGTCGAAGGCATTAAGGGTTTCTTCGTAGCCCTGGTCCGCGTTCCACACCTTCGTGGTGATGAACATGTCCTCGCGGGGGACGGAGGTGGCGGCGATGGCGCGGCCGACGCCGGCTTCGTTGCCGTAGATCTTGGCCGTGTCGATGTGGCGGTAACCAACCTCGAATGCCTGTCCCACTACCTTTTCGGCAACCTCGTCCTCAACCTGCCACACGCCGTAGCCGAGCTGGGGGATGGTGTTGCCGTCATTGAAAGTCAGTACCGGTGATGTAGTCATCCCCTCATCCTTGCCCTGATGCCGGGCAGGACAAAGCGGATAAGCTCACCGCGAAAACCCGACGTCATGTATTCCCGGTTTAGCCAAGTTTCTTTTGCGGGGTTTGCCGGTATTTCGGGAAAGCCGATTCCTACTTTCGGGAAATCCCGGTTTCCCGGGCGCTGAGCAGCGCGCGTTCGGCTTCAACCACGTCCTCCTGGACGAGTTCCGCGCGGCGCCGCACATTGTCCAGGCCGGCGGACGCGATCCCCCAGCGCTCCCCTTCGAGCCGCGACATGGCGGCGGCTTCGGCGGCGGCAGCGAGGGAATTGCCGCTGCGGGACAGCGCCCGGTGTACTGCGGTCAACGCTCCGGGAATGTTCTGTCCGGTACTGGGCAGCTGCAGTTGGGCAGCGGCACACACCTCCCGGACGCGCGGCAGCAACCCTGCGAGCTCATTGGCCACGGTCACCAGCTCGTTGTAGATCGCGTCATCCTCCACGCCCTCGAGCATCTGGTAGTAGCGGTCCAGGCCCCGCGTAAAGCGGTCATGCGCCCGGCGCCAGACACCCTTGCCGAGCTCCGCGTCGTCTTTCCGCCCCTGCCGGGCGGCTGCAAAAAGTACCATCAATGTCCTACAAGT
Source organism: Arthrobacter sp. zg-Y895 (assembly GCF_020731025.1). NCBI lineage: Bacteria > Bacillati > Actinomycetota > Actinomycetes > Micrococcales > Micrococcaceae > Arthrobacter > Arthrobacter sp. zg-Y895. The sequence continues at coordinate 59,370 of NZ_JAJFZY010000009.1, forward strand.
ACTGGCCGGGGCCCGATTGCGGTTCCTGCCGCGGGCTGCCGGGCATCTGGGCAGCACGGTGCGGTTCCCCATCATCTCCGATAACAACACCCGGCGCCAGTATGGTCCCGGGCGGCAGCTGGCGCAGCTGGAGGCGCCCGGCCGCGTGGCTGGCGGTCTGCTGCGCGGCAATGGCCGTCTGGATGCCGCGGAACAACCCTTCGAGCCATCCCACCAGCTGGGCCTGCGCAATCCTCAGCTCCGCGTCGGTGGGGGTGGAATCATCCATGAACGGCAGGTTGATCCGGTGCAGCTCGTTCACGAGTTCCGGGGCCAGCCCGTCCTCGAGTTCCTTCAAGGACCGGGAATGGATCTCCGCCAGCCGGTTGCGCGCCGCATCGTCCAGCGGTGCGTTGCGGACTTCTTCCAGCAGCTGCTTGATCATGGTGCCGATCCGCATGACCTTTGCCGGTTCATCCACCAGTTCGTTGAGCTTCGCCGGTCCGGTCTTGCCTTTGCCGTGCCCGGGCGCCTCCCGGCTGTCCCCGGAGTGGTTCACCGCTCCGGCGTCACCGGCGGGCGCAGCGGCGCGGGCCGTGCCATCGTCGGCCGGTGTCTGTTCTGACTTCTGCCCAACAGGAGCACCCGGAGCCGCGTCGCGGCGCTCGGAGGATCCGTTCTGTTCAGTCATGGCATTAATGCTCTCACGGTTGGCGGCGGTTGCCCCGCGGGCGGGCGGTTTTCCGGTTCCGTCCTCCGGTTTTGGCGTTCCCTCCGGTTCGGCAGGCTGGGCCCAGGCGCCCAAGCGAAAGCAACAAAGCCAAACAACGACGGCGGCACCGCAGCTGAGGCAATCAGCTGCGGTGCCGCCGTCGTACTTATTGCCGGATCGGCTGCCGTGCTAGCAGCAGCGGCCCTCCGGGTTGGCGTCCTGCCGGTCCATCTTGTCCCGCCAGAACTCCCGTTCGCTCATCAGCGGCGAAGTGCAGCCGGACGCGGCATGGAAGTCCGTGTACTTGCGGTAGGCGTCCTCCCCCATCACGTCACGGAAGAACCGGACGAACCCGGTCACCCCTTGGCGGACGGCGACGGCGGCACTCATGTGTGCGCCGCCCTCTTTGCGGGCCGGTCAGCCTCCGGCAGCGAGTCCCACTGGGCCATGATCTCCTTTTCGGCCGGCGTCGCCAGGAAACCGGCCGGTGCGAAGGTGCGGGACGGAACAGCCGGATCCTCGGCGCTCGGGGCACCGCCCGAACGGAAGGACCGGATGCTGGCGATGATGGCCGTGATGATGACGATGATCGCCAGGGTCACGAACACCACCGAGAGGGTGGTCTGGATGAGCGTGTTGCGCACCACCGCTTCCATGGCCTCCACGGTCTTGGCCGTGCCGAAGCTGGTTTTCCCGTCGGCCAGTGCCTGCTGGAAGGCCTCGTGGTTGGCCCAGTAACCGACGCTCGGCACCGGCGAGAAGATCTTGTAGAACGACGCCGTGATGGTCACCACCGCGGCGAACGCCAGGGGAAGTGCCACGATCCAGAGCCACTTGAATGCGTTCTTCTTGGCAATGATCGCCATGCAGATGGCCAGCGCAATGGCTGCCAGCAGCTGGTTGGCGATGCCGAAGAGCGGGAACAGCGTATTGATGCCGCCCAATGGGTCCGTGACCCCCATGATCAGGATCGACCCCCAGCCGGCGACCATGATTGCCGTACATATCCAGGCTCCGGGACGCCAGGACATGTCCTTGAACTTCGGGGCCACGTTGCCGATGGTGTCCTGCAGCATGAACCGCGCCACCCGGGTGCCGGCGTCGACCGCGGTGAGGATGAACAGGGCCTCGAACATGATCGCGAAGTGGTACCAGAACGCCATCATGCCGGGTCCGCCGATCAGGCTCTGCATGATCGTGGCCAGGCCGACGGCGAGGGTGGGCGCCCCGCCGGTGCGCGACACAATGGATTCCTCGCCCACGTTGGATGCCAGCGAGGAGAGCATGTCCGGGGTGAGGTTCACTCCGGCCAGGCCCAGGCCGTTCACGAAGGCGACCGCGCCTTCCACCGTGCCGCCGGTGGCGCCGGCGGAGGAGTTCATGGCGAAGTAGATGCCGCGGTCAATGGAGATGGCAGCCACCAACGCCATGATGGCCACGAAGGACTCCATCAGCATGCCGCCGTAACCGATGAAGCGGGTCTGGCGTTCCTTCTCCAGCATCTTGGGGGTGGTGCCGGAGGAAATCAGGGCATGGAAGCCGGACAAGGCGCCGCAGGCGATGGTGACGAAGAGGAACGGGAAGAGCGGCCCGGCCACCACCGGCCCGTCGTCGCGGCTGGCGAACTCGCTGACCGCCGGAACGCTGATCTCCGGGCGGACAATGATGATGGCCACGGCCAGCATCACGATGGTTCCCACCTTCATGAAGGTGGAGAGGTAGTCGCGCGGGGCCAGCAGCAGCCAGACCGGCAGGACGGCGGCGATGAAGCCGTAGATGATGATGCCCCACGCGATGGTGGTCGGTTCCAGGGTCAGGGCGTCGCCCAGCGGGGTTTCGGCAACCCAGCCGCCGGCAATGATGGCGGCGAGCAGGAGGACGAAGCCGATGATGGAGACCTCGGTGACCTTGCCTGGACGCAGGTAGCGCAGGTACACACCCATGAACAGGGCGATGGGGATGGTCATGCTCACGGAGAAGACGCCCCACGGGCTTTCGGCGAGGGCGTTCACCACCACCAGGGCAAGGATGGCCACGATGATGATCATGATGACCAGGGTGGCGATCAGGGCGGCGGTGCCGCCGATGAGTCCGAGTTCATCCCGCGCCATCTGCCCCAAGGAGCGTCCGCCGCGGCGCATGGAGAAGAACATCACCAGGTAGTCCTGGACGGCGCCTGCCAGCACCACGCCCACGATGATCCAGATGGTGCCTGGCAGGTAGCCCATCTGCGCGGCGAGGACCGGTCCGACGAGCGGTCCGGCGCCGGCGATGGCGGCGAAGTGGTGGCCGTAGAGGACCCGGCGGTCCGTGGCGGCGTAGTCCTTGCCGTCCGCCTTGTACTCGGCGGGGGTGGCGCGGCGGTCATTGGGCTTCAGCAGCTTCGCTTCGATGAGCTTTGAATAGAAGCGGTAGCCGATGAGGTAGGTGCACACGGCGGCGAACACGAACCAGATGGCGTTCACGGTTTCGCCGCGGACTACGGCGAGCATGGTCCAGCTGAAACCGCCCAGCAGCGCGATGCCCGCCCAAATCGCGATCTTCGCGGGCGTCCAGCGCCGGCCCTCCGCCTCGAGGACTTCCGGATCCACGGCCACCGGCGGCAGTGCCGGGTCCTGTTCCAGGACGTCGCCGTCCAGTGGTTGCCGGTTGTCGGCCCGGCGCCGTTGGTTCTCGCTCATGATGATCCCTTTTGTCTGCGGTGGCTTGTCTGCATTGACATACGTACCGAACGGGGGCAGGGAGTGGCCCTGCACCTTGAGATTACCAGCGGCTGAGGTGGCCGTCACAGACATACGTGACGGCGGCCGCATGGTGCGCGGCCGCCGTCGTCGTCGGGGGTCCTGCCTGGTGGGATGCCACCCGGCAGGTTGCATGCCTAGATCGTCAGCAGGATCTTTCCCGCGTGCTGCCCGGAGTCGAAATACTCGTGTCCGGCGGCGGCGTCGGCCAGCGGGAAGGTGCGGTCCACCAGGGGCCGGATCTGGCCGGAGACCAGCAGCGGCCAGACGTACTCGCCGACGGCGGACATGATGGCGGCCTTTTCCTCCACGGGCCGGCCGCGCAGGGTGGTGCCGATGACGGCGGCGCGCTTGGTCATGAGCTGGTTCAGGTTCAGCTCCGCCTTGGTGCCGCCCTGCAGCCCGATGATCACCAGGCGGCCGGCGACGGCGAGCGCGTCCAGGTTCCGCTGCAGGTACTTGGCGCCGACGACGTCGAGGATGACGTCCGCGCCGTGGCCGTCGGTGGCAACACGCACCGCTTCGACGAAGTCCTGCTCCTTGTAGTTGATAAGGACCTTCGCGCCGAGCGATTCAGCCAGTTCCAGCTTTTCGGCCGACCCTGCGGTCACCATCGGAACGGCGCCGAACGCGGCAACCATCTGGATGGCCATGGTGCCGATGCCCCCAGTGGCGCCGTGGATGAGGACGTAGTCCCCCTCCTTGACGCCGGCGGCCATAAAGAGGTTGGAGAACACTGTGGCGGCGGTTTCCGGCAGGGACGCGGAAGTGACGGCGTCGAAGCCGTCCGGGAGGGGCAGGACCTGCCCGGCGGGGACGGCAACCTGCTCGGCGTATCCGCCGCCGGTCAGCAGTGCCACCACTTCGGTTCCGACAGCGAAGCCTTCAACGCCCTCGCCCAGGGCGGCAATGCGGCCGGAGACTTCCAGGCCCGGATACTCGGATGCTCCGGCGGGCACCGGGTAGTGGCCCTGGCGCTGCATCACGTCGGCGCGGTTGATGCCGGCGGCAATGACGTCGATCAGGACCTCGCCCGGTCCGGCCTCGGGAGCAGGAACATCCTGCAGTTCCAGTGCTTCCGGTCCGCCGGGTGTTCCAATAACGATGGCTTTCATGCTGTCCTTCCAGGTTTAGGGAATTTTGGTGATTTCATCCCTTCTGCCAGACTACATAGTGAGGAAGGTTGTCCGAGCGGCCGATGGAGCTGGTCTTGAAAACCAGTGTGCGGTAACCCCGTACCAAGGGTTCGAATCCCTTACCTTCCGCCAGACAACGAGAAGCGGTCCCTGATCAGGGGCCGCTTCTTCTGTTTAAGTGCGCGGACCGGTCTCGGGCGCGGATTCATGATTCTCTTACGGAATTGCTGCCGGTTGGGGGATGTGGTGGCGGTTCAAAGTGCAGTAGATGCTGCCTCGGACCCGGCCAGACAGCATCTACTGCACTATGAACGCGCGGACAGAACAGAAGCGGTGGTGGGCGGCGGCCCCGGGCAGCGGCCGGCGGAACGTGACGGACGCAATCACTTAGGCTTGTCCTAAGTAATTGCTTCCGCAGTCCCCCACCGCATCGGAGCCGCAGCATGTCCCACCGCACCTCTTTCTCTTTTCCGAAGCCGGTCCGTATCGCCGCACTCACGCTCGGCCTGGCCGCCGCGCTCAGCGGGTGCGCCGCCGGTGACGACGACGATCGTGACGAATCGGCGTCGAACACCGGAATGCATGGGGTCCCCGAACAGACCGCCGAGCGGGTGCTCCAGGTCAGCTCCGTCCATCCGGAAACCGGCATGACCCTCATCGAAGGACCCACGTTCGGGCCCGACGGCGGCCTGTTCGTCGTCGATGTCACGGCTCCGGCCGGCGAAGCCAAGGTGATGCGGGTGGACGTGGAGGATGAATCCGTTTCCCGGGTCTACACCGAGGGCAACGGCGCCTACACCTCCGCGCAGTTCAGCCCGAAGGACGGCCGGATCTACCTGACGGACTTTGCCGGCGGAAAAATCGACAGCATGACCGCCGACGGCCAGGACCATAAGACCTTCTTCGCCGACGACGTCGACGGTTCCCCCATGCGCCCGGACGATCTGGCCTTCGATGAGGAGGGGAACCTCTTCGTCAGCGATTCCACCGGTTATGCCGATCCGGCGTGGGAAGCACAGGGCCGGGTGGTGCGGATCGACAAGGACACCGCGGAGGCCACCGTCCTCGCCGAGAACCTTGCCGCCCCGAACGGCATCTCCTTCAGCGAGGACTTCAAGGCCCTGTGGGTCAGCCAGTACATGGACAACCGGATCGACTACCTGGTGCTGAACGAGGACAAGACCGAGGTCACCACCTCCCATCCCGGCATGCACTTTGACGGCGGCACCAGCCAGACGGATTCCAACGCCGTGGACGCCGACGGCAACGTCTATCAGGCAGTCCACGGCCAGCCGCGCATCTTCATCTACAACCCCCGGGGTGAACTCCTGTCCACCGTCACCGTCCCGGCGGACGACGAGGACGGCCTCACCTCGGCCACCAATATCGCCATCAAGCCCGACACCAACGAGGCCTACCTTACGGTCAGCGGCCCTGCCGGCGGTTTCATCTACGAATTCGAATCCCTGTCCACCGGCATCCGCCAATCAAACGGCGGCTAACCTCCTCCCCACCCCACCAAGAACAGCACGGATAAGTCGCGCACCGCCTGTCGGTGCCTGCACCGCTGACCACTAGGGGTGACATAGGGGTGACATGCACCCGTAGGGGCCTGGCGGAGGCGGCTTTAATATTCCAAGCGAGCTCTGCGAGCTCTGGAATTTCGTTGCCGCCGGAGCCAGGCCCCGCAGGTGACCCGGGCCAGGCCGAGCCCCCAGCCCCCGCAGGCGAGCGGGGCGTAAGGCGCAGAGACTAGCCCTCAGTCACCAGCACCTCGTCGATGCTTTCCTCGCGCCACTGCTTCAGCAGCCGGTGGAACACTACCGGCCCCGGGCTGAAGGAGAAGCTGACGGGCGGCGGGTTGCCCTCGCGGTTGTAGTAGCCGGGCGTGCATTCGGCGGAGAACTTGCGGTTGTCCGCGGAGGTCCGCTGGATGGTTTCGCCCCAGGCCGCCTCGGCTTCGGCCGTCGGTTCGATGTACCGGGCACCCACCTCACGTGCCCTGCCGATGACGGCGCCGATGTGGTTGGCCTGTTCCATCAGGATGTGGACGAAGTTCACCGAGTTGGCGTTCTGCAGGGAGCCGAGGTGGAACAGGTTCGGGAAGCCGTGCGTATAGAAGCCGTGCAGGGTCCGCGGGCCGCGGCCCCAGGCTTCCAGTAGGGTCTGGCCGCTGCGCCCGGTCACCGGCATGGCCCCGGAGGTGACACCCGAGATGCCTACCTCAAAGCCGGTGGCGAAGATGATGCAGTCCACCTCGTATTCTTCCTCGCCCACCACGATGGTGTTTTCCGTGATGCGGGTAATGCCGCCGAAGTCCGCCGTGTCCACCAGCGTCACGTTGGGACGGTTGAACGTCTCCAGGTAGTAGTCGCTGAAGGTCGGACGCTTGCACATATAGCGGTACCAGGGCTTGAGCTTTTCGGCCGTCGTCGGGTCGAAGACTTCCTCGTCCACCCGGGCGCGGATGGAGTTCATTTTCCGGAAATCAACGAGTTCGTCGAGCCGTTCACGCTCGTCCGCCGAAACGGACTTGTCCACGGCGCCGCTGATCATCTTGCGGTGCAGCTGAGGCACGGAGGTCCAGCCATCCCGGGTGAGGTCCTTCTCCACCGGCTCCCCGGAAACCACAGCCAGGAAATTCTCCATCCGTTCCTGCTGCCAGCCCGGCTTCAGGGAAGCGGCCCATGCGGGATCAGTGGGACGGTTGTTCCGGATGTCCACCGACGACGGCGTGCGCTGGAAGACGATGAGCTGCTCGGCGTCGCGCGCCACCATGGGGATCACCTGGATGCCTGTGGCGCCGGTGCCCACCACGGCCACCTTCTTGTCCGCCAGTCCGGTGAGGTTGCCGAACTGGTCGCCCCCGGTGTAGCCGTAATCCCAGCGGCTGGTGTGGAAGGTGTGCCCCTTGAAGGAGTCAATGCCCGCAATGCCGGGCAGCTTCGGCTGCGTGAGCGTTCCGGAGGAGGTGACCACGTAGCGGGCACGCATCGAGTCGCCGCGGTCGGTGGAAACGATCCATTCGGACGCAGCTTCGTCCCAGGCCAGGCTGGTCACGCGGGTGGAGAACACGGCGTCGCGGTAGAGGTCGAAACGTTCCGCAATGGCCACGGCGTGCCGGCGGATCTCCTCGCCCGGCGCGTAACGCTCGGTGGGCATGTAACCCACTTCTTCGAGCAGCGGCAGGTAGACGTAGGACTGGATGTCACAGCGGATGCCGGGGTAGCGGTTCCAGTACCAGGTGCCGCCGAAGTCCCCGGCCTCATCCATCATGCGGATGCTCTCGACGCCGGCCTGCCGCAGCCGCGCTCCGGTCATCAGCCCGCCGAACCCGCCGCCGATCACCAGCACCTCCACGGTGTCGGCCAAGGGCTCCCGTTGGGTGCGGGGAGTGTAGGGATCGGTGGCGTAGTAGCCGAATTTTCCCTTTGCGGGCTGGTACTGGGTGGCGCCGTCCGGGCGGATCCGCCGGTCCCTTTCGGCCTTGTACTTCGCCCTCAACGCCTCGACGTCCAGGCCGTCTTCTATGCGCTCGTACGCTATGGGGGTTTGCGTGCTGCTCATGTAGTGTCCTCGCTTCGCTTGCGCGTTCCCGTGACCCAGGGCAGAGCGGGAGGACTACGACGCCGGTGCGCTCGGAGTCCGTCTCACTCCGATCTGCAGCCGCGGGGACGCCGGTATATCTCAAAAACCGATAAACGGTTAGCCTCACCCTAACTAATTTGGCTGAGCATTCGCTGACCTCTGTGTTTGCCGACACGTCCGCGGCCACTACGGTGAACTCATGACCGAAGGAAGCAATGAGCAGCAGGAACGCGAACGCGTTCTGCTGAGTCTCGAAGAACTGGCCGATTCCCTGCAGTCGTCGGCCCTGCCCAGCTTCCTCGATCCGTTGCTGTCCACGGACCTGACGGTGCGCCAGTTGAAGGTCCTGACCGTTCTCGTCACCGCAGAGGAGGGTGCTACCGGCCGTGGCCTCTCGGAGTCCTTCGGTGTTTCCATGGCATCCATGTCCGGTTTGATCGACCGGCTCGTCGCCCAGGGTGTAGCTACCCGCTCGGAGGATCCCCTGGATGCACGGGTACGCAGGGTGAAGGCAACGCCGCTGGGACGGACGGTGGTGCGCCGGCTCGTGGCCGGACGCCCCGAACTTAATGTCGAAATTCTCTCGCGGTTGTCGATTGAAGACCTGCACGCACTCGAACAGGGCATGCGTGCCGTCCATGCCGAGATAGGCCGTGGCGCGGACGCCAAGAGATGACTGTTCGACCGCCGCGCCTTATCTCCGGGGCCAACTGGTTGGTCCAGGCGGCAAGCCTCATGGCTCTGGCCTACCTCCTCCGCGTGCTCCAAGCCAGCGGGACCCTGCTTTACCTCGGGGCGGGAATCGGCACAGGCCAGTTGATCGTGTCTGCGCTGGTGGCGGCCTGGTGTTTCTTCCTCGGAGCTTCCTGGACACTCGTTCCCTGGTTCAGCGGCCTCTTTCGCCATTTCTTTCTGCGTCGGGCCGCCGGCTTCCTCGGCGGCATTATCACCTGCGCATGGTTGCTCCTCCTTGCTGGATATGGATTCCTCACCCTTTTCTTCTCGGGGCCCGGCTACCAAAGGATCTCAGCGCCGGCGGGAGAGCACACATTGCTGATCAACAACCAGAGCGTTTTGTTGATCGGCTCGCATGCCGTCTACGAACAGGTGCAAGGCCCGGTCTACGAATACCGGGACCAGGTGCTGACAGATGACGGCTACGATCCGTTCAGCGGCGGAGCCTTTTCCGTGCAGTGGGGTGAAAAAACCGCAACGATTTCCTTCGCGGTGTATTCGCAGGGCGAGGACGGCAATGCGGGGGACCGGAGCGGCCGGGCAGTCATTCCCCTCAGTGCCAGGTGACCCGGATCCGTCCCGCCCCGTCCGCCGGAAGCACCGTGAACAGGGCAGGCTCCCGGAAACCTCGCTCCGCGAAGGCCCCACGCACGGCCGCGCGGACCCGTTCCTCGTCCTCCCGCCGGATCAGGGCAATGGCCGAGCCGCCGAATCCCCCGCCGGTCATCCGGGCACCCAGCGCACCGGCGGCGAGCGCCGCGTCCACCGCCAGGTCCAGCTCCGGGCAGGACACTTCGAAGTCATCCCGCAGCGAGGCATGGGAAGCGGTCAGCAGGTTCCCGATGCCGGCGACGTCGCCCGCCCGCAGGTGCCCGACAACCTGCAGCACCCGTTCGTTCTCTCCGAGCACGTGCCGGACCCGCCGTCGGGTTTCCGCATCCAACCGGTCCAGGGAGGTACCGGCAGGCACCTCCCGCAGCGACGCCGCACCCAGCGCCGCCGCTCCGCGTTCGCAGGACGACCGCCGGGCGCTGTAGCCGCCGTCGGCGTGGCTGTGGACCACCCGCGTATCGATGACCAGCACTTCCAGTCCGTGCCGGGCCAGGGGCAGCGGCACGGTTTCGGAGTCGAGGCTGCGGCAGTCCAGGAACAGCGCACTGCCCTCCCGGCCCATCAGCGATGCCGACTGGTCCATGATGCCCGTGGGCGCACCGACGAATTCGTTTTCGGCGTACTGGGTCAGCCGGGCCATCCGAGGCCGGTCCATGCCCAGCTCCAGCAGCTCGTTCAGCGCCACAATCACAGCCACTTCCACGGCGTGCGAGGAGGACAGGCCGGCACCTACCGGCACCGTGGAATCCAGCAGCAGGTCAAAACCGGGGACGACGACGCCGGCTCTGCGCACCAGCGCGAACACCACACCAGCCGGATAAGCTGCCCAGCCGCCGACCCCGCCCGGCTCCAACCCGCCGGTATGGAACCGCGCACGGGACAGCTCCTCACCGTCCGGAGCATAGGTGGAAGCGAGGCGCACGACGTCGGGCTCTCCTGTTTCGCCCGGCCGGCGCAGCCGCATGGCCACGAGGGCACTGCGGTCGATGGCGAACGGCAGGACGAAGCCGTTGTTGTAGTCCGTGTGTTCGCCGATCAGGTTTACTCGCCCGGGGGCCCGCCACACGCCGTCGGGCGTCTCGCCGTACACCTCTGCAAAGCGCCGGACCAGGTTTTCGGCCCGGGACTGCACCGGCTGAACCGGCGCGCTCATACACGCACCTCCCGAAGGCGGACGGCGGTCTGCTCCGCAGTGGTGTCGTTGATGAAGGCACCCATCGCGGCCTCGGAGCCGGCCAGGAACTTCAGTTTGTCCGCTGTCCGTCGGGGACTGGTGAGCTGCAGGTGCAGCCAGCCAGCTTCACGGTCAGCGGCATTCACCGGTGTCTGGTGCCAGGCGGAAATGTACGGGGTGGGGGTGCCGTACAGTCCGTCCACCCGCTGCAGCAGTTCGAGGTACACGGCAGCGAGCTCGTCGCGTTCTTCCCCGGTAAGCGCGGCCAGGTCCGGGACCTGGCGGTGCGGCACCAGGTGGATTTCCAGCGGCCAGCGGGCTGCGTACGGCACATACGCGGAGAAGTGCCTGCCTGCCAGGACCATGCGGTCCCCGGCCTCCGACTCGTCCCGAAGCAGCTCGCCCATCAGTGCCCGGCCATGCTCGGACAGGTGCTGCCGGGAGCGTTGGGCCAGCCGGGCGGCGTGGGGCGCGGCGTACGGATAGGCGTAGATCTGCCCGTGCGGGTGGTGCAGCGTGACGCCGATGTCCTGGCCCCGGTTCTCGAAGGGGAAGACGTGCGCGATGCCCGGCAGGGCCGAGAGTTCCCCGGTGCGCTGCGCCCAGGCTTCGACCACGGTGCGGGCCCGGGTGTACGGCAGCGAGGCGAAGGAGCCGTTGTGCTCCGGGGTGAAGACCACCACCTCGCAGCGGCCGAACGCCGGCGAGGGCCGCCCCCAGAGCGCACGCTCATCCCCTGTCCCGCCCGGTTCCGGCAGGATGCCGAGTTCCGGTCCCAGGGAGGGGAAACGGTTCTCGAAGACCACGACGTCGAAATCTTCCGCCGGAATTTCCGACCTCAGTCCCGGACGGGTGGGGCACAGGGGGCACTGGTCGGCGGGCGGCAGGTAGGTCCGGGCCTGGCGGTGGGCCGCCACGGCCACCCACTCCCCCGTCAGCCGGTCGAAGCGCACCTCCCCGTTGCCGGAACGGGGATCCAGCGGACGGGCATCCACGACCGTTTCCACCGGTTGCCCGCCGCGGTCGGTGAAGAACAGTGCCTCCCGGCCGTCGGCGAGCCGGTGGCGGCGGTGGACGATCGGCTGCACAGCCGCGTCAGAATCAGCAGCAGGAAACTGGCCGGACACGTATCGGCCTCCTCTTCGGCGGATTGGAACTCGTTTTGCGTTCACTACGACCATAAGGGGCCGCACCCTCGGTGAGCGGGCGCTCCTTTGTTACTCCTCGGTACCTCGTGTCAGGAAGTGGGGGTGCAAGGCCGTACACTGTGCTGGCGATCACTTTTCCGCCTCCTCGGGGGACGCGGCGGAACCTTCCCGAAGCTCATGCATTGACGCATGTCACCGGACGGACACCTGTTCGTAACCCGCCCCGCCTAGCATCACCCTTCGTAATCACTCGCTGTATCCCCTGCCGCCGTATCCGGCGGCCATTACCTGTCGGCCGCACGCCGACCAAGGAGTATGAGGCATGAGACCTTTCCCATGGAAGGCCGCGCTCGGGACCGCCCTGTCAGCAGGCCTGCTCGCCGCCCCGCTGACCGCATTCCCGGCCTATGCACAGGACGGCAACGCTGCCGGTCCCGGCATCATCATCAACGAGGCATATCTGTCCGGCGGCAGCGCCAACGCCCCGTTCAACACCAAGTTCGTGGAGCTCTACAACCCCACCAGTGAACCGGTGAGCCTGGACGGCTGGTCCCTCCAGTACCGGGCCGCGAGCGCCACCGCGGCGCCCACCGGCATCGGCACCCTCTCCGGCAGCATCGCTCCGGGCGGGTATTACCTGGTTTCGGGCGCCAGCAACGGCACCGCCGGCGCGGCCCTCCCGAACGCCGACGCCACCATCGGCGCCAGCTTCGCCGGAGGCGGCGGCACCCTGATCCTCGCGAACCAGGGCACCAGAATTGATCCCCTGCCCACCGGTTCGGTCATCGGCGCTCCCGGCGTGGTCGACCTGCTCGGCTACGGCACCTCCAACACCTTCGAGACCGCAGGCGCGGCCGCACCGGCCGGCAACTCGGATCCGAAGTCGCTGAACCGCACCGGGTTCGCAGATTCGAACAACAACGCCGCCGACTTCACCCTCAGCACGTCGGTCACCCCCACGTCTTCGGCCGGCATGGCTCCCACCGAGCCCACCCCGACGCCGACGCCGACACCCACACCCACGACGCCGGTACCGGTGCCGGTGCCGGGGGGCGCGGTTCCGATCGCCGAAATCCAGGGCACCGGCGCGGCCAGCCCGCTGATCGGCCAGACGGTCACAACCCGCGGCAAGGTCACGGGCGTCTACGCCACCGGCGGCTTCAACGGCTACTACATCCAGACCCCGGGTACAGGCGGTGACATCACCCCGGCCACGCACACCGCCTCGGAAGGTATCTTCATCTTCTCCGCGGCAACTGCAGGCCAGGTGACCGCCGGCGACTACGTCGAGGTCACGGGTACCGTAGGCGAGTACTACAACCTCACGCAGCTCACCGTCGCCGACGGTGCCATGACGAAGCTCAGCGAAGCGGCGCCCGAGGTCAAGCCCGCCGCCGTAGCGTGGCCGGCCACCGAGGAACAGCGCGAGACCTTTGAGGGCATGCTCCTGGCACCTCAGGGCGAGTTCACCGTCACCGATAACTTCTCGCTGAACCAGTACGCAGAGATCGGCCTCGCCGCCGGCAATTCTCCGCTTGTCCAGCCGACCGCCGTAGCTGCCGTCGGAACCCCGGAGCACGCCGCCGTCGTCGCAGACAACGCTGCCCGTGCCGTGAAGCTCGACGACGGCGCCAGCACCAACTTCCTCAACGCCGCCAACCAGGGCAAGCCCCTGCCCTACCTGACACCGGAAAACCCGGTCCGGGTGGGTGCCGCAGCTGCCTTCAGCACCGGCGTGATCCTCGATTTCCGCAACAGTGCCTGGAAGTTCCAGCCGCTGACCGAACTGACGCAGGCCAACGCGGCGACCGCCACGCCGGCGTCGTTCACCAACACCCGCACCGCGGCGCCCGAAAGCGTCGGCGGCAACCTGAAGCTCGCGTCCTTCAACGTGCTGAATTACTTCACCACCACCGGTGACACGCTGTCCGGCTGCACCTTCTACAAGAACCGCAGCGGCGAACCCGTGACCGTCAACGGAGGCTGCGACGCCCGCGGCGCCGCCAACGCAGCGAACCTGGAACGCCAGCAGGCCAAAATCGTGGCCGCGATCAACGCCCTGGGCGCCGACGTCGTCTCGCTGATGGAGGTGGAGAACTCCGCCAAGTTCGGCAAGGACCGCGACGATGCGCTGTCCCGGCTGGTGGCAGCGCTCAACGCGCAGGCACCGGGAACCTGGGACTACGTCCGCTCCCCCGCGGCCCTGCCTGCCGATGAGGACGTGATCCGCTCCGCTTTCATCTACCGCACCGGAACAGCCGAACCTGTCGGCGAATCCACCATCCTGGACAACGAAGAGGCCTTCTCCAACGCCCGCGAACCGCTGGCCCAGGCCTTCCGCCCCGCCGGCGCGGAAGACGGCACCGAAATCCTCGCCGTCACCAACCACTTCAAGTCCAAGGGTTCGGCACCCTCCTCCGGCGAGAATGCCGACACCGGGCAGGGCGGCTTTAACGCAGACCGCGTCCGCCAGGCGCAGGCGCTGGTGGAGTTCGCCGGGACCGTATCGGAAGCAGCAGGCACGGACAAGGTGTTCCTGCTCGGCGATTTCAACGCCTACCACGCGGAGGATCCCATCAAGGTGCTGGTTGACGCCGGCTACGTTGACCTCGGTGCAACCACGGGCAAGCACTCCTACGCCTTCGGCGGGACCGTCGGCAGCCTGGACCACATCCTGGCCTCCCCGGCAGCCAATGAAGCGGTCACCGGAGCGGATATCTGGAACATCAACTCCGTGGAGTCGGTGGCCTTCGAATACAGCCGCTACAACTACAACGCCACCGATTTCTACGCACCGGATCCTTACCGTGCCTCGGACCATGACCCGATCCTCGTCGGCATGGACCTGACCGCCGAAGGTACGGACACCGCCACGCTGAACCTGCTGAACATCAATGACTTCCACGGACGGATTGATGCCAACACGGTGCCGTTCGCCGGAACCGTTGAGGAACTGAAGGCTGGCGCACCGGAGGGCAGCTCGCTGTTCCTGTCCGCGGGCGACAACATCGGCGCGTCCCTGTTCGCTTCCTCAGTGCAGCAGGACCAGCCCACCCTTGACGTCCTGAACGCCCTCGGGCTGCAGGCCTCGGCCGTCGGCAACCACGAGTTCGACGGCGGTTTCGCGGACCTCACCGGCCGCGTCGACGCGGGTGCACAGTTCCCCTACCTGGGCGCCAACGTCTACACCAAGGGCACCACCACGCCTGCGCTGCAGGAGTACGAGATCATCGACGTCAACGGAGTCGATGTCGCCGTTATCGGCGCCATCACCCGGGAGACTGCAAGCCTGGTCAGCCCGGGCGGAATCAGCAACCTGGACTTCGGCGATCCGGTGGAAGCGGTCAACCGCGTAGCCGAACAGTTGGTGGAGCAGGACCTCGCCGACGTGATCATCGCCGAATACCACGAGGGTGCCGGCAGCGGCACTCCCGACGGCGCCAACCTCGATCAGGAGCTGGCGGCCGGCGGTGCCTTCGCGGAGATCGTCAATGACACCACCGAACTGGTCGATGCCATCTACACCGGGCACACCCACAAGCAGTACGCCTGGGATGCAGCCATTCCCGGCGGCGACGGCAAGACCCGTCCCGTAGTGCAGACCGGTTCCTACGGTGAATTCATCGGCCAGATCCGGCTCGAATACAACGAAGCAACCGACGAGGTCACTTCCTACACCGCAGCCAACGTGGCCCGCACCAAGACGGCCGCACCGGCACTGGTAGCCACCTACCCGGCAGTGGCCGAGGTAAAGCGGATTGTCGACGCCGCCCTGGCCTACTCGGCGGAAGTGGGCAACCAGCCCGTCGGCTCCGTCACCGGAGACATCACCTCGGCCTTCGTGGGTACTGCCCGCGACGACCGCAGTTCCGAATCCACCCTCGGCGCGTTGGTGGCAGATTCACTCCTGTCCACCCTTGCCGCCCCCGAACGCGGAGGCGCCGAGATCGGTGTCACCAACCCGGGCGGCCTGCGTGCCGAGCTCTACTACGGCGAGGACGGCGTCATTACGTACGCCGAGGCCAACGCGGTTCTGCCCTTCGTCAACAACCTCTGGACCACCACGTTGACCGGTGCCCAGCTGAAGACCATGTTGGAGCAGCAGTGGCAGCCGGACGGCAGCTCACGCGCCTTCCTGGCCCTCGGCCTTTCGGACAACATCACCTACACCTTCGACCCGGACCAGCCCCGCGGCTCACGGATCCAAAGCGTCACCATCAACGGTGCCGCCATGGACCCGGCCCGCGATTACCGGGTGGGTACGTTCAGCTTCCTGGCCCAGGGCGGCGACAACTTCACCGTCTTCAAGGAAGGCAAGAACACCCGCGATACCGGCCTGGTGGACCGTGACGCCTGGATCAGTTACATCTCGGCCAACAGTCCGCTGTCCCCCGACTTTGCCCGTCAGGGCGTAGTCGTCAAGGGTGCACCCAGCACGGTCAAGGCAGGCACAGCAGCGACGTTCACCGTCGGCCAGCTGGACCTGACATCGCTCGGCAGCCCTGCCAACACCTCGCTGGCAGTCAGCTTCGTGAACGCTGCCGGAACCTCCACGGCCCTGGGCACGGCGTCGGTCAGCGCCAGTTCCGCCACAGTGACCGCGACGCTTCCCGCGTCGGCCTCCGGCGCCGGATCCCTGGTGCTGAAGGCTGCTGAATCCGGCACCACGGTGACCTTGCCGGTCACGGTTGAGAAGGCTGCGGCGCCGGCACCGGTCTGCAAGGCGCCGATCGCGCCGAAGCAGTGGTGGGACGTGCGCGGCTGGGTCCGCTACGCCTACGAACTGGCGCAGTACGTTCTGTGCCTGGCCGGACGGAAGTAACCCGCTAGTAAAGCAATGACAGAAGCGCCGCCTTGGGTTTACCCGGGGCGGCGCTTCTGCGCTGTGGACAGCTATGGTGGTGATCCATTCCCCTTAAACCACCGCAGGCCGCCGGTGGATTCCGGCGGCCTGCGGTGCTGGTGTGGGACTAGTCCGGATCAGCGGCTGCGTTTGCCTCCGCGTCCGCTCCCGCCTTCACCCTCCATATCAATCTGTTCCTTGCTGACCTCTTCCGTGACGGTGGCCTCTTCTGTCACCGTTTCGGTGTCCAGCCGGACACGCTCGACCGGAACTGCTTCCTTTTCCACCACGGGCTCCTCGGCGTGGAGGGTCACTTCGTGTTCCTCCTCGCTGATGGAGGGTCCGTCCATGGCAGAGCCCCGGTTGGCGTCCGTGATGGGCTCACGCTCAATCCGGGCTTCCTCATGGCTGACCGGAACCGTCTTGGTGACGTTCTCAGTGGTGACGTACTTGCGCAGGCGGGCCCTGCCTGACTCCCGGCTCTGCTTGCCAACATGGAGCTGCTCCTCGGAGCGGGTCATCGCATCGTCCGTAGTGGGGCCGGAAGTGTCATGCCCCACCTGGCCGTGGTCTGAGCCCCGGCTGCTTTCCGTCCGGCCGGAGGTCCCGCTTCCACTCGAGGTCCCGCTTCCGCTCGAGGTCCCGCTTCCGCTCGAGGTCCCGACGCCGGACCCGGCAGAGCTCCGCTGGCCGGAAGTACCCGACGTGCCGGACGTGCCGGACGTGCCGGACGTGCCGATGGAGTAGTAGCTGTAAAGCTCGTCCTGCTCCTGGTCACTGAGATGTCCGTCCTTCTCCACCCGCGGAGCGTCCTTCACCATCTCTTTGGAGTACGGCACCCGCACAACAGATCCCTCAACCGAGGCGTCGGCCAACGGCACAAAGCTCTCCTTAGAGCCAAAGAGCCCGGTCTTGGTGGTGACCCATGCCGGCTGGCCCGACTCGTCATCCAGGTAGATATCCCCTGCCGAGCCAATCTTTTCCCCGTTCGGCCCTTCCACGGTTCCGTGGTTCATAATCGTGTCGATCTGTTCGCTGGTGATCACGTTGTTCTCCTGTATTCCGCGCCTCGTAGGCGCATGGTGCTGCCTTGGTATCTGCATCCCCCGCTTCCCCCACGACTTTTCCGCCGGTTTCCTTCGGGCGCCGGCGGTTCGCCCGGCTGTCAGTCCCCCAGCCCGGCCTTGTCCACCCGGCGGTGGAAGCGCATACCACCCAGTCCGCCGAGGATGGCGCCGATCAAAGCGACTGCTGCGGCCACGAGGGCGGCAATGATTGTCGACGCCGTTGCGTTGTCACCGAACATCGGAATCTGCGGGAATCCGTTGAGTTCAACCAGGATGTTGAACTGGTCGCCGGCGATCGCGGCCAGGATGGCTGCCACAATGGCGATGACCACGGCCCAGACCCAGACGGCAATGCCCTGCTTCATCCCGTTAAAACGGGCCATTCGTCCTGCAACGTACCCGCCGCAGTAATAGGCCACGAAGAGGATCACGAGCAGGATGATGGTCCCGGTGATCGTGATGGCCGTGGCATCCGGGCTGTCGTCGTTCAACAGCACTGCCGCTCCGAGGGCGGTGGCCAAGGCGCTCAGCAGCACCGTGGTTCCGATGGCGGTCAGCCAGCCAAAAAACGCCGAGCCGATCTTCACTCCACCGAAGGTCGCTTTCTCACGGTCAACCACTTGCCGGCGGCTGGTGTTGTCCATCCCATCGCCCCGCGTGCCGTCCGGAGTTGGGTCTCCGGCTTCTCGGCGCTCTCCGGACCCCTGGCCGGCAGCCTTTCGTCCGTGGTCTCCTGCCGCACTTGCACTTGTGCTCATGAAGGTGTCCTTTGCGGTAAGAGCAGCCGGGGAATTCCCCTTTTGGCCACTGGTACTCCCAACGCTAGGCTGAACCGGGGGAAATAAAAAGGGTACTTAGTATATGGAGCCCTTGACACCCTCCCTCGGCCTTGACCTTCCTGCGCCTTCGGGAATTGATCCGACCCCTCCCGGGTTGTAGCCAGCAATACACCGTCAAGATTCATCTAGGAGAAATCATGACAACTCAGCTCGAATCGACTTCCCCGGCCCTCACCGACTGGATCCCCGCCAAGCAGTTCATTGGTGGGCAGTGGCGCGACGGCCGTTCAGAGAAGACCCTCACGGACACCAACCCCTTTGACGGTTCGCAGCTGATGACCATGCAGCAGGCCTCCCGCGAAGACCTGAACGACGCGTACGCCGCAGCAGAGGAAGCCCAGAAGGATTGGGCAGCCAAAACACCGAATGAGCGCCGAACCGTCATCGCCCGCGCCGCAGAGATCTTCGAAGAACGCCGGGACGAGATCATTGCCTGGCTCAACGCCGAATCCGGCAGCACCATGCTGAAGGCCAACATTGAAGTTGCCTCCGCCGCCTCCATCACCCGCGAGGCAGCCACCTTCCCGCACCGTGTGTCCGGCAAGATCATGGATTCGGACACCCCGAACAAGGAACTGCGCGTCTACCGCGCACCGCTGGGCGTGGTCGGCGTCATCAGCCCGTGGAACTTCCCGCTCCACCTCTCCCAGCGCTCCGTGGCTCCGGCACTGGCCCTGGGCAACGCCGTCGTCCTGAAGCCTGCCAGCGACACCCCGGTCACCGGCGCCCTCATCATCGCCAAGATCTTTGAAGAGGCAGGCCTGCCCGCGGGCGTGCTGAACGCCGTCGTCGGAGCCGGCTCGGAAATCGGCGACGCCTTCGTGGAGCACCCGACCCCGCGCATGATCTCCTTCACCGGTTCCACACCGGTGGGCAAGAACATCGGTGCCCTGGCCGCCACCGGCGCCACGCTGAAGTACACGGCACTTGAGCTCGGCGGCAACAGCCCGTTCGTGGTTCTTGCCGACGCAAACGTTGACCAGGCAGTCCGCGCCGCAGCGATGGGCAAGTTCCTGCACCAGGGGCAGATCTGCATGGCCGTGAACCGGATCATCGTCGAGGACGCCGTCTATGACGAGTTCGTCGAGAAGTTCACGGCGCACGTGAAGACGCTGAATGCCGGCGATCCGACCGACCCCAAGAACGTCGTGGGCCCGATCATCAACGCCAAGCAGCTCGAGGGCTTGAAGACCAAGATCGAGACCGCGAAGTCCGAAGGCGCACGCCTGATGATCGAAGGAGAAATCAACGGCCAGGTACTTTCCCCGACCGTCTTCGCCGACGTTACCAAGGACATGGAGCTGGCCCGCGAGGAGATCTTCGGCCCCATCGCCGGGATCATGCGCGCCAAGGACGCCGAGGACGCACTGGCCCTGGCCAATGACACCGACCTCGGCCTCTCCAGCGCCGTCTTCACCGCCAACCTGGAGGAGGGCGTCAAGTTCGCCCGCCGCATCAAGGCAGGCATGACGCACGTCAATGACTTCCCGGTCCAGGACGAGGCGCACATTGCCTTCGGCGGCGAGAAGAACTCCGGCCTCGGCCGCTTCAACGGCGAGTGGGCCATCGACGAATTCACCACGGACCACACCATCAGCGTCCAGCACGCTCCGCGGGAATACCCGTTCTAATCCGGTAACGGATACCTGCAGGTAAACGACGACGGCGGTCCGCACCAATAGGTGCGGGCCGCCGTCGTATTACGTCTTGGCTACACTTGCACGCGACACGCCCCAGGGCGTCTGGCGCACTGTTAGTCTCCCTCTCACCGGCCCGGAAACTCCGCGCCGAACTACTGGGGGAATTGATTGGATTGACCGCTTCTTTTTCACGCCGAGCCCGCATATGCGCCTTGGTTCTCGCGTCCGCTGCCTTGCTGACCGCCTGCGGCGCGGATAAGGCAGCCGAGCCGGCAACTTCGAAGAGCGCGACGGCTACACCGTCCACTTCGGCAACACCGTCGGCGACGGCGTCAGCGACGGCGTCAGCGACAACGCCTGCTGCAACACCGTCAGCGACGCCGGCGCCTACGGAAACGCCCGTTCCTGAACCGGCAGCGCCGGTCATCGTCACCACCCCCAACGGGCTGCACAGCTTCACCCTTCCGGCCGGATGGTCGGCCGTTCCGACCGAACCGCTGCCCATGCTTGCCCATAGCGTCGGTCTGTCACCGGCGGCCTTCAATATTCTGGACTCAACCGGGAACCCGGTAGCCAAGTTTGAGAGTGGAGCCGACCTCCACAACATCTCAGTAATTAGCCCGGGGCACATCATGTACGACGTACAGGAACTGCCCGGCTACACGAACAAGGTTGGCGAGCCTGTCTATTTCCAGTTTGAATCCCGTCCGACCTACGCAGCACCGGGATCTCCCAGTCGCGGCTACTATGTCCAGCTTGAGGATGACGGCTTGCCGGACGCGGATGGTATGGATGGCGGCAATGCCTACGGCACGGTTTTCATGTCTGACGGCGACATCAGGTTCGAAGCCCTCATTGATCCCGGAGCCTTCGCGGACGACGCCGCAGCCCGGGCCTGGATGCAGACCGACATCTACCAGCAACTGAAAGCTATGATGCTTTCGCTGACCTACAACGGCTAGGGACAGAACGACGGCGGGGGGGGCCCCCGGTAGGTGGGGCCCCCCCCGCGGTTAACGTTGTTTCCCCGTTAAAACGATATC
>NZ_JAJFZY010000010.1:0-190530 GCF_020731025.1 Arthrobacter sp. zg-Y895
TTGAGCTTTCGATGACCAACCCGGGCTAGTCAAATAACGCCGGCGGCTGCGCACCTTGGAAGGTGCGCAGCCGCCGTCGTTAACGGTTATTCGCCGTTAACAGCTATTCGCCGAAGCGGGCCACCAAGCGCCCCAGCACCTGGTTGTTCTTGAGCCGCTCAAGCCCGTCACCGACCTGGTCGAAGCTGATTTCCTCGTACCCCGGAGTGATCTCGCCGCGGAGCATCAGGTCGAAGACTTCCTCGATGTCTTCCACGGTGCCGCCGAGGGAACCCTCAATGGACTTGCCGAGGATGGTGTTGGTCGCCACCGTGAAGGTGGGCTTGCCGAGGCCAACCTGGACCACCTTGCCGCCGCGCCGGACCGCATTCACGGCCTTCTGCGTGGTGTCGAACCCTGCGTAGTCAACGATGAGGTCGAAGTCGCCGCCACGCCGCGGGTCGGTGACCCATTCCGCGGCGTCCTTGACGCAGGAAACCACGCCGGCCTCCTTGGCATTGGCCCAGGCTTCTTCCTTCATCTCGGCTACGTGCACTTCGGCACCGGCCAGGACGGCGGCGCGGGCGCCGATCTGCCCCAGGCCGCCGAAGCCGATCACGCCGACCTTCATGCCCTTGGCTGCCTTCCCGACTTTGATCATGGCGTGATAGGAGGTCATGCCGGCGTCCGTGGCGAGGGCAGCGAGGGAAATATCGAGGCCCTCGGGAACGCGGGCCAGGTCGCGGTAGTCCGCAGCGAGCTTGTCCGCGAAGCCGCCGGGAGTGAACATGCCGGTAGGCGGCTGGACTCCGGAGGAGCATACGCCGACGACGTCCCCGACCTGGAAGCCGGTCACCTCGGATCCCAGCGCGGTGATCACGCCGGCGTTTTCATGCCCCTGCGTCATCGGCAGGAACGGCATGGCGGATTCTCCGACCTCCATGTACATCACGTCGGAGTGGCACAGGCCCGCCGCCTTGACGTCAATGATGACCTGCGTGGGTGCCGGAACGGGCTCCGGGATTTCGTTCAGCTGGATCGGTTTGCGGTCCCCCATGTACTGCCAAGCTTTCATCACAACGTGTCCTCTCGGGTTGATTCGCGAGGCGGCTGCCGTGCTGGATAGGAGCACGAAATGGAGTGGTTCAGCCCCGCTGATGCCGATTTTATCGGCGCGGCACACC
The DNA here is from genome assembly GCF_020731025.1 of Arthrobacter sp. zg-Y895. Lineage (NCBI taxonomy): Bacteria > Bacillati > Actinomycetota > Actinomycetes > Micrococcales > Micrococcaceae > Arthrobacter > Arthrobacter sp. zg-Y895. The sequence goes on from NZ_JAJFZY010000010.1 coordinate 1,164, forward strand.
CTGGCAGGGGCCAGGTTCACCCGCCGCTGAGCGCTGGGCGCGCCGCTCCGGCGCCCCTCACCGCCACTGTTACTGTGCGACGTGCAGGCTTGAAAGCCGGGTTCAGCCCAGCACAGCAGGTTGGTCCTGGCCGGCCGACGGTTCCGGGGCCGTGGCCCGCGAATTCGGAACCGCAGCGGTGGACGCGGCAGCGGACAGCACCGCAGCGGCTATCGCGTCGGCGTCCTGCAGCGTCCGCGAGCCTTCCGCTGCCGGAGCGCCGGCCTCGGCGGCAATCGCCGTTCCCCACTGGACCGAGGACAGCTGCAGGCCCAGCACAAACAGGTTCTCCACCGGTTCGCCGCTGACACCCACCGCCCGGTAAGGCGGCAGGGTAACGTCCAGCCCGGGAGTCAGCACGGGGGTACCGTCGGCGGACATCATGACCTTCGGCCGGGCCAGGCCGTCGCGGATCAGTCCTGCCAGCAGCGGTGAGACGCTGCGGTCCACCCGGTTGGGCGGCATCATGGCCTCCATCAGGGTGGAGGCGGCATACTCCGTACCCACCCACGGTGAGGAGGCGGTGAACACGCCGCGGGCCTCGTCCACGTCGAAACGGGGATCGGGGCCGACAAAGTGCACCAGGCCGGCGCGGACCAGTGCGGCGAGCTGTTCGATCCGCTCCGGCGGCGGGCCGCTGGCCAGGCCTTCGACGAGCGGTTCGAACCAGCCCCGCAGTTCGCTGAGCCAGGATGCTTCGGCCAGGCCGCCGTCGGCCACCACCGCTTTCAGGAGGCTGCGTCCGGCGTTCAGGGCTCCGATTGCCATCTTCAACGGGTCGTCTTCCCCGGCGGCAGATCCTGCTGCGTCATCCTCCAGATAGGCCAGGACGGCGTTGTCCGCATCCTCGGCCCCGTTGAACGGCCGGCGTCCCAGCGGCTGGGCCAGGGCTTCAAGGTTGGTGCGGCGGTTGGACGGGACGTAGGCGTCCAGCACCGCTTCCTTCGCGGCATCCCACTCCGGGCCCGGAAGGTTAAGGGCAGCTTCCAGCTGGTCAGAGAATTGCGCGGCGGTGCCGTTCAGCTCGGCGGGGGCCACCCGGGCGAGCGTGCTGTAATACGCCCAGACCGCATCACGGTGCAGCAAGGGCCAGAGATCATGGTCGAAACCGGGCAACAGGCCGTCCGCCCGGAGGGCGAGCGCCCTGTCGCGGGTCAGCCAGCGGAGGTGGACTCCGCGGGGAACGTAGGAGTCCAGTTTCGCCTTGGCCCGGTAGGGCGTGCCGCGGCGCGAGGCGGCGATCAGCTGCGGTTCCCGGCCCGAGGGTTCGTAGCGCAGGGCGCGGCCGGCAGGCTGCCCGGTGGACACGTACCGCCCGCCGCGGCCAACGGTGGCCGCAGCCATCACGTCAAAGAAATTCAGGCCCAGACCGCGCACCAGCACCGGTTCCCCGGCGGGCAGGCGGGAGAAGTCGACGTCGGCCGGCACTGCCGGCGGAAGGTAGGTCAGGCCGTGGCGTTGGGCGGCGTCCTGTAGCCGTGCCTGTTCCGGGGAAAGCAGTGCGGGCAGGTGCCCCAGGGCCAGCACCACGGCGTCCGTCGCCAGAACCTGCTGGCCTTCCAGCTCGACGATCAGCCGGCCGGCCGCTTCGCGGGAGATGCCCAGCGCTTCGGTGCGGCGGTGTACGAGCTCCACGCCGTCGTCGGCCGCCGTTTTCCGAAGCTGGTCGTAGGTCCACTCCAGATACCGCCCGTACAACGGACGGCTGGGGAAATCCGCGGGACCAAGCGCGGCCAGCTCCTGGCGGTCACCGGCGGAGAGACCATCCGCCGCACGGGTGCCGGCACCCATCAGCTCGCGCCACTGGTTAAAGGAGAGTCCGGCGGGCGAGGGCAGCAGGTCGCGGACCGTATCCCCGGCCGGGACCACGGTGGGGAACAGCGCCGGTGTGTTCATCAGGAAAAGCCGCGACTGATTGGTCCGCCAGACGTGGCCCGGACCCGGGTTAAAAGGGTCAATCAGCTCAATCCGGAGGGGCTGGCGCTGCGCACCGGCCCGCCGGTTGGTCAGAAGCCGGTCCACTACGGAGAGGCCGCGGGGTCCTGCGCCAATGACAGCTACCCGGAAACTCTGCGTGTGATCCATCCATCTAGGGTATCCGGAGCCGGAGCGGCGCGGGTTCGGGCAGGCGGGCACACCCCGTCGAGCACGACTGGAAAGCCTCGGTAGCTAGGATGGGCGCATGACATCCCCGAACCTCGACGCCGCCGATTCAGCCCCTACCGACGAGTTCCTCTGGCTGGAGGACATCTACGGAGATAAGCAGCTGGACTGGGTCCGCTCCGAGAACGCCGTGACCGAAAACCTGCTCTCGCGCACCGGATTCGAGCAGACGGAGGAACGGCTGCTCGAAGTCCTGGATTCCACGGACCGGATCCCCATGGTCGCCAAGCGCGGGGAGCACTATTACAACTTCTGGCGCGACGCAGAACACCCGAAGGGCCTGTGGCGCCGCACCACGTGGGAGAGCTACACGGCAACGGAAACCGAGTGGGAGGTGCTGCTGGACCTGGATGAGCTCAGCGCGGCCGAGGGGATCGAATGGGTGTGGGGCGGGTCTATGTTCCTGCGCCCGCAGGACGGCGTTTCCTACCGCCGTGCATTGGTGGCCCTCTCCCCCGACGGCGGTGACGCGGCCCGCTACCGGGAGTTCGACGTCGTCGACCGCGCTTTCGTGCCCGGCGGCTTCGACATTCCCGCGGCCAAGAGCCGGATTAGCTGGGCCGGTGAGGACAGCCTGTATGTGGGGACGGACTTCGGCCCGGGTTCCATGACTACCTCCTCCTACCCGCGCACCAGCCGCATCCTGCACCGGGGGCAGGACTTGTTGGACGCCGAACCCTTCTTCGAGGTTCCGGAAGACCACATGATGGCCGTGGTGCAGCGGGACCAGACGCCCGGCTTCGAACGGGACCTGGCCGTGGACATCATCGACTTCTACAACACGCGTACCTTCCTGCGGGAGGGCAGCGACTGGGTGCAGCTTGATGTCCCGCTGGACGTGAACGTGGATGTTCACCGCCAGTGGCTGCTGCTGCGGCCGCGGACCGACTGGGAGATCGACGGCCTCACCCACCCCGCCGGTTCGCTGCTGGCCGCGTCGCTGGACGAATTCACCGCCGGAAACCGGACCGTCCACCGCCTCTTCACCCCGGATGCGTCCACGTCGCTGCAGTCCTGGAGCTGGACCCGGGACCGGCTGCTGCTGAACCTGCTGCGCGATGTGAGCTCCGAAATCCTGGTCCTCACCCCCGAAGACGGCTGGCGGGCGGACATCCTGGACGCCTGCCCGCCGCTGCACTCGGTGGACGCGTACGCCGTGGATGACGAGGACGAAGACGCCGGCAACGATTACTGGCTGATCAGCACCGGGTTCCTGACGCCGTCCACGCTGTCCCGCGGCACCCTGGCCGGTCCCGGTTCCCGGGACGGCAGCCGGGCCGAAGCGGTCAAGACCTCCCCCACCATGTTCGACGCTTCGGGACTGACGGTCGAACAGCACTTCGCCGTGTCTGCGGACGGCACCAAGGTTCCCTACTTCCAGGTGGGCCCGCAGGACCTGGTGCTCGACGGCTCCAACCCCACCCTGCTCAACGGGTACGGCGGATTCGAAGCCTCCCTGACCCCCGCGTACAGCGGAGTAGTGGGCCGCGGCTGGCTGGAGCGGCGCACCACGGACGCCGACGGCGTCGAACGGCACGGCGTCTATGTGCTGGCCAACATCCGCGGCGGCGGGGAATACGGACCCGAATGGCACCGTGCCGCGCTGCAGGAAAACCGGCACCGGGCCTACGAGGACTTCGCCGCCGTGGCCGAGGACCTCGTGGCCCGCGGCGTTACCTCCCGGGAGCATCTGGGCTGCACCGGACGCAGCAACGGCGGATTGCTGGTGGGCAACATGCTCACCACCTATCCGCACCTGTTCGGTGCTGTGTCCTGCGGGGTGCCGCTGCTGGACATGCGCCGCTACACCAAGCTTTCCGCCGGATATTCCTGGATCGCCGAATACGGTGACCCGGACGATCCCGCGCAGTGGGAGTTCGTTCAGACGTTCTCCCCTTACCACCTGATCAAGGAAGACGTTTCCTATCCGCCCACGCTGATCTGGACGGCCACCAGCGATGACCGGGTAGGTCCGGTGCAGGCCCGCAAAATGGCTGCCCGGATGAAGGCCATGGGTGCGGACAAGGTCTGGTTCCACGAAGCGTTGGAGGGCGGGCACGCCGGTGCGGCGGACAACCGGCAGTCGGCCCGGATGCACGCCATGTCCTACGAATTCCTCTGGGAAGCGCTCACCGGAAGACTGGCCTGAGGCGTTTTGCCCTAATCGGCAAGTTGCCGGTAGTCTTGTCAGGCTGGCAGCGGAAGTTGCCGGCGTTGTAAGTATGCAAGTTGGAGACGTGCCAGAGCGGCCGAATGGGCTTCACTGCTAATGAAGTGTGGGCCTAAAGCCCACCGGGGGTTCAAATCCCCCCGTCTCCGCGCTGAAACCCCCGGGCAACCGGGGGTTTTTTTGCGTCTACCCTAGATTCACCACCGAATCGCTTCAGAAGGGCACGCAGCTATGGCACTGGACGGCATCCTGCTTCACGGACCGCGGGTGACGCTGCGGGATTTCCGGGCCGACGACGTCGACGCCGTGCACGCATTTGCCTCCGATCCGATGGTCACGCAGTGGTCCACGTGGGGACCCAATACCTGGCCCGATACGCGGTCCTTCGTCGCGGACGCCGCCGCCGAACCTGCTGCCCCGGAGAGGACCCGGTTCACGCTGGCCGTGCTGTTCCAAGACCGTCTGGTGGGGACGGCGGCGGTGTGGACCACCAGCGCGTCCGACCGCAACGGGGAACTGGGATATACGCTGGCGCATGATGTGTGGGGGCAGGGCCTTGCCACCGAAGCCGCAGCACTCCTGCTCGGCCATGCCTTCGGTCCGATGGGGCTGGTGCGGGTGGAAGCCACCTGCCATCCCGGGAACGCGGGCTCGGTCCGGGTGTTGGAAAAGAACGGCTTCGCCTTCGAAGGCCGGCTCCGGGAACACCGGCTGGTGCGCGGGAAGCGGCGGGATTCCCTGTTGTTCGCCGCCCTCCTTTCGGACCGGAAGCTCTCAGGCCGGGACCTCTGCGACCGGGAGCTTTCAGGCCCCTCGGCGGATAAGCTGGCAGCCGGTTCACCGGCTTCCCTACCGTGAAGGAAAATACCCATGGAAATGCGACTGCTCGGCAACAGTGGAACCTCTGTCAGCAACTATGCGCTGGGCACCATGACCTTCGGGAACGAATCCGACGAGCGGGCCTCGAACGCCATCCTCGACGATTACGTCCGGGCCGGCGGGAACTTCGTGGACACCGCGGATGTCTACACAACCGGTGCGTCCGAAGAAATCATCGGCCGTTGGCTGCACGCCCATCCCACGGAAGCTGCCGACGTCGTCCTCGCCACCAAGGGGCGCTTCCCGATGGGCGGCGGGGCCAACGACCTGGGCACGTCCCGGCGCCATCTGCGCCGCGCGCTGGATGACTCCCTGACCCGGCTGGGTGTGGACCACGTGGACTTGTACCAGCTGCATGCCTGGGATCCCTGCACTCCGCTTGAGGAGAGCCTGGGCTTCCTCAATGACGCCATCACCGCGGGGAAGATCAGCTATTACGGGCTTTCCAACTTTACCGGCTGGCAGCTGACCAAGGCCGTCTACGTGGCCCGCGAACACGGCTGGGCGTTGCCGGTCACGCTCCAGCCGCAGTACAACCTGCTTGAGCGGGAGATCGAATCCGAGATTGTTCCCGCAGCGCTCGACGCCGGGCTGGGGTTGCTGCCCTGGTCGCCGCTTGCCGGCGGCTGGCTCACCGGCAAGTACCGCCGCGAGACGGTACCCGCCGGGAACACGCGCGTGGGCGACAACCCCACTCGGCAGTTCCAGGGGTGGGACCTGCGCAGCCATAACGAGCGGACCTGGCGGATCGTCGACGAACTGCGGACGCTGGCTGCCGCACACTCCGCCACGCCGGCACAGGTGGCACTGGCCTGGCTGGCGGACCGTCCCGGAGTGACCTCGGTAATCCTCGGCGCGCGCACGACGGACCAGCTCGCTGACAACCTGGGGGCGGCGTTCCTGGTGCTGACCGCCGAGGAAAAGCAGCGCCTGACGGACCTGAGCGTCCCGCAGGTCGGCAACTATCCGTACGGTCCGGACGGCCGGAACCAGCGGGAGCGTCTGCTCGAGGGCGGCCGGGCCGGGCGGTAACGCCTGCTGCACCCAATGCCCCGGCGGGAGTGCCCTACGGCTTGAGGAAGTCCTCGGGGCGCAGCTTCTGCGCCCATTTGCTGATCTCTTCTTCCCGGACCGCTTCTGATTCTGCCCCGGCTGCGGGTTTGGCTGCATCCGGCGCGGCCGCACCGGGCTTCGCGGCGTCGGGCGTGGCCGCCGACGCGGGATCCGGGATGGGCCGTACATACGGCTGCGGGTGCGCAGCCATGTTCGTGATGGCAGCCCCCGAGGCCCGGATGCCGGCGCCGGTGAACATCGCGTAGAGCTTCAGCGCCTTTACCGGCTGGCCCTGTCCGAGGGCGGCATATATCTGCCGGTGCTGATCTGCGCTCAGCAGCGCGGCAGCATCTCTGGCGGCCTGCGGCGACGTGCCGGTTGCCGCCGGCGCGGGACGGGGACGTGCAGGCCGTGCCGGCCGCGCCGGGCGTGCACCGCCCGAACCGTCGGCACCGCTGGAAGCGCCTGCCTCCGGCTTGGGGTTGGCGGCACGGCGCTTCTCGAACCTGCCCCAGAGCGCACTCAAAACAGCGATGGATAGGACGAAGAGAATGATAACCGCAAGCTCCATACCTTGATCCTAGCTTTGCTTTCTTCGGGCCTTAAAACGACCGGTATATTGACGTCCAGCACAATGACGCCCAAATCAACGGAGATGCCATGACGTCCAGCGCCACTTCACTGCCTTCCCTGAAATCCCTGAGTGTCGAAATTCATGGCGGCGTGGCCGAGGTGCAGTTGATCGGACCCTCCAAAGGCAACGCCATGGGCCCGGATTTCTGGGCCGAGCTGCCCGCAGTGTTTGACGCGCTCAGCACCGACGACGCCGTCCGGTCCGTCCTGCTCTACGGCTCCGGCGGGAATTTCAGCTACGGCCTGGACCTGCCCGCCATGGCTCCGGTGTTCGCGCCGCTGCTCGCCGCCGGCGGCATGGATGCCAAGCTGCGCGAAGGTTTCCGCCGGCAGATCAAGGACCTCCAGGACGCCGTCACCTCGCTGGCCCGCAGCGCGAAGCCGGTCATTGCAGCGGTGGACGGCTGGTGCATCGGCGGAGCCATTGACGTTATTGCCGCAGCGGACATCCGTATTGCCTCCCGCACCGCGCGCTTCAGCGTCCGTGAGGTTCGGGTAGCCATCGTGGCGGACCTCGGCTCGCTGCAGCGGCTGCCCGCCATCATCGGTGAAGGCGCCACCCGGCAGCTGGCCCTGACCGGAGAGGATTTCGACGCCGACCGCGCCGCGTCCCTTGGCCTGGTCACGGAACTGGCGGACGACGTCGTCGCGCGCGGACGCGAGCTGGCCGTGCAGATAGCTGCGAATCCCCCGCTGGTCGTGCAGGGCGTCAAACAGGTGATGAACCGGCGGACCCAGGCGCAGGTCCAGGACGGGCTGGATTATGTGCAGGTCTGGAACACAGCGTTCCTGGCCAGCCACGATTTCGGCGAGGCTACCGCTGCCTTCGCTGAACGGCGTCCGCCGGTTTACCGCGGCCAGTAGGGTTTCCGGAGGGCAGGGTTCTGCCCGGCCGCACCGCGACCGAGAGGGCGGCAATGGTCACCAGCCCCAGCATCACCGGAGCCCCGGGCAGGTCAGGAAACACCGCAAGCACGACCGCTGCAGCGAGTGCCGTGATGCCCATCGCCGCAGTCCGGGCATCGCGGGTCCGCACCGCAAGCAGCAGTAGGACAGCCCCGAAAACCGGGCTGAAGACCAGATCCGGGGTGAAGGGAACGCTGAACACTGCGAGTCCTGCGAGCGCTGCCAGGGCTCCCCGCTGCTGCCGGGTCCCCCGTCTGCCCTCCCACCATGCCGTGAGCGCCCAGGCTGCTGAGAGCAGCGCCGCGGCCAGGATCCCGGCGCCGAAACCGACAAGCAGGGAGCCGAACCGGTTCTGCGGAAGGAAAGGGAGATTGCCGGCGAGGTGCCAGGCCGCGCCCAGCACTACTCCGGCACCTGTCGCCGCCGCCAGCCACCGTGTCGCGTTGTGGTCCGCCCTGCGTTTGGTGCCCAGCTCTTGCGAATCATCCTGACGCATGCGCTTCCCCTCCCGGCTACACGTGCCGCCTCCCGGATAGAGTCTGCAGCATTTGCGGGCAGCCCGCACGCTTACCGAATGGCGTTCCTTCTCTTAGCATCTTCCTCGCAACGGGAACGGCCGTTCCCGCCCGATCCGAGAGGGGAACCCCTGATGGGTTACATCGAAGTTGGCACCGAAAACAGCACCGCCATCCACCTCTACTACGAAGACCAGGGAACCGGCCAGCCGGTAGTGCTGATTCACGGGTATCCCCTGGACGGCCATTCCTGGGAGCGCCAGACCCGCGAACTGCTCGCCTCCGGCTACCGCGTCATTACCTACGACCGCCGCGGCTTCGGACAGTCAAGCAAGGTCGGTTCCGGCTACGACTACGACACCTTCGCCGCGGACCTGAACACCGTGCTGGAGACGCTCGACCTGCGCGACGTGATCCTGGTCGGCTTCTCCATGGGCACCGGGGAACTGGCCCGCTACGTCAGCCGGCACGGCCATGACCGCATTGCCAAACTCGCTTTCCTCGCCTCGCTCGAGCCGTTCCTGGTGGCCAAGGAAGACAATCCCGAGGGCGTGCCGCAGGAAGTGTTTGACGGCATCGCAGCAGCCGCCCGCGAAGACCGTTACGCCTGGTTCACCAACTTCTACTCCGATTTCTACAACCTGAAGGAGAACCTGGGCAGCCGGATCAGCCAGGAGGCCGTCACGGCCAGCTGGAACGTCGCCACGGCGAGTGCCCCGGTGGCAGCCTACGCCGTGGTGCCCACCTGGATTGAAGACTTTCGGGCCGACGTCGATGCGGTCCGCGAAAGCGGCAAACCCGTGATGATCCTGCACGGCACGGCGGACAACATCCTGCCGATCGACGCCACGGGCCGCCGCTTCCGGAAGTTGGTCCCCGCAGCGGACTACGTGGAGATCGACGGCGCACCCCACGGCCTCCTGTGGACGCATACCGCCGAGGTCAATGCAGCCCTGCTGGAATTCGTCGGCAAATAACCGGTGGGAAAACAGCGGCGGGACGGGCTCGCCCGTCCCGCCGCTGTTGCACCGCAGGGCGGCGCTAGGCCTTCAGCGCCAGCACGAACGGCAGCACCGCTTCGGCCCCGGCTTCCCGCAGCACGCGCCCGGCTTCGGTGAGGGTCCAGCGGCTGTCCGCGAAGTCGTCCACCAGCAGCACCGGTCCGGGGTTCGCGGCGAACCAGGCAGCCCCTTCGGGGGGAACCGCAAACTGGTCCCAGACGGCGGCCAGCCGGAAGGCACTGTTGCCGCCGGGGCCGCCCGTGGGTCCGCCGTGCGGCAGCTGGAGCGTCCCCAGATACGGAATCCGGCCAAGCTCCGATAGCCCGCTCGCGAGCGAGTCCACCAGCTGCGGCCGGGACCGGGACGGAATGGACACAATGGCCACCGGGCGTTCGGCCCAGCCCCACTGCGCCAGGACCTGTACACAGCCGTGAAGCAGTGCCGAGTCCACCGGCATGTCTTCGGCGCCGGGGGCGAAGATTTCCCGTAGCCGTCCACCCCACCCCAGGTCGGTCAGCCGGGCCAGGGCACGCCCGCTGGAAACGGTCCGGTCCGGCTTGATCTTGCCCTTGACCGGCACACCCAGCCGGTCCATGCCCGAGGGGTACATTCCACGCGGATCCACCTCCACGCCAACCTTGTCCAGCGCCTGGGCCGCGTTGTCGGTGGCCTCCGCCGCGACGTCGTCGCCGAACCAGCGGCCTGCGCAGTTGTCGCAGCGTCCGCAGGGTGCGGCGGCCGGATCGTCGAGCTGCTGGGAGAGGAACTGCATGCGGCAGCCGGTGGTGCTCTCGTAATCGAGCATCGCCTGCTGTTCCTTCACCCGGGCCGCGGCAATGCGTTCATAGCGTTCCCGGTCGTAATGCCACGGCTGCCCGGTGCCCCGCCAACCGCCGGCCACCTTTTCGACGGCGCCGTCCACGGACAGGACCTTCAGCAGCAGTTCCAGCGGCGAGCGCTTCAGGTTGACCCGGGTCTCCAGGACACCGACGGACAGCACTTCGCCGGACGCCAGCTCGGAGAGCACTGCGGTGGCAGGCCCTTCCTCCGGCATGGAGGACGTGGCGAAGTACTGCCAGATGTCACGGTCCTCCGCACCCGGCAGCAGCAGCACATCGGCGTTCGGGGTGCCGCGGCCGGCACGTCCCACCTGCTGGTAGTACGCCACCGGGGAGGACGGCGCACCCAGATGGATCACGAAGCCCAGATCGGGTTTGTCGAAGCCCATGCCCAGCGCGCTGGTGGCCACCAGCGCCTTGACCCGGTTCTCCTTCAGGGCGGCTTCGGCCTCTTCCCGGTCCGCGGGATCGGTGCGCCCGGTGTAGGCAAGGACCGGATGTCCGGCCTTCTGCAGCAGCCGGGCGGTGTCTTCGGCGCCGGAGACGGTCAGGGCGTAGATGATGCCGCTGCCGGGCAGCTCGTCCAGGTGCGTCAGCAGCCAGGCCAGGCGCGCCTTGGGGTTGGGCAGCCGCAGGACACCGAGCCGCAGGGATTTGCGGGCCAGCGGGCCGCGGATGGTGAAGACGTCTTCGCCGCCGGCGGCGAGCTGTTCCTCAATGTCCTTCACCACGCGGCTGTTGGCCGTGGCAGTGGTCGCCAGCACCGGAACCGTGGAGGGCAGCCGCTCGATCAGGTGGCGGATGCGGCGGTAGTCCGGGCGGAAGTCGTGGCCCCAGTCGGAGATGCAGTGCGCTTCGTCGATCACCAGCAGCCCGGAGCGCCGGATCAGCTCGGGCAGGTGCTGTTCGCGGAACCCGGGATTGTTCAGCCGTTCCGGGGAAACCAGCAGCACATCCACCTGGTCGGCCTCGAGCTTCGCGGAAATGTCCTGCCACTCCAGCTGGTTGGCGGAGTTGATGGCCACGGCGCGGACCCCGGCCCGCGCGGCGGCAGCCACCTGGTCCCGCATCAGCGCCAGCAGCGGGGAAACAATCAATGTGGGACCTGCCCCCCGTGCCCGCAGCAGCAGGCTGGCGACGAAGTACACCGCGGACTTGCCCCAGCCGGTGCGCTGGACCACCAGGGCACGCCGTCCGCCGGCCACGAGGGCCTCAATGGCTTCGAACTGGTCCTGGTGGAACTCTGCGGAGTCATTGCCCACCAGGGCCCGCAGCAGCTCCACCGCCTCGCTGTGCAGCAAACGCGTGCTCTCGGAAACAGAGTCAGAAGCGGTCCCAGAAACAGTGCCTTGCGTATCAGTGCTTTCCATACCATCCACTATCCCAGCCCCTTGGAACTGTTCCCTGCACCGGATTTGAACTGTGGACAAGACCGCCGCGGCGGGCACCCCCTATAGACTGGCCAACGTGAACAATGCATTCGACCTCTCCGCGTCCTTCAAGGCCTACGACGTCCGCGGCGTCGTGGGCGAGACCATCACCCCGCAGATCGTCGAGGCCGTAGGGGCCGCGTTTGTAGACGTTCAGGGCCTGTCCGGGCAGACAGTACTGGTTGGCGGTGACATGCGTCCGTCCTCGCCCGAGTTCATCCGCGACTTCGCGCGCGGCGCCACCGCCCGCGGCGCCGATGTGCTCCTGCTGGACCTGATTTCCACCGACGAGCTCTACTACGCCTGCGGAGTGATGAATGCGGCCGGTGTGACCTTCACCGCAAGCCACAACCCGGCGCAGTACAACGGGATCAAGATGGCCAAGGCCGGCGCCGTGCCCATCTCCTCGGAGACCGGCCTCAAGGAGATCCAGGCCCTCGCCGAGCAGTACCTGAACGAGGGCGTCATTCCGGCGGCGGCAGCCAAGGGTTCCATCTCCGTCCGGGATGTCCTGTCCGACTACGCCAAGTACCTGCGCAACCTGGTGGACCTGTCCGGGATCCGGCCGCTGAAGGTAGTGGTGGATGCGGGCAACGGCATGGCCGGCATGACCACCCCCGCAGTGCTCGGCGACAGCATCCTGCCCGGGCTGCCCCTGGACATTGTTCCCCTCTACTTTGAACTGGACGGGTCCTTCCCGAACCACCCGGCCAACCCGCTGGAGCCGGAGAACCTGCGGGACCTGCAGGCCGCCGTCGTCGAACACGGCGCCGACATCGGTCTCGCCTTCGACGGCGACGCCGACCGCTGCTTCGTGATCGACGAAAAGGGCGAGCCGGTCAGCCCCTCCGCCGTCACCGCCCTGGTCGCCCGCCGCGAGATCGCCCGGGCCAAGGCCGCCGGCGAAGAGACGCCCGTGATCATCCACAACCTGATCACCTCCCGCGCGGTGCCCGAACTGGTGGCGCACGACGGCGGCCGTGCCGTCCGCACGCGGGTGGGCCACTCCTTCATCAAGGCAGTGATGGCCAGCGAAGGTGCCGTCTTCGGCGGCGAGCACTCCGCGCACTACTACTTCCGCGACTTCTACAACGCCGACACCGGCATGCTTGCGGCCATGCACGTACTCGCGGCCCTGGGCGAGCAGTCCCGCAGCCTCTCGGATCTGGCCCGCGAATATGAGCCGTACATCTCCTCCGGCGAAGTGAATTCCCGGGTCGAGGACGTCCCGGCCGCCGTTGCCCGCGTCCGCGCCGAATTCGAGCGCGACGGCGTCACGGTGGACACCCTCGACGGCGTGACGTTCACCGCCGACGACGGCGCGTGGTGGTTCAACCTCCGCGCGTCCAACACCGAACCCTTCCTGCGTCTGAACGCTGAAGCAGAGGACCTGCCCACCATGGAGCGGGTCCGCGACCACGTATTGAAACTAGTAAGGAAATAACAATGGCAGATGTAGAACTGAACGGATCAGAGCCCTCCGCCGAGGTCCAGGAGGACCTGAACTCCCTGCTGGGTACCGCCCTCGGTGTGACGCAGGAGCAGCTTGAGGCGCAGGGCGCTTTCCTGCCGGCCGCGCTCGTGGTGCAGAAGGACGGCGAACTGCGGATGATCGCCGTCGCCCCCGAGGACAGCGACGAGGACCTGGATGCGGACTCGATGATCGAGGACCTTTACACGGTGCTGACCGAGCAGAAGGGCGAAAACCGCGCCGTTGCCGTGTTCTCCGACATCCACCTGCCGGAGGAAAACACCGACGCCATCCACATCGTCACCGAACACTCCGAAGGCGTCTGCATCTCCGCCATCCAGACCTACTCGGAGCAGGACGGCGAGTGGACGTTCAACGAACCCATCTGGGAGGGCGGCGAGCCCATCGTCTGGGCCGACGCTGAGTAACCAGCCCTAGTACTGCAAAAGGGAAGCCCCGCCGGAGTTCGGCGGGGCTTCCCTTTTGTCTGCCGGTTAGGCGGTGGCGAAGCGGTCCTTCAGCTCGGCCAGCCGGTCCTTCAGTTCCTGCGGCAGGGTGGGACCGAAGCGGTGGTACCACTCGTCGATGCCCTCCAGCTCGGTGGCCCATTCCTGCGGATCCACGCGGACGGCCTGCTCCACGTCGGCGGGGGTCATGTCCAGGCCGGTGAGGTCAATGGAATCGCCCGTGGGCACAAACCCGATGGGCGTTTCCACCGCGTCCGCCTTGCCCTCGAGGCGTTCGATGACCCACTTGAGCACCCGGGCGTTGTCGCCGAAGCCCGGCCAGGCGAATCCGCCGTCGGCCGTGCGGCGGAACCAGTTGACCAGGAAGATCTTCGGCAGCTTCTCCTGGTTGGCCTTGCCGCTGAGTTCGATCCAGTGCCGCAGGTAGTCGCCGGCGTCGTAACCCATGAACGGAAGCATGGCCATCGGATCGCGCCGGACCACGCCCACCTGACCGGCAGCGGCGGCGGTGGTTTCGGAGGACAGCGTGGAGCCCATGAAGATGCCGCTGGCCCAGTCACGGGCCTCCGTCACCAGGGGAACGGTGGTCTTGCGGCGCCCGCCGAACAGGATGGCCGAGACCGGGACCCCGTTCGGAGAGTGGTATTCGTCTGCCAGCATGTCGATCTGGTCGATCGGCGTGCAGAAGCGCGAGTTCGGATGCGCGGCCGGGCGGCCGGCGTCGGGCGTCCATTCCTGCCCGAGCCAGTCGGTGAGGTGCGCGGGCGCCTCATCCGTCATGCCCTCCCACCAGACACCGCCGTCGTCGGTCAGCGCCACGTTGGTGAAGATGGAGTTGCCCTTGGCGATGGCACGCATGGCATTGGGGTTGGTGCTCCATCCGGTGCCCGGAGCGACGCCGAAGAGGCCCGCCTCCGGGTTCACCGCACGCAGTTCGCCTTCCTTGCCGAACCGCATCCAGGTGATGTCATCGCCCAGGGTTTCGACCTTCCAGCCCTCGATGGTCGGATCCAGGAGCGCCAGGTTGGTCTTGCCGCAGGCCGAGGGGAAGGCGGCGGAGACGTAGTAGTCCTTCTGTTCCGGGCTGGTGAGCTTGAGGATGAGCATGTGCTCGGCCAGCCAGCCTTCGTCCCGGGCCATGATGGAGGCAATGCGCAGGGCATAGCATTTCTTGCCCAGCAGGGCGTTGCCGCCGTAGCCCGAACCGTAGGACCAGATGGAGCGGTCCTCGGGGAAATGCACGATCCACTTCTCGTCGCTGCAGGGCCAGGTTACGTCCTCTTCGCCCTCGGCCAGCGGGAAGCCTACGGAGTGGAGTGCCGGCACGAAGAAGGCGTCCACCTCTTCCATCTTGCGCAGCACTTCGGTGCCGATGTTGGCCATGATGCGCATGGAGGCGACCACGTAGGCGCTGTCGGTGATTTCAACGCCGAACTTCGGGTCCTCCGCGGCCAGGTGGCCCATAACGAAGGGCACTACGTACATGGTGCGCCCGCGCATGGAACCGGCGAAGAGGCCGTTGAGCTTGGCGCGCATCTCGCCCGGGTCCATCCAGTTATTGGTGAAGCCGGCGTCTTCGCGCTTTTCGGAGCAGATGAAGGTCTGCTCTTCGACCCGGGCCACGTCCTTGGGGTCGGAGAAGGCAGCAAAGGAATTCGGGAAGGTCTCGGGGTTCAGCCGCACCAGGGTGCCGGCATCCACAAGTTCGTTCGTGAGGGACCGGTTTTCCTCTTCGGAACCGTCGACCCAGTACACGCGGTCAGGCTGCGTCAGCTCGGCTACTTCTTTTACCCACGCAAGGAGGGCCTGGTGGGTGGTGGGTGCAGCAGCCTCTCCCGTGGTGCTGTCCAGCGGCTGGCTTGCAGCATTCTCGCCGTTCTCATCAAGAACTAGCTGACGCGCGTCATGGCCCATGACTCTTCCCTTCGTTGGGTCAGTGGTGTGTTTTGATGCTAGTTGTGCCTTTCGGGACGCTTTGCCGGTAAAGATCGCACCTTTACTGCTGCATTCGTGATCGGTCCCACAAATCCAAGAGAATCAGGGCCTCCAACCTGCTCTAATGTGACTAAGGTCACGTAGACCGGTCTAGTGACACAGCCGACATACATCTCGATTGGTGTTGCCTCCAAAAGCCCGCTATAGTTATCTACGGCCAAACAGCCACGGAAGAACTTGAAAGAAACCGATGAGAATCGGTTTTGATACAATAGTTCTTATGCGTGCGTAGCTCAACGGATAGAGCATCTGACTACGGATCAGAAGGTTGGGGGTTCGAATCCCTTCGCGCGCACCACTCAGACCCGGTCCGATCAGGAGAACTGATCGGGCCGGGTTTTTTGCTGTCTCTGGCTACCCGCCCCTGCCCTACGTAGGGTGGTCGGTAAGCAACCGGGCCGGCAGTCTGCGCCGGAAGGCCTTTCCCGCAGCGGCCGGACCCCTAAGGACGCCGGCATGCCCAGTCCGAATAGCACGCAGTTACCCTCGGTACTCATAGATCTGGTGCTGGAGAGCCCGGACGTACAGGATTTCCTCAACCGGTCAGCAGTCCTGGCCTCCCGCGAATTCTCCGGCCCGGACGGCCCCGTCTCCTGCGCCGTGACGCTCCTGCATAAATCCCGGCCCCGTGTCGTGGCCAGCAGCAGCGAGGAGGCCAGGCACCTGGATGAGATCCAGTATTCGTACGGCGACGGCCCCTGCCTCACCGCAGCACGCAGCGGCACAACCGTCCTGGTGAAGGATCTGGCCGCCGAGCAGCGCTGGCCGGACTACACCAGCGAGGTAACACGTCACGGCCTGCGCTCCGTCCTCGCCGTGCCCATTGCCCTGTCCGGCGACTACCTCAGCGCCCTGAACCTGTACGCAGACCGCGAAAACGCCTTCCCCGACGCCACGGTGCAGGCGGCTGAGAGTTTTGCCCGGCATGCTGCGGCAGCCGTACGGCTGGCTATCCGCATTACCGACACAGCCGCAAGGGCAGAGGACCTTGTGGCCGCCATGCGTTCCCGCACCAGCATCGATATTGCCATCGGCATCATCATGGGACAGAGCCGCTGCTCCCAGCAGCAGGCCTTCGATGTACTGCGTGCGGCCTCCAGCCACCGGAACATGAAACTGCGCGAGGTCGCCGAATCCGTGGTGGCCTCGGTCAACGGTCGGCCCGCGGAAACGTATTTCGACGGGTAGGACAAGCTACCCGTTGCCCCGCTCCCGCCGCGGTGCAAGGCTCATGTCCATGACTGAGACTCTGCAGACCGACGTAGTGGTGATTGGCGCAGGTGCCGTGGGAGAAAATGCGGCAGACCGCATTGTCCGCGGCGGGTTGGCCGCCGTCCTGGTGGAAGCGGCCCTGGTGGGCGGCGAATGCTCCTACTGGGCCTGCATGCCCTCCAAGGCGCTCCTGCGACCCGGCACGGCGTTGAAGGAGGCACAGTCGCTGGCGGGTTCCCGTGAGGCGGTCACCGGCACGCTGGACGCCGCCGCCGTCCTGGAGCGCCGGAACTCGTTCACCTCCAACTGGGATGATGCCGGGCAGGCCGAGTGGGTCGCCGGCGCCGGCATCGAACTGGTCCGCGGCCGGGCACGGCTTACGGGAGAACGCGAGGTGGAAGTGGCCGCCAACGACGGCCGGACCCTGCGCATTTCCGCGCGGCACGCCGTCGTCCTCGCCACCGGCTCCACCCCGTCCGTTCCGCCGATCGAGGGCCTGGACACCACTGAGTACTGGGGCACCCGGGATGCCACCTCCGCCACCGGGATTCCCGGCCGCCTCGTCGTCATCGGCGGCGGGGTGTCCGGCGTCGAACTGGCGCAGGCCTACGCGCGCCTGGGCTCGAAGGTAACCCTGCTGGCCCGGCACGACATCCTGGGTTCCTTCCCCGAACCGGTACGTGCGCTGGTGAGGGAAGGACTCGAGTCCGACGGCGTGGACGTACGCACCTCCGCCTCCCCCACGTCCGTGCGGAAGTCCGACGACGGCGGCGTGGAAGTATCGCTCGAGGGCGGCGACACCGTGAGCGGAGATCGGCTGCTGGTTTCCACCGGGCGCCGTCCTGCCTTGGACGGGCTGGGCCTTGAGGAAATCGGCCTGGCCCCGAAGGCACTGGACACCGATGACTCCGGCCGGGTGGCGGGCGTCGACGGCGGGTGGCTGTACGCCGTGGGGGACGCCGCGGGGAAAGTGCTGCTCACCCATCAGGGCAAATACGAGGCTCGGGCAACCGGCGACGTGATTGCCGCGCGGGCAAAGCAGGAACCAGGCAGCGCGGAACCTGCTGCCTGGAGCCGGTACACGGCAACTGCGGACCATTACGCCGTGCCGCAGGTGGTGTTTACCGACCCGGAAGCAGCGATGGTCGGGCGGACGCTCGAGCAGGCCCGGGCGGACGGCGTGAACGCCTCGGAAACATCGCTGGAAATCGCCGTCGCCGGCTCCTCGCTGTATGCGGACAACTACCGCGGCTGGGCTCAGATGGTGGTGGACGAGGACCGGCGAGTGCTGGTCGGGGTGACCTTCGTCGGACCGGGCGTCTCGGAACTGCTGCAGGCGGCAACGATTGCCATCACCGGCGAGGTGCCGCTGGACCGGCTCTGGCATGCCGTGCCCGCCTACCCCACCATCAGCGAGGTATGGCTCAGGCTGTTGGAAAAGTACGGGCTGTGACTTCATGCCGGTTCTGCTGTGGCAGACCTCTCCGCGCTCTCATTTGAACTGACTAGTCAGTTTCCCGTAGGTTTGCAGATGCGCCTCTGAAGCGTGCCAGGCGCACAGCGACCCTAAGGACCCAAGGCGAAGACCATGCTCAGTGCGGAATCCCTCTTTATGAAGGGGCGCCACAGTGCCCTCCTCCCTCCAACAACCCTCGAGGCGGATACCGGCGGGCTGCTCCTGGTCTCCGGCGATGACCAGTCCACCCGTACTGCCCTCGCCCTGGTGCTTGCGGGCAGGATGCGCCCCACCGCCGGCAACCTCGCATGGGGGCACAATGCGCGGTTGGAGCATCTGCGCCGACACGCGGCACTGATCGATTCGCCGGAGGTCAACGAACCCGAACGGCATTTCCGCGTGCGGGACCTGGTCGCCGAAGACCTGGCGCTGATCCCCCGCCGGAACCGGCCGCGGGGAAAAGCCGCCGACTGGCTGTCCGACGAAGGCCTCTCGGATCTGTCTCCCCGGTGGGTCGAGGAGCTGGCACCGGACATCCGGCTGGATCTGCTGACCCGGCTGGCGCTGGCGGATGTCGACGTGGAACTGCTGGTCTTTGACTCTCCTGACCGCCACGGCGCCGATCCGGAGGCCTGGCTGCCCGTGCTCACCGGCAGCGTGTCCTCACCCACACGCCTAGTGACCGCCGTTGCGGTGGTGGCGCAGATCCCGCCGGACTGGACCGGTCCCACTGCTGCTGCGGGGGCCTCCGCGGACACCAACGCAGCCTCGAGCACCACCACCGCCGAGGAGGTCTCCGCATGACCGCCTTCCGCCTGGCACTCAGCGAGCTTCGCCGCATGACCAGCGGCACCCTCCCGAAGCTGGCCATCCTCGCCCTCTCCCTGGTCCCCCTGCTCTACGGCGCCGTCTACCTGTATGCCAACTGGGATCCCTACGGAAACCTCGACGGCGTCAAGGCCGCCCTGGTGGTCGACGACGACGGGGCCGACACCGCTGACGGCCGGCTCGACGTCGGCGCCACGGTCCGCGAAAACCTGGTGGAGGACGGGACCTTCGACTGGAAGATGGCGGACAGTGCCGCTGCCGCGGAGCGTGGGGTGAAGGACGGCACCTATGAATTTGCCCTGACCATTCCCGGGGACTTTTCCGCGAACCTGGCCTCGGCGTCTGATCCGGCGACCGCCCGGAAGGCGACCCTGCATGTCACCACCAATGAAGCGAACAACTACCTGCTCAGCAGCATCGTGGACAAGCTGACCTCTTCCGTCCATGACACCGTGGCGGCGGAAGTCGGCGAGGAAACCGCCAACCAGCTGCTGACCGGCTTCAGCACAGTGCACGGCGAGCTGGAACGGGCCGCCGACGGCGCCGGGCAGCTCGCCGATGGTGCAGCGTCCGCGGATTCCGGGGCCGCCGAGCTCGCCACCGGACTGGGGACCCTGTCCTCCGGAGCGCAGGCATTGGTCTCCGGGCAGGAACAGCTGGCTGCCGGAGCCAACCAGCTGTCGACGGGCGCCGGAGAGCTGTCCGCGGGAGCGAATCAGTTGTCCTCAGGTGCGGCCGAGCTTTCCTCGGGCCTGGGACAGCTCTCCTCCGCCACGGCACAGCTGCCGCAGCAGACACAGCAGCTGGCAGACGGCGCCCGGCAGGTGGCCGCCGGAACGGCCGGAGTGGAATCCGCTGTAACAGCTTCCGCCGACGCAGCCCGGCAGGGTGTCACCGATGCCGTGACGCGGCTGGTGCAGCGGGGTGTGCTGACACCGGAGCAGGCCGCAGCCCTGCAGCAGGAGCTTGCCGGAACCCCCGCCGGAACCGGCGGGCTCGAGCAATTGAAGGCGCTCTCCGACGGGGCTGCAGCCGTCTCGGCAGGTGCGGACCAACTGGCAGGCAGCGCCCCGCAGCTCACCTCGGGCATCAGCGCTGCGAACGACGGCGCTTCCCGGCTTTCCGCCGGCGCAGCGGACCTGTCCACCGGTGCCGCCGAGCTCTCCTCGGGGGCCGGCGGGCTGGCGGGCGGTGAGCAACAGGCCCTGGACGGCACCCGGGAGCTGGCGGCAGGAGTCGACGCCGCCGCCGCCGGTGCGGGCAGCCTCCAGGACGGGGTGGGGCAGCTTCGCGACGGGTCTGCCGAACTGGCCCGGCAGCTGAAGGACGGTGCGGGTGAAATCCCCAACCCGAACGACGAGGAACGGGCCAACGGCTCCGCGGTAATCGCCGATCCGCTGACCGTCAGCACGGTGGACCAGGCCGAGGCAGGCAGCTACGGTGCGGGACTGGCTCCCTATTTCCTGACGCTGGCCATGTGGGTGGGTATCTTCATGCTGGCGCAGGCTATGCGCCCCATCAGCCGTCGGGCGCTGGCCTCCAATGCCCCGGGCTGGAAGATTGCCCTGGGCGGCTGGCTGCCGTTCCTCGGTGTCTCGCTGGTCCAGGCGACCCTGCTGTATGCAGTGGTGCGGTTCGGACTGGGACTGGACCCCGTCCACCCGGTGCTGGCCTGGGGGTTGCTGCTGATGGCTTCCATGGCGTTCTCGGCGCTGATCCAGGGCATCGTGGCGCTGCTGGGGTCTGTCGGCAAGTTCGTGGTGCTGGTGCTGCTGGTGCTGCAGCTGGTCTCCTCGGGCGGCACTTTCCCGTGGCAGACCATCCCGGCGCCCCTGCATCTGGCCCACGACGTGCTGCCGATGGGCTACACGGTGACCGGGCTGCGGCAGCTGCTGTACGGAGGGGACCTAACGCAGGTCACCGCCGTCGCCGTCGGGCTGCTGGCCTACACCGCCGTCGGACTGCTGCTCTCCCTGCTGGCTGCCCGGCGGCACCGGCTGTGGACCCTGAAGACGCTGCAGCCGGAAATCAGCATTTAGGCCCGGCGCACCACGAAGTCGGTGATGCGGGCGTCGCGTCCGTCCAGCTCGGCCCACGGCAGCGCGTGTTCCATGACGGTGAGGCCCGACGTCGGATAGCGGGTGGCCATTTCCATGACGGCTTCTTCATCCGAGTCCGCCGAGGCCAGGCGCATGGCCAGATCCTGGACGCCGGGGAGGTGGGCGATTACCAGCAGGCTGGTGACCGTTTCCGGCACGTGGTTGATGAGGCTGAGGATCCGCTCCGGCGTCGCCATGTAGAGACCGTCTTCGAGCTTGGCAGTGGGCGCCTTATCCCCTAGTTCCTTGCAGACCCAGGTGCATGTCTGCCGCGCGCGCAGGGCTGACGAGCAGAGGATGAAGTCGGGAATGCTGCCGTGCTCGCGCATCCACTGCCCGGCCAGGGGTGCGTCCCGGTGTCCGCGCCCGGAGAGCGGGCGCTCGTGGTCTGCAACGTCGCGGGGCCAGTCCGCCTTGGCATGGCGAAGGAGCTGGAGTTTCTTGAGGTGGTGGCCGGTCATTTGCCAAGTTTAGCCGCGGACGGAGCCCCCGCTCCGTCCGCGGCTGCGGTCCTAAGGACCGCGGCTGGCAGCTAGATGCTGTATTCCGGTGCGGCCCAGACAACAACCTCGGGGTGCTCGTAGAAGCGGTACCCCTGCCCGCGGACCGTGCGGACGGTGTTGGCCAGCCGGCCCAGCTTGGACCGCAGACGCCGGATATGGACGTCGATGGTGCGTTCGTTCGGCACCTCTTCGGCATTGCGCCACAGGCCAGCCAACAGCTCTTCACGCCCAACGGTCCTGCTGGCGTTCTCCACCAGGTAGTTCAGGAGCTCGAATTCCTTGAAGGTCAGGTTCAGCGTGTCCCCGTCGAGGTGCACCTCGCGTCGGGACAGGTCAATCAGGACTCCGGAGGGCCGGATAGCTGCCGGAACCGGGGGTGCCGGAACCTGCTGCGGGGCCGGCTGCCGCCGGACCGTGGGGTCCCCGAGCGCCTGCCGGACGACGTCGATATCCGAACCGGTGGCTCCGGCAGGGGCAAGCGCCACGGCTGCGTGGCTTTGGGCGCCGGGCACCAGGGTCTGCACGTAGGCCCGGATTTCCTGCGCCAGCTTGCTCAGCGACGTGCCGTTGGCCGCGGCGGCTTCTTCATCGAGGCCGACATAAATAACGAATCCACGGGCAGCCGTGTCATTGCTGACCGGCTGCGGCCCGGGAATACCGTTCGGAGTGACCACCGACATGGGGGCGGTCATGGGGCTGGCATCCTGGCCCGGAACTGCGCGGAGCGGACGGACTCCGGCGCCGCCGGGGGCCGGGACGCCATAGGACTGGTTCCCAAACGGCTGCGCGCCGTATGAGCCGGGGAAACCGCCGACGGCGGCCTGGCGCTGGGAACCTGATCCGGCGCGGTTCTGCGCATTGCGCAGGGAGATGTGGACGTAACCGGATGCTACTGACATGTGGGACCTCATCGTGACTTGACGTCATCACGGCTCGATTGCTGGGGGTGTGCCCGGTCGAGACGGCGCCTATTATGCCCATAGTTGGGCCTGAGTCTTACCTCGGGATGGGGGTGGTTCCAGAGGTATGCATTCGACAACAACCAGTTTCCTTCGCGGCCCGGAGGCCGCTTGGGAAGCCTGTGACTGCTGCTGCCGTGTTGGTGTTCACACTCCGGATTATTGCATGTCACAAAGGGATTCACGCAAGTAACAAAGGGTCGGTTGTCTCACATAGTGGACGTTATGGGTCGTTTTGTGACGTAGTTCACAAAAAGACACAATGAATAGCTATGCGTAAATATGTATAAGACCTAAATCTATTTCGCACCACTTCGCGGCACTGTTCGGTCATATCGAACGGAGTCTAGAAAAAAGGCACCCACTCCGCAAGCAAGCTTACGAAGCAGGTGCCGTCAAGCATCGAAGCTATTGTCCACATAGTGGACAGGGCTTCGAAGCTTTTTTACTGGCGGAAGAACCGCGTCGCAGGCGGCCCTTCGGATGAGGTGGTTAGACGACGCCGTAAAGCCGGTCGCCGGCGTCGCCCAGGCCGGGAACAATGTAGGCGTTCTCATCGAGGCGCTCGTCGATCGAGGCGAGGACCACGGTGACGTTCGCGTCCTGGAGTTCCTCCTGGAGCACCGCGAGGCCTTCCGGGGCAGCCAGCAGGCAGATGCAGATGACTTCCGCGGCACCGCGCTGGAACATGAACTTGATGGCTTCGCGCAGGGTTCCGCCGGTGGCCAGCATCGGGTCCAGGACGAAGACCTGGCGGCCGGTGAGGTCATCCGGAAGACGCTCAGCGTAGGTGATGGCTTCCAGGGTTTCTTCATTCCGGGCCATACCCAGGAATCCGACCTCGGCCGTGGGGACCAGGCGGGTCATGCCTTCGAGCATGCCGAGGCCGGCGCGCAGGATGGGAACCACCAGCGGGGTCGGCTTGACCAGGCCCGTGCCGACGGCGGAGGTGACGGGAGTCTCGATCGGAACCGGCTCCACACGGACGGTTCGGGTGGCTTCATAGGCCAGCAGGGTGACCAGCTCTTCCGTCAGCTGACGGAAGATCGGTGACGGGGTGTCCTTGTCGCGGAGAACGGTGAGTTTGTGGGCAACGAGGGGGTGATCCACTACAAGTACGCGCATGCTTCAAAACTACCATTGCGCCCTGCCTCTCTCCGCGTTCGCCCGTGCGCGCGCGAATGGGAGACGATGGCAGGCATGGAGTCCCTTTCCCGAACACACGAAACCTGGATGGACCTTGCCCTGGCCGAAGCCCGCAAGGCGCTGGAGACAGGCGACGTGCCGATCGGCGCCGTCGTACTGGGTCCCGACGGCGAGGTGCTGGGTACCGGGCGCAACGAGCGTGAGGCGACCGGGGACCCGACCGGCCACGCCGAGGTGCTGGCCATCCGGAAGGCGGCTGCCGCCGTCGGGGAATGGCGGCTGGAGGGCTGCACCTTGGTGGTGACGCTCGAACCGTGCGCCATGTGTGCCGGGGCGATTGTCCTGGCGCGGGTGCCGAAGGTGGTGTTCGGCGCCTGGGATGAGAAGGCCGGGGCCTCCGGTTCTGTGTTCGACATCCTGCGGGAGCGTCGCCTGAATCACTGGGTCGAGGTGTTTCCCGGTGTGCGCGAGGAGGAATCGGCGCGCCTGCTGCGGGACTTCTTCGGCTCAAAGCGCAACTCCTAGCGTTCCGCCCGCTTCGGTTTGTACGTAGGCTTACTTTTTCCGGAACGCGACAACTAAAGGAGTTTCCGTTATGGGATCAGAGCAGGATGGACGGGACACCGTCGTCAAGATTCTTGAAAAGGCCCGAATCGCCACGCTGACCACGGTGGACCTGCAGGGAAACCTGGTCAGCCGGCCGCTGCAGCTGCAGGAGGCGGATTCAGACGGCAACCTGTGGTTCTTTACTCCGGACCCCTCCCCCAAGGCCGACGAGGTCCGTGCGAATCCGCACGTGAACGTGGCCATCAATGATTCCGAAGGCTTCCTCTCCATCAGCGGCACGGCGACGCTGACAAAGGATCCGGGCAAGATTTCCTCCCTGTGGAAGACCTCGGTGGAGGCCTGGTTCGAGCAGGGCCGTGAAGATCCGTCGGTGGCGCTGCTCAAGGTGGACTCGCATACCGCCGAATACTGGGCATCAGACGAGCCGAAGATCGCCAGCCTGTTCAAGATCGGCAAGGCTGCGGCCACCGGCGGCACTCCCGATATCGGCAAGAACGACGTCGTCGACCTCTAGTTCCAACTGGGCGCCCAGGCCCTGGCGGGACTGCTTTTGGGTGTTGGGCCTTCAACCCGGTAAGGTTGACGCGTTGGTGACGTGTCCGAGCGGCCGAAGGTGCAACACTCGAAATGTTGTTTGGTGTAAAAGCCAACGTGGGTTCAAATCCCACCGTCACCGCCAATGAAAACCCCCGGGAAACCGGGGGTTTTCTGCATTCTCGGGGCACCGTGGTGCATCTATCAGGTGTAGAAGAACCGCACCGCGTGAAAGAAGACCGGTGCCGCGAAGCAGAGCGAGTCCAGGCGGTCCATGATGCCGCCGTGACCGGGGATGGTGGAGCCGAAGTCCTTGATGCCGCGGTCGCGCTTGATGGCAGACATCACCAGCCCGCCGGCGAAACCCATCACACAGGAGATGAATGCCAGGAGCGCGGCCATCAACGGGGTGAACGGTGTGACCCACCATAGGGCAGCCCCCAGGGCGGTGGCCGAAAGCACTCCCCCGATGAACCCTTCCCAGGTCTTGTTGGGACTCACGCTCGGCGCGATCGGGTGCTTCCCGAGCGTCTTGCCCCACACGTACTGCAGCACATCGGAGCCCTGCACCACGATCAGCAGGAACAGCAGCAGATGCGCGCCGGTAGCCCCACCCGTCCCAGGCGCCGAGCCTTCGGCCGCATCTCGGCCTGCCTCCATGGCGAACGGAAGCTGCAGGAGCGCCGGGGCGTAACTGATGGCGTAGACGCATACCATCAGCGCCCACTGAATAGCCGCAGTTCGCTGCAGGAACCCGGTGGTCTGCCCGGCGAGTGCATTGCGCGCAGGCAGGAAGAGGAAGGCGTACACCGGGATGAACACACTGAACATGCCATACCAGTGCTCCCACAGGAACCAGTAGTGCGCCGCGGGGATGATGAACACCAGCCACACGAGCACTTTGTGATCTCCGCGGCCGGTCGGGGAGATGGTGATGAACTCGCGCAGTGCCAGGAGCGACAGCAGCAGAAACAGCACAATCGTCACCGTCTCGCCGGCTGCCAGGACCGCACCTATCAGTGCGACCATCAACCACCAGGCGTTGATGCGCTGCTTCAGGTTTCTGATGGTGCTCGTGATGCCCAACCGGCGGCCCAGGAGCCACGCGATCACGGTGGCTAAAACCAGAACAAGGACGACGCCGCCGAGGAGTTTCAGCGACGTCGAGTCCAGCAAACCCAGTTCCCAGTCGCTCACAGGTTGTCCTTCCGGGCCTGGCTACGAGGGTCCGAGACGTCGTCGTCCTGTCCAGGGGTATCTGTGGATTGCGGGCCTTGGTGCTTAGCCAGGCCTTCCACGAGAACCTGCCGGGCGCGAGCCAGGAACGCCTGCCTGTCCTCATCGGGATCAAGCTGCAGCGGCTCGCAGAAGATGACAGTCGAGAGGTGAGGCACCGGGATCACCGCACCTTTGGGGAGGATCCGTCCGAGGTTGGCGAGCGTCACGGGGACCACAGGTACCTCCGGGTGGAGACGAGCGAGTTTGTACAGTCCGCCGTGGAACTGGGCGATCGTATCGCCGTCGCCGCGGGTGCCCTCAGGGAAGATAATCAGCGAATCACCGGCGGCCAGCACCTCAGCCATGCCCTCCACCTGGCCCTTGGGGCTGACCCCCGAGTCCGATGCGCTGCCGGCGGCTGCTGGCGCCGTGGCGTTCGACCAAATAGGCGTTGAAGATCTGTTCGGCAAAAGCCTTACGCACCCCGGAGCCCCAGTAGTCCTTGGCAGCCACCGGGCGGGCGCGTTGCTGAAGCTCTGCCGGCAGTGCGGCCCAAATGGTGAGGAAGTCCAGATGGCTGGAATGGTTCGCGTAATAGATGGCCTGCTCGGGTAGATCCAGTTCTCCGGCTGCAGCCACTACGCGCGCACCGGCGAAGGCGCTGATAAGTTTCGCGAGGCTGCGCCGGGAGGCCCTGCCGACGTTCATGATGGCAAGTCCGTGCTGCGGGCACGCAGCGCCGCGCTGACACGGCGCAATCGGCGAGCACAGGTGAGCAGGGAGCCTAACGCAATGAGCGCCAGCGTGCCGAACAGCACCCACCCTTCCGACCAGGGAAGCCATGGTTCGGCGATGCCCACCAGGACGCCGATCATCAGCAACCACATGCGGTGCGGTTTGGCCAAGGGCCCGTCGAAGAAGTTTCCCGTGCCGAGGGATGCTCCGAGGCAGCGGATGTAGGCGGTGAGTACGGCGAGTATCGCCGCAAGGAATCCCAGCGTCACCCCGAAATCGACTCGGCCGGCGGTCACCAGCCCGGCGGTGGCGATGCCTGCTGCCC
The DNA here is from genome assembly GCF_020731025.1 of Arthrobacter sp. zg-Y895. NCBI lineage: Bacteria > Bacillati > Actinomycetota > Actinomycetes > Micrococcales > Micrococcaceae > Arthrobacter > Arthrobacter sp. zg-Y895. The sequence goes on from NZ_JAJFZY010000010.1 coordinate 28,307, forward strand.
CCAGAAACAGCACGTCGGAGATTCGGTCAGGCAGTTCATTGTAGATATCGCCCACCGGTGAGCTCATACCCTTTTCCACGGCCAGCATTCCGTCGAGCATGTTCAACAACAAACGCAGCGGTATACAGGCAGCAGCCGCTGCCAGAAGGACAGCACGAATTATGGCGTCGTCGGTATATGCCGACCAGATCAGCACAGCGGCGCCCACTGCGGCGAACACCACTGAACCGACCGAGATCTGATTGGGGGTGAGTTTCGCCGCCGCAAGAATATCTGCAGATTTAGCCGCCCACCGGCTGCTGCGCTGCGGAATTTCCCGTCTGTCCGTTCCGTGGCTCATTTAGAGTGTCCGTTCATTTGGCCCTTTGTATTAGCTCATACGCTAGTGCGAGCCGAGCGGCGGAAATGGCAGCAACCCGCGATCAATCCCGTGGTTCCACTTCACCATTCATTAGAGTGTAAGCATGAGGCGCAAATCACCCTCCAGGAATGCCCTGCGGGACCACGGAATCGCCGGCGTCTGGGGCTTCGCAGAAGCGACGTTCTTCTTTGTGGTCCCCGATGTGTGGACATCCTGGGTGGGGCTGCGCCGACCGAAACGCGCGCTCGGCACGACGGTCTCAGCCCTCGGCGGCGCAATGGCCGGAGGGGCAGCGACTTACTGGTGGGGCCGCAAGGTAGCCGCAAACACGTCGCGTAAGGCGTTGGTGAAGATCCCGGCGGTCACGGATGCCATGATCAGCGAGGTGGAGCAGGAGATCGCCGAGTCCGGGGCCGCTTCTTTGCTGCGGGGTCCCACCCGCGGAGTCCCGTACAAGCTCTACGCGCGGGCAGCCGGGCTGCAGCGGACCTCGCTCGTGGGGTTTCTTGCCTGGACTGTGCCCGGACGCATGATCCGGTTCATCGTGGTGACATCGGCAGTATCGGGGATTGCCGCTGTGGGGCGCCGCAGGTTCCCCGGACTCTCTGAACGGAGCATCTCGACCGTGTTCTGGATCTGTTGGAGTGCGTTCTACGCGGTCTTCATTCCACTGAAATCCCGTCGCGGGTCATCCTCGGCCCAGCAATTAACCGGAACTTGATATTGAGCGGAGCCCTTGAGCTTCACATCGGTAGCGACGCCATCCGCGGGACTACCATAATCGCCAAAAGCAACAGCAGGATGGCGGGGATATATTAACCGGGCGGAACATCGCTTTTTCTGCGGTTATTGCCCATCCTTTTCGGCTGGGCCACCGTCGGTTTGCTCGGGCGGGTGATTCATTTCTTTGTCCACAGTCTATTTCTTCAAACGAGAAGGCTTCAGACGTCATGTGCTGACGAAGCCAGAGGGAGTTTTTGGAAGAAACCAGACCTGCCCCCGTCGCATCTCCGGAGACTTCCACGCCCCAAGATGACCGGCACCACGAGCCCCTGCCCTGCCCGACTTGCCTTCATCCGGATCCGCCGTTTACCCTAAATTCCGAGGCCCAGCAGTGCGCCCCGGAACTCCTATTTTTTGGAATCCTGTGGACCACAAACTGCGCCTACTCGTTCGGCTCGATGCCGACCCCTCCTCCGCTGTCCTTGAAGCAACGGGCTGCCTCCCGTCCGCCGGAGCGGCGAAGCCATGACTCTCTTCCGCTCCCGGCACGCTTCTGCCGTCTCCCTGTTGGACCTGCCGGCAGATCCCTTGGATACCCAGGCGCTGGCCGCTCTGCCCCAGGGGACTTTGCAAGGCCTGACAGACCGGGTCTACCGGCAACTCGATTCCGAGCATCCTTCCGCCTATGCGCTGGAGTGGTACAGCGCGCTGGCCCGCGAATGGGCGAGGCGGACGAGGTCCGGCGTCCGCCCGGAGGCTGTGACCCGCCACGGCGGAACGGGGGATCGCGGGGAACCGTGAGGCCCCTTGCCGGGCGTGCCCTGCGCAGCGTCACTGAACAAGTCGCGAGGACCAGCACCGCCTCGGCGGGGGTACTTGGCCGGCAAATTGTGTCCCGGAGAGCCTTTGTAGGATGAAGCATGGACACCAACGAACCACAGCCCACCATTGCCCAGCTGCGTGCACGCCAGACCGATCTCGTGCTCGCCCTGGCGACTGAGTCCCGCACCGACCGCCTGCAGCAGTACAGCGACGAACTGGAGTTCCTCGTGAAGTACATCAAGGAACGCGAAGAAGTCGAGGCCGCTGAAGCGGAAGCGCCCGCCGCTGCCCCAGCAGCCTCCCCCGCCGCAGACACCGCTGCCCAGGCCGACGGCGTCGAGCAGCGTGAAGACGGTGTGGTGATTGAACCGGGCTCCGATCTGGAGGCCGACGTCGACCGCGACAACCGCTAGCCGCTAGCCGCTAGCCGCTAGCCCTTCAGGAGGGCTACCCCTCCCAGAAGCGCCGGACGACGTCGGCGATCTCCTTCGCCTGCCGCCGGCCGGCCGCCAAGGAGGGGCGACGCGTGGAATCCAGCAGCATGTTGGTGCCAAAGGCCTGCAAAGCCTGCGCGTCGGCTTCGATCAACAGCGGTTTTCCGTCCTTCCGGATGGTTTTCAGTGCCTGCGGCAGGGTGGGCCCGAAGGGGCTCTGCGGTGCCTCGAGGCCGCAGGAAACCACGAGTACCTTTCCAAAGCCGGCGGCGACGTCGGCATTGGTACCCGAACGCATACCCCCGTCCATGTAGACCCGCCCGTTGATGTGCACGGGCGGCCACACCGTCGGGACAGTGCAGCTGGCGGTAACCACCAGGCCAAGGTCCACGCCGGAATCGCCGTCGAACACCTTGAAGCTGCCGTCTTCAGCGTCCACCACTGTGACGCCCATTGCCTTCTCCGGCCAGGCCGGGAAGGGAACCAGTGAACGGATGCTGTTCACCCATGCTTCCTCGGTCAGCTGCGTGTCCGCTTTCAGTGCCAGCTGGCCCAGCCGTGCGCGGGCGGCCTTCTCCCCGCCGCCGCCGAAACCGGCCGCGCCCATGAGGTTCATGAACCGCTCACCGTCGAATGCGTCCGGCTCCTGGTAATCCGGAGCACTGGCACCTTCCTCCGCCGTCTCCTGGGCGAGCGCCGCGGCCGGCACCTGCCCGAAGCGAAGCGCCGTTCCCACCACGGATCCGGCCGATGTACCGACAACGAGGTCCGCCTCATTCAGGTCGATGCCCTGGTCCAGCAGTTCCGCCAAGAGCCCGATCTCCCAGGCGATCCCGGCAACTCCGCCGCCGCCCAACACCACCGCACGCGATTCCAACACGTTGTAACCTCCTGGCCTGCGCCGTCGAAGTGCCCTTCCATGTCCCCGCAGTGTAAGCCCGGCGCCCGCCCGGTTACCGGACCTCGGCGGTTCCGGGCTTGAATGGTTGCATGGCATTAAAAGTTCTAATGGTGGGCCGCAAGCACGAGGACTGGGTGGTTGACGGGATCCGCCGGTACGAAAAGCGGTTGAAGAAACCCTTCGACCTGACCTGGGTCCCCATTCCGCATTCGGCCCGCGAAGGCGACGCCGCCCGGAAGGAAGAGTCCGAGCGGCTGCTGGCGAAGGTCGGATCCGACTACGTGATCCTGCTGGACGAGCGGGGTAAGGCCATCACCTCGCCGGTGCTGGCCCAGACGTTGCAGAGGCCGCTGGATTCCTCGCGCAACGTCACCCTGATCATCGGCGGGGCCTACGGCGTGGACCAGAGCGTCCACGACCGCGCCGACTTTGTCTGGTCCCTCTCACCCCTGGTTTTCCCCCACCAACTGGTCCGGCTGATCCTCGCGGAGCAGGTGTACCGGGCCCAGGAGATTGCCGGCGGACGCCCCTACCACCACGAATAGGACAGGGGACGACGGCGCCTGCCGCCGGAATCCCGCGTGCGCCCGGTTCTTCGGCTGCACGGTAAAGTAGGAGCAGTTTTTCAGCAGTCCGGCAGGCTCCGAGCCGGCCGGCGGGACCGGAAGGGAAGCATGCCCCAGCGCACCGATCCCTTCCGGCTGCTCCGCGCCGGAGTCGCCACCGCAGTCATTTTCGCGCTGGCCACAGGTGCGCACCTGGCCGGCGGCGGGATACTCCCCGAACCGGTCCTCCTCATTGCCCTGGCGGCCTTCACCCTGGCCGGAGTCAGTATTACTGCCGGGCGCCGGTTCCGGCCCGGCAGCCTCTTCCTTGTCCTCGGCGCCGCGCAGCTCGGGCTCCATGAAGCCTTTGGCATCCTGACCTCCGGCGTCCAATGCCTGCCCGGTGCTTCCTCCCACCACGGCGTTGCCGTTGTCTGTCCGGAGGCGGCGCCGCTGCCCGGGGCCGCCCTGTCCGGTCTCCACGCGCTCCAGCACGACGCCGGCCCCGCACTGTTCCTCGCGCACCTCGCCGCCGTGGCGCTGTCCGCGCTGGTGCTCGCCCGGGGCGAGGACGCCCTGCACGCCACGGCGGCCTGGCTGCGGCCGCTGTTCACGCCGCCGGCCCCGGTGACGTTCCGGCCCGTCCGGCCGCCGGCGATTTCCGGTCCCGCCGCCGGAACCCCGCCCACCCGGTACTGCTCCGCGCGCCCGTTGCGCGGGCCGCCGTCGTACGCATTGGCCTAATTCCTTTTCTCTTACTTCCCGCCTCCAGCGCGGTTTTTTGGCAATGCGCCACCGAAAGGCTCTTCCCATGCGTACCTCCTCCTCTGTCCTCCTTGCCGCCGGCGGCACCGCCGCCCTGATGGCGCTCGGCCTGGCCCCCGCGGCCGCCCACGTACATGTCACCCCCGACACCACCGGCGCGGGCGAGTCCGCCCTGCTGACCTTCGACCTCTCGCACGGCTGCGAGGGCTCCCCGACCACGGCCCTGACCTTCACCTTGCCGGACGAACTGGCGGACGCCACCCCCACGGCCCACCCCGGCTGGGACATCAAGAAGGTCACCGAGGAGCTCGCGGAGCCGCGGACCCTGCCCAACGGCTCACAGGTCAGCTCGCGCACCAGCGAAATTATCTACACGGCCAAGGAACCGTTGGCCGACGGCGTCCGGGACACCATCACCCTCGGCGTCGACCTGCCCGACGCCGAAGACACCACCCTGACCTTCCCCGTGCTGCAGAGCTGCGAAAAGGGGGAAACGGATTGGTCCCAGGTTCCGGCCGACGGCCAGACCAGCCACGACCTCGACTCCCCGGCGCCTACGGTCACCATCACCGAAGCGGACAACGACGATGATCACGCCGCCGGCGACGAGCACGGCAGCGCCCACGGCGCCACGCCGGAAAGCGCCGATGACCGGGATGACGACGTCGAGGCCGCCGAAGTTGCCGGCTACGTTGGCCTGGGTGCCGGGCTGCTGGGCCTTGCGGCAGGTGTCACCGCCCTGATCCGCACGCGTGGCCGCAGCCGGGCCTAGCCCGCGGACCTGAGCGGGCGCCGGGCAGCCTGCTTCCGGCGCCCGTAACGGTTTTGCGTCATTCCGTCCCGCCGGGCGGGGCGGATTGACGCACCCCCGCCCGACGGGAAAGGTGAGAGCATGATCACCTTGGCACCTGCCTCCCCCGTCAAAAAGTCCTCCCCGTCCCGCAAGGCACTAGCCCTGGTGGCTTTGCTGACTCTCTCCGGTTCCGCGCTGGCCGGTTGTGGCGGCTCAGGGGACGACGGCGACGCGTCGGTGTCCCCTTCGGCGTCAGCCAGTGAGACCACGCCAGCTCCGTCCCCATCAACCGAATCTGCTTCTGCTCCGGCTTCCTCTCCGGCAACCGGAGGCGGGGCAGCTGCCGGCCCCGTTCCCTGCACCGCCGACATGCTTGCCGGCGCCGTGGAGAATGTTCCCGGCGGCGCCGGAGCGGACGGTATCTCCCGCGTCCTGGTGCTGACCAATGTCTCCGCCGACGGTACCTGCACCGTGGCCGGCTATCCGGGTGTCTCTTACCTCGACGCCGCCGGACAGCAGGTGGGCGCACCGGCCGCCCGGACCGAGGGCGTGGCCGCCGGCCCCGTCACGCTGGCACCCGGCCAGGCTGCGGCCGCCGAGCTGCGGGAAACCGTGGCGCAGAAGTACGGAAACTGCCAGGTGCAGGAGACTGCGTCCCTGCTGGTCTATCCGCCGGAGGACACCGCTTCCCTGACTGTCCCCTACCCGTCCACGGGTTGCACCAACGCGGATATCGAGCTGATGCAAGTGGGTATCCTGCAGGCTCGCTGATTTTCGGCCTGCAGCCGAACCCCCGGTGGCAGCGGCCAAACTGTCACCGGGGTGGGGAAGAATAGTGCCATGACATCGGCATCTTCGGTGCTAGCCAAGTTCACCCCCGCCACCCGGGAATGGTTCGAGGGTGCCTTCACTGCGCCCACCCCGGCGCAGGTAGGAGCTTGGGATGCGATCTCGGAGCGGGCCAATGCGCTGGTGGTCGCTCCCACCGGGTCAGGCAAAACCCTGGCCGCGTTCCTCTGGGCGCTGGACAGCTTTATTGCCGGGGCCGCCGCTGCCGGACCCGGAGGCCTGCCGCCCGCCGAACTGCCCCTTCCGGAACTGCCCGCATCCGCTCCCAAACCGGCGGGGCGGAAGCGCACCCGGGAACCCAAACGTAAAACCAAGGTCCTGTACATCTCCCCGTTGAAGGCCCTCGGCGTCGACGTGGAACGCAACCTCCGCTCGCCGTTGATCGGCATTACCCAGACAGCCAAACGGCTGGGCCTGCCGGCACCGTCCATCACCGTGGGCGTCCGGTCCGGGGACACCCCGCAGAATGAGCGGCGCGCCCTGCTCACGCGGCCGCCGGACATCCTCATCACCACGCCAGAATCCCTGTTCCTGATGCTCACATCCTCCGCCAGGGAGACCCTGGCCGAAGTGGAAACCGTGATCGTGGACGAGGTGCACGCCGTGGCTGGCACCAAACGCGGCGCCCACCTGGCCGTCACGCTGGCGCGGTTGGACGCCATGCTGGAAAAGCCTGTGCAGCGGATCGGGCTCTCCGCCACGGTGGAGCCGCACGAAACCGTGGCGCGTTTCCTGGGCGGCAACGCTCCGGTGCGGATCGTTGCGCCGCAGTCCCGGAAGAACTGGAACCTCACCGTCACCGTTCCGGTGGAGGACATGACGGATCTGGGCAATGCGCCTACCACTGAGGACACCGTGGAGGGTGGTTACGCTCCGCAGGCGAGCATCTGGCCGCATGTGGAGGAGAAGATTGTCGACCTCATCGAGGCCAACCGCTCCACCATCGTGTTCGCCAACTCCCGGCGCCTGGCCGAGCGCATCACGGCCCGCCTGAACGAGATCCATGCCTTCCGGCTGGAGGCTGCACAGGCGGCCACCGGAACGGACGGGGTCCCGGCCCCGGCAGCATCTGTACGTCCACCCGCCCAGATCATGGCGCAGGCCGGGGTGTCCGTGCTGCGGCGCGGGGACCTCGCCGTCGAAGACGACACCCCCGTGCTCGCGCGGGCGCACCACGGTTCGGTGTCCCGGGACCAGCGGGCCCTGATCGAAGACGACCTGAAATCCGGCCGGCTGCGCTGCGTGGTGGCCACCAGCTCGCTGGAGCTCGGCATCGATATGGGGGCCGTGGATCTGGTGGTGCAGGTCGAATCGCCGCCGTCGGTGGCCAGCGGCCTGCAACGGGTGGGCCGGGCCGGGCACCAGGTGGGCGAAATCTCCCAGGGCGTGATGTTCCCCAAGCACCGCGGCGACCTGCTGAACTCGGCCGTCACCGCCGAACGGATGCTCGCCGGGCAGATCGAACCCCTGGCCATACCGGCTAACCCGCTGGACATCCTCGCCCAGCAGACCGTGGCCGCCGCCGCGCTGGGATCCATCGACGTGGAGGAATGGTTCGACGTCGTCCGCCAGTCCGCGCCCTTTGCCGGCCTGCCGCGCTCCGCGTTCGACGCCACCCTGGACCTGCTTTCCGGCCGCTACCCTTCGGACGAGTTCGCCGAGCTGCGGCCGCGGATTGTCTGGGACCGCACCGAAGGCACCATTACCGGCAGGCCCGGAGCGCAGCGCCTCGCCGTCACCTCGGGCGGCACTATCCCGGACCGCGGCCTCTTCGGCGTCTATCTGGTCGGCGATTCCGAAGGAAAGAACAGCCGCCGGGTCGGTGAACTTGACGAGGAAATGGTCTATGAATCCCGGGTCGGGGACATTTTCGCCCTGGGTGCCACGAGCTGGCGGATCGAAGACATCACCCATGACCGGGTGCTGGTCTCCCCCGCCTTCGGCCAGCCCGGCAAACTGCCGTTCTGGCGCGGGGACACCCTCGGCCGGCCGGTGGAGCTGGGCCGTGCCCTGGGCGCCTTCGTCCGCGAGATGGCCGCCGCGGATGACACAGCGGCCAGGGAACGCCTGACCGCCGTCGGGCTGGATGACTGGGCCGCCGGCAACCTGATCAATTACCTGCGCGAGCAGCAGCAGGCCACCGATGTGGTGCCCAACGACCGGTCGCTGGTGGTGGAACGCTTCCACGACGAACTCGGGGACTGGCGGGTAGTCCTGCACAGCCCGTACGGCATGCCGGTCCATGCGCCCTGGGCACTCGCTGTCGGGGCGCGGCTGCACGCCCGGTACGGGCTGGACGGATCGGCCATGGCCTCCGACGACGGCATTGTGCTGCGCGTGCCGCTGATGGAGGACGAACCGCCCGGCGCCGAGCTGTTCCTGTTCGACCCCGAGGAACTCGATTCCATTGTCACCGCCGAGGTGGGCGGCTCGGCGTTGTTCGCCTCCCGGTTCCGGGAGTGCGCGGCACGCGCGTTGCTGCTGCCGCGGCAGAACCCCTCCAAACGCACCCCGCTCTGGCAGCAGCGGCAGCGGTCGGCGCAGCTGCTGGATGTCGCCAAGAAGTACCCGACCTTCCCGATCCTGCTGGAAACGGTCCGCGAATGCCTGCAGGATGTCTATGACCTGCCGGCCCTGAAGGACATTGCCTCCGGCATTGAGCGGCGCGAGATCCGCTTGGTGGAAACCACCACTCCCTCGCCGTCGCCGTTCGCCCGCTCCATGCTCTTCGGCTACGTGGGCGCTTTCCTGTACGAGGGCGATTCGCCGCTGGCCGAACGCAAGGCCGCCGCCCTGTCCCTGGATCCCACGCTGCTCAATGAGCTGCTGGGCCGGGCCGAACTGCGCGAACTGCTGGATGCGCGGATCATCGCCCGGATCGAAAGCGAACTCCAGCGTCTGGCTCCGGACCGCCATGCCCGCGGACTGGAAGGCGTGGCGGACCTGCTGCGGCTGCTCGGTCCGCTCTCCGTTCCGGAGGTCGCCGCCCGCCTGCAGCCGGTGGAGCTTGCCGTTGACGAGACCGGGACCGCGGTGGAACCGGCTCCGGCCACCGCCACCCCGGAGGATGCCGAAGAGCTGCTGGAGCAGCTGGTCCGCGCCAACCGGGCCCTGAAAATCGGCATGGCCGGCAGCACCCGGTATGCGGCCATCGAAGACGCCGCCCGGCTGCGGGACGCCCTCGGTGTTCCGTTGCCGATGGGCGTGCCGCTGGCGTTTATCGAACCCGTTGCGGATCCGCTCGGTGACCTGGTGGGCCGGTATGCCCGGACCCACGGGCCCTTCACCGCCGCCGAAGCCGCCGCCCGGCTGGGCCTCGGCGTCGCCGTCGTCACCGGCACCCTGCAGCGCCTGGCCGGCGAGGGACGCGTCGCGGAGGGCGAATTCCGCCCCGCCGAAACCCTGCTGCTGGACGCGGCCGACGGCGTCGACTCCACTCCCCCGGCCACCGTCACCGTTCCCGGCTCTCCCGCCGGAACCGAATGGTGCGATGTCGAGGTGCTGCGGCGGCTGCGCCGCAGTTCGCTGGCGGCCCTGCGTTCCGAGGTGGAGCCGGTGGACCCGGCCACCTACGGGCGGTTCCTGCCGGTCTGGCAGAACGTGGGTTCGTCACTGCGCGGGCTCGACGGCGTGGCCACCGTGATCGACCAGCTTTCCGGCGTGCCGATTCCGGCTTCGGCCTGGGAACCGCTGATCCTGGGCTCCCGGGTGCGCGACTACGCCCCGGCCATGCTGGACGAGCTGACCGCCACGGGCGAAGTGGTGTGGTCCGGCAGCGGCTCCCTGCCGGGCAACGACGGCTGGATAGCCCTGCACCTGGCCGAAAACGCGCCGCTGACGCTCAACCCCTCCCCTGATTTCGAGCCGGGCGGCCTGCACCAGCGGCTGCTGGAACTGCTGGGCAACGGCGGCGCGTACTTCTTCCGCCAGCTCGGCGACGGTCTAGCGGCAGACGGCATGGCTGAAACGGATGCGAACATCATCTCCGCCCTCTGGGAACTCGTCTGGGCCGGGCGGATCAGCAATGACACTTTCACCCCGGTGCGGTCCCTGCTCTCCGGCGGGAAAACCGCCCATAAGCAACGGGCCGCCACCCCGCGTGCCCGCACCGCCCGGATGGGACGGCTGGGCCGGGCACCCGGGGCCTCTCTGACGGGCAGCTCCATGCGGCTGGCGGCCGGCGGCGCGTCCGCGCCAGCGCTCCGCAACGCTCCGCCCCTGGTCGCCGGGCGGTGGAGCATGCTCCCCGCGGTGGAAACCGACACCACCCTGCATGCCCACGCCACGGCCGAGCTGATGCTGGACCGCTACGGCGTGGTCACCCGCGGCTCCGTGGCCAGCGAAGGCACCCCGGGCGGCTTCGCCCTGCTCTATCGGGTGCTGGCCCGGCTGGAGGAAATGGGCAGGTGCCGGCGCGGCTACTTCATTGAGCAGCTCGGCGCCGCCCAGTTCGCGGTGCCCGCCACGGTGGACCGGCTGCGTTCCTTCTCCGAAGACGCGCAGTTGAAGCAGCCCGAACCGTCCGCCGTCGCCCTGGCCGCCACCGATCCGGCGAACCCCTACGGCGCCGCCCTGCCCTGGCCGACCCTGGAGGGTGGACACCGGCCCGGCCGCAAAGCCGGTGCACTGGTGGTCCTGGTCGACGGCGAGCTTGCGCTGTACGCCGAACGCGGCGGCAAGACACTCCTGACCTTCACCGAGGAGCCGGCTGTCTTGGAGCTTTCCGCAGCCGCCCTGGTGCGGATCATCCAACGAGGCGCGGCGGAGAAAATGGCCATCGAGAAGGTCAACGGGGCGGATATCCTCGATACGGACGCTGCGCGGGCACTGACCGCTGCCGGTTTCTACACCACGCCGAAAGGGCTGCGCTACCGTGTCTGATGTGTGGGCCCCGTGCGTAGTCGAACCGGGGAGGAACCGTGCCTGAGGGCGATACCATCTGGCGGGCGGCGAGGGACCTCAATGCCGTCCTGGCCGGCAAAGAGCTCACCCGATGCGATATCCGCGTCCCGAAATTCGCCGCCACCGATTTCACCGGCTCCGCCGTGCAGGACGTCGTGTCCCGCGGCAAGCATCTGCTGATCCGCGGCGGCGATCCCGTGGACGGCTGGATCCTCCACTCCCACCTGAAAATGGAGGGGCTTTGGCATGTTTACGCGCGCGGCGAGAAGTGGCGCCGGCCCGCGTTCAAGGCCCGCTGCATCCTCGAAACGGACACCCACCAGGTGGTCGGATTCGACCTCGGGTTCCTTCGGGTCCTGCCCCGGTCGGACGAGGACGACGCCGTCGGCTACCTCGGCCCGGACCTGCTGGGACCCGACTGGGACGCCGAAGAAGCGCTGCGCCGCCTCTCCGCCCAGCCGGACCGGCCCATCGGCCTGGCGCTGCTGGACCAGCGGAACCTCGCCGGGATCGGCAACATCTACCGGTGCGAGCTGTGCTTCCTGGCCGGCATCCACCCGCTGACCCCGGTCTCCGACGTCCCCGATCTGCCCCGCCTGGTGGACCTGTCCAAGCGGCTCCTGGAGGTCAACAAGGCCCGCTCCCGCCGGATCACCACCGGCGCCATGGGCCGGGACCAGCTCTGGGTCTATCGCCGGGAACGGCGGGGCTGCCTGCGCTGCGGCACCAAGGTGGCGCATGAGCTGCTCGGCGACAACGAGATGGAAATGCGGGACCTGTACTACTGCCCGCACTGCCAGCCGTTTCCGGGTTAGCCGGGGTAGGGCTTCCTTACCTGAGCTGCCGGGCGGCCCGCCGGATTGAGTCACCGATGCGGTGCAGCCTTTCCGAGTCCAGCTTCCAGGCCTGCCAGTACAGCAGGACGTCCCGGTGCGCACGCTCATCTAGCAGCACCAACGTCCCGTCCTTGAGTCCGTTGCCCAACTGCAGTTCCGGCAGCATGCCCCAGCCGAGTCCTGCACGGACCGCTGCCACAAATGCCTCAGAGGACGGGATAGTGTGCCGGGGCGGTCGTCCGTCAACGCCGCGGGCCTGCAGGAACCGGCGCTGCAGATCGTCCTTGGCATTGAACTGAACCACCGGCATGGCTGCCCAGTCGACACCGTCCTCACGCGTGAAGCGCTGCTGCAGGTCCGGCGTCGACACCGGGAGGTAGCGCATGGCGCCCAAGGCCTCGACCTTGCAGCCGTTGACCGGTGTCGGATCGGCAGTGACCGCGCCGATCACGTCCCCTTGCCGCAACAGCTGCGCACTGTGGTCCTGGTCTTCGACGTGCAGGTCCAGGGTGCTGTCCGTCCACTCGGCTGCTTCGGAGAGGACGGGGACGAACCATGTGGCGAGGGAGTCCGCATTGACGGCCACCGGCGTCGGCGTCCGCGGTGATGTGTCACCCGAGAGCGCGGAACGGGTTTCCCCCTCCAGCAGCTGCACCTGCCGTGCCATGCGCAGCAGAACCACGCCCGCATCCGTCGGCGTGCAGGGTGACCCGCGGCGAACAACGACCTGGCCGACGGAGCTTTCCAGTGCCTTGATGCGCTGGCTTACCGCTGACGGACTGATATGCAACCGATCCGCCGCCGCTTCGAACGTGCCCTCGTCGACGACGGCGGACAGTGCGCGGAGATGCTCGAAGTTCATGAAGCAAACCTAATGCATCCTTCAAATCATTCGTTTGTCTGAACCGCTGCCGCTGGTTACCGTCGAGGAATGCTAAGTATTTGGGCCACTGGAATGGTCACCGGCCTCGGACTGATTGTGGCCATTGGAGCGCAGAATGCCTTCGTCCTGCGGCAGGGGCTGCGGCGGGAACACATCGGCGCGGTAGTGGCCCTGTGCATCATCAGCGATGCCCTGCTGATCTTCGGCGGCACCGCCGGGATCGGGGCATTGGTGTCCCGGTTCCCGGCGGTCCTGGAAATCCTGCGCTGGGCCGGCGCCGCCTATCTCGCCTGGTGGGGCATCCGATCACTGATCTCCGCCGCCAGGCCCTCGGTGCTGGAAGCACAGGCACCGCGGGCCAAGGGCACCGTCATCCTGACGACCCTTGCCCTGACCTTCCTGAACCCGCACGTGTATCTGGACACCGTGGTGCTGCTGGGCAGCCTGGCGAACCAGTACGGTTCTGACACGCGCTGGATTTTCGCAGCCGGCGCCGTCGTCGGCAGCCTGATCTGGTTCACCGCGCTGGGCTACGGTGCCCGCAGCTTATCCACGGTGCTGAACCGGCCGCGCACCTGGCAGATCGTGGACCTGCTCATCGGCGTCGTGATGCTGGTCCTCGCCGTCCGGCTGGTCTTGGGCTGATCCGGACGACGGCGGTGGTCCGCCCGGCAGGCTCCCCTCAGACCCGGCTAGGCCCGCGGGGCGTGCGTGGCCGTGACCCAGCGCAGCAGCGAGTACAGCAGCTGGGATGCACCGGGCATAAAGCCGGATCCGTGGTGGTAGACCGGATCCATGGTGGTCACCAGCAGACGGGCGGACTGGTTCACCTCATCCACGTACAGCAGCGTGCCGGATTCGGCGCCGTCCTCTTCCATCACCACCAGCGAGCGGGCACCGGGGCGCGGATGCAGCAGACCGTGATGGTGCCAGGACACGGACCAGGGGGTGAGGAATTCCCACATCGGATCCTCGGGCAGCCGCAGCCGGGTGCCGTTGTCCTCGCCGGTGCGCCACATCCAGAACACCGTGGGGCGGAAGCTGTAGCCGACGCCGGGCAGCCACTGTTCAACCTTGTTCTCACCAAGCACGATCACGGTTTTCCCCGGGTCGGACAAGGCCTCAAGGATGGCCGGAACAAAGCGCGCAAGCTGGCCCTGATGCAGCCGGTCGCTGACAATCACCACGTCCAGGTCCGCGAGCACGGCCGGATCGGCGTCCGGAAGATACACGGATTCCATCCGGTACGGCGCCAGGGCCGGGTCGGCCAGGGTACGCAGGGGCTGGAAGGTGCCGCAGTGCAGCAGCCCGATCCGCGGGGCAGCCGATCCCTCCTTGCGTGAAACGGCGGAGGATCGGGGTCCGACGGCGGCAGGAGCGGGGGCGGACGCCGGCTCCGCCGCTGTGCATTCCCCGTTTTCCAGCCACTGCACCAGGTTCGGGCCCAGCACGCGGGTGGAATACTGATCGTCGCTGAAGCTCTCCAGGTCATTGCCGCCGTGCACCAGCACTTCGCCGGAGCCGATCCGGTAGCTGTAGTCCAGCGGGAGCCGGTACTGGCCGATGCCGGTCACCACGGTCGCACCCTCGGGCAGGTCCAGGTGATAGCCGCGGCCGTAGAAACCGGCGACGCCGATCTCCTCCAACCGCTCGTAGCTGTGGGTTCCGGGCACCCCCGTGCGGTAGTGCAGGTCCCGGTAGTCAATGCCTGCCCAGACCGGGTGCGGAGAGACCGGATGCGGCCGGACGTCCTGCGCGCCGCGGAATTCCAGCTTGCGCCAGACCGCCAGCCCGTCGATGAAGGGCTTAACCACCTGGCCGTTGACCAGCACCCGGCCGCCGGCGCGCACGAAGCCGGTGAGTGCTTCGCGGTGCTTGCCCAGCAGGAGATGGTCCACGCCGCCGCCGATCACCAGCCCGTCGGCCGAGAGGATCCGGGCGCGGGCGGCGTCGTCGTCGAGGTCGTAGGCGTCGACATCCTCGAAGGCGCCGCGCCAGGTGGTGTCGGTCTGGCCAAGCATCGGCTTGCCGCCGATCAAACGGATAATCACGGATGTTCCTTTACAAGGGGGGTTCGAATTTCCACGGGAGTCGGTGCCGGTGCCCCGACGGCGCCGGGCACCGGGCAGGCACGGCATGACGGGCCGAAATCCGGAACGGCGATCACGCGTTCGCCGGATACCGTGCCCACGGTGGGGGTGCAGATGGGCAGGCCGTAGACCTCGGAGAGGGCCGGACCGGTGAGCAGCTCTTCGGTGGGTCCCCAGCGGACGTCATGGCTGCCGACAAACAGCAGCGCGTTGCGGGACACGTGGAGCGCGTGGTCAGGATGATGAGTGGTCATGATGACTCCCATGCCCTCAGCAGCCAGCCCGGTGAGCACGCTCAGCACGCGGGACTGGTTGTTCAGGTCCAGTGCAGAAGCCGGTTCGTCCAGGACGAGCAGTTCGCAGCCGGAGGCCACGGCCCGGGCAATCAGCACCAGCTGCCGCTGCCCGCCTGAGAGGGTGGAATAGTCGCGTCCGGCCCAGGCGGCCACGCCTACTCGTTCCATGGCTGCGTCGGCGGCGGCGTAGTCCTCGGCGCGCGGCGTCTGATAGGCGCGCAGGTGCCGGGTGCAGCCCATCAGCACCATGTCGGCGACGGTGAAGGACGGACCTGCACCGTGGTCCTGGGGCACGTATCCGATGCCGGGCGCGCCGTGAACCGTTCCCTCACGCGGGGCAAGCAGCCCGGAGAGGCACTTGAGCAGCGTGGTTTTGCCGCGGGCGTTGGGCCCCAGGATGGACAGGACCTCCCCGCGCTCCAAGGAAAATTCCAGGTTCCGGAAGAGCCACGGGCGCAGCCGGGAATAACGGAAACCGAGGTCGGTAGCCTGCAGCAGCGGCGCGGAGTCAGCCGCCCGGCTGCCCGTTAGCGGATGAACCGTGCGGGACAGGGGTGCGACGGTCATGAGAGCTCGGCTTTCTTCTGCGAACGGGCCAGCAGCGCCACGAAGACCGGGGCGCCGATGATGGCGGTGAGGATGCCGAGCGGAAGTTCGCTGCTGCTGATGGAACGGCTGAGGGTGTCGATGAGCATCAGGTAGGTACCGCCCAGCAGCAACGACGCCGGCAGCAGGATCCGGTGATCCGGTCCCACCCAGAGCCGGGCGAGGTGCGGAACCACGAGGCCCACCCAGCCGACGGCCCCGGCCACGGCGACGGTGCCGGCCGTCATCAGGGCAACGGCACACAAAAGCACCACCCGGGAGCGCTGCGGGTTCACGCCCAGCGCGGCGGCGTCGTCGTCCCCCAGGGACAGGACATTCAGGCGCCAGCGCAGGGCCAGGACTATCGCCGCGCCGATTGCCACTGGAACCAGTGCGGTGAGCACCTTGTCATAGCTGGCCGCGGCGATGGAACCGAGCAGCCAGTGCACAATCGAGGGCAGTTCGGAATACGGGTCGGCCAGGTAGGTCATGAAGGAGACCAGCGCGTTGAAGAACGCCGCCACCACAATCCCGCCCAGGACGATCATCAGCATGGCGTTGTCCCGTCCGCCCAGCCGGCCCAGCAGCAGGACGCCGGCGAGTGCGGCCAGCCCGAACCCGAAGGCGCCGCCGACCATCCAGCCGCCGGACAGGCCGAGGGTCAGCACCAGCACCCCGCCGAAGGACGCCCCGGCGGTGACGCCGATGATGTCCGGGCTGACCAGCGGATTGCGGAACAGCGCCTGCAGGCAGGCGCCGCCGAGCGAGAGCGCTCCGCCCACCAGGAAGGCCAGCAGCACGCGCGGCAGCCGGACATCCAGGACCACGGTGGCTTCCTGGTCGGTCCAGGTCCGGCGGAGCATCCCTTCGCCGCCGAAGAGGGCGGTGACTTCGTTGAACAGGATGCGCAGGATTTCGTTCGGCGGCACCCAGTACCGGCCGGCGGCCATGGAAACCAGGGCCACGGTGCACAGGATCAGGACACAAAGCGGCAGGATCAGCCGGCGGCGGGCCGACGACGGCGGGGCACCGGCCGACGACGACGCCGACGACGTCGAGCCGGCGCGGGCAGGTGCAGGTGCGCCGGAGCTATGCGGAGCCGCCACCTCAGCCGCGGAAGACGTCGTAGCCAACGCTGGCGCCGTTCAGGTCCAGCCGCAGGGCGGCATCAATTTGGGCTTCGCTCACTTCGTACCCGTAGAGGTACGCAATCTTTTCCTTCATGGCGGCGCGCAGGGTGTTGCTGGTGCGGCCGGGATGGAACACCTCGGCCGCCCACTGCCACATCAGCGGGGATTCGGCGCAGGGAACTTCCCAGCGGTATCCGCCCAGCGGGGCCTTGTAGACCCGGCGGTTTTTGACGGCGGACACGGAGGCGAGGGACGGGTCCGCGTAGACCTCGGCCGGGGTGCGGGTATCGAAGCCACCCAGCGTGATGACTTCGGGATCCCACTCGATCAGCTGCTCGGCGCTGACCACGTTCTCGGCGGAAAGGTTCTCCGCCGCCATGTTCTGCCCGCCGGCCAGCTCCATCCAGTAGTGCATGTAGGAGGACTTGTTGGAGGCCGAATAGCCGTCGCCGGACTGGCCCAGGTGGACCACCCGCACGGGCTTGGAAACTGCGGCGAGCTCATCTTCCAGCCGGGCGATTTCGGCATGCATCCAGTCCACGATTTCGGTGCCGCGCTCGGGCTTGCCGAGGATGGTGGAGAACAGGGACACCCAGGTTTCCAGGTATTCCTGCGTTCCGTAGAGCAGGCAGACCGTTTTGAAGCCGGCGTTTTCCAGCGGCTCCACAAGTCCGTCGCCCTGGTCCGCCCACTGGAACACAACGTCGGGCTCCAGTTTGGTGATGGTCTCGATGTTGGGGGTGAAGCTCGACGGCGCGATGGTGGTGGTGGTTTTCGATTCCGGGAACATCTCCCCGAACAGGCCCTGCCGGTTGGCCTGCAGGGTGGATTCATTGATGCCCACGATCTTGCCGTACCCGCCGTCCACGGCAGCCAGCATGGATGGCGAGGGGATGACGGTGGTGGCGATTTTCTGCACCGGGGCATCGAAGGAAACCTCGACGCCGCGCATGTCGGTGACGGTGAAACCGCCGGATCCTGCTGCATTCCCGGCCGCAGCCACAGTGTCACGGCTGGAGCAGGCCCCCAGCGCCAATGCCAGGAAGCCGAGCCCGGCTCCGCCCAGGATATTGCGGCGCGAGGGTCCGGATTTGGGACCGGACGGGGAGATTTCGGGTGCAGTCAAGGACGTTCCTATCACAGGCGAGAGGTAAGGATTACCTAAGCGGACACCTAACATCTGACCACAACCGAAGATATTAGAGCACGTTTTTATGCCCTAATTACGGTGTGAAATGCATCGCATCGATTCCTAGCCGTCCTACCTTCCAGCAAGGCTAGGATTGGTCGAATGGACATCCCAAAGCAGCTCCCGGAGCAGGACGGCTACTGGTACGGCCCCGATCCGGAGCACCCAAAAGCCCGCGCCGTGCTGGATGCAGTGCGCAGTTACCGTGCCGCTGAAACCCTGGTCCGCCGACGCACCCAGGATGCCATGGGAATGAACGAAAACGACCTTTTGGCCATGCGCTGCCTTATGCAGGCCCGGCAGGCCGGTGGAAGCCTCGGCCCCAAGGACCTGAGCCGGCTCCTTGGGATCTCCACCGCCTCCACCACTGCACTTATCGACCGGCTGGAACGCGGCGGATACGTCCGACGGCGAGCCCGGCCCAATGACCGCCGTGCCTGGGAGATCGTCCCCACCGACGCATCGGACGCCGACGTTCGCCAGACCGTGGGCGATATGCACCAGCGCATGATGCGTGCCGCGGCAGAGCTGTCGCCGGAGGAAGCCGAGATTGTCATTTCCTTTATGGACCGACTGCGTTCCGCACTGGAGGAACCGAAGCCGGATCCGGGCAATCCACAGCACTGATCCCGCCCGGATTTGTCGGCACACCGGAAATCCACACACCCGAAAGCTGGACTCAGCTGCGCGCCCATCCTATTGTTAGCCAGACTAGTAAATAGACACGCTAGCGAATAACCCAGGGGCGGCATGGGCAGGCATCCAGCACCAAGAACCGCAGTATCCCCTGCCTCCGATGCCTCGGGTTTTAGTGCCCACGTGCTCATCGGCGGTCGATTCTGCCTGGATGAACCTATCGGGCAGGGCACCGCTGGCTACGTCTGGCGGGCTACGGATCTGGCATCCCTGGAGAAGGTGGCCGTCAAGATCTTTTCCGCCCCGCTTGGGCACAGGCCGGAGGGGCATGAAGCCGTACGGGAAGCGGCCGCGCTGCGGGCTGTCGAGAATCCGCACGTGGTTCGGATGATTTCCACGGGCACCATCAGCCACCCCGGCACCGGCGTGCAGACGCCATACCTGGTTCTGGAACTGGTGCGGGGCACCGACCTTCGGCAGAACCTCCCCGGCATACTGCAGCCCAGCGACGCTGCGCGGCTCGGCGTCGAGCTCGCCGCCGGACTTGGGGGCGTGCATGCTGCGGGGTACATCCACCGGGACGTGAAACCCTCGAACATCCTGGTGGATCCGGCAACCGGCCACGCCAAGATCACCGATCTGGGCATCGCGGTCAGCACCCAGGGGTTCGGGGATAAGGAACCGTCCTACGGGAGCCTGCCCTACATGAGTCCCGAGCAGGTGCGGCGCGCGCCCCTGACCTCCGCCACGGACATTTACTCGCTGGGACTTGTCCTGCTCGAATGCCTCACGGGTGTCCGCACCTTCGACCTGCCGCAGGTCGAATCCACGGTGGCCCGGACGGTCCGCGGACCGGAAATCCCGCCCACGCTCCCCGCCCGCTGGCGGTCGCTGCTGTCCGCCATGACTTCACTCTCTCCGCCCGAACGCCCGAACGCCGAGCAGTGCCGGGTGGAGCTGGCCTCCCTGCAGCACCAGTACGCGCACGCCGCCGCTGCCTGAACACGTCCGTACGGACGCCGGGCAGCTAGGGCAGCTAGGGCAGCTAGGGCAGCTTGCCCGCCATTCGTTCGCGCATCAGGCCGCTGGCCTCATTCAGTCCGGTGATCCGCACCTCGGTTCCGCGCCGCCGGTACTTCTCCGTCACGGCGTCGAGTGCAGCCACGGTTGATGCGTCCCAGACGTGGGAGCCGCTCAGGTCAATGACCACATTCGCCGGATCCAGGACGTATTCGAACTGGGAATACAGATCATTCGAGGAGGCGAAGAACAGCTCGCCGTTCACCGTGTAGACGGCGGTGGCATCGGCGTCGTTCCCGGTGACCGTGCGGTCCACGGTGACGAAGTGCGCCACCCTGCGCGCGAACAGCACCATGGCCACCAGCACGCCGACGCCGACTCCGCTGGCCAGGTTGTGGGTCCAGACGGTCACGGCCACGGTGGCCAGCATGACGGCGGTTTCACTCTTGGGCATCATCTTCAGCGTGGACGGGCGGATGCTATGCCAGTCGAAGCTGGTGACCGCCACGAAGATCATCACGGCCACCAGGGCTGCCATCGGAATCAGGGCCACAACGTCTCCGAGGACAACCACCAGGAGGAGCAGGAAAGCCCCGGCCAGGAACGTGGAAATCCGGGTTCGGGCACCGGAGCCCTTCACGTTGATCATGGTCTGGCCGATCATCGCGCAGCCGCCCATGCCGCCGAAGAATCCGGTGATGAGGTTGGCTGCACCCTGGCCCCAGGCTTCGCGGGTCTTGTTGGAGCGGGTGTCGGTGACGTCATCCACCAGCTTGGCCGTCATCAGCGATTCCAGCAGCCCCACAAACGCGACCGCCAGGGCGTAGGGGAAGACCACCTGCAGGGTGTCGAGACTGACGGGCACATCGGGCAGCAGCAGCGACGGCAGGCTGTCCGGCAGTTCGCCTTTGTCCCCGACCGTCGGGACGGAAAGGGAGGCGAACACCGTGATGGCCGTGAGGACAACGATGGCCACCAACGACGCCGGCACCGCAACCGTGAGCCGGGGCAGGCCGAAGACGATCAACAGCCCAAGCGCCACGAGCGGATAGACGAGCCAGGGCACCCCCAGCAGTTCGGGCACCTGGGCAATGAAGATCAAGATGGCCAGCGCGTTGACGAAGCCGACCATGACCTGGCGCGGAATGAAGCGCAGGAGTTTCGCCACGCCAAGCAGTGCCAGCAGCACCTGGAAGACCCCGGCCAGCAGCACGGCGGCAATCATGTACTCCACGCCGTGGGACGCCACCAGCGGTGCAATCACCAGGGCCACGGCGCCGGTGGCGGCGGAAATCATGGCCGGACGGCCGCCGAGGAAGGCGATGGAGACTGCCATGGTGAAGGCTGAAAACAGGCCGATCCTCGGGTCCACCCCGGCAATGACCGAGAAGGCCAGGGCCTCGGGGATGAGCGCAAGGGCCACCACCAGTCCGGCCAGGACCTCCGTCTTGAGCAGCTTCGGTGAACGCAGGGTACGCATAACCGACTGGCGCTCTTCCGGCGTCAGGGCCGGCGTCGTCGTTTTAGGCGGCACTGTGCGCGTCGGCTCCGTCTGGTCAGCAGGAGGAAGAACTGGTTCGGTGGCCACCGGGCTCCGTTTCGGATGGGGTTTCTGCGGCAGGATCTGCCTGGATTTCAAGGAGGGCGGGCCTGTTTCTACCCAGAACAGCCAAGCCCAATTTAAGCCCGCACGCGCGATATCCTGAAACCGTGATGCAGTCCCCGCTTCCCGTGCGCAACGGAGTCAACGCCACCCGCCTGCGCCTTCCCGGCGAAGGTCCCTGGGACACCGCCATGGACTACGTGCTTGAACGGTTCGGCCATGTGGATCCGGACGGAATCATCGAGCGGTTCGAACGCGGTGAAGTAGTGGGCCTGGGCGGCATTCCGCTGACCGCGGCCACTCCCCTGACCGAGCACACCTTCATCTGGTACTACCGCGAGCTTCCGCCCGAAGAGCGGATCCCGGTGGAGATCGGCATCCTGCACCAGGATGAGGACCTGCTGGTGGTGGACAAGCCGCATTTCCTGCCGACGACGCCGGGCGGCATGTACGTGGCCGAGTCGGCCCTGGTGCGGCTGCGGGTCCAATTGGGGATTCCGGACCTGATTCCCATGCACCGCCTGGACCGCATGACCGCCGGAGTGCTGCTGTTCTCCACCAACCCCGAAACCCGGGGCAAGTACCAGATCCTCTTCGAGAAGCGCCGGATCAGCAAGGAGTACGAAGCCGTCGCTCCGGTCCGGGAGGACCTCGAGCTGCCGCGGATTGTCCGCAGCCGAATGATCAAATCCCGCACCTACCTGCTGGCCCAGGAAGTCGAGGGCGAACCCAATGCGGAGACCCGGATCGAGCTGATGGAGAGCAGCGGCGGGCTGGGCCGGTACCGGCTGCTGCCGCATACGGGGAAGACCCATCAGCTGCGGGTGCACATGGCATCGCAGGGCATCGGCATCTTGAATGATTCGTTCTACCCGGAGCTGCTGCCCCAGGTGCCGGACGACTATTCCCGTCCGCTGCAGCTGCTGGCGCGGTCCGTGCAGTTTACCGATCCGCTGACCCGCCGGCCGGTGGAGTACCGCAGCCGGCTTTCCCTGGACGCTTTTCCCGGCGCCTAGGAGTTCACAAGCCTAGGAATTTACAGCACGGTCCAGCGTCCGCGCATCCGCCGGAGCACACGCAGGTCCTGACCGTTCGCTACTTCTTCCACTGCGGCCCGCATGTTGATGGCGGCGCGGCGGGCCCGTGAGTTCTCTACGGACCATTCATCGTCCGGGACGGTGAAACGCAGCGTGATCCGCGGAACGCCGGAGACGATATCCAGCTGGTTTGCCTCCACGTGGTGGGCGGCCCCCAGGGCGGCGACGGCCGTTTCCATGACCGCCTCCGGCGGGTTGCCCGGCTTCAGTCCGAGAATATTCAACTGGACGCGGAAAGAAGGCATGAATC
This sequence comes from Arthrobacter sp. zg-Y895, assembly GCF_020731025.1. Lineage (NCBI taxonomy): Bacteria > Bacillati > Actinomycetota > Actinomycetes > Micrococcales > Micrococcaceae > Arthrobacter > Arthrobacter sp. zg-Y895. The sequence goes on from NZ_JAJFZY010000010.1 coordinate 51,017, forward strand.
AACCCTAGTGTCGATCGGTGCGTTGCCCGTGCCGGCACTCAGGGTCCCGGCGGGCACGCCAAAGGGCCCGGCAGCCGTCCGTAGACCGTACTGCCGGACCCCGTTGCGAAATGTGCTGCCGGACTAGACGTCGTCCGGGTTGAAGTTGGCGAGCGGGTCTCCGCCGCGGTGTGCGGGATCGTCGCTGGCGTCTTCTTCTTCGCCTGCCAGCGGGTCGCCGAAGTCGACGTCGTTGGCTGCCTCGCCGATTGTTGGCGCTTCCGGCGGAATCTGCGTGTCGCCGTTCAGGAAGCGCTCTTCGGCGGTGTCGTCGCGGAGGGTCTGATCGGAGAGTTCACCGGGTTCGTTCAACGGTGCTTCTTCGCGGATCAGCGGGTCTTCCTGCCAGTTGTCCGGGTTGTCTTCTGCTGCTCCGGGGTACGTGAGGTCTTCAGCGTCCACCAGCTCGTCCTGCTCCAGCAGCTCGTCTTCGGACACCACCGTAAGTTCATCCGGTGTGGCCACAGCGGCTACATCGTCGGCGAGAACCGGATCGTCGCCCAGCTCGGGATCGGGAATGCTCTGCTCGGTCATAAACCATGCCTTTCACGTCCGGTAAACCGGGCCGCCGTTGCTACGGCCCATTTAGTAAGCCTACTGATCCTGAGGATGGCATGCCACCCGGCCGGTTCCGCCGAGCAGCCATGGCGGCTGGCCGGCCGCGCCAAACGCGCACCCGAAATGCCCCTCTCGCGCGTCATTATGCCCGCCGAAAAGCCGATCCAGATAACTGTGACAGCTCTGGACCCTTGAATTCCCGGCACTTTTGGAATTAGGTCACGAAATGTTGACGTAATTGACCGGGGTGGTCCACTGTTTCTTCGTTACCTTTCCGAAAACGCAATTCAAGGGAGTCAGCAGTGTCCTTGCTGCACCACGCCGAACCTTCCGGCGATGTCCGTTTCCGTGTCGATGAGGCGTTCGCCGGCGGGCATCTGCTCAATGCCGCAAACATCGCCCGCTATGCCGCTGAGATGCGGCTCGGCGTCGACGCTGCCGCCGCCGCGGTCAGCGGAGCCGGCGGACCGTTCACCGGCATCACTCCGGCGGAGCTCAAACCAGTGGTCGACGCCGTTGACCTGGAGACGCCGCTGCCGGATACCGCCGCAGCGCTGGCTGAATTGGAATCGGTGTACCTTCGCGACGCGGTGTACTTCCATCACCCGAAATATGCCGCGCACCTCAACTGCCCCGTGGTCATCCCGGCCTTGGTGGGAGAAGCAGTGCTTTCCACAGTGAATTCCTCGCTGGACACCTGGGACCAGAGCGCCGGCGCCACCCTGATCGAACAACGGCTCATCCGCTGGACCGCCAACCGACTCGGTTTGGGCGAGAACGCGGATGGTGTCTTCACCAGCGGCGGCAGCGCGTCCAACCAGCAGGCACTGCTGATGGCACGCAACCGGACCGTGGCGGCCCTGCGCCAGGACCCGGAGCGGAAATCACAGCGGCTCCCCGAACTGCTCGCAGGCCTGCGGATTTTCGCTTCCGAGGCGAGCCACTTCAGCATCCGGAAGTCCGCGTCCATCCTTGGCCTGGGGTACGACGCCGTCGTCCCGGTTCCGTGCGACGACCATCAGCGGATGGACCCGGACGCACTGGCGGATGCACTGGCGGCGAGCGCGGCACGGGGCGAGCAGGCGATGGCAGTGGTCGCTACGGCCGGAACCACGGATTTCGGCAGCATCGACCCGCTGCTTCCGACGGCCCGGCTGGCGGAGGAACACGGTGCCTGGCTGCATGTGGACGCCGCCTATGGCGGCGGGTTGATCACGTCGCAGCGCTATCGGCACCTCCTTGACGGCATCGGCGCGGCGGACTCGGTCACCGTTGACTTCCATAAGACGTTCTTCCAGCCGGTGAGCTCCAGTGCCGTCCTTGTCCGCGAGCGCGCGATGCTCAACCACGTCACCTACTACGCCGACTACCTGAACCCGGAGAGCGCTGCCCGGGCTGCCATCCCCAACCAGGTCGACAAAAGCATCCAGACCACCCGGCGCTTCGATGCGCTGAAGCTCTGGCTCACGCTGCGTGTGCTGGGGGCCGACGGCGTTGGGTCGCTGTTGGACGCAGCAATCGATCTGGCCTCCGCAACCGGGCTCGTCGTCGGGGCGGATCCGGAATTCGAAATGGCGGCACCTGTGCAACTGAGCACCCTGGTCTTCCGCTATCACCCCGGCGGCACGGACGAGGACAGCCTCGACGCGGTGAACCTGCACATCCGGCGGGCCCTTTCCGCCTCCGGCGAAGCACTCGTGGCGGGCACCAAGGTGGCCGGCCGGCATTACCTGAAGTTCACCCTGCTCAATGCAGACACCACGCTGACGGACATGCGGGCCATTCTCGAGCAGATCCGCCGCACCGGTTCCGAATACCTGGCCGGAGCGGCAGCATGAGCGCCGGCATCCCGGAATCGGGACCGATCCATGACCTGCTGGGGATCGGCGTCGGACCCTTCAACCTGGGGCTGGCCGCCCTGACCGATCCGTTGCCGGAACTGGATGCCCTCTTCCTGGACAGCAGCAGCGGTTTTGATTGGCACCCGGGAATGATGCTCGAGTCCGCCCATCTGCAGGTGCCCTTCATGGCGGATCTGGTCACTCTCGCTGACCCCTGCTCGCGGTACTCGTTCCTGAACTTCCTGAAACAGACCAACCGGCTGTACCGGTTCTATATCCGCGAAAACTTCTATCCGCTCCGGGCCGAGTTCAACGCCTACTGCCGTTGGGTAGCCGACCAGCTGCCTCACGTCCGGTTCGGCGAACATGTCACCGGCATCCGGCACGACAGCTCCAGCGGACTCTACGAGGTCACCGCCCGGACTTCCGCGGGTCCACGGCGCTACCGCGCCAGGCGGCTGGTGCTTGGCACCGGAACCCAGCCGTATCTGCCGCCCGCGGCCGCAGCGCTTCGGGGCAGCGGGGCAACCGTCCTGCACAACGCCGACTACCTTTCCCGCCGGCAGGAACTGCAGCAAAAGCGGTCCATCACCGTAGTGGGTTCGGGCCAGAGCGCCGCGGAAATCTACCTTGACCTCCTGGAGGGCATGGACGCCCACGGCTACGAGCTGAACTGGGTCACCCGCTCCGGGCGGTTCTTCCCGCTGGAATACACCAAGCTCACCCTGGAAATGACGTCTCCGGATTATGTGGACTACTTCCATGCGTTGCCCGGCGCTACGCGGGACCGGCTCGTGGCGGAGCAGAAGAACCTCTACAAGGGCATCGACTCGGACCTGATCAACACCATTTACGACACCCTCTACGCGAAGAGCCTGAACGGGGATCCGCGCACCCGGCTACTGACCCACACCGAGCTCTGCGGCGGCACCTTCGATGCCGCCAGCGGACGCTCCACGCTGCAGCTGCACCATGCGGAACAGCAGCGCACGTCCGCCCTCGAGACCGATGCCGTGGTCCTGGCCACCGGCTACGCCTACCGGGAACCGGAGTTCCTCGCCGGCATCACCGACCGGATCCGGCGCGACGACGCCGGCCGGTTCGACGTCGACCGCTGGTACGGGGTGGGCACCGAACCGGGTGAGATCTTCGTCCAGAACGCCGAGCTCCACACCCACGGTTTCGTCACTCCGGACCTCGGTATGGCGGCATACCGAAATTCGGCCATTATTCGGGAAATCCTCGGCCGGGAGGTCTATTCCGTCGAAACCGGCATCGCGTTCCAGGACTTCGGAGTGCCCGGGCCAAGCACACCTGATGCCGGGGAGGTCCCCGCGTGAACTTCACGTTTACCCCCGTGGACCCGGCTCGGCACACCCCGGTGCTGCATAGCTGGATGACCCGGGATTACGCCCGCTTCTGGGGCATGCTCAACGCCTCGCCGGCCGACGTCGAACGCGAATATGCCGGCATTGCAGCGAACCCGCACCATTGGGCCTGGCTCGGATTCGAGACCGGGTCGGAGGTCCCGGCTTTCCTGATGGAAAGCTACGATCCGGCCCATTCGCCCCTCGCCGGCGCCTATCCAGTGGCAGCAGGTGACGTAGGAATGCATCTGCTCGTGGGGCCGCCGGACCAGCCCCGCCCCGGCTTCACCTCGGCGGTGTTCCGCGCGGTTCTGGAGTTCCTGTTCAGCGATCCCGCCGCCATCCGGATAGTCGTGGAACCGGACATCCGCAACACCAAGATTGCCGCCCTCAACGCCAGGTTCGGATTCGTACCGGACCGCACCGTATCCCTGCCCGACAAGGATGCCCGCCTCAGTTTCTGCACCCGTGCCGGGTTTGCAGCCGCACTTGAAGGAGTTACCCCGTGACCACCGCTGCTGAACCGATCGCTGTTGCTGATCCGGCCGGAGCCCCGCCCGAGCCGACGCCGTCAACCACCGCCCACCTCACGCCCAGCCGCTGGGAACGCGCGAACCGGCATCTGATCCGCAAGGCGATCTCGGAGTTTTCCCATGAACGCATCCTCCGTCCCGTGCCGGAACCAGGACGGGAAGGACTGTTCCGCCTTGCCTCGGACGACGGCCGGGCCGTCTATCGGTTCCGTGCCACGCAGTTGGTGCTGGAGCACTGGAGCATCCCGGCCGACAGCATCCGCCGTGAACTGGAAGGCACCGAAACCAGCCTCGATGCCTTGGACTTCATTACCGAGTTCGCCGCAACCCTCGGCATCAACGAGCAGATGCTTCCCGTCTATCTGGAGGAGATCTCCTCCACGCTCGCTTCCGCTGCCTTCAAGGACGTCGCGGACGCGGCGGGTTCGGAACTCCTGGCTGCCGGGATCACCGCCGGGCACGATCCGGCCGAGGATTTCCAGGCCGTGGAACGTTCCATGACCGAAGGCCATCCCTGCTTCGTGGCGAACAACGGCCGGCTCGGGTTCGGTTCCGGCGACTATCTGGCCTACGCCCCTGAAGCGGGCGCGCCGATCCGGTTGGAGTGGATCGCCGTCCGTGCAGACCGTACCCGGTTCACTGCGGCGGCGGGACTGGACTACCGCAGCCATCTGGAACAGGAGCTGGGACCGGCGGCGCTGGCAGGGTTCGAATCCACGCTTCGTTCAGCCGGGCTCGAAGCCGGCGACTACCTGTTTATGCCGGTGCATCCCTGGCAATGGCAGAACAAACTCAGCGTGACCTTTGCGGCCGATATTGCCCAGCAGCACATCGTGCATCTGGGTACCGGGCAGGACACCTATCAGGCCCAGCAGTCCATCCGCACCTTCTTCAACCGCGATGCGCCGTCCCGCTGCTACGTAAAGACGGCCCTCTCCGTGGTCAATATGGGCTTTATGCGCGGTCTCTCCCCCGAATACATGGTCGCCACCCCGTCCATCAACGACTGGCTGGACGGGCTGGTCCGCGCCGATGCAACGCTGCAGGCCGCCGGTTTCCGTCTCCTGCGCGAGGTGGCCGCCGTCGGGTACACCAACAGGTATTACGACGCCGCGGCCCCCAAGGGTTCCGCCTACCGGAAGATGCTGGCGGCCTTGTGGCGGGAAAGCCCGGTGGACCAGCTTGATGACGGAGAGCAGCTGGCCACCATGGCGTCCCTGCTGCATACGGATGCCTCCGGAACGCCGTTCACGTCCGCACTGGTCCGGCGCTCAGGGCTGCCCGCCCGGGAATGGCTTCGCCGTTACCTGGACGCCTATCTGGTCCCCCTGCTGCACTGCTTCTACGCATACGACCTCGCGTACATGCCGCACGGAGAAAACCTGATCCTGGTACTCCGGGACGGTGTGCCGCACCGGGTCTTCATGAAGGACATTGCCGAGGAAATCGTGGTGATGGGAGACAAGGTGGATCTGCCGGAAGCAGCCGCCCGGGTGCGGGTGCAGATTCCTGCCGATGAAAAGGTCCTGTCCCTCTTCACCGACGTCTTCGACTGCTTCTTCCGCTTCCTCTCGGCCATCCTGCACGAGGACGGCGTACTGCCCCAGGACGAATTCTGGGCGGAAGTGGCGGACACCGTGCGGCGGTACCAGGCCGGCCATCCGGAGTTCGCGGTCGAGTTCGCCGCGTCGGACCTCTTCGCCGAGGATTTCGCGCTGTCATGCTTGAACCGGCTGCAGCTGCGCAACAACCAGCAGATGCTGGACCTCAGCGACCCGTCCGGCGGCCTGCAGTTCTCGGGACGGATCGCCAACCCTCTGGCCCGGTTCCGTCCGGCCAGCTAGCTGGCTGCACCGGGCCGGGCCGGCGGGGTGTGGGAAAACCCTGCAGTTTGTGGCAACCCCTTCACCGCGCAACGCGGGAATCCCGACAAACCGAAGGGATCTGCACAAACCGCAGGGGCCCGGAGGCAGGCGGCACGCGGGCCTCCGGAACGCTCGCGCCGGTCGGCGGCACGCCGGGGCTACGCAGGAGCGCACCCCGCAGGCGGAAACCCTGCGGTTTGTGGCAATCCCTGCACCGCGCAACGCGGGGATCCCGACAAACCGAAGGGATCTGCACAAACCGGAGGGGCCCGGAGGCAGGCGGCACGCGGGCCTCCGGAACGCTCGCGCCGGACGGCGGCACGCCGGGGCTACGCAGGAGCGCACCCCGCAGGCGGAAACCCTGCGGTTTGTGGCAATCCCTGCACCGCGCAACGCGGGGATCCCGACAAACCGAAGGGATCTGCACAAACCGGAGGGGCCTGAATAAGGCGGCATCAATATTTCCCGCGAGCTCTGCGAGCGCGGAAATTTCGTTGCCGCCGTTCCAGGCCCCGCAGGGGCCCGCCCCGCAGGGGCCCGCCCCGCAGGGGCCCGCCCCGCCGTTCCAGGCCCCGCAGGGGCCCACCCCGCAGGCCCCACCCCGCAGGGGCCAGCAGCCCTAGCGCAGAGCCGACACCCCGGTGATGTCCCGCCCGACGATCAGCGTGTTGATCTCATAGGTGCCTTCATACGTGTAGATGGCCTCGGCATCGGCGAAGATCTTGGCCATCCGGTAGTCGGTGACAATCCCGTTGCCGCCGAGGATGCTGCGGCCCAGCGCCACGCTTTCGCGCATCCTTGCGCTGGCGTAGGACTTCGCCAGGGCGGCCCGCGCCATGTCTCCGGGAGCTGCGCCGGCAACGGGTGCTTCGTTACCGGGTACGGGGTAGCCCCCGTGTTCGAGTTCGGTGACCCGGGCCAGCATTCCGGTGCTGGCCACCGCATTGCCGAGGATCTGCACCAGCTGCTGCTGGATCAGCTGGAAGGCTGCCAGCGGGCGGCCGAACTGCTGGCGTTCGACGGCGTAGGCGCGGGCAACGTCGAACGTGGCCAGCTGGGCTCCCACCGCCTGCCAGCCGACCATGATCCGGGAGCCCTGCAGCAGCTGCTTGGTGTCGTCGAAGCTTTCCACTCCGGCGAGCAGGTCCGCGGCGGGCACCCGGACGTCAGTCAGCACAATGTCCGCGTTCTGCACGGTGCGCAGCGCGGTCTTGTTCTCGATCCGGGTCCGGGTTACCCCGGGCAGGTTCGCGTCGAGCAGGAAACCGCGGGTGTATCCGGTTTCCGGCTCCCGCGCCCACAGGACCATGTAGTCGCAGAAGGTGCCGTTGCCGATCCAGCGTTTGGCACCGTTCAGCACCCAGGTGTCGCCGTCGCGCACCGCGGTGGTGGACATGCCGCCGGCAACATCGGAGCCGTGTTCCGGCTCGGTCAGTGCGAAGGCACCGGTAATCCGCAGCGCACGGGCGTCGTCTAGCAGCCGGGCTTTCTGCTCCTCGGAGCCAAAGACATGCAGGGCTTCGACAAACAGGTCATGGTGGACCATGAAGAACGTGGCGAGCGAGGTGTCGGCGCGCGTCATTTCCGCGATCACCAGACCGGCGAACAGCGGCGAGTAGCCCTGCTGGACAGGCGTGGAAAGTTCCAGCTGTGCCAGCTTCGGCAGGAGGTCGGAGGGGAAACGCGCCTCGTTCCACCAGTCCACGGCGTGCGGCAGCACTTCCTCGGCGAGGAAACGCCGCAGTTCGGCAAGCTTGGCTTTCTCGGTGTCGCTGAGCAGGTCTTCGAAACCGTAGAAATCGGCGTCGGGCAGTTGGTGCAGTGGTGCGGAGGAGCTCATCAAGGTCAGCGCGGTCCCATCCGGATGGCGCCGTCCAAGCGGATTGTCTCGCCGTTGAGCATCTGGTTTTCAATGATGTGGGCCGCCAGGGAGGCGTATTCCGTGGCCCGACCCAGGCGCGAAGGGTGCGGCACCTGTGCGGCCAGGGAATCCTGGGCGGCCTGCGGCAGTCCCGCCATCATGGGTGTTTCGAAGATCCCCGGCGCGATGGTGACCACCCGGATCAGGTGGCGGGCCAGCTCACGTGCCAGCGGGAGCGTCATCGCGGCCACGCCGCCCTTGGACGCGGAGTAGGCGGGCTGGCCGATCTGGCCGTCAAAGGCGGCAACGGAGGCCGTGTTGATGATGACGCCGCGTTCCTCGGTGCCGTTGGCGGTGACCGGATCGGTTTCGGCCATGGCGGCGGCGGCGAGCCGGGTGACGTTGAAGGTGCCGATCAGGTTCACGCTGACCACGCGGGCAAAGTCCTCCAGCGGTAGGACGCCGTCGCGGCCCAGCACCTTGCCCGGTGTTGCGATGCCCGCGCAGTTCACGGCCACCCGGAGCGGTCCTGCAGCCATGGCTGCTTCGACGGCGGCCTGCATCTGTTCCGGGTTAGTGACGTCGCCGGGCACGAACCGGGCGTTGTCCCCCAGTTCCGCTGCATAGGCAAGGCCCTCGGACTGCGGCAGGTCCACCAACACCACGGAGGCGCCGGCGTCGTACAGCCTCCGCGCCGTCGCCCGCCCGAGTCCGGACGCTCCCCCTGTGACTATGGCCGATGCGCCTGCGATGTCCATGCGTTCCTCCTGGCAGATTTACTCACCGGCAGTGTCGTCTATGTCACACCGGCAGTATCCGAGCCTACTGTGCGGTGGCCTGTGCCGCATCTTCGGCCGCTGGCATAGGGTTGGCGCATGCTCTTTGAGGATTCCGACGACCGCGCCGAGACCGCCGCCCGCACCGTGAGCGCCGCGTTTGGCCGTTCGCTTGCCGGGTTGCCCGGGACGCATCTGGCTGCCACCAGCCGTCCGGTTTCGCGGCTGCAGCAGCTGCGCCAGCCCTGGCATTACTGGTGGCAGGCACACTATCTCGATGCCCTGATCGACGCCGGCCTGCGCGAACGCCGCACAGGCACGCCGTTCCGCGGACCGGAGCATCCCTCGGCTGCGGACCTGGCACCGGCGCTGGTGCGGACCATCGGACTGCGGAACCGGATGCACTACACCAACCGTTTCTACGACGACATGGCGTGGCTGGCCCTTGCCGTAGGCCGCCTGAACTCTATGTCGGGAGCGCGGGACCGGCAGGGCCCGTACCGGAAAATCCTCTCCACCCTGAATACGGCACTGGAGTCCGCCCACACCCCGGAACTGGGCGGCGGCATCTACTGGAACAAGGACCGTAACTTCAAGAACACCCCTGCCACCGCTCCGGCTGCCCTGCATTTTGTCCGCACCGGATCACGGGATCGGGCACAGGAGCTGGTGGATTGGCTTAACGCCACCGTGCTGGATCCGGAAACCGGCCTGTATCTGGACGGGGTCAAGATGGTCCGGGGCCGTCCGCAGCTGGAGAGCACCGTCTTCACTTACAACCAGGGACCTGTCCTGGGTGCCCTGCTCGAGCTCGGCGGCAGCGCCAACCTCACCCGCGCTGCGGAACTGGTGCGCGCCGTCGACACCCACCTGACCGACGACGGCGGCACCTCGCGCGTGCTGCGCACCCACGGCACCGGCGACGGCGGTCTTTTCACCGGCATCCTGGCGCGGTACCTGGCTCAGGCCGCAGTGTCCCCCGCCCTGCCGGAACCGTCCCGCCGGACGGCGGCCGCACTGGTGGAAGCCACCGCCACGGCACTCTGGGAGGGCCGGAGCAAACGGGCGGACTGGATCCTCTTCTCCGCCAAACCGCTGGTACCGGCCGCCGTGTCCTACCCGGGCGGCTCCGCCGTCGGGCTTTCCACCCAGCTTCAGGCCTGGATGGTCCTGGAAGCGTCGGCACGGGTGCAGCGGGCCGGGGCGGGCCTCACCTAAGGAACATCGTCAGCCGGTCTTGAGCGGGTGCTGCGACGCCGCCGCTGCCGGGTCCAAATCCGCCAGCGTGATCAGGTGCTGCGGGTGCTGCGGGAGCGGAAACGTGCGCAGGACATTGAGGTCGCTGTCCACATGCAGCATTTCGCCGGAGTCCAGCAGGCGCCAATTCGGGTTGGCATCCATCTTTTCGGTAGCCACCAGTACTTCCGGCCGGTTCTCCTCGCGTATCTGGTCACTGTGGACGCTGATCCGACTGCTCCGCTTCTCCCCCACCGGACCCCGCGCTCCCTGCTGCAGGACGTACAGCGGATGGGTGTCCGGGTACCGCACGGCCCACAGCTCGGTGGCGGTGGTGAGGATGATGTTCACCGCGTATAGCCGCAGGTTCTGCGCAATCCAGGTCAGCGTTGACGCAATGGCAGCGGAAACGTCTCCGCCGTTCACCCTGGCTGCGCCGGTGATAAGCGCGAAGACCCGCTCACTGTCCGTCTGGCCCTGGACCAGGTGGTACATCTCCAACTGGCGCAGCCGGTCATCGAGCTTGTCCAGGTCCTCCACCACCCCGTTGTGGGCCAGGAGGCGGTTGTCCTGCTCAAAGGGGTGCGTGTTGACGTCCGTGTCCCCGCCGGTGCTGGCGTAACGCACGTGCGCCAGGAACGTGGTGCTCTCCAGCTCCCGGGCCTCCTGGGCGTACTGGACATCCTCATACGCAGCGATGGGCGCTTTGTCGACCACCGGCCTGCCGTCGGGGGTGAAGGTGCCGATCCCGAAGCCGTCCGCTTCCTTACGGCTCTGCTGGGCCAGGCTGTCCGGGGCCGTGAGCAGCCAGAACGTTGCCCGGACCGGATCCTTCCCGGCATGCATACCAAAGAGTCGGCACATGTGGACCTCCTGGGGGCCGTTCTGGTGGACGGGCGGGGTTTCCGGGTGAACCGCGGCAGCCAAGCCGCGGCGGCTAGGTGTTAGGCGCCTGCTCCACCGCTGGCGGAGGGGACGGCTTCCGTTTCTGCGGATAGGGGGCGCGGTGTTCGCTGAGCATCTGCACATAGTCCGTGATCCAGCGCTCGCGGGCCGCCTGCGTCTTGAGGCCTTTGAGCCGGATGTACATGGCGTAGCGGTTCTGCGACGTCAGCACGTCGAACATTTCCTGGGCTGCGGGAACCGCGGCGATGGCCGCCCGAAGGTCCTCCGGGATTTCCGCTGTTGCCGATCCGGCGTAGGCGGCATCCCAGCGGCCGTCCACCTTGGCGCTGAGAACGGCGTCCCGGCCGGCCGGATGCATTCTGCCTGCCGCTTCCAGCCGGTTGATGTAGCCGACGTTCCGCAGCGACCAGTTACTGCGCGGACCGCGCGGCTGGAACCGCTGCAGGTAGCTTTGCTCGTCGCGCCGATCGGCCTGCGCATCGATCCAGCCGAAGCAGAGCGCTTCGTCAAGGGCCTCGCGATACGTCAACCGGGTGACGCTTCCGCCCTTCTTCCCCAGCACCAGGCGGACGCCGGCGGATAACCCGTAATTGTGCTCCAGCCACTCCCGCCAAGCCCCGGCATCCGGCAGGAGAAGCTCCGGGAGGTCCCGTGTCATAGCCCAAGTCTAGGGATGCATCTGGCGGGCTGAAAGGGTCCGGGCCGGTTCAGCCGATGGCCGAAGCGTAGCGTGCCGTGTGACTGGCACGGCACCTTTGAGGTAGAACACTGCTATGAACGTTCGTACTCCTGACCCGTATCCAGGCTGGCTCTCCGAGGAAGATCTCTACGAGGCCCGGCAGCGCCTGCCCATGGTTTACGTCGAGGCCGTGCCCGTGCGGTGTGACCCACTGGGCTATGTCACCGAAGTTGGACTGCTGCTGCAGGCGACGCCGGAAGGACAGATGGTGCGTTCCTTCGTTTCGGGCCGGGTGCTGTACCGCGAAACCATCCGCGGCGCCCTGCTGCGCAACCTGGAGAAGGATCTTGGGCCGATGGCGCTGCCGCAGCTGCCGCCAACCCTGGTGCCGTTTGCCGTCGCCGAGTACTTCCCCTCCCCCTCCCAGAGCGGACTGACGGATGAACGCCAGCACGCCGTGGCGCTTGCCTATCTGATTCCTGTGACCGGTGAGTGCAATCCCCGCCAGGATGCATTGGAACTGTCCTGGCTGACTCCGGACGAAGCACTCAGCCCCGCGATCTACGCCGAATTTTCCGGCGGCCGCGGAGACCTGCTGCGCCAGGCACTGGCCTCGGCCGGCTGGGGTCGCTGAAAAAGGCGCCGCTGACAAGCTTTATATACTGGAGGTTCTGGGGAGCCGAGGTCCAACCACGAAGGAATCGCCATGTCTGAGAGCCTGCCGGAAACGTACGCGTTCCGGGTCAACGCGGAACTGCTTGCCCCCGGACAGATCCTTGTCCCGGGTGAGGGTGCTGCAGAACCACTGGCTCCGGTAGCCGGAACCAGTGTGGAGGCCGATGATTTCGGTGTTCCCGCGCTGGTGCTCGCTAAATTGGATGACGGAACTTCGCTCCGGTTGGCCTACGGATCCGCCGTCCGGGTACAGGCTCCGGCTCCCGAAGGCGCGCCGTCGGACGCTGTTCGGCAGGTGCCTTCGGAGGAAGACAACGCGGCCGAAATCATTGCCGACGCCGCGGCCGCCCACCCGGAAAACTCCGCCGTGCAGGAGATTGCAGCGCGCCTGGAGCGTGGTTTGAACGTGAAATCCGGCAGCCACCTGCAGGATGTCCGAGATTTGGCCCACATTCTCTATATCGATCTCGGTGATGCCGAAAACGCCCTGAAGGTCTGCAACGTCATCACAGGGCTCCCCTTTGACGGGAACTTTGGCCGTTGGAACTGGATCCAGGGCGCTTTGGCCCTGGCGGCGCACATCACCCATGAGGCGGGCGACGCCGAGAGCGCGGCAGCGTACAGCCATGCCGTGCGTGCTGCGGACACGTCCGAGACGGACCCGATGAAGGCCAAGCTGGCTGCCGAGCTGCTGCAGCGCCAGCTGAACGAACCCAACCTGTACGACCGCGAAATCCACCGGGCTGCCGAGGCCGGTAAGGATGCCAGCGAACGGGAATGGCGGATCCTGCGCCTGAACGCCCTGCTCTACCTGCGCTCCCACGGCGGTTCGCAGACGCTGTCCGACGCGGAGCTGGACCGGCGCATCCGCACCGAGCTGATTGCCGTACGCGGCTAAGCGGACTTCCGCTGCTTTTGCTGCAGCTGCTTTTGCCGGACATGGACGGCCACCACCACGGCCATGCCGACGACGGCGCCGATCAGCGTTTCAATGCCGCGGTCCCGAAGCAGCTCCATCGGGTTGCTGGGGTGGGCCAGCTCCGTGCTGACCAGCGCCAGCGGCGTGACCACCACCTGCGCCAGCGCGTATTGCCGCGCGATGAACATTTCGGCCCCGAACTGGCAAACGGCAATGACCAGGACCATCTGCCAGGGCTCCAGTCCCGGAAGCAGGATCAGCGCCGTCAGCAACAGGCCGCCGAACGTGCCCAGGATGCGCTGCAGGCCACGGTGGACTCGGTGGCGTACTGTCGCACCGATCAGTGGAACGGTCGCCGCGACCATCGCCCAGTAGTTGTGGCCGATTCCCAGCAGGGTCGCGATGGATCCTGCCACCACTGCGGCCACCGCATACTGCAGCCCGTCAATGTAGATGAGGCGGCGCTGAGCCGGCGGAAAGCGCAGGCGTTCCGGTGGTTTCCATTCCGTGCGGTACTTCTGCACGAGCATCCCGGACAGGCCCAGCAGGATGGAGAAGGCCACCGTGAGGACCGCGGTGAGCATCCCCTGCCAGAGCGGAGGATGGTTCGGGACGGAGGATATGGCGGCGAAGGCGAAGATATGGAACAGCGAGCCGACTGGGCGCAGCCGCCAAAAGCCCGTGGCAATGGTGCCGAGCCCGGCTACTGCCGTGGTGCCGATGACGATTCCCCAGTCATCCAGGTCCAGGCGGGCACACAGCGCTGCCGCCAGGATGACGGCCAGCATAAGTGTCCCGGCGCGGCCCTGATGGCCCAGTCGCTGGCGGTGCGGTTCATTCCGGCCGTAGATCCCGGTGAAGGCACCGAACGTGGCGAAAATGGCCAGGTCGATCCGCCCCAGGAAAAGCAGCAGGACAAGCGGCACTCCCACTCCAATGGCGCAGCGGACGGCCGCGTGGTGGTCGTTGTGTGCCGGAGCGATCCGAAACATTTCCTGCAGGTGCGTCAACGCGGGTGGCCTCTGCCTTTCGTGCCGTAGGCATCGGAGGGGTGCGGGGGATATTCCTGCGGCCGGTTGCATGGCCGGTGGAATTCCGCCAATCCAACCTATCCCCGTCAAAGCGCCGGCAGACATAAATGTGGTGCATCTCCCAGCAGCCGCACCCGGCGGAAGGCCGGCGCGGAGTAAGGCAAAATGGAGGGGTGTCTTCCTCAGCCTTTTCCTTCACCCTCGGTAAGCGCCTGCGCGAAACCGCCCCTGCAGCGGCCGAACAGCGCGTCGAGGCGAACGGCGGCGGTTTTCAGGGCCGCACCGGCACCATCTCCACGCCGCACGGCGAGATCGCCACTCCGGCGTTCATCGCGGTAGGCACCAAAGCCACGGTCAAGGCGGTACTCCCCGAGTCGGTCGCGGAACTCGGTGCACAGGCCGTGCTGGCGAACGCCTATCACCTGTATCTGCAGCCCGGCCCGGACATCCTCGATGAAGCCGGCGGCCTGGGGAAGTTTATGAACTGGTCCGGCCCCACCTTCACCGATTCGGGCGGATTCCAGGTCATGAGCCTGGGCGCGGGCTTCAAGAAGGTCATCAACATGAATGCCGACGGCACCACGCACGCCACCGGGGCGGACGACGACGTCGCCCCCGGCAAGGAACGCCTGGCACATATTGACGACGACGGCGTCTGGTTCAAGTCCCATCTGAACGGCGACAAGCATCGTTTCAGCCCGGAAATCTCGATGCAGGTGCAGCACAAAATCGGCGCCGACATCATGTTTGCGTTTGATGAGCTGACCACCCTCATGAATTCCCGCGGATATCAGGAAATGTCGCTGGAACGCACCCGGCTTTGGGCGCTGCGGTGCCTTGCCGAGCACCAGCGGCTGACCGAGGAACGCGCCGACAAGCCCTACCAGGCCCTGTTCGGCGTGCTGCAGGGCGCGCAGTACGAAGACCTGCGGCGTAAGGCAGCCCGGGATCTCGGTGCCATGGACTTTGACGGCTTCGGACTGGGCGGGGCGTTCGAAAAGGAAAACCTCGGCACCATTGTCCGGTGGTGCACGGAGGAGCTTCCGGAGAATAAGCCCCGCCACCTGTTGGGGATTTCCGAGCCGGATGACATTTTCACCGCCATCGAAAACGGCGCCGACACCTTCGACTGCGTTTCTCCCACCCGGGTGGCCAGGAATTCGGCGTTCTACACGCCGTACGGCCGCAAGAACCTGTCGAATGCCAAGTTCAAGCGGGACTTCGGGCCGTTGGTGGAGGGCTGCGACTGCTATACCTGCACCCATTACACCCGTGCCTACATCCAGCACCTGTTCAAGTCCAACGAGATGGTCAGCCACACGCTGATTTCCATCCACAATGAACGCTTCACCGTGAAGCTCGTTGATGATGCCCGGCTGTCCATCGACGACGGCACGTTCTTCGACTTCAAGGCAGAGGTCCTGGGGAAGTACTACAGCGGCAAGTAGTTGTTCTACCTACCGCAGCAATCCTTGCGTGCGACGTGCCGAGCTCCAGGGATTCTGCAGAGCCGGGCTGTTAGGAATTGTCCGGCTTGGCCTGGGTCGATTCATCCTCTTCCAAGGCGGGCTGGGCATCCCGTTCTTCGTCTCCGGGGCTCGAATCCTTCTCCTGGGCGTCGTCGATCATCGCCTGGGTGACTTCATCGTTGAATTCCTCCGCGGTGCCGGCAAGATTTTCATCTACTGCCTTGGCACCGGGGTTCGGGACTGGATTGCTCATGTTTGGCTCCTGCCGTACGGGGAAGTGAAACGCTGGCGTTCCCCCACCTTTGCACACCTGGGCAGGGATTGCGCCCGGTGACCTGACGAGCATCACCGCACCTCAAAATCCCCGACACTCCCGCAAAACCGCCCGGTTTGAGAAACTGCTGCCAGTTTGTGGCTTTTGCTGCCGTTCTGCGCGGCAGCAGAATCCCGAGATGGCAGCGGATGTACAAAACCGGCAGCAGAAACCCCGGCGAATAGCCTGCCCAGCGGCGCAGGCAGCGGCAGGCGCCTGACCCCAAGCGCGTACTAACCGGCCCGTGTCAGCTCCGGCCCCGGGCCCTACGCCGCCACGGGCTCCAACTCAGCCGGTACATAGCTGGGTTCGCGCTTCTTGATGACCCGGATGACCAGAGCGGTGACCGGCACAAAAAGGTACTCGATGAGCGTTTTGTAGAGGAAGCCGAACAGGACGTAATTGAAGAACCCCCCGGCGTCGGTAATCCCGATGACCGGTGCCGCAATGGCACAGAAAATCAGGGTGTCCGCAAACTCCCCCACGCCGGTGGATAGCATCAACCGTCCGGCCAGTGCCTTCTCGCGGAACCGCTCCTTCATCCGCACCAGCACCATTGAGTTCAGCAGCTGGCCGGCCAGGAACCCCAGCAGGCTCGCAAGGACAATCTGCCAGACCGGCCCGAGCGCCACTTCCAGTGCAGCCTGCTTCTCCAGTCCGTAGGCATCAGTGAACCCGGGCAGGGCAATGATCACGGCGAAGCTGGCGACGGCGAGGAGTGCCATCGCAAAGCCGGTAAAGATGGCCCGGCGGGCGGCTTTGAAACCGTAAACCTCGCTGACCACATCGCCGAGGATGTACGCGAGTGGAAAGAGGAAGAAACCGCCGTCGGTGACGATTTCCCAGCCGCCGGGAAGGGAAAACTGCACTCCCTTGGTGGCGCCGATATTCGAAATGACGATGACCACGCACATCAGGGTGAGGATCAGGTCGTACTGCGAGCTCCCGCGGGAGGCGTAAGTTGCAGAAGTTTTCACAGCTGCCCGTGGCTGTGCATCCATGGCAATTCCGTTCCGGTAGTGGTTCGCCTGGCTTTCGCCGGCTGTATTAGCACTGTGCCCGCTGCCCCGGGCGGCCCTATTGGACCGCATCCATTCTGCCATGCCTGGTCCGCTCCTACCGCGCACCCAATTTTGAACACGTTCAAAAGAATGGTCTACTAAACGCTGAAAATACTGCAAAGGGAGCATCATTGGCCGTCACCGCCAAGAGCGAACAGACGCGCCGGCTCCTCATCGACACCGCGCTGCGCCTCTTCGCCGCACAGGGCTACGAAAAGACCACCATGCGCGCCGTCGCGCAGGAGGCAAACGTTTCGGTAGGCAACGCCTACTACTATTTCCGTTCCAAAGATGACCTCCTCCACGAGCTTTACCGGTCCCTCCAGGACGAACACCGTTCAATTGCGCTGCCGCAGATCCGCGAGGGCCACAATCTGGGGGAAAACCTGGCGGTTATTCTGTCCACCGGCCTGACAACCATGGAGCCGTACCACGCCTTCGGCACGCATTTCCTGCGCGACGCCATGTCGCCGAACCGCAGGGAGGACGACGCCGTCGGGCGGGGGAAATCCATCGCAATGTTCCGTCAGGCGGTGTCGACCGCCCGGCCGCAGCCGCCCGTGGCTATCCGCGGCGACCTGCCCGAACTGCTCTGGCTGATGCATATGGGGATCACCTTCTTCTGGGTGTATGACCGCTCCCCCGGTCAGCGCAGGTCCCACCGGCTGGCCGCGAATCTGGCCCCGCTGGTGGCCAAACTCGTGATCCTGTCCCGGCTCCCGGTGGTCCGGAACATCCTCGAGGACGTAGTCCGCCTGCTCCGAGGCGTCCGCCGGGACGGTTAGCCCGCAGCGGCGGGAGCCGGCACGGTAACGCGCCGGGACACGACGGCGGCGGGGCACGACGGCGGCGCGCCGTAACAGCGCGTCTTACAAGGGTGGCCGGTTCCGCCGTTTTGGGTGGAAGATGGACCCATGTCTGCAAACACACCCACTTCTGCGGCCTCAGCTCCGGCCGTCACGCTCACCATCGCAGGTTCCGAAGCCACCGGCGGCGCCGGCGCCCAGGCCGACCTGAAGACCTTCCAGGAACTCGGCGTCTACGGCATCACCGCCCTGACCTGCATTGTGTCCTTCGATCCCAACAATTCGTGGAACCACCGGTTTGTCCCGGTGGACCCGCAGGTCATCACCGACCAGCTCGAAGCCATCACGACCGCCTACGACCTCGACACGGTTAAGATCGGCATGCTCGGCACCCCGGCAACCATCGACGTCGTTGCCAAGGCGCTGCAGGCCCAGGACTGGAAGAACCTCGTGCTGGACCCGGTGCTCATCTGCAAGGGCCAGGAGCCCGGCGCGGCACTGGATACCGACAAGGCGCTCAAGGCCCAGATCCTCCCCCTGGCAACCTTCGTGACCCCCAACCACTTCGAGTCGATGTCCCTGTCCGGCATGGACTCCATTGAGACCGTGGAAGACCTGCAGGAAGCAGCCCGCCGCATCCATGAAGCCAGCGGAGCCGTAGTGCTGGCCAAGGGCGGTGTCCGACTGGAAGGCGACGACGCCGTCGACGTCTTCTACGACGGCGAAACCATGGAGGTCCTGCGGGCACCCAAGGTAGGCGAGGTAGCTGTCAGCGGTGCCGGTTGCACCCTCGCTGCGGCCATCACTGCTGAACTGGGCAAGGGGGCCACGCCTCTGGAAGCGGCCAAGACGGCGAAGGCCTTCGTCACGGAAGGTATCCGCAACCGCGTTTCCTCCAACGCACCGTTTGATGCGCTGTGGCAGGGCAACGCCGGCCAGGGCCCGGCCCTCTAGGTTCCGGCCTAAGCGCCGCGCACCTTCCGCCTCCGTCGTTCACGACGGCAGCCGGAGGTGCGCGGCGCTTTCTATGCAACCGGCTGCGGCTTAGGCGCGGTGTCGGCGGAACTTCGACAAGGAACTGTGCAACCCCAAAGCGGTCTGCACGGTCCTGCTGCCGGCCAGCCGCTGGTGCGCTGTCCGCTCCTCCTCCAGGGCACGGTAGATAGGAGCAGTGAAGGACTGCACCCGTTCGTCCTCTGCCGCCAGGCGTGCTGCCAGGAGGGACTGCGGGTAGAACCGCCGGCGCAGCTCAGTCTCCGCGGCCGCCCACTCCCCGCGGCCCTCCAGCCGGGCACTCGGCGACAGGCCGGTTGCCCCTGGCGCCGCAGAAACGGCCGCCGCGGAAGTATCGGCCTGCAGGACGGCAGCCACCCGGTCCCACCAGATGCCGGCATCGCGGGTACGGAATTCCAGCACTGCCTTCAGGTGGCTCGCTGTTTCGGCACGCCGTTCCCATGCTTCCAGCAGCGCCTCATCCAACAGGTCCTCCTGCAGAGCGGGAAGCGACAGCACAAAATCGTCCATCCCCCAGTTCTCCATGGCGCCCCTCAGGCGGGCATCGGAGTAGGCCTCCACGGACAACGCCACGGCGGCAACACCGGCAGAAAGCGCAAACACCGCCGGGTGGTAGCGGGTGGTCACCACGAGGGACGCCCCGCGTGTCAGCCGGGCAGCCTCACGGGCCTCCACGACCGGCACCAGGACTGCAGGCGTGTCCATCAGGGCCGCGATCTCCGCGTGCATGCCGGCGTCGGCGTCGATGTTTCCGGGGACACCCATGTGCGGGATGAACACGGCGGGCAGCTGCGTCTTGGCATGCAGCTGATCCAGTGCTGCCGCCAGCCCGCTCCGGAAGTCTTCATCCCCTCCGGGGGCAAACGTAACTGCCACATAGTCCCCCGCCGGAGCTTCATAGCGCGGCACGGGCCGAGCGGCGTCCTGCTGGACGGCGGCGCCGCCGTCGGGCAGCGCCGGGTCAGCGAGGAACGAGGCATCATCCAACCCCTGCACTGCGTCCACACCCAGTTCCCGGGCGATCCCGGCAGATGTGGATTCGCGGACGCCAACCAGTTGGGCGCCCTGAAGCATTTCGGCCAGGACCTGGGCATCCCGGGCTGTCAGCACCGGCCCGAGTGTCTGGCCGGACACCACTACGGGTTTGCCGAGGCTACGGGCAATCGCTGCCACCGCGGCACGCTCGTACAGGAGCCATCCGAAGCGCGAGTTCAGGTTCCCTCCGCCGGCAATCAGCACCGCATCCACTGACGCCAGCTGTTCCCTCAGCGCCAGGGCCGGATCCGACTCCGGCAAGGAGGACGCCCCGGCAAGATGCGCCTGGATGCGGCGCAGGTAGTCCTCACGTTCGGCAGGACTCCAGGGGAACTCCAGAGTCGATACGGCGGGATGCCCGTAGCCGTCCTGCGTCTGGTCGGGGTCCCGGGACAGCAGGACGACGTCGAACCCGCGCCTGGTCAGCTCGTCAGCAGCCGCGAGCCCCATGGCTTCGTCTCCCACGTGGTACACGTGCTGTCCGACGTCGGCCAGCACCGCAACGCGCGTCACTTCGCCGCCCTGCCGGTCAGGGAACGGATCCGCCCGGCCACTGAATGTATCCGGTCGACCGATCTGCTGAGACTGGTCCGCCGCACCACCGTATCTTCCAGCCGGAGGAGGGACTCATTCAATCTGTGTTCCATCTCCTCCATCCGCCGGCGGTTTTCCTCCAGGAGTTCTTCCTGCCGGGCCAGCAGCTTGGTCAGGTGCAGCAGGGTTCCCATACCGTGCCGGGAAATATCATCGCGAAGATAGGCGTCACGGACCTTGGCATCAAAACGGCGATGCGCGTCGGCCTTGTTGTTTACGCTGTTTGCACTGTCGCCGGATGCATCGGGACGCTGGCACCAAAACGCCAGCGGTTCGTCGTCGAGGAATTCCAGGGTGTGCCGGGACAGTACCCGGAGATGGAATTCCCAGTCGCCCACCGCTTCGAGGCTCTCGTCGTAATACCCGAGCTCCTCGTGCAGGGACCGCCGGTAAAGAAAGGAAATGGGCACGGCCTGGTTGATCCGCAGCATGGCGCCAAGGGAAACCTGCGTCATGTCGGGCCAGAAGGGAACCGAGTCGATTTCCCGGATATCTCCGCCGGCCATCTGTTCATAGCGGATGTTTGTCCGGACCATCACGCCTGCGGCAGCAGTGCTTTCCAGGCAATCCACGGTCCGCTTGAGGAAATCGGGATGCCACAGGTCATCATCGTCGTGGATGGCAATGTAGGTACTTGAGCAGGCCCGGATACCCGCGTTGGAGGCAGCTTCCATGCCTCGGCTCTCAGGCCGGTGAAGCACGGTAATACGTTCCCGGTACTCACCCGGGACAGCGGAAACTACTTGCTCGACGTCGGCCGGGGCGCCGCCGTCGTTAACCACGACCACAGTGAAATCACTGAAGTTCTGGCCGAAGATATTCTCCAGGGCCCGGGCCAGAAACAGCGGCCGATTCCGCGTCCTGACAACAATCCCGACGGAGGCAGAATCTAAAACCACGTGGCTCCCAGCTTTGGACGAACGTTCAGCTCACCTTACCAAGAAGGCGTAAGCACCCGACCCGTCACAAATCACCCGCCAGTAACACTGGTAACACCGTTGACATCCTTCCCCGGAGGGATGACTCTACTAGCAGTGCTGCAGCGTTCGGGGTCGCTTCTTTGGGGGTCACTGCATTCTGAGGCACCGGATCTGCCTATCCATTTTGCCAGGTTCGCCGGTCTCGGTCACTCTGCGGAACTCACTGCCGTACTTGTCCCTGGCCCCGGCGGCCTCTTTTGAGGGAGAAGTATGAACAATCCAAACCACCGGAGAGCAGGAAAGGCAGCGCTGGCAACAGTCGCAGGCTTTGCCCTCGCCTCCAGCATGTGGGCACCGGCTGCGGCCACTGAGGGGACCGCAAACGAGGAACCGACCATTCGGGGAATCGAAACGGTTACGCCTGATTTCAAGGTTTCACCGGATCTCGAAACCAAGCAGGGCCCGGTCTCGGTTTTCGTACAGTTCAGCGGCAAAGGCGCCTATGAACAGACCCAGCCCGTGGAAGTACTCGAAGGACTCGCCGAACCGCTGAACAAGTCCGGCCAGGTGCAGGAAATCCGCAGCGGCATCGAGACGAAGGCCGAAGAAGTTGCCCAGGCCGCTTCCTCATCCATTCTTTACACCACCACCAACACCATCCCGGGTGTTGCCATCAACGGCGACGCTGAGGCAATCAGGGCGCTGGCAGCACGCGGCGACGTCGTCAAGATCACCGGCATCGTTCCCAAGACCTTTGACAACAAGGGCGGGGATATTGACGTCCGTGCCGTGGATTCCTGGGTGCAGCGGTCCCAGACCGGTGAGGGCGTCACCATTGCCGTCCTCGACACCGGCCTGGACTACACGCACTCGGACTTCGGCGGCCCGGGCACCCCCGAAGCGTTTGCGGCGGCGCAGGCTTCGCCCACTATCCCGGCAGCAAACTTGGGCCTTTACGATCCGGCCAAGTTCGCCGGCGGCTGGGACCTCGTCGGTGACGCCTACAACGCGGATCCCACCGACCCCGCCACGTACAGCCCCATCCCTGTCCCGGACGCCAACCCCCTGGACTGCGGGAGCCACGGCACCCACGTTGCGGGAACGGCAGCGGGCTACGGCACCAACGCTGACGGAACCACGTTCAGCGGGGACTACTCCACGCTCACCGGCGACCAGGTGAACGCCATGGGCATCGGCCCGGGCACCGCACCGAACGCCAAGCTCGTCAGCGTCCGTGTCTTCGGCTGCGTCGGCTCCTCCGAGGTTGTCGGCCAGGCCCTGGACTACGTCCTGGACCCGAACGATGACGGCGACTTCAGCGACCGCGCCCAGGTTGTGAACATGTCCCTGGGTTCCGCTTTCCCCGCCTATGACGATCCCGAAAACGACATTGTCAATGCGCTCACGGCCCAGGGCATCCTCTCGGTCGTGTCCTCGGGCAACTCCGGCGACATCTACGATATCGGCGGCTCCCCCGGCAGCGCCGAGACTGCACTGACCGTGGCGAACAGCGTCGGGTCCCAGACCACCCTGGACGCTGCACGTGTCCTGGCTCCGACTGCCGGAACCGGCAAGGGCCAGTACACCTCCAGCTTCGACTACGCCTCCGCCTCCGAGGCCGCTCGGACGGGCACCGTGGTGATGGCGCCGCAGGGCGGCAACTCCGACGGCTGCGCCGCACTGGAACCCGCGGGCGCCAATGCGGGCAAATGGGTCTGGCTGACCTGGGATGACAACTCCGCCACGCGCGAATGCGGTTCGGCCGTCCGCTGGAACAACGCCGCAGCCGCCGGCTACGCCGGCGTCGTCCTTGACTCCACCCTGAACGGCTTCTCGGCCGGTATTGCCGGAAACGCTACGATCCCCGGCTTCCAGTTCACCCGCGAATCCAGCGAGCAGCTGCGGCCGGCCGCCGAGGCCGGGACCCTGCAGATTCAGCTCGCTCCCGAGCTGGTGGGCAGCGTGACCGGACAGTCCGGCGCGCTGGACACCCTGAACGCCAGCTCCTCGCGCGGCGTCCACGGCTCCAACGGCGTGATCAAGCCCGACGTCGCCGCCCCGGGAACGCAGATCAAGTCCGCCCAGGTTGGCACCGGCACCGGCGCCTCCATCAAATCCGGCACCTCGATGGCTGCCCCGAACGTAGCGGGTATTGCCGCACTCGTTGTGGGCGCGACGGATTACAACCCGTACGAGGTCAAGTCGATCATCATGAACACGGCGACCCACGACGTATTCGCCGGTGAAGGCGTAGTCCATGCGCCGAACCGCGTTGGATCCGGACGCGTTGACGCCCTGGACGCCCTGAACACGAAGGTCCTGGCCTACGACGCAGACAACCCGCGCCTGACGTCCATGAACTTCGGCGTCCTGGAAGTCGGAGCCGAGCCGGTCGAGATCACGCGCACCATCACGGTCGAGAACAAGGGCGATTCACCGAAGACGTACACGCCCGAGTACCTGCCCGCAACCGACATGCCCGGCGTCAGCATCAGCGTCAGCACTGCACCCGTGCAGGTTCCCGCCAACGCTACTGCCACCATCCCGGTCACGCTGAGCATTGCGGATCCCACCGCGCTGGCAAAGCGGATCGACCCGGCGGCCGAGCGGACCCAGGGCACTGGCGCCACCGCGCGCCAGTACATCGCCGAAGAATCGGGCCGCATCCAACTGACGAGCGAAGGATCGCCGGCCCTGCGGGTGCCGGTCTACTCCGCACCGAAGCCGACGTCCGACATGCAGGCAAGCTCCAAGATCTCGTTTGCCGGCGCGGCAGACCTGGCTACGTCCGTCACCTTCACCGGTCGCGGACTGGCCCAGGGCGAAGGCACCGAGGCTTATGTTTCGATGATGACGCCGCTGGTGCTGGGCGAGGAAAGCCCGCGCAGGAGCGATCTTGCGCTGGATTCCCTCTACGGCCTGGACCTGCGCAACGTCGGTGCTTCGTCCAACGTTCCGGCACTGACTGCTGCAGGGAGCACCAACCTGAACGCGGCTGTCCTGAACATCGGATTGAGCACCTGGGAAAACTGGGCCACGATCAGCGGTAACAGCACGATCCTGGTCGAGCTGGATACCAACTCCGACGGTGTACCCAACTTCGTGGCCGTCACCACCCGGATCACGGGTCTTGACCAGAGCGTCTTCCGCATTGCTCCGGTGACGGGCGTCGATGCGGACGGAGGGCTCGTGCTGGGCACCCCGCTCCCGGGTTCCTACCCGGTGAACGGTACCGTGGGCAACGTCGACAGCAATGTCTTCGACACCAACGTGATGACCCTGCCGATTCCGGCCGGTTCCCTTGGCCTGGATCTCACGAAGTCACAACCGATCCAGTACCGCATCTCCACCACCAACGCCATCAACGTGGATGAGTCCGGCGAGCGGGTTCCGGTTGACACCACCGCATGGATTCCGTTCAACCTCAGCCAGCCGGCCGTTTGGTTCCAGAGCAACAGCCCTGCTGCCTTCGTCTACGCGGAAGAGGACGGCGCAACCCTTACGGTCAACCGTCAGGCCAGCACCACGGGCGCCAAGGCACTGTTCCTGCACCACCACAACGCCGAGGGCGTCAAGGACCAGGTCACTCAGGTGGAAGTTGCTCCGCTGCGGTTCCCGGATGTTCCGGGCACCATGTTCGAATCGGACATCAACTGGATGGCTGACCAGGGGCTGACCACCGGCTACGAGGACGGCACCTACCGTCCGGCCGGTTCCATCAACCGCGATGCAATGGCGGCGTTCCTGTACCGTCTCGCGGGTTCGCCGAACTACGACGCGCCGGACGTGTCGCCGTTCACGGACGTCACGCCGAGCACGCAGTTCTACAAGGAGATCTCGTGGCTGGCCGAATCGGGCATCACTACCGGTTACCCGGACGGCACCTTCCGCCCGGTGGCACCGGTCAAGCGTGACGCGATGGCTGCCTTCATGAACCGGTTTGCCGGGGAGAAGTGCGGGATCGACGCCGCCGAGGGCTACCAAGCTCCGGGCACGGCTTCCTTCACGGACGTTCCGACCAACGACCAGTTCCACCGGGAGATCTCCTGGATGAAGGCATCCGGAGTGTCTACCGGTTACCCGGACAGCAGCTACCACCCGGGTGAGAACGTTTCCCGCGAGGCCATGGCGGCGTTCATTCACCGCCTGGACACCTACACGGAAAACAACGGTGGTTGCCGCTAAGCCCGTAGGGGCCTGGCACCGAAACACACCGGCAAGATAAACAGCACAACATAAAAACAGCGGGCCCCGGAGAAATCCGGGGCCCGCTGTTTTTCTGCCGGAAGCCCGGCCGCGAAGCTACTTCAGCAGCCGGGACATCCTCCGGTCCGCCAGCAGCTTGCCGCCGGTCTGGCAGGTGGGGCAGTACTGCAGGGAGGAATCCGCGAAGGCCACCTCCCGGACGGTGTCCCCGCACACCGGGCAGGGCTCACCGGTCCGCGCATGCACCCGCATGGCCTGCCGCTTGGAGTCCTTTAATTCCGCGGCGGGACGCCCGGACGCATTCTCGATTGCAGATTCCAGGACGGCACCCATGGCTTCGAACAACCGTTGGACCTCGCCCGGTCCGAGCTTGGCGCCGATGGCAAACGGAGACAGATGTGCTGCATGCAGAATCTCGTCGCTGTAGGCATTGCCGATCCCCGCGATGGCTGATTGGTCCCGCAGCAGACCCTTGATCTGGCCGTGATGGGAGCCGACCAGCTCCTCGAAAGCCGCCGGGCCGACGTCGAGCGCTTCCGGCCCCAGCCGGGCAATCCCGGGGACGTCCGCGAGGTCCCGGACAACGTAGACCGCCAGCGACTTCCGAGTCCCAGCTTCCGTGAGGTCAAAGCCCGGTTGCGCCGAGCCGTCCTCCGTTGCGAAACGCACCCGCAGCGCCATCGCTCCCCGGCCCGGTCGCAGCCGTCCCGGCTTCAACGCATCGGACCAGCGCAGCCAGCCCGCCTTGGCCAGGTGCATCACCAAATGCACTCCCCCGGCGGTGACGACCAGGAACTTTCCCCGGCGTTCGACGTCGGACACCGGGCCTGCGTAGAGCTCCTCCAGCGGCACCGCAGCGGTTTTCAGCACGGGAAAGGACAGCACTTCGACGTTGTCGATCACCAGTGCGGGGGCATCGGGCGGGAGCAGCTTTGACCGCAGGTAATCGACCAGTCCCTGCACTTCAGGCATCTCGGGCATGCCAACACCCTAGGCGAAACCAAAACCCTGAACCAGCGCTTATCCCGTACCGGGCCGGCAGTCCAACCCCGCTGCTGGCTCAGTTCCCCAGTGCTCTTACTTCACGGTTGAGTTCCCAGGCGTCCGCTACTGCTCCCAGATGCCGTAGCTTGTCGGGATTGATGACCGAGCGGATCGCTTGGATCCGCCCATCGAGCATGTCAAGCACCACCGTGGTCAGCACCCGCCCGTCCCGGTCACGGACTATCGCGCCGGGTTGCCGATTGATTTCGTGCTGCTCGATGGTGATGTCCAGCCGGACCATGCGGGGGAAAACTGCGGCCAGCAGACGGGCCACGTTTGCGGCGCCGATAATCGGGCGAGCCAACTGCGGGGCGTTGCCGCCGCCGTCGCCGACCATCGACACGTCAGAGGCGAGCACTTTCTGCAGGCCGGCGATGTCACCGTCACGGAGGGCGTCGAAGAACCTCGCCGCCAGTTCGGAATGCTCGGTTCGGTCCGCCGCGAAACGTGTCCTGCCTGCTGCCATGTGGTCCCGTGCCCGCACCGCCAGCTGGCGGCAGGCGGCCTCCGACCGCCCGACCGCGGAGGCGACCTCTGGGTAGCCGAAGTCGAAGACCTCCCGCAGGACGAAGACCGCCCGTTCCAGCGGGCTGAGGCGTTCCAGCAACAGCAGCGCCGCCAGTGACACCGAATCGGCAAGCTCAGCGGCCCGGGCCGGATCCTCATATGGATCGTCGACCAGCGGTTCGGGGAACCAGGTGCCGACGTATTCCTCCCGCTGGACCCGCGCCGAACGCAGCACGTCGATCGAGCTCCGGGTCACCGCGGTGGAGAGGAAGGACTTCGGAGAGCGGGGCTCCCCGGGGTAAGCCTCGTACCGCAGCCAGGTATTCTGCAGCACGTCCTCTGCCTCGCTCACGCTGCCCAGAATGCGATAGGCGATCGAGAACAGCAGCGGCCGCAACGCCAGGAACTCTTCGGTCCGGCCCACCGGGGTACCTCTTTCCATGAGCGATGCCGCCCGCAGCCGGGCGGCATCGCTGGGGTGACCACCACCCTCCGCGATGGGTCAACGAGTTTCAAGCCCCGCAGGAGTCCCGGGACCGCTCACGCAACAAAACGCTCGGGACCCAGCCGGCCCCACGCGATGAAGGCGGCCAGTGCCAAATACACCAGGTTGACCAGCATCAACGGGGCCTCGCTGCGCCGGCCGTGCGTGATCATCGCGCCGATCATCAGCAGGACCCAGCAGATAGCGGTCACCGGCACCAGAAAGGGGGCAACCCCGGAGACAGCAGGCAGGATCAGGCCCGCCGCAGCCATGACTTCGAGGACACCAAGGGTCTTGACGAATCCGCCACTGACATCGGCAGCCCATCCCCCTCCCTTGGCCGCAGCGAGTTTGGCCTTTGGAACGCATAGCTTGAGCAGTCCGCTGGCCAGGGCTACAGCCGCCAGCATCCCGGTGGCAATCCACAGTATGAGGTTCATCGTCTGCTCCTTGATGAGGAAATACCTACATCAGAGATGACGAAACAGCCGCTGCGTCTGTGACATGCCCCCGTGGTGGCGCTACCCCTCCGAATGCGCCTGCAGGAAGGAATACACCTCGGTCTCGTCCACGCCGGGGAACGCGCCGGGCGGCAGGGCAGCCAGCAGGTGCGAATGTGCCCGTGCGCTGGGCCAGGCAAAGCCGGACCACTCGGACGCCAGCTCCCCCGGCGGGGTGCGGCAGCAGTCCGGATCGGGACAGCGGGATTTGGAACGTTCGGTGGTGTCCCGGCCCCGGAACCACTTCACGTGCTGGTACGGCACCCCGATGCTGAGCGAAAACTTCCCGGCCGAACCCCGTTCCGTACGTGCCGTGCACCAGTAGGTGCCGGCCGGAGTGTCGGTGTACTGGTTGAACGCACTGAACTGGTCCGGCACGGAAAAGACCTCCCGAGAGGTCCAGTACCGGCAGATCGGCTGGCCCTCAATGGCGCCCGTGTGGTCCGCAGGGAACGTCACGCCGTCGTTCTCATATGCCTTGTAGACAATGCCGCTCTCGTGCACCTTCTGGAAATGGGTGGGAATCCCCAAATGCTCGGTGGCGAGATTAGTGAACCGGTGCGCAGCAGTTTCATAGGACACCGCGAAGGCATCACGGATGTCCTCCACGGCAATCTCCTTGGCAGCCTTGGCCCGCTGCAGGAACTCCACCGTGGCTTTCTCCGGCAGCAGCAGCGCGGCGGCGAAGTAGTTCGTGGCCACCCGCTGGCCCAGGAATTCCCCGTAGCTGCTGGGCGTCTGGTGCTGAAGCACGTAGTGCCCCAGCGCCTGCAGCAGCACCGACCGCGGATCGTGGTCCGAACGCTGTGACTGGGTCAGGTAGATGCGCCGGTTCTTCAGGTCGGTGACGGAGCGCGTGGAGTGCGGCAGGTCGTTGACGTGGTGCAGGCTGAAACCCAGATGAGCCGCAATATCGGCGATCACATGCTGGGACAGCGGACCGGACGTGTGCCCCACCGAATCCAGCACCTTCTGCGCCTCGGCCTCGTATTCGGGGAAGTAGTTGTTGCGCTCACGCATCATGGCCCGCAGTTCGCCGTTGGCCCGGCGGGCCTCCTCCGGGGTGGCCACCTGCTCGTTGAGCCGGCGCTCGAGCTCGGCCTGCAGCCCCACCAGGGATTCCAGGACGTCGATGGGCAGCCGCGAACCGATCCGCACCTTCGGCAGGCCCAGGGAAGCATAGAGCGGGCCGCGCTGCGCCCGCTCGAGTTCGATTTCGAGCGCGGCACGCCGGCTGGGCGGCTCCGAGCCCAGCAGGGAATCGATGCTGACATCCAGCGCAGCGGCCAGCGCCTGCATCATGCCGAGCTTCGGCTCCCGCTTGCCGTTCTCGATCAGGGACAGCTGGGACGCCACGGTTCCGACGGCGGCACCCAGGTCATCGAGCGTCATGCCCTTGGCCTTGCGCAGGTGCCGCACGCGGCGGCCGAGGCTAATCACGTCCAGCGTGCGCTCGGCGTCGGGCCCCAATCCGCCCTTCGGAGAGTCAGGAGCGGGTCTGTTCCATGTAGTAGGCGTCACATTTTCAGATTACGCGAAGAATCGCATTTCTTTCCATAGAAAACCCCTAGAAGAGGGCTTGTTGTTGGCACAGGCTTAGTTCACAGCAGGAAATTCCGGTTTGAAGCGGACCGGTTTGAATGAATGAATTCAAGGAGATACAAGCATGAGCCAGGACCAGTTCACCGCCCCCACAGCAGAACAGCTCACTTCCGACTGGGAGACCAACCCCCGCTGGGACGGCATCGAGCGCGACTACACCGCCGACGACGTCGTCAAGCTGCGCGGCCGCGTCCAGGAAGAGCACACGCTGGCCCGCCGCGGTTCCGAAAAGCTCTGGGACCAGCTGCGGAACGCCGGCGATGACGGCTACACCAACGCCCTGGGCGCCCTCACCGGCAACCAGGCCGTCCAGCAGGTCAAGGCCGGGCTCAAGGCCATTTACCTCTCCGGCTGGCAGGTTGCCGCCGATGCGAACAACTCCGGCCACACCTACCCGGACCAGTCCCTCTACCCGGCCAACTCGGTTCCCACCGTGGTCCGCCGCATCAACAACGCCCTGCTGCGCGCCGACCAGATCGAATTCGCCGAAGGCATCCAGAGCGTCGAGGACTACCTGGTGCCGATCGTGGCTGACGCCGAGGCCGGCTTCGGCGGCCCGCTGAACGCCTACGAACTGATGAAGGCCATGATCACCTCGGGCGCCTCTGGCGTTCACTGGGAAGACCAGCTTGCCTCGGAGAAGAAGTGCGGCCACCTCGGCGGCAAGGTCCTCATCCCCACCGGCCAGCACATCCGCACCCTGAACGCCGCCCGTCTCGCGGCCGACGTCGCCGGCACGCCCACCGTGGTGATTGCCCGCACCGACGCCGAGGCAGCCACGCTCATCACTTCCGACGTCGACGAGCGGGACCAGGAGTTCATCACCGGCGAGCGCACCGCGGAAGGCTTCTACAAGGTGCGCAACGGCATTGAGCCCTGCATCGCCCGGGCCAAGGCCTACGCCCCGTACTCGGACCTGATCTGGATGGAAACCGGCACGCCGGACCTGGAGATGGCCCGTAAGTTCGCCGAGTCCGTGCGGTCCGAATTCCCCGACCAGATGCTGGCGTACAACTGCTCGCCGTCCTTCAACTGGAAGAAGCACCTGGACGACGAGACCATCGCCAAGTTCCAGCGCGAACTCGGCGCCATGGGCTTCAAGTTCCAGTTCATCACCCTGGCCGGCTTCCACGCCCTGAACTACTCCATGTTCGACCTGGCGCACGGCTACGCCCGCTCCGGCATGAGCGCCTACGTGGAACTGCAGGAAAAGGAGTTCGGCTCCGAATCCCGCGGCTACACCGCCACCAAGCACCAGCGTGAGGTCGGCACCGGCTACTTCGACGCCATCGCCACGGCACTGAACCCCGAAGGCAGCACCCTGGCCCTGGCCGGCTCCACGGAGTCCAGCCAGTTCCACTAAACCCCGGTACCGCGGGGGCGCCGGCTGCATCCGCAGCGGCGCCCCCGCGGCAACACCGCCACAGTTTTGAAAGACCACAAGGAGAACGCCATGAATGACCCGATCACCCTGAACGGCATTTCCCTCACCGCTCCCGCAGTGCGGCGGCAGGAGGAAATCCTCACCCCGCAGGCGTTGGACTTCGTCAAGGCGCTGCACCGGGCCACGGCCACCCGCCGGCAGGAACTCCTTCAGCAGCGCCAGGCCCGCCGGACGCAGATTTCCAACGGTGCGGACCCGACGTTCCTGCCCGAAACCCGGAACATCCGCGAGGACGACACCTGGCAGGTGGCCCCCACGGCACCGGGGCTGGAAGACCGGCGGGTGGAAATCACCGGCCCGGTGGACCGGAAGATGACCATCAACGCCCTGAACTCCGGTGCGAAGGTATGGCTGGCCGACATGGAGGACTCCTCCACGCCGTCGTGGTCCAACGTCATCAACGGCCAGTTGAACCTGCGCGACGCACTGGACCGCCGGATAGACTTCACGTCCCCGGAGGGCAAGGAATACCGGGTGCAGGGTGCCTCACTCACCGAGCTGCCCACCATCGTGGTCCGCCCCCGCGGCTGGCACCTGCCGGAAAAGCACATGCTGGTGGACAACACCCCGATCGCCGGCGGCCTCGTAGACTTCGGGCTGTACTTCTTCCACAACGCCCAGCGCCTGATCTCCCAGGGCCGCGGCCCCTACTTCTACCTGCCGAAGATTGAAAACCACCTCGAGGCACGGCTCTGGAATGACATCTTTGTCCTGGCCCAGGACCTGCTCGGCATCCCGCAGGGAACCATCCGCGCCACGGTCCTGATTGAAACCATCACCGCCGCGTTCGAGATGGAGGAAATCCTCTACGAACTGCGGGACCACGCTGCAGGCCTGAATGCCGGCCGCTGGGACTACATCTTCTCGGTCATCAAGAACTTCCGGACCCGCGGACCCCGGTTCGTGCTGCCGGACCGCAACATGGTCACCATGACCGCACCGTTCATGCGTGCCTACACCGAGCAGCTGGTCCGGGCCTGCCACCGCCGCGGCGCCCACGCCATCGGCGGCATGGCTGCCTTCATCCCGAACCGCAAGGACGCCGCAGCCAACGACGTCGCCATGGAGAAGGTGCGCGCCGACAAGACCCGCGAGGCCGGCGACGGTTTCGACGGATCCTGGGTGGCGCACCCGGACCTGGTCCCCGTGGCCATGGAGGTGTTCGACGGGGTGCTCGGCGACCGTCCCAACCAGCTGGAGAAGACCCGCGAAGACGTGGTGCCCAACGACAAGGCACTGCTGGACATCGCTTCCACGCCCGGCGTCATCACCGAGGCCGGCATCCGCAGCAACATCGAGGTGGGCATCCGCTACATCGAGTCCTGGCTGCGGGGCAACGGTGCGGCCGCCATCAACAACCTGATGGAAGACGCCGCCACCGCGGAAATCTCCCGGTCGCAGATCTGGCAGTGGATCCACAGCTCCGCCGTGACCGACGAGGGCGACGTCGTGACCCACCAGTGGGTGGAGGAACTGCTCGACGAGGAGTTCACGAACCTGCAACGCTTCGAGGGCGACCGCTTCGACGACGCCCGCGAACTCTTTGAGGAAGTTGCCTGCGGGGAACATTTCCCCACCTTCCTCACCGTGCCTGCCTACGCCCGCTTCCTGCATGAATCGCAGGAGCTGGCCACGGCATAGCCGCTTGGGGGCGGCGAGGCGGATACCGCTTCAGTATCCGCTTCAGCAAGGGCCGGGAATCATTACCGCAGATGTTCGATTCGTTGAGCACTGCGGGAATGGCTCCCGGCCCTTGGCGCGTTGCACCCGATATGAAGATTGATATCTGGTCCGACATTGCCTGCCCGTGGTGCTACATCGGCAAGCGCCGCTTCGAGACAGCCCTCGCCCGTTTCCCGCATCGGGACGAGGTGGAAGTCCACTGGCACAGTTTCCAGCTCGACCCGTCCCTGCCGGACCACTTTGACGGCACCGAAGTCGAGTACCTCAGCGAGCGCAAGGGCATCGACCCCGAACAGCTCGCCGGAATGCTGGATCAGGTAACCGTCCAGGCCGCCGGCGAGGGACTGTCCTATGACTACGACTCCCTCGTGGTGGCCAACAGCTTCTCCGCCCACCGCCTGATCCACCTGGCCAAGGCGGAAGGCGGGCTCAAGACCGCCGACGCCGCCAAGGAAGCACTGCTTTCGGCCCACTTCGAAAAGGGCATGAACATCGGCTCCGCTGACGACCTGCTGGAAATCGGCACCGGTATCGGACTGCCCGCGGACCGGGTGAAGGCCGTGCTGGCCAGTGACGAATACGCCGATGCCGTTCGCACCGACATTGCCCAGGCACGCTCCCTGGGGATCAGCGGAGTCCCGTTCTTCGTGCTCGATGACAAATACGGCATTTCCGGTGCGCAGCCTGCCGACTTGTTTGCCTCCGCCCTGGAACAGGCCTGGCAGGAATCGCACCCGCTGGTTCACCTGACGCCGAAATCCGCGGATGGACCTGCCTGCGGACCTGACGGCTGCTAGGCCCTGAAGACGGCTGACGGGACCGTGGGTTCGAACAGCCACGGCCCCAGCAGCCCGTTGGCCGAGACACCGGCGGCGGCATATGCCTTGTCGGCAAGGTCCAAAAAGTCAGAAGTACCGGCACAAGCGTGCCGGTACTTCTGCGTCCACTCCTGCAGCAGCTCGAAGAAGATCCCGTCACCGGCGCTGCGCCGCAGGACGTGCAGCGTCAACGCTCCGCGCCGGTAAACCCGTTCATCGAACATGGCTGCCGGCCCGGGATCTGCCAGCTGCAGGTCCTGCCGCTGGTGCTGCAGCCACTCCAGGTCCGCCGCGGCCCGCTGGTCGCTGCTGGCGCCGTCGGCCGCCTCCGCCCACAGCCACTCCGCGTAGGTTGCGAAACCCTCGTGCAGCCAGATATCCCGCCAACTGCCCGCCGTGACCGAATTGCCGAACCACTGATGCGCAAGTTCGTGGGCCACCAAAGACGCCGAACCCGAACCCAGGTGGTTGCATCCGAAGACCGACACCGACTGCGCCTCCAAAGGGATCTCCAACTCGTCGTCGGTCACCACCACCGTGTACCGGCCGAAGGGGTAGGGCCCGAACCGGGAGGTAAACAGGGTCATCATGGAATCCTGCCGGGACAGCGCGGCACTCGCGCGGTCGGTCAGGGACGGGGGCACGACGACGGACTGCGGTACCGCGCCGGGCAGGTCCAGGCACTCGTACCGCCCAATCTGGACCGTCGCCAAGTAGCTGGACATGGGTTCGGGTTGTTCGAAGACCCAGGTCTCCCGGCCGCGGCGGTCTTCGTGGGAGACCAGCTCTCCGTTGCACGTCACCCGGTAGCCGGACTCCACCGTCACGCTGATCCGATACCGTGCTTTGTCCGCAGGCAGGTCGTTGCAGGGAAACCAGGACGAAGCCCCGGTCGGCTGTCCGGCAACGAGGGCGCCGTCGGTCAATTCCTCCCAGCCGATGTCCCCCCACAGGCCGTTGCCCGCACGCGGTTTGCCCCGGTACCGGATGCCCAGCCGAAAGGTGTCACCGGCCTTCAGCTCCCGACTGGGCGTTATCGCCAGTTTGCCGCGTCGCTGGCGGAAGGAACGGACGTCCACCGGAGTTCCGGCGCACCAAAGCAGGACTTCTTCCACCCGCATCGGCCGGTCCAGGTCCAGGGTGAGCTGTTCAATGTCGACCAGGGCCGAGCCGGCGAGGCGCGCCTGCCCCTTCAGCCGGTTGGGGCCGACGTCGTAATCCAGTGTCAGGTCATACTCGCTGATGCTCAGGTCCGTGGAGCCTGTCGCGGGAGTGTAGGGGTCGGGCGCGTGGTGCGGGTGTTGATGGTGGGATCCGGTCTGCCGCATGGCGGACATCCTGACACGGTGCGGCGTTTTCGCCACGGGTAGCTCCGGGAACCGGCCTTAGTTTTCAGCGTCCCGGGCGTATTGGCGCCACCGCTGCCGGTCCGCTTCGGGCAGGTCCTCCCAATCGGGTGCCGGGGGCATCCACAACCCGGGGAGCAGGGCCGCCCGTTCCTCGTACAGCAACCTGCCCTCGTCGGCTGCGTCGGGGTCCGTCCAGGCCGTCCCGTCGCCGGCAGGTGTTTCGTTCACGCTTAAACTCTAAGCGACACCGCAAACGCATCAGGGATTGTGTGAAGAAACGTCCTCCCGCGGTTTCCCTTCGCGCTCACTGTCCACCGGCCGGTCGAGCGGCCGGTCGAGCGGCCGGTCCCGTGTCCGCTCCAGCTGCCGGGACGCGCCTGCCGGAGGGGCTTCCGCCGGCGGGGACCACCCCGTATGGGTCCGTGGTCTTGCCGCACTCTGGCGGTCCGACGCCGCCGTCTTGGCGAATGTGCCGGCGCTGGGCGGAGAGCCCGGCGGCTTCCGCCGACGCCCGGCCCTTTTGAGCGCCAGCCGGATCAGCAGCCCCAGCGCCGCCAGTACGCCGAGGGTCGTCAGCGTGCCGGTCAGCGTCTCCAGCCTGTGCTCGACTGCCGCTGCCTTCTCTTCTGCACGGGCCGCAGCGGCGGCAGCTTCGGAGGCGGCAGTGGACGCCGTGAAAACGTCTTCCACGGTCCCCATAACGATGCGGTCGCCCGGGACGGCCCTGCGCAGCAAGCGTGTGACCGTGGCCAGGTCCGTGGAAATGCATCCCCACGTTGGTGCGTACCCGGCATGGAAGAAAATCGCGAAGGAGGCACCCTGCCGGGTCGGCATATCCGGCGGGCGGTTCCAATTGATCACTGCTGCCTGCTCATAGAGGCCCTGCTCCATGTACCGCCAAAGATTCTCGTCTGCTCCTGCGCCTTCCCCTTCGAAGTACTGGTTATAGGTCTCCCCGTGCTGCCCGCCCCACCGGGAGGAGGGATTCAGCTCGTGATATTCCAGTTCAGTGCCCGGGTTGCTGCGTCCGAGCGCCTCGGTGAAGCTGAAGGACCCGGTCGGTGAATACAAGGTGTTTTCCCACATGCTGCCCGGGGGTGCAAAGCCGTTGCGGCCGCTGAAGCCCCAGGACTGCCATTCCTGCACATAGCCCCCGTCCTCGAAAACACAGCCGGTGAGGCGGGTTTCCGCAGCTCCGTACTTTTCAGCCGTCGCGAAAGTGACGCGCTTGGCTTTATGGACGGAGTAGCGGACTTCGCCCGCGTTGAGCCTCGCACACGGGTCGTGCTCCTGCTCCGCGCCGGCGGCCGGGAGAGGATGCAGCAAAAGGGCAGCAAGCAGCACCGAAGCTGCCGCAAGCCCGAGACGGCGTGCACGACTCAACAGCATCAACTGCGCTGACGGGCCCGGTGACGGGCCCGGCCTTCCGGCTCCGGCGGAGCCGGCGGATAGGGCGGGGCAGGTGGGTAGGCCACCGCGCGCGGTGCCGACGACGACGGTGCAAGCGGCTCAGCCTGGGTTCCCGCAGCCGCTGGATCCGGCCTTGTCGGCGACGTCAGGCTCTTCCGCTGACCTCCGGTGCGCTCCAGGTATTTGTTCCGCGCCCACTTCGAGGCTTCGGCAACACCCTTTTCCAGCGGCCCCTGGGCGGCGTACCGCAGCCAGATGGCGGCGAAGGCCGAGAGGATGACCAACTGGAGAATCATTGCCGGCACTGGCTGGTCCGCGAGCAGCCCGGTGGCCAGGAGTATCAGGTGCAGAGAGTACAGGGTCAGGGTCATCTTTCCCAACAGAGCCAAGGGCTGCAGGAGCCGCCCGCTGGCCCGCCCCAGCAGCAGCAGCCCCGCCAGGAACGCCGCCGAGATGCCGATGGTGTTGGCCAGCACCAACGGCGTACTGGAATAGGGGGCCAAGGAGGCAAGCCACCACCACGAATCTGTCGGCATCACCGGGTCCGGCCCCCAGATCAGTATCTCCTCAACGGTGCCCTCGGGGGCCGAAGACCATACCGACGTCGCGTCGACCAGTTGTTGCCGCCCGCCGAAGGGGCCAAGGATGAGGGCGGAAAGGACTGCTGTTGCAAGGGCAAGGCCGATGCCGGCCACCAGCAGCCGAATCTGCACCCCCCGCTCGGCCAGGTCCAGCCGACCGATAGCCAAACCGACGCAGACGTACGCCATCCACGGCAGTGCGGGATACGTGCCGGAGAGAAGGACCTGGCCAAGGACACCGCCGGGGGCTTCGACGAGCGTGGAGAAGCTGGGTTCCACACCGTTCATATCCGGCAGCAGATCCCTGGTGGCGTGCATCAGGACGGGGCCGGCGGCAGCGATACCTGCAGCAAGAACCAGCAGGGTCCGCACCCGCAGCCCGAGCAGTGGAAGGGCGAGCAGGAACATCACGCCGTAATAGACGAGGATCACCTGGGCGTTGATGGCGAGGTAGCCGAGCAACAGCCCGATGACGGTGATGAGGGCAGCGCGCACCGCAAGCCCGTATCGGACGGCAGCCATCTCCCGTCCCCGCGGCGGGTGCTTGCCGCCTGACATAAAGGCCAGCGATATCCCGGCAAGCAGTGCAAAAAGGGCGGCTCCTCGGCCGGCGAACAGAAGCCAGGTGAGCGTGGGTGCGAACTCCTCGTTCCAGGCGGGCAGGATGTGGATCGCCATCATGGCAATCAACGCCGCTCCCCGGGCAGCATCGACACCGGCGACTCGCCGTTTGCCCACCCCTGCCAGAGCCGACCCGCTCATGCTTCCCCCTTTGCTCAATGCGCCCGTGCCAGAGTTTCGGGGAGTGTGGGGCCGGACGCAAGCGTAGTCGGCAATCCCGCGGCGGCGAGGTCAGCCACAAGCAGTTCAGTCTCCTCTTCGCTCAGGTCGGTCAGCGGTCCCCTGACGGGGCCGGCGGGCAGCCCCAGTTTCCGAAGCGCCGCCTTGGCCGATGCCGCGCCGGGGCACCGGAACATACCGGTGTAGATCGGCAGCAGGTCACGGTGAATCTGCAGCGCGTCGTCCACCCGGCCCTGCCGGTACGCGACCGTCAGGGCACGCAGCCGGTCAGCGGCGACATGGCCGACCACCGAGACGACACCGACAGCGCCAACGGACATCAGGGGCAGGTTCAGTGCGTCATCACCCGAGTAATAGACCAGCTCGCTGTGCTTCATGACCCAGGAGGAGGATACGAGATCCCCCTTGGCGTCCTTCACCGCAACGATGTTCGGGTGGCGGCCGGCCGCCACCAAGGTTTCGGGGGCAATTGCGACGCCGGTGCGGGCGGGGATGTCGTAAAGCATCACCGGCAGGTCGGTGCTGTCGGCAATGGCTTCGAAGTGGCGCAGCAGGCCTTTTTGCGTGGGGCGTGAATAGTAGGGGGCAACCACCAGCAGCCCGTCCGCCTTCTGTTCCGCCGCAGCCCGGGCCAGCTCGATGCTGTGCCGTGTGTCGGTGGAGCCCACTCCGGCGATAACCCTCCGCTCGGTGCCCGCGGTGACCCGCTTGGCCGAGTGGATCATTGACGCTTTTTCCCAGTCCGAGGTAGCGAAGGACTCCCCGGTGGTGCCGTTGACCACCACGCCGTCATTCCAGCCGGTCCGCAGCAGCCATCGGGCCAGCTCCTCGGCGCCGGTCTGGTCCAGTTGGCCGCGCTCGTCCATGGGCGTGACCATTGCGGTAAGCACGGTGCCGAACCGTCGGGAGACGGTTGTCCCTGTGTTGTCCGTAGATGTACTCATAATCCTGCTCCTACAGTTTTGTACTCGATCGATTTACGGTGACGGGCACGGCGTTCCGTGGGGCGGCTCTGGCCCCAATGTGCCAACGGGTTCCCGCACCAGGCGCTGTTCGTGGGGACGCTTTCCCCGCGCATCACCAACGAGCAGCCACCAACGGTGCCGCCCACTTCGATGGCGCTGCCCGGCAGCACGATGCTGTTGGGTCCCAGCGTGGAACCGTCGCCCAGCGTTACTTCGTCCAGGCGCATGATCCGGTCATGGAAAAGATGGGTCTGCAGTACCGTGCCGCGGTTGATGCTCGCTCCGTCGCCCACCTGTATCAGGTCGAATTCCGGCAGCCACCAGGTTTCGCACCAAACACTGCGGCCGATCCGCGCACCCATCCAGCGCAGCCAGGCGTTGAGCATCGGGGTGCCCAGACTCATCCGCACCAATCCGGGAACGGCCAGGGCTTCGGAAAACACGTCCGCCAGCTCGTTCCGCCAGACAAACGAACTCCACAGCGGGTGCTCCGAAGTTTCGAAACGGCCCACCAGCAGCCACTTCGCCATTACGGCGATAAGCGCTGCGGCGATCCCGCTCAACAGGAGGACCGGACCGGACCACAGGACGGCTGTGAGGAACCCGAAGGCGTCATACAGTCCGGCCAGCGCCCACACTGTCAGCAGGGCCAGCCAGGCCGTGATCACCGCAGGCAGGATCCTGCAGGCTTCAACCGCGCTTCGGGCAACCAGCAGGCGTCGGGGAGGATCGTAGGTCCGTGCGGTGTCCCCCACCTGCACCGGCCTCGGCAGCTCCACCGCCGGACGCCCGAACCAGGAAGTGCCCGCCGGCATATTCCTGGGAGCCGAAGAAAGTACCGCGATCAGGGAGTTCCCCGGAACGTGTGTGTCCGGCCCCACGATCGCCGAGTTCCCGACGAAGGACTGTTCCGCGACACTCGCGGGACCGAGGTGCAGCCATCCCTGGCGCACCCGCCGCGCCGACATCATGGAATGGTCCGCCAGGAAGGTCCGGTCCTCCAGCCGCGTCAGGTGCGGCACGGTTTCCATAGTGGAGATTTCCACATGCCGGCCGACCTTCGCACCCAGGATCCGCATCCACACCGGCGTGAGCACGCTGGCGTAGATCGGATACATCGTAATCAGCGACCGGCTCAGCATCAGGTTGCTCAACCAGGACGCCCAGCCCGTTATACCGTCCGCCGGGTGCATGCCCGGCGGCATCAGGTGAGCTGTACCGCGGACCACGGCGGCGGTGAGCACGAGGAACATCAGCATGGAAATCACCACGAAGACAGGTGCCCAGACGGCCAGGATCCACAACGCGTCGGTGAAAGAGGAAACACCGTTCAGCAACCACAGCATCAGGGCGGATCCGGGCGCTATGGAAAGGAGATTCAACAAGGCGATGCCGCCCAGGGATGCCGGGTAGAGCAACCGTACTCTTCGGGATTCAGCGGCAGGCGCTGCTTCCTCTGGCCATCCCGCCCCGGCACTACCGGTCTTCCGCATCTGGGATCCCGCCCAAAGCTCAAAGGCGGGGATTTCGCCGGAGACCAGGGTGCCCGGTTCCGTTTCCGCTCCGCGGCCTACCTTCGCCCCGCCCATCAGCGTGGACCGTGCACCGATCCGTACGTCTTCACCGATCTGGATCCTGCCGATGTGGAGCTGCCCGCCTTCAACCCAGTGGCCTGCCAGGTCTACTTCGTATTCGATGGAGGACCCGTCACCTATCGACGCAAAACCGGTAACGGGCGGCATGGCGTCAAGGTGCACGCCTTCACCGATGTTGCAGCCCAACTGCCGCGCATACCAGGTGCCCAGCGGGGATCCCATGATGGGCTCGAGCTTGCAGTACGTCACTATCCGCTCAGCAGCCCACAGCCTCAGGTGGGTGCTGCCGCCGCGCCGATAAATGCCGGGACCGATTCCCAGGAGCAGCAACCTGGACGAGACCACCGCGGCGATCATCCGTGCCGGCAGGCTGTACAAGGCCAGCCAGGCCGCAAGGGTGGGAACCACCGGTGGATCCGGGGTCCAGGGGCTGCCCACTACATGGAACATCACCATGCACACGACGGCGATGCCGGTGACGTACCGCAGGCCCGTGATCCCGTAGAGCGCCACGATCAGCGGCGCCTGGACCAGCCCCAGCCACCAGGGCGATTCGGGGGTTTCGCGGACGTCCAGGGTTGAATCACGCAGTGACGCCAAGTGCTCGGACATCGTGATCAGCGTCGGATGCTCGTAGATATCGGCGACCGAGACCTTCGGGTAACGTTCCCGCAGCGCAGAGACCAATTGGGCGGCAGCCAGGCTGGCTCCGCCCAGGGCAAAGAAATCGCTTTCCTCGGTCAGCGGCAGCGGTCCGA
Source organism: Arthrobacter sp. zg-Y895 (assembly GCF_020731025.1). NCBI lineage: Bacteria > Bacillati > Actinomycetota > Actinomycetes > Micrococcales > Micrococcaceae > Arthrobacter > Arthrobacter sp. zg-Y895. The sequence continues at coordinate 92,262 of NZ_JAJFZY010000010.1, forward strand.
GGAGATCGGTCCACCGCTGGCCCAGCCATCGCAGATCGGCGTTGAGCTCCACCCGGACGTCGGTTGGGGTTTCCATAACAGGCAGGGGCCAGGGCAGGGCCTTGCGGTCAACTTTCCCCGAGGCCTTCATCGGCAGCTCATCGACGATCCCCAGCGACGGGACGATGGATGCCGGCAGGTTCTGGGCCAGCTGGGCCCGTGCGGCGCCAAGGTCCAGGGTGGCGCCGGCCGCCGGGACCAGATATCCGGCCAGCACCTGGTTTCCGGACTGGGTGGAATGGACGGCGGCTGAAGCCACGGCCACGCCCGGCAGCCGGCTTAGGGCATCGTCAATCTCGCCGAGCTCAACCCGCCGGCCGCCCAGCTTGATCTGCTCATCCACTCGCCCCACAAAGACGAGGCCTTCCTGGTCTGCGCGGACGTGGTCTCCGCTGTAGTAGGCCCGTTCCCATCCGAGGGCGGGAAGCGGGGTGAATTTCTCGGCGTCCTTTTTCGGGTCGAGGTACCGCGAAACCCCTACACCGCCGATGACCAGTTCGCCCACTTCCCCCCAGCGCACGGGGGTCCCGTCTTCGCCGATGACGGCGAGGCTCCACCCGTTCAGCGGCAGGCCGATCCGGACGGTGGACTGTCCGTCCAAAAGTGCGCCGCAGGCAATAACCGTGGTTTCAGTGGGGCCGTAGGTGTTCCAGACCTCGCGCCCGGGGGCAGCCAGACGCCGGACCAGGTCCTCCGGGCAGGCTTCACCGCCGAAGATCAGCAGCCGCACGCGGTCAAGGGTCTCGGTGGACCAGTGCGCGGCAAGGGTGGGCACTGTTGAAACGGCAGTGATTCTCCGTTCGACGAGCCAGGGGCCGAGGTCCGCTCCGGACCGCACCACGGAACGAGGCGCCGGAACCAGGCACGCACCGTGGGCCCACGCCAGCCACATCTCCTCACATGAGGCGTCAAAGCTGACGGACAGCCCGGCCAGGACCCGGTCCCCCGGCGAAAGCGGGGCACTGACGCAGTAGAGCGAGGATTCGGCATCCACCAGGGCAGCCGCTGAGCGGTGGGTGACGGCCACCCCCTTGGGCTTGCCCGTGGAACCGGAGGTGAAGATGATCCACGCATCATCTTCGGGGTGCGGCTGGGGGCTGTGTCCGCCGCTGGGGACGCCCTGGAGCAGGTTCAGCTCCAACCCTGCTTCAATAACCGCGCAGACTCCGCCTTCGGCCCACACCGTTTCGGCACGGCCGGCCGGTTCGTCCGTGTCCACGGGGACATAGGCGGCACCGGAGTACAGCACACCGAGAATAGCTGTGTACAGATCCACGGACCCGGAGGGGACATAGATTCCCACCCGGTCTCCTGCACCGATGCCGCCGGCCCACAGCCGCCTTGCGAGGTCCTGCACCCGGAGCTGAAGTTCGGCGTAGCTCAAGGAGACGGATCCGTCATCAATGGCGGGTGCGCCCGGATAGGCGGAGACCGTTTCGGTGATGATATCGACCAGTGTGCGCTGCTCCGGTGTGCGGCCGCCGTGAAGAACCGCCGATCCTGCGGGAACGGGACCGGAGTTTGCTACTGATGGTTCCCTCTGGGGAAGGGGTGGTGCGGTCTTGCTGCCGGAGGCGGCCGGGTGCCGGGTGGTTAATGGTCCTGCCGCCACGTCTTGCGGGTTTTCGGGCGTGTTCATATAAAGCAGTTCTCCCTGCTGGTGCATCTCATATCCGTGGTCGAGGGACCACAACCTGAGCCCGGCGATGGCCGGGGCGATGCAGGGAAGACTAGGAAAATCCCAGCGGATTCACATGAGTACCGCGGGCACGCAGGAGTCCATTCAGTACGGGGTTAATTACTCCCCCACCGCAGCGGCTACTCGAACCACTACCCGACCTGGATTCCGTTCCTCGGGCATCCCGCGTCAGGACGGGCAAGCAGGGCACAGGTAAAAACGGCTTCCGGTGCTTCACAGCCTGCGCTTAGGTTTCCGATAGGTTACGGACAGACGCCGTTGGTTGTGTGGTCCACCCCGGCACTCGACAGGGGCGCTGGACAACACCTGCCGATGGGATCCAAAGCATGTCTTCCTTAGCTACATCGAGACCCAGGCTGTCAGGAGTGGACGCTGCGCGCGGGCTGGCGCTTTTCGGGATGATGGCGATCCATCTCCTGCCTGCCGCGGGTGAAGATGTCGAGCCGACCCTGACGTGGCTGCTGTTCGCCGGCAAGGCGGCCGCGCTCTTTGCCCTTCTGGCCGGGGTTACGTTGGCCTTCACCACCCGAAGTGCAAGGACGGAAGGGGGACACTTCCTGGCTGCGGCCCGGAGGAGCGTGGCGGCAAGGGCGGGACTGGTTACCGCCCTTGGCCTCGCCATCGCTTATGTGGACATGGACGCCTTCATCATCCTGGCCTACTACGGTGCCATGTTCCTGCTGGCAGTCCCGCTGCTGGGAGTATCGACCCGGACACTGCTCGTCGCCGCAGCGGCGTTCGCGCTGCTTGGGCCGATCCTGTTGCAGGGCCTGCGGGATTACCTCCCTGCGCCCGGATTCGACCCCACCTTCTCCACTGTGTTCACCGAACCCGGCGTCTTCCTGAGTCAGCTTTTGCTGACAGGGACCTACCCCGCCATTCCATGGCTGGCCTACATTGCCGCCGGGCTCGCTATCGGCAGGATGAGCTTGGACCGTCCCAGAGTGCAATTGGTGCTGCTGGGGTCAGGCTCGGCACTTGCCGCGGCTGCCTGGTTCGGCTCCCGGCTACTGCTCGCCGGTCCGGGGTTTGACCGGTTGCTGGCATCGGAACCGGATCTAAGTCCAGACGACCTCCAGGGCATCCTGGTGTGGGGCACCGAGGAGTACCTTCCCACCAGCTCCTGGTGGTGGCTGTCCATCGCCGCGCCGCACAGCACCACACCATTCGACCTGCTGCACACCATCGGAGTTGCCACGGCCGTGCTCGGCGCCATGCTGCTGGTTTCACGCTTTGCCGGCAAGGCGTTGCTCCTCCTGTCCGCGCCCGGCCGGATGACGCTTACCCTCTACTGCACCCATCTGCTTTTCCTCGGCACCGGGGCACTGGCCGACCTCCCGGTAATCTCCCTTTGGCTTCAGATCACCGCATTCGTAATCTTCGCGGTGATTTGGCAGCGTGCGGGGAAACAGGGGCCGTTGGAGAAACTCGTCTCCCGTGGCGCCGCTTCCGCGCGGGACTCCGTCCTTCGGCGGCACCCGGATCCCCGTTCCGCCAAGCGGGGCCGCTAAGCCAACCCGTCCGCAATACTCGCGTCCACGGCGTAGGACAGCGCAAAGGAGGCGGGTAGCCCCAGCTGCTCCGGCCCGACGTCGTACGCGCGCAACCCGCTGAATCCGGCGCCGTTTCCGCGCCCCCGTTCGCCGAAATCCGTTTCCACATTGCGGGGATCAACCCGCAGCCCCTGGCCGGAGGCCTTCAGCAGGGCTTCCTTGCGTACCCAGATCTGCGCCCGCAGGCGGGGGCGGTTGGAAACCGCGGCGGCCGCGATGGCCGCCTTTTCCGTATCGGTGGCCATAACGTCCTCCACCGCCGTATCGGCGAAGGCCCGGGCATCTGAGTCCTCCAAGTCCACCCCCACACGCGTCTGCGCGAGCGCCGCCGCGAGCCAGTTCCCGGAACGGCTGAAACTGACCCTGAGCGGGGTTGGCTCGCCCGCAATGAAATAGCGCGGCTCCCCGTGGCTTCCGTCATTGCCGTGCAGGCAGTCGGGACAGTGCGCCACTGCGCTCACCGCGTCCTCGGGCGCTTGGAGGTACGCGGCCACCAGGGACCGGGCGGCCAGCCGTCCGGCAAGGAAACGACGGCGGTCCTCCTCGTGATGGAATCCCTGTGCCCGTGCGCGTACGGCGGGGCCCAGGCTGTCCGCTGCCCGAAGGTCCACCGAGTCCAGCGGCCGTACCGCCAGCCGCAGTACCGCCGGTTCCTGCCGGTGTCGAAAGGCGCGTGTTTCACTGTGCGGCAGGCCCACCGCGGTTACTGTCCGTCCGGCGTCGAACTGCCCGGACAACTCAGGGCACCCGGGCCCGCCGCCACGGCCTGTTCCGCCGGGAGGAGTTCCTGGAATCCGGAGCCGATCACCACGTCCACCGATGCGTCCGTCCGCTCGTCCAGGACATAGTCCGTGCCGGGAATGTGCTGCTGCAGCGTGTAGGCGGCCGCGGCCCCGGAGGGTCCGGAAAGCACCAGCGCGGTCATGCCGGAACGGTTCACGCTGCTGTTGCCTATCCGGTCCACCCGGAATCCGCGCTCATTCAGGGCGTCTCCGACGGTTCCGCCCAGGCCCGGCGACGCCGTCGCGTTGTAGACATTCACCGTCACGGTGGCGGGGTCCAGATACGGAAAAGGCCCGGCCGGACATTCGTCCACCGGACCCGCAGAGGTGCTGGGTGCTGCCCCGGGCAGCCGTACCCACCCCGAAACCAATCCCTGGGCCAGGATCACTGCCAGCACCAGGAACAACGCCAGCACCCCGACCACTGAATTATGCAGCCGCCGGCGCCGTCTCGCACGCCGGACGAGCTCCGGTTCCTCGGTCGGTGCAAATACCGCGCCGAGGTCGCCTCCGGTAATGATCCGGTGCCCGTGCCATTCCCTTGGATCGTTCCTCGCCGGGTTGCCGCGGTGCCGCCCCTCAAGGGGCTCCTTAGTCATCGAGGACCAGCACGCGTGCGTGCAGTATGGTCCGCTGGTGCAGTGCCGTCCTTACGGCCCGGTGCAATCCGTCTTCGAGGTACATGGTGCCCTTCCATTGGACGACGTGCGGGAACAGGTCTCCGAAAAAGGTGGAATCCTCGGCCAGCAGCGCGCCGAGGTCCAGTGTGGCCTTCGTGGTCACCAGTTCATCCAGGCGAACCTGCCGGGGAGGTACCGCTGCCCAGTCCTTCGGTGTTACGTATCCATGGTCAGGGTAGGGGCGTACGTCGCCAACAGCTTTGAAGATCACTAGTACAGAGTAGATAACATCCGCATCCAAAGAAACAGCGGTGCTCGGGCGCGCCGCCCGCAAAAGCCCCGATTAGGCCGCTGATTACCCCCGAGACACGAAAATGCGGCCCGGGCAGCAGACACGGGATACTGGGGAGGTGAACACCTCTGCTCCCCGAATCGGTCTCCTGCTCGACGTCGACGGCCCCGTGGCCAGCCCCGTCTCCCGGAGCGTCCGTCCCTCCATCATCCGGGACCTGGTTACCCTGGCATCCGCAGGCTGGCCGGTCATTTTCAATACGGGCCGTTCCGACGCCTTCATCCGCGAGCAGGTCATGCAGCCGATGATGGCCGCTGGGCTGCCGGAAGGGGTGCGGCTGCACGCCGTGTGTGAAAAGGGTGCCGTCTGGTTCTCCTTCGACGGGACCGGATCTGACCAGCCCCAGGTGGACCCGGAATTGAAGGTCCCCGGCGACTATGCCGAGGCCATCCGCGACCTGGTGGCCGCCAAGTACTCCGAGACCATGTTCTTCGACGAAACCAAGCTGGCCATGGTCTCCGTGGAGCAGCACGTGCAGGTGGACAACTCGGATTACCTCACGGACCAGCGCCGCTTCGACGCCGATGCCCTGGAACAGATGTCCCTGGCCGGAATGGGCGGCCGGCGTTTGGAACATGCCATTCCGGATGCCCGCGGAACCGTCGCCTTCCGCATTGATCCCACCATCATCTCCACCGACATTGAAGCCATGGGGGTGGGCAAGGACCTGGGTGCACGGCGCGCACTGTCCCTGCTCGAAGCCGACGGCACGCCGGTTCCGCACGTCTGGCGGACGGTCGGCGATTCCCGCACCGATTACGCCATGGCTGACGAACTGCACGCACAGGGGTACGACGTCGCGCACGTGGACGTGCGGCCGGCGGACGGGGTCCCGTCCACGCCCTATCCGGTGCTGACGGCCGGGTCCCTGATTCACGACGACGCCGGCTCAGCCTTCTTTGAACGCTGGGTGGCAATGGCTGCCGGGGAAGCGGACGACGACGCCGTCGTCGTCTAGCGCTCCCCCGGCGCTGGAGCCCTACTCCAGGCGCAGGACCGCTTCTACGGATTCCTGGATTTCCGGTGCCCCGGGGGCGACGGCGGACGCGAAGCGGCCCACAATCTCGCCGCTGTCGGTGATGAGGAACTTCTCGAAGTTCCAGCCGATTTCGTCGCCCAGCTCGCCGTCATGGAACCGGGTCAGGGCTGCGTAGAGCGGGTGCCGGTTCGGTCCGTTGACGTCGACCTTGGCTGTCAGCGGGAAGGTGACGCCGAAGTTCCGCGAGCAGAACTCGGCGATCTCTTCGTTGGTGCCCGGTTCCTGCCCGGCGAAGGAGTTGCTGGGCACACCGAGGATGGTGAAGTTCCGGTGCTCATAGGTTTCGTAGAGGGCCTGCAGTCCCTCGTACTGGGTGGTGAAACCGCAGCGCGAGGCAACGTTCACCACCAGCACGGCCTTGCCTCGGAACAGTTCTCCGAAGGTGGTTTCGGTGCCGTCCAGCATGGTCAGGGGAATGTCGTACAAGTTGTCGTTCGTATTGTCGTACGAGTTGTCATACAAGGCGTTGTCCTCCACGGAGCTCCCTTTCGTTTGGCCTGCTTCCATTGCATCCCATTCGCGGCGCAATACCGAATTTCCGGCGCCGATGCCTACCGAACGAAACACCGGGACGTGGTTCATAGCACTTCGTAATATTCTGTTCGAACTTGACATGCCCGGTGATAACTTGCCGCTATGAGTGTGATTCCCGAGTCAATTCCCGTCCTGGACCTGAGCGCGGCACGCAATGCCGACGGCTCCTTCAATCCCGAGTTCATCGACCAACTGCGTGATGCCACGCACCGGATCGGCTTCTTCCAGCTGGTCGGCTACGGCGCCGCACAGGCCCGGGTGGAGGAGCTGTTCGACGTCACGAAGCGGTTCTTCGACCTGCCGCTCGAGGACCGGCTGGCCCTGGACAACCGCAATTCCCCGCACTTCCGCGGCTACACCCGGCTCGGCACCGAAATCACCAAGGGCCGCCCCGATGCCCGGGAGCAGGTGGACTTCGGCCCGGAACGCGCACCCGTGGCGGACTATCCTGCGGACCAGCCGTACTGGCTGGTCCAGGGCCCCAACCAGTTCCCGGACGAGGTGCTGCCCGAACTGCGCTCCACCGCCATGGACTGGGCGGAGGCGATGAGCTGGGTGGGTGCGGAGCTGCTCAGCGCCATCGCGGTGTCCCTGGAACTGCCCGAGGACCACTTCGCCGAACCCTTCGAGGACACCCCCGCCTGGATGGCCAAGCTCATCCACTACGTGGGCGGCGTCGTGAAGGAAGCCGGCACCCAGGGCGTCGGCGCCCATGCCGACTACGGCTTCATCACCCTGCTGCTGCAGGATTCGGTGGGCGGCCTGGAAGTGAAGCCGCATGAGTCCGACACCTGGCTTCCGGTTGAACCCATCCCCGGCGCGCTGGTGGTGAACCTGGGCGAAATGCTCGAGGTGGCCACCCAGGGCTACCTCTCCGCGACTATCCACCGTGTCCTGGCACCGGCGCCGGGCGTGGACCGCTACGCCATTCCGTTCTTCTGGTCCCCGCGGCTGGACACGGTGATCGACCCGGTGCAGCTCCCTGCCGAGCTGGCTGCGCAGTCCCGGGGAATTTCCGATGATCCGGACAACCCCATGCTGGCCTCCTACGGCGCCAACGTCCTGAAGGGCTGGCTGCGGGCGCACCCGCAGGTGGCCAAGCTGCATCATCCGGAGCTGGTGGGGAAGTAGGCCGGCTCAGCCCGACGGCGGAGTGAACTGGCTGGCGGTGAATTCCGCACCTTGCGGGTCACGGATCAAGGCCGTGCGCGACCACTCTTCATCGCTCTGGTCCAGGACGGTGCCGCCGAGTTGTCCGGCGGCACCTGCAGTCCGGTCGCGGTCCGATACGGCAAACGTGACATGCCAGTGCGGCTGTTCGCCGGCGCCTGCATCCACATACCAGGCAACCGCATCTTCGAAGCCGGGCGGAACCTGGATCCCTGCCTGCCGCTCCCGGATGCCGGGATCGACCGTCGCCTCGAGGTGGTCGCCGTAGCCCGGCCTGCGGACCAGCCACCCGTACCCCAGATCGTCGGCCTGCCAGCCGAAGGCGTTGCCGTAGAACGCGGCGGCAGCACCGGCGTCGGCCGTATGCAGATCACTGAAGTTCCATGCCCCGGGCTCGTTGACCACCTGGGTTCCCAACCGGCGCCGGGCCTGCCAGATCCGGAACTCAGCGCCCTCGGGATCGGCCAGCACAGCGGCGCGGCCGCCCTCCCCGGCATCGGACGGCGGGGACTTCACCGTCGCACCGGCAGACTCCAGGCGTTCAGCCGCGGCCTCGGCGTCGTCGACTGCCAGATAGGTATTCCACGCCGCACCGGACCCGCCGCTGTCAGCGAACCCGCCGACGTCGGCTCCGTTGAGTCGGGCAATCCGGTAGCGCCCCGGCGCTCCCGGCGGCGTCGCATCCTCGAAGGTCCACCCAAAGAGCCGCCCGTAAAAGTCAGCGGCGGCGTCAACGTCAGGCTGTTCGGTGTCGATCCAGCACGGCACTCCCGCCGGATAGGTCCTTGCTGTCATGGCCTGCTCCCGTCCACGGCCACAGCCTAGTAGGCGGGAAACCGGCAGGGTAGACCCGGGAGCTGCCGGGGACATTCGAGGCCGGCGAGATGATTCCAGCCGGCTGCGGAAGCGGGAACCATGTGGTGCCCGCTTCCGGTTTCAGTTCGGCAAGAGCGCTAGTCGACGGCGCCTGCTTTTACCTTCTCCGAAGGCTCTTCCTCCGGGCCCTCAACAACATCCTGGTCCTGCACGTTGTCCGTGTACCACTCGGTGAGGGCGGGGTCGTCGCTCTCAAAGTCGGCACCGGCGCCTTCAGCCTCCGGCACATGCGCGGTGCCGAAGACGAAGTCGTCTCCGTGCTCGTCGATGCCGCGGCGCACGCCGCCGCTGATGGCCTCCAGCGCATACCGGCGCCGGATCATCAGCGGGTCGTTGCGCAGGTCCTTGGCCCAGGAGATCATCACACCGACGAGGATGATGGTGAACGGCAGGGCGCTGGTCACCATCATGGCCTGGAGTCCCGAGAGGGCGTTGTGCCCCCCGGCCAGCAGCAGGAACATGGCCATCAGCCCGAGTGCCGCCGACCAGATGATGGTCACCGATTTCGAGGGCACGGGCCGGCCCGACTGGGACATCGAACCCATGACGTTGGCCGCCGAGTCCGCGGCGGTGACGAAGAAGACCATAATCGCGAGCATGCACACGATCGCCGTCACGGAGCTGAACGGCAGGTTGGCCAGCAGATCGAACATGACGTTCTCTCCGGAGCCCTTCATGGTCAGGTCCAGCCCGTTCTGGTTCATCCAGATGGCGGTGCCGCCGAAGACCGTGTACCAGCAGACGGAGATGGACAAGGGAACGAAGACGACGACGGTGACGAACTGGCGCAGGGTGCGGCCCTTGGAGATCTTGGCGATGAACATTCCCACGAACGGCGACCAGGAGATCCACCAGGCCCAGTACAGGGTGGTCCAGCCGGTCAGGAAGGCCTCCTGCTCGGCGCCCTGGCCGGCGAAGACGGTCAGCATGTCCGGCAGGTTGCCGACAAACGCGATGAGCGAGGCGGGCAGCAGATCGAGCAGGAAGAACGTCGGACCGGTCAGCAGGACAAAGAGCGTCAGCAGAATGACCAGGGTCATGTTGAGGTTGGAGAGCAGCCGGATGCCCCTCTTGATGCCGGCGACCGCGGAGATGGTGAAGACAACCGTCAGGAGGCTGATGGCGACGACGACGAAGCCGTTGCCCAGCTCCTGGCCCGTGATGATCGAGACTCCGGTGCGGATCTGGATCGCGCCGATACCCAGCGAGGTCGCGGTGCCGAACAGTGTCACCAGCACGGCGGAAACGTCGATGATCTTTCCCAGCACGCGGTTGTTGCCGTCGGGGAAGACCGGTTCAAACAGCGACGAAATCAGCGGCAGCCGGCCGCGCCGGAAAGAGGCGTAGGCCAGGGCGCCGCCCACCAGGGCGTAGATGACCCAGGCGAGACTGGCCTGGTGCAGGAAGGTGGTCGACATGGCCGGCAGGATGGCGGCGGAGGTGCCGGCCTCGGCATCAGTCGAGGGCGGCGGGGAGAGGAAATGGCTGAGCGGTTCCATCGGCCCGTAGAAGATCAGCGCGATGCCCAGACCAGCTGCGAACAGCATGGAGATCCAGGACGTCGTGGAGTACTCCGGCGTGCTGTCGTCGGCCCCCAGCCGGATTTTGCCGGTCGGCCCGAAGCCGACCACCAGCATGAAGATCGCGGCGGCAACCATGGTGGCGTTGAACAGCCAGCCGAAATGCACAACCACCCAGCCCTGTATGCCGGTGCCCACGGAACTGAGGTTGCTGGGCGCAAAAATCGCCCACGCCAGGACGGCGACAGAGATGGCCATGGCAAAAATGAACACGCTGCGCCGGGTCGGATAGCTGACCCCGGTGTCCTCAACGCTGATGCCCGGGACCAGCCCGGGATGGAGGCTAAGCGCTGGGGCGGAAGCAGCAGTACGCAGCGCTTTTTTGACACGCTCGACAGGGCGGCCGGCAGCCTTGCGCACCGGAGCCCCGGACACGCTCGAACCGTCGGTACTGCCTGAGGCGTGCTCTGGTGGTGAAGACTCGGAATTCATAACGCTAAACTTTAGGGCATAAAACGCCAATTACAGTAAATCATGGATTGCAACGGTGCCCCCTCGACCAAGCGCGGAAGCGCCCGCATAGCACTAATACCGCGGCAGGACCAATCGAGCGTCAGGGCCCAAACCATGCTCCATGGATAGCCCTGCGCCGCGAAAGTATTGCACTTTACTCACCGATGCAGTCGACAGAAATAGCGAAAGTCCTGTTACTAATATCTCTTAACAATTCATTCTGATAATTCCCTCAAAACAATTGCAGCCGGCCGAATATCCCCATCGCGCACCTACCGTTGACTCGCCCCGGCCCCGTCCCTAGGCTGTCGGGCAAGCCGGAGCGGCACCGCTATTTCCAGTCCGTGACGCTCCCTCGGTGATCGAAAGGCTTTCGACATGCCGCTCTACGCCTATCGCTGCGGTTCAGCCGGGTTCACCTGCGCCGATTTCGAGGTCCAGCTCGCCATGGGCTCTGCCCCTGCTTCCCTCCCCTGCCCCAGCTGCGGGGCTCCCGCCCGGCGTCGCTTCACCGTGCCCAATCTCTCGCGCGCTTCCTCCACCGCGTACCAACTGATCGAGTCCACGCAGCGCTCGGCGTCGGATCCCGCCGTCGTCCGCTCCCCCGGCCCGATGTCCGGTACCCGTCCGGCCGGCAACATCACCACCAATCCGCTCCACCGAAAGCTGCCCCGCCCCGACTAAAACTCCGCGCAAGAGCCCGCCCCCGTTAGAGGAGAAGCCATGCCCAAGATCGTCTTTCCCCTTGATTCGTCCCGGAAGTTCGAGGACCAGGAAAAACTGGGGCACAACCGGTGGCATCCCGAAATACCGCCCGTCGCGGTACTCAAGCCAGGAGAGGCTTTCCGGGTGGACTGCCGCGAGTGGTTCGACGGCGCCATCGTCAATGACGATTCCGCCGAGGACATCCTCAACGCCCCGCTGCTGACCGTGCATAAACTCAGCGGCCCGTTCGCGGTGGAAGGCGCCCGTCCCGGCGACCTGCTCGTGGTGGACATCCTCGATGTCGGCCCTATTCCGCAGGAAGATACCGGCCCGCTGGCGGGACAGGGCTGGGGTTATACCGGGATTTTCGCCCGGGAGAACGGCGGCGGTTTCCTCACCGAGCAGTTCCCCGACGCCTACAAGGCCGTCTGGGATTTCACGGGCCAGACCGCCACCTCCCGGCACGTTCCCGGTGTCTCCTTTACCGGCCTGATCCATCCCGGACTGATGGGGACCGCGCCGTCGTCAGACCTGCTCGCCAAGTGGAACCGGCGGGAAGGCGACTTGATCGCCACCGACCCGCAGCGGGTGCCGCCGCTGGCGCTGCCGCCGGAGGCTGAACACGCCGTCCTCGGGGGCCTGCCCCGGGACCAGTGGGAACGGGTGGGCGCGGAAGCTGCCCGTACCGCGCCGCCGCGGGAGAACGGTGGAAACCAGGACATCAAGAACCTGTCCAAGGGGAGCCGGATCTTCTATCCGGTGTTTGTGGACGGCGCGAACCTCTCGGTGGGTGACCTGCACTTCTCCCAGGGCGACGGCGAAATCACCTTCTGCGGCGCCATTGAAATGGGCGGGTTCATCGATCTCCGGGTGGACCTTATTAAGGGCGGCATGGAGACCTACGGTGTGTCCGAAAACGCACTCTTTATGCCCGGCAACGTGGATCCGCAGTTCAGCGAGTGGATCGCGTTCTCGGGCACCTCGGTGACGCTCGACGGCGAGCAGCGCTATCTCGACTCGCACCTGTCCTACCAGCGGGCCTGCCTGCACGCGATCGACTACCTGACGAAGTTCGGTTACAGCCCGGAACAGGCCTACCTGCTGCTGGGTGCCGCACCGATCGAGGGCCGCCTGTCCGGAGTGGTGGACATCCCCAATTCGTGTTCCACGGTGTACATTCCGACGTCCATTTTCGATTTCGATGTCCGTCCGTCGGCGGCCGGACCGTTCCAGATTGACCCGGGCATTGGAGCGCCGCGGGCAAGCCGCACCTGACCGGCGGGGAGCGGGCGCGGCCCGGCGGGCCGCGGCGCGTGTTTACGGTGTACACATCGGGGCTAAAATACCCCTGTGAATACCAAAAACTTCCCCCACCTCATGGCCCCGGGGCGCATGGGCCCCATGGAAACGCACAACCGCATCGTCCTGCCGGCGATGGACATGAACGTCTCCGAGCACGGCGAGATTGAACAGCCTGAAATCGACCACTACGTGGCCCGTGCCGCGGGAGGCGCCGGCCTGATCATCACCGGTGCCTGCGCCATCGCGTTCCCGCACGGCGCGGCGTCCATGAAGGAGCCGGGACTGTCGGATGACAAGTACATTCCCGGCCTCAAGGCGCTGGCCGATGCCGTTCACGCCGCCGGCAGCAAGCTCTGCATCCAGTCCACGCACCACGGCAAAGTTGCCCGCGTGGACGTCGCCAATGACCGTCCGGTGCTCGCACCCAACCAGCCGGACTACACCTATGACATGTCCGCCCTGGCGGACAGCACCCGCGAAGAGCTCGGCAAGATGGGCGCCGCCACCGCCGGCAAGAAGACTGCCTACCGCGAGATGACGGCCGAGGACATTTCCTGGCTGGTCTCCACCTGGGCCGACGCCGCCGAACGCGTCGCCAAAGCCGACGCCGACGCAATCGAGATCCATGTGGCGCACGGCTACATCCTCGGCGTCTTCCTTAACCAGCGGGACAACCTGCGCACGGATGAATACGGCGGCTCCCTGGAAAACCGGGCCCGGCTGGCCTGCGAAGTCATCACTGCCGTCAAGGAGCGGGTAGGCGATCGCCTGGCCGTCCTGGTCCGTGTGTCCGGTGAAGAATACGGACAGGAGGGCGGACTGACCCTCGACGAGGCGATCGAGGCCTCCAAGCTGTTCGAAAAGGCCGGCGCTGACGCCATCCACGTCACCGGCTGGGGACGCAACCCGTTCGACAACTTCACCGACGGCCCGCTGCCCAACAAGGTGGGTGCCTACCTGAAGAACGCCGCGGAGATCAAGAAACACGTCAGTGTTCCGGTGATCGCCGTCGGCCGGATGCTGCCGGAGGTTTCCGAAAAGGCGCTGGCCGCCGGACAGATCGACTTCGCAGCGATGGGACGCCAGCTGCTGGCCGACCCGGAGCTGCCGAATAAGCTGCGCGACGGCAAGTTCGACCAGGTCCGCCCCTGCATCAACTGCTACCTCTGCGTCGCGGAGAATTTCTTCGACGACACCCCGTTCTGCGCGGTCAACCCCGCACTGGGCAACGAGGCACTGCTGCCGCTGAAGCCTGCATCCGCGACCAAGCACGTAGTGGTTGTCGGCGCCGGCCCCGCAGGTCTGGAAAGCGCCCGGGTCCTGACCGAGCGCGGCCACCGGGTCACCGTCGTGGACAAGTCGGACCGCCTCGGCGGCACCATGTGGTTCTCCACCATGACCACCCCGGACAACGAACGCCTGCTGAAGTGGTTCAAGTCCGAAATCCGGCGCCTGAACATTGCGGTGAAGCTGAACACCAAGGCCACGGTGGAGTCCATCCGGGCCCTGCACCCGGACCACGTGATCGTGGCCACCGGCGCCGTCCGTCCCAAGCCGGACTTCCCGGGCGGCGACCTGCCGATCGTACAGACCGGTGACACGCTGCGTGCCATGATGCTCGGCACCGCCACCGCTGAGGAAGCCGGCGCAGTGTTGAGCACCCTGGGCAAGCTCGGCCGCCTCTCCGGCGTGACCAAGAGCCCGGAGTTTGTCCGCCAGTTCACCAAGGTCTGGCTGCCCATGGGCAAGGACGTGGTGGTGATCGGCGGTTCCCTCGTGGGCCTCGAGCTGTCCGAGTTCCTTGCCGAGCGCGGCCGCCGGGTCACGCTGCTGCATGAAAAGCAGCAGCTCGGCCTGCCGCTGGCCATGCCGCGCCGCTGGACCGCAGTGAAGGAATCGGAAAAGCACGGCGTGAAGATCCACCGCAACGCCTCCATCACCCGCATCACCGAGAAGAGCGTCGAGTGGACCGTGGGCGGGGAAAGCTTCTCCGCCCCCGCCGACATGGTGGTCTACGCGGACGGCACGACGTCGGCCTCACCGCTGGCGGACGAACTGCGGGCCGCGGACATCAGCTGCGACGTCGTCGGCGACGCCGGTGAAGTCAACTACATCCACGGCGCCATCCACTCGTCCTGGAAGGTGAGCACCGAGCTCTAGGACGGTATTGCCTCCTCCTTTGGAGGCGCAAGAAGCCGGCAGGCCGCAGTGATGGCGGCCTGCCGGCGTCGTTCGCGGGCGGCGTCGGAATCCTCGGTCCTGCCGGTGTAGAGCAATTCCGGGGACTGCGCCCATGCAGTGGCCAGCGAAAAAAGCAGGGTCATCAGGTCATCCGGATCCCAGGCAGGATCAATGATCCCCTGCGCCTGGGCGGCGGCAATATCGGGGGACGACGGCCCCGGGCGGCTGCAGGGGGCCAGCACTTCCGGCGCCCCCTCGAGCCGGGCCCAGTCCAGCATGCGCAGATGCTCGGGGTGCTCCACCGCATGGTCGTAGAGGGCGCCGACAAACCCGGGAAGGTCCAGCGCATCCCGTGGAACCTGGTCCGTGGTCTCCTGCAGGTTCGTTGCCAGCACTGCGGCGAACAAGGCACTTTTTCCGCCGAAATACGCATAAAGACGTTCCTTGCTGGCGCGTGCCTCTTCCGCAATACGGTCAACACGGGCACCGGCCAGCCCATACTGTGCAAACTCTTTTCGTGCTGCAGCCAGGATCCTGGCCCGCGTGGCTTCGCCGTCGGTTCTCATACCTGTAGTCTAGCTAAGCCAACCAACCAGTTCGTTTGATTAGGATTTCCCCTTCATGGACCGCACCATCCCTTCCGGCCTGCCCCGGGCCGCCGCCGTGGACCACTCGGCACATCCGCACCGCTGGCTGCTGCTGGCCGTCCTGGCGCTGGCCCAGCTGATGGTGGTCCTGGACGGAACCATCGTGAACATCGCCCTGCCGGATGCGCAGCGCGAACTGGGGATGTCCGACGGCGACCGCACCTGGGTGGTCACGATCTACGCACTGGCCTTCGGCTCGCTGCTGCTGCTCGGCGGTCGCATCGCCGATTACTGGGGCCGCAAGCGCACGTTCATGGTGGGAATGGCCGGCTTTGCCGTCGCTTCCGCCATCGGCGGTTTCGCGGAAAGCACCGAAATGCTCCTGACGGCCCGCGGCCTGCAAGGTGCCTTCGCCGCACTGCTGGCACCGGCGTCGCTCGCCATCCTGACCATCACCTTCCCCTCGGGCAAGGACCGCATCAAGGCTTTCGCCGTGTACGGCGCCATCGGCGGCGGCGGCGCGGCCATCGGCCTGCTGCTTGGCGGCGTCCTGACGCAGTACGCCAGCTGGAACTGGTGCCTGCTGGTCAACGTGCCGATTGCGATTGTCGCCATGGCCGCCGCCGTGCCCCTGATCCGGGAGAGCAAAGCCCATGGCAACACCCGCTACGACCTGCCGGGCGCCATTCTCGTGGTGGCCGGACTGGCTTCGCTCGTGTACGGGTTTTCGCAGGCCGAAAACGGCTGGGCGCGTGTTGAAACCATTGCCTTCCTTGCCGCAGGCGTACTGATCCTGGCGCTGTTCGTGTTCGTGGAAAGCCGCGTCTCCAACCCGCTGCTGCCCCTGCGCGTGCTGACCAACCGGGTCCGCGGCGGCGCGTTCCTGACCTCCACGCTGACCGGCGCTGCCCTGCTGGGCGGCATCCTCTTCCTGATCTTCTACTTCCAGATTGTCCTGGGCTACTCGCCGCTGAAGTCCGGCCTCGCGTCGCTGCCCATGACCATCGCCATCACCGTCGGCGCCGGCGTGCTGTCCAAGTTCCTGCCGCGCACCGGCGTACGCCTGCCCATGACCGTGGGGCCGATCGTCGGCGCTGCCGGCCTGATCTGGCTCTCCTTCATCACAGTGGAAGGGAACTACGCCCTGGAGGTCCTGCCCGGACTGGCGCTGCTGGGCTTCGGCCTCGCCATGATTTTCGTGCCGCTGCAGAACGTGGCCCTGGCAGGCATTGACGAGCACGACGCCGGCGTGGCCAGCGCCGCGGTATCGGCCACTCAGCAGATCGGCGGGTCCATCGGCACCGCACTGTTCACCGCCGTCTACACGGCCGGCATCACTTCCTACCTGAGCAGCAACGGCGGCCAGCCTGCCGCGGAACTCGAGGCGCTGGTGAACGGTTACTCCACCGCATTCATCTGGGCCGGCGTCGCGCTCTTCCTTGCCGCTCCGATCGGTTACTTCATGATCCGGCCGTCCAAGGAGGACCTGCTGAAGGTTCCCGAGGTAGCCCCCGTCGGCTAAAGCGGTCCCACCCTCTCTCACCGAAAAGGAACCGGCTCCCGCGAAAGCGGGACCGGTTCCTTTTCGTGCACCCGGAGCCGGGCCGGGCAGGAAACCTCCGGAATTATTCGGCGCCCCGCCCAGTTAGCTCCCCCATGACTACTATCGCGATCATTGGTGCAGGACGCGGCCTTGGTGCCGCCGTGGCACGACGTTTCGGCGCAGAGGGATTCTCCGTTGCGCTGATCTCCCGCAGCCAGGCAAAGGTGGATGCCCTCGCCGAAGACCTTGGCAAGGACGGGATCCCGGCCCGGGGCTTTGCCGCCGACGTCCGGAACCCGGAATCGATCGCCGCGGCCCTCGAAGCTGCGGCCGAAACCCTCGGCCCCGTCGAGGTGCTGCAGTACAGCCCCCTTCCGCAGAAAGACTTCATGCGTCCCGTCCTTGAGACGACGGTGGCGGACCTCCGGGGTCCTGTTGAGTTCTCCATCTACGGGCCGGTGGCCGCAGTCCACCAGGTGCTGCCGGGGATGCGGTTCCTGGGTGAGAACCGAGGCACCATCCTCTTCGTCAACGGCGGTTCAGCCGTAAAGCCCGGGCGCGGTGTCACCGGAACCTCGGTGGCGTTCGCCGGCCAGGCTGCCTACGCGCAGCTTCTCAACGAGGTCCTCGGCGAGGAGGGTATCCACGTATCGCAGCTCATCATCGGCGGACGCATCATCGAGGGTGATCCTGAAAAGGATCCCGACGTTCTCGCCGGCGTCCTCTGGGACCTCCACACCCGTCGGGACACGTTCCGCCACCAGATCAGCACGGACTGATCCGCCCTAGATGGCTGACGGCTGCGGTTGCGCGTGGCCGAGGGTCCAGTCCAGCGCATAGTCGGCCACCTCTTCCCACCCCGGTTCGGCGCAGGTCCAATGCGCCCGGCCGTCAAACTCGTGATACTCCGTGAGGGCGGGTGATTTGGCCCAGTGCTTGGCATTGGACTTATTCACCGACGGAGGCATGATGTGGTCTTCGCTGCCTCCGATAAACAGCAGCGGCGCCCTGTCGGTTGAGTAGTCCACCCAGGTCTCCTGGTGGCCCGGCTGGAAATTCGCAAGCAGTCCGTACGCCCACACCCAGTTCCCGGGAGCGGCAATGGCGTACCGTTCGTAGGCGGCGTCGGAGTCCTCCCGGCTGAGCGTATTCGTGAAGGCATAGTGCCACTCATCCGGGGTAAACCCGACCGCTTTATGGAAGTTGGCAGGATTCTTCAGCGCGGGAAAGAGTGAGCGGGCCTGGGACAGCGGAGTAACCCTGATCCCCTCGGTTGGTGCCGAATTGATGGCGGCCCCGGCAACACCCAAACCGCGGGCGAGCAGCATCTGGGTCAGGAGCCCTCCGAAGGAGTGGCCCATGATGATGGGCGGACGGGGCAGGGCCTCGATGACGCCGGCAAGATGATCCAGGGTTTCCGGCACGGTGAGCGCGGCGATCACGTCCGGGTTTTCGCGCAGTGCCTCAACCTCTATCTCGAAGCCCGGATAAGCGGGCGTCAGGACGGTGAAGCCCTTCGCCTCATAATGGGCTTTCCATCCTTCCCAGCTCCGGGGCGTCACCCAGAGCCCGTGGACCAGCACGATCGTATCCGGGGTGTTGGAACCGTTCATGGTGACCCCTTTGGTGCTCCGTTGGATTCGGTGGAAATCAGCGTATGCCGCAGGGTACGTAGTCCTGCGGGATGGAACAATCCTGGAAGTCAGTTTTGGTTGCGGAACCTGTCACGTCCGTGCAGCCCGACGCGGTGGGACACTATGCAGCTCTGGATGCACGTAGCTTTGGAAGCAACGGAACGGCTCGCGAACGCGATGTTCGATTTTCTCCGTGTACACGTTCCCAGTGGTCACGAGGCTCAGATACCGGTCGGTTCAGAACAGCGACGCCGGTGCCTAGAACGGCGGCGCCGATGCTTGCCGGGGGTCTTTCTCCCCGTGGTCCGCTGGCTGCTGGGCATTGGGTGGATGTGTTGCCTGTTCGACTGCCGGGTCCGGCGGTCCGAGTTCCAGAAAAGGCTCGGTTTTATAGACCCGCCCGGTCGGCGAGGTCCATTCGATCACCCCGGGTGTTGGCTGGCAGGCCTTCCAGAACCCGAGGGTCTTGAAGCGGTGGTGCCGGCGGCAGAGGTGTTCCAGGTTTCCGTGGTCTGTGGGTCCGCCTCGTGCCCAGTCGACGGTGTGGTCGATGTCCGCATTGGCGGTACTGACCCGGCAGCCGGGGAACCTGCAGGTTCCGTCCCGGGCGCGAAGCCAGCGGCGGAGCCCGGCCGGGACCTTTCGACGTCTCCCGACGCCCAGGATCTCCCCTGTCTTTGGGTCCTGAGCCAGCCCTGTCCATCCAGCTGCGTTCCTGGCCAACCGCCGGGCTTCTTCGGCGCTGATGGGGCCGTAGCCGTGCAGCTCGGCGGGTTCGTCGTCGGCTCCGAAGAGGGTTTCCGCGCTGATCAGGACCATGATTTCCGTCCGAGGGACGATTCCCTCATCCGGTCCGGACCCCGCGTCCGGTCTGGCCTTCGTATCGGGGCTGTCTTCCAGGCCGCCGGTGTTCTCCTGGACGCCGTCAACACCGATGCTTCCCTCGTTCTGTCTGGTTCTGTCAGTGTCGTCGCCGGTATGCCCGGCCCTGCCGTTGTTTCCGGTCGCGTCTTGGGTTCCGGCCTCGTCCGAGGTTCCGGCCGTCACGAAAAGTCCCCGACTGCCGCCCATGAGCAGCTGGGCCAGAATATCCGCACGCAGCTGGTCCGTGGTCCGGGAATCCCCTCCCGACTGCTCACCCCGCGCCGCAGTGCTGAGAGCGGTATAGATCTGCTGCGCTTCCGCAGCACGCAGATAGGCCGACAGGCAGGACATGCCGTCCTCTTCCCGGTCCAGGGTGACCTTGCGCTGCCCGAACGCGGTCAGGTGCCTTTTGCTGACCGTCTCCGGAAACGTCTTTTCGCGCAGCCGCCGGGCCTTAGCTGAGAACTGCGCCCGCGTCTGACCCTCCGCAGCCTTCAGCAGGTCCGCTTCGAACCCAGGGAGTTTCGAGGCGGGAACGTTCTGGCACTGTTCCAGGACCACCTGCGCATGCTGGTACGAGAACCGTCCCTCTTCCAGCCCGGCCAGGGTGGCGGTATGGGGGCCGCACAGCTGCCCGGCCTCGCTCAGCAGCCGCTGGCCGGTCACCTGCGGAACATTCAGGATGGCGGCGCATTCGGCCGCCGCGAGGCTGAAAGCGATCCCGGGTTTATCGCGCTCCGACGGGTCGAAGAAGTTGTGTCGGAAGATTTGCTCCATCCGATTCAATAGGCAGGCCCGCTGCGCCAGCCCCCAGGAAATCAGATGTTCCATCCGGACCAAGGCCTCACCGACCGTGGCTTCGTCGAAGGCTTCAAGGTTCTGCAAGGCAAGGGTTCCGGTGAAACCGTCCGGGTAGGCCTCAACAGGATCGGCACCGGAACCCGCGGAGCCGAAGGTATCCTCACCAGCGACCCCGGCAGGCTCGGCGGCCAGTTCCGCCCGGTACACAGCCAGAGTGACCGAAGGACAGGGCGATTCGGCGCCACCGGCCTGTCCTTCCGGCTGCTGGTTCTCACCGCTCTGCCCTTCGCTGAGGGGTTCGGTACTCCTGGGCTGATCCATGTCTTAGGATTTCATCCCTCACTGACATTCCAGGCCGAAAAATAGGCAGAAAACGGCCATCAGAAAAACCCAAAATACCCGTCTTTCGCACCCAACTACCTGCCCGCAGCCCGGGCGTCGTCAGTCACGGTCGACAAACCCGCCCGAGCTAAACCCGACGCCAGCGAAGACCCGCTTAGGTGGGCCGACCTGAGCAGCCCGTCCAAGAACCACCCGGGCATTTGCCCTGACCAGCTGTTTCGCTAACCCCCTTGACGCCCTCCCTCCGTCAATCTAAGTTGACGACATGGAAGATCAATCCCGCCTGGCCGCCGCGGCGGCAAGTCCCGATCCGGCCACCGGGCTGCGCGCCGTCGTCGCCCTCGGCAGGCTGCGCGACCAGCTCGAGGCCGTGCAGGTTGCCAATGCCCGGGCGCAGGGCTGGTCCTGGCAGGCCATCGCCGACCAGCTCGGCATCAGCAAGCAGGCAGTACACCAGAAGTACAACCGGAAAGCGAAGTAGCGCCATGTTTGAACGGTTCACTCAGCAAGCCCGCCAAAGTGTCGTCTCCACTCAGGAAGAAGCCCGCACCTTGGAGGCGACCCAGATCCTCCCGGTGCACGTGCTGATCGGCACGGTGTCCGCGGTCGAAACATCCACCCCTCAGCTGGCGTCCGTGCTGGCCGAGTGCGGCCTCACGTCAACGCAGCTGCGTGCGGACCTACGTGCCATGGGCCCGGACTCCGCGTACGACGACGCCGCCGCCTTGGAATCCGTCGGTATCGACCTGGACGAGGTGCGCCGCGCCGTCGACGCACAATTCGGTGAAGGCACCCTGGATGCGGCCGCCGGTGCCGCCCCGCGGCGACGTCGCCTGTTCGACTCCCTCAAAGGCGGGCACCTGCCCTTCAGCAGCGGCGCGAAAGCCGTACTGACGAACAGCCTGCGCGAATCAACGGCCCGGAAGGACGGCTACATCGGGACGGAACATCTCCTGCTGGGAGTCCTCCGCGGCGCCGATCCCGCAGCCATGTCCCTGATCAGCCGGCATGTCGGGCCGGAGGACCTAAGGGTGCGGATTCTCGGCACCATGGACGCCGCGGCCTAGGCTTCAGGCGCACCCTAGGCCTCAGGCGCGCCCCAGCACCGCCACCAGGAAGTCCGACTCGGGCGTGAACGGCCGCAGGTCCCACGTGGAGAACCGCTGCTGGACGTCAAGGCCGGCCGCGGCGGCGTCGTCGAAGAAGGCCTCGAAGGCATACCCGCGGTTTCCGCCGAACCCGATAACCACCCGGCCGTCGGCTGCAAGGTGCTCGCGCATCCGGGTCAGGACGTCGACGGCGGTTCCCGGTGCCAGGAAGGTCATCACGTTGCCGGCGCAGACAATCAGGTCGAACGGATCGGGAACGCCTTCGGCGCGCAGGTCCAGTTCCGAGAGGTCCCCGACGAACCACTGCAGGTCCGGGAAGTCCTGCCGGGCGGCGTCGATAAGTTCCGGATCGACGTCGACGCCGACGACAGCGTGGCCGCGCCGCGCCAGTTCCCCGCCAACCCGGCCGGGACCGCAGCCGGCATCGAGGATCCGGGCTCCCCGCGGCAGCATGGCGTCGATCAGCCGGGCTTCGCCGTCGAGGTCCTGGCCCTGCTCCCGCATGGCTTCGAACCGCGAGATGTACCAGGCGGAATGCCCGGGATTCTGCCGCTTTTTCGCTTCCCAGAGGGTTTCGTTTCGCATCTTCCAAGCCTACGTCGCGAAACCGGCGGCCGGTCAGCCAACAGGGCTGCCGGCCGCCGGGCCGAGAAGCGTCAGCCTAGGCTTTGACGGGCTTCTTGCCCTTGCGGTACTGCCCCATCGACTTGAAGTAGTGATTCGACGGGGTCAGGAACAGCAGCACCGTTGCGGCCAGTGACAGCAGGACGGATACCAAAGTCACCCAGGCTGCCGGGTAGACCGTCACGACACTCGCGAAGAACTGCACCCGCGTGTTCAGCGCGGTGGAAATCACGACGAGGATAAGGACTATCCGGGGCCAGCCAAAGCCCATCCGCGACAGCAGGGCAATCGCCGTGAGGATGACGGCGGTAAAGATACCCCCCGACACATAGCCGGAGATTTCCTCGGAGGTCCACCAGGGGATGTTGGCCGTACCGAAGATCGACCCTACTTCCTCCTTGTGCTTCTCGGAGTTCACGGCTGCGATTCCCACCGGAATCCGGATGAGCACCAAAGCCGCGGCAGCGATCAGCAGCCAGAAGGCGGTCTCCACTGTCTTCGGCCGCGCCGGAGCTGCGACGGGAGCTGTAGCGGGCGTTGCCGGCTGGACTCCTGCGTAAGGATTGTAATTGGCGTCCTGCGCCATTTGCTCGGACATGCTTCCCCCATAAAGCTGGCTGATTCCGCGGCAGGTTTGCCGCGACGGTAGGTAAGCCTATCCGACAGCAGGCTGTCTTTTGCACACGTCGTCCGCCACCTCTGCGGACCTATGGGGCGGCCCGGTACAGCCATTTCCCCCGCCGCATAACCCCGCGGAGCTCCAGGTCCGGGCCCAGGACGAGCACGTCCGCAGCGCCGCCCTGCATCAGCTGTCCAATCTGCTGCTCCATCCCGAGAACCCGGGCCGGCACCACTGCTGCTGCGGTCACGGCATCCGCCAGGCTGACACCGGCACGGACACTGTTCCGCACCAGGTCGAGCATGGAAGCCGTCCCGCCGGCAATCGCTCCGGTGTCCGAAATCCGAGCCGTACCCGCGAGCACCGTGACCGCTGCGGGGCCCAGCCGGTAGTTCCCGTCCTCCAGCCCGGCAGCGGCCATCGAGTCCGTCACCAGGGCAATGTTGTCTGCACCGAGGAGCTCGAACATGGTGGCCACCAGCGCGGGGTCCAGATGGACATTGTCGGCGATCAGCTCGACGACGGCGGCGCCCGCCTTCGCTGCCCGGAGGCAGGCGGTGAGCGCGCCCGGCGCCCGGTGATGCAGCGGGTCCATGGCGTTGAACATGTGGGTGACCGTCGGGCGGGGTGGAACTGCGGACGGTACCTGCCGGGACAGTGCCTGCCGGGAGCGGGCAAGGGCCTGCCCGGCCTGTTCCGGGGAACAGGCCGTGTGGCCGAGCGAGGGAATGATGCCGTTGCCGGCCAGGAGCTCAATAAGCTCGTCCGCGCCGGAGCGCTCGGGAGCGTAGGTCATGGTCCGCAGGGTGCCCCGGGCGGCGGAAATGAACTTCTGCGCCAGGGCAGGCTCGGGGTCCAGCAGCCACCGGGGATCCTGCGCGCCGCAGCGGGCTTCGGCCAGGAAGGGCCCCTCCAGATGCGTCCCGGCAATCAGTTCCTCCTCGGCCAGGCCCGCCAGGACCTCCAGCTGCGGGAGAAGGGCGTCCGGGGAGTCGGTGACGAGGCTGGCCAGGAACGTGGTGGTGCCTGTCGCGTGCAGGGCAGCAATTCCGCGGCGCATCTCCGCCGTGTCGGCGCCGGAGAAATCCACACCGTGGCCGCCGTGGCAGTGCAGGTCCACCAGTCCAGGTACCAGGACCTCGCCGGCGGCCAGCTCTACCAGCAGGTCTCCGGGCCGCGGCTCGAATCCCTCCGTCGGTCCCGCGTACGCAAGTACGGCCCCCTCCACCGCAACGGTCGCGTCCGGCAGTGTTCTGCCGTCCGTGACGGCTCCCCCGCGCAGGACGGTTCGGGCAGTCAGCTGGTTCACACGGTGTCCGTTTCTGTTTCGCTAGGCCAGAAGCGCGGCAGCGGCGTCGTCGGCAAGGACGGTGACGTTGCCGTGCAGCTGCAGCACCGATGCGGGGCAATCCGGTGTCACCGGGCCGGTCAGGGCGCGTGCCAGGGCTTCGGCTTTGCCCTCGCCCCGCGCAATCAGGAGCAGGTGCTTGGCCTCCAGTATGGTTCCGAGCCCCTGGGTGAGGCAGTGTGTCGGCACCTCATCGAGGGAGTCGAAGAAGCGCTGGTTGGCGCGGCGGGTATCTTCGGTAAGGGTTTCGACCCGGGTGCGTGAGTCCAGCGCAGCTCCGGGCTCGTTGAACGCCAGATGGCCGTTGCGGCCGATACCCAGAATCTGCAGGTCGATGCCCCCCGCATCGGCGATGCGTCCCTCATAGTCGGTTCCGGCGTCCTGCAGGTTATGTCCGTGCGGGTCCGGTACATGGACGCGGCTGGGGTTCAGACCCAGGGGTTCGATGATTTCCCTGCGGAGCACCTCGGCATAGCTCTGCGGATGGCCGGGCCGCAGCCCCACATATTCATCGAGCGCGAACCACGTCACGCCGGTGAAATCGCGGCCGCTGCCGGCCAGCGCGTCATACAGCGCCGAGGGCGAGGAGCCGGTGGCGACGCCGATCACGGGGGCGGGCCGAAGGTCCAGTGTTCCCAGGACGACGTCGGCGCCGGCCGGCCCGATTCGGGACGGGCTGAGCCGCCGGATGTCCGGTGCGGGGAGGTGCTGAAGGGAACGGGTACTCACGGGGCATCCCGCAGCTTCGTCAGCTGGGCACGGATGCCGTCGAAGTGCCGCCGCAGGCGTTCGGAGGCCAGGTCCTTGTCGCCGGCTTTGACCGCTTCGAAAATCCCGCGGTGGACGGCGGCCGTCTCCACCAGGCTGATCAGCGGATCCTCGCCGAGCTCCAGGTGGATCTTTCGGTAGACCTTCCAGAACACGGACATCAGGTTCAGGAGCAGCTCATTGCCGAGCGGTTCGAACAGCTGGAAATGGAACGTCTGGTCCACCTCCGTGAATCCTTCGCCGCTGTCCGCCAGCGCCTCCATCCGCTGGACCGTGGCTTCGATCTCGGCCAGGTGCTCCGGCGTGGACAGGTCCATGGCCTCGCCGATCAGGCCCGCTTCCAGGGCCTGGCGGACGTCCACGAGCTGCAGCGCTTCATTGCCTTCATGGCGCAGGGACAGCCGCCCCCGGAAGGTCAGCCCGTCGGCCAGCGCATCGAAATTGGCCGGCGCAACAAACATGCCAAAGCCGTGGCGGATTTCGACCACGCCCAGGGCCTGCAGCACCTTGAGGGCTTCGCGCAGGGTATTGCGGCCGATCCCCAGGGCCTGGGTGAGCTCGGCCTCGGTGGGAAGCGCGTCACCCGCCTTGAGGTCGCGGTCGAGGATCAGCTCCATGATGTCCGCCTGGAGGGCACGGGAACGGTTCTGGGCACTGAACCGTGCCGGCGGCAGCGAGCCATCGGGCACACTCATTCGGATCTCCTGGGACGGGTGGTGAAAACGGACTCAGAAACAAAAAGCTGGTTGTTGCCCTCAGGATATAGGATGTCCTATCTCCAGAAAAGACTTCTGCCGATCGCGCTTGACGTTCCGATGTGATGAACCTTACAGTTTCGGAACGACCATCGGACATCCTACGTCCGATAAGTGACATGGATGGGTGAGGCGCAACGATGAGCAACACTTTTGAAAGCAGCGGGCTCCTGAAGGATTCGAGCCGGCGTAACTTCCTCAAGCTGGCCGGCGTTATGGGCGCCGCAGCAGCCTTTGCAGGGTCCATCTCGGCCTGCAGCCCGGGTGGAAGCCCTGCCACGGGCGGCGGCACAGCGGCCGCTGAAGGCACCGGCTCGATTGAGGCCGGTATCTCCTACCAGCTCTCCACCGGGTTTGACCCGATGCTTTCCACGGGCGCCACGCCGCAGGCAGCGAACCTGCACATTTTCGAAGGCCTGACCGAACTCCATCCGGCTACCCGGGAACGGTATCTCGCCCTGGCTGCTGCGGAACCGCAGATGGTGGACGACACCACCTACGAGGTCAAGCTGCGCGACGGCGCGAAGTTCCACAACGGTGAGCCAGTGACCACCGCCGACGTCGTCTTCTCCTTCCAGCGCGTCCTCGATCCGGCCAACAAGTCACTCTTCGCCGGCTTCATCCCGTTCATCGACACCGTGACCGCCAAGGACGATTCGACCGTCCAGTTCAAGTTGAAGTACCCCTTCCCGGGCTTCAGCTCGCGCATCTCGGTCATCAAGGTGGTGCCCGAAGCCGCAGTGAAGGCCGACCCGGCCGGTTTCGACCTGAAACCCATCGGCTCCGGCCCCTACAGCCTGGTCTCGGCCGTCAAGGAAGACCGCCTCGTCTTCAAGAAGTTCGACGACTACAACGGCAAGTACCCGGCACGCGTAGCGGACATGACCTGGCTGCTGCTGGCCGATCCGGCTGCACGGGTGGCCGCAGTACCCTCCCGGACCCAGGCCATCGAGGATGTCCCCTACCTGGATGTTGACCAGCTCGCGAGCAAGGTCGACGTCGAATCGGTGCAGTCCTTCGGCCTGCTGTTCCTGATGTTCAACTGCGCCAAGTTCCCCGACAAGCGGGTGCGTCAGGCGCTGCATTACGCCATCGACACGGACGCGGTCATCAGCAAGGCCCTCCTGGGCAACGCCACTGCAGCCTCGTCCTACTTCCAGGAGGGACACCCCTCCTACAGCAAGGCGTCCACCGTCTACGCGTATGACGCCGCGAAGGCGAAATCCCTGCTGAAGGAAGCGGGGATGGAGAACATCACCATCACCCTGACCTCCACGGATACCGGCTGGGTGACCCGCGTGGTTCCCCTGATCAAGGAGTACTGGGACGCCATCGGCGTGACCACCACCCTGGAAATCCTCCAGTCCGCCGCGGTCTACGCGCCGGAGAAGGTGGGCGGCAAGAACTTCGATGTGCTCTGCGCCCCCGGCGACCCCTCGGTCTTCGGCAACGACGGCGACATCCTCCTCAGCTGGTTCTACCGCGGCGCCACCTGGATGGAGGCCCGTGCCGGCTGGAACACCACCCCGGAATTCGCCGCCGTGCAGGACAAGCTGGACCAGGCCGTCAAGGTGGATCCGGACAAGGCCAAGGGCATCCACGCAGAGGTCATCGACATCGTCTCCGAGGAAGCTCCGCTGTACCCGCTGTTCCACCGCAAGCTGCCCACCGCCTGGGACAGCAACGCACTCGACGGCTTCCAGCCGCTGCCCACGACCGGTGTCTCCTTCGTAGGCGTAGGACGCAAGTAGCGAGACAACCGACGGCGGGGCGCCTCCCCTTCAAGCGCCCCGCCGCACCCCCTGCATTGGAGTTATTGAGTGACAATGTTTATCCGCCTGTTAGGGCGCCGGCTGGCTGTCCTGCCGATCATGCTGCTGGGCGTCACCGTGATGGTGTTTATCGTGCTGTCGGTGGTTCCGGCGGACCGCGCCACGGCTGTCCTGGGTGAAAACGCCAGCGAGGACGCCAAGGAAGCCTGGCGGGAGGAACGCGGACTCAACGCTCCGCTGGTGGTCCAGTTCTTCCGCTACCTGGGCGGTGTGCTCCGGCTCGATTTCGGCGTGACCAACCCGCCGGAGGAGTCGGTGGCCAGCAAGATCGCCACCGCCTTCCCGGTGACCCTGCAGCTGACCTTCCTGGGCATCCTCCTGGCCGTTGTCCTCGCCCTCACGCTCGGTATCCTCGGTGCGCTCTACCGGGACCGCTGGCCGGACCAGGCCATCCGCGTGTTCTCCATCGCCGCAATCGCCACCCCCTCCTTCTGGCTGGCGATCCTGCTGATCCAGTGGTTCGCCCTGCCCGAAGGCTCTATCTTCCCCACCGGCGGGCTGGCCTGGGCGGACCAGTACGGCTTCGTCGGCTGGCTGTACTCCATGGCCCTGCCGGCCCTCGCGCTCGGCATCCCCGTCTCGGCGTCGCTCATCCGGGTGGTCCGCACCTCGATGGTGGAGGAACTCGACCGGGACTACGTCCGCACGGCCATCGGCAACGGCGTGCCCTACCGCACCGTCGTCGCCCGCAACGTCCTGCGCAACGCCCTGGTGACTCCCGTGACGGTGCTGGGACTCCGGGTGGGCTACCTGCTCGGCGGCGCCGTCGTCATCGAAAAGATCTTCAGCCTCAACGGCATGGGTGACCTGATTGTGGTGGGCCTGACGACGTCGGACACCAACCTCGTGCAGGGCGCGGTGCTCACCATCGCCGTCGCCTTCGTCCTGGTCAACATCGTGGTTGACCTGCTGTACCTGCTTATCAACCCCCGAATCCGGACGGTGTAACCCATGCGCAATTCACTGGCCGAACGGCTCAGCAGCGGCGGAGCACGCTTCACCGCACTGAACCTCAGTTCAAAACTCGCCCTCGGATTCCTCGGGTTCATTGTCCTCGTGGCAATTTTCGGCCCGTTCCTGGCTCCCTACGGCGAGAACGAGTCAAGCGTCCCGGTTCTTTCCCCCAACGGTGAGCACCTCTTCGGCACCGACGGTTCCAGCTACGACGTGTTCTCCCGGATGCTCTACGGCGCCCGGGTGTCCATCGCCATCGGCCTCGGCGCCGTGGCCGTGGCCCTGGTCCTCGGTTCCATCCTCGGCGCGGTTGCCGCGACGTCGCGCAAGGCCGTCAGCGAGACGGTCATGCGCATCCTCGACATCATGATGGCCTTCCCCGGCATCGCCCTGGCCGCCGCGCTACTGTTTGCCCTCCGCGAGCATTCGCTGAACCTCTTCGGCTCCACCGTCCCGGTGATCATCCTAGCCATCGCCATTGTCTACACCCCGCAGCTGGCACGGGTGGTCCGCGCCAATGTCCTGGCCCAGTACGGCGAGGACTATGTACGGGCCGAACGGGTGATCGGCGCCAGCCGCACCTACATCCTCCTGCGCCACATTGCCCGCAACTGCGCGGCGCCCATCCTGGTGTTCGCCACCGTGATGGTGGCCGATGCCATCATCCTGGAAGCCTCGCTGTCCTTCCTCGGCGCCGGCGTGCAGCAGCCCGCCGCGTCCTGGGGCAACGTCATGGCGGACGGGCGCAACGTGGTCTTCAGCGGCGCCTGGTGGCCGACGACGTTCGGCGGCATCACCATCCTGCTCACCGTCCTGGCACTGAACATCCTGGCGGAAGGACTCACCGACGCCATGGTCAACCCGGGCGTCCGGAAGGCCGGCCGGAAGGCGGCACCGGCCGCCGTCGAGGCCGTCGCCACCGCAGCACAGCCGTCCGCACTCGATGCCGCCGGGACGTCGCTGACGCAGGCCGACGGCGGCCGGGAGCTGGAAGCCGCACCGGTCATCGGCACGAACGTCAACCAACCCGGATCCCTGGCCGCCCTGGCCGTGGAGCTGGAGATGCTGGCCGCCGTCGAGGCCTCCCGCACGGACCGGCTCCCCGCCGTGGCCGACGACGCCCCGGTGATCCTGGAAGTGAAGGACCTGTCCATCCGCTTCCCGGAGCGCTACGGAGACACCGCCATTGTGGACAGGGTCAGCTTCACCGTCCGCGAGGGCGAAACCATGGGTTTGGTGGGCGAGTCCGGCTGTGGAAAGTCCATCACCTCCCTGGCGATCATGGGGCTGCTCCCCCGCACCGCCCGGCTCTCCGGATCCATCCGGTTTCGCGGCGAGGAACTGCTGACCAACGATCCCAAGGAACGCGACCGGCTTTACAAGGGCCTGCGCGGCGAGCAGATTGCCATGGTCTACCAGGACGCACTCAGCTCCCTGAACCCCTCGATGCTCATCAAGGACCAGCTGCAGCAGCTCACCAGGCGCGGCGGACGCAAGACCCCGCGCGAACTGCTCGAAATGGTGAAGCTGGACCCGGACCGCACCCTGAAGAGCTACCCGCACGAACTCTCCGGCGGGCAGCGGCAGCGCGTGCTGATCGCCATGGCCCTGTCCCGGTCGCCGAAGATCGTGGTGGCGGACGAACCCACCACGGCGCTGGACGTGACCGTGCAGAAGCAGGTAGTCGATCTGCTCAACGAACTGCGCGAGCAGCTCGGCTTCGCCATGGTGTTCGTCAGCCACGACCTGGCCCTGGTTGCCTCCCTGGCCCACCGGGTCACCGTGATGTACGCCGGGCAGGTAGTGGAATCCGGCAACGTCCCGGACCTGCTGCGCGATCCCCGCCACGAATACACCCGCGGCCTCCTCGGCGCGGTGCTGTCCATCGAAGCCGGCGCCGAACGCCTGCACCAGATCCAGGGCACCGTCCCCTCCCCCGGAGATTTCGCCCGCGGCGACCGCTTCGCCGAACGCTCCCTGCGTCCGGACGCAGATCCGGAGCAGGTCCTGGAATTTGTCCGCATCGGCGAAACCAACCACTACTGGGCCAGCCACGAAAAACCCGCGGCATTAGTGGACACCGGCACAACAGCAAGGCAGCAGGCATGAGCAACAACGCAGAAAACAGCACCGCACCGGTCCTGGAGCTAAAGGACATCAAGGTCTACCACCGGGCCCGCTCGGGCTCCCTGTTCCGCCCGAACATCGTCAAGGCGGTGGACGGCGTGGACTTCACCGTCCGCCGCGGCGAGACCGTGGGCATTGTGGGGGAATCGGGCTGCGGCAAGTCCACCCTGGCCTCCGTGCTGGTGGGGCTGCAGGAGCCGACGGCGGGAGAGGTCCTGTTCCACGGGAAAAAGGTCAGCACCAAGGCCTCCTCGTCCAAGAAGACCTTCGGCCGCGACGTCGGCGTGGTGTTCCAGGACCCGGCCACTGCCCTGAATCCGCGGATGACCATCCATGACATCCTCACCGACCCGCTGCAGGTCCACGGGATCGGCACCCAGCAGAGCCGGGACGCCAAGGTGAAGGACCTGCTTTCCCTGGTGGGCCTGCCGCAGTCCGCCGCCGCGGTCACTCCGCACCAGGTCTCGGGCGGCCAGCGCCAGCGCGTCGCCATCGCCCGGGCGCTGTGCCTGGACCCGTCGGTCATCGTGGCCGACGAGCCGACGTCGGCCCTGGACGTTTCGGTCCGTGCCCAGGTGCTGAACCTGCTTTCGGACCTGAAACGGGAACTGAACCTCGGCATGGTCTTCATCTCCCATGACATCCAGACCGTCCGGTACGTTTCCGACCGCATCTGCGTGATGTATTTCGGCCGGATCGTCGAGGAAGGTCCCGCCCGGGACGTCTTTGATTCCCCGGCCAACGACTACACCAAGAGCCTGCTCGGAGCAGCGCCCAGCCTTTTGCACATCTAGAACCAAGCACTGGAGAACTACTTGTCACACGCAACACAGTCCCGCTTCCACGGAGTCATCCCCCCGGTGGTCACGCCCCGCACCGCGGACGGCGCCGTCGATACCGCGTCGCTGGAAAAGCTCACCAAACACCTGCTCGACGGCGGCGTCTCCGGACTGTTCGTCCTGGGCTCCTCCGCCGAGGTGCCCTACCTGACCAATGACGAACGCGACCTGGTGGTGCGGACCATTGCCGGCGTCAACGCCGGTGAAGTGCCCATCCTCGCCGGTGCGGCCGAGCAGACCACTCCCCGCGTGATCGAGGAGGGACGCCGGCTCATCGGCCTCGGGGCGGACGCAATCGTGGCAACCTCGCAGTTCTACGCCATTTCGGATGCCGCGGAAACGGAGATCCACTTCCGCGCCCTGCACGCCGCCTTCGACGTTCCCCTGTTTGCCTATGACGTGCCCGTCCGGACCCACTTCAAGCTGCCGCTGGACCTGCTGGTACGGCTCGCCCGGGACGGCGTCCTCGCGGGTGTCAAGGATTCCTCGGGCGACGACGTCGGGTTCCGGCAGCTTCTGCTGGCCACCCGGGATCTGCCGGACTTCGCCGTCTTCACCGGACACGAGGTAGTGGTGGACGGTGCGCTGCTGGGCGGCGCCCACGGCGTGGTTCCGGGGCTCGGCAACGTGGACCCGGCCGGCTATGCGGCGCTGTACAACGCCGCGCGCAGCGGCGACCACGCCGAAGCGGCCCGGATCCAGGACCGGCTGGCCTCCCTCTTCAACATTGTGTACACGCCCACTCCCGGCCGCGTCTCACCCGGCGCGGCAGGACTCGGGGCCTTCAAGACGGCGCTGATGCTGCTCGGCGTCATCGACACCAATGCAATGTCCGCCCCGATGGTGCCGCTCAACGAGGCCGAAACCGCTGCCATCCGAAGCATCCTCGAGTCCAACGGGCTGCTCTGATACCCATGCGCCATGTGATTGGGCTCGATCTGGGCGGCACCAAAACCGCCGGCGCAGTGGTCGACGGCGAGGGGCGGATCGTCTCCTCCTCCACAGTGGCGACGCCGGCCCAGGCCGGGTCCGACGCCGTCCTGGCCGCCGCTGCGGGCCTCGTGGCTTCCCTCCGCGCGGACGCTTTGGACACCGGGGTAGCCGTTGATGCGTTGGGCATTGGCGCCGCCGGCGTGATCGATTCCCGCCGCGGCGCCGTCGTCTCGGCCACGGACGCGATCCGCGGCTGGGGCGGCACCGAGCTGACTGCCGAGCTCACCCGTCGAACCGGCCTGCCCGCCACAGCCATTAACGACGTGCATGCCCACGCCCTGGGAGAGTGCTGGCTCGGCGCAGGCACCGGGGTGCCCAGCGTGCTGTTCATCGGCATGGGCACCGGCGTGGGCGGCAGCTACGTCCTGAACGGCGAATGCGTCGAAGGGGCCAGCTTCACCGCCGGACACGTAGGGCACTTCGCGTCCCCGTTCGCGTACGAGGCAGGCGCGTTTGAGAACGGCCTGCCGTGCAGCTGCGGCGGGGCGGGACATGTGGAAGCCGTCGCGTCCGGGCCGGGAATCTTCGCGCTGTACTCCCGCCTCGGCGGAGTTGGGGCCGAGGACACCCGCGGGGTGTACCGCCTCGCCGCCGCAGGACACCCCATTGCCGCCGAGGCACTTCGCCGCGGAGCAACGGCTGCCGGCAGCGCCATCGGCGGATTGGCGAACATCCTGGACCCGCACGTCGTCGTCGTTGGCGGCGGGCTTGCCTTTGCCGGGGAACTCTGGTGGGACGCAATGGAGCAGGCGGCCCGCCGCGAGCTCCTGCGTCCGCTGACCGGACTGCCGGTTGTTCCCGCACAGCTCGGTGAAACGGCCGCCATCCGCGGTGCCGCCCGCCGGGCACTGACACTGAATCCCGTCTCAGAAGGGCAGCATGTTTAATCTCGAGAGCCTCCGCTCCTCCCTCATCGTTTCCTGCCAGGCCTACCCCGGCGAACCGATGCGGGATCCGCGCACCACGGCGCAGGTGGCGCAGTCCGCCGTGATCGGCGGGGCCGCCGGAGTACGCGTCCAGGGAATCAGTGACATCCAGGCCGTACGGTCCGCCCTGGAAGTTCCGGTGATCGGGTTGTGGAAGGACGGGCACGACGGCGTGTTCATCACCCCTACGCTGCGCCATGCCCTGGCCTGCGCGGACGCCGGCGCGCACATCGTAGCCCTGGACGGCACCCGGCGGGAGAGGCCGGACGGGCTCTCCCTGGCTCAGACCATTGCCGCCGTCCACGAGCAGACCTCTGCACTGGTCATGGCGGACTGCGGGTCCGCCGCCGACGCGGTCGCTGCGGCCGACGCCGGAGCGGACATCATAGGCACCACGCTTGCGGGCTATACCGGGGAACGGGCAAAAACGTCCGGGCCTGATCTGGAACTGCTTCAGGAGCTGACGGATCTGGGACTTGATGTTCCGGTGATTGCCGAAGGCCGCATCCATACCCCGGACCAGGGCCGGGCCGCGCTGGACACGGGAGCGTTCGCCGTCGTCGTCGGCACCGCCATCACCCATCCGGCCACGATCACCAGCTGGTTCGCCGCTGCCCTAGAGTCATGACCGGGTTCCGCGACCGGGTTGATCCGGAGCTGCTGCCGGGACTGGAGTATTCGGAGGCTCATCCGCCGCCCACGACGGTGGCGGAGCTCGCGGTGTTCCGGGCCGGGACTTCCCCGGCGGCACCCACCTGCACCGGCGGGGCCTTCCGGGACTACTCAACGGACGGAATTCCCCTGCGTGTTTTCAGCCCCGCAGGGACCGGCCCGCATCCAGCTATCTACTGGATCCACGGCGGCGGCATGATTGCCGGGAGCATCGAGGGCGATACGTCCTACTGCGCGGATCTGTGTGCCCGGACCGGAGCCGTGGTGGTTGCCGTGGATTACCGGCTCGCTCCGGAGCACCAGTTCCCGGCACCCCTGGATGACGTGACGGCCGGGCTGAAGTGGCTGTTTGCCTCAGCCGACGCCCTGTCTGTAGATCCGCAGCGGGTGGCCGTAGCCGGTTCCAGTGCAGGCGGCGGCCTGGCTGCCGCACTCACCCTGCGGAACCGGGACTCCGGCGGTCCGGCGATTGCCTTCCAATACCTGATGTATCCGATGCTGGACTCCTCGCACACCTCCGGTTCAGCAGTCGAGTTCGCTGACATTCCCACCTGGAACGCCGCGCACAGCCGGTTCGCGTGGGAGTGCTATTTGGGCGGTACGCCTGCGAGCGCCCATGCGGTTCCGGCTCTCGCAGAAGATCTACGCAGCCTGCCGCCTACCCTCATCCAGGTGGGCGAACTGGACCTGTTCCGGGACGAGGACATTTCCTTCGCAGCCCGCCTGCTGCAGGCCGGCGTGCCCACCGAGCTGCACGTGTATCCCGGCGCCTATCACGGGTTCGAGCTGAACTGTCCGGACTCGTATGTCGGCGCACAGAGCCTGCGCGACCGGGACCGTGCGCTGGCCCGGGCCCTCCACGGTTTCGGCACCGCCGATTCCCCCGCAACCTATTCCTCCCCCACCCATACCCCGATGGAAGGTTCCCCGTTATGAGGCTTGAAGGCTGGCAAATCATCGTGGTCGTCGTTCTGGCCATAGTCCTGTTCGGTGCACCGAAGCTGCCGGGACTGGCGCGCAGTGTCGGCCAGTCCCTGCGGATCTTTAAGTCGGAGGTGCGGCAGCTTAAAGACGAGAACAATGCACCCGAGGTCCCGGCGGATACCCTGGCTGGCGGCACGGTTCCAGCTGCGGCACCCGCGCCGGTACAAGTGCCGGTACCAGTGCCGAAGGACGGCAACGCCACCACCCCGCAATAAAAATCACCTGCACCCGGGTTCCTAACCTGCCCATGTGGGGCAGGATGGGTGTACCCAGCCGGGGCCGCATGAGCTCCGGACCGCACAGAGGGAAGGCATTATCCAATGGCAGATCTAGGCGGCATGGCAGACAAGGCGAAGGACGCAGCCAAGGACAACCCGGAGAAGGTTGACCAGGTTAAAGACAAGGCGAAGGACGCCGTGGACGGAAACAAGGACGACAAGAAGTAGTAACCGTCGTCAAACAGAGCCGGACCGTCCCCGCGGGGGCGGTCCGGCTCTTTGCAGAACTCGTTGCAGAACCGAGTCGACACCCCGGGGGTCGGGGGAAATGGGGGAACAATGTCGCTGAGCACGTCGCGGGTGAGCATCGTTGCGGATCTGCTCTCGTACGGTGAGGACGCCGCTGCACAGTGGGCGTGGGAAGCGCCCCGAGAGGTGCTGGAGGAGGTTCTGACCGTCGCAAGCTGGGTGCTCTACAACGGTCCTGGCTTGGCCGACGGTTCCAGCATGCTGATCAGCAAGGCGGTCGCCCTGGCGGGGGTCTACGTCCACGAATCCCGCCCCCGGGACCTGCACCGCAAGCGACGGGATTTGCGGCTCTACGCTGCCACCGTCGCCAATGACACCCCTTACGCACAGGAGCGCTTCCTCGGCAGCGATGACTACGATGCCGTCGGCCCTGATGCCCGCAGTTATTGGGGCCAGCAGCAGCTGCCGCAGGCGAGCACCTGACCCGATTGTCCGCACCGGGGAATAGAACTCCGCCCGGGTTTCTTGTACCGCCCATGAAAGCAATCGTGTACTCCGCCACCGGCCCCTCGTCCGTCCTCTCCCTCGTTGACCGCGACGCCGCCGCCCCCGGCCCCGGCGAAGTGCGGGTTCGGGTTACCGTTTCCGGCGTGAACCCCACCGACTGGAAAGCCCGCGCCGGCAGCAGCCTGGCGTTCCCCGAAGTGGTGCCGAACCAGGACGGCGCCGGGATTGTCGACGCCGTCGGCGAGGGCGTGACCGACCTTCAGGTGGGCGACCGGGTGTGGATCTACCTCGCCGCCCACGGCCGTCCGACCGGGACCGCCCAGGAATTCACCGTCCTCCCCGCTGACCGGGCGGTGCGGCTCCCGGAAGGCATCGGCTTCGACGTCGCGGCCAGCCTCGGTGTCCCTGCCATGACCGCACACCGCGCCCTCACCGTCCACGAGCACGGCCCGTCCAGGCTCGCCCCGGGCGCCCTGGCCGGACGCACCGTCCTGGTTCAGGGAGGCGCCGGAGCCGTGGGCCATGCCGTCATCCAGTTCGCCGCCTGGGCCGGCGCCACCGTGATCGCGACGGTCAGCAGCGACGCGAAGGCAGAGCTCGCCACCGCTGCCGGCGCCCACCACATCGTCCGCTACCCCGACGACGCCGAGGCCGACCGGATCCGCGAACTCGCCCCGGACGGCGTCGACCACATTGTCGAGGTGTCCCCCGCCCAGAACGCCGCCCTTGATGTGGACGTAATCGCCAACCACGGCAGCATCGCCTACTACGCCAACAACAACGGCGAGGAATTCACGGCGCCGATCGTTGCGAGCTTCGCGAAAAATGTCCGTTGGCAGGGCGTCCTTATATATACGGTGGGAACCCAGGCCCAGCACGTCGCGGCAGAGGACATCACCGCAGCACTGCAGGACGGCGCGCTGCCCGTCGGCGAGTCCGAGGGACTGCCCCTCACCTGGTTCCCCCTCGAGGAAACCGCCGCTGCGCACGACGCCGTCGAGAACGGAATCACCGGCAAGATCCTCATCCGCGTTGGTGACGAAAGCGCCTAGACCACAGATCTTTCGCGGAGGTGTCCAGCCCGTTCCTGAGGGATGAACCAAGGTTGAACAGGTAGCATGACGGTACTATTCTTCTTTGACCCCGAGATCGGGTTGGATGTCAAGGGTGCTCGGCGAGAAGGCGGGCATCTGGAACGCGAGG
This sequence comes from Arthrobacter sp. zg-Y895, assembly GCF_020731025.1. Lineage (NCBI taxonomy): Bacteria > Bacillati > Actinomycetota > Actinomycetes > Micrococcales > Micrococcaceae > Arthrobacter > Arthrobacter sp. zg-Y895. Next base: position 129,645 of record NZ_JAJFZY010000010.1, read on the forward strand.
TATCAACATGTCTGGCCAGATTCTTGACGTGACCCGACGGGTCGGCGTCGTTATGGGACGCGTCTTGGTCTACGTCCTGATCTGGCTCGGCTTGGCGATGCTTATTGCCGCCGCGGGTATCCGGTTCTTCTGGGGGGAAATCTCCGTGGGCCAGATGCTCCTGAACCTCGTCTCGGTGGAGACCGACGGCGGCGGCGGGGGCATTGTCTGGCTCGGCATCCTGGGGGTCGGCGTCCTGCCCCTGCTCCTCACCGGCGGGATCGCCCTGTGGCAGTACTTCCGCCGCCGCAAGCGCCGCAACGGGGAGGACACTGCTCCTAACCGCCCGCCGTGGATTATGCGCACGGTCTCCACCGTCCTGGTAGGCGCAGTGGTCATTGGCGGCACCACCGCCTTCGCCAGCACGGTGGGCATGGCCGACTACATCAAGGCGGCGAACTCCAAGTACAACATCGGCGACTACTACGTGGAGCCGACCGTCACCGGGGCGGAGCAGAAGCGCAACCTGGTGCTGATTTACCTCGAGTCCGGGGAAGCCACCCTCGCGGATGACCAGCTCTTCGAAAAGGACGCCTTCGTTCCCCTCAAGGACACCACGCAGCCCTCCGAGGGGTGGCAGAGCGTGGAGAATTTCCAGCAGTACGAGGGCGGCGGCTGGACCATGGCCGGCCTTGTCTCCACGCAGTGCGGCGTCCCCCTGAAGGGCGTGGGCTCCTCCGAGGAGAGCAGCGACGCGAGCAACCTCGACGACGACGGCGACACGTACCTGGGCGGGTCAACCTGCCTTGGGGATGTCCTGGAAGAGCAGGGTTACACCAACGTTTTCCTGGGCGGCGCCAACGCCTCCTTCGCCGCGAAGGACACCTTCCTGGGCACCCATGGCTACTCCGAAGTGAAGGACCTCTCCGACTGGCGCGACGCCGGCGAACCGCAAGAGAACTTCCGCAAGGACTGGGGCCTGAGCGATGAACGCCTTATGGCACATGCCAAGGAGGAGGTCGACAGGCTGCACGCCGAGGCGGAGGAAACCGGGAAGCCGTTCAACCTCTCCATGCTGACGCTGGACACCCACGAACCGGTGCACGTCTACGACTACTGCGACGTGGATACCGAGAACAATGTGACCTCCGTGTTCGCCTGCTCCATGACCGAGGTGGCCGGATTCGTGGAGTACATGGAACAGCAGGGGTACCTCGAGGACACCGCCGTGGTGATCATGGGCGACCATCTCAAGCACATGAGTGCCGGCGACGCTTTCCACGAGCAGCTGGACCATCACACCAACCGCACTATCTTCAACCGGGTCTGGGTTCCGGGCCAGGCACCAGGCACTCCGCTGCGCCCCGGTGCGGACCAGCTGAACATGTACCCGACCATCCTCGAAGCCGCAGGCCTGACCCTCAAGGATCGTCAGGCCGGGCTGGGCGTATCCGCCTTCACCTCGGAGATTCCGGCCGAATCGGCGCAGGCCATGGAGCGCGATGCGTATATCGAACTGCTGGAATCGCTTTCCCCGCAGTTCTACGCGGAGGCCTGGGCCGGGCGGTAGGCCCCACAAGCAGGCCCTGTTCGCTCCGCCTCCAAGCGCCCGGCTGCGGTGCATGTATGGTTCAGAGTCAGGAACCGCCTCGGTTCCGCTACAGGAGCGAACATGTCTGACAAGTCCCCGCGCCAAGCAGCATCGAAAAAGTCCGGCAAGTCCATCAAGGAAAAGCGTGCCGATAAGAAGGCCGCCGCGGCTCCGCCCGCCCTCGACAAGGCCGCCGGCGCCAAACCCGCACCGCCCAAAAAGAAGTGAACCGCCCCGTGGAGCGTCTCACCCTCGGCGTCCTGTCCAGCACACGCAAGCCCGATGAGCGGCGGCTGGCCATCCACCCGCTTCATCTGGAACGCATCGCCCCGGAGCTTCGGCGGCAGCTGCTCCTGGAAGAAGGCTACGGAGAGAAGTTCGGCGTTTCAGACATGGAACTGAAACCGCTCGTTGGCGCCGTGCTCCCGCGGGCACAGATCGTGGCGGAGGCCGACGTCGTCCTCCTGCCCAAGCCGCAGCCCGAGGACCTGGCCGAACTGCGGGACGGGCAGACCCTCTGGGGCTGGCCGCACTGCGTCCAGGACCGCGCCGTCACCCAGCTCGCCATCGACAAAAAGCTCACGCTGATCGCCTTCGAAGCGATGAACCACTGGGCCGGCGACGGCGGTTTCGGCCTGCATGTCTTCCACAAGAACAACGAGCTGGCCGGGTACTGCTCCGTCCTGCACGCCCTCAGCCTGACCGGCTCAACGGGCGACTACGGCCGTCGGCTCAGCGCCGTCGTCATCGGCTTCGGCGCAACGGCACGCGGCGCAGTCACAGCCCTGAATGCCCATGGCATCCACGACGTCCAGGTCCTGACCAACCGCGGCGTCGCGGCGGTCGGGTCCCCGATCCACTCGGCGCGGATTGTCCAGTTCGACCATGACGACAACTCGCCGTTCCTCAGCGAGGTCATCACCGAAGAGGGGCGGGTGCCGCTGGCCCCGTTCCTTGCCGAGAGCGACATCGTGGTCAACTGCACTTTGCAGGATCCCAACGCCCCGCTGACCTACCTGCGCACCGATGACCTGGAGGCGTTCCGGGCCGGCAGCCTGATCGTGGACGTGTCCTGCGACGAAGGCATGGGCTTCGAGTGGGCGAAATCCACCACCTTCACCGACCCGATATTCGAGGTGGGCGAGCACATCAACTACTACGCCGTCGATCACAGCCCGTCCTACCTTTGGAACTCCGCCAGCTGGGAAATCAGCGAGGCGCTCCTGCCCTTCCTGGAAACGGTCATTGCCGGTCCTGCGGCGTGGGCGGAGAACGAAACCATCCGGCGGGCAATCGAAATCCGCGACGGCGTGATCCTCAACGAGGACGTGCTGCAGTTCCAGCAGCGGGAGCCCGCATACCCGCATGCGGCGTTGGGTTCCTAGCCCGGGAGGGGTCAGTCGCCGCTGGTGTCGTAGGCGGCGCGCTCGGCGAAGACGTCATCCATGTGCTGTTCCGCCCAGGCCTTGATGCCGCGGGTTAGTCCGTGCAGGGAGCGCCCGAGATCGGTCAGCTCATAACTGACGGTCACCGGCACCGTGGGGGTGACGGTGCGGGTGAGAAGACCGTCCCGCTCCAATGAGCGCAGTGTCTGGGTGAGCATCTTCTGGCTTACACCGGCCAGCACCCGGGACAGCTCGGAGAAACGCAGCGGGCGGGGATCGCCGTCGCAGTCCGGCCCGCTGCCGAGGGCGGCCAGGACCAGCGTTACCCATTTATCGGAGATCCGGTCCAGCAGCTGCCGGCTGGGACATACATCCAGGAACGCGTTGTACTCCGCCTTGTCCTGCGCTCGTTTCTCTGCCGCTGTCATCGTGGCCATTGCTGCCCTGCCTTCCGGGTTACTTACGCACTTTCAGGTGCCTACTTCCTGCTGGGAAGTTGCGTCTCCATAGTGGACTGCGGAAGTAAGGACCACCACCCCTGAAAGGCAGAACATGAGCACACTTACCACATCGCTTCCCGGCGGCACCTGGACCTTGGGCGACCTTGAGGTGTCCCGCTTTGGATACGGGGCCATGCAACTCGCCGGGCCGGGGGTGATGGGGCCTCCGCTGGATTACGAAGGCGCCCTCGCGGTCCTGCGCGAGGCCGTCACTCTCGGCATCACCCACATCGACACCGCAGAGGCCTACGGGCCGCACATCACCAACTCGCTCATCCGCGAGGCGCTGCACCCCTACCCCCGAACCCTGCATGTGGTGACCAAGGTGGGGGCCGACCGCGACGACCAGGGCGGATGGACGCCGGCACGGAAGCCTGACCAGCTGCGCCGTGCCGTCGAGGAGAACCTGGAAACACTCGGTCTGGATGTACTGGACCTGGTGAACCTCCGGATGGGCGACGCCCATGGAACCGTGCCCGGTTCCCTCGCCGAAGCGCTGGAGACACTCACGGAGCTCCAGCAGCAGGGGCTCATCCGGCACCTCGGGGTGAGCAACGTGCTGACCGAGCAGGTAGCCGAAGCACGCAGCATTGCCCCCATCGTCTCGGTGCAGAACATGTACAACCTTGCCTTCCGCCAGGACGACGGCCTGATCGACTCCCTCGCGCAGGACGGCATCGCCTACGTGCCGTTCTTCCCGCTGGGCGGTTTCAGTCCACTCCAATCTGAGGAACTCTCCGCCGTCGCCGCACGCCTGGGTTCAACCCCCATGTCCGTGGCCCTGGCGTGGCTGCTGCAGCGTTCTGAGAACATCCTGCTTATCCCCGGCACCTCCTCCGTGGCGCATCTGCGGGAAAACGTGACCGGTGCTGCGCTGATGCTGTCCGCGGAGGATGTTGCGGAGCTGGACACCATCGGCGGGTAGCGCGGGTTCCTGCCGCGTATCTGGAACGATGGCCTCCATGAGCTCAACCGCGGCGCCCACGAATGCCAAACAGGCAGACCGGGACGCCCGCGCGGCCCCGAACAGCGGTTCGACCGCGCGGGCCAGCGCTGTCATGGCAGCCGGCACCGTTGTGTCCCGGGTGCTCGGTCTGGTCCGGACGGCGCTGCTGGCCACGGCCATCGGCGCCTCGGCTGGGGTATCGGACCTGTTTTCCTACGCGAACGCCCTGCCGAACTTCATCTACCTGATGGTGGCGGGCGGGGTTTTCAACGCGGTTCTGGTGCCCCAGATTGTCCGGGCCAGCCGGCAGCCGGACCGGGGTGCAGATTACGTCAGCAGGATCCTGACCCTCTCCGTAGCGGCGTTGCTGGCCCTCACGGTGGTGGTGACGCTGGCGGCTCCCTTGATTATCAATGCGGCGACGCGTTTCACGGGCAGCAACCTCGCCTTGGCCACGGCGTTCGCCTACTGGTGCCTGCCGCAGATCTTTTTCTACGGGTTGTACGCCGTGCTGGGCCAGATCCTGAACGCCAACGGCTCCTTCGGTCCGTACATGTGGGCTCCCGTGGTGAACAACCTGGTGTCCATCGGGGCGCTGGTCGTGTTCCTGTCGCTGATGGGTGCCGAACAGTCGGAAGGCTATACGCCTGAGACGTGGACGCCGGAGCATACGTTCCTGCTGGCGGGAGGCATGACGCTCGGCGTCGCCCTTCAGGCGCTTTTGCTGTTCCTTCCGCTTCGCCGTCTGAAACTGGGCCTGAAGCCGAAGTTCGGGCTGCACGGCACGGGGCTTGGACGCACGGGCCGGTTGGCATCCGTCACGATCGTCACGATGCTGGTCGGCAACGGCCTGTACTTCGTCAATCTCTACGTTGCCACTATCGCCTCCGACTCCCGGCAAGCACTCACCGACCAGGGCCGGCCGGCCCGGATCGCTGGCTTGGCGAACCTGGACATCGGTGCCATGGTCTACCAACTGCCGCACGCCGTGATCACCCTGTCGCTGGCCACGGTCATGTTCAACCAGCTTTCCGCTGCCTATGCCGGCGGGAACCTTCCGGAGGTACGCGCGGTGCTGTCCCGGGGGCTGCGCGTCACCGGTGTCGCCACGGTGTTCGGCGCGGCTGCCCTGCTGGCGTTCGCCGGGCCGCTCGGAATGCTCTTCAGCGAATCGCCCGAGGTGGCCACCCTCAACGGAATCATCATCGCCATTCTCGCCGTCGGGGCTCCGTTCCTGAGCGCCAATTTCCTTCTCGGCCGGGTGTTCTATGCCGGCGAGGACGTGAAGACGCCGCTGAAAATCCAGCTGATCCTGTCCGGAGTTGGTGTCGTTCTCGCCGTTTTTGCGGGCATGCTCGATCCCCGGCTCATTGTGCCCGCCCTCGCGGCCGCCTATTCGCTCGGCAACGTGATCGCCGTCGTCATCAGTCATCTCTTCCTCGCGCGGGCGATTGGTCCTTACGGTGCCGGGCAGGTCTTTGACGTGCACGTCCGGTTCACGGTTGCCGGCCTTGTCGCCGCCCTCGCGGGGACGGCCGTGTCCTGGGCGTTCGGCGGGTACGACGCCGGCGGGTACCTTTGGCAGTCGAAGTTCCATGCCCTTGTGGTGCTCGCCGTGGGCGGCGTCGTTATGGGTGCCGTGTACCTGGGCATGCTGAAACTGCTTCGGGTGGCCGAGTTGGGCCAGCTTGCCGGGTCGCTGCAGATGTTGGTCCGGCGGGGCCGTAACTGACCGTCGCTGCGCCCCCGCAACCGATCGGCGCGGAAGCCGGTGCGTCCCAGCGTTCGTTAGGGCACACTGGTCGCGTGAACGCTATCCCCTGGGTGCTGCACGTCGACCTCGACCAGTTCATTGCCGCCGTCGAAGTGCTCCGGCGGCCGGAACTTGCCGGCAAGCCGATCATCGTCGGCGGCCGGGGCGACCCCACCGAACGTGCCGTGGTGTCCACCGCATCCTACGAGGCCCGGGCATTCGGCGTCGGGTCCGGGATGCCGCTGCGGATCGCGGCCCGGAAGGTGCCCGACGCCGTCATCCTGCCCGTCGATGCCGAGGCCTACCTCGAGGCGTCGGACACGGTGATGGCCACCCTGCGCGCCCAACCCGGCGCCGTCGTGCAGGTATTGGGCTGGGATGAAGCCTTTGTGGGTGTGGAGACGGAGGATCCGGAGGCCTACGCCCGCCAGCTTCAGGCCGAGGTCCTGGACCGCACGCAACTGCATTGCAGCGTGGGCATCGGCGACACCCTGATCCGCGCCAAGAACGCCACGGATTTCGGCAAGCCCGCCGGCGTTTTCCGCCTAACTACCGCGAACTGGCTCGACTTCATGGGCGGACGGCCCACCAAGGAGCTGTGGGGCGTCGGGAACAAGATCTCGGGCCGGCTGGCGAAGCTGGGGATCAATACTGTTGCCGAGCTCGCCGCGGCCGACCCGCAGACACTGGTTCCGGAGTTCGGGCCGAAAATGGGCCCTTGGTACAACGAACTCGGGCGCGGGGACGGCAGCAGCGTTGTGGACGACACCCCGTGGGTTGCCCGTGGGCACAGTCGGGAGACCACCTTCCAGCAGGACCTCACCGATCCGGCGCAGGTGGACGACGCCGTCCGCGAGCTGACCGCGCAGGTCCTGAAGGATGTGGCCGCTGAAGGGCGCCCGGTGATCGGGCTGACCCTCAAGGTCCGGTACGCACCGTTCACCACCAAGACGCATGCGCGGAAGATCCCCGAGACCTTCGACCGGGAGGACGTCCTCACCAGGGCCCTGGATCTCGCCGGTGCCATCGAACCCGGCCGACCGATCCGGCTGCTGGGCCTGCGGGCCGAAATGGCGATGCCCGACGACGCCCGGAAGGGTCACACGCCTACGCGCGGCGGGTGGTGAAGGGTCCGCACCCGTTTTGACGCTCCCGTGTGACTACTGCCATAGTCTTCGGGTGAACTTGTCAGGGATCCGAACATTCGGACAGCATGAGTTAGCACCTGCGAGCGCCCCTCAACGCATTCTGCGGCGATTCAGAGGCTGAGTAGGCGCCTGACAGAACACCGAAGAACCCCCGCCTTTCCCTGCCCTAGGGCCGCCACGCCCTGATCCGGCACAGGGAACCCGAACCCCGGTGGGCTGCCCGTCGGCGAGCAGCCCCCCGAACCCTTCAGCCCGCAGCACCCCGCGAGGCTGAGCAAGCAAAGGACCCCCCATGACACAGCCATCACCGGTCACGCAGAGGCCGGCGATCCCGGACTCCGCGCGTGCGGCGAACGCCCCTGAACCCACCTTCCACCACGAGGAAGAGGGCTACCACAAGGGACTCAAGCCCCGCCAGGTCCAGATGATCGCCATCGGCGGCGCCATCGGCACCGGGCTGTTTATGGGTGCCGGCGGCCGCTTGGCCACCGCAGGGCCGTCGCTGGTCATCAGCTACGCCGTCTGCGGTTTCTTTGCCTTCATGATTCTGCGGGCCCTCGGCGAACTGGTTATGCACCGGCCCTCCTCCGGCTCGTTCGTCTCCTACGCGCGCGAGTTCTTCGGCGAGAAGGCCGCCTTCGTCACCGGCTGGCTGTACTGGCTCAACTGGGCGATGACCGCGATCGTGGACATCACCGCCGTCGCGCTCTACATGAACTTCTTCCGGAAGTACTGGCCGCCCATCGCGGATGTACCGCAGTGGACCTGGGCGCTGGCCGCCCTGATCCTGGTGCTGGGCCTGAACCTGGTCAGCGTCAAGGTGTTCGGCGAACTCGAGTTCTGGTTCGCGCTGATCAAGGTGGTGGCACTGGTTTCCTTCCTGATCGTGGGCATCTGCTTCGTCATCTTCGGCACCCCGGTGGACGGCCAGCAGGTCGGCTTCAGCCTGATCTCGGACAACGGCGGCATGTTCCCCAACGGCCTGCTGCCCGCCGTCGTCGTAATGCAGGGCGTGGTGTTCGCCTACGCCTCGATCGAGCTCATCGGCACGGCCGCGGGCGAGACCGAGCACCCCGAAAAGATCATGCCCAAGGCCATCAACACGGTGATCGTGCGCATTGCGGTGTTCTACGTCGGCACCCTGGTGCTGCTCTCGCTGCTGCTGCCCTACAGCTCCTACAAGGCCGGCGAAAGCCCGTTCGTTACGTTCTTCGGCTCCATCGGGGTGGACGGTGTGGACGCGATCATGAACCTGGTGGTCCTGACCGCAGCGCTGTCCTCGCTCAATGCGGGCCTGTATTCCACCGGCCGCATCATGCGTTCCATGTCCGTTGCCGGCTCCGCTCCGAAGTTCGCCGGGCGGATGAACAAGGCGGGCGTCCCTTACGGCGGTATCGCCCTGACCGCGTTCGTTGCCCTGCTCGGCGTCGCCCTCAACGCCGTTGTTCCCGCCCAGGCCTTCGAAATCGTCCTGAACGTCGCGTCCCTGGGCATCATCAGCACCTGGGCCATGATCGTCCTGTGCCAGATGGAGCTAACGAAGCGGGCTCGGCGCGGCGAACTGTCCCGCCCGTCCTTCCGGATGCCGGGCGCACCCGTGAGCGGCTGGATCACCCTCGCGTTCCTTCTCGCCGTGCTAATCCTGATGGCCTTCGATTCGCCGGTGGGCACCTGGACCATCGCCTCCCTGGTGGTCATCATCCCCGCGCTGATGCTCGGCTGGCGGCTCTGCCGCGACCGCGTCCTGGAACTCGCGGCGGTCCGCGACGGCGACGCCGGGTTGTAGCCTCTGACTGTTCCGGCGGCCCATCCATTTCCAGGCCCAATCAGGTAATCTCACTGCATCCTCAATCCACCTCCCAGCTCCGCGTTTCTCCCGGATGAGCATCATCCCTGCGGAAGGATCAACATGACGGATGTCAGTGAGCACCCCGCCCAGCGAACCGGTGACGTGCCGCGTCTTTCCGACACCCAGTGGCAAAGACTCCTCGGCATGGCCGCACCCGCCGACGTCAACGCCGGCGACTATGTCTTTCGTGCAGGGGATTTGAACTATCCAATGATCCTCGTGGAATCAGGGTCCATTGAAATGGTTCGCGACCCGTTGTGGTGGGACGACGAAACCGTTCTCAGCACCCTGGGGCCACGCTCGTTCGGCGGTGAACTCGGGCTGCTCAACGGACAGGCCGCACTCCTGTCGGCGCGGGTAAAGGAATCCGGGCGCATTCGACGCCTGGCCCGCGAAGATCTGCGGCTGGTCATGAACCAGGACGACGATCTCGGCGGGATCGTTCTGCATACTCTGTGGGAGCGCCGCGAAGCGCTTCGCCGAGGCCCTGCCGCCATGACGCTCAAGTTCGTCGGGACGGACGCGTCGAGTGAACTGCTGGCTCTTCGCCGCTTCGCTGAGCGCCTGGATTTGATCCATACCGTCTTCGTCGTCCCGGCGGACGGCATGGGTGCCCTCGATGGCCACGGCATCGCAGCCGAGGACCTGCCGGCAGCGCTCATCCAGGGCAAGCTGATAAAGCGTGCGACGCCGGGGACTATCGCCGAGCGCCTCGGGTTGAGTTACCAGCCCCATCAGGAGGGCTCGACGGACCTGCTGGTCGTTGGCGGCGGACCTGCCGGGCTCGCGGCGGCCATCTATGCAGCCTCCGAAGGGCTGAGCACGGTGGTGCTCGACGCCGTCGCGCCCGGCGGCCAGGCGGCGTCGACCTCCCGAATCGAAAACTTCCTTGGTTTTCCCTTCGGAGTGGCCGGCGGAGACCTCATCCGCCAAGCGACACTGCAGGCAATTAAGTTCGGGGTAAGGATCTGGGCACCCTGCGATGCGGTGTCGCTCGAGACTATGAATGACGGCCTCAAGCTCACGCTGGGTGACGGCGCCACCCTCCATACCCGCACCGCATTGATTACGTCCGGGGCCTCCTATCGAAGTCTCGGAGTTCAGGGGTGGGAGGACTTCGAGGGACACGGAATCTATTACGCCGCTACCAGCCTCGAGGCGCGCCAAGTCGCAGGGCACCCTGTGGTTGTAGTGGGCGGGGCAAACTCCGCCGGCCAGGCCGCGCTCTATCTCGCGTCCCATGGCTGCCAGGTCCATCTGGTGGTGCGGGGAAGGGAGGTTGGGGCGCGGATGTCCTCCTACCTCGTGGACCGCCTGCGGGAGAATTCCCGGATCCATATCCATACCGAATCGAACATCATCGGCCTGGACGGCGGCTCCGCCCTGGAATCGGTCCGCATCGATACCACCGGCGCGGTGGATGCGCGCGGGCTGTTCTGCTTCATTGGAGCCGACCCGGCCAGCGCCTGGCTGCCCAGCCTGGACCGAGACACGGCAGGCTTCATCCGCACCGGAACCGACATTGCCATCCAATCCTTGGATCAGTGGCAGCCGTTGGGCCGTGAACCTATGCCCTTTGAAACCTCCACCCCACGGGTATTTGCAGCCGGCGATGTCCGTCACGGCTCCATGAAGCGCGTTGCGGCAGCGGTCGGCGAAGGGTCCAGCGCCGTCGCGTCCGTGCACCGGGCCCTTAGCGACCCTGCCAGCCTGCACGCTACAGCCGGACCGTCCCCTCGACGCAGCCCGTGACCTGTCCGCCCACCCAGATTCTCCCGTCGCTAAGACTGATGTGCACCCGTCCCTGGCGTCCGAGAACTGTTCCCTGGGAGGCCGCGTAGGGCGCTGTCGCCACAGCTGTGTCGGTGAGCCAGCGGGCCAGGCCCGCGTTCAGGCTGCCGGTGACGGGGTCTTCCCAGACGGGGTCGCCTCCGACGAAGGCACGCACCTCGACCTGGGTTTCCTCCATGGACTCGTGCGGTCCCACCACACCGATTTCCAGGTCACCGGCCTTTGCCGGGTCTGGTTGCAGGCTCAAGACTTCCTGTGCCGAGGAAAGCCGGACGCCAATCCATCGAGGACCATTAACCAGCCACGACGCATCGAGGATGTTCACCCGCGGGATTCCCAGGATTTCCGCTATCCGTTGGACGAGCGGCTCGTCCACGGGTTCGTAGCGGGTCAGCGGCGGCGCCTCGAAAGCCAGTTGATCCTCCGCTACACGGATCGGGATCAGCCCTGCCGCACATTCCTGGATGACCGTTCCGTCGAGCCTTGGCGATCCCCCGGCGTCCAGCCAGGCCTTGGCGGTTCCAAGCGTTGGATGGCCGGCGAAAGGCAGTTCTTCGATGGCGGTGAAGATCCTCACCCGGTAGTCGGCCTCCGGGCTGCTCGGGGCCAGGAGGAACGTCGTCTCCGAGAGGTTGGTCCACGTGGCGAACCGCTGCATCTCTTCGGTACTCAGGCCGTCGGCATCGTGAACAACCGCCAAGGCATTGCCCCGATACGGCTCAGAGGAGAAGACATCGACTTCGCTGTAGGGGCGCACTTTCATGCCGCCACTGTAACAAGGTGTGCCTCCGGCGGGCCTGGCGCTGAGGCCCGCGCGAATCCATCCTGGTGTTCAACCTCCGGGAATTCAAAGTCTGCCGGGACGGTTATATAGGGGTAGAACATCTGCTCTTGGGGCAGCCTAAACCGGGATCGGAGTCCACAGCCGATGACCGGGGTTTAGTTGTAATCTGGCCGTAGGTGGCTTGCGGCTCCGCCACCACCCATTCACGAGAGGATCATGATGTCTCGCCTTACTGCGGGGAACATCTTCAAAGTCACTGTCGCCCTCCTCTTCTTTCCTTTTATGCCTCTCCTGGTGCTGATGATCGGGGTGCGCAGGAGTAACTGGAAGGTGATCCTTGAGGGTGGCCTGTACGTTGCGCTCGTCCTGGCGGCCGTCGCCCTGCCCGGCAACGCAGCGCAGTTCATCCTTTCGTTCTTTGTGATTCTCGGACTCATCGCTGTAGCGGGCATGCGGTCCTACATGCTCCGGGACCTGTGGCTGCATCCCAGGGTCCGGGGACCGCAGGGCCAGGTTATGACCCAGTCCCCCGCGGCGAATCGGGAGGCCGGTGCCCCCGCCCAGCCAGGGGCATCGGCGCCGCCGGAGGACCTGTCCGCTGCTTTGGCCTGGTCAGCCGCCCTCGCCAGGCGAAACAAGAACCGGCTACCCGCTGACGCGTACGCCAGCATTCTGGAAACCTGCCAGACGCTGGACGCGGTGATCGACGCCGAAACTCGGCAGCCGCTGGGCGATCCCCAATTTGAGTACGAACTGTCCGCCACGGTGCGTGACTATCTGCCGAGCGTTCTGCGGAGTTACGTGGCCATTCCGCCTCGGATGCTGGAGACCAAACAGGCGAGCGGAAGGACCCCCAACGAGGAACTGGTCGAGCAGCTGCAGCTCCTTGCCGGACAGGCCGAGACACTGCACGCCAGCCGACACCGCCGCACCTCCGCGGAGCTGACCAACACGGGCAACTTCCTTCGGGAGCGGTTCGGGCACCTTCAGGGCGGCTACGACTTCGGCATTAAGTAGTCCCGGCTCGAAGCCGCGGGTCCGATGCTGCCCGCCGGAGTGTTGATGATGCTGGGCGCGGCCAGGTGAGCCTACAGTGACGTAGGTCACACGATCACACATCCACCTGCTTGGAGCGCCAATGATGACAGCCCACAGCACACCACCCACCGACGAGCTCGGCAGCAGCGAACGCGAGCGCGTGTGCGTCATCGGCGCCGGCTGCTCCGGAATCACGGCGGCCAAAGTCCTCCACGAACGGGGACTTGCCTTCGACTGCTTTGAACTCTCGGACCGGGTCGGCGGCAACTGGGTATGGGGCAACAGCAACGGAGTGTCCGCGGCCTACAAGTCTCTCCACATCAACACCTCGCGCAGCCGGATGGAGTTCAGCGACTTTCCGATGCCCGCGAACCTGCCCAATTTCGCCCGCCATGACCAGGTCGCGGCGTACTTCGACGCCTACGTCGACCACTTCGGGTTCCGGGACAAGATCACCTTCAACACCGGTGTGGAGCACGTGCGCCCCCTGCCCGGGGGCGGCTTCGAGGTTCGGTTGAGCACCGCGGAGACCCGGCGCTACGGTTCGGTCATAGTGGCCAACGGCCACCATTGGGACCCCCGCATGCCGGAGCCGGCCTTCCCCGGCGCCGAAGGCTTCACCGGCGAGCAGATGCACTCCCACGACTACAAGGACGAGCAACAGCTCACCGGCAAGCGGATCGTGGTGCTCGGGATGGGCAACTCGGCCATGGACATCTGCACAGATGCCAGCTATCACGCGGCCGAGACCTACCTCTCCCATCGGCGGGGCGTGCACATCATTCCCAAGTACGTCTTCGGCAAGCCCTTCGACGAGATCGGAGCGCACGAGAAGATCCCGTCCCGGGTCCGCTGGGCCGTCGCCCGCGTGATCATGCGCGCCGCCACCGGCCCGATGTCGCGTTACGGCCTCCAGGAACCCGACCACAAGTTCGCCCAGGCCCACCCGACCGTCTCCGGCCGGATACTCGACAGGCTTGCCCACGGAGATGTGGTCCCGAAGCCCAACATCCAGCGCTTCGACGGCGACAGCGTCGTCTTCACCGACGACACCCGCGTCGCGGCAGACCTCGTGATCTACTGCACCGGCTACAGAATCTCATTCCCTTTCTTTGACGCTGAGTTCCTCGACCCCTCCGGAGATAACGAGATCCGGCTCTACCAACGGATGTTCCACCCCACGGTGCCGGGGCTGTACTTCATCGGACTGGTCCAACCGCTCGGCGCGGTCATGCCGATCGCCGAGCGGCAGTCCGAGCTCGCCGCCGACCAACTCCAGGGCCGCTACGCCCTGCCCGAGCGGGCCGCGATGGACGCCGAGATCGACCGCCACCGCAAGGCGATCACCAAGCGGTACGTCACCAGCAAGCGGCACACCATCCAGGTGGATTTTGACGACTACATGCGTGCCCTGCGCAGGGAGCACGATGCCGGAGCGCGGCGCATAACCACTGCGCAGGCCGCAGCCCACCGTGTGGGGGCCTGACATGGCCGGGAACACTGAGCAGCACTCACGCCGCGTCGCCGTCGTCACCGGCGCCGCCCGCGGCATCGGGCACGCCACCGCGGCCCGGCTGCTGCGCAACGGATGGATAGTCGGTGCCTTCGACATCGAAAGTCACGGCTTGGCCGAACTCAAGGACATCGCTGCCGAGTACGGCACCACGGTGGTCACGGGAACACTCGATGTCCGGGACGCCCAGCAGTGGCGCGAAGCCCTGGCCTCCGTTTGCGAGGACCACTTGGACCTTCTGGTCAACAACGCCGGACTGCTGGCCGCCGGCCCGTTCGTTGATACCGATCTTGAACGGCACCGGGCGCTCGTGGACGTCAACGTTCTTGGGACGATCAATGGTGCGCATACCGCGTTCCCGTACCTGAAGAACGCCGACAGGCCGGTGCTACTCAACCTCGGATCCGCCTCAGCCATTTACGGGCAGCCCGATCTTGCCACCTACGGCGCCACGAAGTTCGCGGTCCGCGGCCTGACCGAGGCATTGGAGCTGGAATGGGCAGAGCATGGCATTGCCGTGCTCGATCTGTGGCCGCTGTTCGTCAACACCGCGATGGTCAAGGGCGTCAGTATCGGAGCAATCCAGTCGTTCGGCGTGCGGCTGAACGAAACCGATGTTGCCGCAGCCGCTGTCGCCGCCGTGGAACGCAGCATCAGGTCCCGCCGCAATCGGAAGTGGCCCCGCAACGTCCACCATGCCGTCGGATCGCAGGCACGCTTCCTGGCCACGCTCTCCCAGGTGACGCCGAACTGGGCCAACCGGCTCCTCACCGAACGTCTCACCCGGCGGCCGGGTTCTTCCTAGGTCTCGGCGACGGGGGATACCGGCCGACGGCGTCGGAGTATCGGCCCAGCATTCTGCGGAGTTACGTGGCCATCCCGTCCAAGATGCCGGACAATAAAACAGGCAAGCGGAAGAGCCCCAAATGAGGGATTGCTCGGGCAGCTGCATGTTCTCTCCGGGCAGGCCGACCCAACACCCAGCCCCGTCTAGCTGAGGAGAACCCGCATGTACCGAAGCTCCCGCATCACCGCCCCCGTGATCACCGCCGTTGCGGGCCTGGCACTCATCACCGGATGCTCTGCCGACCCGGCGCCGACACCCGAGGAAACCGGAACCCCATCCTCAACCAGCGTCGGAACACCGGAGAGCACGGCCACGGCCTCCGGGACAGACTCAAGCGCATCAACGTCATCAGGCTCCTCCGGTGCGACGATCACCCTCAGCCGGGGGCAAGAACATAAAATCACGGAAGCGAACACCAGCGTCAGCATTACCTGCTCCGGCGGCGGGGACATCGACGTCGAGACAAATGGCTCCACCGTGCGGACCACCGGTCAATGTGAAGACATCGACATCCGGGGCAATAACAACACAGTCAGCGGCGAGGACGCAGAAAGCCTCGACATTGAGGGCAGCAATAATGAAGCCACCCTCAGCAATGCGCCCGACATCGATGTGGACGGAACCGCGAACACTGTCAGTGTCGAGGAGACCCGTGACATCGACGTCGAAGGAGAGAACAACACCATTACCTACACCTCCGGGGACCCCTTGATCGAAACCGAGGGCACGAACTCCGTCTCGGTCCGCTGAACCCGAGCGTGGCCACCTGCTTATCTGATTAGCGTCCGCGAGCTGCCCTTGCCCGTGCCTTGATCGCCAGGATGACGTCGGTTTTGGCGTCGGCGTAGTCGTTCTTCCGGCCACCGGTCGTCGTAGCTGTGAAGGTGAAGTTGGAGGACCCTTGAACCGCCGTTACACGCGGTGCGTGCTGGCCAGCGGGCATGCCCACGTATCGACCCCACCGCGGCCCACCTTGTTGATGTAGGCGGTGACGTCCTTCAAGGACTGGCCAAACCCGGTTTCGGTGTACCGCACCCCCAGCTGATCGCAGTACTGGCGGACCAGCGGGGCGACTTTTCGCAAATTCGGGCGGGACATGGAGGGAAACAGGTGGTGTTCCACCTGGAAGTTCAGTCCTCCCATGAAGGTGTCCACCCACCGGCCGCCGGTGATGTTGCGGCTCATCAAGACCTGGCGGCGCAGGAAATCGATGCCTGCTTCCCGGGGCGCGATCGGCATGCCGATGTGGTTCGGGGCAAAGGAGATACCCATATACAGCCCGAAGACGGCGAGCTGGACGCCGATGAACGCTGCGCCCTTGCCCGGAGAAAGCACGGCGAAGACCAGCACCACGTAACTGGCCAGACGCACTGTGATGAAGCTAAGTTCCACCCACCGACGCTTGACCCGGCCCTTTCCCAGTACCCGCTTGATGCCCTGCACATGCAGGTTGACGCCCTCGAGCAGGAGCAGTGGGAAGAAAAAGTAACCCTGTTTGGTGGCGAGCCAGCGCGTGAAGCGGTTCTTGCGCGCTTCGGCGGCCTCGGGGGTAAAGGCCAGGACGCCGGGAGCGATGTCCGGATCCGTGCCGACCTTGTTTGGTGCGGCATGATGCTTGCTGTGTTTTGCATTCCACCAGCCAAGGCCCATGCCGGCAAAGAGGTTAACCACGATCAGCGAGACCCACTCATTCCACTTCGGCGACACGAAGATCTGCCGGTGTGCGGCGTCGTGCCCCAGGAACGCGATCTGCGTCATCAGTAGCGCCAGCACCACCGCGGTCACCATCTGCCACCAGGTGTCCCCCAGCAGGATGAAAGCCACGGCCAGCACCAGCCCAATCAGGGTTACCCCGATCAGCTTGGCCCAGTAGTAGCCGTAGTTCCGGCGCATATAACCGGCTTCCTGGATTTGCCGGGTCAAAGCCGTGAAGTCGCTGAGGTGCCGTTGGCGGGCCGGGCCAGCTGGCCGGCGTTTGCCTTCTCCACTCGAATCCACACTGGTCCCCGTCATAACGGCGTCTTCCATAATTCACTTTCATATCGGCGGACGTAGTCCATGTCATGTTAACCAACAGCACCGGATCCGCCCCGTTTGGCCGGGGTGGAGGTCCGCTGCTGTATGCATTTCCGGCTGGCCGCCGTCAAAGCTAAGTGTGCTTATCGTATATGGAAGACGTCTTCTCCCTTTCATTAGGGGGCGGAACGCTGAGCCGTGTTGACGCATAATCCGGCCCGTTTCCGGATATTCGACACACGGTTTCAGGAGGCTCTCAGCAACTAGGAAGCGAACGGCAAGCGGCTTTTTCTACTGTGTTCACATGAAGTCATTCAGAACCACCGATACCCTGCCCACGGCGTCGTCGTTGGTACGACGGCGCGCCCTGCGGGCCGTCTCGCTCCTCCTGGCAGGCGGCCTCGCCCTGACCGGCTGCGCGGCCGACGTCGCTTCCACCTCCGGCACGGCGTCCCCCTCTGCTGGGAGTGATTCGAGCAGCAGCAGCACGGCCGCGGATCCGAAAACAGGTGGGACGTCCTCGACGACAACCGAGGAGACGATTTCCTCGACGGCAGCTGCCGCTGACGCATTCCTGGCGACGCTCAGCGACGAGCAGCGCGAGACAGTCCTGCATGACTACGACGACGCGACGAAGACAACGTCCTGGTCAAACTTTCCCGTGACGTTCGTCGAGCGTGCCGGCCTGAACCTCGCCGACCTGACCGACGAGCAGAAGACCGCAGCACTGGCGGTCCTGCAGGCGCTCCTCAGCGACGAAGCGTACGACACGGTGTCCGGCATTATGGGCGGCGACGAGTATCTGCAGCAGAACAGCAGCAGCACCGAGCAGTCCCTCGGCCAGTACTACATCGCCTTCTTCGGCGCCCCGTCTGACGCCGGCGCCTTCGAAGTGCAGTTCGGCGGCCACCACCTCGGTATCAACGCGACGCTCGACGGCGCGACGGACGCGATCACGTTCGCTCCCACCCACCTCGGTGTGCAGCCTGCCGTTTACACCGACGCCGACGGCAACGAAGTGCGGCCGTTCGACGGCATCTACACCGATGCGTTCGCATTCTTTGACAGCTTGACGGGGGAACAGCAGGCAGCGCTCACATCGGGCGACGTCAGCATGTGTGCCCCTGGCGATACCTGTGATTTCGACGCCGGAGCCGGCCTCACCGGCGCCGATCTGACCGACGCGCAGAGGCAGTTGCTCCTCGATCTCATCGCGAACTGGTCCGGCATGGCTGACGAGCAGACCACAGCCGACTCCCGGGCGAAGATGGAGGCCACCCTCGATGACACCGTCATCGCGTGGACCGGGGAGACCACGTACGACATGAGCACTGGGGACGGTATCTCATTCTCGATCTCTGGGCCGAACGTTTATGTCGCCTTCCAGGCGCAGCAGGGGTCGGCAGGCGCAGATGTCGAAGGAGTGTCCACCTCCGGCTGGGGACA
This sequence comes from Arthrobacter sp. zg-Y895, assembly GCF_020731025.1. NCBI lineage: Bacteria > Bacillati > Actinomycetota > Actinomycetes > Micrococcales > Micrococcaceae > Arthrobacter > Arthrobacter sp. zg-Y895. The sequence goes on from NZ_JAJFZY010000010.1 coordinate 148,231, forward strand.
CGTCCACACTATTTACCGCGACCCCACGAACGACTATGCCAACAGCGTGACGCAGCAAGCTGCTTCCGGTATGGGCGGCGGGACCGGTCCCGGCGGCGGGACCCCCGGCGGCGGGACCCCGCCCGACGGCGGCCCACCTCGTTAACTACGGGCGCTCACGCGCTCCTCGCGTTTGCGTCCGGCCCGGGCAGCGAGGAACAACAAGGATCCGACCACGATGTAGGCGGCGGCGCCGAGCCAGATGATCCCGGTTTGTTGTGAGAGCAGTGCGATGCTCGCAATGATCGCGAGGATCGGCAGGATTCGCGGGGCTGAGAAGTGGTCGTGGTCGACTTTGTCCTTTTTGAGGACGAGGACGCTGACGTTGGCAGAAAGGAACACCAGGAGTAGGAGCAGCACGGTGGTTTCGGCCAATGTGGCGACATTTCCCAGGAGGGTAAGGACGATCGTCAATCCGGCAACCACAACAATGGAGACCCACGGAGTGCGACGGCCTGGCAGCACGCGAGCGAAGGCACGAGGGAGCAGTTCCGCTTCTGCCAATCCGTAGCCGACACGGCTGGCCATAACCATGAACAGCAGTGCTCCGTTGGCAATAGCGATCAGGGCGATGATGCTGAACAGTCCGGGCGGGATTCCGACGCCGCTGGCGGCGACGACGTCGAGCAGAGGTCCGGTGGAATCGGCCAGTTCGGCCGGGGGCATGACAATGACCGCACCGAGAGCGATGAGGAGATAGACGACCCCGGCGGTGCAGATGGCACCGAACAGTGCGCGGGGGTACGCCCTGGATGGGTTACGTACTTCCTCGGCCATGTTTGCTGCGGCCTCGAAGCCCAGGAAAGAGAAAAACGCGACGATCGATGCGGCGAAGGCGCCCTGGAACGGCGGTACGTCCGGTGCGAACTCTAGGAGCCGGGAGGGGTCCCCGTTGCCGGAGGCGAGGACGATGGCGGCGACGATGATGACGATGACGAGGCCGGTTACCTCGATGACGGAAGCTACGAGGTTCGCGCCGAGGGACTCCTTAACGCCGCGAAGGTTGATCAACGTCAGCAAGATAATAAATACGATCGCCGCGGGGGCAGCTGGCACGTCGATGAGCGCGGTGAGGTAATCGCCCGCGAAGGCGTTCGCGAGGGCAGCGGCTGTGGTGATTCCCGAGGCCATCATCAGGAAGCCGACGAGGAATGACACGTAGGGGATGCCAAAAGCCCGGTCGGCGTAGCGCGCGGCTCCTCCAGCGTGCGGGTACTTGGTGATCAGCTCCGCGTAGGTCGCGGCAGTGAGTAGCGCGACGACCAGTGCGATCAGCAGGGGTATCCAGATCGCGCCACCGACATCGGCCGCCATGGTACCCACGAGGGTGTAGATGCCGGCACCGAGGGTGTCGCCCACGATAAACGCGAACAGCAGCGGCGTACCAATTGCCCGCTTCAGCCCGGTTGGTGCTTTTGATGCGGTCGTGCCGGGATCTTTCGTCATTGGGCTATTGGATTCCGTTTGCCGTCCCTGCGCAACTACTTTGGCGAAATCCAGTGCACCAAAATCGTTGGGGCAGGTAGTCGAGCACTATTTACCGGCTCGCGTCCCGCTGACCGGTTCCTCAGAGGATGCCAGCGGCTGGCACCGGGGGTTGGGCAGAAGACGTATTCCGTCGCAGAGTGGTGACGACCTGCTGGACTGCGGTCCGGTGGAGGGCTTCTGGACGGCAGAGGACGTCAACGCACCTGGCCAGCGGTAGATCGCGGATTGGTTTGAGAACAATTCCGCTGCCAGGCGGCGGGGAAGCGGTGTGGCGGGGCATCAGTGCGATGGCAGGTCCGGCGGATACGACCGCGGCCGCGATGAAGAACTCGTTGATCCGGTGCGTGACGTTGAGGGGTTGGCCGGCGTGAACGGCAATCGCCTGCAGAGCAGGCATGAGCGGAAATCCGTCCTGAACGGACACCCATTCTTCATCGATCAGGTCGGCGATGCTGACGCTTGGTGCGTTGGCGAGCCGATGTTGTTCTGACATGGCGATGTCCAGGGGCTCGCGCACCAGTGGCAAGACGGTGATGGATTCGGGCCACGGCGTGCTGTGCTCGAGGCGGTGCGCGATGACCAGGTCGTAATCCGCAGTCAGAGATGGAAACTCTTCCTGCCCCACATCCCGGTCGGAGCAGACCAGCCGCGGGCTGCCCTCCCCGGATAGGGCCTGGAGCAAGGGGCCGAAGTAGGTCAGGCCCGCGCTGTTGAACGCGCAAAGGCTCACCGTCGCGCAGGGGTCTTGGAGATAGTGGCTGACGGCCTGTTCGGCGGAGCGCATCGCAACGCTGATATCGACAGCAGCACGGGCCAAGGCCTGACCGGCACCGGTCAGGACAAGATTCCGTCCCCGTCGTTCGGTCAGGGGAACCTCGACTCGGCGCTGCAACGCCGTGAGTTGCTGCGACACGGCTGACGGAGAGACATGGAGCGCGCGGGCGACGGCGGCAAGGCTTCCCCGCTCGCCCAACTCCCTAAGCAACCGCAACTGGTGGAGATCCATAAGGGAAATCTAAACCATTAGTTCACCAAATGCCCTCTCGTCTTACGGGTACATTGCCATAAGACTTGTCGGGTGCCCTCCCCGTACCTCACTCCCGCCCCTCGCATACGCGATGTGCGACGTCGCCCCCTCTCCTCACGTGTCGCTGCGCGCAGGGTGGACCTGTTCCTGCTCCTGGTCGCTATCGCGTGGGGCAGCAGCTACCTTGCAGCCAAAACCCTCACCGACACGGTTGGCGTCACCGTCATCCTCTCGCTGCGTTTTCTCATCACCACGCTGGCACTGGCGCTGATCTGGCTGATCTGGAACCGCCGCCGGGCCGTGCGCCGCGAACTCATAGTCGGCGTCGTCCTGGGTCTCACCCAGGCCGCGGTGCTCATTCTCGAAACCCACGGGATCGCCGGCACCAGCGCAACGAACGCAGGGCTGATCATCAGTCTCGTCGTTGTTTTCACCCCTCTCACTGAAAGCGTTGCCTTCCGGGTGCGGGTGCCGCGCACGGTATTCATCGCGGGCGTCATCGCTGTCGTGGGCGTGTGCCTTCTTGTCTCCGGCGACGGATTCGCGGCACCGACTCTTGGGGACATGCTCGTGCTGGCCGCAGCGGTTGTACGGTCCATCCACGTCACCGCGGTCTCCGCCCTTACCCGGGGCCGTGGTTACAGCGCACTGAATTTGACCCTGGCCCAAAGCGCGGTCTGTGCCGTCGTCTATACCTGCGCCGATTACCAAGGTGTGCTTCAGGCAGTGCACAGCTTTGATGCGGGCGAATGGATGGGCGTGCTCTACCTTGGGCTGGCGTGCAGCGTGTTCGCTTTCCTCATCCAGACCTGGGCCATTCAACAAACATCCGCATCCCGGGTTAGCCTCCTGATGGGAACCGAACCCATCTGGGCCGTTCTCATCGGAATCACTATTGGCCGGGAAACCCTCACGCTTCTGGGCATCCTCGGTGCCGCACTCATCATCACCGGCACCTACCTGGGACTACGATCCGAAACACGCCACCGGGCAGCACCGATGCCGGCGGCTTGATGTGGTGTGGCGAAGGCTGGCCAGGGAACCTTGATGATGGTTAGTCTCGGCCCATGAGCGTATTCCCTCAGGTGCTTCACACGGTTCTCGACGCTACTGATGTGCGAGGACTGGCGGAGTTCTACCGTCATCTGCTCGGACTCCAGTATCGGCCTGGAGATGAGACCGCGGGTGAGGGCATGCCTGACGACGTCGATTGGCTCGTTCTCACTGATGGACAGGGCGACCGCAAGCTTGCTTTTCAGCACGTTGATCATTTGAAGAGGACAACATGGCCGCTGCCTGATGTGCCGATGCAGATGCACCTCGACCTAACAGTTCCTGACCGAGAGACACTCGAGCATCACCACTCCAGGGTGTTGGCGTTGGGGGCAGAGCTCCGCTTCGATCGTACGGACGACCTGAACGAGCCGTTGTACGTTTACGCCGATCCGGCCGGTCATCCGTTCTGCATCTTCGTAGCCTGAAGCGAGCATGACGTCCACTGTTCGTTGAAGGATCATTTAGCTCGAGGATCGCTAGATTGCTTTTGGCTGCCGGCATCCGTACTGGCACCGCTGCGGATCAAAGCGCATTCCCCCTTACCGGGCCCACCTCAGAGTCAATACGTGGGCGTTGGAGGAACCTCAGGTGGCACGTCTACAGCGTGCTTTCCCTCAAGGCCCGGCTGTAGTTAGCTGTGTTGTTTCTGGTGTCCGCAGATACGACTAGGTGCTGGTGGCTGAGGCGATGGGCAAAATACCCGCGGTATGGCAGGACGATAATGGTATCGATTCCGCTCTTCCAAGCAGGGATGAGTGCTTGAAGACTCCTGCGTTCGCCATCGTGCGGAAACTTGGGCATTAGGCGTTGTTCCCAAGCCTGGTAAGCGTCTCGGTCAAGGCCCTCCCATTCGTACCGCTGTGTCCAGAAGGGTGGGATGAACGGGTTCAAGCCCTGACTGGGATCTTGGGACTCGCGCATCTCGGCAGGCGTGGGAAGGTGCCCCCTCTCTTCGATCTCATACCAATTCAAAGCCTCGTTCCAAATCGTTTTCCAGCGCATATCCCACGTGGAGGCATCTGCTGAGTTAGGCATTTGCGAACGTCCACAATCAGGTTCGGGCTGCAACGGAGGGATGTCGATATCAGGGGCGAGGGACCACGCCTCCCGGACAAAGAGCAAGAGCGTCAGGTGGTGCGGAAGATCATTCACTCGGATCACCATGTCGTGCGGCCACGGATTACCCGGTACCAGCTTGCTCCATTGCATGTCGCTCTACCCCCGATTCAACGAACCGCCTCAGAGGCGCTCGTGTCTCAACAATGCACGCGGTTTATTAGCCTGTATAGGCATCCGGCGCCGTTGGGGCAACCGTGATTGGGCAGCCTCTGGATGCGACAGAATTCGAGTCAGGCCGAGGCGGCGGGCACTTCGCGATCATAGCCAGGAGGTCGTCCAGGGTTCCGTGGCACTTCTCCACCTCAGGTAGGTGGTAGAACGCGCTGGTGGTCTCAGGATTATTGATGTCGTCCGCCGAATACAGGATTATTCGTCTGCCTTGAGCGATCGCGATGCCAAGCTCGATGTGCGTGCCCTTCCCGCCCGGAAGCAGGATAACGACGACGTCGGCCCCCATCACTGCATCTCTCTCCTGCTGCCCGATAGAGCGCAGATCATCGAGGGTAACTGTCCCCGCATCCCGCGCTGACGCGTTCTGCGTCCAGTCGTACGCGTTGACGTAGCCCTTGCTTTCCAGCGTTTGCGCGACATACCGGACGTTGACGATATTTCTGAAGCTCGACGCAACATAGAACCTTTTCAAAGCTTCTCCCTCCAGATTCGAACTGCGCCCATTGTTCCTTACTGAGCTGGCCTCTAGGGAGCACGCCCCGCACCGTTCACCTGCGCGCCGGACCCTCGAGCACATGACTACTCTGGGGAGATGGCAACAGTAATCCTCGTGCGGCACGGCCGCACCACAGCGAACGCCACCGGAGTGCTGGCCGGCCGGACCCCCGGCGTCGAACTCGACCAGGTGGGCCGCGACCAGGCGGCCGCGACCGGCGACCGGCTCGCCGTCGTGCCCCTGGTCGGGGTGGTGTCCAGCCCGCTCGAGCGCTGCCGGCAGACCGCCCAGTTCATCCTGGACCGCCAGTCGGGCACCCCGCATGCGCCGGTCGACGTCGACCTCACCGAGTGCGACTACGGCTCCTGGCAGGGCCGCACGCTCGAGGAGCTCGCGAAGGAGAAGCTGTGGGCCACGGTGCAGTCGCAGCCCTCCGCCGTCACCTTTCCCGGCGGCGAGTCCATGGCCGCGATGCAGGCCCGCTCGGTGGCCGCGATCCGGCGCCACGATGCAGCCTTCGAAGCCGAGCACGGGCCCGGGGCCGTTTGGGTGGCGGTGAGCCACGGCGACATCATCAAGTCGGTCCTCGCCGACGCGCTCGGCATGCACCTCGATATGTTCCAGCGCCTCAACGTGGGCCCGGCCTCCGTGTCGATCGTGCACTACGGCACGGGACGCCCCACCGTCCTCGCGACCAACACCGACGCCGGGGACCTGTCTTGGCTGGCCGCTCGGCCGACGTCGGACGACGCCCCGGTGGGCGGTGGTGCAGGTCACGCGGCACCGCCGGCCCGATGAGCCTAGAGTAGTTCTATGCCTACAACCGTTCACGATTTCGACTGGCCGGACCGCGTCGTCGTCGGCACTGTCGGCGTTCCGGGCCAGCGCACGTTCTACCTGCAGGTGCGCGCCGGGAAGCAGATTGTCAGCATCGCTCTGGAGAAGCTGCAGTCGGCCCAGCTCGCCGAGAAGATCGACGAGATCCTCGACCAGCTTATGACCGTCGACGGCAACCCCTTCCACGTTCCCGCGAGCACTCCCCTGGAGCTCGTGGACAATGACGATCTCGATGCTGTGGAGGAACAGTTCCGCGCCGGCGTAATGAGCCTCGGCTGGGACCCGACGACGGCGCAGGTCGTCATCGAGGCCTACCCCCTCGACGAGGTGGATGAGGACGACGACGGCTTCCTCGAGGATGACGACGACGAGACCGACGACGCCGAAGAGGTGCTGCGGGTGCGGATGCCGGTCGGGACGGCCCGGGCCTTCGCCAAGCGCACGCGGGAAGTGGTGGGCGCCGGGCGTCCGATCTGCGTGATCTGTGGTCAGCCGATGGACGCCGACGGGCACACCTGCACCTTCCCCGAGGCCTAATGCCCGCGCCCGACCTCGTGACCGCCGAGCTGACACTCACCGGCCGGCTCACGACGGCGTCCAATGCCACTTTCCTGGGCAGCATCGGCGACGCGGCCGTCGTCTACAAACCGATAGCCGGCGAGAAGCCGCTCTGGGATTTTCCCGACGGATGTTTGGCGCACCGGGAGGTGGCCGCCTACCTGGTGTCGGAGGTGCTGGGCTGGAACATCGTGCCGCGCACCTGGCTGCGCGACGGCCGGTTTGGTGAAGGCATGGTGCAGCTCTGGCAGGAGACCGACCCGGAACAGACCGCGGTGGATCTGGTGCCGGAGGAGGACGTGCCGGAGACCGGGTGGAAAGAGGTCCTTCAGGGTCAGGATGAAAACGGGCGGATCGTTTCCCTTATTCATGAGGACACTCCGGCGCTGCGGCGGATGGCGGTGTTCGATGTCCTGGTCAACAATGCCGACCGCAAGGGCGACCACGTCCTCGCCATGAGCGATGGGCGCCGGTACGGGGTGGACCACGGGCTCACCTTCCACAGCGAGCACAAGCTGCGGACCGTGCTGTGGGGCTGGACCGGCGACGAGCTGAGCGCCGAGGAACTCGAGGGTGTTGACCGGGTACTCGAAGGACTGGACGGTGAGCTGGGCTCGCAGCTGGCGAAGCTGCTTACCGCTGAGGAGATTGCTTCGTTCGCTGAGCGTTGTGCCCGGTTGCGCTCAGCCGGGGAGTTTCCGGCTCCGAGCGGCGATATGCCTGCGGTGCCCTGGCCTCTGTTCTAAAGGGATTAGGCTTCGGTCATCGCAAGTTGTCTCACGTTTTGGTCCGGGCCTTCGGAGGTAACGACAGGTCTCATCTTGCTAGACCGTGCTCGACAAGCCAGACAATTCTACGTGAATATGTGAGAGTCAGGACAGGGTGCCCCTCAAAGGTCGCGTAGCAACCAGTAAAGGCAGCCTGGACGTGGCCACGGCCTTTAGCTGCTGTTCCTAGAAGGTGGACTCAACTACTTGTGTGAATCATCCAAGGATGCCAAGATCTCGTGAATGATGTTGTCCCTGACGATCTTCTTGAATTCCTCCTCGTCATTGCGGATTTGCCTCGAAACAATCGAGTGTATTTCGCTGGCAAGTAGCCAAGAATCATGATGCAACTTCTCGGTCGGTTGAATGTCCACATTTACCCAAAAATAAGGCTCGTGCTGCATCTCGAAATTATATGCAACTTTGCGGGCAGCCTTGGAGCTAGTTGCGATAACCCTGAATGCCAAATATAGGCCACCATTTCCATCATTGTCAGCGCCCCCAACCAAAGCAGAGAAAAACTGCTCATCACCCTCAAGAGGTTCCGAGAAAGTCCAAGGAATCGATCCCGCCGAAGTCAGGTCCCTTACATGGGCGAGGATCTTCTCATCCTGGTCATAGGTGAACCAACCGCTATCCAAGGCTTCTAAATGAGCAGACCGCTCCATTTGGTTTTCGGGGAACACTACTTCTTGAGTATCTGGATCCACCACTGTTGGGTTGTCGAGGAAATCTAGAACCGCTTTAAAGGCGTGCTCACGGATCATTTCCGAAACTTGATTCTGAGCAGCTTTAAAGAGACCTTTGAAGTCGGTTCCAGCTGCATTTCTCTTAGTTGTGACCCTTTTGCGCTCCTCGAAAGGCTCACCCGCGGTTTGCTTCGTCAGAAACAGTTCGTACGAGTAGTTTGCCTCGTATCCCCAAATATTGAGTGTGGTGCTGTCATCGATTGACGTCTCGTAGCTCAGTGTTCCACTAGGCCCCAGATCACTTTTAGACCATAATAGGTCTCGCGATATCGTCTTACGAATAGCCCTATCGACAATTTGCTTCCAGAGGTTTGCGTCCACGCTTAGGCCCTTTCGATGGCAGAAATAAGAGCCATCATAGTAGCCATCCATCCCGTTCGTGGCAGCTGCCATTAGGGATTCCAAGAACTTTCGACTGGGTGCCGAGGGAACGTGCTCACCATTCGTTGCTTGTTCTCGGCCTAGGGCCTACTGAGTTGGTTAGTGGCGTCTGGCGGGGGAATGGACATATCCCATTACCTCCGTTACCTGACCGCTTTCACCGCGTGGCTTCTCTGCGCTGCGTGGACCTCAAAGCAGCTGCCGCGCGTTGGCCTTTGCGAGATCGATGAGCTCGCGGCCATTCCCGGCGAGCACGGTGCGCATCGCGTAGACCGCAAAGCCCGTGGCCTGCTTCGCATCGATCTTCGGAGGCATGGAAAGCTCCTGCCGCTCCACCGCGACGGAGACGAGCGCGGGGCCGTCGTACGCGAACGCACGGCGCAGGGCGCCCTCGAGGTCCTCCGGACGCTTTACGCTCTCGCCGTGCATCCCCACCGCCTGCGCAACCGCACCGAAGTCCGGGTTCTCGAGCCCGGTGCCGAAGTTGACGATGCCCGCCGCCTTCATCTCCACCTCGACGAAGCTGAGCGCCGCATTGTCGAACACGACGATCTTGATCGGAAGCTTGTGCTGCACCACCGTCAGCAGATCACCGAGCATCATTGCGAGGCCGCCGTCGCCGGCGAGGACCACCACCTGCCGGTTCCGATCCACGGCCTGGGCGCCCATACCGAGCGGGGTGGCCGCCGCCATGGTGCCGTGCCAGAAGGAGCCGATCAGGCGCCGTCGCGCGCTGATGTGCAGGTGCCGGGAGGCCCAGATGACTGGAGTGCCGACGTCGGGCAGGAAGATCGCGTCGTCGGCCGCGAGCTTGTCGATCAGGTGGGCCAGGTGCTGCGGATGGATCGTGCCCGGGCCCTGCTTCTCGAGGTCGTCGAGCTGTGCGCGGGTGCGGCGGTAGTGGTCCAGCGACTTCTCGAGGTGGGTGCGGTTCGACTTCCGTTCGAGCAGCGGCAGCAGCGCCGCCGCCGTCGGGCGCACCCCGCCAACCATGCCCTGGGTGAGCGGCACACGGCGGCCGAGCTGCTCGCCCCGGATGTCGACCTGCAGGATCTTCGCCTTCTTCGGGTAGAACTGCTGGTACGGGAAGTCGGTGCCGAGCATCAGCAGCGCGTCGCAGTCCTCCATCGCCCGGTATCCCGATGCGAAGCCCAGGAGCCCGGTCATGCCGACGTCGAACGGGTTGTCGTGTTCGATGACCTCCTTGCCTCGGAGGGCATGCACGATCGGTGCTGCCAGTGCGTCGGCGAGGGCGAGGACCTCCTCGCGTGCCCCCTCGACGCCGGCGCCCGCCAGGATGGTGACGTTCCCGCAGGAGTTCAGCGTGGCGGCTGCTTCCTGCAGCTCCGCCGGGGAGGGCACGGTGACCGGGTCGGTGCGGCGGACCGTGAAGACGCGCTCGTCCACGGCGTCTTCCAGCGCGGTGTCGCCCGCCATCACGAGCACGGCGACACCCCTTTTCTCGATGGCCGTCCGCATGGCGATCTCCAGCAGCCGCGGCATCTGCTCAGGGCTCAGGACCATCTCGCAGAAGACCGTGCAGTCGCGGAACAGCTCGGTGGGCCGGGTCTCCTGGAAGTACTGGCTGCCGATCTCGTCGCTCGGGATGTGCGAGGCGATCGCGAGCACGGGAACCCGGCTGCGGTGTGCGTCGTAGAGCCCGTTGATGAGGTGCATGTTGCCGGGGCCGCAGCTGCCCGCACACACCGCGAGCTCGCCCGTCAGCGCCGCCTCCCCGGCGGCCGCGAACGCGGCCTCCTCCTCATGCCGGGTGAGCATCCACTCGATGCCCTTCTCCCGGCGGATGGCCTCGGTCACCGCGTTCAGGGAGTCACCGGGAACTCCCCAGATCCGCTGGATCCGATTGGCGGCGAGGTTATGGACAACGGTCTCGGCGATCGTGGGCATGCTGCTCCTCCGTTCGGCGCGCTCAGACGGCCCCGCCAGTCTAGGCGGCGGGATCGGGTGGGGGTAGAGGTGTGGCAGGTGGGTATTTGGCCTACCGTTCCCGCGGGCGGAACCTGGAGCTCATGGACAATGACGGGCTTGAGGCGGTTCCCCGCCGGCATGATGAGCCTGGGCTGGGACCTGACGCCGACGGGCACATTGATGGCTTCCGCGTACATCGAAGTTGTCGATGCTGTATCGAGAAGCTGTCCTCATCGACCATGAGCCGCTATGCGCGTATCAAACCACCGGGTGACCAAAGACCATTTGTCGACCATGGAACGGACTCGGCTCCTGACCCGCCACCTTTCTCGCAGCACGTTCCTGTTGCACGATACGGGGGTGCTGGCCGGTCGAGTTCTGGCCTAATTTTGCCCGGAGCAGCCACATATGATCCGGGCGGTTGCTGCCGGAACCGACTTTGAGGACCACCCCGACCCGATGGGACAGGTTCCCGCGCCCAGTACGGCTCGGAGATGGGCAAAGAAAGTTCCAAGTCACCACGGTTCCCGTTCGGCCGGTCAACGATTGCGCCCCGATGAAACGTCCCACTACTTTGGCATTTCAACGGGTTTTGAATTGGTAATTGCATCAGGCATTTGCATCGGAATTTGTTAATAGCACCCGCCAGTACGTCGATTCACCTGAGAGACCACGTCTCCTGAAACTTGCTTCGGGTGCTTAGATATACCCATGGACAAGCAACTAAAAGAAGCGCAAGAGAAGACGATCGCAGCGCTCGTCAAGCAATCAAAACGTAAGTCAGGCGTACCCATCCGTAACGACTTCACCCAGTACAGCAAAGAAAACTCGCCAGTTCCTGGCCGGCTGGGAGACATGGTCAAAAGCGGCAACGGAAGATCCCTGGATCTCTATCTCCTGCACCGTTTGATCGCCTCCGCCGCGCCATGGGACACGAGTCGTCCAGCTACCGTCTGGGCAAGAGCTTTGGGATTGGGAGGAGAGAAATACGGTAAGGACGCTGTCTCGAAGTGTTGGACCAAGCTCGAAGGCTATGGGCTGATCAAACGAGAGCGAGTGTCCCGTCAGGCTAAAATCACGACTCTCCATGAAAACGGTCAAGGAGATCCCTATACCTCGCCCGAAGGGAAGTACTTCAAGCTTCCCCTCGAATACTGGACCTCCGGTTGGAGCAGCAGCCTTTCGGTTGCGGGTAAAGCCGCACTGCTTATCGCAAGCTCGTTGCGCCCTGGTTTTTATCTGCCTGAATCTCAAGCCAACCGCTGGTACGGCATTTCTGCCGACTCGCTGGGCGATGGGTTGAGAGAGCTGCAAGGCCACGGACTATTAAGCTTCGAAACAGAGACCGTAGAAGACTGGGGAACATCGGACGTCGTCTTCCAGCGGCGACACTACACGTTGCATGCCCCGTTCGGAAAGGGTTCCAAGGACCCTATAAGCCTTTTTCTAGCATCATGAGCAACTCGCCTGCCAAGGGAAGGGAATAAGGAGATGAGAGGAGGTGATGTAGATGACCAGCCCAGCGCATGAACGGAAGAGAGCCGAGGTGGTCCGCAGGTGGTTGCACACGGTAGCGGTACTAATCTCAGCCCTAGCCCCGATCGCCGCGATATTGGTTCAAACCTGGCAACCGTAATTTCACAACACGAGAGACCGACGGATTCGGTTGGCGCCAGCCGACTCCTCAACAAGCACTTCCAAGGTTAGCCCGCAAAGACTATGCCCAGCAGTTACGGTGGCTGCCAGCGACATGTTCCGTGGCACAATCGTTGGTGCACTAAAAAAGGCCCCTAACGGGGCCCCAGAAAAAATTTATTTGACACGCATGCTACAATACTTTAGGCGTTTGCATTTTTCGCTGCTTGTATGTTCCCACATTCAAGCGATACTTCAGTTGGCGCTGGAGTATCTCTTTATTCATGATCCGCATGGGAAGGAGAGTGGTTCTAAATACTCACCAACAACAGAGTAAACCTACACGGGGGTCCAGTTGGATGTCAACTATGTTCATGTGACCCTCCTCGCCACACTGAGTGGCGACTCTTCTTGCGGTGACCTTTCAAAGGACACAGCATGACAGCAGGAACATCAACCCGTAAGACCCTCTGGACCAAGGCCTTCGATAAGACCGGGCGGGCCGCAAAGGCGATCTACAAAATCGTCTCAGCCGTGACCGTGGTTTGGCGTCTGGTTGAGTTCATAGGTGAGTGGGTGCCTATGTAGTCTCAATCCTGGTGTGGGCCGCTACGAGCGGGCCACACCAGGAATGACGCCGTTCGCCAACCGGCACCTCCTTGGCCGTGCACAAGCACTAGTCAAAGTTCTTCCAACAGCTCATCACCGGCCGAAGCCTTTGTCCTGATGGGGATTTACCTGCTGGCTATGGGGCTCAGGAGGGGTCGGCAATGAACCTGGTTCAGGGGGTTGCTGCAGAGGACAGAGGCGGGCTGAGGAAAGCTGAAGGCCATGCGGGTGCGCATGGTCCAATGGCTGGCTCGACCGGCTGGCCCACGGCGCTGTGCTCCCCAAGGCCCACACCCAGCGATTCGAGCCGACGCCCCGGTCTTCAACGACGGCACGCGTGTCGCGGCCGATCTGGGAGTCCACTGCGCCGGGTTCAAGATCTCGTTCCCTTCTTCGAGCGCCACTTCCCTGTTCCCGGCGGAGACAAGGTCAGGCCCTAGAAACGGATATTTTACCCGGCGATACACGAGCTGTACTTCATCGGACTGGTCTAGTCGCTCAGCGCGATCATCCTGATCTCCGCACGACAGTCCAAGCTCACTGCCGACCGCTTCCAGGGCTGCTCTGCCCTGGAGGACCAGACATAGATAGACGCGGAGATTGACCCCGCCATCAGAGGGCGATCACCAAGAGGTATGCGGGCAGCACACGGCACAGCATCCAGATGGATTTGGATAATTGCATGCGTGCACTGCGCCGAAAGCGTGAGCGGGGCGGGGACGTCAGTACTGTGCAGACTATAGCTGACCGCATGGTCACCCGACATGGCCAGGACCACTGTGCACTTTCACGCCACGTCGCCGACGTCACCCGCGAAGCCCCCGGCATTGGACACGCCACCGCCATTCCGCTTGTTGCGCATCGGCTCGCGAATCGGCGCGCCTTCGAGGTTGAGGGTCATAGCCTCGCCGCACTGGAGGACATCCCTGCTGCGCATGACACCGCAGCCGCCACTGGTCACCTCGACGCCTGTGCGACCCTACAGCGGCGCGACACCTTGGCGTCCTTGTGTGAGGACCGCCTGGTCGGACCTTCCATGCAATTCCACCAGCTTTGCTGCGATGCGCCGCTTGGCATTTAGAAGTTTCATTTCGCCTTCCGAGCTCAAGCGCTTTTGTACTTCGAGTTGATCCCGGACCGCCTCATCGATCTCTGAAAAGGCCTTTGCCAGCAGCGGGGCGGACAGAACTGGTGAGATACGGAAGTTATATTCACCGACGCCATGCCTAGGCTGAATTGCCACCCGTTCACGCAACATATCCGTTAGTGACTTGCGGTTGTCAAAGGTACCTATGGGTGCATACTCACCAAACCGAAGGTGCACGACGTCGTCTCGGATCCCTACAAGCAACTCTTCGTGGTCTCTGTACTCATCCCTCGACCACTTCACGCCCGTGACCCATGAGGGGATATCAGCACGAACAGCTGCAATCGACGCAGCATATTCACTACATTTCTCTTCGTCGGCTTTTTGTCTTTCTGATTCGGCTAACAACTTTTCCATAACTGCTTCTTCTGCTTGAACCATAGTGGCAGATAGTGTGGCCATTTCTTCAGAAAAATCTACGTCACCCACAGCACTCTTACTTATTTCGATAGTTCCATCTTCCAAAACGCGCCATATAGCACCAGTGGCCCTCTTTGGAAGCAACTCTCCTAGTGTTTGGGCCCACGCCGGGTAATCCTGCTCATTGGGAACATCCGCGATGCGAAACAGGGCGCGAACGTTCTCCCTGTACGTCGGTTCGACTACTAGACACTCCGCTATACGGGCAGGACCAGCCCCGGAACGGACCAACCGCCGGCCAACTGCGGCTCGATACTGGCGGCTCGGTGTCCAAGATTCTGATGCGCGTTCAAAATCAACGATCCACTCAAACGCGAATCCTAATACTCTTTCGGCGTCCTCATCATTAAGGACATCACCCTGCTCGCTAATCGTGGAAATAAACCACTCCGCTTCCGAGATGTTTGAAGCGAACGCAACGGCGCCCAGCACATCCTGCACTTCTCGCAGTTTTCCAGAGAGATAGTCGTAGCTCTTTTTATCGACTGGTTTCGTTGGAGAAAAGGTGAAGACGTTTCCGCGCCTACCTCGTAGCCGGTTCCACCGCGCCAACGCATCGCGATAAGCCGACCCAGCATGGTCTACGCACGCACGGTAATCACCGGTCTCTCTTGCTCGCTCTGCTTCATTTATCGCGTTACGAAGTTCGTCGTCGCGGATGGCATCCGATAGGACTACTTTTCTAATATCGACCGCAAAGTGCGCTTCAATAAGACTAGCGACATAGGATTCAGTAGCACCAGCCCATAGTGGCACCTGGTCACGGTCTGGTTCTAGGCCCTCATGCTGGGAGGCGTTACGTGCACGCCGCAAATGTTTGATGTCTTGAAGAACAACCGGCTTCCAGCGGTGTCCAAAATCCTGTACTAAACGGCTAATGAGATCATCAAGTTTGCCATTTGTGGGAATTGTCACCCCACGGCTAATCGCCACCATCGAGCTTGCGCGCTCTACAGCCGCGTCCAGAGCAACGATTGCGCTGCCACGGCGATACTTTCCAACGTGGCTGGCCCGGGACGTCGCATCCTCCAGCGCGAGACGGAGGTGCACGAGCTGTTCGACCTCGTGGAGTGTCAATGTAGTCATTGTTTTATTCTCTCTTGGCTCAGTTAGCGCATTGTATGTTGGCTTCCTGTCAACAGGGACAAACTGTGTGAAGAAGCGCGGGGCCGCCACGCCCCTGACCCACCCCACCCTCCCGCCCGGCTAAAATCGAGGAGGCCCGTTTTTCCCCACCGCACGGGCGGAAAGCGCAGAATGTCCTTCATCGAGAACGCCGTTGCCCGCTGGGCCGAACTGCAGCGGCTCCAGGCCTCCCCCGGCTGGAAACTGACCAATGCCAACGCCTGGGTCCCGGCGCTCTTCCGCGAAGCCTTCACCCGCACCCGGCCACGGGTTCCGCTGGACGATTTCCATGCCATGACGGACTCCTTCCTGAACCGGCTCCGCATGGACGGCGTCCAGCTGCGCGAAGACTGGACCGGACGGAACTACGCCGATGACTGGGTGGCCCGCCGCTTCCTGGCCCGGCCCCGCGCGGACGGAAAGTTCGTCTACGAACTCACCGAATCCTCCGCCCGCTTCCTCTCCTACCTGGACGGCTACACGAGCGACAAAACGTCCCTGAACTCCTCCCGCCTGGCCACCCTGCTGGACCGGGTGGAGAACCTCGCACAGGAATCCAACCCCGACCCCGCCGCCCGCATCGCCGTCCTTAAAGAAGAGGTCGCCCGGCGCGAGGAAATGATCCGCGCCCTGGAATCCGGCGAGGCTCCCCCGCCGCTGCCGGACGACACCGCCGTCGAAGCCGCCCGCGACATCCTCGACCTGGCCGCAGCTCTGCCCGCCGACTTCAAGCGGATGCGCGACGGCCTGGAAAAGATGCTGCATGACCTGCGCCAGGAAATGGTGGAATCCAACGCCGCCAAGGGCCTGACCATGGGCGAAATCCTCGAAGCCGACAAAAAGCTGCGCAGCACCGCCGAAGGCCGCACCTACGAGGGCTTCACCGCCTTCCTGAACGACGCCGACCAGCAGGCCCGCTTCCGCGCCGCCATCGCAGAGGTACTGGAACGGGACTTCGCCGACGACATGAGCCCCGAAGACCGGCAGAGCCTCTACCGGCTGATCAGCGACATGCGCGACCAGGCCACCGAAATCCACCGCATCTACGGCCGGCTCTCCGAATCCATGCACACCTACGTGCAGAGCGACGAGTACCGCGAATCCGTCCAGCTGCGCCAGCTCATCCGCGCCGCCGAAACCGCCATCCACAAGGCACCGCGCGGACGCCGCCGGGCCGCCGTCGTACCCGCACCGCAGCTGCACGGCTCGGGCTTCGAATCCCTCAGTATGGTCCGGGTCTACAACCCCGAGGACCACGCCGCCCCGCGCACCCTGCCCGAACCACCGCAGTTCACCGAGGCGGACATCCACCGCTCGGTCCGCACTCCGCGCGCGGACCGGCGGGTGCTGGCCGACGCCGTCTCCCGGGCGACGGCGACCCGCACCAGCGCCACCGTGGCCCAGGTATTCGAGCAGCTGCCGCCCGAACACCGGCACCTGAACAGCATCCGTGCCCTGCTCGCCGGCGGCTCAGCCGCTGGAGACACGCTTGAATCCGTCACCTTTACCCAGATCGACGGCAGCGAGCGCACCGCGCTGCTGCCCGCCGTCGCCGTCGCGAAAGCCCCCGAAAAATGAGCGAGACCACCGCAGAACTGTCCGAGGCCCCGGAGGAATTCGACCCGGAGCTGGAAGAAGAGCAGGAAGAGTCCGCACCGCGCGATCTCCTCGTGGACGGCCCGGAACTGTTCCCCGGCGACACCGGCACCCTGCCGCTGAAGCTGCGTCAGGCCCTCATCAGGCTGCTGCGCGGCCCGTACCTGGACGCGAACTCGAGCGACAACGTGTACGAGACCGTGGTGGACAACCAGGAGCAGCTGCGCGTCCGGCTGAGCGAACTGTTCCTCACCCTGGTCATTGACGAGGACCGCAAGGTCGCCCTGCTGCGCCCGGTGGAAATGGCCGAACCGCACACCTCCGCCCTGCAGCGGCAGCGCGAAATGACCCGCGAGGAAACCCTGCTGCTGCTGCGCATGCGGCTGATCCTGGACCGCCACACCGGCACCGGGAACGAGGCCACCATCGCCCGGCAGGACATCATCGAGGTGCTCGAGGGCTACGTGGATCCGGGCCAGCGCGACGCCAAATCCGTGGAGGACCTGGCCGACGCCGCCATCCGCAAGCTCGTGCAGGACCGCCGGCTGCTGCTCCCCACCGAGCTGGACAACGTCTGGGTCATTTCCAACGCCCTGCCGCTGGCCCTGCCGTACAGCCAGATCGGCGACATCATCACCTTTATGCAGACCCTCGGCGGGGACGACGCGGGGGACGACGACGCCGTCCCCGCCTTGGAGCTGGACGGCACCCCCGTGGACAGCATCCCCGCTGACGAAGAGAACGACGGCGAGGAGCCGGCATGAGCATCGAAACCACCCTCCCCATGGGAGACCTGATCAACCCCGGCCAGAACCGGCTCGCCTCCGTGCAGATCGTCAACTGGGGAACCTTCGACGGCGCGCACACCATCAAGGTGGACCGCGCCGGCACGCTGCTCACCGGCGACTCCGGCGTCGGCAAATCCACCATCTTCGACGCCATGCTCCAGGTCATGGACGCCCGCCCCCGGATGAACGAGGCCGCGCAGAACAACTCCGGCACCAACGCCGAGGAAAAGCGCAACGCCTTCTCCTACATGCGCGGACGCCTCGGCACCCAGGGGGCCGACGACGGCGCGGGCACCGCCTACCAGCGCCCCGGCGCCACCTGGTCCGCCGTCTGCCTGACGTTCGACAACGGCCTGGGGCAGATCACCAGCCTCTCCGTAGTCATGGACCTGCCCGCCACCGGCACCGAGCACAACCTGGGCCGCTACTACCTGGTCCACAATAAGCCGCTGGATCTCAAGGCCCTGCAGGCCGGCATGCGCGGCCGCTTCACCAAGGGAAGCCTGGAAAACCTGCTGCCCGGTGCGGCCGTGTTCGATTCGCACAAGATGTTCGCCGAACGCTACCGGCATGCCCTGGGTGTGGAGGACGAGAAGGCCTTCAACCTGCTGCGCATCCTGCAGACCGGCAAGGGCCTGGGCGGCACCGTCAATGACTTCTTCCGCAACCACGTGCTGGACACCCCGCGAACACTTACCGCCGCCGAAGAGGCCGTGGAGGACTTCAGCCACCTGCGCAGCATCCGCCGCCAGCTCGAACGCGCCCGGCAGCAGCGCGACCATCTGCAGTCCGTGCCCGAGCTGCACACCCGGTACCGCGAAGCGGCCGATGCGCTGGCGCACAACCGTGCCCTGGCGAAGGAAGGCCTGCCCGCGTACCGGCAGCGCCTCGCCCTCGAAGGCGCGCAGCGCACCGCAGAGAAGCTGGAGCAGGCCGCAACGGAAGCCCGCTCCGAACTCTCCGCCGCCGAAACCCGCCGGGCCACGCTGAAGGACCAGCGCGACGCGCTCAGCACCCGGTACACCGAAGAGGGCGGCGGAGCCATTGCCACCCTGGAACGGGAACTCGCGGCCGCCTCCGCGCAGCTGCGTTCCCGGGAAACCGTGGAAAACGCTGCGAAGGCCGAGCTTGCCGCGGCGGGGATCGACGTCGACTTCTCCCCCGCCGGCCTGGTCACCGCCCGCAGCCGCGCCGCGGAGCTGGTGAAGTCGCTCGGCACCGAGCTGGACGCCGCCCGCGAGCGCAGCAGCAACGCGCACGGCGAGGCATGGTCCCTCAAGGGGCAGATCGCGAAGCTGGAAAACGAGATCGGCTCCTTCCGCCGCCGCACCTCCAACATCCGGCAGGACTCCCTGGACCAGCGGACCCGGATCTGCGCCGCCACCGGCATCGATGAAGCGGACATGCCGTTCGCCGGGGAACTGATCGACCTGCCCAACGAGCACGCCCAGTGGCGTCCGGCCGCAGAACGTACCCTGCGTTCCCTCGCCACCGCCCTGCTGGTGCCCGGCGAGCACATGGCCGCCGTGACCCGCTACCTCAGCGAGAACGACGTGCACGGCTACGTCCGCTGCATCGACGTCTCCGTTCCCGTGGACGGCCCCACCGAACCGGGCCCGGATGACCTGATCACCAAGCTGCTCACCCACGACTCGGAAATGGGCGAGTGGGTCCGCCACAAGATCACCGCGCACTACGACTTCGTGTGCGTCGAGGACCCGGCCGGGCTGGCCGACGTCGCCAAGGGTGTGAGCCTGGGCGGTGCGGTCAAGCGCAACCGCAGCACCACGGAAAAGGATGACCGGCACACCAAGGCCTCGGACAACGTCCTGGGCTTTGACAACAAGGACACCGTCGCGGCCCTCGGCAACGAGCTGCTGGCCCTGCGCGGTGTCTTCGAGGAAGCGGACAACCTCTCCCGGCAGCACGCCTCCGAACAGGACGAGCTGGTCCGCCGGCTCGCCGCCGTGCGCGCCATCGCCGCCGATGAGCGGACGTGGGAGGACCTGTCGGCCGACGCCGCACGCGCCGCCGTCGCCGTCGCCAATGACCGGCTGGAGTCCGCCCGGGATGCCAACGCCGATCTGGAGCAGATCCGCTTCGAACTCGACACCGCCGAGCTGGACCTCACCGCCGCCACTGAGAAGGTCGGGGTGCTCAAGGGCGACGCCGCAAGGCTCGACGCCGACAGAGCCGCCGCCGTCGAACGCCGCACCGCGCTCTCGGCGAAGGCACCCGAAGCCCTGTCCGAGGGACTGCGTTCCGCGCTGGCCGACCTGTTCGAACCCTTCGGGGAACTGACCGACCCGGCCCGCCTGAAGGAGGCCGCCGGCGAGGTGGAACGGTCCCTGATCACCGAGCAGGCCCGGCTGGAGAAGACCCTGCTGGAAACCCGCGCGAAGCTGGAACGCACGTTCGAGACCTTCAGCGACAAGTGGGGTTCGGACTTCGGCACCTCGGTGGAATCCGCCGGCGCCTACGAGGACCGCTTCGAGGACATCATTTCCGAAGGCCTGCCGCAGCGCGAAGCCGAGTTCCGCGAATACTTCAACAACCGCACCTACGAACGTTTCAGCGACCTGCTGCAGCTGCTCGACGAGGAACGCCGCAGCATCTCTTCGCGTCTGCTTCCGCTGAACTCCGTGCTCCGCCGGGTGGAATACTCTGCCGGCAGCCACCTGGAGATCGAGGTCGCCACCACCGTTCCCGACGCCGCGCACAAGTTCCGTACCGAACTGAAGAACGCGCTGCCCATGATGGGCTCGCGGCAGGATAAGGCGGACATGGACGCCCGGTACGCCGCGCTCGAGGGCCTGGTGGACCGGCTGAAGGATCCCGAGGAGAAGCGCTGGCGGGCCGAGGTGCTCGATGTCCGCTCACACGTAACCATCACCTGCACCCACCGCCTTGCCAGCGGGCACACCTACACCAACCTGCAGGCATCGCTGATGTCCGGCGGCGAGGGCCAGCGGTTCACCGCGTTCATCATGGCCTCCGCGCTGGCCTACCAGCTGGGCATTGTGTCCCAGGGCTTCAGCACATACGGAACCGTAATGATGGACGAAGCGTTCGTTAAGTCGTCCCTGTCCTTTGCCGAGGCGTCCATCAACGCGCTGCACGAGTTCGGCTTCCAGCTGCTGCTCGCCGCACCGGAGGACAAGGTGGACCTCTCCCGGTTCCTGGGCTCGGTCACGGAAATCCTGCGCGACGACGTCACCAACCGTTCCGGCGTGATGGAACGGGCCATGGGCAACTCCCGGTCGGTGGACATCCTGCTGCGCTAGGCGTGTATGAAAGGTAATGACATGAAAGACAAGTACGCGGTAAACGCCGTGATGCTAGCCGGCGTTGCCTGCATTCTTCTTGCCACGTTAGGGCCGCTGGGGAACATTGCGGGCATTCTGTGGCTCGCTGCGCTGCTGTTCTTCGCAGCGGCCCCGGTGCTGGCCTTCCAGCGGCACCAGCGTGACGGAGGACCGGATTACGGCTCCCGTCCGTAGCCTGCGGGCCGGCAGTACCGGCCACCCAGCGGTCACAAGGGGCACCAGGCACTAGGGGCACTAGGGGCACTAGGCAAGCGATCCGGACGGATGGACACTGGGGAAGATGAGCGTCTTTTCTCCTCCCCGGTCGATCGCGTCGTGGCGCCGCCAGCTGATCGGCACGTTCAGCAACAACGCCGCCGAGATCCCGCAGTGGGAGCTCGACCTGGCGGAGGGCGACGACGTCGGGCACTTCGGTCCGGAGTCCGCCGTGTGGGCGGTGCATGGCTCGATGACGCCGATCATTGCCGGCATCCGCGCGCTGCTGCTCCAGGCTCTGCACCCCGGGGCGATGGCCGGGGTGCATGATTTCTCCGATTATCGGTCGGATCCGCTGGGCAGGCTTGCCGGAACCATCCGCTGGATCTTCACCGTCACCTACGGGGACACGGCCGCTGCGAAGGCGGGC
Source organism: Arthrobacter sp. zg-Y895 (assembly GCF_020731025.1). NCBI lineage: Bacteria > Bacillati > Actinomycetota > Actinomycetes > Micrococcales > Micrococcaceae > Arthrobacter > Arthrobacter sp. zg-Y895. The sequence continues at coordinate 170,119 of NZ_JAJFZY010000010.1, forward strand.
TCGGACTGGGTGCTGCGGCTGCACGAACGCGTGCACGGCACTTATACGGACGCCGACGGCGCGGTGCAGCCGTATTCAGCCAACGATCCCGAGATTGCCCGCTGGGTCCATCTGGCCTTCACCGACGCGTTCCTCTCCTCGCACCAGCGTTACGGCGGACCGATTCCGGGCGGGGCTGATGCCTATGTGGCGGAGTGGGCGGTGGCGGGTGAGCTGATGGGCATCCCAGATCCGCCGCGTTCCGAAGCCGAACTGCGCAAGCAGATGGCCGGCTACGATACCCAGCTGCGCAGCAGCGGCTATGTGAACGAAGCCCTGTCGTTCCTGAAGCGTCCGCCGCTGCCGGGCAACCAACGGTTCGGGTACCGGGTGCTCTTTGCCGGGGCGGTGGCCAGCCTGGAACCGCGGCACCGGGAACTGCTGGGGCTGCGGGCTCCGCATCTGGGGCCGGTTCCGTTGCCGGTGAAGTTTCCCGTGAAACTTGTCTTGGGTGTCATCCGGCTTGGGCTCGGCCCGCAGGGACCCAGCGAACGGTCCGCCCGCGAGCGGATCGGGCGGCTTTCCACCGGGCAGTAGGGTTCTGCCGGGCAGTCCGAGCCGCCGCACGGAAGTCCAGACGCCCTGCGTCGGCCTGCCGGCCGGCGTCGTCGTCCTTGGGCGCTTACAGACAAATATCGCCATCCGCAGCTCCCACGATCCCTTGTTGTCCAGCAAACAGGGCATTCCAGAGAAATCTGTCTCAGAGGGCGATATTATTGTTAACCAAGCGTCCATTCTTCCGAGGCCTTCCTGTTACGACGTACTGGGGCCATGGGCGCCTTCAACTGAATTGGTGAGATAGACCCGTGAGTGAAATCACCCAGCGCCGCGTCAATGTAACCGCATTGATGACGGCGCTTCTGGCTGCCTGCATGGCATTCCAGCTGAACGCTTCCATGCTCTCCCCCGCACTGGTCACGGTTGAGAAAGAGCTGAACACGACCTCTGCGGCCGTCGCCCTGACCCAGACGGCATTCTTCACCTCCGCCGCGCTGTTCTGCCTCTTCCTGCCGCGGCTGGGGGACATCATCGGCCGCAAGAAGGTCCTTGGCGGGATGATCCTGGCCTTGACCATCGGCTCCGTAGTGGCAGCTCTGGCGCAGAGTATCGAAGTTCTGTTCCTTGCCCGCCTGATCCAGGGCGTCGCCGGACCGACGATTGCCCTGTCCCTGATCATGCTGCGGGTCGAGGTGCGGGAGCCCAAACGCTACGGCACCTTGTTGGGCGTGCTGACTGCAGTCAACGGCGGCATTGCCGGCGTCGACGCCATCGCCGGCGGCTACCTGGCGCAGAATCACGGCTTCGCCTCGGTGTTCTGGGTTATGGCCATCGCAGGCGCCATCGCGTGCACACTGGTCATCGTCGCCGTGCCCGAATCCGTTTCCATGGTCAAGGAAAAGATGGACTGGGTGGGCGTTGTCCCGCTGGTGATCTCCGTGGGCACCCTGCTGACCGCCTTCAACGAAGCCGGCAAACTGGCCGCAGCCAACTGGCCTCTGGTGGGCGGACTGATCGTCGTTGCCGTCGTCGCCTTCGCCGCCTTCTGGAAGGTGGAGAACCGCACCGCCCACCCCCTGATCGCCACCTATCTGCTGAAGCAGCGCTCCACCTGGGCACTGCTGCTGACCACGCTGCTGACCATGACCGGAGTTTTCGCCGTTATGAACGGCATCCTTCCTGCCCTGGCCCAGGACGGCGTTGTCGGCTTTGGGATGGGCGCGGAGGTATCCGCCTGGTGGACCCTCACGCCGTACGCCCTCGCGGGCTTGGTTATTGGCCCGTTTGCCGGCCGCCTCGCGGGCAGCTGGGGTTACGCCAAGGTGATGCGGATCGGCACAATCGGCTCCGTGATCGCCCTGGCCCTGATGCTCCCGGTTATCGGCAGCGATTCCCGGCTGGGCCTGCTGGCCGTCTCCATCCTGATCGGCATCACCTACGCCGGCATTAGCAATGTCATGCTCAGCGGCCTGGGCGTGATGCTCTCCCCGAAGGAGAACCCCGGTTTCCTCCCGGGCCTGAACGCCGGAGCCTTCAATCTGGGTGCGGGGCTGAGCTTCGCCGTGATCTACGCCGTGCAGACCGCAACCACCACCCCGGACGGCACCGGCACCGAGGGTTACACCGGCGGCGTCACAGCCGGTCTGGTCATCCTGCTCCTGGCTCTGGCCGTTTCCTTCCTGATCCCCAAGCCGGCCGACGCTGAAACCGTCGCAGATGCCCAGACCGACGACGCCGGAAACCAGCTCGGTGCCGAACCAGTCCAGGCAGCGGCCGCCCTGCACTAAAAACGCGTGGGAGAATGGCTGCCCCGGACTTCAGCGAACGGTGGGCCCCGGGGCGGAAACAAGACCAGTTGCCGCCCCGGTTCACCGTCTATGGTCCCCTTGCTGCCCGGTAAACGCCTACGTTCGACCGGCGGCCACCGCCACAAGCGCGGCCTTCGTTCCGGAACGGAGGCCGCTGCGGAGCTCGAGGTTTTGTGGGTGTGCGGGTAGGTAATTGCGTTTGAAAGACGGGTATTTCAAGTTTTCTAGACCTCCGTTTTCGGCCTGATTTTGGGGCTGAAATGTCAGTGCCGGATGAAATCCTGAGGTATGGATCAGCTCGGAAACACCGAACGGGTAACCGAAGAGCCAGGCAGTGAGAACCAGCAGCCGGAAGGGCCGGCCAGTGGTGCCGAGCCGCTGCGCCAGCCCTGCAGCGTGTCGGTCTACCGGGCGGAACTTACCGTATCCGAGCCTGCCGGGAGGGCTGATTCGAGTGCCGACACTTCGACTGCCACGATTCCCGGGGACGACGCCGAGGCCACTTCCACCGACGACGCAGAAACCGCATCTACAGAACCTGAAGTCGCTGGCCGCGTGGGTCCGGACGGAGAGGCTACCGGCGGCTTCCCGGACGGTTTCACCGGAACATTGGCGTTGCAGAACCTTGAGGCCTTTGACGAACACGCGGTCGGTGAAGCCCTGTCCCGCATGGCCCATTTGATGTCCTGGGTGCAGGCGCTGCAGGCCCGCCTGCTGAACCGCATGGAAGTGGTCTTCCGGGAGGACTTCCATGCCGCTTCGGGGAGGCTCGAACCCGGGATCGCGTTCAGCCTCGCGGCTTCCGAGTGCGCCGCCATTTTGAATGTTCCGCAGGTCGCTGGTCAGCGGATGATGAGCGAAGCACTCAGTCTGTGCAGTACCCATACCGCCACCCTGACCGGCTTGGAGGAAGGGAATCTTAGCTATCAGCACGCCCAGATGGTGCTGGACCAGTGCCGGAATGTTCCCGCCTCGAAGCTTCCTGAGTTTGAGGCAGACCTGCTGAAGGCAGCGGAGGGACAGACCCGGGCGCAGTTCTCTTGCAAGGCCCGGCGGCTGCGTGAGAGGAAGTTTCCGGACACCGTCAGCAAACGACATCTGACCGCGTTCGAACAGCGCAAGGTCGCCCTGGACCGGGAAGAGGACGGAATGTCCCGTCTTTCAGCGCACCTGCGTGCGGCGGAAGCCCAGCAGATCTACACAGCACTCAGCACGGCAGCCCGCGGCGAACAGGTGGCCGGCGATTCCCGCACCACGGATCAGCTGCGCTCAGACATTCTGGCCCAGTTGCTGATGGGCGGCAGACTTGTCGCCGCGACCGGAGCCCCACGCGGGACCGGAACCAAGCCCGGAGGTGGGCACGACGGCGGAGGAGGGCACGACCACGGAGGCGGGCACGACGGCGGAGGTGGACACGACGGCGAGCAAGCCGGCGGATCCAAACACACAGGAGGAGCCACCGGGAACGACAGCCACGTTGGATTTTCCGGCGGCGAGCACCTCGGATATGAGGCTGGACCAGACGAAGGAATTATCCCGCGGGCAGAAATCATGGTCCTGATCAGCGCCGAAACCCTCTTCGGCGCCGACGATCAGCCCGCTGAGCTGCACGGCTACGGACCCATCAGCGCAGAGGAGGCCCGACGGCTGGCCCGCCACGCCGTCGGCTGGACCGGACTGGCGCAGGACCCGCAGTCAGGAGAAATCCTCGGTGTGGGACGGCGTCGAAAAGTCCCGGCAGGCCTCAGACGCTGGCTCCGCGCAAGGGACGGAACCTGTCGGTTCCCCGGCTGCCGGGTCAGCACCGCGAACGCGGACATCGACCACACCGTCGACTGGGCCCACGGTGGGCCTACGGACCACGGAAACCTGGAACACCTCTGCCGACGGCACCACCGGTTCAAGACTCTGGGTTTCTGGAAAGCCTGCCAACCGACGCCCGGGGTAATCGAGTGGACTTCACCGACCGGATGTACCTACCGCACCGAGCCATTCCTGGAACTGGGTCCACCGGGTCCGGCGGCAGACCCGCGAGCAGACCATCAGGACAACGAGCCCCTGCAGGAACAGGCACCGCCGTTCTAGGCAGGCCCGGTCCTAGTCAGGGCAACATGCAGGGCCCCTAGCCGATTGGCCCTTCACGTAGCAGGAGCCGTCGAGATCGGCTGGGGATCCCCCGCGCCCAGAAGGCGATCATCAATCCGACTGTTGCTGCCCCGCCAGCGAGGGTCCAGGCCGAGGACCACAAGCCTTCCGGAGTCGGGATAACGAAAGCAATCCACACGGTAGCCACAGCAAGTAGGATCTCTACGGCGGCCTGCAGCGGCCTGGCCCGGTACTCCGGGTAGGCCAGCCGGATCAGGGGAATGACAGGCAGCAGGAACAGGCCCAGGCTGGGGAGCGGGTAGAGCTGATTTACCGTGAAGACCACCAGTCCCAGCGCCAGCAGGCCGAGGAACTTCAACACCTGCAGCACCCGGAGTGGGTTCTCCCGTGTCCACCTGCTCAAAAGCAGGCCCCATGCCGGGAGCCCGAGCAGCCAGCCGCCCGCCCAGTAGCCCAGGTCCAATAGCGCCAAGGGCGTGAGTAAAACGCCCGGCAGTAGGAACCCCACGGCCTGCCGCAGCGACGGGAACTTCCTAGCCGGGCCGAAGATGCAGACCCCGATCAGGAGGTAAACGGCTATGTACGCCAGAAGCAGCCCGATCACCGAGCCGCCTAAGGCAAACATCATGGGCGGCAGGGTCACCACCATCACGCACACCGCGGCGAACGCCCACGGCCGGCGGACCGCGTTCGGTGTGGCATCCCCCAATGTCATGGATCGCACTCTAGCGTCAATGACTCCCGCGCCGCCCGAAAGCACCTACGTTCGCCCGGCAGCCACGGCCACAAGCTCGGCCGCGACACCGGTCAGTCGACGCGGACCGGACCAGATGGCAGTCAGGGGACGGCTGATTCCCTCTCCTTCAAAGGGAACCCGCAGCAGCTCCCCGCTGGCAAGCTGGTCGCGAACCACCAGTTCGCTCAACACGGCGGGGCCGGCTCCGGCAGCGACAGCAACCCGTACCGCAGCATTGCTGCTGAGCACCTGGGCCGGCTCGACGACGTCGTACCCGGCAAGTACCTCCTGCAGCGCCTCGCGGGTACCGGACCCTGGTTCCCGAACCACCAGTGGGGTTTCCGCCAGTTCCTGCAAACCGATCCGGGTCCGGTTGGCCCATTCGTGATTCGGACCGACCACCACCACCAGCTCATCCTCGCGGACCACCAGGGCGTTCAGCCCCACCGGAAGGTTCGGAGTCTCCACAAACCCCAGCTGGAGGGTGCCCCGCTGCACTTCCTCAATGACCTGCGCCGAGTTCTCCACCTGCATATCAAGGCGGGCCTGCGGCAGCCGGCGCTTCAGTTCGGCAAGCCAGGCCGGCAACAGCATGTCCGCAATGGTGAGGCTGGCACCCACTCGGAGTTCCAACGTCTCTCCGCTACGGCTGGAATTCACCGTACTGTTGAAGCGCCGCGCAGCCTCCAACAGCTCCCGGGCCGAGTCCGCCAGCAGAAGTCCCATTGCCGTCGGCGCCGAACCGCGCGGGCTGCGCTCAAGCAGGGGAGTCTTCAGATCCGCTTCCAACTCGGCAATAGCCCGGCTCGCATTGGGCTGGGCCATGCCCAGTTTCCGCGCCCCGGAAGCCACGCTGCCCTCGTCCACCACGGCAACGAACAGTTCCAGCACCGAAAGGTTCGGCCACGCCTGAGCCATATCAAAAGCATATAAACCCATGCCGGATTGCAGGCTACCGGACGGTCCAATCCGGTGGGAGCATCAAAGATAGTGGGCGCAGCCTGAGCCTCACGGGTGGACACCGCTTCACGGGTGGGACATCGCCTCACGGCAGCCATCACTTCATGCCGGCACCGCCGTTGGAGGCTTCAGAGCGCGCCGAACCGCGAACCCTGACACTTCACCGGAAGGAACTATGCGCAAGAGCATCCTCGCCCTGCTGATTGCCTGGCTGCTCGCAGTCGGCACCCTGGTCTCCTGTGCGGCGTCGGATTCCGAATCGCCGGGAGGCACCGCCACGGCAGAAGCAAGCCCGTCGGCGGAAACTTCCATCCCGGCTGACCGCATGGAGCAGGTGGCTCCCGCGGATGCGAGGGCAATCACCGACCCCGCAGACCCCAAAGCCACCCTGGTGCTGTTTACGGACTACCAGTGCCCCTACTGCGCTCAGATGGACACGCTGATCCAGCAGGCCAAAAACGATTACGGAGATGATGTCCGCATCCTCGTGCGGAACTACCCGCTGCCCAAGCACCAGAACGCAGCGCCGGCTGCCCGGGCCGTGGAAGCCGCCGCGGAACAGGGCGCCCAGGAGGAGATGGCTGCGTCCATCTTTGAGCACCAGGAGGACTGGAAGAACGAGAGCGACGTCGATGACCTCTTCGTCTCCTACGCGGAGGACCTGGGTCTGGACACGGAGAAGTTCCAGGCCGATTACACGTCGGACGCCATTAAGGACCGGGTGGCCCGGGACCTCGAGGACGCCCAGGACCTCCAGCTTCGCGGCACCCCCTCGCTGATCCTCGATAACAAGATGTTGGAGCTGGACTCCGTGGATTACGGCGCCATCCAGGAACAGCTGGATGCGGCCCTGAACAAGTAGGGACTGAACCCCCCAACCAAGATCCCCGGAACAGGCCGGACTGCCCGCCCAGCGGAAGCGGTCCGGCCTGCTGCGCGGAAGGGAAGGGAAGGGCCACCGGGCAACTACCAGCGCCGGCTTCCGGCTTCCGGCCACGGCGGCGGAAACAGGCCCCCTGTGTGATCGAAAGCATACTGAGGGTGGCGGTCTCTCGATAACAGGTTTATGACAATTGTGGGATAAAAATATCTCATGACTATCGAAGCCGGCTCCGTCCGCCCTGCCTGGCGCCGCCTCTTCGGCGTCCCCCTGATTGTGTCGGTCATCTTTACCGTGGTCATGCTGGTGACCGCCGTCGTGACGGGTCTGCCCGTCCGGGATCCGGAAGGATTCCTGGGCCCGAGTTACGTACGCCTGCCGCTGATGGTGCTCCTGATGATCGCCGCCGACGTCGTGCCCCGGGTCTTCGCTCGACGCCGGGAGCTGGGCGGCGTAGGAGCCGCCACGTCCGATGTGCTGCGGACGCGCTGGTCCGGACCCCGGCTGGCCGTGGCCGTGGCGGGACTGATCACCTTCTACCTGGCGTACATGTCCTACCGGAACCTCAAGAGCTTCCTGCCGTTCCTGCAGGACCACCTGACGGACCGGCTGCTGGAGGAATCGGACAAATGGCTGGCCGGAGGGAACTACCCCGGCGACGTCCTGCATGAACTGCTGGGAACCGGTTTCAGCGCCGACCTGCTCTCCGGTGTCTACATGCTTTTTATGGTCTTCGTTCCGGTCTCGCTCGCTGCGGCGCTGGTGTGGTCCAACAACCTGCAGCGCGGGGCCTGGTATGCCACAGCCCTGTCCTTCAACTGGATCCTCGGCACCGTCAGCTACTACGCCCTGCCGTCCCTGGGTCCGGTCTACTACGACGCCGCCCCGTTCAGCGACCTGCCGGAAACCGCAGTCTCCGGCCTGCAGGACAGCCTGTATGAAAACCGGATCGAAGTGCTGGCGAATCCGCTAGCCACCGACGCGGTCCACGGCATTGCAGCCTTCGCTTCCCTGCACACATCCATCGTCTTTACGGCAGCATTGGTGGCGCACCTGACCCGCCTGCCGAAGGTGGCGCGCTGGGTTATGTGGATCTACGTACTCCTGACCACCCTGGCCACGGTCTACTTCGGCTGGCATTACGTCCTCGACGTGTTCGCCGGACTTGCCCTCGGTGCCGTCTCGGTGTGGCTGGCCGCGAAGGCCGTGGGGGCCGGGCGGACAGAGAAGGAAGCAACGCCCAACGTCGAACCGGAGCTTGCCTCGGCCGTACGGTAGGCTTCCCCAGCGAGAACCAAACCCCTACTGAGAGGCAGCACGTTGAGCGGACATCCAAGCGTGCTGCCCGACTATCTGACTCCGCCCCAGAAACGCAGGGTCATCCCGCTGCGGAAGATCGTCGTGAGCCTCTTTGTGGCGGCTGCACTTGTTGCCGCCTATCTGTGGGTCGAGCACTTAACGTATACCGAGGCCGCCGAGGATTCCCGGGCGGAAGGCTACGTAGTGGTGACCTCACGCAGCACTGTGCATTACGCGTCAGACCCGCTCCCCGCAGACATCAGCGAGGAAGACTACGCGGCCTTCTGGGCTGAACCTGCCCTGAACACCCCGGAGGCCCTTGCGCTGCTGGACGTCATCAACGAGGGATGGAAGGCGCGTCTCCAGGAGGACGTGAAGCACATGGGCTACAACGTGGACCAGATCGTAGACCCAGCCAAACGTGCCAACGCCCAAGCCGCCGTGGACGAGATAGCCGAGCTCGTCTCACACGGCACGGTCCAGGGTGCGAAGAGTGCGGTTTATGACGACTTGGCACAGCTGTCCAGAAAGACCTGCCACCGCTGGGACACGGACGACGTCTCCTACCAGGCCAACGGGCATCCCATTCGAAACTGGACTACCACCCAGCCTCAAATCCTGTCGCTGCTGGGATCGGAGGACTCTACAAGACAGGCAACCAGCCTGGTGGCCAAGGTCTACCCGGCTGCCTTTGAAGCCGCCCTCCCCCGTTTCTGCAAGTTACCGATACCGCCGGAGAGCAGCCATCCGGGCGATATGAACCTCCTGTTCTCGGTTACCCATGAGGCAGATATGCTGCTGGAATCCTTGGAGACGCACCCCAACGCCGCGGGGCAGCTGACGGCGGAGGATTACGAGGCCTTCTGGAACAGCCCGGTGATGACGTCGCCGGAAGTCCAGGCCTACCTGGACCGGGTGGGGGAAAAAGCCGTCATCGACCACCGCGGGACGGCGGCCTACAGGCAAAAGCGCGAGACCGATCAAATCGTGGATCCCGGCGTGCGGGAGCATGCCCAGCAGTACACCGACTGGGTTCTCGATGAGGCCGCGAAGGATAACGGCAGAAGGCTGGCCGTCGGTATGGTCTATGAAGATCTTGTGGGGTACTGGGATGCCGCCTGCACCGGCGAACCGGACCGTTGGCTGCATCCGTCACCGGTAAAACGGAACATCTGGAACTCCCGCCTGGAACCCGAGTTCAGTACGGCGTACATGTCGTCCGCCTGGAGTGGCCGGGACGCCGAGTGGAGTGAGGATACATTCGAGCTGGCCCTCGAGTTCTATCCGGAGGCTTACGAGGCCGGGCTCGACTCCTACTGCGAGTAAGCTCCGGCGCACCTCAGACCGACCCAAACGCCGCCACGGCGTTTTGCCCGCCGAAACCGAACGCGTTGGTGAGCGCATAGCGGACCGGTGCTTCGCGGGCAGCACCGGGAACATAGTCCAGGTCGCACTCCGGGTCTTCAGTGGTGTAGTTCAGCGTGGGCGGAATGACGCCTTCACGGATGGCCATCACGCAGAGCAGGGATCCGAGGGTGCCCGCAGCACCGATGAGGTGGCCGGTCATGGACTTGGGTGCCGTGACAGCAAGCGACGGCGCATGCTCACCGAAGGCGGTGTGCAGCGCTCTGGTTTCGGTCCGGTCATTGGCCTGCGTGGAGGTTCCGTGGGCGCAGATCAGGTCCACGTCCTCGGGGTTCAGGCGGGACCGGTCCAGGGTGCGGCAGATGGCTTGGGCCGCATACTGTCCGCCGGGTTCCGGAGCCACAATGTGGAACGCATCGGAAGTCAGTGCGCCGCCCAGCAGCTCCGCGTACACCTCGGCACCGCGGGCACGGGCATGGCTGAGCAGTTCCAGCACGCACACCACGGCTCCCTCGGCGAAGACAAAACCGTCCCGGTCCGCATCGAAGGGACGGCTGGCTTCCTGCGGTGAATCGTTGTTCCGGGACAATCCGCGCATCGCGCTGAGCCCGGCGAACATCACGGACGTTATGGCCGCATCGGTTCCGCCGGCCACCACCACATCCGCATCGCCGGCCAGCAGGGTCCGGCGAGCCTCGAGCAGGGCCGAGGTGCCGCTGGCGCAGGCCAGGGCGCTGGCGTTCACGGGACCGTGAACTACCAGATCGATGGCCACCTCGCAGGCCGGCATATTCGTCAACGACGACGCCACGAAGCTGGGGCTGATGGGCCGCAGCCCGTCACGGTGGAAGATTTCCGTGGCGGACTGGATTTCCGGATACCCGGAGACAGCACTGTTGATGATTACCGCCGCGTCGGTGTCTTCCAGCGAAGGTCCCAGTCCGGCGTCGGCCACCGCCTCGCGTGAGGCCGCCACTGCCAGCTGGGAAGCACGGGAGGACCGGCGCAGCCGCTTGACCGGCAGGTACTGCGCCGGATCAAAGTTCTTCACTTCCCCGGCAATCCGGGTGGGGAACTCGGAGGCATCGAAGGCAGTGATCTTGTCGATCCCGCTGCGCCCGTCCTTCAGTCCCGCCCAGGTTTCGCCCCAGGTACCGCCGAGCGGCGTCACCGCCCCCATCCCGGTGATGACCACGCGCTCGTCCATCTACTCCGCCTTCCGGACCGGCGCCGGTACGTGCATCCGGCCGTCCAGCCAGTCCTGCGCCGCGGAATCCGCCACCTTGTAATGCATCTTCTTTCCGGTCGCGGTCATCGGCACTTCGTCGACAAAACGGTAGCCGCGGGGCCGCTTAAAATCGGCCAGCCCGGGATGGGCCAGACAGAACGCATCCAGCCCGTCGGCGTCGAGCTCCGCGTCCCGGCGCACCACGTACGCCACCACGCGCTGGCCCCACCGGTCATCCGGCACTCCCACCACCACGGATTCGAGGACGCCGGGGTGGTCCGCCAGGGCCGCTTCCACCTGCACGGGATGGATGTTCTCCCCGCCGGAAATGATCATGTCATCGGTCCGGCCCATGATGGTCAGGTAGCCTTCCGCATCCCAGGTGGCCATATCCCCGGGGTAAAGCCAGCCGTCGTGGAACTTCTCCTCCTCAACGTGGGGCAGGTTGGCATAACTGAACCCGGATTTCGGCGAGCGCATGATCACCTCGCCGATTTCGCTGCCGTCCCGGGCGGCCAGTTCGTGCGGCTGCCCGCGGCGGCCTTCAAACACGCGGACGACGGCGACGTCGTCGTCCGTGCACGCGCGTCCGGCACTGCCGGCGTGGGCGGGGAGATCCTCGGGCCGCAGGAAGGTGTTCCAGAAGCCCTCGGTGGTCCCGTAACCGTTGAAGATCCGCGGGGTAAGCAGCTCCTGGTACCGGATGGCGGCGGCGCGGTCCAGCGGTGCACCCATGGTGACGATGCCGCGCAGCGTCTCCAGGTTCCGCGGGTTCTTTTCCTGCTCGACGGCGATCATCTCCAGCGTGGTCGGGGCGCCGATCAGATACGTCAGCCCCTGCTCCCCCACCCAGTCCAGCACCGTGGCCGGGTTAAAGCTGCGCAGCGGCACCACGGATCCGCCGATGTAGAACACCGGGTTGGGTCCGCCCGAGTGCAGGCCGCCGCGGTGGAACCACGGGGTCATGTTCAGGGTGCGGTCCTGCGGGCTGAGCGGAAAGTGCATGATGACGTCGTGCGCGCTCATCAGCTCGGCGATGGACGGCAGCGGCACCCCCTTGGGCATGCCCGTGGTGCCCGAGGTGTAGAAACGGGTGCTTTCCTCGAAGGTGGAAAAGTCCGCGGGGAGGTCCGGCAGGTCCCCGGCGGCCTGCTCGACGGCGGTGTCGAAGTCCTGCCCCAAATGCCCGGACCCCAGTCCCCAAGCCCCGGAGTCGGGAGCGCCCGCCACCAGGACCAGCGGCGACACCCCGGCAAGCTCCAGCGCCTGCGCAGCAGTCTCGGTGTGCTCGGCGTCCACAACGAACACCGCCGGGTCACTGTCCCGCAGGATATGCGCCGTCTCAGCGGGCGCCAGCCGGTAGTTCACCGGAACGCTGACAGCCCCCAGCCGCTGGGTCGCCAGGTACAGCAGGGCGAACTCGATGCCGTTGTAGAGCTGGTAAAGCACCCGGTCCCCGCGGCCCACGCCGCGCTCGGCCAGGGCGCGCGCTACGGAGTCCACGGCGTCGCCCAGCTGGGCGTACGTGAATTCCCGGCCCGTCGGCGGATCGGCGAGGGCAACGCGGTCCGCGTACCGGGCCACGTTGCGTGCGAAACCGGCCGCGTAGGTCAGGGAGTGTTCGAAGTAGTTCCGGTAACGGGCGGGATCGTAGCTCACTGATGCTTCCTTTCAGTCCGTACGGCGCGCTTACCGGCTGCCGCCTCGGGTGGGCCGGGTTGGCCGGTCCGGCAGGGCGACCGGCGGGCCGGACGCGTCGGAATGGAACGGCGGGGCAATGACCGAGAGACCGCCGTCGACCGCCAGGACCTGGCCGGTGATGTACTCCGCTCCCGGGGAGAGCAGGAACTCCACCGCGGCGGCCATTTCATCCACGGTGCCGGGCCGGCGTTTGGGCAGGCGGGAGATGACGCTGTCCATCGGCGCCATGCCGTCCATGGAGTAGAAGTAGTCCAGCGAATCGGAATCGATCAGCCCGCCGTTCACCGCGTTGACGTTAATGCCGTAGGGACCGAATTCCACCGCCATGAACCGGACAAAAGACTCCACTGCGGCCTTGTAGGAGCCGAGTGCGGCATAGGTCGGGAAGGCCCGGCTACTGCCGTAACTGGTGAGCGCGACTATCCGGCCGCCGTCGTCCATCAGTTTCACCGCTTCCTGCGCGCCGAGGACAAACGGCCGCACGTTCACTGCGTACGCACGGTCCAGATGATGGGTTTTCAGGTCCACCACGTTCTTGAAGGCGGCAGCGGCGGCGTTGTTGATGAAGTAGTCCAACCGGCCGTATTCGTCCGCTGCGGCGTCGAACAACCGGACAATGTCTTCGGGGTTCTCCACATCGGCCTGCACCGTGATGCCGCTGCCGCCGAGTTCCTGCAGCGTGGTGACCACTTCCTTGGCCAGCTCGGCATTCCGGCGGTAACTGACGACGACGGCGGTCCCCTGCGCCGCGAGCCGCTCCGCCACGCGCCGGCCGATTCCCCGCGAAGCACCGGTGATCAGCGCTACCTTTCCGCCGCCATGTCCCACGTGTGCCCTCCTGCGCCCGGTGATAGTGCATCACACCTTGTCACCGGTGCCGTCCGCGAACAAGACCCGGGACGAAACAAGCGGCACCCGCCGGTCAGGAGCGGAGGTAGGCCAGAGTCGCCAGCACCCTGCGGTGGCCGCTGTCCGACTGGGCCAGCCCAAGCTTCGCGAAGATATTGCCGATGTGTTTGCTGACCGCGGTCTCGGACACGGAAATGGCCGAGGCAATGGCGGTGTTGCCCAGCCCTTCGGCCACCAGCCCCAGCACTTCGAACTCGCGCGGGGTCAGTGACCGGATGGGATCCTGGTTGCTGCGCCGGCTGAACAGCTGGGCGATGACTTCCGGGTCCATTACGGTGCCGCCGGCAGCTACGCGCCGCAGTCCGTCCACGAATTCCCCCACGTTGCCCACCCGCTCCTTCAGCAGGTAGCCCACACCCTGGGCGCCGGAGGCCAGCAGCCGGCTCGCATACCGGTCCTCCACATACGCGGAGAGGACCAGCACCGGGAACTCAGGCACCCGGGACCTCAGTTCCAGGGCGGCGCGCAGCCCCTCGTTGGTGAAGGTCGGCGGCATCCGGACGTCCAGCACGGCGCCGTCGGCACTGCCGGGTTCGAAGGCCGCGAGCAGGTCATCGGCGTTGTCCCAGGAGCCCACCACGTCGAAGCCTTCACCTCGCAGCAGCAGCTCCAGTCCGGCCCGCAGCAGGGCATCATCTTCGGCGATTAAAAGGCGCATGGCAGCTCCACTCTCAGGTTCGTCGGTCCGCCTTCGGGGCTGTTCAGCACCAGCCTGCCTCCAAACGCGGCTGCACGCCGGGCAATCCCGGCCAGCCCGGTGCCGGAGCCGTTGGCGTCAGTTGCGCTCTGCGCCCCGATGGTCGGATCCACCCTCGCGCCGCCGCGGCCGTCGTCGTTCACCAGGATCACCAGGACGTCCTCCCGAGCCGTTGATTCCGTGCGGAGGACCACGTCGATCCGGTAGGCGCCGGAGTGTTTCGCAGCATTGGTCAGGGCTTCGGCCAGGACAAAATATGCCGCCGATTCCACTGCTGCCGGCGCGCGCAGCAGACCCTCCACGTCCAGGGAGCAGGGTATGGGCGAGCGGCTGGTCAGGGCCGAGGCCGCACCGCCCAGGCCGAGTTCGTCCAGGACCGGCGGATAGATATCGTGCACCGCGGCGCGCAGCCCGGCGAGTGCTTCGGAGGCGGCATCCTGTGCCCGCCCGATGAACGGTACGGCGGCCGCCGGGTCGGTTTCGGCCGCGCGCTGGGCCAGCCCCAGCATCATTACGACGCCGACCAGCCGGTTCTGCGCGCCGTCGTGCAGTTCGCGTTCGATCCGGCGCAGCTCCGCCGCGTGGGCGGCCAGCGCGCTGGCCCGGGCCGCCGAGAGGTCGGAAATGCGGCGGGCCAGATCCGCATACCGGCGAGGGGAAAGGATCCCCAGGGTCGCCTCACTGAACCGCCGTGCCAGCCAGGGCAGCAGCAGCCATGCCCCTGCGGCGTATACGAGTCCCAGCAGCATCATCAGGACGGCATCACCCCAGCTGCGGACGAAGATGGTCAGTTCCAGCGGCGCGTCCGGCGGGAACAGCTGCCATAGGGGCGCCGCCGTTACGTAAAGCACCGCACCGAAGGGAAGCGCCAGGGCCAGCGCCGCTGCCAGTACGGCAAATGCGCAGTGGAAAAGCAGCCAGGAGAGGTCCCGCTTCGTTTCCGGAGCACTCAGCAGGGCCGCCAACTCGGTAAACGAATACCTACCCGTGAGGCGGCGCCGGTCAAAGGGAATGACCGCGGAGGAGAACGTCGCCGAACGGGCCTGCGCCCTGGCAGCCAAACGGTTCAGGAGGTCCAGGAGGGTAGGCACCGCATACAGGCCCACCCCCAGCGCCACGAACGGAAGCAGCGCAATACCGGCTACCAAAACGGTCAGGGACGCCAGCCAGTACCAGCCCTCGCGCACAAGGAAGGCTGCATCCCGGAGACGGGTCTTGGCGCGGCTGGGAAGTCTCACCCGTTGAATTATGCCCGACCCCCATCAGGCTGTCGGTATAGCCAGCTATACCCCAAACCGGGCTACTGGCTGTATCGGATCGCGTTTCCGGAATCCGTAGCGTCGAAGTCAGCAAGTCAGCTCACTTCACGAACCCGCACCCTCGACCAAAGGATGACCCGATGTTCTCCGACGCTTCCGAATTCTCCGGCCCCGCAGCCCTGCAGCTGCAGGGCGTGTCCAAGAGCTACCGATCCGGCAACACCAGCGTGCCCGCCCTGCGCGATGTGTCCCTGGCGGTTCCGGCCGGAACCTTCACCGCCATCATGGGACCTTCCGGTTCCGGCAAAAGCACGCTCCTGCAGTGCGCGGCAGGACTGGACGCACCCGACAGCGGCCGGGTACTGCTGGGGACCACCGAAATCTCGAAGCTGCACAGCAAGGCCCTGACCCGCTTCCGCCGGGACCACGTCGGTTTTGTGTTCCAGTCCTACAACCTGCTCCCCCAGCTGACTGTCGCACGGAACGTGACACTGCCGCTGCTGCTGGCCGGACGCGGAACGGACAAGGTCTGGCTGGACTACGTGCTGGAGGCCGTCGGCCTGGCTGGTCTGGGTGAACGGAAACCGCAGGAACTCTCCGGCGGCCAGCAGCAGCGGGCCGCCATCGCCCGGGCGCTCATCACCCGCCCGGATGCCGTCTTTGCGGACGAACCCACCGGAGCCCTGGACTCCGGCACCGCACGCCAGGTGCTGGACCTGCTGCGGCACACCGTTTCCGTGCTCGGACAGACCGTGATTATGGTGACCCACGACCCCGTGGCCGCCGGACACGCAGACACCGTCATTTTCCTTGCGGACGGGCGCCTCGACGGCAGCATGACCGGCGCCACCGCCCAGGACGTCAGCGAACGCATGGCCAACCTCGGGGAGCGCTAACATGTTTTCTCTTGCCAGAGCATCCATCCGGCACCACCGCGGCGGATTCGCCGGGGTTTTCGTAGCCGTGTTCCTGTGCGCCGCGCTCATCACCGCGATGGGCGTCCTCATTGAATCCGGAACCCGCGGCGGCATTGCCCCGCAGCGCCTGCAGGGGGCCGACGTCGTAGTGGGTGCGCCGCAGGCACATCCCGTGGTCGAAGACATGGACGCCCCCTTCGCCGAGCGCGTGCTGCTTCCCGCCGAAACGGTGAACGAAATCGCAACCGTCCCCGGCGTCGAACGCGCCGTGGGCAGCATCGAGCTCCCCCTGGCCGCCACCGACGGTACCGCGGTTTCCGCCGCCGCCTGGGACTCGGCGGCCCTGACCCCCTACACACTGACCTCCGGGGAAGCTCCCCGTGGAGCAACCGAAGTGGTGGTGGATGACTCCTTCGGTGTAACTCCGGGAACCTCGCTCACCTTCACCCACGGCGGGGAGCCGACCGAGTACACAGTGTCCGGCGTCGCCGCTCCCGAGTCGGGGGTGGACACCGGTCCCGCCGCTTTCCTGAGCACCGCCGGGGCTCAGGCCCTGTGGCCGCACGGCGACACAGTGGCCACCGTGGGCGTGATCGCCGAATCCGGCGTCCGGCCGGAGCAGCTCTCCGCCGATATCGAGGCGCAGGTGGCCGACGTCGTCGGCTATACCGGGGACCGCCGCGGAGACGTGGAGAATCTCGGCGGGTCCGCCGCCCGCTCCACGCTGCTGCTGCTCAGCGGTTCGCTCGCGGGTGTGGCCGTGATGACCGCGGTCTTTGTGACTGCGGGAACCCTGTCCCTGTCCATCATGGCGCGGCGCCGGGAATTCGCGATGCTGCGCGCAGTGGGGGCCGGAGCGAACCAGACCCTGGGCATCGTGATGCGTGAAGTCCTCCTGGTGTCCAGCGCTGCCGCCGTGCTGGGCGCGGCACCCGGCTTCCTGCTGGCCTGGTTCCTGGGCAACCAGTTCGTTGCCGGCGGCGTGCTTCCGGAATCCTTCGTCCTGGCCTACAGCCCGCTGCCGGCCCTGGCTGCAGTGGCCATCAGTGTCGCCGCAGCAGTGGGCGCCTCGCTCGTCTCGGCGCGGGGCACGGTCCGTGCGGCGCCGACGGATGCCCTGCGGGACTCCGTGACGGAGGCTTCCCGGCTGGGCCGCGGACGCGTCATCACCGGACTGTCGCTGCTGGCCGCCGGTCTGGTTGCGGCCTTGGTACCGATTGCGGTTCCAGGCACTGCGGGCCTGGCGTCGGCAGCCTCCAGCATCCTGCTCCTGATGATCGGCGCGGGCCTGCTGGGACCGTGGCTGGTGACGGGCGCCTTGAAACTGCTGCAGCCGCTGGTCCGCCGCAGCCCCTCCGCGTCGCTGGCTCTGGCGGAGGCCAACGCCAGCGCTTTCCCGCGTCGGCTGGCCTCGGGAATCGTTCCGCTCGCCCTGGCCATTGCGCTCGGGTCCGTGCAGTTCTTTATGCCGGCCACAGTGGCAACGGAAGCCGAGCGGCAGTCCCGCGACGGCGTGGTGGCCGGATATCTGGTTAGCGCTCCGGGATCCGGAGTGTCCGAGGATCTCGCCGACCAGGTGGCGGAGCTGCCCGGGGTGGAGTCCAGCTCGCCGGTGGCCCGTTCCGCGGTTCTTGCCAAGGCCGGCTTCGCGGGGATGGAAGACGGTGTGCAGCCCTATGCCATACAAGGGCTGGCCGCTGAGGACTTGAACGGAACCCTGGACCTGGATGTAAACGAAGGGGCGCTGGACCGGCTGGCGGATGCCGACACCGTGGCGCTGAGCGTGGATCTGGCCCGGGAATCCGGTACGGCCGTGGGCGAGGACTTCGACTTCTACTACGGGGACGGAACCGAGGCGACCGCCGTCGTCGTCGCCACCTACGAACGGGGGCTGGGATTCGGGGATGTGGCGGTGGCGAATGACACTCTGCGCAGCCACACCACAACGGGGTTGAACGACTACTTGCTGGTCAGCACGGCGGGGGATACCGATCCGGGAGAACTGGCCTCGGCCGTGAGCGGACTGGGCCTGACGCTCCTGGATAAGGAGGACTTCGGGGCGGCCGGAGCCGCGCAACGGGATGCCGACTCATGGGTTTCGGTGATCGCGATGCTGGTCCTGCTGGGGTACCTCGCCGTTTCCGTGGTCAACACATTGGTGATGGCGACGGCGCGGCGCCGGCCGGAGCTGCTGCTGCTGCGGACCCTGGGGGCGTCGGATACCCAGCTGCGGCGGATGATGGGAGCCGAGTCCCTGCTGATAGTCGCGGCCGCCGTCGTCATCGGCACCGTCCTGGCCCTGCCGCCGCTGATGGGAATCGCCGTGAGCGTCTCGGGGATGCCGCTGCCCACGATCGTGCCGGCCGTGTACCTCGGCCTGGCAGGTGCGACGGCGGCACTCGGGCTGGGCTCCATTGCGGTAGCCACGCGTGCCGCGCTGCGGGCCGAGCGGTAGCTGTTCGGGCAAAAAGAAATACCCCGGTCCGAAGACCGGGGTATTTCTTTGTCCTGGCGGAGGATGGGGGATTTGAACCCCCGAGGGCGTTAACCCAACACGCGTTCCAGGCGTGCGCCATAGGCCGCTAGGCGAATCCTCCAGGCTTGCTCCCGTAGAAGCAGATATAAGACTACCCGACACAGGCCCAAACCAACGAATCGACGTCATTTGAGGGGCAGCTTAGGCCTTGCCGGTTCGTCTGCGGCCGAGGCCGTGGAGCAAGGCATTGATAACGACAATTCCCAGCCAGGACCAGCTGGCCGCCTGCGGACTCCACAGGATGGCAATGGGAATCGAGGCCAGGAAAACCGCAGGAGTGACCGGGGCACGGACCTGCGCGAAGGCCGGAAGCCGGGGATCCACGTCATCCCGGAAAAGGCCCACACGGCTGCAGTAGATCCACAGCCCGGTATTCGCGGTGCCGATAAGCCCCAGGGCCGCCGCATAAATCACGACGCCGAGCACCTGGTCTCCGTAAAACGCCAGCATGTCGGTGGCGTACCCCAGCAGTGCGACGAACAGCAGCAGCACCAGGTTCAGCTGCTGCAGCCGGCCGGTAAATCCCTTCAGGAGCCGGAAGAGCCGGTGATGGCTAAGCCAATAGGCGGCGGTCACCACAAAGGACAGGACGTAAGCGCCGAACTCCGGAAGCTGCGCAGCCACGGCCGACCCAAGCTCGTTGTCCGGCACCTGGGGAACCCGGATGTCCACGGCCAGCAGCGTCATGGCGATGGCGAAGACGGCGTCGCTGAAGAACATAGTGCGGTCCAGGTCCGGACCTGAATTAACTCGGGCAAAGCCTTTGCTGTTGCTGTTTTCGCCGGCCACCGGACCATGCTCGCGCACATGCCCCAGCGGGTCGAGCCTCGACTGGAGGAATGCGGGGCGGGAGGTGAAGTTAAACAGATAAGGACCCGCACGTCCTTGTGCGGATCCTTATCCCAACGTATGTCCGGCGGTGACCTACTCTCCCACATCCTCCCGGATGCAGTACCATCGGCGCTGTGGGTCTTAGCTTCCGGGTTCGGAATGGGACCGGGCGTTTCCCCCACGCTATGACCGCCGTAACCCTAGCCCCGACGGCAAATGCGTCGGGAAGTCTTTGATTACAGGCTGCCCTTTCGGGTTCTGCTCCTTAATCTTACCGCGTCTTCCAGGCGGTTTTGACCACGGTGAGGCTACCGGGCTTGTCCTGGGTGTCGGAATAAACACAGTGCTGAATAAACACAGTGCTGAACAAACACAGTATCTGACCCAGCACGCCCCTATGCCGGCGTTCAGCCCGGTGCCGGCCAGCGGTTCTGCCTGGCGGCGCTCGGCAGGTCAGACCGGTTAAACAGGTCAGGCCCCGCACCAATGGTGCGGGACCTGACCCTCTGTACTAAATATTGTCCGGCGGTGACCTACTCTCCCACATCCTCCCGGATGCAGTACCATCGGCGCTGTGGGTCTTAGCTTCCGGGTTCGGAATGGGACCGGGCGTTTCCCCCACGCTATGACCGCCGTAACCCTT
>NZ_JAJFZY010000011.1:0-19127 GCF_020731025.1 Arthrobacter sp. zg-Y895
TCGGCGAGCAGATCCAGGCGCAGATCCTTACGGCTTTCCAGGAACGCCCGATCGCTGCCGGGAAACTGGTCCTGCAACCCAGTCCCCACACCTTGGTAGGGATGGAAACGAACGTTTACGTCGAGGCCGCGGAGCAGGTCTTTGAAATGGTGCTGCTGGACCAGACGGTCCGGATTGTCGCTACCCCCACCGAATTCGAACTGACCTACGGGGACGGCACGGTTTACGGGCCTACCAGTGTCCCGGGGGCGCCGTTGGCCCAGGACCGGTGGGGCGAGCAGACCCAGACCAGCCACAAATACGATGCCAGCGGTGACTACCAGGTGGGTGCGACGGTGCATTTCTCCGGAACCTATTCCGTGAACGGCGGGCCGATGATTCCCATCGACGGCCGGGCCGCGGTGTCCTCCGCATCCCAGACCCTGAGCGTCTGGCGGGCGGAACCCCGCAGCGTGGCCGACAACTGCCTGGTGAACCCCAACGGCGTCGGATGCTGAAGTGAAGTCCTGCCGGGTTGGTGTGGACCGTGCCCTGGGTCGGGGGATTCGGGATTCCTCTGGTGCCCTGTGGATAAGTCGCTAGGCTCGGCAACGGCCTGATTACTATGGCCGAACCGACTGCTTGATCCTTTGTCTCGCGGCCCACCCAGCCTTGGGGGTTTTCGAATGCGTAGAACTGAAATGCTCCGTCCTGCTGTGCGGGTGAAGCTCCTGGCTGCTGTCGTCCCGTTGCTGTTCCTGACCGCGTGCTCGGGTGCGTCGGGGGATCCCGGCGATTCCGGAGCAGGGGAGTCGCCTTCAAACCCGGCTTCCACGGCTTCGGAAACGCCGACGCCGACGCCCACTCCCAGGGCCAAGTACAAGCCTGCGTCTGCTGAGGGGCCTGCGGAGAATGTCCCTTTGCCGGTGATGCCGGAGGAGGCGAAGGTTCAGTCGAAGGAAGGGCTTGAGGCCTTTGCCCGGTATTGGTACGAGGCAGCGAATTACGGGTACGAGACCGGCGATGTGGGGCCGGTCCAGGCGATTAGCAGTCCGGATTGCACTGCTTGCCTCAACTACTACGACGTAGTGGACCAAGGGTTTGTTGGTGAAGACTGGATCGCCCAGGGGCAAATTGACGTGCAGGACGCCCTTTCTGAGTTTGTCCTGACGCCACAGGGCCGCTATCAAGTAGTGGTTATGCTCCAGCAGGAAGACATGGAGTTCTATAGCCCGAGCGGTATACAAAGTGTTGACGATGGCGATGCGGGTTCGGCTGCGCAGCTCTTTGAAGCGGGGTTCGTCGAGGGGCAATGGACTTTGTTCTTCATCGACACTATGCAAACCAATGTGCCATGAGGACGAAAAGGGAACATTTCTACCAAGGAATGGCCGTAGCTGTTCTGGTGCTTCCCATGGTTGGAAATGGAGGCGGGTCCGCCGGTGAGGGTTCCTTCGTTGGAGGAAGCAAGGTGGGCGGTTCTGCCGTCTATCGTCAAGATCCTGCCAGCGGGATGTGGACTTCCATGCCTGTAGGTATACCGGATGACCCGTTCGGATACCGCTTCGAACCGGTCTGTTTTGACGACCTCGCAGGAAACGTCGAATGCCTCGCAGCTAACCAAGCTGCCTGCACGGCTGGCGATGACGGGAGGTTGGTGTTTTGGTACCGAGGGTTAAAGGATCGTGATCCCAGCCTGTGGGAAAAGGTCAGCGAGACCCCGTCCTGCATCTACTCCGAAGAACCGGTCGATATCGGCGAGCAGATCCAGGCGCAGATCCTTACGGCTTTCCAGGAACGCCCGATCGCTGCCGGGAAACTGGTCCTGCAACCCAGTCCCCACACCTTGGTAGGGATGGAAACGAACGTTTACGTCGAGGCCGCGGAGCAGGTCTTTGAAATGGTGCTGCTGGACCAGACGGTCCGGATTGTCGCTACCCCCACCGAATTCGAACTGACCTACGGGGACGGCACGGTTTACGGACCCACCAGTGTCCCGGGGGCGCCGTTGGCCCAGGACCGGTGGGGCGACCAGACCCAGACCAGCCACAAATACGATGCCAGCGGCAACTACCAAGTGGGTGCGACGGTGCATTTCTCCGGAACCTATTCCGTGAACGGCGGGCCGATGATTCCCATCGACGGCCGGGCCGCGGTGTCCTCCGCATCCCAGACCCTGAGCGTCTGGCGCGCGGAAACCCGCAGCGTGGCCGACAACTGCCTGGTGAACCCCAACGGCGTCGGATGCTAGCCCGGCACACACACAGCGTGGTATGAGCCTGCGAGCTACGGGTTCAAGCAGGCGAAGCCGGGCTCGTGGAGCGACAAGCAGCCCGGAGTGTGACAGCGATCAGCCGGTACCGGCCGGGCAGAGCGGTGCGGCACATAGTCGGGCTCTTCCTGCCTCTCCATACCGAGCAGTCTGCCCCGGAGGGCCGCGAATCGCGTGAGTTCCGGGCGCCGGGCCCGGAAATCCTTCGATTTGTCGGAATCCCCACGGTTTGTGACAATTCCTGCGCCGCGCAGCGCGGGGATCCGGACAAAGTGCGGGGATTCGGACAAACCGCAGGGTGGATCCGGACAAGGTGCGGGGATTCGGACAAACCGCAGGGTGGATCCGGACAAAGTGGGGGGATTCGGACAAACCGCAGGGCGGATTCGGACAAGTGCGGGGATCCGGACAAACCGCAGGGGGCTCCGGACAAGGTGCGGGGCTCCGGACAAACCGCAGCGGGGATCCGGACAAGGATGGCGAAGTGGAAGTCGTCACCACCGCGACCATGAGGTACGTGCATGGTGGACCCAACACATGACAGCTGCTAGACCGATTCCGGCCTCGGCACCGCAAAAAGTGTCCGGGGATCCTGCAGCACCGCAGGGTAGGAGAACGCTGACCGGGAAATCTCCCCGTTCAGCTTCACCTGCCGCACCGCCGTATCGTTCGTGAGCTCGACGGGCCCGGCACGGCCAAGAAGCAGCCGGGTCCGGTCAGCCGGAGAAAGAACAGCCACCTGGTCGCCGTCGTCCATATCCTCCAGCAACCGAACCAGCTGCCGGCCCTTCTTGCCGGTGATCGGAGTGCCCTTGGCGGAAAGCATCGGCAGGACGACGGCGGCAGCATCGCCGTCGGGCACTGCACGCACCACCCACAGCGCTTCGCCGGGAGCAGGGTCAACAGGATCCGGAACATCGGCAGGGGAGGGCCATACATAAGGCAAACCGGCATCGGTGTCCGGAAACAGCGGCCCGTAGACGTCCGGAGACTTCTCGATGAGGTTGGAGCGATGGCTGCGGTGCAGCTCCTCGTCGCCTATCCAGGCGGGAAGGTCGACGTCGGCCTCCGAAGCTTCCGCAGCCTCCGGAGCGAACTCCAGGATCTGTTCCCGGACGGTATCGGCATGGCCGCGGGCAATCCACTCATCCGTCATCGCCAGCCCGTAGGCGGTGAGCGCGGGCACGAAGCCCTTCCACATCAGCAGGGCGGGGTGGCGCTGCCAGCCGTAATCGGGAACCACCAACCCGCGCAATAACTGCAGGGTTTCCACCCGCTGCTTGCCAAGTCGCGCCTGGTCCAGGACGGCGGCGCTGCGGGCGAAGCCCGGATACGGAAGGAAGGTCTGCACGGGCCTAGTCTGTCACTGCCCGCCGGTGCCGAACTGCCGGACCATGATCAGGTCACGGAAAGTATGGGTTCCCACCTGGAAGGACCGGCGCCCGAAGGTCTGGAACCCGGATTTGCGGTAAAAGGACTGGGCCCGCACATTACGGTTGTTCACGCCCAGCCACATGGACCGGGCACCCGCCGACTCAGCCGCCCGGGCAGCAGCTTCGACCAGCTGCCCGGCAAGACCGCTTCCGTGCATAGCCGGATCCAGGTAGAACTTGCTCAGCTCGGCCGAGGGCAGCACCGCCCGCCCCGACTCCAGGGCCTCCACGACATCCGGATCGGACGGTGGCACCAGCACCAGCAGGCAATAACCGGTTAGCCGGCCCTCCGTCCGGGCGACCAGCACACGGTAGGTCTCGTCCGTGAGATAACCGGCGAAGCGCTCCGCGGAAAGATTCGCCGCGATAAACGCCGCGCTGTCCTCCGGGGTTACCTCAGGCGGGCAGGCCAGCGGAAAGGTCACGGCAGCCAGGTCGGCAAGCCCGGGAACATCTTCAAGCGTTGCGGATGAAATGGAAGCTTGCACCCTTCCAGCATAGGCACGCGGAACGCCGGACAAGCCCGGCGCGTAACCCGCCCCGTAACCTGGCAGGATCCTGGATCAGTACCGCGCGTAGAGCTCGCCCACCTGCAGCGCGGTATCCACGGTGTTGTCCGGACCCGGAAGCGGGCAAGCCCATGCCTCGTCATACGCGCAGGAGGGGTTGTAAAGGAAGTTGAAATCCAGGATCAGGCTGCCGGGAAGATTCCCCGATCCGAGGTTCGCACCCTTGATCGTGTCCAGCAGGTACCGTCCCCCTCCGTAGCTGCCGCCGTCGACGCCGGACGTCGCATCGCGCACGGGAATGAAGATCCCGCCGCCGTAGGAGTCCAGATGCCAGACCGCCAGGCTGCCTACGCCGTCGGCGGTGACCGTGCCGAGCCGGGTGAACGGCACCACGCCGTCCGTCCCCGTAGCGACCTCCATCTTCTCGCCGGCGCCGGCGTCGTCAATTACCGCCTCGAACCGGAACGCCGGATCGTAGCGGGCCGTCCGCAGCCCGCGGAAGCGGCGGCGTGTGTCTTCGGGAAGGGGCGACGCCGGGTGGGTGCCGAAGAGCCGGTCCCGTCCGGTGGCCCACAAGGCATGGGAGTGCGACGCCGACATGCCGTCGGCGGCTCGCCTCGCCTGCTCGTAAAGGGCGAACATGTTACGACGCCAATCGGCGGTGTCAAGGGCTGTGACGGGAGATACCATGCGTCCAGCGTAGTGTGTTCGAGTGACTACCGGACTCCTCATAGTGGTGCTCGTCGCCATCTTCATCGGCGCGATCGCCCAGCGGATCGCCGGCCTGGGCTTTGCGCTCCTGATTTCCCCCTTCCTGGTGATCATCCTCGGCTCCCACGGGGGAGTGCTGATGGTGAACATCTGCGGACTGGTCTCTTCGCTGCTGATCATGTCCCGCGTCTGGCGGGACGTGGACTGGTCCATGTACCGCTGGTTGGCCGTCCCCGCGGTGATTGCCAGCGTGCCGGCATCAGCGGCCGCGGTTTACCTTCCCGCCGCACCGCTGGCCGTGACGGTGGGCGCCGTCGTCCTCGTGGCGCTGAGCATCTCACTGCTCCTGCAACGCACCTCCGTGGTGCTGACCGGCAACGTCCCGAAAGCCGTGGCCGGTTTCGCTTCCGGGATCACGAACGCGATGGCCGGCGTCGGCGGTCCCGCCGTAAGCGTGTACGCGTTGCTGGCCCGTTGGCCGCAACGTCCGTTCGCAGCCACGCTGCAGCCGTTCTTCGTCACCACGGCCATGGTCACCCTGACGTCCAAGCTACTGCTGGATCCGGGACAGATACCGCCGTTCCAGCCCTGGGCGTGGGCCTTGATCGGGCTCATGATTGTGGGCGGGATCTACGTCGGCGAGAAACTGCAGCGCTACATCCGCGATGACCAGGCTCGGCTGGCCGTGATCATTATTGCGTTTATCGGTGCGGCAGCGGCACTGGTCAAGGGCCTGGCCGACCTCTAGGGCACCGCCGGAGTTACCCGACTCACGCCGGCGCCTCAACGGGCTGTGCAGGGCCGGATGGCACGATAGAAACGATGAAAATTTTATTGCGGCCGAAGAAGCCGGGTGTGCCGCCCATGCCACTCTGGTTGCAGGGGACCTTCGAACTGGGCCAGGCCGCGGTGCTTTCCGCCCTGCTGGTCCTCCTGCCGCTCATCGGCGTGTGGTTTGCCAACGGGTTTACGGATCGGGACTTCACCTCCCTGGCCCGCCTGGGCGGCCAGGCCTGGCTGCTGATCCACGGCGTGCCGATGTCGCTGAGCTTCCCCGCCGGTGAACTGGGAGAGGCGCCCGCCTCCGGGCTGCTCTCCTTCTTTCCGCTGGGACTGACCCTGATTCCGTTCTTCCTGTCCTGGCGGGCCGGCCGACGGCTTGCCCGGGCCTCCTATACGGACCAGCTTTGGCAAGCACTGCTGGGCGCACTGGGCACCTATGCGCTGATCGGTGCCGCGGCGGCGTACTTCTGCAGTACCGAGGGCGTGCGGATTTCGGTAACTGCCGGCGCACTGGTGCCGCTGATCGCCGCAGGTGCCGGGCTCATTGTGGGTGCCCGCATGGAGGCCGGTTCCTGGGTGCGGTTGATCGGCATGGACCTGACCGATTGGATTGCGCGCACCAGCCAGCATTCCCGCTGGGCGGGTTCATACATGTGGGCCGCGCTGCGCGCCGGCGCGGTAGGCACGCTCGCTGCGCTGGGGCTGTCCGCCGTGCTGCTCGTGGTGGCCCTGGCAATGAACTGGGCCGAGATCGCGTCCGTCTACGAACGGCTCGACGCCGGTGCGCTGGGCGGGGCGGTGCTCACCGTGGTGGAACTGGGGCTGATGCCGAACTTCGTGGTCTGGACGCTGGGCTGGGCGTCGGGCGCAGGCTTCTCGCTCGGAACTGGAAGCATGATCAGTCCGCTGGAAACCACCGTCGGTCCGCTGCCGGCACTGCCGGTGCTGGCGGCCCTGCCCGTGGGAAACATGGAATACGGCTACGCGGCACTGCTGATCCCGGTGACGGCCGGGATCCTGGCGGGCTGGTGGTTCCTCCGGGAAGGCGAAAACCACTTCGACGAGTGGCTTTCCATCAAGATCCGCGCCCGCTGGTTCACCGCACCCGTTTCCACGCTTGTACTCGGGGTGATTGTCGGTCTGGTGTCCGGAGTCCTGGCCGCCGGCGCTGCCTGGCTGGCCCTCGGCTCCCTCGGCATCGGACGCTTCGTCAGCCTCGGACCGGATCCGTTGTGCCTGGGGCTGTGGGTGGCCGCGGAAGTAGGGATCGGCGTCGTCATTGGTTACGCAGTAGGGCCGTGGCTCGAGCGTGAACCCAAGCCGGACGCCTAGCGGATCTGCTGGAACGGCAGGTATTCCGCCTCGCAGGCTTCCACGCCATCGAGGGTGAGGGCGGAGCGCATGCAGGATTCGTAGGTTACGGTCTCATCCCAAAGCAAGGCCATTCCGGCCAGCCCCAAAGTAGTGAGGGCCGTGATGACCAGGCCCAGCGACACCAGTACCGGCATCAGCGGCCCCATCCGGCGCCTCGCCAGCTTGACCACGGCGATGATCCCCACCACCAGTGCGGCGATCCCCAGCGCAAGCGGGATCAGCTTCCACGGCAGCACCAGGTTGCTGCTCAGCAGTGTGGCGAACATCAGGAGCCAGAACACTCGCACATACTGAATCGCGTTGCGCTTTTGCTCGTCTGAAGGCGCGGGATGGCGGCTGTCGGGCGCGGGCAGGGTCTTGGTCTGGTGCTGGGTGCCGTCGGTCATGGGTTTAAGCGTAGGGGACGCCGCGTCCTATGGTGGACGCATGCGCATCGTAGTCCTCGTGTCCGGCACCGGATCCAACCTCCAAGCGGTGCTGGACGCCGTCCGTGACGGCAGGCTTGACGTGGAGATTGCCGCCGTCGGCTCCGACAGGCCCGGAACCTACGGAGTCCAGCGCGCCGCCGACGCCGGCTACCCGACCTTCGTGGTCCCCTTCCGGGACTTCCCGGTGCGGGCGGACTGGAACCGGGCACTCACGGAGAAGGTTGCCTCCTATAAGCCGGATCTGGTCCTCTCCTCCGGATTCATGCGGATTGTGGACGAGCATTTCATCGACACCTTCGAGGGACGCTACCTCAACACCCACCCGGCGTTGCTGCCGTCCTTCCCCGGGGCGCACGGGGTCCGTGACGCACTTGCCTATGGTGTGAAGGTCACCGGCTGCACGGTTCACCTGGCCGACGCCGGCGTCGACACCGGGCCGATCCTCGCCCAGGCCGCCGTCGAAGTGCTCGACGGCGACACTGAGGAAACGCTGCACGAACGCATCAAGGTGCAGGAACGGCGGCTGCTGATTGAAACGCTGGATCGGATCAGCCGCGAAGGCCTGCCGGCGCTGTAACCACCGGCTAGTCCAGGGCCGCACCCTTTGTCTCGGGTGCGAACCGGGCCATCCACAGTACGGCCATGAGGACCAGGACACCGGCCAGGGCGAAGGACATCGGTAGTCCCAGGTAGGGCCAGAGCACCGACACGAAGATCAGCGGGCCGAACCCGGCGCCGATCCGGGAAACGGTGGATGCCCAGCCGAAACCGCTGCCGCGCAGATTGGTGGGGTAGAGCTCCGACACGTAGGCGTAGAGCACGGGGATGGCTACCTGCACCACAAACCCGTACACCAGCAGCAAGACCGTGGCGGCAGCGGGGACGTCCACCACCAGGGCGACCACCACCAGGATGGCAGCCGAAAGCGGACCGGTGATCGCCAGGATCCATTTCCGGCCGACCTTTTCCACGAGCAGCGCCGCCACGATGACGCCCAACAGGCCGACGGCGGCCATCCCCGAGGTGGTCAGGAACGCGCGGTGTTCGGCGAACCCGGCATCCACGAGGATTTTCGGCATCCACTGCAGGGCCAGGTAATAGACCAGAAGGATGGTCAGGAACAGGGACCAGGCGGCAATGGTGGTCTTGGCGCTGAACCGCCAGAGATCCGTGAGCTGGGTGCCGACGGTGCGCAGGGACAGCTTCTCGGGGGCCTGCGGTTCGGGCAGATGCCATTCGGTCTGCGTCCCGCCGGTGCGGCGGACCAGATCATCGATGACCGCGGAAGCTTCCTCCGTGCGGCCCTTCCGGACCAGATAAAGCGGAGACTCCGGAACCGAGCGCCGCACCCAGAAGACCAGGAATGCGGGGATCACCATGATCAGCATGGTGTAGCGCCAATCCGCGAAAGTGGCCATGATGGCCGCTGAGGTGACACCGCACAGCGCTGCGCCGACGGGCCACCAGCCGTCCATACCGGTCAGCACCCTTCCCCGCTGTTTCTTCGGAGTGAACTCACCCACCAGGGCATAGTCCACCGGAACGCAGCCGCCCAGCCCGAAACCGGCCATGAAACGGAAGATGCAGAACCAGACAATGTCCGGGGAGAAGGCTCCCAGCACCGTAAAGATCGAGAACACCAGCAGCGTGGCGGAAAATGCCCGTTTCCGGCCGATCGCGTCGGCAATGGAACCCCAGACGAAGGCACCGATCGCCATGCCGAGCAGGTTGGCTGTTCCAATCCAGGCGGCCTGAGCCGGGACCAGATCCCATTCCTTGGAGAGGAGAGGAATCAGGACGCCGTTCAGCGTTACATCCCAGGCATCGAACATAAAGCCGAGGCCGCCGATGAGGAAGATTTTGCCCTGAACCTTCCACCGCCAGGGCAGGTTCTGGACCACCTGGTCTCCGGTGGGCAGGGCGTTGGTGACGGACATGTGGTTCGGGGCCTTTCGGAGGGGAGGTGCGCGGGTTCGGGGAGAACACTACCGCGGCGGAGCCACTACATGTGGATAAAACCGAAGGGACTCGCGCGGGCACGGCTGCGGCCCTCTGGGGAATGTGGCTGCCGAGCCGCTTGGAATCCGGCCCCCTGCACTTGACCCGGCCACTGGAAAACGGGTCCGAGACGGGTTGTTACACGGAGTCCGGGGACCGAAACGAAGCGAAGGCATAAACTTCTCGTGGGCCGCACGGCCTGCGCACCGATCATCGACCACTTGGAGTGTCAGTTGTGAGCAATCCCGTCCTTGACCGTGTTCCCATCCGCCGGGCCCTGATCTCGGTCTACAACAAGACGGGCCTGACGGAACTCGCGCAGGGCCTTGCGGCAGCCGGCGTCAGCATCGTCTCCACCGGTTCCACCGCAAAGCAGATTGCCGCAGCGGGCGTAGAGGTCACTGAGGTCGCGGAAGTCACCGGCTTCAAGGAATGCCTGGACGGACGCGTCAAGACGCTTCACCCGCGGGTCCATGCCGGAATCCTCGCCGACCGCCGCCGCGAGGACCACATTGCCCAGCTGGAGGAAATGGAGATTGAACCCTTCGACCTCGTGGTGGTGAACCTCTACCCGTTCGTGGAGACCGTCCGCTCCGGCGCCGGCCAGGACGAAGTGGTGGAACAGATCGACATCGGCGGCCCCTCCATGGTCCGCGCCGCGGCGAAAAACCACCCCTCGGTGGCTGTGGTGGTGGACCCCAACAAGTACTCCGACGTTGTCACCGCGGCAGCCGAAGGCGGATTCGCCTTGGCGGAACGACGCCGGCTGGCC
Source organism: Arthrobacter sp. zg-Y895 (assembly GCF_020731025.1). Classification (NCBI taxonomy): domain Bacteria; kingdom Bacillati; phylum Actinomycetota; class Actinomycetes; order Micrococcales; family Micrococcaceae; genus Arthrobacter; species Arthrobacter sp. zg-Y895. The sequence goes on from NZ_JAJFZY010000011.1 coordinate 10,260, forward strand.
GCCGAAGCTTTCGCGCACACCGCTGCCTATGACACCGCCGTTGCCACCTGGACGGCAGAGCAGTTCGGCGACGGCACCGAAGACGGCACCAAATGGCCGGCCTACACCGGGCTTTCCCTGGAACGGGCCGAAGTGCTGCGTTACGGGGAAAACCCGCACCAGGACGCCGCGCTTTACGTGGACAAGGGTGCCGAACCCGGCGTCGCCCAGGCCGACCAGCTGCACGGCAAGGCCATGTCCTACAACAACTACGTGGACGCCGACGCCGCCCTGCGCGCAGCCTTCGACTTCACGGAACCGGCCGTCGCCGTCGTCAAGCATGCCAACCCGTGCGGCATTGCCGTGGCCTCGCCCGGCGCCGCGGACCCTATCGCGGAAGCGCACGCCAAGGCCCATGCCTGCGATCCCGTCTCGGCCTTCGGCGGAGTCATTGCCGCCAACCGCACGGTCACGGCCGGCATGGCCCGGTCCGTGAAGGAGATTTTCACGGAGGTGGTGATCGCCCCTGACTTCGAGCCGGAAGCCGTGGAGATCCTCTCGGCGAAAAAGAACATCCGCCTCCTGACGCTGCCGGACGGCTACGGGCGCAACAACACCGAATTCCGGCAGGTATCCGGGGGCGTCCTGGTGCAGAAGGCGGACCGGCTGCAGGCCGAGGGTGATGACCCCGCAAACTGGACGCTTGCAGCTGGCGAGGCCGCTGACGAATCGACGCTGGCCGATCTGGCCTTCGCATGGTCCGCCGTGCGTGCAGCCAAGTCCAATGCCATCCTCCTGGCGAAGGACGGCGCTTCGGTGGGCGTGGGCATGGGGCAGGTCAACCGGGTGGATTCCTGCCGGCTCGCCGTCGAACGTGCCAATACACTCGGCGGTCCCGGTGAGGAACGGGCCCTCGGCTCGGTAGCCGCTTCCGACGCGTTCTTCCCCTTTGCGGACGGCCTGCAGATCCTGGCCGACGCCGGTGTCCGCGCGGTGGTGCAGCCGGGCGGATCGGTCCGGGACAACGAAGTGATTGAAGCCGCGGCGGCTGCCGGCATCACCATGTACTTCACGGGTGCGCGCCACTTCTTCCACTGAAGTATGCCTGGAACGGCAAGGCAGTGCAGGTAATGCGCCGCCTTGCTGTTTAGGGCGCGGATAGTGGGCTGTGGCATAGTTGAACTCAAATAAAAGCCAAAAAGACGGGTTCCGTCATGCCACAAGACATGCTCCGGTGCCCACCAACACACAAGGAGATCGTGTGGCTGAGAAAATTAAGGTTGTGGGCTCTGTAGTAGAGCTCGACGGCGACGAGATGACCCGCATCATCTGGCAGTTCATCAAGGATCGCCTGATCAACCCGTACCTCGACGTAGACCTGAAGTACTACGACCTCTCCATCCAGAACCGCGACGCGACTGATGACCAGGTGACGATCGACGCTGCCAACGCGATCAAGGAACACGGCGTAGGCGTCAAGTGCGCCACGATCACCCCCGACGAAGCACGCGTCGAGGAATTCGGCCTGAAGAAGATGTGGGTCTCCCCGAACGGGACCATCCGCAACATCCTGGGCGGCGTGGTCTTCCGCGAACCGATCATCATCTCCAACATCCCGCGCCTGGTCCCGGGCTGGAACAAGCCGATCATCATCGGCCGCCACGCGCACGGCGACCAGTACAAGGCCACGAACTTCAAGGTTCCCGGTGCCGGTACCCTGACGCTGACCTACACGCCTGCCGACGGCAGCGAAGAAATCAAGCAGCAGGTTGTTACATACAACGAAGATGGCGGCGTCGCCATGGGTATGTACAACTTCAACGATTCCATCAAGGACTTCGCACGCGCTTCCTTCGCCTACGGCCTGCAGCGCAACTACCCGGTGTACCTCTCCACCAAGAACACGATCCTGAAGGCCTATGACGGCCAGTTCAAGGACCTGTTCCAGGAAGTCTTCGACGCCGAGTTCAAGGACCAGTTCGAAGCAGCCGGCCTCACTTACGAGCACCGCCTGATCGATGACATGGTTGCCTCCGCGATGAAGTGGGAAGGCGGCTACGTCTGGGCCTGCAAGAACTACGACGGCGACGTCCAGTCCGACACAGTGGCACAGGGCTTCGGCTCGCTGGGCCTCATGACCTCCGTGCTGATGACCCCGGACGGCCAGACCGTCGAGGCCGAAGCTGCACACGGTACGGTTACCCGCCACTACCGCCAGCACCAGCAGGGCAAGCCCACCTCCACGAACCCGATCGCCTCGATCTTCGCGTGGACCCGTGGCCTGATGCACCGCGGCAAGCTGGACAACACCCCCGAGGTCATCAACTTCGCCGAGACCCTTGAAGACGTTGTCATCAAGACGGTCGAATCCGGCAAGATGACCAAGGATCTGGCACTGCTGGTCGGCCCGGACCAGGCCTACCTGACCACGGAAGAGTTCCTCGCCGCTCTGGACGAGAACCTCAAGGCCCGCCTGGGCGCCGAGGTTGCAGCCTAAGCATTACTGCACCAACGACGACGGCGCGCTGCCCCTTTATGGGGGCGGCGCCCCGTCGTCGTTTCCCTCCTTGTTAAGCACGCGCGTAACAACTAGCGCAGCCGCACGGGCGGTGCCACCATGTGGGGATGCCGAACTCCACCACTGCGCAGCCCGCCGCGAAGAGCGCCGAAGAGCGAAGCGCCCGCATTGCGGTAACCGTGTTCCCGCTGCTGATTGTTGCCGGGGGAGCGGTGGCCCTGTTCTTCCCGCAGACGTTCACCGGCCTGTCCGGCTACATCAACCCCGGGCTGATGCTCATTATGTTCGGGATGGGCCTGACCCTGACCCTGCCGGATTTCGCGCTGGTTCTCCGGCAGCCGCTGCCCGTCCTGCTCGGAGTGGTGGCGCAGTACCTGATTATGCCGCTGCTTGGTTTCGGTATCGCCTGGGCCCTGCAGCTCAGCCCCGAACTCGCGGCCGGCGTGATCCTGGTGGGCTGTGCACCCGGCGGCACGGCGTCGAACGTGGTGACGTACCTGGCCCGCGGCAATGTAGCCCTTTCCGTCGCCATGACGTCGGTTTCCACACTCCTTGCGCCGCTGCTGACCCCGCTCCTCGCGCTCTGGCTCGCCGGCCGGTACATGGCAGTGGACGCCGGGTCGATGGCATGGTCCATTGTCCAGATTGTGTTGATCCCGGTGGTGCTGGGCCTGGCGATCCGGTATCTGGCACCCCGGGCGGTGGACCGGGTCCTGCCCGTCCTGCCCTGGATATCGGTGCTGGCCATTACCTTCGTGGTTATTGCCGTGGTGTCCGGCAGCGCCGAAGCCATCTTTACCGCGGGCTGGATGATCCTGCTGGCGGTGGTGCTGCACAACGGCCTGGGACTTGGGCTGGGTTACGGCGCAGCGAAACTGTTCCGGCAGCCGATTCCCTCGCGCCGGACCATGGCCATTGAAGTGGGTATGCAGAACTCCGGACTCGCGGCGGGACTTGCGAGGCAGTACTTCGCCCCCGAAGCCGCCCTGCCTGCAGCGGTCTTCTCGGTCTGGCACAACGTCAGCGGTGCCGTGATGGCAGCCATCTGGCAGCGGCGCCCCACCAGCTGACTGTCTGGCCTGTTAGGCCCACCGCAGCTGACCGAACGCCCGTGGCGCGGCGCAGGCCCCGGACCTGCTGTCCGGGGCCTGCGCCGGTTGTGCCGGCCGTTCTGCGGCTAGATGCCCGCGCCCCGATCGCCGGACGACGACTGCCCGCCCGAACCGGATGATCCGGAACCGGATGACCCCGAACCGCCGCTGCTCTGGCCGAACGAGCCCGGTGAGCCGGAACCGCCGGAACCCGAGCCGCCGCTGGACGAGACCGAAGCAGGCTCCGATGAAGACTGCCCGGAAATGGTGTGGCCGTCCTTGTAGGTGGCCGCCACCTCGATCTTGCGCGGCTTCGACCGTTCGCTCACCGGAATGAAGACGCTCAGCACCCCGTTCTCGTACTTCGCGGAGATCGAGTCAATATCAATGCCCTGCCCAAGATTCAGCTGGCGCAGGAAGGTCCCGCTTTCCCGTTCGCGGGTCAGCCAGGTAACCCCCTCGGTGGTGTGGATGGTCCGCTCGGCCCTGATGGTCAGCAACTGGCCGTCAACGTCCACGTCCACTGAGCCGGGGTCGATCCCCGGCAGGTCCGCGTTGAGGATGTAGTGGTCGCCCTCGCGGTAGAGATCGATCGGCATCAGCCGCAACCGCTGCCGGGGATCGAGAAGGGCGCCTGCCATCCGGTCAAGCTCACGGAAAGGATCAAACTTCATCGCCATTGTCATCAACTCCTGTTGCGCCGGTACCCGCCGGGCACCGGCGGTTGGAATGCCGTTGTTGGAAAAGGGTCGATAAAGGTTGAGTCGTCCTGACTCAACGATGGAATTTACGCTAGCACTCGACACTTTTGAGTGCTAGGTTCGCGGCCGATTTTGCCGGCAGGCGCCCGGTTATCGCACAGTCAGCCGAGCGGCCAGGGCTCAGTCAGCCGAGTGGCCAGGAATGGACGGCCGCATTGGTGTGCATGTTCTCCCAGTAGAGCCGGGAGAGCTCAGCCAGGGCCGCCGGCCGCGGCATCCCGGCGTCCTCGAGGCGGCGCAGCGTGGCGATCTGCCAAGCCGCACCGTTCTGCTCCGTGCGGGCACGTTCGGCCACCACGGTCAGGTATCGGTCGATCAGGGAAGAATCCACTTTCAGTTCCCTCAGGCCCTCGGCGGCCTGCGGAATCAGGTGGCGCACAATCAGTTCGGCCACCGGAATCTCGCCGATGCCCGGCCAGTAGACGGCTGCCTCCAGTCCGTGCCGGGCGCAGGCCAGGAAGTTGTCCGACGCCGTCTTGAAGGCAATGCGGCTCCACAGCGGCCGGTCAGCTGTGCGGATGTACTCCACGAGCCCATAGTAGAACGCGGCGTTGGCGACCACGTCCAGGACGGACGGGCCGGCCGGCAGCACGCGGTTCTCCAGGCGCAGGTTGGGTGTGCCGCTGCCGGGGTCGTAGATCGGCCGGTTCCAGCGGTAGACCGTGCCGTTGTGCAGACGCAGTTCCGGCAGCAGCGGGGCACCGAAAGGGGTGGCTTCGGTTCCGTTGCCGGACAACTCCGGAAGCAGGGCCGGGAAGTAGCGGACATTCTCTTCGAAGAGATCGAAGATCGAGGTAATCCACCTTTCCCCGAACCAGACACGGGGGCGTACGCCTTGGTTGCGCATTTCCGGCGGCCGGGTGTCTATGGCCTGTTTGAAGAGTTCAATCCGGGTCTCGTGCCACAGCACGTGTTCCATGAAGATGGGCGAATTGGCGGCAAGGGCAACCTGCGGGCCGGCGATCATCTGCGCCGCGTTCCAGGCGGGGGCAAACTGTTCGGGTGAGACTTCCAGATGCAGCTGGACCGAAGTGCACGCAGCCTCCGGCGCGATGTTCTGTGCGTAGAAGGACAACGGCTCCGGGCCTGACAGATCGAGGAGGACGTCTTCTCCCCGGGCCTGGAGGACTGACGTGTTCAGGGCGGCATAACGCTGCCCGCTGCTGAGCCAGTCCCATCCGTCCATGAAGCGGGGGGTCAGGGTGGGGAGGATGCCCACCATCATGATGTCTGCCGCTTCCTGAGCGGCCCGCTCATCGGCACGGTTGAGCTGTGCCCGGAGGCTGTCCTCGAGCTCCTTCAACCCGAACTGTGCCACCGACATTGCGGGGTGGTTCATCTCGATGTTGAAGGCGCCGATTTCGGTCTGGAAGGCCGGATCGGCGATTCGCTCAAGGACAGCCGTGTTGCGGAGGGCTGGGGAGAAATCGCGGTTGGTCAGGTTCAGCTCCAGTTCCAGGCCAATGCTGGCCGTGTCCGCAAACTGCGCGGTGGAAAGGAAGTGAGCGAAGTGGTCCAGGTTTTCCAGCAAACGCTGCCGGTAAGCCGTGCGCTGCGCCCGGCTGAAGGTCCTGCTCGTAACTTCTGCGCCCATTGCCCGTTACTTCTTTTTCAGGCCCTTGAGGACATTGGCCGGCCGTTGCATTTCTCCGTGTTGGGCGCCCATCACAATCACCGCCCCCGAAAGCATGGGGATGCTCCATTGCAGGACCTTCAGCTGGCGCTGGGCCGACTTCAGTTCTTTGGATGCGCCCTCGCGGGGTTCCGTAGCCCCTTGGCTGCCCTGCTCCGAGAGCTTTCCTACCTTGCCGCCCAAGATGCCTGAATAGAGGGTGACTACCGCAGCGAGGGCCGTTACGGCGGCCTTGTAGGCGGTGAGGGAGCCAACCCCCTCCTGCTTGGAGACCCGGGTTTTGTTGTCGCCGATGAGTGCGAGTCCGGCCAGGAAGTGCAATCCGATTGCTCCGGCCTGCACGGGGGCCCACTTCTTCCAGCCAAGGGCGGACAGCCGGGTTCTTTCAGTGGGATCCTTGGCCTCCGCAGTTGCTCCGTTAAGTCCGACGGCGCCCATCAGGGAACCGCCGAACCAAGCCGCCGCTGTGAGGTCATGGACAGATCGTGCTACTAGGTTTGCAGCCAATGTGATGCTCCTGTGCGTTGGGGACTGCCCTGCCGGATTATTCGGCAGGGAACGGGGTCCGCGGGCTCTTCTGATCGGTGCAAAAAGAAAACCACGCACAGAATCCAATAGCAAGGGCACTTACAATCCTAACACGCTACACATTCGTAACTAAGTGTGCTTATTATCTTGGTACGGACCATCCGATCTTGATCAGCAGTTGCTATGACGAAAGAGAGCGATGATGACAGAGAACTTCACTCCGCGCGACGGAAGCCATGCAGCATCCCCGGCCGGAGGCACGAACGACGACTCCACGGCCGCAGCGAAGGCCGATGCGGCCAAGCAGCAGGCAGGTGACATCGCCCAGCAGGCCAAGGGTAACGCCGCTCAGGTAGCGGACACCGCCAAGTCTGAAGCAGCGGGTGTTGCCTCCGAGGTAAAGACCAACGCCAAGGACCTGTTTACCCAGGCCCGTTCCGATCTCACCGAGCAGGCAGGTACCCAGCAGCAGAAGGTGGCTGAAGGCCTTCGCTCGATGGCAGATGAACTGCACTCCATGGCTCAGTCCGGCCAGTCCGGGGTAGCCGCCGATCTCGTCGGTCAGGCAGCCAGCCGTGCGTCGTCGGCCGCCACGTGGCTCGACGGCCGCGATCCCGGATCCCTGCTGGACGAAGTCAAGGGCTTTGCCCGCCAGCGCCCGGTCGCCTTCCTCGCCATCGCAGCCGGAGCCGGTTTCCTGGCAGGCCGCCTCAACAAGGGCCTCAGCGCAGGCCTCCCGACGCAGGGCACGTCCGGATCCGCCGGCCAGCACGTGGGGCCGCCCGTTCCGCCCGTGACGCCTGTCCCGCAGGCACCGGCGGCACAGCCCACGGTCGGAACCGCCGGAACCAATGATCCGTTCGGCACCGAACCGGTCCGCCAGCCGGGTACGGGTCCTGCCTCGGCCCAGACTCTTCCGCCCACCCCCTCCACCGGCGTTCCGGCAGCTGATCCCTACAGCGGTGGTCGGCACTGATGAGTACCGAAATCCCTCCCACACCCGCGCAGGCTAAGGCTGAATCTACGTCCCTGGGCGATTTGCTCGGCCAGGTGACGCAGGATATGTCCACCCTCATGCGTCAGGAAGTGGAGCTGGCGAAGGTCGAACTGAAGCAGTCCGCAACCCGCGCAGGAACGGGTGCCGGAATGTTCGCCGGAGCGGCCGTCGCAGGGTACTTCGTACTCCTCTTCCTCTCGGTCGCCCTGTGGTACGCACTGGGCACGACGGCTATCGGCTTCGGCTGGTCAGCAGTGATCGTGGCGGTTATCTGGGGCATCGTCGCTGCCGTCCTCGCCTCCCGCGGACGCACGGAAATGAAGAAGATCAAGGGCATGCCGCAGACGTCAGAGACGCTGCAGGAGATCCCCCAGACTATGAAACCAAGCGAGGAAACACGATGAGTGAAAACCCGGATGAGATCCGCGCCGACATCGAAGCAACCCGCCGGCGCCTAGGCACCAACGTGGACGCCGTGGCGGACAAGGTAACTCCTTCCCACATCGTTCAGCGCCAGACGGACAAGATGAAGGACAAAGTATTCGGAGTGAAGGACAAGGTGATGGGTGTGGCCGATTCAGTAGGTAACAGCGCAGGCAATACCGGCAGCAACATCGGCGGCAGTGTTTCCGATATGGGCAGCAGTGTTTCGGACGGCATGTCTGCCGCCGGCTCCGCTGTCCAGGGTGCACCGGCGAAGCTCGCGGGCCAGACGCAGGGCAACCCCATCGCCGCAGGCCTGATTGCCTTCGGCGCCGGCCTGCTGGCGGCAACGCTGATCCCCGCCAGCGACAAGGAGCGCGTCGCTGCTGACAACATCAAGACAGCCGCGCAGCCGATGACCGAGGAACTGGCCGGAGCAGCCAAGGAAATGGCCGAGGGCCTCAAGGAACCGGCTCAGGAAGCGGTTGAGAACATCAAGGCCACTGCCACGGACGCCGCGCAGAACGTGAAGTCCGAAGGCCAGGCAGCCGCCTCGGACGTCAAGGAATCCGCTTCCGAAGCGCCGCAGAACGTGAAGAACGCCTAGCAGGCACCAAACCGCAGCGCGCGGCCACTCAGCAAAGGAGTACCTGATGCAGATCGACAAGCAGCAGATTATCGAATTTCTGAAGAATCGCGGCGACAGCTCGAAGGCAGGTCAGGCGGAGTCCGACCTGCCGGAGAAGGTGGATACCGAGCGCGACTCGGGTCTGCTGGACAAACTGGGTATAAATCCCAAGGACCTGCTCGGGAAACTTCCGGGCGGCCTGGGCGGTCTGGGCGGCTAGCGCAGCACTGAAAACGACGACGGCGGGGGCGCCCCCGCCAAAGGGGGGGGCCCGCCCGCGGGGTTTTTTTGGGTCTAACCCCCGGGGGGG
>NZ_JAJFZY010000012.1:0-228763 GCF_020731025.1 Arthrobacter sp. zg-Y895
GGGGGCGGGCGGGGCGGCACCCGCCCCCCTACAACCCACCACGGCGGGGCCCCCCCTCAAAGGGGGGCGCCACCGCCGTCGTTTTTTAGTGCCTTCTCAGCCGCTGCGCGTCAACGCCTCAGTCAGCGGGGACAGTGGCCTTGTCATTGGCGTACAGCACGCCGATCTGCGCCCGTACAGCGTCAAAGAGCCGCATGGTCCGCAGGGAGTCCGCCCACGTCATGGTGGGGCTTTCCACCATGCCCGCCTGGATGCAGCGGGTCACCTCACGCAGCTCGTACGCGTAGCCGTTGCCGACCTGCGGGAACCTCTCCACGCGGGCCTCTCCGTCCTGCGGAACGATGGTCAGCTCCACCGGGTTATGCAGGGGTGCACCGGTGCGGAGCCAGCCCTTGGTGCCGGAAATAACAGCGGTCCGCGGGCAGGAGGAGACCAGCGACGAGGTCAGCTGTGCCAGGCCGCCGGACGGGTACCCGAGCGTCAATGCGTTCTGTGTGTCCACGCCGTCGGCGTTGATGCTGCCTACTGCATGGACCGTCTCCGGGTAGCCCAGTGCGCCGAGGGCAAAGGTGAGCGGATAGACCGTCAGATCCAGCAGTGCTCCTCCGCCTGCCGCCGGGTCCCAGAGCCTGCTGGCAGGGTCATACGGTGCCGGGAAGCCCAGGTCTGCCTGCACCCAGTTGATGTCCCCGAGTTCACCCGAGGCAATGAGTTCCCAGATGCGGTTGATGCAGGGAAGGAAACGGGTCCAGACCGCTTCCATGAGGAACAGGTTGCGGGACCGGGCCAGTTCGATCAGGTCCTGGGTTTCGCGGGCATTGATGGTCAGCGACTTTTCGCACAGTACGTGTTTGCCGGCTTCCAGGGCACGCCGGGCTATCCGATAGTGCTGGGCGTGCGGGGTCCCGATGTAGACGACGTCGACATCGGGATCGGCAAAGAGCAGGTCGTAGCCCGAGGCATCGTCCGAGTCGAAGTAGCTGCTGGCGAAGCCGAAGCGGGCAGCGAACTCCTCCGCCGAGGCCTGCCGGCGGGAACTGACCGCCTGCAGGACAGCGTCCTCCAACCGGGCAATGTCTTCAGTGACACGCTCGGCAATGTTTCCGGTGGCGACTACGCCCCAGCGCAGGGTCCGTCCCGTGGATTGGACGGGACTGGGAGCTCCCGGCTGGACACAGGGCGGGGTGGGTATGTGTTGAACGGCAGTCATGGTCCTCGTCTTCCGCGTCGTTGCAGGGAGTACCCCTACTCTATGGTCGCCCCCGGCCGAGGCCTAGGGGTGGACACCGAGCCCGTGCGGCACGAAGTGCAGGCGACCGGCGTGTGAAACAGGGTGGAACAGGCGTGGAACAGCCCGGGTCTCCGCTGAGGGATACCCGGGCTGTTCCGCCCCGAGGGGCAGTGAATGCGTGCTTACTTGGTCAGCTCGGAGAGCGTGGGGTCATTCTCGTAGGCCTCGGCAGCGTTGGCCTTGGTGACGATGACCGGTTCCAGCAGGTAGCTCTCGACTACCTTCTTGCCGTTGTCGTAGCTCTCGTCGTCGTTGATTTCGACCTCTTCGCCGGCGCCCAGTGCCTTGACCATGTCAATGCTCTGGTTCACCAGGTTGCGGGTGTCCTTGTTGATGGTGGAGTACTGCTTGCCTTCCATGATCAGCTTGACGGATTCCACCTCGGAGTCCTGGCCGGTGATGACGGGCAGCGCCTTGCCGGCGCCGGTGACCGAGGTCAGGACGGCGCGGGCCAGGGTGTCATTGGGGGAGAGGACGCCGTCCAGCTCCTGGGAGGCGTAGTTGCTGGAGAGCAGGGTGTCCATGCGCTTCTGGGCGTTCTCCGCCTTCCAGCCCTGGGTGACGGCCTGGTTGAACTCGGTCTGGCCGGAACCGACCACGAGGTTTCCTGCTTCGATCTCCGGCTGGAGGATATCCATGGCGCCGTCGAAGAAGACCTGGGCGTTGGCGTCATCCGGGGAGCCGGCGAACAGCTCAATGTTGTACGGACCTTCGGGCTTCTTCTCCTTCAGCCCGTCCAGCAGGGCCTGGCCCTGCAGCTGGCCGACCTTGAAGTTGTCGTAGGCCACGTAGTAGTCAACGTTTTCGGTGTTTGTCAGCAGGCGGTCGTAGGCGATGACGGTGATGCCGGCATCCTTGGCATCCTGCAGCTGCGAGCCGAGCTGGCTGCCGTCGATGGCACCCACAATCAGGACCTCGACACCGTTGGTGATCATGGAGCTGATCTGGTTCTGCTGTTCGGACACGCCGCCGTTGGCGAACTGGACCTGGCCTTCGTAGCCGGCTTCCTTGAGGCCGTCGTTGAAGAGGGTCTCTGCCAGCACCCAGTTCTCCGAGGTCTTCTGCGGCAGCGCGACGCCGATGGATGCCCCGTCTTCGAAGCCTTCTTCGGCGCCGGAAGCGGTTTCTTCGGTGCGGCCGCAGGCGGACAGCGACAACGCTGCCACCGTTGCCGCAACGGCGAAGGACTTTGCGAATTTACGCATGGTGTTCTCTTTCTGAATAGCGGTCGTGGAAATAGTGGGGAGTAAGTGGTGCGGTTTAGGCGTCAGTGGAGATGACGGTCTTGGTGCCCGTGGGCATTTCCGGGGTGGCGTCGACGACGGCGGGGGCCGGCTTGGGCTTGTTGCCGCCGAAGTTGCGCATCAGCAGTCCGGTGATGGAGGGCTTGCCCTGGGTCTTGTTGTAGACGTCCAGGGCCACGGCCAGGAGCAGGACAAGGCCCTTGATCATGGAGGTCATATCGGCACCGACGCCCAGCAGCTGCAGGCCGTTGTTCAGCACTGCCATAACGAGGCCGCCGACGATGGAACCGACCACGGTGCCCACGCCGCCGGAGACAGCGGCGCCTCCGATGAAGACGGCCGCAATGGCGTCCAGTTCCCAGTTGGTGCCGTCGAACGGTCCGGAGGCGGTGGAGCGGGCCACGAAGATCATGCCGGCCAGGGCGGCCAGAATCGACATGTTCATCATGACCATGAAGTTGACCTTCTTGCCCTGCACGCCGGAGAGCTCGGCCGCGTGCCGGTTGCCGCCCACCGCGTAGACGTGGCGGCCGAAGATGGTCTTATTGGAGACGAAACCGTAGAACAGGACCAGGACGCCGAGGATGATGCCCGAGACCGGGAAGGACGTGCCCGGCCGGCCGGTGGCGAACATGTACGTGGCGTAGAGGATGACGGCGCAGAGCAGGCCGATCTTGACCACGGGCACCCAGGCAGGCGGGTTGGCGGTGCCCAGCTTGGCGTTGCGGGAACGCTTGCGCATTTCGCCGTAGATCACTGCGGCGCACAGGATCAGGCCCAGCAGCAGCGTCAGGTTGTTGTACCCGGGGATCGGGCCGCCCTCGGGCAGGTAGCCGGCGCCGATGAACTGGAATTCGGACGGGACAGGAACCGTGTTGGACTTGCCCACCCACTGGTTGGCTCCGCGGAAGATCAGCATGCCCGCCAGCGTCACGATGAATGCAGGTATGCCGATGTACGCGACCCAGAAGCCCTGCCAGGCACCGATGGCCGCACCCACCGCCAGGCCCAGGATGATGCCCATGTACCAGGGCAGGCCCCAGTCCCGCATGGCCATCGCGACGACGATGCCCGAGAACGCTGCGACGGATCCCACCGAAAGGTCGATGTGGCCGGCAATGATCACGAAGACCATTCCCACGGCGAGGATCAGGATGTAGGAGTTGCCGTTGAACAGGTTGATCATGTTCGTGGGTGTCAGGGTCTTGCCCCCGGTGAGGACCTGGAACAGGCCGACCAGGATGGCCAAGGCGAAGATCATCCCGAATTGGCGGCCGTTGCCGCCCAGGAGTTGCTTGATGGCGTTCATGAAAGTGTTCCTTGAGTGGCGTAGTCGGCGGGCTTCCGGGCGGGGGAGGTCATGAGCCTCATGAGGTTCTCCTGGTTGGCCTCCGCCTTGGAGACCTCGCCGGTGATCGCCCCTTCGAAGATGGTGTAGATGCGGTCCGAGAGGCCCAGGAGCTCGGGGAGCTCCGAGGAAATCACGATGACTCCCTTGCCCTGGTTCGCGAGCTGCTGGATGATTCCGTAGATTTCGTACTTGGCGCCCACATCGATGCCGCGGGTCGGTTCGTCCAGGATCAGCAGGTCCGGGTCGGTGAACATCCACTTGGCCAGGACAACCTTCTGCTGGTTGCCGCCGGAGAGCTTGGAAACGCCCTCATCTACAGTGGGTGCCTTGGTGCGCAGGCTCTTGCGGTATTCCTCCGCGTAGCGGAACTCGGCGTCGTTGTCGACAACAAGCCCGCGGGTGATCTTCTTCAGGTCAGCCGAAACGGTAGTGGCCTTGATGTCGTCCAGGAGGTTCAGGCCCAGGGTCTTACGGTCCTCAGTGACGTAGGCCAGGCCATGGTTAATCGCGGAGTGCACCGTCTTGAGGGTGATCTCCTTGCCGTCCTTGATGATCTGGCCGGAAATGAAGTTGCCGTAGGAGCGGCCGAAGATTGACCGGACCAGTTCGGTGCGCCCGGCGCCCATAAGACCGGCGAAGCCGACGATTTCCCCGCGGCGGACGTGGAAGTTCGAGCCCTTGCAGACCAGGCGGTCCGGGACGGTCGGATGCCCCACGGTCCAACCGCGGACCTCGAAGAACGTTTCACCGATCGTCGGGGTGTGGTCCGGGAACCGGGACTCCAGCGAACGGCCAACCATGCCGCGGATGATGCGGTCTTCGTCCGCGCCTTCGGCGGCGACGTCGATCGTCTCGACGGAGCGGCCGTCGCGGATGATGGTGATGGAATCCGCAATCTGCTCAATCTCATTGAGCTTGTGCGAGATCATGATGCAGGAGATGCCCTTGTCCCGCAGGCCGGACATCAGGCCCAGCAGGTGCTGGGAATCGGTCTCGTTGAGCGCTGCGGTGGGCTCGTCGAGGATCAGCAGCTGTACCCGCTTGTTCAGTGCCTTGGCGATCTCCACCAGCTGCTGCTTGCCCACGCCCAGATCCTTGATGGGCGTGGTGGGGTCTTCCTGGAGTCCGACCCGTTCCATGAGGTCCAGGGTGTCGTAGTTGACCTTGTCCCAGTCGATGACGCCGAACCGGGTGGGTTCATTGCCCAGGAAAATGTTCTCGGCGATGGAGAGTTCGGGAATCAGCGCCAGTTCCTGGTGGATGATGACAATTCCCGCGGCTTCGCTGGACCGGATATCCCGGAACTGGACGGGCTTGCCCTGGAAGACAATTTCTCCGGTGTACGTGCCGTGGGGGTAGACGCCGGAGAGGACCTTCATCAGCGTGGATTTTCCTGCGCCGTTTTCTCCGCAGATGGCGTGGATTTCGCCGGCCCGGACGTTGAGGGCCACATCCGCGAGGGCCTTGACGCCGGGGAACTCCTTGGTGATGGAGTGCATTTCCAGAATGAATGGACTAGCCGGCATGCGCATTGTCCCTGCCGTGATGGCAGGGAGCGCGCCGCGCGCCGACTGCCGGAGCTGCTTCTGCTCGCATGAGTGCCTCCGTGTGACCTCTTTGTCGTGATACGGCCCACAGAGTGGGCCGGTAAGGAAGTTACCACGGTCACAGGCACTGCCGTCAAGTCTTGAACGCAAGAGCGGCGGTTTCGGGTAGTTTTTGGTTCGCCCGGGCAAGTACTACGCTGCCGCGGTTCCCTGCTCCTGGAGGACCAGTGCCGCTGCCCCCAGGGCTTCGGCGCGGTCCCCGAGCGAGGACATAAGCACGGTGGAGGTTTCGCCGACAAGGGGGACGGCGTGCCGCAGCAGGCCGCGGCGGATCGGGTCCAGGAAGGTGTCGCCGAGGTCGGTCAGCGACCCGCCGATGATGATGAGTTCCGGGTTCAGGGTATTCGCGAGGTTGGCGGCGGCGCGGCCGACCGCGACGCCGGCATCGTCAATGACGCGCAGGGTGGCCGGGTCCTTTGCCGCGGCCCGCGAGAGGATGTCGGCGGTGGTGATGTTGTCCTTGGAGGCGCGGCTCAGCAGTTCGATCATGATGGAGGTCGAGGCGATGGTTTCCAGGCAGCCCCGGTTGCCGCACCGGCAGATCAGCCCCTGGTCGAAGATGGTGGCGTGGCCGATTTCCCCGGTGATGCCGACATTGCCGTAGTAGAGCGAACCGTTGATGACCAGCCCCGCGCCGATGCCGGAGGCAACCTTGATGAAGATCAGGTTTTCGCTGCAGCCGTGCGGTCCCCAGGTGACTTCCGCCAGTGCCCCGAGGTTGGCGTCATTGTCGATGTAGACCGGGACACCCAGCCGGTCGGCGAGGTCTTCGCGCATGTTGATCCCCACCCATTCGGGAAGGATTGCGCCCTGGACCACTGTGCCCGTGCGCCGGTCGATGGGGCCGGGGATGCCGACGCCGGCACCCAGGACGGCGCTGCGGTCCACCCCCTGCCGGCGTAGCAGCCGGGCAAGCAGGGCCGCAGCGGCATCCATGCCCTCTGCCGCGGAGTGGCCCAGCGGAAGCTGGACGGACTCCTCCTGCAGGATCCGGTGGCCGAGCGAAGCCAGGATCACCCTGACGTGCCGGCGTCCGATGTCGATGCCGGCAGCAACGGCTCCCGACTCGTTGAGCCGCACCGAAAGTGCCCTCCGCCCGGAGCTGGTGGTGGGCTCGGTGATGACGAGCCGGCGCTCGCTCATATCGCCCACGATGTTGGAGACCGTGGCGCGGGACAATCCCGTCTGGCGCGAAAGTTCCGCCTGCGTCAACGGCCCCGAGGCCAGGAGGGCCTGGATAATGCGCTGCCGGTTGCGTTCGCGCAAGGCGCTCTGCGAGCCCGGCTTGGGCGGGGTGGTCCCCGGTGTGCGGGTGGTCCTCAACGTCGAGGATTGGTCGGCTGGCATTATTTTAGAGTGCTACATCACACTCTTGCAGTCAAGAAGTGAACACAAGCCTAGGGCTGCGACGCTACGGCAGAGCGGTGGTCGGCAGCCGTCTGCCGGTAGTTTTCCGCGTTCGCCTTCACTCCCGCGACCTCCTCATCCGTGAGGGGCCGGCGGACCTTTGCCGGCACACCGGCTACCAGCGAGCGGGGCGGGACCACCGTTCCTTCAAGGACCAGGGCACCGGCGGCCACGAGGGAGCCGGCGCCGATCACGGCACCGTTCATAATCGTGGCGCTCATGCCGATCAGGCAGTCATCCTCGACCGTGCAGCCGTGCACCACCGCGTTGTGGCCGATGCTGACCCGAGCGCCCACCGACGTCGGGAAGCCCGGGTCCGCGTGCAGGACCACGTTGTCCTGCAGGTTGGTTCCCGCGCCAACACGGATGCTGTTGGAGTCACCGCGGACGCAGGCGCCGTAGAAGGCGCTGGAGTCCGCGGCCATGGTGACGTCGCCAATGAGCGAAGCGGTGGGAGCGAGGAAGACGGTGGGATCGACGGCGGGGGTCTTGCCCCGGAATTCAATGATGTGTGCCATGCCACCCAGCGTAGCGCCGGCCGGAGGCCGGTTAGCGGAAGCCGGCACCCGTAGCAGGAACCGCCTAGTTGAAGACGATGGTCCGCCGGCCGTCCAGCAGGACCCGGTGCTCGGCATGCCACTGCACGGCTTTGGACAGTGCCCGCCCCTCGACGTCGCTGCCCAGGGCCGCGAGCTGGGCAGCCGAACGGGCGTGGTCCACCCGGATGACTTCCTGTTCAATGATGGGACCCTCATCCAGGTCCGAAGTTACGTAATGCGCCGTGGCACCGATCAGCTTCACGCCCCGGGCATGCGCCTGGTGGTAGGGCCTCGCTCCCTTGAACGAGGGCAGGAAGGAGTGATGGATGTTGATGGCACGCCCGGACAGGTCGCGGCAGAGGTCGTTGCTCAGGATCTGCATGTAGCGGGCGAGGACCACCAGCTCAATGTCCAGTTCGGCCATCAGGGCGCGCAGCCGGTCCTCCGCCTGGCCCTTGGTGTCCGGAGTGACGGGGACATAGTGGAACGGCACGCCGTAGAAGTCGGCGAGGGACTCCAGCTCGCGGTGGTTGGAGACAATGGCCGGGATATCGATCGGCAGCGTCCCCGCACGCTGCTGGAACAGCAGGTCATTGAGGCAGTGGCCGGACTTGGACGCCATGATCAGGGTCCGGGTCCGGCGGCCGGCGCGGTGCAGTTCCCAGGACATGGCAAACGCAGATGCCGTTGCAGCGAGTTCCGCATGGACCTGCTCGTAGGAGCGCGGAGAAGTGAAGTCCACGCGCATAAAGAAGGAGCCGGTTTCCCGACTGCCGAACTGCGCGGACTCGGTGATGTTGCCTTCGGCCGCCACGAGGGAAGCACTGACGGCATGGACAATGCCCGGACGGTCGGGGCAGGACAACGTCAGGGTAAAGGCGTTGGCGGCGGAGGTGTCGGGAGAAGAAATCATGTCTGTCACCCTTGCTAGGTTACCGGTTTCAGTGCCCTGACCTAGGGTGGGCACATGGATGTGATGTTCCTTCCGTTTTCTGACAAGGACGAGGGAGAGCTCGTACGTTTCCTCACTACCAATAGCTTTCCCTACCACCGGATCAAGGCGCCTTCTGAGGGGCTGGTGCGTCGCCTCCTGATCGAAGGGCGGTTCGACGGCGACGGCGTGAGTACCTTCTGGGTGTTCGGCGACAACCACCGCATGGGCCTGGTCATCCTGGAGGAGTTGGGAACGAGTACACCGGTGCTGGACCTGCGCCTGGTGGAGAAGTTCCGCGGCCGGGGCAACGGCGTACCGGTGTTGCAGGCCCTGACCGGCATGGTGTTCGACGACTACCCCGAAGCGCACCGCTTCGCGGGCCGTACGAGCGAGGACAACATCGCCATGCGCAAGACCCTGCTGAGGTCAGGCTTCGTGAAGGAAGCGCATTACCGGGAGGACTGGCCGCTGGAAGACGGGCGCAGAGTTGCCACGGTGGTTTACGCCATCCTGCGGCGGGACTGGGAGCAGGGCACGGTTACCGCCGTCAACTGGGAAGAGCTGCTTTCGTAACCGGCTGCCGCACGGCCGCAAGCGCGGCTGCACGGCCGGCGCGGGTAGCCCCCAGCGTGGAGGAGGACTCGCCGTAGCCCACCAGCAGCAGCCGGGGCTCGCGCACCACCCGTACTCCGTCCATCCGGATCCCGCCGCCGGGTTCGCGCAGGTGCAGCGGTGCCAGATGCTCCAGGGCGGCACGAAAGCCGGTGGCCCAGAGGATGGTGTCCACGGACTCCGCGGACCCGTCTGCGAAAACGACACCGGAGGTGGTCAGGCGGCCGATCGGTCCGCGCGAAACGAGCACCCCGTCCTCTATGCCCCGCCGGTATTCATCCGTCAGCGGCAGGCCCGTGGCGGAAACGACGCTCAGCGGCGGCAGGCCGGCACGGGTCCTGGCGCTGACTTTCGCTTCCACGGCCCGCCCCCACTCTGAGTCGAACGGACGGAGGGTGAATTCCGGCGGTCGGCGGGTGGACCAGACGGTTTCCACACCGGCACGTTGCAGCTGCAGCAGGAACTGCACGGCGGAGGTGCCGCCGCCCACCACAAGGACCCGCTGCCCGGCAAAGTCAGCCACGCTGCGAAAGTCCCGGGTATGCAGCTGCCGGCCGCGGAAGGATTCCCGCCCGGGGTAGTAGGGCCAATACGGCCGGTCCCACGTGCCCGTCGCGTTGATGACCGTGCGGGCTTGCCACTCGCGGCCATCCACGGCACGGACCGAGAGCCTGCCGCCGTCGCCCTCCGCCACCGCGGACACGGAAACCGGCCGGACGACGTCGAGCCCGAACTCCTGCTCATAGCGTCCGTAGTACCTGGTGACGACGGCGGAAGCGGGTTCGGCGGGATCCGGCGAGCCCAGCGGCATCCCCGGGAGGTCGTGCAGGGCGTGCGCAGCACCGAAGGTCAGCGAATCCCACCGGTGCCGCCAGGCGCCGCCCGGCCCGGGGTTCGCGTCCAGCACGGTGAATCCGGCGCCGGGCTCCAGGCCGCGGCGGCGCAGGTGATAGGCGGCGCTGAGCCCGGCCTGGCCGGCTCCGATCACGAGTATGTCCGTTTCCACCTGTGCACTCCTTCGTTCTTGAGAACCGTAACGGTCCGGGCATTGCGGCTATTCCGCTGAAGCCCTGCAGCCGGGGGACAGGTGAGGCTAGGATGGAGAGCGTCGCGACTGGCGTTAGGTGGATTACCACCAGGAAGCGGCACGGCACCCCTGCGGGGGTGTCCTAACGACCACGGATCGCACGCCTGGGCCGCGGGTCACGCGCGAAACTGTTGTGCCATGCCCGGCCTATGTCCCGACAGGTAGCCTGACCTATAGAGAACCCCTTCCCAGGAGATCCACGTGAGAGTATCCACCCAGCCCGTCACCAACGCGCCGCTTATCGATGTTGATCCCGAAATAGCAGCGGTGCTGAATGATGAATTGTCCCGCCAGCGCAGCACCCTCGAGATGATCGCCTCCGAGAACTTCGCCCCGCGCGCCGTCTTGGAAACCTCCGGCTCCGTCCTCACCAACAAGTACGCCGAGGGCTACCCCGGGCGCCGCTACTACGGCGGCTGCGAACATGTGGACGTAGCGGAGAACCTCGCCATCGAGCGGGCGAAGGCCCTGTTCGGTGCAGAGTTCGCCAACGTCCAGCCGCACTCCGGCGCGCAGGCCAATGCTGCCGCGCTCGCGGCCCTGATGGCACCGGGCGAGAAACTGATGGGGCTGAACCTGGCCCACGGCGGGCACCTTACCCACGGCATGAAACTGAACTTTTCCGGCAAGCTGTACGACGTCGCGGCCTACGGGGTGGACGAGCAGACTTATCGGGTGGACATGGATCGGGTCCGCGAACAGGCGCTGGCAGAACGCCCGCAGGTTATTGTCGCCGGCTGGTCCGCCTACCCGCGGCAGCTGGACTTCGAGGCCTTCCGCTCCATTGCCGATGAAGCCGGTGCCTATCTCTGGACCGACATGGCGCATTTTGCCGGACTGGTGGCCGCGGGACTGCACCCCAACCCGGTGCCGGTGTCCGACGTCGTCACCTCCACCGTGCACAAGACCCTTGCCGGGCCGCGCTCGGGAATGATCCTGGCGAAAAAGGAATACGCGAAGAAGCTGAATTCCGCCGTTTTCCCCGGCCAGCAGGGCGGTCCGCTGATGCACGTGATTGCCGCGAAGGCCGTGGCCTTTAAGATCGCCGGCACCGAGGAGTTCCGGGAACGGCAGGAACGCGTGCTCGAGGGTGCACGGATCATTGCCGACCGCCTGAATGCGCCCGACGTCGCCGAACACGGAGTTTCCGTGCTCACCGGCGGCACCGACGTACACCTGATCCTGGTGGACCTGCGGCACTCCGCCCTGGACGGGAAGCAGGCCGAAGACCTGCTTGATTCCGTGGGCATCACGGTGAACCGCAACTCCGTGCCGTTCGACCCGCGGCCGCCGATGGTCACGTCCGGCCTGCGGATCGGCACCCCGGCGCTCGCAACCCGGGGCTTCGGCGCAGCCGAGTTCACCGAAGTTGCCGAGATCATTGCCGCCGCACTGAAGCCCGCTCCCGACGTCGAGGCCCTCCGGGCCCGCGTGGGGGCGCTGACTGAGAACTTCCCGCTCTACCCCGGACAGGAGGAATGGTAACCGTGGAGAAAGGAACCAATATGGAGGGTCCCGCGACTGATGAGGCCGCCAGCGTCAACCTTGGCTGGGAGGTCAAGGAGAAAACCGAATTCGGCACTCCGGTCGCGGCGAAGATCCTGGACGGCCGCGCCGCCGCCCGGGAGATCAAGGAGGACCTGACCGAACGGGTGCGCGTGCTGAAGGAAGAGCACGGCGTCACTCCGGGCCTGGGGACCGTGCTGGTGGGCGACGATCCCGCCAGCCACTCCTACGTGGGCGGCAAGCATAAAGACTGCAAGCAGGTGGGGATTAATTCCATCCGCCGGGATCTTCCCGGCGACATCAGCCAGGCAGACCTGGAAAAGGTCATTGACGAGCTGAACGAGGACCCGGCGACCACCGGTTACATTGTGCAGCTGCCGCTGCCGGCGCATATCGATGCGAATGCCATCCTGGAGCGGATCGCCCCGGAAAAGGATGCGGACGGGCTGCACCCGGTCAACCTGGGCCGCCTGGTGCTCAACGTCAGCGAACCGATGACGTCTCCGCTGCCCTGCACGCCGCACGGGATCGTGCAGCTGCTGGTCCGCAACGGGATTTCACTGAACGGCAAGAAAGTCCTAGTGGTCGGACGCGGCGTCACCGTCGGGCGGCCGCTCGGCCTGCTCCTGACCCGCCGTCCGATCAATGCCACGGTCACGCTGGCGCACACCGGGACCGCGGACCTGTTCGAGCACCTGCAGGCAGCCGATGTGGTGGTTGCTGCAGCCGGCTTCCCGGAAATGATCCGTGCCGAAGACCTCAAGCCCGGCGCCATCGTGCTGGACGTAGGCGTCA
The DNA here is from genome assembly GCF_020731025.1 of Arthrobacter sp. zg-Y895. Lineage (NCBI taxonomy): Bacteria > Bacillati > Actinomycetota > Actinomycetes > Micrococcales > Micrococcaceae > Arthrobacter > Arthrobacter sp. zg-Y895. The sequence goes on from NZ_JAJFZY010000012.1 coordinate 12,374, forward strand.
CCCGGGTCACCGATCCGGAAACCGGGGAAACAACGCTGACCGGCGACGTCGAAGCAGCGGCGGCCGATGTCGCGTCCTGGATTTCGCCCAACCCCGGCGGCGTGGGCCCGATGACCCGCGCCATGCTGCTGGCGAACGTGGTGGAAGCCGCCGAACGGCAGGCCGGAATCCTGGTCTAGGGCCGAATTCAGCACCAACGGAACGGACCGGCGCGGCTTGATGCGCCGGTCCGTTCCGCGTCCACTATGCTGTCTCAAGTGTCACAGATCACATCAAGCAGAACCGTCCCCGAAACCCGCTCCGATTTCGTTATTTCCGCACGGAACCTGACCAAGTCCTACGGCGATTTCACCGCCGTCAACGGCATCTCCTTTGACGTTCCGCCGGGGGAGTCCTTCGGGCTGCTCGGGCCCAACGGCGCAGGTAAATCCACCACCATGAAAATGATCGGCGGAGTGTCCCAGCGCAGCGGCGGAGACCTCAGCATCATGGGGCTGGACCCGAACACCTACGGGCCGGAAGTCCGCGCCCACCTGGGCGTGGTGCCCCAGCAGGACAACCTGGACGAAGACCTGCGCGTGCGGGACAACCTCCTGGCCTACGGCCGCTACTTCGGCCTGCCCAAGAGCTACCTGCAGCCCAAGGCGGACGAGCTGCTGGAATTCGCGCAGCTCACCGACAAGGCCAAGGCCCGCGTGGATTCGCTCTCCGGGGGGATGAAGCGGCGCCTGACCATTGCCCGGTCCCTGATCAACGATCCGAAGATCCTGCTGCTGGACGAACCGACCACCGGACTGGATCCGCAGGCCCGGCACATCCTCTGGGACCGGTTGTTCCGGCTCAAGGAAGCCGGCGTGACGCTGATCCTCACCACCCATTACATGGACGAGGCCGAGCAGCTGTGCGACCGGCTGATCGTGGTGGACAAGGGCGCGATCATGGCCGAGGGGTCGCCGTCGGCCCTGATCCGTGAGCATTCCACCCGGGAGGTGGTGGAGCTGAGGTTCGGTTCGGAGCGCAACACCACCGTGGCCGCGGAGCTGGAGGGGATCGGCGAGCGGCTGGAGACACTCCCGGACCGGGTCCTGATCTACGCAGACGACGGCGAAGCCGCCCTGGAAGCCGTGACCGGCCGGGGGCTGCGGCCCATCACCTCGCTGGTGCGACGCTCCTCGCTGGAAGACGTGTTCCTGCGCCTGACCGGGAGAAGCCTCGTTGACTAGGCCGGAATCCCCTGCCCGGCCCGGGGTCGAGCGCCATGACGTGCTCGGGCTGAGATCACCGCTGACGCCGATGGAAACGGCCGCCAAGGCGCGCCGTTTCGGCAGCCTTTACTACGCCGACATGTGGATCCGGCGGATGCGCGGTTACCAGTGGACCGTGCTGATGACCGCCGTCGGGACCCCGCTGGTGTACCTGCTGGGCATGGGCACGGGCCTGGCGGTGCTAATTGACGGGAACTCCAACGCGGGTTTCCCGGGCGGCAACGGCTCGACGGTGTCCTACCTGATGTTCCTGGGACCGGCCCTCGTGGCCACGGCGGCGCTGATGGTTTCCAGCGAGGAAAACACCTATACCGTCATGGGCGGGTTCAAATGGCACCGCACCTACTACGGACCCAACGCCTCTCCGCTCTCCAGTGGGCAGATTGCCCTCGGCCACGTCCTGGGGCTCACCGTCCGCATCCTGCTGACCACGACCATCTATTACCTTTTCCTGGTCCTCTTCGGGGCCGTGGCGCAGCCGGCAACCGGCTGGCTGATGATCTTCACGGCGCTGCTGGCCGGACTTGCCTTCGGTATGCCGCTGCTGGCGTTCAGCTCCACCCTGAAAGAGGACAAGGGGCAGTTCGCCATGGTCCAGCGGTTTATTGTGATGCCGCTGTTCCTGTTCTCCGGCACCTTCTTTCCATTGGAGTCGCTGCCGCTGGCCGTCCGCTGGATCGGCTGGATCTCACCGCTCTGGCATTCCACCGAACTGGGCCGGGTGCTTAGCTACGGACACCCGGAACCGGCAGCCATGACGGCCGTCCACGTGGTGTACCTGCTGGTCCTGACCGTCGGCGGGCTGGTACTGGCCCGGCGGAACTTCACGAGGAGGCTCGACGGATGAGCACCGAAAACCGCACGGCACCCACGGCGCTTGTACCGCAGGACCGTTTCCTCGGCTCGCTGTACGGACGGAACATCCGGGCAGTAATTGCCCGCGGCCTCAAGGCCACGTGGGGCACCAACTGGAGCATCATGATCAGCGGGTTCGTCGAACCGGTGCTGTACCTGGTCGCCATGGGCATAGGCCTGGGCGCGCTGGTGGGGACGGTCTCCGGCCCCGGCGGCCAGGAAATGGAGTATGCCAACTTCATCGCGCCGGCGCTGCTGGCTGTGTCGGCGATGAACGGCGCGGTGTACGACTCCACCATGAACGTGTTCTTCAAGCTCAACTACGCCCGGCTCTACGAAGGCATGCTGTCCACGCCGCTGGGGCCGCTGGACGTCGCGATGGGGGAGATCTTCCTGGCCCTCCTGCGGGGCGCCATGTACGCCACGGGCTTCACCGCCGTGATGGGCGCGATGGGCCTGATCACCTCGCCCTGGGCGCTGCTGATGATCCCGGCCGCCGTGGTGATCGCGTTCGGCTTCGCCTCCTTCGGGATGGCAATAACCAGCTACATGAAGACGTTCCAGCAGCTGGACTGGGTCAACATGATCATGCTGCCGATGTTCCTGCTCTCAGCCACCTTCTACCCGCTGAGCGTGTACCCCGAAGCGGTGCAGTCGGTGATCCAGGCCCTGCCGCTGTGGCACGGCGTGGAACTGCTCCGGCAGATCAGTGTAGGTATCTTCAGCTGGGGGACGGCAGGGCACCTGCTGTACTTCGTGGTGATGATTGTGCTGGGCCTGACCTTGACCACTAACCGGCTCCGGGCGCTGTTCCTGAAGTAGGTTCCTGGTCAGCCGGCCAGCTGCTCATACTTGTTGGCGAAGATCCCGGCCAGGCGGTCGTTGAACAGGACGAACTCTGCCCGCTTCAACGTCCGCGGGGTATGGTCCAGGAGCTCCTGCAGCCCGATCCCGGCCACGGTCTCCGGGTCCCAGCCGTAAATGCCGGCGCTGACGGCGGGAAAGGAAATGCTCTCGGCGCCCAGGTCCTCGGCCACGGCCAGGGCGGTCCGGAAGCATGACCTCAGCAGCTCCGGGTCCGTTTCCCCTGCCCCCGCGTTGGGTCCCACGGTGTGCACCACCCACCGGGCAGGCAGGTTGAACGCCTCGGTAGCGACGGACCTGCCGGTGGGCAGCCCCTGCGGCAGTGATGTCTTCCGCAGCCCCCGGCAGGCTGCCAGGAGCTGCGGGCCTGCCGCGCGGTGGATGGCGCCGTCCACCCCGCCGCCGCCCAGCAACGATGAGTTGGCGGCATTGACGACGACGTCGGTATCCCGGGTGGTGATGTCACCGGTGGCGATCGTGATCTGCATCGAGCCAGTCTGCCACTGCAGCCGCCCCGTTTTCCACCGCCGGGGAAGGCAGGCACCAGCGCAGAGCGAACGCGGCATCGGGCACCTGTCCGAGTTTGAGAGAATAAAACCATGCAGTCGATCCGAAACGGCCAGACGCCGTCGTCCTCGTCCTCGCCCGGCCGCGGCATTAGCCGCAAGATGGGCTCTACGGGCATCGTCGTGATGCTCATTGTCTTCCTGGTGGCAGTGGTTTTCGCCGCCAACCAGAATGACGTCATCGGTTGGCTAGTGGTCATTGTGTCCCTCGGCTGGCTGTTCCTCGCCACGTTCGTGGTGTTCTCTGTCCGGAGTGCCACGCGCAAGGCCACCGCGAAGCTCGCCGGCGCCACTGCCGGCCTTGCTCCCCGCGGCGGCGTCCAGGTTGTCGACGAAGCCACCACTGTGCGCGACCAGAAACTGGACCACAGCTTCAAGATCATCCAGGTCCAGGCGAATGTCATTGCCCAGAACCTGGACACTGACCGCGAAATGGTGGACCGCGCCCTGGAGACCATCGAGATCACGGCGCACAACGGCCGTGGCATGATCAAGAAGGACGACGGCGGGTCCGTCGAAGGCACCGTAGTCGACTAGTTCCCGCCAGCCGCTTCCGGAAGCGCCGCGTCGACGCGGCGTGCCGGACGGCCGTTTCGGGATGAACAGCTACTGAGGAGTATGGTTATTCGCGTGAGTTCGGCATCAACAGGGACGGCATCAACAGGGACTATGGACAGTTCCGGGGAAACACTGCGCATTGCGTCCGTGAACGTCAACGGCATCCGCGCCGCCTACAAGCGGGGCATGGCCGATTGGCTGGCAGGGCGCGATGTGGACATCCTCTGCCTGCAGGAGGTCCGCGCCCCCGACGCGATCCTGAAGGACCTGCTCGGTGATACCTGGCACGTCCAGCACGCCGAATGCCTCGACGCCAAGGGCCGTGCGGGTGTTGCCATCGCCTCCCGCACGGAGCCGGTCGCCGTCCGCGAACATATCGGCGACGAGTACTTCGCACGTTCGGGCCGCTGGGTGGAGGCTGACTTCAAGGTTGCCGTCGCGGGAGAAGAGAAGATCCTCACCGTCGTCAGCGCCTACGTCCATTCCGGCGAAGTGGATACGCCCAAGCAGGTCGACAAGTACCGCTTCCTCGACACGATGGCCGCCCGGCTGCCCGCCCTGGCACAGACGAGCGACTTCGTGCTGGTGGTGGGGGACCTGAACGTGGGACACACGCCCCTGGACATCAAGAACTGGAAGGGCAACGTCAAGCGTGCAGGTTTCCTGCCCGAGGAACGTGCCTACTTTGACCGCTTCTTCGGCGAGGAAATCGGTTACACCGACGTCCACCGCTCCCTGGCCGGCGAGGTCAACGGACCGTACACCTGGTGGAGCTGGCGCGGACAGGCGTTCGACAATGACTCCGGCTGGCGGATCGACTACCACATGGCCACGCCGGAGCTGGCGGCACGGGCCGTCACCGCCGTCGTCGACCGTGCCCCCTCGTACGACTCGCGCTTCTCAGACCACGCTCCAGTAGTGATCGACTACCAGTTCTAAGGGTTTCCTCCATGACATCTGAGTCTTCCAGCAGCCGCCGGCGCATCCTCTCGGGCATGCAGCCGTCCGCCGATTCCCTGCATCTGGGCAACTACCTCGGCGCATTGGTGAACTGGGTGAGGCTCCAGGACGAATACGACGCCTACTTCTTCATCCCGGACCTGCACGCCATCACGGTGCCGCAGGATCCCGAGGACCTGCGCAAGCGCACCCGCGTCACCGCTGCCCAGTACATCGCGGGCGGCGTCGACGTCGACAAGGCCACCCTGTTCGTGCAGTCCCAGGTGCCCGAGCACGCCCAGCTGGCCTGGGTGCTGAACTGCCTCACCGGATTCGGTGAGGCCTCCCGCATGACGCAGTTCAAGGACAAGCAGCAGCGCTTCGGGTCGGATTCGGCCAGCGTCGGACTGTTCACCTACCCGATCCTGCAGGTGGCCGACATCCTGCTCTACCAGCCGCACGGCGTGCCGGTGGGCGAAGACCAGCGGCAGCACGTGGAGCTGAGCCGGGACCTTGCCAAGCGGTTCAATACCCGCTTCGGCGAGACCTTCGTGGTGCCCGAGGTCTTTATCCAAAAAGCAGCAGCCAAGATTTACGACCTGCAGAACCCTTCGGCGAAGATGTCCAAGTCAGCCGCGTCGCCGGCAGGCCTGATCAACCTCCTCGATGAGGACAAGGTCATAGCCAAGCGGATCAAGTCGGCCGTGACCGACGACGGCAGCGAGATCCGTTTCGACCGCGACGCCAAGCCCGGGGTTTCGAACCTGTTGTCCATCTACTCCCTGATCAGCGGACGCAGCGTGGAAACACTGGAGAAGGAGTACGAGGGGAAGATGTACGGACACCTGAAGGTGGACCTTGCGGAGGTCGTCACCGAACACATCCGGCCCATCCGTGAACGTGCACTGCACCTGCTGGACGATCCGGCCGAGCTGGACCGCCTGCTCGCAGTGGGTGCTGCCAAGGCGCGGGAGTCGGCGTCGGTGACGCTCGCGGACGTGTACAACAAGGTCGGCTTTCTGCCGCTGGGCAGCGTTACCGCGTAATCCCATGAGAATCTCCGAATCCTACGACCAGGCCATGGCAGCAGGCAGCATGAACGGCAGCCACGCTCCTGCGTGCGATGCGCGCTGCGTGGGGATAGTGATTGCGGTTCCGGAGCCGATGGCGAGCGAGCTGAAGGCGGCACGGGCATCCTTCGGAGATCCCATGGCGGCGCTGATCCCTGCCCACATCACCTTGGTCACGACCACGGAAACGGATGACTGGGAAGCGACGTTGCAGCATGTGCGCAAAGTTGCCGCGGCGCAGGAACCGTTCCGGGTGACGTTGGAGGGGACCGCCACGTTCCGGCCGGTTTCACCGGTGGTCTTCCTGAACGTCGACGAGGGCTTCGATGAGTGCACGGCACTGCATAAGGAGCTCCAGAGCGGCCCGCTGGCCCGGGACCTGGCGTTCCCGTTCCACCCGCACGTTACGGTGGCGCACGATGTCAGCGAGCAGAGCATGGACGAAGCCGTTCGCCGGCTGGACAGCTATTCCGCAGGCTTTACGGTGGACTGCGTGGGCCTTTACGAGCACGATGCCACCGGCCTGTGGAAGCTGCAGGAGCACGTCCGGCTCGGATCCGGGAAGCAGCCGGACTAGGACTCCCTGCCCAGATCCAGATAGGTGCCGGCCCATGCGGCGATGATTGCCGCGGCACGCGCTGTCTGGGCCCGGTCCACCATCAGGTGGTCGCTGCCTTCCAGCGAAATGAAATTCCGGGGATGCCGCGCCGTCCGGAAGATCTCGCTCGCGTTGTCTATGCCCACGGTGTTGTCGGTGGGGGAGTGCATCACCAGCAGGGGCAGGTGCAGCTCCTTGATGCTGTCCGTGAGGTCATGACCCCGCAGGTCCTCAATCAGGTGCCGGCGGATTTCCAGTTCCCCGCCGCCCAGATCCACGGCTGCCGATCCCTGTTCGTGGATCCGGTCCAACTCCGATTCGAAGAGGTGGACTACATGTGAGGGACGGAAGGGCGCGGCGATGGTGACGACGGCGTCCAGTCCGGGAACCCGTGAAGCGGCCGCCAGGACGGCGGCGCCGCCGAGCGAATGTCCGACCAGCAGGGAGACCGGGCGTCCGCTGTCCGCCATGAAGCCGCAGGCACTGAGCACATCTGCCACCTTGGTACTGAAGCTGCCGTCTTCCCACCTGCCGGTGGAGCTGCCCAGCCCCGCGGCGTCGTAGCGGAGCACTCCGATGCCGTGGCCGGCCAGGGCCTTGGAGATCCGGGAGGCCGCGGCGCTGTTCTTTCCCAGCGTGAAGCCATGGCAGAAGACCGCCCAGGCGCGGGCTCCGCCGTCGGGGACATCAAGGGTTCCGGAGAGGGTGGTCCCGTTGACGCCGGAAAAGGACACAGATTCAAACGAAGGCATGGAGCAACTCTATCGAGTACGCAAAAGGCGCCGGTAAGCGGGGAAATCCGCTTGCCGGCGCCTAACGCAGGGAAGTACTTAGAGGGAACGGGCCAGGATGGCCTGCTTGACCTCTGAAATGGCCTTGGTGACCTGGATGCCGCGGGGGCATGCTTCCGAGCAGTTGAAGGTGGTGCGGCAGCGCCACACGCCTTCCTTGTCGTTCAGGATCTCCAGGCGCATATCTCCGGCGTCGTCACGCGAATCGAAGATGAAGCGGTGCGCGTTGACGATCGCCGCCGGGCCGAAGTACTGGCCGTCGGTCCAGAAGACGGGGCAGGAGGACGTGCACGCGGCGCAGAGGATGCACTTGGTGGTGTCGTCGAAGCGCTCACGGTCCTCGGCGGACTGCAGGCGTTCCTTCGTGGGCTCGTGGCCCTTGGTCACCAGGAACGGCATGATCTCGCGGTAGGACTGGAAGAACGGCTCCATGTCCACGATCAGGTCCTTTTCCACCGGCAGGCCCTTGATGGGCTCGACGAGGATGGGCTTGGACGTGTCCAGGTCCTTCAGCAGGGTCTTGCAGGCCAGGCGGTTGCGGCCGTTGATGCGCATGGCATCGGAGCCGCAGACACCGTGGGCGCAGGAACGGCGGAACGAAACCGAGCCGTCGTGCTCCCACTTGACCTTGTGCAGTGCGTCCAGCACGCGGTCCGTGCCGTACATGGTCAGCTTCCACTCATCCCAGTAGGCTTCGTCGGAAACCTCGGGGTTGTAGCGACGGACCTTCAAGGTGATTTCGAACGAGGGGATCTCTCCGCCGATTGACTCGGGGAGCTCCACCTTCGAGGCCGGCTCGGCGATTTCGGTTGTCATTAGTACTTCCTCACCATCGGCTCATAGCGCGTGAAAATGACCGGCTTGGTGTCCAACCGGATGCCGGCGGTGTGCTCGGTATTCTCGGCTTCGTCAACCTTGTAGGCCATCGAATGCTTCATGAAGTTCTCGTCATCGCGCTCCGGGAAGTCCTCGCGGAAGTGTCCGCCGCGGGATTCGGTGCGGTGCAGGGCGGCAACGCTCATGACTTTTGCCAGTTCCAGGAGGAAGCCAAGCTCCACGGCCTCGAGGAGGTCGAGGTTGAAGCGCTTGCCCTTATCCTGGACGCTGATTTTCTGGTAACGCTCCTCGAAGGAAGCGATGTCCTTCAGGACCTGCTGGATGGTTTCCGCGGTGCGGAACACCTGCATGTTCAGGTCCATGGTGTTCTGCAGGTCCCGGCGGATTTCGGAGATACGCTCGGTGCCTTCCGAATTCCGGACGTGGTCCAGCAGGTTGACCGTGTCCATTTCGGAGTTCTCCGGCAGATCGACGAAATCGGCGGTCAGGGCGTATTCGGCAGCGTAGATGCCGGCCCGCTTGCCGAAGACGTTGATGTCCAGCAGCGAGTTGGTGCCCAGACGGTTGGAACCGTGTACGGACACACAGGCGACTTCGCCGGCCGCGTACAGTCCGGGGATTACCGTGTCGTTGTCCTGGAGTACCTCGGCCTTGATGTTTGTGGGAATGCCGCCCATCACGTAGTGCGCCGTAGGGAACACCGGCACCGGTTCGGTGTAGGGCTCCACACCGAGGTAGGTGCGGGCAAACTCGGTGATGTCCGGAAGCTTCGCATCGATGTGTGCCGGTTCCAGGTGCGTCAGGTCCAGCAGGACGTAGTCCTTGTTCGGGCCGCAGCCGCGTCCCTCGCGTACCTCATTGGCCATGGAACGGGCCACGATGTCACGCGGCGCCAGGTCCTTGATGGTGGGGGCGTAGCGCTCCATGAAGCGTTCACCCTCGGAGTTGCGGAGGATGGCGCCTTCGCCGCGGGCGGCCTCGGAGAGGAGGATGCCCAGCCCGGCAAGGCCGGTCGGGTGGAACTGGATGAACTCCATGTCCTCCAGGGGAATGCCCCGGCGGAAGGCGATGCCCATGCCGTCACCGGTGAGGGTGTGTGCGTTGGACGTGGTCTTGTAGACCTTGCCGGCGCCGCCGGAGGCGAACACGACGGACTTGGCCTGGAAGATGTGCAGCTCGCCGGTGGCGAGGTCATAGGAAATGACACCCGCTACCCGCTTCTGGCCGTCGAGGTCGACGACGGTGATGAGGTCCAGGACGTAGTACTCGTTGTAGAACTCAACGTTGTGCTTGACGCAGTTTTGGTACAGCGTCTGCAGGATCATGTGGCCCGTGCGGTCTGCGGCATAGCACGCACGGCGTACGGGTGCCTTGCCGTGGTCACGGGTGTGCCCGCCGAAGCGGCGCTGGTCGATGCGTCCTTCGGGCGTGCGGTTGAACGGCAGGCCCATCTTTTCCAGGTCCAGCACGGCGTCAATGGCTTCCTTGGCCATGACCTCGGCTGCATCCTGGTCCACCAGGTAGTCACCGCCCTTGACGGTGTCGAAGGTGTGCCATTCCCAGTTGTCTTCTTCGACATTGGCCAGGGCCGCGCACATGCCGCCCTGCGCCGCACCGGTGTGGGAGCGGGTGGGGTACAGCTTGGTCAGTACCGCCGTACGTGCCCGCTGACCTGATTCGATGGCGGCACGCATACCGGCGCCGCCTGCGCCGACGATGACGACGTCGTACTTATGGACCTGCATAGCAGATGCTCTTTCTGTTGAAACTACTAGAAATTCGTGGGCGTACCCTGGTTGTCCTGCGCCGGCGTTAGCTGGCGCCGCAGAACTCCTGGAGCGTCTCAGCCGAGGCGCCTGCAAGGCAGGGGTCAAAGGTGAAGATCACCAGGGTGCCGAGCACGATGATCACGAAGGTCGCGACATAGAGGACAGTCTTGAGCCACATGCGCGTGGCCTTCTTGTCTGCGTAGTCGTTGATGATGACGCGGACGCCGTTGGTGCCGTGCAGCATGGCCAGCCACAGCATGACCAGGTCCCAGACCTGCCACAGCGGGCTCGCCCACTTGCCGGCAACGAAGCCGAAGTCGACGGCGTGGATGCCGTCGCCCAGGACCAGGTTCATGAACAGGTGCGTGAAGATCAGGACAACAAGGATCACGCCGGAGACGCGCATGAACAGCCACGCAAGCATTTCAAAGTTGCCGCGGCCCGAGGAATTGCGCGTGTAGCGCGGGGCGATGCGTCCTGACCGGGGTGCTTCGAGGGCGTGCGCTTCGTTAGTGGATGTGCTCATTGGTTATTAACCCCCGAAGACGTTGGGCAGGTGGCGAATAGAGAAGCCGATAACCGTAACGGCCCACAGGGCAACAACGCCCCAGAGCATCTGGCGCTGGTACTTGGGCCCCTTCTTCCAGAAGTCGATCAGGACTACACGCAGGCCGTTGAAGGCATGGAACACAATGGCAGCAACGAGACCAAGCTCGCCGATGCCCATAATCGGGTTCTTGTAGGATTCGATCACCACGTTGTAGGCCTCCGGCGAAACGCGCACCAAAGACGTATCCAGAACGTGGACCAAAAGGAAGAAGAAGATCGCCACGCCGGTGATACGGTGCACAACCCACGACCATTGGCCCTCACGGCCACGGTAGAGAGTGCCTGCTGGTAACTTCGACACTGAATTTTCCTCCCTGCATCGCAGCGGCGTTAGCGCGTGTTCCACGCAGTGATGACGCCGGTGCGACAGCGATATAAGCTCTACCATAATCTAGGCTTGCGTGACCGGGGTTTCAATTTAGGTTCGCCTATGGTGTGACGCTGATTACATTGAACCCGCAACGAAAACCCTGTATCAGGGGTGGTTCCTGATGCTCGCCGACAGGCTGGGCTAATCTTGGCTGTGATGAGTAACGAAAAGCCACAAGCAGATACTGCGTCCGCCGTTCTTGACCGTTTTTACGGAGTCATCCCGGCGGGCGGCGTCGGGACGCGCCTTTGGCCACTTTCCCGTGCGGCCGCACCCAAGTTCCTGCATGACCTGACAGGTTCGGGTTCCACCCTTATCCGGGCCACGTACGAGCGCCTGAGCCCGCTCAGCGGAGACCGCGTCATGGTGGTGACCGGGGCCGTGCACCGGCAGGCCGTGCGGCAGCAGCTGCCCGAGATCTCCAACAAGAACCTGGTCCTGGAACTCGAGCCGAAGGATTCGGCCGCAGCGATCGGCCTTGCAGCGGCGATCCTCTACAAGCGGGATCCGCAGATCATCATGGGATCCTTCGCCGCAGACCAGGTCATTGCCCCCGTGGAGGTCTTCCAAGCCGCCGTCCGGGAAGCCGTGCACACCGCGGCGCAGGGATATATCGTCACCATCGGCATCGAACCCACGCACCCATCCACCGGATTCGGTTATATCCGCGCCGGCGAGCAGCTCCGCGTTGCCGGCGCACCGAGCGCGCGCTCCGTGGTCGAGTTCGTGGAAAAACCGTCAGCGGACGTTGCGCAGACATACCTGGACAGCGGCAGCTACAGCTGGAACGCCGGAATGTTCGTGGCCCCGGTGGACCTGATGCTCAAGCACCTGGAAGCCAACGAGCCCGTGCTCTACTCCGGCCTGATGGAAATCGCCGACGCCTGGGACACCACCCGGCGCCGCGAAGTGGTCCGTCGGGTCTGGCCCACACTTCCCAAGATTGCCATTGACTATGCCGTCGCTGAACCGGCTGCCGCAGCAGGCGACGTCGCAATGATCCCAGGCGCCTTCAGCTGGGACGATGTAGGCGACTTCGCCGCGATCGGCCGGCTGAACCCCGCAGCGGAAAACAGCAACCTGACGGTGATGGGGGAGGGCGCCCGCGTCTACTCTGAAAACGCTTCCGGGATAGTCGTCTCCGATACCAAGCGTGTCATTGCGCTGATCGGGATCGAGGACATTGTCATCGTGGACACACCCGACGCCCTGCTGGTGACCACCAAGGAGCACGCGCAGGAAGTCAAGAAAGCCGTGGAACACCTGAAGGCCAGCGGCGACACCGACGTCCTGTAGCTCGTCCGCGGAACACCGTCACGCGGCGTCGTTTCCGGCGTCGCACATTCCCGCTTTGGCTCCGGAATTGGCTAACCTTGAGGTTGTGCAGACAATCCCTTTGAGCAATTCGCCAATCCCCTCAATACAGGGGAGCGTGGCGCCGCTCCTGGGCGGGTTGATCGAGTTCCGGCGGGACCTGCACTCGCATCCCGAGCTCTCGCATAAGGAATTCCGTACTACCGACCGCATTGTCGAAGCCCTGGAGCATGCAGGCCTGACGCCCAAGCGGCTCGACAACACGGGCGTTGTGGTGGACATCGGTGAGGGCCCCGTGCGCCTGGCGGTCCGGGCGGATATCGATGCCCTTCCCGTGCTGGAGGAGACCGGACTGCCGTACGCCTCGGAAAACACCGGCATAGCCCATGCCTGCGGCCATGACATCCACACCACGGTGATGCTCGGCGTAGCCAAGGTGCTCGCAGGGTTCGACGCCGCCGGCCAGCTGGGCGGACGGGTGCGCGTCATCTTCCAGCCGGCCGAAGAAGTCATGCCCGGAGGTGCCCTCTCGGTGATCGAGCAGGGAGCCCTGGACGGAGTCCCGCGCGTCCTGGCCCTGCACTGCGACCCCCGGGTGGATGTGGGGCAGGTGGGCACCCGCATCGGCGCGATTACCTCGGCGTCGGACACCATCCGGATCGAACTCACCGGCCGCGGCGGGCATACCTCCCGCCCGCACCTGACCGAGGATCTGGTCTTCGCGCTGGCCGAGATTGCCGTCAGTGTTCCGGCCGTACTCTCCCGCCGCATCGATGTGCGCAGCGGTGTTTCCGTGGTGTGGGGACAGATGCACGCGGGTTCCGCACCCAATGCCATTCCCGGACACGGATTCATGGCCGGCACCATGCGCTGCCTCGACGCCGAGGCCTGGCACGCCGCCGGCGAGCTGCTGGACAAGGTGGTGCGGGAAATCGCGGCGCCGTTCGGCGTCGACGTGCATCTGGAGCACATCCGGGGCGTTCCCCCGGTTATTAACGCCGACGCCGAGATCAGCCTGATTGAGGCGGCGGCCCGCGCCGAACTGGGCGAAGACGCCGTCGTGCTGGCCCCGCAGTCGATGGGCGGGGAGGACTTCGCCTGGATGACGCAGGCGGTTCCGGGCGCCCTGATGCGGCTTGGCACACGTTCACCGGGCGGGGAAACGTTCGATCTGCACCGCGGAGACTACAACCCGGATGAACGGGCTATCGGCTGCGGCGTAAGCGTGATGGCGGCTGCCGCCCTCCGCGCCGCCCGGGGCCTGCGGCACTGAATCAGCGGCGCCCGTTCCGGCCCTGCGGGCCGCGTAACCTGGCGACACAATAGGGGCTGCCGCTGCCCATGGGGCCGGGGCGGGACCATATCAGTCCGGTTCCGGCCGGAAGTGCCCGTTTGATAACAACATGTAAACAATGTTCCACCAGCACCGGATTTGGACTTGGTGTTGCCTCCGACACATTATGGTTATGTTGCTGCGGTCCAACGACGGACGGAGCGCTGCGCCACACGCTGCACCTTGAAAGGGCACCGTTCGGCGAAAACCATTTCTTTTCTGGAGGAACATTGAAGAATTACCCGCGCAGCTTTAAGCGCAACGCAGGCGTCTCCGCCGCCATGCTCGGCGTGTCAGCTCTCCTGCTTTCCGGCTGCGGTGCTGCACCGGAAGAGGAAGAAGGCGGCTCCGAAGCAGCCAACAGCGACTTCACCGGCTGCATTGTCTCCGACGCCGGCGGCTGGGATGACCGCTCCTTCAACCAGTCCAGCTACGAAGGCCTGATGGCGGCGAAGGATTCGCTGGGCATCGAGACCCGCGACGCTGAGTCCCAGGCTCCCACCGACTTCACGAACAACGTGGACAGCATGGTCCAGGCCGGCTGCGACCTGACCGTGACCGTTGGCTTCCTGCTTTCCGACGCCACGAAGGCCGCCGCCGAAGCGAACCCCGACGTGAACTTCGCGATCGTCGATGACAACGCCATCGAGCTCGACAACGTCAAGCCGATCATCTACGACACGGCCCAGGCTGCCTTCCTTGCGGGCTACGTCGCTGCAGGCTCCTCCGAGACCGGCACCGTCGCTACCTACGGCGGCATGAACATCCCCACCGTCACCATCTTCATGGAGGGCTTCGCCCAGGGCGTTGAGCACTTCAACAAGGAGAACGGCGCAGACGTCAAGCTCCTCGGCGCAGACTCCTTCGTCGACAGCTTCGACAACCGTGCCGCAGGCAAGACCCTGACGCAGAACTTCATCAACGAAGGCGCCGACGTCATCATGCCCGTCGCCGGTCCGGTAGGCCTGGGCACCATGGAGGCCGTGGTCGAGGCCAACGAAGGCGGCAAGAACGTCCGCGCCGTCTGGGTTGACTCCGACGGATACGAGACCGCCGAAATCGGTCAGGAATTCATCCTGACCTCGGTCATGAAGCTGATGGGCGACGCAGTCGAGGACGTCATCACCGAGTCCGCCGATGACAACTTCAGCGCCGAGCCGTACGTGGGCACCCTGGAGAACGGCGGCGTCGACCTGGCACCGTTCCACGACCAGGAAGCCAACGTCCCCGAAGACGTCAAGTCCGCGGTCGAGGACCTGAAGGCCAAGATCATCTCCGGTGAGATCACGATCGAATCCGAGTCCAGCCCGAAGCAGTAGCAGCGGACCGAACTGCCCTCAGACAACCGCCATGCCCCGCAGTTGCGACTGCCGGACATGGCGGTTTGTCTGTGCCGGACAGCCCTACCTCCCACACAGCACTTTTTAGAACAGATTGGTTGGGGTTTTGTGAAACTCGAGCTTCAAGGCATCACCAAGCGATTCGGTTCGCTGGTAGCCAATGACCACATCGACCTCGTGGTCGAGCCGGGGCAGGTACATAGCCTGCTCGGCGAGAACGGCGCCGGTAAATCGACGTTGATGAATGTCCTCTACGGCCTCTACGAGCCCACCGAGGGACAGATCCTCATCGACGGGCGCCCGGTAACCTTCAGCGGCCCCTCGGACGCCATGGCCGCCGGCATCGGCATGGTGCACCAGCACTTCATGCTCGTACCGGTCTTTACCGTGGCCGAAAACGTGGCCCTCGGAAACGAAAAAACCCGGTTCGCCGGCATGCTGAACCTTGACGACACCCGCCGCCGGATCCGGGAGATCTCGGACCAGTACGGGTTCGACGTCGACCCCGACGCCCTCGTGGAAGACCTGCCCGTCGGCGTCCAGCAGCGCGTGGAAATCATCAAGGCGCTGATCCGGGACGCAGAAGTCCTGATCCTCGACGAACCGACCGCCGTACTTACCCCGCGCGAAACCGATGAACTGCTGGGCATCATGCGCCAGCTCACCAGTGACGGCAAGGGCGTCGTCTTCATCTCGCACAAGCTCCGCGAGGTCAAGGCCGTATCCGATGTCATCACGGTAATCCGCCGCGGCAAGGTAGTCGGCTCCGCAGAACCCAGCGCCGGCACCACGGAACTGGCAGCACTGATGGTGGGCCGCTCGGTCAGCCTGAGCCTGGACAAGGCTCCGGCCGTCCCGGGCGAAGAGACCTTCCGGGTACAGGACCTCACGGTTGTCTCCGCGAGCGGCCAGCCAGTGGTTAACGGCCTGAGCTTCGGCATTGCCAAGGGCGAAATCCTGGCCATTGCCGGTGTGCAGGGCAACGGCCAGACCGAGCTCACCGAAGCGGTTATGGGCCTGCAGGAACACGTGACCGGCTCCATCAAGCTGGACGGACGGGAACTCGTGGGCATGAAGACCCACAAGATCATCGACGCCGGCGTCGGCTTCGTGCCCGAGGACCGCAACGTGGACGGACTGGTCGGCACCTTCTCGGTAGCCGAAAACCTGGTCCTCAACCGCTATGACGAGCCGCCGTTTGCACGCGGCCTTTCGATGAAGCCTGCAGTGGTCGGCGCCAACGCCGAGGAAAAGATCACCGAGTTCGATATCCGTACCCAGACTGCGGCCACCCCGGCGGGCACACTGTCCGGCGGTAACCAGCAGAAGGTGGTTATGGCCAGGGAACTGTCCCGGCCGCTCTCACTGTTCATCGCCAGCCAGCCCACCCGCGGGGTGGACGTTGGCTCAATCGAATTCCTGCACCGGCGCATCATCGCCGAACGGGAAGCCGGCACGCCGGTGATGATCGTGTCCACCGAACTGGACGAGGTCCTGGAACTCGGTGACCGTATTGCCGTGCTGTACGGCGGCCGCCTGATGGGCATTGTGCCCGGCGGCACATCGCGGAATGTGCTGGGCCTGATGATGGCCGGCATGACCGCCGACGAGGCGCTGGCCCGCGAGGCCGCGCCCGAGGAAACACCAATTATTGAGGGAGGGGCGCAGTGAGCCCGGAAAAGTCCACCACTGGTGGGCCAGCACCAGACCGCAAGACTTCGGCTGCCGACGAGGCACGTCTCGAAGTAGCTGCGGAGACCGCCGGAGGGCAGCTGGCGCCGCCCGCCGCCGCCGTCGGCAGCACCATCACGCCGGAGCCGGACGCCAAGCGCGGCGTCCTCGAGCGGATCGTGACCGGAAACGGGCTGGTATCCGTCCTCGCCGTCCTGATGGCCCTGGTTGTGGGCGGGGTGCTGATCGCCCTGACCAATGAGGAAGCCACTGAGGCAGCCGGCTACCTGTTCAGCCGTCCCGGCGATTTCTTCGCCGCAGCCTGGGACGCGGCGGCCGGAGCGTACTACTCGCTCTTCCAGGGGTCGATCATCAATCTGGAGGCTGAGACCTTCACCCGTGCGATCTACCCCCTCACCCAGACGCTGACCACCGCCACCCCGCTGATCTGCGCCGGCCTTGGCGTGGCGCTGGCGTTCCGTGCCGGCCTGTTCAACATCGGTGCGCAGGGCCAGATCATCATCGGTGCCGCACTGGCGGCGTGGGTCGGGTTCACCTGGCAGCTGCCCGCAGGGCTGCACATCCTCCTGGTGATCATCGCCGGCCTGCTCGGCGGAGCCATCTGGGGCGGCATTGCCGGTCTGTTGAAGGCCCGCACGGGTGCCCACGAGGTGATCGTGACGATCATGCTCAACTATGTGGCCATCCAACTGGTCGCGTTCCTGCTCACCACTCCCGGTTTCCAGCGAGAGGGCAGCAACAACCCGATCAGCCCGCTGCTGGCTGACAGTGCCATGTTCCCCAAGCTGTTCGGCGCGGACTTCCGCCTGCACTGGGGCTTCATCCTGGCGATCGCAGCCACGGTCTTCGTGTGGTGGCTGCTCAACCGCTCCACCATCGGGTTCGAACTGCGTGCCGTGGGTGCCAACCCCGACGCCGCCCGGAACGCCGGCATCAGCACCACGAAGGGCTACGTGGTGGTTATGCTCATCGCCGGCGCCCTGTCCGGCCTCGCCGGCGTGTCCCAGGTCTCCGGAACCGAGCGTGTGCTGACCACCGACGTGGCTGCCAGCTTCGGCTTTGACGCCATCACGGTGGCGCTGCTGGGCCGTTCGACGCCGTGGGGAACCTTCGCTGCCGGTCTGCTCTTCGGCGCCTTCCGCGCCGGAGGTGTCGCTATGCAGACCAACACCGGTACCAGCATCGACATTGTCCTGGTGGTCCAGTCCCTGATCGTGCTGTTCATCGCGGCCCCGCCGCTGGTGCGTTCGCTGTTCAGGATCCCGCCGCCCGGAGCCTTCCGCTCCACCCGCAAGCCCGCCGCAGCCGCCGGAGGAGCAGCATGAGCACCGCAACCACCACCACCGCCGCGCCGAACCCGGCGCCGGCCGCACTCGTGCGCAGCTGGAAGACACCCATCCTGCTGGGCGTGCTCGCCCTGCTGTCCCTGGTGTTCTTCGCCCTCGGGGCTCCGGCCACCGATGTCACCTTCCGACTGACCGACCCCGGGGCAGCCATTACGCTGCCGGACCTGGTGTTCTCCGCCAAGGCCTTCGGCTGGGCAGGCGCAATCGTGCTCGTCCTGGCCGCTGCCTGGGCCTTTGTCCTCGTCCGGTCGGGGCGGCGCCTGCCGCTCTGGCTCCCGGTTATTTTCGGCGTCGTATTCGTGGCGGCGTTCCTCTCCTGGTCCGTCGGCAGTGCAGGCACGCCCAACATTGCCCTCTACGGACTCCTGGCCGGCAGCATCACCCTGGCCGTGCCGCTGATCTTCGGTTCGCTTTCGGGCGTCCTGTGTGAGCGCGTCGGCGTGGTCAACATCGCCATCGAGGGCCAGCTCCTCTTCGGCGCCTTTGCCGCCGCAGTGGCCGGCACCGTATCCGGCAGTGCCTTCGTCGGTTTGCTGGCAGCAGCCGTTGCCGGTGTGCTCGTCTCCCTGGTGCTGGCAGTCTTCAGCATCAAGTACGTGGTCAACCAGGTCATCGTGGGCGTTGTGCTGAACGTGCTGGTGTCCGGCCTCACCGGTTTCCTCTTCTCCACCGTGCTCAGCGCGAACCCGTCGGAATTGAACTCGGCGCCGCGCCTGCCGAACATCCGGATCCCGTTCCTGGCCGACATCCCGATCATCGGACCGATCCTGTTCGATCAGTCGCTGATCGGCTACCTGATGTACTTCGCTGTTGCCGCAGTCTACTTCGGGCTGTTCCACACCCGTTGGGGCCTGCGTACCCGTGCGGTGGGAGAACACCCCAAGGCGGCCGACACCCTGGGCGTCAACGTCAACCGGACCCGGTTCACCAACGTGCTGCTCGCCGGCGCGGTGGCCGGCGTCGGCGGCTCGTTCTTCACCCTCGTATCGGTCTCCAGCTTCGGCCAGGACATGACCGGCGGCCAGGGCTACATTGCCCTCGCGGCCCTCATCCTGGGCCGTTGGAACCCGCTCGGCGCCGCAGCCGCGGCCCTACTGTTCGGCTTTGCCACGAACCTGCAGTACGTCCTGGGCCTGCTGGGCACCCCGGTGCCCAGCCAGTTCCTGTCGATGCTGCCTTACGTCGTGACGATCTTCGCGGTGGCCGGCGTCGTGGGCAGGTCCCGCGGACCGGCTGCCAGCGGCGTGCCCTACATCAAGGGATAGCTCTCAGGGGGACCTGCTGCCGGGAAACCGGCGGCAGGTCCCTCTTGGTTTCCGGTCCGACCGGACCGGAAACCCAATTGGAAGGAAGACATGACACAGACGACCCCCGGCCAGGTGGACTGGGACCAGCTCCTGGAAACCGCACGCGCGGCCCTGGCCCACGCCTACGTGCCCTACTCGAAGTATCCGGTAGGTGCCGCAGCGCTTACCGACGACGGCCGGATTGTTTCCGGCTGCAACATCGAAAACGCCTCCTACGGGCTGACTCTGTGTGCAGAATGTTCGATGATCAGCCAGCTGCGCATGACCGGAGGCGGCCGCTTAGCCGCCTTCGCCTGCGTGGACGGATCCGGCAATGTCCTGATGCCGTGTGGCCGCTGCCGGCAGTTGCTCTACGAATTCCGGGCACCGGGCATGCAGTTGATGACAGTAAGCGGCATCAGAAGCATGGACGAAGTCCTGCCGGATGCTTTTGGACCGCAGCACCTCGAAGGGCAGGACAAATAAACATGAGCGCTGAAAAGTTCGACGCCGTAGACATCATCGGGATCAAGCGGGACCGGGGCACCTTGACCGCGGAACAGATTGACTGGACCATCGACGCGTACACCCGCGGAGCGATTGCGGATGAACAGATGGCCGCACTCAACATGGCAATCCTGCTCAACGGCATGAGCCGCGCGGAAATCTCCCGATGGACCACCGCCATGATCAATTCGGGGGAGCGGATGGACTTCTCCTCCCTCGGGAAACCCACTTCGGACAAGCACTCCACCGGCGGTGTGGGGGACAAGATCACGCTTCCGCTGGCACCCCTGGTGGCCGTTTTCGGTGTTGCCGTCCCGCAGCTCTCCGGCCGCGGGCTGGGCCACACCGGAGGCACCCTGGACAAGCTCGAAGCCATCCCCGGCTGGCAGGCCGCACTGACCAATGACGCCCTGATGGCCCAGCTGCGCGACGTCGGCGCGGTCATCTGTGCAGCCGGTGCCGGATTGGCTCCGGCCGACAAGAAGCTGTACTCGCTGCGCGACGTTACGGGAACCGTGGAAGCCATCCCGCTGATCGCTTCCTCGATCATGAGCAAGAAGATCGCCGAAGGCACCGGTTCGCTGGTGCTTGACGTCAAGGTCGGAAGCGGCGCGTTCATGAAGAACGAGGCCCGCGCCCGCGAACTGGCCGAGACCATGGTGGCCCTGGGCAAGGACGCCGGCGTGAACACGGTGGCCCTGCTGACCGACATGTCCACACCGCTGGGCCTGACAGCCGGCAACGCCATCGAGGTGCAGGAATCCGTGGACGTCCTTGCCGGCGGCGGACCCGAGGACGTCGTGGAACTCACCCTGGCCCTCGCCCGGGAGATGCTCACGGCCGCCGGGCAGCCCGATGCCGACCCGGAAGCAGCACTGAAGGACGGCCGCGCAATGGACGTCTGGCGCCGGATGATCTCCGCGCAGGGCGGCGATCCGGACGCTGCGCTTCCGGTGGCCCGCGAATCCGAAACCATCTACGCGCCTGCAGACGGTGTGCTGGTGGAACTCGATGCCCTCTCCGTAGGCGTTGCAGCTTGGCGCCTTGGTGCCGGCCGTGCCCGCAAGGAAGACGCGGTCCAGGCCGGAGCCGGCGTCGTAATGCATGCCAAGCCGGGCGCCGTCGTCCGGGCCGGTGAGCCGCTGATGACGCTGCTGACCGACACCCCCGAAAAGTTCGACCGGGCCCGCGAGGCACTGGCCGACGCCGTCGTCATTGCTCCCGAGGGGTCGCGTCCGGCCCGGAAACTGATCATCGACCGGATCAGCTAGGGGATTCGGGGTTCGGGGCGGCGGCGCCCTCCAGACTCCGGCGCCCTCCAGACTCCGGCGCCCTACGGGCCCCGGAACGGCGGCAACGAAATTTCCGTGCTCGCAGAGCTCGCAGGAAATATTAAAGCCGCCTTCCTCCGGGGCCCTCCGGGGCCCTCCGGGAGTCGGGGTCGGCGTGGGTGCGCCTCGCCGGGAGGGGGCGCCGCAGGCATTGGTATCTGCGTGGCATGCTTGTAAGGGACCTAGGTAGCTAACTCAAGGAGCGGCAGCTGTTGGACGTTCTCAGTGCCACAGTGGACGGCATAAACAACTTCATCCTCTCCACAGCGGGTTCGCCGTGGGTCTACATCGGGCTCCTGGCCTGCTGCCTGATCGACGGCTTCTTCCCGCCGGTGCCCAGCGAGTCCCTGGTAGTCGCACTGGCATCGCTTGCGCTGAGCGGCGCCGGCGTGAATATCTGGCTGATCATTCCCGCAGCGGCCCTGGGCGCCTTCCTGGGCGACAACCTCGCTTATCTGCTGGGCCGCTGGATCGGAACCGAAAGGTTCCGCTGGATGCGCACGCCGAAGATGCGCCGTTCCTTCACGTGGGCGCGCCATGAACTCGACAAACGCTCCATGTCGCTGATCCTGGTGGCCCGGTTCATCCCGGTTGGCCGGGTGGTAGTAAACCTCACCGCCGGCGCGACAGGGTTCCCGCGACGCCGGTTCATCTCCCTGACCGCGATCTCCGGGATTGTCTGGGCTGCCTACAGCGTGGCTATCGGCGCGATAGCCGGTGCCTGGTTCAACGAGCACCACCTGCTCGGTGTGGTGGTGGGTGTCACCGGTGCCCTAGTCCTGGGCCTGATCATCGACCGCATCATCACCATGGTCCGGGGCTCCGCAGCGGGGACGGCACACGCGGCAGCGGACGACATGCCGAACGCCGATGACGACGAGAGCACGCAGAAGGCCGCCTGAAACACCGTAGAGTTGCCGTGTGACTGAGCCTACAAACCTCCCCGAATCCTCTTCCCTCAACGTGCGCAGCCTGCCGAAGGTATCGCTGCACGATCACCTTGACGGAGGCCTCCGTCCGGCCACCATCATTGAGCTGGCCGCCGCCGTCGGCCATACCCTGCCGAGCACCGACCCCGCCGCGCTGGGGGAGTGGTTCCGCGATTCGGCGGACTCCGGATCCCTGGAGCGCTACCTCGAAACCTTCGACCACACCATCGCCGTCATGCAGACGCGCGAGGGCCTGGTGCGGGTGGCCCGCGAATTCGTCGAAGACCTCGCAGCTGACGGAGTGGTCTATGCGGAGGTCCGCTGGGCGCCGGAACAGCATGTGCAGGCAGGGTTGAGCCTGGACGAAGCCGTCGAAGCGGTGCAGGCCGGCATCGAAGAAGGCGTTGCGAACGCGGAAGCCGCCGGAAGGTTCATCCAGGTGGGCCAGCTGATCACCGCCATGCGGCACGCGGACCGTGCCATGGAAATTGCCGAGCTGGCCGTGCGGCACCGCGACTCCGGCGCCGTGGGCTTCGACATCGCCGGTCCGGAAGACGGCTTCCCGGCTTCGCGGTTTAAGGACGCCTTCACCTACCTGGCCGAAAATCAGTTCCCGGCCACGGTCCACGCCGGAGAAGCAGCCGGAATCGAGAGCATCGTGGATGCCCTGGTACACGGCCGGGCGCTGCGGCTCGGTCACGGCGTGCGGATTGCCGAGGATATCGACGTCGAGTTCGAGGACAACGGCACGCCGGACGAACCCGAAGTGGGCATCGTAAGCATGGGCCGGGTGGCGAACTGGGTCCGCGACCGCGGTATCGCCCTGGAGGTGTGCCCGTCCTCGAACCTGCAGACCGGTGCCGTTGCCTCCTTCGGCGAGGACATCGAGACCCACCCGATCGACCTGCTCTACCAGACGGGCTTCGCCGTCACCGTCAACACGGACAACCGGCTGATGAGCTCGGTGACGCTCACCGGCGAGTTCGAGCTCCTGATGGACACCTTCGACTACGACCTCGACGATGTCCTGGAACTGACGATGAACGCCGTCAACGCGGCGTTCCTGCCGCTGGACGAGCGTGCCGCGCTTTCGGCCTACGTCACCGAGGGGTTCAACCGCGCCCGTGGCTGAAATCCCCCTTCCCGATGACCTCGGTGAGCGGTTCACCCGCCTCGCCGAGGTCATCGGTGCCCTCCGGGAACGTTGTCCCTGGACCGGGGCATTGACCCACGAATCCCTGCTCGAGTACCTCGTGGAGGAAACGTACGAGCTCGTTGAAGCGGTGGAGGGCGGAACGTCCGGTCCCGTGCGCGCTGCGGAACTGCGCGGCGAACTCGGCGACGTGCTGCTGCAGGTGATGCTGCATGCCCGCCTGCAGCAGGAATCCGGCAGCTTTTCCGTCGCGGACGTGATCGATTCCCTTACTGCCAAGATGATCCGCCGCAACCCGCATGTCTTCCGTCCCGACGGCAGTCTCCGGGCAGAGCGCGATGACTCCGGTATTGCGGCAATTGAACAGGCATGGGACAAGGCGAAGAAGGCCGAGACGCCCTCCCGGACTTCGCCGTTCGAAGGAATTCCAGCAGGCCTGCCCGCACTGCTCCTGGCCGCCAAGACCCTTTCGAGAGCCCGCCGTGCCGGACACCCGGATCCACCGGCGCCGGCCTCCAACGCGGAGTTCTCCGACGAAAACGAGCTTGGCGATGTCCTGTTTTCGCTGGTCCGCCGCGCCTCGGGGCAGGGACTTGACGCCGAGGCGGCCCTGCGGGCGGCGGTCCGCCGGTACACAGCGGAAGACACAGGCGCCTGATTCCGCGGCGCCGGCCTGCGGGAAGAGATCCTCGATATCCGTGATTCAGCTCACCGGGCCTTACTCGGAGCCGTGATTCTATTAGGCTAAGAGGCAGACACCGGAACCTGCCGGCCAGGCAGGTCTGCGGTTTTCTCCCCATTCGTTCCAATGAACAGGAGCAATTCAATGGCCATCATCGATGCCATCCATGCCCGCGAGATTCTTGATTCCCGCGGCAACCCCACCATCGAGGTGGAGGTGCTGCTCGACGACGACACCTTCGGCCGCGCGGCTGTTCCCTCCGGCGCCTCCACCGGCGCTTTCGAAGCCAACGAACGCCGTGACGGTGAGAAGAACCGCTACCAGGGCAAGGGCGTACTGCAGGCCGTTGAAGCCGTGATCGAACAGATCCAGCCGGCGCTGCTTGGGTTCGACGCCGCCGACCAGCGTGCCATCGACCAGGCCATGATTGACCTGGACGGCACCGAGAACAAGTCCGGCCTGGGCGCCAACGCCATCCTCGGCGTCTCCCTCGCCGTCGCCCGTGCCGCCGCCGAATCCGCTGCACTGCCGCTGTACCGCTACCTCGGCGGTCCCAACGCGCACATCCTGCCCGTGCCGCTCATGAACATCCTGAACGGCGGTTCGCACGCCGATTCCGACGTCGACATCCAGGAATTCATGATTGTTCCCCTGGGCGCCCAGACCTACTCCGAGGGACTGCGCTGGGGCGTTGAGGTCTACCACAACCTCAAGTCCGTGCTGAAGGAAAAGAACCTCTCCACCGGTCTCGGCGACGAGGGCGGCTTCGCTCCGAACCTGCCCTCCAACCGTGCAGCCCTGGACCTGATCATCGAAGCCATCGAGCGGGCCGGCTACGTACCGGGCAACGACATCGCCCTGGCCCTGGACGTGGCAGCCTCCGAATTCTTCAAGGACGGCTCGTACGTCTTCGAGGGGCAGAACCGGTCCGCAGCCGAAATGTCCGCGTACTACGAGGAACTGGTCCGCGACTACCCGCTGGTCTCCATCGAGGACCCGCTGGACGAAGAAGACTGGGACGGCTGGAAGACCCTGACCGCGTCCGTCGGCGACAAGGTGCAGATTGTGGGCGATGACCTCTTCGTCACCAACCCCACCCGCCTGGAAACCGGCATCAAGAACAACGCCGCGAACTCGCTGCTGGTGAAGGTCAACCAGATCGGCACCCTGACCGAAACCCTGGATGCCATCACCATGGCCCAGCGCGCCGGCTACACCACCATCACGTCCCACCGCTCGGGTGAGACCGAAGACACCACGATCGCCGACATCTGCGTTGCCACCAACGCCGGCCAGATCAAGACCGGTGCTCCGGCCCGTTCCGAGCGCGTGGCCAAGTACAACCAGCTGCTGCGCATCGAAGAGGAGCTGGACGACGCCGCACGCTACGCAGGGCGCAGCGCCTTCCCGCGCTTCAACGCCAAGTAGCCGTACCGCCGCAGCGGATGCCGGCCCCATTCCGGGACGGTAGGCGTTGCGGAACAGGCTCCAAACACCGCGGGTGGGTAACCTCATAGGAGGGAACCCGCCCGCGGTTGTTTTTTGCCGCCTGCCCCGCCCTTTTTGACAGCACCGATTTAGACAGGAAGCGCATGCCAACCCGACGCCCCAAGGTGCCCCGGCCCGCGGCCCCAGCGAACCCGGACAGGGTAAAAGCCAGCGGAGGCAACGCGTCGAAACCGGTGACGGCGAAGCCGGCCGCCTCGAAGGCTGCGGCCCCCAGGGCTGCCGCCTCGAAGGCTGCGGCTAAGCAGCCGGCTGCCCCCAAGGCTGCGGCTAAGAAATCACCGGCCCCGAAGGCTGCCGCCCCGAAGACTGCAGCAGCCCCGAAGGCTGCCGCAAAGCAGCCGGCACCCCGGAAAACCGAAGCTTCGAAGGCCGGCGCCCGGCCGGGGAACCAGCGCTTCGGGAAGTTGTCGGCATCGGACGCCCGCGCAGCAGTGCGCTCCCAGCTTTCCGGCGCGATCCGCCGCAAGTCCGATCCTGCACCCGAAGCCAAAGCCCCCGCAGCTGTGCCGGAGGTGGAAGAGCCCGATGAGCTGCGTCCCGTACCAGCAAAGGCATTCTCCGGACGGTTGCTGGTCCTGGCAATGGTGATGGTGGCCATCACCGTCCTGCTCGCACCGTCGGTACGGACGTACCTCCAGCAGCGCTCGGAGATCGCCGTGATGAAGTCGGAGATTGCCGAGGCTCAAGCAACACAGGCCGAATTGGAAGTCCAGCTTGGCCGCTGGGAAGACCCTGCCTACATCAAGCAGCAGGCGCGGGACCGTATTTTCCTGGTGATGCCGGGGGAGAAACGGTACCTGGTCAAGGGTGAAAACGGTGTGGAACAAGCAGAGGAGCTTGCTGCCGAAGAGGAGCCCGAAGACCTGCAGTGGGTCGATTCGCTGTGGGACTCGGTCAAGAAATCCGCCACGGCACAGTAATCTGGAGGCTGATAGAAGAAGCAGCCCGGGGCCCTCGCCGGCCCCCACGGAAGGAACCTCCTGCATGACCCAGGACCAGCTCGCCCCCACCCAGGAAGACCTGGAAACCCTGAGCCGGCAGCTTGGCCGCCCGGTGCGCGACGTCGTCGAAATCGGCGCACGCTGCGTGTGTGGCAACCCTCTGGTAGCCACCACGGCCCCCCGGCTGAGCAACGGCATCCCGTTCCCCACCACCTATTACCTGACGCATCCGGTCATCACGGCTGCCGTATCCCGCCTGGAAGCCGCCGGCCTGATGACCGATATGAGCCGCCGGCTGGAGGAAGATCCGGAGCTGGCGCAGCGGTACCGCAGCGCCCATGAACACTACCTCCGGGTCCGTGACGAGATCGGGGAGCGCACCGGAACCGGCCCCGTACCGGAAATCGACGGTGTCTCCGCCGGCGGGATGCCCAACCGCGTGAAGTGCCTGCACGTGCTGGTGGGCCACTCCCTGGCCGCCGGCCCCGGGGTGAATCCGCTGGGCGACGAAGCGCTGGCCGCTATTGAACAATGGTGGACAACCGACCGCTGCTACTGCGAAGGTGCTTGGGACACTGCGGCTCCCGCTCCGGCGCGTGACCTTAGCCGCCACACGAAGACGCAGGGCCTCAGCCCGGAAGAGCTCGAGAGCAAGAAGGCTGCACGCCGGCAGGCAACGGATGCCGCAATGAACGAGGGGGAACTGTGACAGGCCAGGAAGATCGCCGCGCGGAAAGCGTGCGGGTTGCAGCCATCGACTGCGGCACCAACTCCATCCGCCTCCTCATCGCGGACATCAGCCGGGACAACAGCGGCGCAGCCCAGCTCACCGACGTCGTACGCCTGATGCGGGTGAACCGGCTGGGACAGGGCGTGGACGCCACCGGACGGCTGGCGCCGGAAGCGCTGGAACGCACCTTTGCCGCGGCTGATGAGTATGCCGCCCTGATCCGTGAGCATGGTGCCTCCCGTATCCGGTTCGTGGCCACCTCCGCCAGCCGTGACGCCGAAAACCGGCAGGAATTCGTAGACGGAATCCGCGAACGCCTTGGCGTTGAACCCGAAGTGATCAGCGGAGACGAGGAAGCGGCGCTTTCCTTCGCCGGCGCGGCAAGCGTCTTCGCCGACGGCAACGGTGCGAAGACACTCGTGGTGGACCTGGGCGGCGGCAGTACCGAGTTCGTCCTCGGTGACGGCTCCGGCGTCCTGGCGGCGAAGAGCACCGACATGGGCTGCGTCCGGTTTACCGAACGGTACCTGCCGTCGGATCCGCCCACCGAAGCGGAAATCGCGTCCGCACGCACCGAAATCCTGGACATGATTGCTTCCGCACTGGTCACCGTGCCGCTGGCCGAGGCCGATCGGCTGGTAGGGGTAGCCGGGACGATCACCACTGTTACTGCCGCGGCCCTGGACCTGGCGGAGTACTCTCCGGAGGCCATCCACGGGACCGAGCTGAGCCGGGAGCGGATAGACGAAACAGCCGACTTCCTGCTGCGGCAGGACCGTGCCGGGCGCGCAGCATTGCCGTACATGCATCCGGGCCGCGTGGACGTAATCGGGGCCGGAGCGCTGATCTGGCGCACCATCGTGGACCGCATCGACGAACTGACCGACGGCCGCGTGGCCACGGCATTCGCCAGCGAGCACGACATCCTTGACGGCATTGCGCTGAGCGCGTGAGGGCAACGGGAACCGCCCCCGGCCGCCGCCGGGGAGGCGCAGCACGCCTTAGGGCCGCTGCCGCAGCGCTCTGCGCAGCAGTGGCGCTGCCGCTTCTGGCACCTGCTCCGGCGCAGGCCGATGAATGGCGGGACAAACAGTATTGGCTTACCGACTACGGTGTGACCGAGGCCTGGAAGACCACCAAGGGCGCAGGCGTGAAGGTGGCCGTCATTGATACCGGCGTCGACGCAACTCATCCCGACCTTGCCGGTGCCGTCACCGGAGGGTTCGATGCATCAGGCGCGGGCGATCCGCAGGGCGCCAAGGGCCTGGGCACCACACCCGAGCACGGAACGCTGGTGGCGACCCTCCTGGCGGGCCGGGGGCACGAGAAACCCGAGGAGGACAAGGAAGCCGGCGAAGGGGACAAGAAGGAGGGCGAGGACAAGGAGAAGGACAAGCCGGCCGAGCGCCCCGACGGCATTATCGGCGTTGCCCCGGAGGCGGAGATCCTCGCCGTTTCCACCTGGATCGGCGGAACGAATCCCGGCGGAGTTCCGATTGACACGCAGATCCCTGCCGCCGTCCGCTGGGCCGTGGACAACGGCGCCAAGGTCATCAACATGTCCCTCGGCAGTTCCTCGACCGCCTGGCCCGAGAGCTGGGATGACGCGTTCCTCTACGCCGAACAGAATGACGTGGTGATTGTCGCAGCCGCCGGCAACCGCGGCGGCGGGATGGTCCAGGTGGGAGCGCCTGCCACCATTCCGGGCGTACTCACCGTCGCCGGGCTGAACCGGCAGGGCGAGGCGAGCTTCGATTCATCCTCCGAAGGCATCAGCATCGGGGTAGCCGCTCCGGCCGAAGACCTGATCGGGGGGATGCCCGGGAACACATCCCGGTATGCGAAATGGGAAGGCACCTCCGGGGCGGCGCCGCTGGTTTCCGGCGTCGCTGCACTGATCCGCGCTGCACACCCGGAAATGAGCGCGGCAGATGTGATCAATCGGATTGTCAGCACCGCGCGGGACGCCGGGGACCCCGGTACGGACACTATCTACGGTTACGGGATCCTGGACGCCAATGCCGCAGTGAACGCCGATGTTCCCCCGGTCACCAGCAACCCGCTGGGAACCATTGCCGAGTGGATCCGTGTGCACCGGCGGGTGGCGGAAGAGCCACCCGGCGCCGCGGACATTCCCGCCCCCACGGTCCCGGACCTGCCGGAGCCCGCTGTCCCGGTGGCGCAGGAGCCGGCGGCCGCGAACGGCACCCTTCCCGCCGTCGTCGTACTCGGATTCGGCGGGCTCCTGGTGGCCCTGCTGGTGGCCGGCACGGTGCATGTGACCCACGTCCGACGCCGCGGCAAGACAGCCGGCGGGACCCGGAACACCGAAGCGGGCTCCCTGGACGAGGCCGGGATCCGATAGCGAAAAGCCCTGTTCCCGGTTTGTCAAATGGTTCGTGAAGACTTTCACAAACTCAGGTAGGATTAGGGCATGGCATCGAACAAGCAGTTTTCTGATCGTCCCCGCGTTCTGGTGGTCGGCGGTGGTTACGTCGGTCTGTACGTGGCCAAAGACCTCCAGAAGAAGGTAAAGGAACAGGGAGGGATTGTTACGGTAGTGGATCCGCTGCCGTACATGACCTACCAGCCTTTCCTTCCCGAGGTTGCCGCAGGCACCATTGAAGCCCGCGACGCCGTTGTGTCCCACCGCATGCACCTGAAGAACACCGAGCTGATCAACGGCAAGGTGACTTCCATCAACCACGCCGCCCGCACCGCGACCATTGAGCCGGGCGACGGCAGCGAGCCGTTCGACCTGCCCTACCAGGACGTCGTCCTGGCCGCCGGTTCGATCACCCGCACCTTCCCGATTCCGGGCCTCGCCGAGGCCGGCATCGGCATGAAGAGCATTGAAGAAGCCATGGCCACCCGCAACCACGTGCTTGAGCGCATTGAAACCGCCTCGCTCATGCCCGCGGGCCCGGAGCGCGAACGCGCCCTGACCTTCGTCGTCGTCGGCGGCGGCTTTGCCGGCATCGAAACCCTGACCGAGCTCGAAGACATGGCCCGCGACGCGGTCCGTATCAACGACCGGCTTCGCCGCGAAGACCTCCGCTTCGTCCTGATCGAGGCCATGGGCCGGGTTATGCCCGAGGTCAAGCCGGACCAGGCCGAGTGGGTCGTCTCCAGCATGCGTGAGCGGGGCATCGAGGTCCTGCTGAACACGTCGCTGGCGTCCGCAGAAGGCGGCGTCCTCAAGCTGATCAACATGGCGGACAAGTCCCCGGCGGGCGAGTTCGGTGCTGACACGCTGATCTGGACTGCCGGTGTGCAGGCCAACCCGATGGTGCGCGCCACCGACTTCCCGATCGACGAGCGCGGCCGTGTCCGCGCCAACGCCGAACTGCGCATCACCGGCGACGACGGCCCCATCGACGGCGCCTGGGCTGCCGGCGACGTCTCCGCGGTTCCGGATCTTTCCGGCGGCGGTGTAGGCGGCTTCTGCGTCCCGAACGCGCAGCACGCCGTCCGCCAGGCAAAGCTGCTGGCCAAGAACATCATGGCTGCCCGCTACGGCGTCGGCACCGTGGAAGAGTACAACCACAAGAGCCTTGGCGCTGTGGCCGGTCTCGGCCAGTACAAGGGTGTCGCCAACATCATGGGCTTCGGCCTGAAGGGCTTCCCGGCCTGGCTGGCACACCGCGGCTACCACGGCCTGGCCATGCCGATGTTCGAGCGCAAGTTCCGCGTCATCTCGGGCTGGCTGCTGAACGTGAGCTACGGCCGCGACCTGACGTCGCTGCGCAACCTGGAAGACCCGCGCCGCGGCTTCGAGGAAGCAGCAACGCCGGCTAAGAAGCCGGCCGTGAAGGCCTAGTCTTCCGCATTCGTTCGTAGACGACGACGGCGGCCCTCCAGCAGGAGGGCCGCCGTTGTTGTGTTTCCTGCCGTCCACGCGTTTCCAGTAGGCTTGGAAGGCAATTGCAGAGCCCCAGTAGCCCAATTGGCAGAGGCAACCGACTTAAAATCGGTGTGTTGTCGGTTCGAGTCCGACCTGGGGTACCCCCCCCCCCCCGTCCGGCTAGTCGCGTGAGCGGTTGCGATGGCGCAGCAGCAGTCCGCCGGCGAGCAGCCCGAGGATGACGACGGCCGCGATCGCCGGGAGCGCCAGATCCGAGGCGGTACGTTCCTCCTCTACCGCGTCCGTGGCGGACGGCGAAGGGCTGGCTGTCCGGCTGGAACTCGGTGACGGTGTGCCGACGGAAGAGTTCCCTCCGGCTCCGCCGCCGGTTGTTCCACCAGTACTGCCGGTGGAAGCCGGAGACGGCGGCACGGTGGACGGTGTGGCTTCCGGTGTGGGCTCCGCGGGGGCGGAGGGACCGGCCGGAACGGGGACCGCGGGAACCGCTTCCGAATAGTTGCCGGTCGACGGATCGTAGTGGCTTTCGCCCGGATTGTAGGACGGCACCGGCACTGCGGGGCTGTAGGTGCTGACGACGCACGTCTCGACCCCGTCGACGACGGCGGGAAGGTAGCCCGGCGCGCACTCCAGGGCCTGTGCCGGAGAAACAGGCCCCATCAGGAGCAGGGCAGCGATCGGAAGTGCGGAAGCGGCAGTGGACAGGCGCGGAATGTGCATTGTTTCCCCCAAGATAACGGTTCTACGGCCATCGTATAGGGCTAACGCGCACTTCCCGGCAAGGGGAACAATGTTGGAATGTGACGAGCGTTACAAGGCTGTAACCCCAGCCTCTTATATTCGACACAATGATCTACTAGCTTTTCTTCTAATCAGGAACACCTGGTATTTGCGTCAAAGGCACCCGCCTTTCGATCGGGGAGAAACTTTTATGACTGCACTACGCACTGCCAGTGGTCTTGGCATGGGCACGGGATACGCCCGCACCGCCAAGATCGCCGCCCTTGGGCTGGGCCTCGCAATGTTCGCCAGCGGCTGCAGCGGCGGCAGCGGGGAATCGTCCGCTGAAGAAACGTCCGCAGAGTCGGAAACCGCGGCTGCTTCGGGCCTGTCCTGCCCGGAAAGCCAAGGAGGAACTGGGGAAGACCCGGGCGCCAAGGGTGATCCTGCGGCAGTGCCCGCCTCCACGGGCACCACGGACGTACCGCTGAAGATCGGCACGCTGCTGCCCACCACCGGTTCGCTTGCCTACCTCGGCCCGCCGGAAATCGCCGGCACCAACCTGGCAGTTGAGGAAATCAACGCGGTTGGCGGTGTCCTGGGGCAGCCGATCGAGATCACCCACCGCGACTCCGGTGACACCACCACCGACATTGCCACGCAGTCGGTGAACGATCTGCTCAGCCAGGACGTCAGCGCCATTGTCGGCGCGGCATCCTCGGGTGTGTCCAAGACGGTGATCGGCAACATCACCGGCGCCGGAGTCATCCAGTTCTCGCCGGCGAATACCTCACCGGACTTCACCACCTGGGATGACAACGGACTGTACTGGCGTACCGCACCCTCCGACGTGATGCAGGGCCGTACGCTCGGCAACTACATCATGACCTGCGGCGCGCAGACCGTGGGCATGATCGTACTGAACGATGCCTACGGCACCGGCCTGCAGGGCAACATTAAAGACTCGGTGGAAGCAGCCGGCGGCCAGGTTGTTGTCGAGGAGATGTTCAACGAGGGCGACTCGCAGTTCAGCAGCCAGGTCGACTCGGTGGTGGCGGCAAAGCCGGACGCCATTGTGGTTATCAGCTTCGACCAGTCCAAGAGCATCGTGCCGTTGCTGTCGGCCAAGGGCGTTGACCCAGGCCAGCTGTTCTTCGTGGACGGCAACGCATCGGATTACAGCAAGGACTTCGAACCCGGAACCCTTGAAGGCGCCCAGGGCACCCGCCCCGGATCGTTCCCCTCCGAGGACTTCCTGGCCTCGCTGCTCGCCGTTGACCCGGCCCTGACGGACCTGACCTACGCCGGCGAAAGCTACGACGCGGTTACCTTGCTCGCCCTCGCAGCCGAGGCGGCAGGCAGCACGGACAGCAAGGCAATGGCCGCCGAGCTTGAGGGGCTGTCCAAGGACGGTGAAAAGTGCTTCGACTTCGCAGGATGCGTCACGATCCTGCGCGACGGCGGTGACATCGACTATGACGGCTACTCCGGCCCGGTTTCCTTCGACGAGAACGGTGACCCGACCGAAGCCTTTATCGGTATCTACCAGTACGACGCCGACAACAAGCCGCAGCCGAGCCGCTCCGAAGCGGGCCAGCTGTAGCTGAAGCAAAACACCAAAGAAGAAGCCCCCGCCGGTTCCGGCGGGGGCTTCTTCTTTGCGCCTGGCTGTCCTTTGACGGCGCCTTCCGCAGCCGCGGAGGGTTCCGGCGGGCCGGGGCTAGGCGGTGTCGGCCAAGGTGCCCAGGTAGAGCTGGATGACCTTTGGATCCTGCATCAGCTCACGCCCGGTTCCGGTGTAGGCGTCCCGGCCCTGGTCCAGCACGTATGCGCGGTCGCAGATCTGCAGGCAGCGGCGGGCATTCTGCTCCACCATGATCACGGAGACCCCCGCCCGGTTGATCTCATGCACTCGAAGGAACGCTTCGTCCTGCTTGACGGGGGACAGCCCGGCAGACGGTTCGTCCAGCAGCAGGACAGCGGGATCCATCATCAGGGCCCGGCCCATGGCGACCATCTGGCGCTCTCCGCCGGAGAGCGATCCGGCCCGCTGGGCGCGGCGCTTGCCCAGCTCCGGAAAAATCCCGGAGACAAAATCAAAGCGTTCCCGAAACGTCTTGGGCGCCTGGAAGACCCCCATCTGCAGGTTCTCCTCGATGGTCAGTGAGGGGAAAACGTTGTTGTTCTGGGGGACAAACCCCACACCCCGGCTGACCAGTTTGTTGGCCTTGAGCCCGGTGAGGTCCTGGCCGCGGACCACCACTGTCCCGGAATGCACCTTGACCAAACCGAACATTGCCTTGAGCAGGGTGGACTTGCCGGCCCCGTTGGGTCCGATGATCCCGATCAGTTCCCCGCGCCGGGCCTCGATGCTGCAGCCGTTGAGGATGTTTACCCCCGGCAGATATCCCGCCACGAGGTCGGTCACCTTGACGACGGAATCACCGTCGAATGCCTTGGCGCTCATGCCTGGTCCTTCCGTTCGTCCTGCCGCAGGGCTGATGCTCCAGCGGGTCCGCTGCTGCGTTCGGTTCCTACCGATGACTCGGCGTCGTGCTCCAGTTCCGCCTCCAGCTTTTCAAAGCCTTCGGAATCGGCGAGGTCGACGTCGTGGTGAGCGCCCAGGTAGGCGTCGATCACGGCCTGGTCCTTCATCACCTCGGCCGGCGGTCCTTCGGCCACCACCTTGCCCTCAGCCATAACGATCACCCAGTCGGCAATGTGTCGGACCATGTGCATGTCATGTTCCACGAACAGGACGGTCATGCCCTCGGCCTTCAGGTTCTTGATGTGGTCCAGCAGGGATTGGGTCAATGCCGGGTTCACTCCGGCCATGGGTTCATCCAGCATCACCAGTTTGGGACGGACCATCAGGGCCCGGGCCATTTCCAGCAGTTTGCGCTGTCCCCCGGAGAGGGAAGCAGCATAGTCGGTCCGCTTGGTGTCGAGCTTGAACTTGGCCAGGAGCACATCGGCCTGCTCGGTGATTTCCGTTTCCCGGCTGCGCCACAGCGGGGGCAGCAAAGCGCGCCAGAGGGATTCCCCCGGCTGGGCGGTGGCACCCAGGCGCATGTTCTCCAAGACCGTCAGCTTGCCCATGACCTTGGTCAGCTGGAAGGTGCGGACCATGCCAAGGCGTGCCACCTTGTAGGCGGAGACCCCGGCCAGGTCTTTGCCCTCGAACTGCCAGGTGCCCGACTGGGGCGTGTCGAAGCCGGTCAGCAGGTTGAAAAGAGTCGTTTTCCCGGCACCGTTGGGGCCGATCAGCGCGGTGATCTTATGCCGCGGAATCTCCACGTGCTCCACATCCACGGCATTGATGCCGCCGTAGGTCCGGGTGACGTTTTCCGCCACCAGGATCGGATCCCGCTTGGCACATCCAGGGCCGATCTCACCTTGTGCGATGGGACGGGTGTCGTCCATGTATTCGTTGGCCGCGGCCGCCGGAGCGACGGGAGCGGCGAGGGGTGCTTCCGCTTCCGGGCCGGCTGCGTGCGCCCCTGAGGCGCGCGCCTCCGCCCGGGGCTCGTCTGCTTGGTGGCTCATGCGAACGACAGCTCCTTCTTGTTGCCCAGGATGCCCTGGGGCCGGAAGATCATCAGCAGCATCAGGGCCACGCCCACAAGGATGTAGCGGATCTGGCCTGCTTGAGAAATGGTGATGAAGGTGATGTACCCGGATTCAATGGCGCCGTAAAGCACGCCCTGGGTCAGGGACAGGATGGCCCAGAAGATCATGGAGCCCAGGACCGGGCCCAGGACGGTGGACATTCCGCCCAGAAGAAGGGCGGTGTAGAGGTAGAAGGTGAGTTCCGTGCCGTAGTTCGCCGGCTGCACCGCATCCCGGGGGAGGGTGAAGATAATGCCGGCGAGGGTGCCCAGCAGGCCACCGATAATCAGTGCCTGCATTTTGTAGGCATACACGTTTTTTCCCAGGGCGCGGACGGCGTTTTCATCTTCGCGGATGCCCTTGACGACACGGCCCCAAGGGCTGCGGATAAGCATCCAGACCAGGAGGCAGGCGAGAATCACCATCACCCAGGCCACGATGCGGATCCATAGGTCCCGCTCGTTCATCGAGACGGGGCCGAGGCTGTAGGAGCCGGCCGGGATCGGATTGAGGTCGTAGAAGCTGCCGGTAAACGCGGCGAGGCCGTTGGCAGATCCCGTTACCGGAGTCATGGAGTTGGTGGTGACGATGTACCGGATGATCTCGGCGGCTGCAATGGTGACGATTGCCAGGTAATCCGCACGGAGGCGAAGCGTGGGTATGCCCAGGATGACGGCAAACACTGCGGATGCCAGCAGGGCGATCAGCAGCGCCAGCGGCAGCGGGGCGTTAAAGGACAGGATAGGTATGGCGAAACCGTACGCACCGACGGCCATGAAGCCTGCCTGGCCGAAGTTCAGCAGTCCGGTGTAGCCGAAGTGCACGGCCAGGCCGAGGGCGGCCAGCGCGTAGGCGGCCGTGGTGGGGCTGATGATCTCGTTGAAGGCACCGAGAAGAATATTGGCGAAATCCATCTGTAACTAAGCCCCTAACCTATGCGCTCGCGGCGGCCGAGGAGTCCCTGCGGCCGGACCAGCAGGACAAGAATCATGATGACCAGGGCGCCGACGTATTTCAGGTCCGCCTCCAGCCAGAGGGTGGAGATTTCCACGAAGAGACCCACCAGGACGGAACCGACCAGTGCGCCGAAGACCGTGCCGAGACCGCCGAGGGTCACACCGGCGAAGATCAGCAGCAGGATCTGCTGGCCCATGTTGAAGGAAACACCCGGTCGGTAGTACGCCCAGAGGATGCCGCCCATGGCGGCAAGGGCTCCGCCGATGACCCAGACGAGCCGGATGACCCGGTCCACGTCAATGCCCGACGCCGCGGCCAGGGCGGGGTTGTCCGCCACGGCCCGGGTGGCCTTGCCGATCCGGGTGCGCAGCAGCAGGAGCGCGACCACCAGGATGACGGCCAGGCTGACGATCAGGGACACCAGGGTATTCCGGGGAATGGACACGGGTCCGAGTTCCAATATCGGACTCTGGGAGCCCGGCAGCTGCTGTGTACCGCCCCCAAAGAAGAACAGCACGGTGTAGCGGACCGCCACGGCCAGGCCGATGCTGACGATCATCATGGGCACCAGGCCCGTGCCGCGGCGCCGCAGCGGTTTCCAGATCCCGGCGTCCTGCACGTAGCCAAATGCCGCACCGCCCACTACCGCCAGCGGAAGCGCGACCCAGAGCGGCATGCCCAGTGAGGCGAAGGCGAAGGCCAGGATGGCGCCCAGCGTCACCATTTCTCCATGTGCGAAGTTGGTCAGGCCGGTGGTGCCGAAGATCAGCGAGAGCCCAACGGCGCTCAGCGCCAGCAGGAGTCCGAAGCTCAGGCCCGCCACGGCGCGCTCGAGAAGCAGGGACCCGAAGCTTTCCTCCTGCAGCACGATGCCTTCACCCAGCAGGAACAGGGTGGTGATGTTGGTGGTGTTGGCGAAGGTGACGGTGCGCGGGTTCTGCTGGCCTTCCGCCAGGGCGACACCGTCCGGAAGGGTGGATTCGTCCAGCTCCACTTCATACGCGCCCTGCTGCGGGACGCCGATGGACCAGGAGCCGTTTGCGCCGGTGACGGCTTCGCCCTCGTACCCGTTGCCGGTCGCGGTGATTTTCACCCCCTCCAGCGGAGTGCCCTCATTCTTGATGACGCCGCTGATCCGGTCGCGGTAGTCCGCCCCGTCTGCGGGGGCGGGACTGGTGGCTGACGGCGAGGCGTCAGGCGTTGCAGTTGTTGCGGACGCGGCTGGAGCCGCGAGCAGCAGGGCAGCAAACATTGCTGCCACGGCCGCTAGCATCCCCAGATAACGGGTCAGCGCCGATGTTCTTACCAAGTTTTGAAACCTCCACGCAGGGCTGCGGAACCGAAGGAACGGCGCGCAGGCGGGCAGATGTGACACAGGTCACCGATTGGAGAACATGGTACCTACAGAATGTTTCCGGCAGTGACCTTTCTCCCGGCGTGCATGTCGCAATCGGGTAACGACTCCGTTGCGGCAACGCAAGCGAAGCCTTCCCCCGTGGGGACCGGCGGTACCAAACTGTTACCGCCAGGCGGCAGTTCCGCGGGAATCCGCCGCCCCCTGTGCACGTTGTACTTGGTAGGCTGGGCTGAAACAGCCCCCAGATGGAGGACAGATTCAATGGCACTTGGCGGAAATCCGGTATTCAACGGAAAAAACTTCCGTTCCCAGACCCGCGGCGGTACCGCTACGGGCTCCCTGGCAACAGATAACAGCTACATGACCCCCCAGCAGCTGCAGGATCTTTACACGGCACCTTCGGCGAAGCCGTCCGACATGGGCCGCATGACCTACGACGACGTCATCATGAAGACGGTGTTCTGCCTGGCGATGGTCCTGGTGGGTGCCGCAGTTCCGACCTTCCTGCTGCCGGGAATGGGCGGCGGACTGATGATCCTGGGCGCCCTGGGCGGTTTCGTCCTGGGCCTGGTGAACTCCTTCAAGCGTGAGCCGGTTCCCGCACTGATCCTGGCCTACGCCTTCCTTGAAGGTATGTTCCTCGGCGGTCTCACCGCTGTCCTGGACAATGCCTACCCGGGCGTCGGCCTGCAGGCAGTGCTGGGCACGCTGGCAGTCTTCGCGGTCACCCTCGTGCTGTTCCGCAGCGGTAAGGTGCGCGCCACTCCCAAGGCCGTCCGCTTCTTTATGATCGCCATCATCGGCTACGCGGTCTTCTCGCTGCTCAACGTCGGGCTGATGATCTTCGGCGGCGTGCAGGACCCGTGGGGCCTGCGGGGCAGCGTGGAGATCTTCGGGATTCCCCTGGGCGTCTTCATCGGTGTCCTGGCCATCGGCCTGGCAGCGTTCTCGCTCATCATGGACTTCACGTCCATTGAGCAGGGCGTCAAGGCCGGCACCCCGGAGCGCTACTCCTGGACCGCTGCGTTCGGCCTGACCGTGACGCTGGTGTGGCTGTACGTGGAGATCATCCGTCTCCTGTCGATTCTCCGAGGCAACGACTAGACGTTCCCGGCGACGACACATCGGTAGTACTACCGGAAGGACCGCAGGCACTGCCTGCGGTCCTTCCGCCGTTTAAGAGGCTGGACTCTGGGCACCCTCCTCCTGCAGACGTACCATGGCCGCTGGGGGACCGGGAAAGGGGGCTTCGATGGCCGAATCTGAGCGGCAGCCGGTGGTCGAGGAGCTCGTTGCCGCCCTGTTGGCCGGAACGGATACCGAGGTATTCCTGTCCGTTGCCGCCGGCGTTGCTGCCCGACGGCTGGGCCTGTCTGCACCGGACGGCTGTTCGATCGCCGTGGAACGAAGCCGGCGGCCGCTGCTCACCGTCCGGACCCCGGGAATACCGGCAGCCCGTGCAGAGCATGGTCCAGGCAGCCCGGGCGGGACGGTGCTTGGCGGCGGACCCGACGTCGTGGTGACGGATCTGGGCGCGGAGCAGCGTTGGCCCGGGCTGGCCGAGGCAGCCGATAACGGAATCCGGTCGGTTGCCGCCGTCGCCCTCCCGCTGGAGGGGGACCGCGGCGTCCTCAGCTGCTATTCGGCGCGGATGCACGCGTTCGGCCCGGGCGAGATTGCCGGTGCGCGTGCGGTTGCCGCCGAAACGGCCAAGGTTCTCCGGCTGGCCCTGCAGATAGATGCGCAGGCCAACCGGGCGGCGAATCTCCAGGCCGCCCTGGAATCGCGGACGGTGGTGGACCTGGCAGCGGGCATCATCATGGGGCAGAACGGGTGCAGCCAGCAGGCCGCAATCGACATCCTCCGCAGCGTCTCGAACAGCCGCAACATCAAAATCCGCAATGTCGCGGCAGGCGTGGTGGCGGCCGTCAGCGACCGGGTCAACACGCATTTTGATGAGTGACGGCCAAGCGCACGGGTAAGATCGGGTGGCATGAACGCAACCGGCAGCGCACCGGCGGAGGCCAGCCCGGCCACCGGTGCGCAGTATGAAATCAGCCGCGGCAATGCCCGCGCCGTCATCGCCTCCCTGGCCGGCGCGCTGCGCCGGTACACGGTGAACGGGGTTGATCTGGTGCAGACGTATCCGGACAACGCCATACCCCCGTCCGCCAACGGGGTGCTGCTGGCACCTTGGCCCAACCGGACGGCAGACGGACGCTGGACCCTGGCGGGGAAGACCCAGCAGCTGGACATCACCGAGCCCTCCCGCGGGCACGCCAGCCACGGCCTGCTGCGCAATACCGGTTACACGGTCCGGGAACAGGTGTCGGGCGCCGTGGAACTCAGTGCGGAGATCTTCCCGCAGCACGGGTATCCCTTCCACCTCACCCACCGTGCGCGCTACAGCCTGGACGACGACGGCGGCCTGCGGGTGCAGCAAAGCCTGACGAATGTGGGTTCCACGGCCGCTCCCGTTGCCCTCGGTGCCCATCCCTTCCTTCGGCTCGGCGATGTACCGACCGAAGACCTGGTGCTCACAGTGTCCGCGTCCACCGTGCTGACTGTTGATGAGCGGCTCATTCCCAACGGGCGGCAGGAACCAACCGGAGCGGCGGACCTCCGCGGCGGGGCCCGGGTAGGGGATCTGGCACTGGACAGCGCCTACACGGACCTTTCGTTCGATGAGGCAGCCCCCGGCACGCACCGGCATACGCTCACCGCGCCGGACGGACGAACGGTGAGTCTCTGGACCGGAGCCGAATGCGGTTACGTCCACGTTTTCGTCACCGACAAGTTCCCCGGGGAGCGCCGGGCGGTGGCCCTGGAACCGATGACTGCACCGGCCAACGCCCTGAACTCGGGGGAGGGGCTGGCCTGGCTGCCTCCGGGCCAGGTCTTTTCCGCTCATTGGGGCATCCGCGCCGAGCTGGACCCGGCGTGAGGTAACAGCGGGGGATAGCCACGTAAAGAGGGGTCCCGGCCCTCGCCCGGTATGGAAAGATGGCCCCATGAAACCCCATGCGCGACGCACAGCGGCGCCCCGCGCGCTGCAGGCGGCGGCGGCGAATTCCAACCGCAACAACGACGAGGTCCCCTTCGCCCTGCGGGTCAGTGCCGCCTGGGCCTGGCGCCTCGGCATTGTCCTGATCGTCGGCGCCGGGCTTATCTGGATCCTCAGCCACTTCTCGCTGCTGATCATTCCGCTGATGATCGCCGCCCTGCTGGCCGGGCTGCTGTCACCGGTTTCGAGTTGGCTGCGGCGGAACCGGCTCCCCGGCGGCCTGTCGGTTGCCGTGACCATCGTGGCCTTCCTCGGCGTCGTTATCGCTGCCCTGACCTTGGTGGGACGGCAGCTTGCCCTCGGGTTCCGGGACCTCTGGGGAGAAACGCTTGCGGGGGTCCGCCAGATCCAGGGCTGGCTGTCCGACGGTCCGTTGAACATCACCGCCGGTGACATGGACTCGCTGTTCAACGAAGCCACCACCACGCTGCAGGACAATTCGGCGAACATCCTCTCCGGCGCCCTGAGCGTGGGCAGCAGCGCCGGGCACTTCGCCGCCGGCATCCTGCTGACCCTCTTCGCCTTGGTTTTCTTCCTGCTGGACGGCCGCCGGATCTGGGAGTTCACTTCCGGACTGCTGCCGCGCCGGGCAAGGCCCGCCGCCTACGGAGCCGGCATCCACGGCTGGGAATCCATGGTCAACTACGTGCGGGTGCAGGTGGTGGTGGCGCTCATCGATGCCATCGGCATCGGCGGCGGCGCAGCCCTCATCGGTGTTCCCCTCGCCCTGCCTCTCGCGGTTTTGGTGTTCCTGGGCTCGTTCGTTCCGTTGGTCGGTGCGTTTGTCACCGGCTTCGTGGCCGTCCTGCTGGCATTGGTGGCAAACGGCGGAGTCAACGCGCTGATCATGCTGGGCATCGTCCTGCTGGTCCAGCAACTGGAATCCCACATCCTCCAGCCGCTGGTTATGGGCAGGGCCGTCTCCCTCCACCCCCTGGCCGTGATCCTGGCAGTTACGGGCGGCACCCTCGCCGCGGGGGTTCCCGGAGCCCTGTTTTCAGTGCCGCTGCTGGCCATTCTCAACACGATGGTCCGCTACATAGCGGCCCGCGGCTGGGAGGACGACCCGGCTATGGACCCGGAGGGGCAAGAGAACGACGACGGCGATAACCCTGCGTCGGCGGAACACGGTTCCGACACGGAGGATACGTTGGCTACAAAGGAAGAGCGCCGCCCATGACCGATCTGTCGCAGTTGCCCGTCACCCTGGATGATATCCGGGCTGCGGCAAAGCTCCTCGACGGAGTCATTGCCCACACCCCCGTCGAGTCATCACGGGCGCTGGCCCGCGAAACCGGTGCACCGGTGCACCTCAAATGCGAAAACCTCCAGCGGGCAGGGTCCTTCAAAGTCCGCGGTGCCTACGTGCGCATGGCCAAGCTGTCCCCTGCGGACAAAGCCCGGGGCGTGGTGGCCGCCTCTGCCGGCAACCACGCACAGGGCGTGGCCGTGGCTGCGGCGCGTCTGGGCATTTCCGCCCGGATCTACATGCCGCAGGGAGTGGCGCTGCCCAAGCTGGCCGCCACCCGGGGGCACGGCGCGGAAGTCATCCTTCACGGCCATACCGTCGACGAGGCCCTGGCAGAGGCCCAGCGGTACTCCGACGAAACGGGCGCCGTTTTTGTCCATCCGTTCGACAACGTGGACGTGGTGGCAGGGCAGGGGACTATCGGCCTTGAGCTCCTGGACCAGATACCGGACCTGGACACCGTGCTGATGGGGGTGGGAGGCGGCGGCCTCCTCGCCGGCGTCGCCGTCGCGATTAAGTCGCGTGCACGGGAACTGGGCCGTGAGATCCGGATCATCGGGGTGCAGGCGGAAAATGCAGCCTCCTATCCGCCCTCGCTGGCCGCTGACGCACTGGTGCCCCTCACCAGGGTCAGCACCATAGCGGACGGCATCGCCGTCGGGCGGCCCGGACAACTGCCTTTCTCGATCATCCGTGAACTGGTGGACGATGTGGTGACCGTGAGCGAGGATGCCCTTGCCCGCGCGCTGATTTTCCTCCTCGAGCGTGCCAAGATGGTCGTGGAACCGGCGGGGGCCGTGGGAGTGGCTGCGCTGATGGAAGGGAAGATAGAGAATCCCGGAAATACGGCGGTAATCCTGTCCGGCGGCAATATCGACCCGATGCTGATGCTGAAGGTCATCCAGCGGGGACTGGCGGCTGCGGGCCGTTACCTGGTGGTCCGCATCCTCCTTGACGACCGTCCGGGGTCGCTGGCAACCATCTCCCGGATCATCGCGGAATCGGACGCCAACGTCACCGGAGTGGACCACACAAGGGTAGGAGGATCAATCAGCATGGGAGACGTAGCGATCACCATCAACATGGAAACAAAGGGCCACGAGCACTGCGAACTGGTGCTGAAGAACCTGCGCACTGTTGGATTCCAACCCGTCGTACTGGCCGGCTAAGCCATGTTTGCCTCTCGTGCACGCACCGCCCTGGCCGGGTCGCTCCTGTTCGCCGCCGTGCTCTGGGCGGTCTACCTGCTCACGCTGCTCTTCAAACCGGTCCTCTTTCCGCTGCTGGGAATCCTGCCGAGGCAGCTTGAGGGGCTCGACGGCGTGGTGTTCGCCCCGCTGCTCCACGCCGGAACGACGCATCTCCTGGGCAACACGCTGCCCTTGATCGTCTTTTCGTTCCTGACCCTGCTGGAAGGGGTGCGGCGGTTTGTCGCGGTGCTGGCCATTTCCTGGCTGTGCTCGGGAATCGGAGTCTGGCTGTTCGGCAGCGGGCTGACCGTAGGCGTCTCCGGCGTGGTGTTCGGACTATTCGCGTATCTGATCGTCCGCGGCTTCTACAACCGCAACACCGGCCAGATCCTGCTCAGCGCCGTGCTGTTCCTGATGTACGGATCAATTCTCTGGGGCCTTTTCCCCACCGCACTGGGCGTCTCCTGGCAGGCGCACCTGTTCGGGGCAGCGGGCGGCGTGCTGGCCGCCGTCGTGCTGCGGCACGACCGCCGGGCATCAACGCAAAAGCGGGCCCTCCCGTAGGAGAGCCCGCCACCATCGAACCGGGGAAAACCTACCCGGTGTAGGGCTTGGCGGAGATGATTTCTACGGAGATGTTCTTGCCGTTCGGCGCGGTGTAGGTAGTGCTGTCCCCGGCCTTGAGGCCCTGGATGGACGCACCCAGCGCAGACTTTTCACTGTAGACGTCGATGTTGCCGTCGCCGGCGATCTCGCGGCTGCCCAGCAGGAAGGTCTCCACGTCGCCGGCGACGCGGGCTTCCACCAGCATGCCCGGCTCTACGACGCCGTCGTCGGCCGGAGATTCACCAACTTGTGCACTTTCAAGGAGCTGCGTCAGCTGCCGGATCCGGGCCTCAGCCTTGCCCTGTTCCTCTTTGGCTGCGTGGTAGCCGCCGTTTTCCTTGAGGTCGCCCTCGGACCGCGCCTGCTCGATGCGGGCCACGATTTCGGTCCGACCGGGGCCGGACAGGTGATCCAGTTCCGCCTTCAGGCGGTCGTAAGACTCCTGCG
Organism: Arthrobacter sp. zg-Y895; assembly: GCF_020731025.1. Classification (NCBI taxonomy): domain Bacteria; kingdom Bacillati; phylum Actinomycetota; class Actinomycetes; order Micrococcales; family Micrococcaceae; genus Arthrobacter; species Arthrobacter sp. zg-Y895. Next base: position 56,619 of record NZ_JAJFZY010000012.1, read on the forward strand.
TGAGCCAGGCGACAGATGCGCTGTTGGTTGACACGGGTATCTCCTTATATAAACGTCCGGGCCATCGTTTGGTCCGGCATGGCTGAATGCCCGCCGGCCGGATTGGCCTGACAAGCAAAGACCCCGCCGGGCGGAGACCAACTGGTTTGGAATGTCTACCAAAGACCAGCCGGACACCTGGGCGGGGCATGTCGTAAGTTCCCATAGTAGTTTGCCCGCGCACATAACCCAATATGCCGGGCGGGACGTCTTATGGGGCTTTAGCCCTCATCCACTATCCAGCAGGAGGACACGCCGCCGGTCACCGCCGGGGAGTCCGTGCGGAGTTCAACCCGCTGGGTGCTGCTTTCCGGAGCATCCGGTCCCAGGACCACCGTCTTCCAACCCACGACGGCGTAACTTTCGTTGAGCGCCTGGATGGCGCAGGCAGCGGTGCTGCCGGCGGATTTGTCGACCTTGAAATCCACCGTCACGCGGCCGTCCTCTGGCAAGGTGTAGCCCACATCCTTGGACGTGACCGTTCCGGTGGAGGCGGGGATGTTCATCCACGCCGCGGCCACTACGCCGGCGGTCACCGCGGCCGCCGTTCCGATGATCCGCGCCCGCCGAGACAAGCGCCGGTTTGGAGCGCCGTAGCGATTGGCTAATCTGGACTCGGACGTGGAAACGTCCGGCTGATGGGGTGCCGACGTCACGGGCTGACCTTCCGAAGTGCTCACAGGCCCATTTTAGCTTCTCGATTCCACCGCTGTTTTCCGCTTACCTCAGGAGTTGCCTTGTCTGCCCGCGAAAGCACCGATTCCCGGCCTACCGCCCCGCTGCGCCTGCTCGCGGTGCATGCCCACCCCGACGACGAGGCCAGCAAGGGCGCGGCCATGATGGCCTCCTACGCCGCTGCCGGCGTCGAAGTGATGGTTGCCACCTGCACCGGAGGGGAACGGGGATCCATCCTTAACCCCGGTGCCGAAGATGATCCCGCCGGCAAGCGGGACCTGGCCGGACTGCGCCGGCGTGAAATGGCTGCTTCACAGGCGGCCCTGGGGATCCAGCACCGCTGGCTTGGATTCGCCGATTCCGGCCTGCCCGAGGGGGATCCGCTGCCGGACCTGCCCTTCGGCTGCTTCGCGCTGCAGCCGTTGGAACGGGCTGCGGCACCCCTGGTGAAGCTGGTCCGCGAGTTCCGTCCGCACGTCATCATCAGCTACGACGAAAACGGCGGCTACCCGCACCCGGACCACATCATGGCCCACAAGGTCGCCGTGGAGGCGTTCGCCGCGGCCGGCGATCCGGAGCGGTACCCCGGGACAGGGTCCGCGTGGGAGCCGTCGAAGCTCTACTACGACCGGGCCTTCAACCCGGAGCGGTTCCGTGCCCTGCACTTTGCCCTGGAAGAAGCCGGCCTGCAGTCCCCGTACGCCGAGCGGATCGCCGCCTGGCAGGAAACCGATGCGGAAGGCCACCAGCCGCCCGCTCCCACTCATGCGACCACCACGCAGATCGAGTGCGGCGACTTCTTCGAAGTCCGGGACGAAGCCCTGCGCAGCCACCGCACGCAGGTGGATCCGAACGGCTTCTTTTTCGCGGTCAGCCCGGATCTGCAGCGCAAGGTCTGGCCCTGGGAGGACTACTCCCTGATTGAGTCGCGTGTGGAAACCGAACTGCCGGAAACCGACCTGTTCGCTGGCATACGATAGACCCTAGGAACGTAGGTTCCGCCGCAGTATTGGCTAAAAGAGAGATATACCGTGAACTTCCTGTACAGCCTGGCTACGGCCGCCACCCCGGCACCCGAGGAGTCCCTCGCGCCTGGAGTTGCCGCAGAAGACGTCACCCCGGGCACGCTGGGGTTCCTCTTCACGCTCTTCGTGGTGATTGCGATCATTTTCCTGATCCGCGATATGACCAAACGGATCCGCCGGGTCCGGTACCGCGAACAGGTGCTGGCCACCCAGGAAGCCGCCGAGCGCGACGCCTCCGGCCGGCCGGATCCCTCCCGGACGGCGCTTCCCATGGACAAGGCCGTGGATGATCCCGCGGACCGCGACACCACGTGGGACCACCTGCGGTAGCGGGAATGCCATGGCTGAAAGACTGAGGAACCAAGCGTCGGCCTACCTCCGCCAGCATGCGGACAACCCCGTCGACTGGTGGCCCTTCGGTGAGGAAGCCTTCGCTGAAGCCCGGCGCCGGAATGTTCCCGTCTTCATCTCCGTGGGTTACGCGGCCTGCCACTGGTGCCACGTCATGGCGCACGAATCGTTCGAGGATGCCGCCACGGCGCAGTACCTGAATGAGAACTTCGTGTCGGTGAAGGTGGACCGCGAGGAACGTCCCGACGTCGACGCCGTGTACATGGCAGCGACGCAGGCACTGACCGGCCAGGGCGGCTGGCCGATGAGCGTGTTTACCCTTCCGGACGGCCGCACCTTCTATGCCGGCACCTATTTTCCGCCCCGGCAGCTGCAGGGCATGCCGTCCTTCCAGCAGGTCCTGGAAGCTGTTTCCTCCGCCTGGCGGGACCGCCCGGCCGAAGTCGAAGCAAGCGCGGCGCAGATCGCCGCCCACCTGGCCTCCGCCCAGGCGGGAAACCGCCGGCTGATCGGGAGCCTCGAGGTGACTCCCGAATCCGGTCCGCTCTCGGGCGAAGTGCTCGAGGCCGCGGTGGACGCGGTTCTGGAACAAGTTGACCAGCGTTTCGGCGGCCTGGGCGGTGCACCGAAGTTCCCGCCGTCGCCCCTGCTGCGGTTCCTGCTGGTATACGGATCGACTGACCGGCCGGCCGCCGGCGCCGCCGCGTCCGTGGCTGACCGCACCCTGGAAACCATGGCCCGCAGCGGACTGTACGACCAGCTCGAAGGCGGCTTCGCCCGGTACACCGTGGACCGGGCCTGGGCCATTCCGCACTTTGAGAAAATGCTCTACGACAATGCCCAGCTGCTGCGCCTCTACGCACACTGGAGCCGCTCGGCACCCACGGAGGACCAGCGGAAGCTTGCGCTGCAGGTAAGCGCCGATACTGCAGCCTGGCTGGCCAAGCGGCTGCGCGTGGAGGGGGGAGGATTCGCGTCCTCGCTCGACGCGGATACCCTCGTGGACGGGCACCGCCGGGAAGGCGCCACCTATGTATGGACTCCCGACGAGCTCCGCACTGTCCTGGCCGATTCCGGCGCCGACGCCGATGCGGTCCTTTCCCTGCTGGACCTGGAAACCGGCCGAATGGCGGAGGGCGGGTCCACCCTGCACTTCGGCCGCAGCCTGGAGCCTGAGGAGGAGCTGCTCTGGCAGCGGATCCGGCCCGCCCTGCTGGCGGTACGGGACCGGCGGCCCCAGCCGGACCGCGACGACAAAGTGGTGGCAGGGTGGAACGGGCTGGCCATCGCGGGCCTGGCCGACGCCGCGCTGGCCCTCGACGACGCCGGAGACGCGGGGGACAAGGCAGCAGGCCTGCTGGACCTGGCACGGGACGCCGCGGAATACCTGCTGCGCGTCCACTACCGCAACGGTCTGCTGTCCCGGGTGTCCCATGCCGGCACCGCCTCCGGCATTGAAGGCCTGCTCGAAGATTATGCCGGTGCGGCCGAGGGGCTGTTTGCGCTCTTCGCCGCCACCGGTGAGGAACAGTGGTACCACGCGGCAGAGGAGCTGGTCCTGGCCGCCGAGCAGCGCTTCATCGTGGACGGGGTCCTGCAGGACACCGCTGTACGCACGGACCAGCTGGCAGCCGCGCAGGGATCGCTCTCAGCAGCGGATCCGATGGACGGCCCCGCTCCCAGCGGCACAGCGCTGTTTGCCGGCGTGCTGGTGACGTATGCGGCCTATTCCGGTTCCTCCCGGCACCGCGCGCTCGCAGAAGCACTGCTGGCCCACGTCCAGCTGGTGGCGGCACGGGCCCCGCGCGCAGGCGGGTGGGCGATGTCCGTCCTCGTGCAGGCGCTGGAGGGACCGCGGGAACTGGCCGTCACGGGCAGCGATCCTGTGCTGGTGCGGCAGCTGCTCCGGGCCGGGCGGGCAGCGGGCGGTCCCGCCGTCGTCGTGGCCAGCGGACCCGGTGGGGAGACGGCGGTGCCGCTGCTGCGTGACCGGCCCGCACCGGACGGGGGAGCCTTGGCCTACCTGTGCCGCGGGATGGCCTGCAACCGCCCGGTATCCGACCCGGAGGACCTGGCGGCCCAGTTCAGCGCGCTGCGTTCCTAGCCGGTGACCGAGCGGACGGCCATCATGATGGCGATGTAGTGGGCGGCGAATCCAGCCAGGGTAAAGGCGTGGAAAATCTCATGGAAGCCGAACCAATCCACCGAGGGATTGGGCTTCTTCATGGCGTACATAACGGCACCGGCAATATACATGGCACCACCCACGCAGATGAGGATGGCTGACGTCGGGTTGGCTGCGTAGAAATCCGGAATGTAGAACAGCGAGGCGCAGCCCAGGGCAATGTACACGGGCGTGTACAGCCAGCGGGGAGCATGCAGCCACAGGAGCCGGAACGCGACACCGACCAGGGCGCCGGCCCAGATGATCGACAGCAGGGTCACGGCGGTGTCCCGGGGCAGCAGGGACCAGGCCAGCGGGGTGTATGAGCCGGCAATGACCAGCATGATGTTGGTGTGGTCCAGGCGCTTGAGCACCGTTTTCACCTTCGGGGACCAGTTGCCGCGGTGGTAGACGGCGCTGGTGCCGAACAACAGCACGCCGGTGAAGGCATAGATTGCGGAGGCGATCCGGGTGTCGGTCGTCGGAGCGAGGACTACCAGGATGATCCCGGCCGCCAGCGCGAGGGGAGTGGCACCGGCATGCAGCCAGCCGCGCAGGCGGGGCTTGATTTCCAGTTCTTCGGCTACTGCTTCAACCGCGTTTTCCAGGGGGCCGGGTGCGGCCTTCGATTCCGGGTCGTGCTGGGCTGGAACCCGAGAGGCAGGGGCGGAAAATGGTGACGAATCCATAACGGAAATTCTAACCTACGTTCGGGTAACTTATGGATGGGTAAGCCCGTGCCCGCTCCGATCTGCGCTTCGGCAAGCCAAGCTAGCGGTAGCCTAGGAGAAGATTTTTATCCTTTGGGCAGACCCGGGGTAGCGGGACCATTTGGTGGTGCCCGCTCCGGATCCCAGGTACGTGAGGCAAACAATGAAATTCCCCGGTGTTGTCTACGCCTACTACGAGCGTAAGCTGCGGCGGTCCCTGATTGGAGACCGCATCCCCGAACACATCGGGGTAATGGTGGATGGAAACCGGCGGTGGGCCAAGCTCGCCGGCGCGCCTACCAGCGACGGGCACCAGGCAGGAGCGGACAAGATCCTGGAGTTCCTGGGCTGGTGCCAGGAACTGGGTGTGCGGATGGTGACCCTCTACATGCTGTCGACGGACAACCTCAACCGTGACGCGGACGAGCTGGAACCGCTGCTGGATATCATCGGCAACACCCTGGACCGCCTGGGCGAAGAGGGCAACCTGCGGGTCCAGCCGGTAGGGGCCCTGGAGATCCTTCCGTCACGGCTGGCCAAACAGCTCACGGAGCTTGGCGAAAGCACCGGCGACGCCGACGGGCTGCATGTAAACGTGGCCATCGGCTACGGCGGCCGGCGGGAAATCGTCGACGCCGTCAAGGAACTCCTGCGGGACGCCGAAGCCGAAGGCAAGGGGATCGCGGAAGTCACCGAGGAAATCTGCGACGCCAAGATTTCCGAATACCTCTACACCCGCGGCCAGCCGGACCCGGAACTGGTCATCAGGACCTCCGGTGAGCAGCGACTCTCCGGCTTCCTGATGTGGCAGAGCGCCTACAGCGAGTTCTACTTCTGCGAAGCGCTCTGGCCGGATTTCCGCCGGGTGGACTTCCTGCGTGCCCTGCGCGACTACGCCAGCCGGCAGCGGCGCTTCGGCTCCTAACGGGTTACCAGGACACAGCCGCCAACGGCCGTGTCCTGCTGCGGGGCTGAGGCCTGCGGGCGTACTTTGGTGCTATCGGCCCGGCTGAGGCAGCGGGCGGAACATCCAACGCAACAGCGAGATGGAATATATCCAGCGACCGGGGCCCTGGGGCGCCCCTGACGGGAGTTCCACGTGGCAGCTGAACAGCAAGTACAGGAGCGGGCCAGCTTTGTGCTGGATACCTCGGTGCTATTGTCCGATCCGCGGGCGATCCTCCGCTTCGCCGAACATGAAGTAATACTTCCCCTGGTGGTCATCACCGAACTGGAGCGCAAGCGCCAGGATCCCGAGCTTGGGTATTTTGCCCGGAACGCGCTGCGGCTGCTGGACGACCTCCGGGTCCAGCACGGCGGGCTCGGGGCACCTATCCCGTTGGGGGAGAGCGGCGGCACGCTGCGGGTGGAACTGAACCACATCTCCACGGACGTGCTGCCCGCGGGTATGCGGGGCAGCGACAACGACAGCCGGATCCTCGCCGTGGCCAAGAGCCTGGCCGACGGCGGCCGGAACGTGACAGTGGTGTCCAAGGACCTGCCCATGCGGGTGAAGGCCTCGGCGATGGGACTGGCAGCGGATGAATACCGCAACGAACTGGTCCGGGATTCGGGCTGGACCGGAGTGGCGGAACTGGAAATCTCCGACGCCGATATGGCGCTGCTGTACGACCACCAGCCGCTGCTGATCCCCGAAGCCGCGGACCTGCCCGTCAACACCGGAACGGTGCTGATGGCCGGGCGGGCGTCGGCGCTGGGGCGGGTGGGCGCGGATAAGCGGCTGCGGCTGGTCCGGGGGGACCGGGACGTCTTCGGGCTGCATGGACGGTCGGCCGAGCAGCGGCTGGCTATCGACCTGCTGATGGACCGGGAGGTGGGCATTGTCTCGCTGGGCGGCCGGGCAGGAACGGGCAAGTCCGCGCTGGCCCTGTGCGCCGGGCTGGAAGCGGTGCTCGAACGCGGGGAACACCGCAAGGTGATGGTGTTCCGGCCGCTCTACGCCGTGGGCGGCCAGGAGCTTGGCTATCTGCCCGGCACTGAGTCCGAGAAAATGGGCCCCTGGGGCCAGGCGGTCTTCGACACCCTCGAGGCACTGGTCTCCGTGGAGGTGGTGGAGGAGGTCCTGGACCGCGGCATGCTCGAGGTGCTGCCGCTGACCCACATCCGGGGCCGTTCACTTCACGACGCCTTCGTGATCGTGGACGAGGCACAGTCCCTGGAGAAGAACGTCCTGCTCACGGTCCTGTCACGGATCGGACAGAACTCCAAGGTGGTCCTGACCCACGACGTCGCCCAGCGGGACAACCTGCGGGTGGGCCGGCACGACGGCGTGGCCGCCGTGGTGGAGACGCTCAAGGGCCATCCGCTCTTTGGACACGTGACGCTCACCCGGTCGGAGCGCTCGCCGATTGCCGCGCTGGTGACCGAGCTGTTGGAGGAAGGACAGATCGGCTAGCTTTTCCACAGCCGCCGGCCCGGCCGCCTGAACCGGCCGGGCCTGGGGCTACGGTGGTCCCATGGTGGGCATCCTGGCGGGCTATTGGGCAGCGGGCACAGGCGGTGGAAGCGGTGGTTTAGGTGGATCCGTTGCCGCGGTGCTCCTAGCTGCTGCGCTCGCCTGGTTTGCGGCCGTCGCCGTCCGGCTGGCCCTGATCGACATCCGTACCCGCCGCCTGCCCAACGCCGTGGTTCTGCCGTCCTATCCGGTAGCCGCCGTGCTGCTGGCCGGTGCCGCGCTGGCCGGCGGGGAACCGGAGCGTGTCGGCGCAATGCTGCTGGGGGCCGCTGCGCTGTGGATCGGGTTTTTTGCCCTGCGGCTGCTCAGCCCGGCCGGAATGGGCTTCGGGGACGTCAAGCTTGCCGGACTGCTGGGCCTCTATTTGGGATTTCTCGGCGCCGGCCACGTCCTGGCAGGGGTGGTGGCTGCATTTGTTTTCGGCGGACTCTGGGGGCTGGCGTTGATCCTCACCCGGCGGGGAACGGCGTCGTCAACGGTGGCGTTCGGCCCGTTCCTGCTCCTGGGAGCCGCCGTGGCCATGGCCGCCCCTGCCCTACAGTAGAAGCATGCCTACCCCTGATTTTGTCCTGTCCCTTCGGAAGCGGATAGGACATGATCCGCTCTGGCTTCCCGGTGTCACGGCCGTCGTGTTCAACGTGGAAGGACAGGTGCTGCTGGGCCGCCGCGCGGACAACGGACGGTGGGCCCTGATCACCGGAATGCTCGAGCCGGGGGAGGAGGCCGGGCCGGGAACCGTGCGTGAAGTCGAAGAGGAAACCGGTATCCGGGCCGAACTGGAGCACCTCATCCACGTCGGCGCCCACGGGCCGGTTACCTTCCCCAACGGAGATGTCTGCTCCTTCCTTAATCTGGCCTTCAGCTGCCGGTACGTTTCGGGAGAGGCTCGGGTGAACGACGACGAGTCCACCGATGTGGGCTGGTACCACCTGGATGCCCTGCCGCCCCTGAGCGAACGGCACCGAATGCTGATTGACCTGGCCCTGACGGCCGACGGCGTGCCGGTCTTCGAACGCTGAGCCGCTGACAACCCAAACAGTGAAGGGCCGCCCCGCAGCAGCGGGACGGCCCTTTCGCCGGTTAATGAAGCGAAGCTGCTACTTCTCCCGGTAGGGGTTCTCCGGAGCCTGCAGCGGAGCCTCTGAAGCTTCCGTACGGCCGGTTTCCTTGAGCGCGGCCAGGCGTTCGGCCTCCAGCCGGTCCGCCTCCGGACCGGCGACGGCTTCACCGCGGGCCACCATCCCGGCGACGTCGGACAACGGAATCTGCTTCAGGAAGAGGGCCAGGACCAGTGCGATGACCAGGAACGGGATCAGGTACCAGAAGACAGGGGCCAGGGAATCGGCATAAGCGGTGACAATGCCGTCCCGGATCGGTTCCGGCAGGTCATTCATGACGGACGGCTGCAGGGTCGCGGTGGCCTCGCCCGCAGCGGAAGGATCGAAGCCGGCCTTGGTGAAGACCTCATGCAGGTTCTCGGAAAGGCGCGAGGTGAACATGGCACCGAAGATGGCCACGCCCAAGGCGGCGCCGACCTCGCGGAAGTAGTTGTTGCTGGACGTCGCGGTGCCGATCTGGTCCACTGGAACGGAGTTCTGCACCACCAGGACAACCACCTGCATGATGTAACCGAGCCCGGCGCCAAAGACGAACAGCTGCGCGCAGATCACCCAGACCGGGGTGTCCGCCGAGAGGGTTGTCATCCACAGCATGGCAGCGATCACCAGTGCCGCACCCATGATCGGGTACTTCTTGTAGGTGCCGTGCTTGGTGATGGCGAGGCCGGAATAGATCGAGGTACCCATCATGCCCACCATCATCGGCAGCATCAGCAGGCCGGAAACGGCTGCAGAGGTGCCGGTGGACATCTGCAGGAAGGTCGGCACGAAGGCAAGGGCGGCGAACATGCCCATACCCAGGGTGAAGCCGATGGCCGTGCTGTTGACGAAGATCGGGTTCCGGAACAGGCTCATCGGGATGATCGGGTCCGCGACGCGGTTTTCCACCATCACGAACAGGACTGCGGCAACCAGCATCCCCGCGCCGCAGGCCAGCGTCAGCGGGTCGGTCCAGCCGCGCTCGTCGCTGCCGCCGAAGTCCGTGAAGAAAATCAGGCAGGTGGTGGCAATGGAGAGCAGCACCACGCCGCCGATATCGATCCGTTTCGTTGCCTTCTTGCTCGGCAGCGTCAGGGTGAAGAAGGCGATCAGGAAGGCAACGATGCCGATCGGGATGTTGATGTAGAACGCCCACTGCCAGGTCATGTGGTCCACGAAGAAACCGCCCAGCAGGGGGCCTGCGACGGCGGACAGACCGAAGATGCCGCCGAGCGGGCCGAGGTACTTGCCGCGCTGGTCGGCCGGCACGATGTCCGCGATGATGGCCTGGGACAGGATCATCAGGCCGCCGCCGCCGAGGCCCTGAATGGCCCGGAAGATCACGAAGCCCCAGAAATCGGTGGCGAAGGCACAGCCGACGGAGGCCGCGGTGAACAGCACAATGGCGAACAGGAACAGGTTGCGGCGGCCCAGCACGTCACCGAACTTGCCGTAAATGGGCATCACGATGGTGGTGGCCAGCAGGTAGGCGGTGGTGATCCAGGTCTGATGCTCGACGCCGCCCAGTTCTCCCACGATGGTGGGCATGGCGGTGGAAACAATGGTCTGGTCGAGGCTGGCAAGCAGCATGCCGGCGATCAGGGCGGAGAAGATGATCCAGATGCGCTTCTGGGTCAGCAGGAGCGGCCCGGAAGCACGTTCGGCGGTGGAGGTCATTTACGTGTCCTTGGCGGTATCGGCAGCGGAGGTGGATGCAGGGCGGGGATCCGTCGGTTCGACGGGGAGTGGAGACGCAGTCGAAAACACTGCGATTGCGGCATTGACCTCGGTGACGAGGGTGCTGCGGTAGGAATCGGTGTTGGCCGGATCGAAGAAGCGGAGTCCGGCGCGCTGGACCAGTGCTCCGAAGACGGCAACCGTTGCCCGGACCCGCGGGTCATCGGCCGGCAGGGATTCACGGGCGGCCAATATCCGTGCAAAGGCTTCCTCGGTCTCCTGCGACCCGTGCATGGCCTTCGAGATAAGGCGGGGTTCGGCGCTGACGGCTTCCTTCAGCTGGGCCATCTCCGAGCGGGACATGGCCATGCGCTCGGTCATGCCGACGGCCAGGTCCACGAAGTCCGCCACCAGGGCAGGGGAGATGCCTTCGCCGTTGGAACCGGCTCCGCCGTCGATAAAGCGCTGGACCAGATCCTCCGGAAGGTCATCAGCGGGCGAACCCAGGATGGCGTCTTCCTTGGCGGGAAAGTAGTTGAAAAACGTCCGGCGGGAGATGCCGACCTGTTCGCACAGTTGCTCGACGGTGAAGCCGTTGACGCCGTGGGCGGCGGTCAGCGCCCGGGCCTGCGCCGTGATGGCGGCCCGGGTGGCCGTACGCTTGCGCTCGCGCAGGCCGCAGTCTTCTGTTGCACTATTCGGCATGGAGTAAAGTTTTGCACTCTGTGTCGGTAGGTGCAAATTTCCGGTTTGCCGGGGAAAACAAAGGAGCGCCCGGGAATCCGGACGCTCCTTCGGCGGGCCTGCCGTGCTGGGACGGCGGTGCTCCTTAGGCCTGCGGCGGCTTCGTCATGGACAGGACGTCAAGGGCCTTGTCCAGCTGCTCAACCGTGAGTTCGCCGCGCTCGACGTAGCCGAGATCCTCGACGGCCTGGCGGATGGTCTTGCCTTCCTTGACCGAGTACTTGGCGATCTTCGCAGCGTTTTCGTAACCGATGAACTTGTTCAGCGGAGTCACGATGGACGGGGAAGCCTCGGCCAGGTAGCGGGCGCGCTCGACGTTGGCTTCGATGCCGTCGATCATCTTGTCCGCCATCACGCGGGAGGAGTTCGCCAGGAGCCGGATGGATTCGAGCAGGTTCGCGGCGATCACCGGAATGCCCACGTTGAGTTCGAAGTAGCCGAAGGTTCCGGCCCAGGCCACGGCGGCGTCGTTGCCCACTACCTGCGCGGCGACCTGCAGGACGGCCTCGGAGATGACGGGGTTGACCTTGCCCGGCATGATCGAGGAGCCCGGCTGCAGGTCAGGGATGGCAATCTCGCCCAGGCCGGTGTTGGGGCCCGAACCCATCCAACGGAGGTCGTTGGCGATCTTGGAGAAGGACACGGCGATGGTGCGCAGCATGCCGGACACCTCAACCAGTGCGTCGCGGTTGGCCTGTGCTTCAAAGTGGTCCCGTGCCTCGGTCAGCGGCAGGCCCGTGTCAGCGGCCAGCAGCTCGATCACGCGCTGCGGGAATCCGGCAGGAGTGTTGATGCCGGTGCCGACGGCGGTGCCGCCCAGCGGGACTTCGGCCACGCGGGGCAGGGATGCCTGCACGCGCTCGATGCCGTAGCGCACCTGCGCGGCGTAGCCGCCGAATTCCTGGCCAAGGGTGACCGGGGTGGCGTCCATCAGGTGGGTACGGCCGGACTTGACGACGTCCTTGAACTCTTCGGCCTTGCGCTCCAGGGACACGGCAAGGTGCTCGAGGGCGGGGATCAGGTTATTGATCAGGGCGGACGTGGCAGCAACGTGCACCGACGTCGGGAAGACGTCGTTGGAGGACTGCGAGGCATTCACATGGTCGTTGGGGTGGACGCTGGTCTCGCTGCCGGCTTCCTTCAATGCCCGGGTGGCGAGCTCGGCGAGGACCTCGTTGGTGTTCATGTTCGAGGAGGTGCCGGAGCCCGTCTGGAAGATGTCGATCGGGAACTGGTCATTGTAGGTGCCGGCGGCGACGGCGTCGGCGGCCTTTTCAATGGCCCGGGCGCGCTCGTCGTCGAGCACTCCCAGTTCCGCGTTGGCAGTCGCGGCGGCCTTCTTGATCCGGGCGAGCGCTTCGATGTGCGAGGGTTCCAGCGTGGTGCCGGAAATGGGGAAGTTCTCGACCGCGCGCTGGGTCTGGGCGCGGTAGAGGGCGGAGGCCGGAACGCGGACCTCACCCATGGTGTCGTGTTCGATGCGGTATTCGGAGGTGTCAGAAGTCATGCCCCCAAGCCTAATGTCCGAAGGCGCCGCAGTGATAACTGCTACTTGGGCAGCACCGAACGCAGGACGGCGGGGTGCTCGAGGGCGCCGAAGCCGGAGACGAGCTCCGCGTTGCCTTCCGCCAGCCGGTAGGACAGGCCGATGACGGCAACTTGACCTTCCTCCACTGCCGCGGAAATGAGGCGGGAACTTTCCACCAGGCGTTCCGCGGTCTGCTTGGTGTGTTCAACCACCATGTCATTGACTTCGTGCAGGTTCTTGCGCTGCGCCGCCAGCACGGACGGAGTGATCCGCTCGACGAGGGTGCGGACGTAGCCGGTGGGCATTTCGCCCGTGTCCACGGTGGCTTTGGCGGCAGTGACGGCGCCGCAGTTGTCATGGCCCAGCACCACAATGAGGGGCACGCCCAGCGTGCCTACGCTGTACTCCAGCGAGCCGAGCACGGCGTCGTCAATGACCTGTCCGGCGGTGCGGACCACGAATGCGTCCCCAAGACCGAGGTCGAAGATGATCTCGGCGGCGAGGCGGGAATCCGAGCAGCCGAAAATCACTGCAAACGGGTTCTGCCCCTCAACCAGCGAACTGCGCCGGGGTGCGTCCTGGTTGGGGTGGCTGGCGGTGCCGGCCACGAAACGTTCGTTGCCTTCGCGCAGCTTCTGCCAGGCCTGGGCGGGTGTGATGATCTTTTCGCTCGCTGTTTCCACGGTATCGAGGTTACTCCTATGGGGACGGGCGGGGCCTAAACGGGCACGCCCGCAGCCGCCGCGGTCAGTTGCTGCGAAGTTCGCGGACCACGTGGTCGGCCAGGACATCGAATTCCGCCAGGTCGGCGGAACCGGTGAGGATCACGGTTTGCCCGTCGATCTCCGCGACCAGCGTTGAGTCCGCGTTGGAGGAATCGCGCAGCTCCCAGGTGACTCCACCTGCCGGCCGTTCACCGGACACGGTTGAATCGCCGCTGTGTTCGAAGATCCAGGTGGGATTGGCGGCGTTGGTCTGTGTCAGGGAGATGAACTCGGTATCCGGAGTGACATATCCGACTTCCCAGTTCGGGACGCCGTTGTTGGTCCCGGCGTTCCAGCGGGCGTAGTTGGCACTCCAACCGTCCGGAAGCTCCAGAGCCAGCGGCTGGTAACCGGCGTCCCCGGCAGCCTGGTTGGCAGCGGCAGCAACATCGACGTTGCGGGCCTGCATCTTGGGTGCGGGATTAAGCAGCACCGGCACCAGGCACAGTGCCAGCGTGAGCCCGGTGGCGATCAGCATGCCTATCACGGTGGCATTGGCCCGCTTGGCCTGCTTGGCGGTCAATACCGGCGTTACGGGTTCATCGGTCTGCTGGGGATCGGGCTGCGTTTCACTCACCCATCCATAATCTCTTATTCGGAAGCGATGTCCTACTCCGAGTAGCGCACCGCCGCGGAAATCCGCTGGCTGAGGTGGTGACGGGAGGCACGCAGACTATGATCGGACAAAGGCCACCCGCTTTCGGCGGTGTCCGCAGACGTTTACAGCAGAGTTTTACATCATAATTTCGAAGATGAGGTTTGACGTGTCCAAAGGTGCCCAGTACTCCACACTTTCCCCCGCATTGGCAGTCGGGGACTCCGAGCCGGACCGCAACCTGGCCCTGGAACTCGTCCGCGTCACCGAGGCGGCGGCCATCGCCGGCGGCCACTGGGTGGGCTTCGGCGACAAGAACGCGGCAGACGGTGCTGCCGTGGACGCCATGCGTTCACTCATTTCCACCGTCCATTTCAACGGCGTGGTAGTGATCGGCGAAGGCGAAAAAGACGAAGCGCCGATGCTCTACAACGGCGAATACGTCGGTGACGGCACCGGAGCCCTGTGCGATGTCGCGGTGGATCCGATCGACGGCACCCGCTTGACTGCCCTGGGCATCAACAACGCCCTTGCCGTGCTGGCCGTCGCGGAGCGCGGCACCATGTTCGACCCCTCGGCGGTCTTCTACATGGAAAAGCTGGTCACGGGGCCTGAAGCCGCGGACATGGTGGACCTTCGCCTTCCGGTGAAGCAGAACCTGCACCTGATCGCCAAGGCCAAGGGCAAGAAAATCAACCAGCTCAACGTGATGATCCTGGAGCGGGACCGGCACAAGCCGCTGGTACAGGAAATCCGCGACGCCGGTGCGCGCACCCGGATGCTGATGGACGGCGACGTTGCCGGCGGCATCGCGGCCGCTCGCGAAGGCACCGACGTCGATGCCCTGATGGGCATCGGAGGCACCCCCGAGGGCATCATTACGGCCTGCGCGATCAAGACGCTGGGCGGCGTCATCCAGGGCCGGCTGTGGCCGACCTCCGACGACGAGAAGCAGAAGGCCATCGACGCCGGACATGACCTGGACCGCGTGATGTCCACCAATGACCTGGTCACGAGCGACAACTGCTACTTCGCCGCCACCGGGATCACCGACGGCGACCTGCTGCGCGGCGTGCGCTACAAGAAGGACCGGGTCCTGACCCAGTCGATCGTGATGCGTTCCAAGTCCGGCACCATCCGCGTGGTGGACGGCGAGCACCAGGCACACAAGTGGGAGTCCTACGCCCGCTCCAACTAGGCGTTCCTGACACAGTTGATGCTGCCTGGCTTCCGTCCGCAGGCAGCATCAACTGTTTACCGGGCTTCCTTTACGGAAGCCGACGTTCCCGGACCGCCCGGACACGGAAAACCACGGTGACTGCGGCTACCACCACGGCGGCGGCAACGGCGGCGACAGCGGTGGGAACCGATTCCAGCCCTCCGTTCAGCCGGGAAACGGCGATCCAGGCCAGCCCCCACACCAGCGACGCCGCCGGGGCAAGACGTCCGCGTCCGGCTGCAGCCAGCCCGGCGCCCACTCCGGCAGCCACGGCGAGCACACCGCAGGCCCAGACTTCCGGAGCAATACCGAATCCCCGGAATCCCTCGGCAGTCAGTGCCGAGGCCGTATTCGCGGCGGTGGCTACGCAGACCCAGCCCAGATACAGGCCAAGGGCTCCGTCCACGGCGATGGCTTCGAGCCAGCCGGACGCCCGGGTGGCGGCGTAGCGGCGGAAGCACAGGGCCAGGACGGCGAGCAGCAGCACAATCACCACAACGCTCAGAATGACCGCGCCGGCCTGGACGGTGAGGATCCAGGCGGCGTTAAGCACCAGCGAGGCGGCGACCAGCCAGCCCAGGGAGCGCTGCCGGTCCGACGTCCGCTGGGACGGGAACCACTGGTAGACGGTGTAGAGGCCCAGGCCCGTGTAAATCACTGACCAGATCGAGAAGGCAGAGCTGGCCGGTGCGAGGTACGTGGCGTCTGCGCTGAGGGCGCCGCCGGCCGCCTCTGCAATGGGTGTGCCGCCGAAGACACCCACGCCGATCATCGAACCGACAATGCAGGCCGCGAAACAGATACTGACGGTGCTGAGGCGGGCCAGGTCCGATCCGCCGGAATTGGTCCGAGACGTCCGGGTGTTGGGTGTGTAGGAACTCATAGTTGACCGTAACAAAGCAGCCAACCGCCCGGCAGTGGTGCGGGGAAAACCGGAAGCGGCCCGGTACCGCTGTTTTCGGGTGTGGCAACGGAGCCAAGTAGGCTGGAAGGCATGACACTGCGCGTTACCCCCTGCTCCGATGCCGCCGCCTGGAACGAAACCGTGAACCGCTTCCGCGGACACCCGCAGCAGTTGTGGGGCTGGGGGAAGACCAAGGCAGAGCACGGATGGAACGTAGACCGCGTCCTGGTGAGCGACGACGCCGGTACGGTCCTCGGGTGCGCACAGGTCCTGCTGCGTGCGCTTCCCTTCCCCTTCCGGGCCCTTGCCTACATTCCCCGCGGTCCGCAGGGTGAGCCCGGACGGGAACTTGAAGTCCTTGACGCCGTTGCGGATTACGTCAAGAGCACCCATTCCGCCGTGGCCTTGTCCATCGAACCCGATTGGGATGCGGACGGGAAGCTGGTGGCAGGGTTGCCCGGGCTTGGCTTCCGCAGCAGCGACAACACCATCCTCATCGGCCGGACACTGATCCTGGACCTGCAGCGCAGCCTGGAGGACCTGTCGGGGGACATGAGCAAGAAACACCGGCAGTACATCCGCAAGTCCGGACGCGAGGACCTGACCTACCGGCGCGTGACGCGCGGGGAAATTGCCAAATGCCTCGCGGTGTACAAGCTGACCGCCCAGCGGGCGAACTTCGGCATCCACGAGGATTCCTACTACCTGGATATCTTCGACAACCTCGGCGAGGATTCACCGGTCTACGCCGCCTTCAAGGGCGAGGACGTCGTCGCGTTCCTGTGGCTTTCCACCAGCGACTACACCTCGTTCGAGCTCTACGGCGGAATGACGGAGGAAGGCGAACGGCTGCGGGCGAACTACGCCCTTAAATGGCATGCCATCTCCGATATGAAGGAGCGGGGGATCACCCGGTACGACTTCAACGGCCTGCTCAATGACGGGGTCTCGAAGTTCAAGATGGGCTGGGCGAAACACGAGGATCAGCTGGCCGGCACCTGGGACAAGCCCCTCTCGCCGCTCTACCCGGTCTTCTCCACCGCGCTGCCGCTGGCCAAGACCGGAATGCGCAAGGCCCGCGGGGCAGCGGCCGCGCTGAAGGCCCGGCTGGGCCGCTAGCCGGCTAGGGCTAGGCCTCGATATCCAGCCGGGGGGAATCTGCTTCCCCGGCCGGAACCGACCCGACCGTCACGGCAAAGGCCAGGGCGCCGTCGTCGTGCTGGGCGGAGTCCGCAGCGAGCCGGGCCACCACGGGTGCCTCGAACGCTGGAAGGAAGGCACTGTCTCCGGGCTCGAGGGTGAGGCTGCCCGAGGTGGATGTCAGGGCAATAGTGCCCCGCACCGCGATGACCACCGCCGGTCCGTGCTGCAGTACCGGCGCTTCGGCCGGGAGCGAGTCTCCGTTGGCGCCGGAAGGTCCCTGAGCCAGTTCCAGGCGCTGGAGTGCAAACTCCTCGAACGGCGGGCGGAATACCTGCTGGCCTTCCCGCGTGTCCTCGGCCGCCACGTACGGGACGCCCAAGGGGCGGAAATCGACGGTCCGAAGCAGCTCCGGTACGTCGATGTGCTTCGGGGTCAGCCCGCCCCGCAGGACATTGTCCGACGCCGCCATAACCTCCACCCCCAACCCGCTGAGGTAGGCGTGGACGTTGCCGGCCGGCAGGTAGACCGCTTCGCCGGGCTGCAGTGAAGCACGGTTGAGCAGCAGGGAGATCAGGACACCGGGATCGCCCGGGTAGTAGCCGTTCAGCTCGATCAGTGTGGACAATTCGCGGGCATATTCGCCTCTGTCGGTGAGCTTCGCGACGGCAGCCGCGGCAAGTTCAACGGCCTCACGCACGGCTTCGCCGTCATTAATGAGGGTGCGGAAGACGGACTGCAGGCGCACCGGCGCGGGATGGCCGGAGGACAACTCGGCCGCGATCCATTCCAGCAGGTCGGGCACCTCCCGGCCGGCTGCGGTGACCGCAGCATTAACGGCCCGGAACAGGTCCGCAGAATCCTCCGGCTCGCGGAAGCCGCACAACGCCTCGAAGGGCGTGAGTGCGAAAATCATCTCGGGCTTGGAGTTGCCGTCCCTGTAGTTGCGCTCCCGGGCATCCCGGTCCACGCCGGCTTCCTCTTCCGCAGCGTAGCCGGCCCGGGCCTGCTCTGACGTGGGGTGGACCTGCAGCGACAGGGGAGCCCCGGCCGCCAGGATTTTTGCCAGGAACGGCAACTCGGGACCGAAACGCCCGGCGGTGTCGGCGCCGAGCATCAGCTCCGGGTCGGCCGCAATCAGCTCGTCGAGCGTTTCGCTGCCGTCCACCGGCGGAACCAGCGCCGAGGGTGCCCCGGGGTGCGCACCGATCCACAATTCAGCCTCGGGTCCGCCGGAAGGTTCCCGGCCGAACAGTTCGGCGATCGCGGTGGTTGATCCCCAGGCATAGGGTCGAAGGGTGTTCCGGAGTAGGTACACGGGCCTCTTTCGGGTGCTTGAGAATCGGGTCGGGTTGGGAAGGCGGAACTAGCCCACGCTGCACTCGCCGTTGTTGTTCAGGAGCGATCCGAGGGTGGCGTCATCGCCGATTTCCGCGAGGTACTGAAGATACTCCACCGTTATTTCGGTTTCCTCCTGCGGCACCTCGGTGATGGGAGTTCCGTCGGCTGCTTCGCCGTCCGCGCCGGTGCCTGACTCCGGCGCCGGTGCGGCTTCCTCGGGTGCTGCTTCTTCCGGTGCTGCCGGGGCAGCTTCTTCCGCCGGAGCGGGGGCCGGAACCGGCTCGGCCGGTGCGGCTTCCAAACCGGCCAGGAAGTCCTGCACCCGGGCGTGGATCAGGTTGAAGTCCGGATAGGTCACAAAGTTGTCCGCCGCCGTGCCGAAGTCCGGCGGGCCGATGGTCATCCGCTCCATGGGCTGGCCCTTGGCCTTCAACGCCAGGTCCACGAAACTGCCCAGCTGGTCCTGGGGGAGGTCCGTTTTCACGATCTCTTCACCGGCCGTGGCAATGGCCTGGAAGCGGGTCAGGAGCGTAGCCGGGTCCATCTGGGCCACCATGGCCTGCTGGACGCATTGCTGCCGGGCGATCCGGTGGTAGTCAGTCACGAATTCGCGCGAGCGGGCGTACCAAAGGGCATGGTAGCCGTCCAGGGTCTGGGTGCCCGGCGGAATCCAGCCGTCCGGGGGATAGTGCCGGTTGGTGCCGGGAATTTCCCCGGCAGTAATCGGCACCCAGCCGCCGGAATTGACGGTGACGCCGCCCATGGCGTCGACCAGCTGTTCGAAACCGCCCATATCCACGATGACGTAGGCCTGCACCTCAAGCCCCAGGCTGCCGCTGACGGCGTCCATCATGGCTTCGGCGCCGGGATCAGCTGCCTCGGGGTAGAGATCCGCGTAATTCTCCGTCACCGTCTGGTAAAGGCTGTTGATGATGCACTCGTCGCCGCAGTTGTAGCCGTCGGGGTATATGTCGTACAGCGGGGAATCCGTGGGGAACTGGGCGTTCTGGAAGTTGCGGGGAATGCTGAAAGTCACGGGCTGGCCCGTTTTCGCATCCACGCTGATCATCGAGATGCTGTCGGGACGCAGTCCGGTGCGGTCCTCGCCGGCGTCTCCGCCCATCAGCAGGAAATTGTACCTGCCGTCTACCGGATCAAGGGACGGGCCCGAGGAAAAGATGGAGCCGAAAGTCTGCCGGCTGACGTTCATCAGGTAGGCGCCGTAGGCGAGGCTGCCGCTGGTTCCCACCATCAGCAGCACCAGGCAGGCGGCGACTAGCGGCCGCACCCGGCGCTGCAGCAGGGGAGGGCGGATGATGCGCAGGGTGTTCAGGAACAACAGTCCCCAGGCCACGGCCAGGGCGGCCAGGACGATCATGATTCCGAACGAGGCCCAGCCGTTGGCCAGGATGTTGATCAGCAGTGCTCGGTTGGTGACGGCCAGGACGATGGCCGCAATAGCCACCGCCCAGACTGCGAAGGTGACTTTCAGGGCACGCCGGCCGAGGCGCCGGTCCCCGGCTACCACCTGCGCAGACCCGGGAAGCACCAGGGTCAGCAGCAGGAGGATGAAGGCACGCTTGGTGCGCACCGCGGGGGCCGCGGTCTGGGGATACCGCACGGGATCGGTGAAGGAGCCGCCCGTGGGCTCGGAACGTTGCTGGTTCATTGCTGCTAGTCCGTTCCGAGCAGGGATGTGCGCAGTGCTGCGCCTTTGGCCATGGCGGACTGGCGCAGCCCGCCGGCAAACTCGATGAGCTGTTGCTGGAGGCTGGCAGCGAGTGGGTCGGTACCTGCTGCGAGTATCCGGACAGCCAGCAGTCCGGCGTTCCGGGCACCCCCGATCGAGACCGTGGCTACCGGCACCCCGGCGGGCATCTGGACGATTGAGAGCAGGGAGTCCATGCCGTCCAGGTATTTCAGCGGCACGGGAACTCCAATGACCGGAAGCGGGGTAACCGCGGCCAGCATGCCCGGAAGGTGGGCGGCCCCGCCTGCTCCGGCAATGATGACGCGCAGCCCGCGGCGGTGGGCGTCCTGCCCGTATTCCAGCATGTCGGCCGGCATCCGGTGGGCCGAAACGACGTCGGCTTCATAGGGGATGCCGAATTCGGCAAGGGCCGCAGCGGCTGCGTCCATGACCGGCCAATCGGAGTCCGAACCCATGACGAGGCCTACCAGCGGCGTGGCAGCGCTGTGGGACATGCTTCAGTTCTCCTTCAGGGGGTCGCGGCCGTCACGGATGATGGCTGCTGCCCGGCCGGCACTGCGGCGGAGGGCGGGGAGGTCGTCAGCGGAACCGACGGCATTAACGTGGCCGATCTTACGTCCCGGCCGGACGGATTTGCCGTAGGTATGGACCTTGACGGCGGGTTCGGCACCCAGCGCCAGGGGATATGCAGCAAACAGGTCGCTGTTGTCGCCGCCAAGGAAGTTCTTCATCACGGCTGTCCCGCCCCGCAGGGAGGTGGCGCCCAGCGGGAGATCGAGGACTGCGCGCAGGTGCTGCTCGAACTGGCCGGTGACGGAGCCGTCCATGGTCCAGTGCCCGGAGTTGTGCGGGCGCATCGCCAGTTCGTTGATCAGGAAGCCGGGGCCGCGGCCGGGGGTTTCAAAGAGCTCGACAGCCATGACTCCGGTGACACCCAGTTCCTCCGCCAGGCGCAGGGCTGCGGATGCGGCAGCGTCCGCGACGGCCGGATCCAGCTGCGGTGCCGGGGCAATGACCTCGTCGCAGACGCCGTGGACCTGGATGGATTCGACAACCGGCCAGGCACTGCTTTCACCGCTGGGAGTGCGGGCCACGAGGGCGGACAATTCCCGGTGGAACGGCACTTTTTCCTCGGCCAGCAGGGGTTCGGAGCCGAACCAATCGGCGCAGTCCGCGGCAGCGGCGGCGTCGTCGACTATGCGTACGCCCTTGCCGTCGTAGCCGCCCCGCGGTGTCTTCAGGACCACGGGCCAGCCGGCGGAGTTGCCGAACGAGACCAGGTCCCCGGGTGTGGAAACCGCGGCCCAGCGCGGATTGGGCAGTCCCAGGCGTTCCACGGCGGCACGCATGACCAGTTTGTCCTGGGCATGGATCAGTGCGGCGGGACCGGGCTGGACATTGATGCCCTTCTCCATGAGGGCCCGCAGATGTTCACCGGGCACATGCTCGTGGTCAAACGTGACAACGTCCACCTGGGCGGCAAAATCCGCTAAATCCTGCAGGTTCCGGTAATCACCCACTGTGGCATTGGCCACTGCCGCCACGGCAGATACCTCGGGGCCCTCGGCGAGCACACGCAGCTCAAATCCGAGGGCTGTGGCCGCCGGGGCCATCATCCGGGCGAGCTGGCCGCCGCCTATCACGCCGATAATTGGGAAATCCACGGCTTAAGCGTACCGAAAAGGGCTGTTATTCCCGCCTCGCGGCACCGTTGTCTCCCTGGACACTAAGCAGACTCCCATAAAGGCGCGGTAATATCGGCTGTTGACCGCCGCGCGTCCGCGCGTCGGGAACTGGCAGCCGCCGATTCTTCCATGAGTCTTTGGGGGTGCTGCCGTCGATCGGCCTCGGAGGGTCATGAATACATCGCTGTCAGATCGGCTTCGGGGCCTGGTTTCCCTTTTTTGGCGTGAGGTTGCCAAATTCGGCACGGTAGGTGCCGTGGCCTTCGTGGTGGACAACGGCCTTACCCTCTACCTGATGCACGGACCGATGTCCGGCAGTGAGGTCAAGGCTCGTTTCGTGGGCGCCGTCGTCGCCACCATGGTCTCCTGGGTTGCCAACCGCTACTGGACCTTCCGCCGCCGCCGCAGCGTGGACAACGTGGGCCGTGAACTGGGACTGTTCATTCTGATCAACGGCGTGGGCATTGTCATTTCCACCGGTTTCACCTGGGTTGCCCGCTATCCGATGGGTATCGAAGACAAGAACATGCTGTTCCTGGCCGGCGTGCTGGGCATCGCCGTCGCCACCATCCTTCGGTTCTTTGCGTACCGGTTCTGGGTCTTCAACGTTGAACTGGACCAGGAACCCGGCTTCGAGAAGGACTATGAACTGATCGACGAGTCCATAGTCCCGCCCAGCAAGGTCAACCGGTACGGCGCCGTTAAGCCTCCAAGCGCTTCGTAACCTTCTCAGAGGCCAATACCCGTTCGTCCGGTTCCACGCCGGCCGCAGTAAGCACGACGGCGCCGCCCGAGGCCCAGGTTCCCACCGCCGCCTCCAGTACGAGCGGCAGGTCCGGAGCTGAAGCGAGCAGTACTTCGGCGGAACCATCCGATGCTCCGCCGAGCAGGGTCCCGAGCGATCCGTAGGACACTGTTCCGTTCAATTCGCGGGCAGCAGTCGGGCTTCCGACCTCAAGGGCCGGTTGTCCGTCGTCGGGCCGGGCGCCCTCCATGTACGTGTCGGCGTAGGAGCGCACCTCCGCCGCGTAATCGACGACGCCGGCCGGCAGCTCCGACGGGAACGCCAGGTCCAGTGCCCCCAGCGCGACGGCCACGATGATCCCCTCGGCGCCGCCGTCCGCAGCGTCGGTGACCGTTATGTCCACGTGTCCTCCTTCGGCCGGGGAACCTAGAACCACGGTGCAGCCGGTCTGCCAGGCAGCAAGGGCCCAGACCAAGGTCTTCCAGTGGATGGGAAGGTCCAGGCGGACGAGCCGGCCGGGCTCGGCGTCCAGTTCATCCACCAGGAAGTTCGAGGTCTTGGCCACCCAGTTGTCCAGCACCTTCCCTGAGAGCTCGATCCGTTCCCCTGCGGGGCCGTACCAGATCAGGGCAGGGGAAGTAGCCTGGCGCGTGCGCAGGCCTGACAGAAGGGTGCTTGCTGCGGACATGGTCATGGAGAGGGCCTCTTTCGTTGGTTCCTGCGTAGGCGGCACGGCGTGCATCGGCTTACTGCGAATGGCGACGCTGAATAATCGCGGATGATGCGATTCCCGCTTCCCGGGACGGGTAAAGTGCGACGCGCCCGGCTTAAGTGCGAAATCCCGGGCGTGGCGTTCCCGGCATCCGCTGATTGAACTCTATAGGATGCCTGAACAGCTTGACGGAGCCGTATTACACACGTGTAATTAGGTATCGGATTTGTTCCAGCCACATGGGAGGACCCGCAGGGCCCAGGCCCCGCCGGCTCGACCACACAGCCGCCGCTGGAGCAGTAACACCGGGAGGACTCCATGGGGCAAGCAGAAGAAACGCAGGACAACACGGTCATTGCCGGGCAGGCTTCGGCCAGCTACGGCTCAAGGGGCGTGCCCGTCGACTGGTACGTGGATCCTGCAGACCCGGCTGCTGCCGAGCGCTACCGCAGGGAAACCGCCGGCACCCTCGAGGACCAGGCCACTGCCTTCCTTGCTGCGCATGAGGCGCTGGCGGATGCTCCTGCCGACGAGGAGCTTGTCCTCGACCCGCCCGTTTCGTTGTTCCAGGCTCCGCCGGAGTCCGAAAGCCGGCCCGTCTGGATCGGACTGCCCGGGTTGGGCCAGGACTACGCCGACGAAGGCGAGTTGGGCTGGCAGGCGGATGCCCTCTGCGCACAGACCGATCCCGAGGCTTTCTTTCCGGAAAAGGGCGGCTCAACGAGGGACGCCAAAAAGGTCTGCGCCGCCTGCAACGTGCGTTCGCAATGCCTCGAATATGCACTGGCCAATGACGAGAGGTTCGGAATCTGGGGCGGCCTGTCCGAGCGCGAACGCCGTCGGCTTCGGAAGCAGGCAGTCTAATTCATTCGCAAGTCCATGTCTGCGCCGTTGTTATAGCCCATAACGGCGCCTCTTATCTGCCCGATACACTCTCCGCGCTGACGGCCCAGACCCGGCCTGCGGACTTCTGCATTGGCGTGGACGCCGGTTCCACGGATGCCAGCGCCTCGTTGCTGCAGCTGGGACTCCCGGTCGGCAGCCCGGTCATCGCAGTTCCGGCGCGGAGCGGCTTCGGAGCAGCTGTGACGGCGGGCCTGGCCGAACTCCCGGACAACCTGCGCGTCACCGGCAGCGGTTCCGCTTCCGGCAGCGGCACCGAGGACGGCGCCGGAAGCGTGCAGGAATGGATCTGGCTGCTGCATGACGACTCGGCTCCGGATCCAGGGGCACTGCAGGAACTGCTCCTCGCCGTTGAGCGCGCTCCTTCCGTAACCATTGCCGGTGCGAAGCAGGTGGAATGGGATAACGACCGACGCCTGGTGGACGTGGGAGTCAGCATCAACCGGTGGGCCGAAAGGCTCACGCTCATCGACGCCGATGAACTGGACCAGGGGCAGTACGACTCCCGCAGCGACATCTTTGCCGTGAACTCCGCCGGCATGCTGATCCGCCGCGACGCCTGGGACCTGTTGGGGGGATTCGACCCCGCGTTGCCCGGAAGCGGAGACGACATTGACCTCTGCTGGCGGAACCGGCTGGCCGGAAACCGGGTGGTGGTGGTGCCTTCCGCACGGATGCGCCACGCGGGCAACCGTCCCAACCCCGCGGCCTCCGCATCCGCTGCCCGACGGGCGGAGATCTTCCTCCGGCTCAAGCACGCACCGTTGTGGCAGGTGCCGTTCCTTGCAGTAGGTGCGGTCCTGGGCGGCATTGGCCGCTTCTTCCTCGGAATGGTGGCCAAGGACCCCGCGTATGCGGTGTCCTCGCTGCTCACCAGCGCCGCGGCGGTCCTGCGACCGGTCGATCTCTACCGCTCCCGACGGCAGGCAGCGGTTACCCGGCGGCGCCCGCGTAACGCGGTCAATGCACTGCGCAGCGGCAGCAGGGAGGTCCGGGAGCACCGGCGGACAATGTACCGGGCCGCTTCGCCGGAAACTCCCGAAACAGGCAGCGCCGAATACGTCCCCAGCGGGGACACCAATAACGACTTTGCTGCCTTGGAAGGTCCCGGGCGCGCCTGGGTAGGGCTTGGCGCCGTCGCTGCTGTGCTGTTGCTGGCAGGGTTCTCCCTGGCCGGGCTGCACCGGTTGTTCGGTGCCTCGGCCGTGGCCGGCGGGGCGCTGGTGCCCCTGGGACAGGGTGTGGGCGAAGTCTGGGCCGCCGCTACCGGTTGGTGGGCACAGCTGGGGTCCGGAGCCCCGGCCCATGGCGACCCCTTCAACTATGTCCTCACACTGCTGGCGATCGCCGGATTCGGCAACGGCAATGCCGCCCTGCTGATCCTGCTGTTCCTTGCGCTCCCGCTGGCAGGGCTGAGCGCCTGGTTCGCCGCCGGAGCCTTTACCAGCCATCGCGGGCTGCGCTTCTGGGCAGCCCTGTTCTGGGCAGCGGTTCCCGCGTTCCAAGTGGCTCTGGGCAGCGGCCGGCTCGGTGCCCTGATTGTCCATCTCCTGCTTCCCCTTACGGTGCTGGCGGTTGCCCGCGCCGTTGGCTCGGGTACAGCATCCGGGACCGCAGCACCCGGGACCGCAGGACCCGCCGGGACGGCAGGACCCGCGGGGGCCGCGTCCTGGACCGCAGCCGCTACCGCCGGCCTTCTGCTGGCCGCCGTCACTGCTGCCGCGCCGTTGGTGTTCGTGCTGGCTGCCGCCGCGGTGCTCCTCCTGACGCTGGGACTGCGGCGCCGTGCAAGGACCCTGTGGTGGTCCCTGCTGCCCGGCGCTGTCCTCCTGCTCCCGCAGGTCCTCTCGGCGGCGCCCAGCCTCCGCGCTGTCGTGGCGGATCCCGGCATGCCGCTGGCCTTCATCCGGTCCGAGGCCTGGCAGCAACTGCTCGGTTATCCGCTGGCCTTCGACATCAACGGCACCCTGGCGGGGCTGCTTCCGGTCGGACCCTGGAACCTGGCCCTGGCCCTGTTGGTCGGTGCTCCGGTTGTGTTCCTGGCTGCCCTTGCCCTTTTCCGCACCCGGTCCGCGCCGCTGGCGAGACTGAGCTGGCTGCTGGTCGTGACGGCCCTGGCGCTCAACGCCGCAGCGTCCTACCTGGGAACCGCTGCCGCGCCGGATGCCGTGGTGACGGCATTCACGGGCCCGCTCGTCTCCGCCTGCACGCTGTTGCTTCTCTGCCCGGCGCTGGTCTTTGCCGGCGACCTCCTGTCCGGTGCTCGGCGCCGCACGGTTGCGCGCAGCAACCGCGTCCTGGCCGTGGTGCTTGGAACGGTGCTCGCGGCCGGTCCCGCCGCCAGCCTCGGCTTCTGGGTCATCCCGCAGTTCACCGGCAGCGGTTTCCCCGGAACCCAGTCCCCGGACGGGGCCGCCGCAGCTATCCTGCCGGGCACCAATCTGGAGGTCCAGGGTGCAGAAGACCGCAGACTGCCCGCCACGGCAGCCGATGCCGGCAACGACACTACACAGTCACGCAGCCTCGTCCTTCATGTCGACGCGGAGGGCAATGTCTCGGCAGCGCTCATGCGCGGCGGCGGGACAACCCTGGAGCAGCTTTCCACCATTTACGCCGCCCGCGGAGTCAAGGGCGGTGCCGGCAGGGAAACGCTGGCGGACGACGATCCGGCGACTGCTGACCTGCGCCGAGCGGTGGCCGCGATTACCGCGGGCAGCGGAGTTGACCCGCGGGCAGACCTCGCCCGTCTCGGCGTCGCCTTCGTGGTACTGCAGGAATCCGATACGGCCGCCGAGCTGCTGGCCGGGCGGATGGACTCCGTACCCGGCTTGTCCGCAGTGGGACAAACCGACTCCGGGTGGCTGTGGCGGGTGAGCGAACCGCTCAGCGCAGCGGGTACGGAAACGCAGTCCGGCCTTGGTGCCAGGGCGCGCATCCTCAATGCGGACGGCAGCACCGCGGCGGCCGTGCCGTCCCAGGCCGAAGACATCAGCACCTCCATCCCCGCCGGCGCGGAAGGCCGCCTGCTGGTCCTCGCCGAACGCGCCGACGCCGGATGGCAGGCCAGCCTGAACGGCAGCCCGCTGACCGCGACGGATCATCAGTGGGCGCAGGCCTTCGAACTGCCTGCCGAGGGTGGAGAGCTCCGCGTGGACTATGCCAGCGCAGCCTCGCCGTGGCTTGAGGCGCTGCAGATCCTGGTGATCGGACTGACCGTGCTCCTGGCGCTTCCCACGCCCACCGGCCAGACTGTCCGCCTTCCCGGCAAACGGGAATTGCCCGAGGCGCCAACGGCGGCAAACGAGCCGCAGCCTACGGCCGGACCGGTACCCGGTTCGGCACAGACAGCTGCAAAAGAGGAATCGCCCGTGCCCTTCGGCGCAGGCCCGCACCGGGTTGACCGGACCCCGGAAGGAAGCCAGCAATGAGCAGGGACAAGTCCGGCAGCAAGCCGGGGGAGCAAGAACTCCCTTCTACGGAGGAAGAGGCTGAGCTGCGCCCGGAGGCACCGGAAACGCCTTCATCAACTTCGCCGGCGCCCGCCGGCTCCAAACCTGGCGGAGCCACTGCCCGCAGGGCCGGTTCCGGCGGCGCCAGGACCGCCGGACGCTGGACAACAGGGATCCTGCTCCTGACTGCTGCCGGTGCCCTGGCGGCGGGGGCATCGCTAGTTGGAACCGGTTCCGCAGGCGGGGCCGTAGACGTTCCCTATGCCGAAGTTCCCGCCGGGCCCCTGACCGGCGTGTGCCCGCAGCCGCCGCGGCTGCTCGCCGGCAACACGGCCGGTACGGACGCCGAGTTCAGCGCGGAGTCCACCTCTGCCAAGTCCGTAGTGAGCGCGGTTCTCCTGGCTGATGCGGGCAACCCGCTGCCGGCCGCCGAACTGTCGGCAGTCTCGGACGGTTCGGTCCTCAAGGGCATCGGCGGCGGCACGGACGCACCGCTCGCCGGAGAGCGTACCGCCGGCGTCGTACGCGAGACGCCGGTCTCCGCGGCGGCGCTTTTGAGCGCCGAGCCTGCCGGTGCCCAGCAGGTCACGGCCGGCGCCACCATGACCTATACCGCTGCAGACGGCGATCTGGCCGGACTCACGGCGGCCACCTGCCAGGCCCCGGCCAATGACCTTTGGCTGGTGGGAGCACGGACGAACGTCGGCGCCACAGCGGTGCTGCAGTTAACCAACCCGTCCCTGACCCCCGCCGATGTCGATTTGGAACTTTACGGCACTGCCGGTCCGGTGGAAGGGCCGGGCACCCGGGGCATCGCGGTGGCCCCGGGCGAAACAAAGTCAGTGGTCCTTGCCGGACTCGCCGCCAACCAGGACTCCCTGGCCGTGCGGGTGCGGAGCTCGGGCGGACCGGTTTCAGCGGTGATTTCGCAGAACCTGCTGCGGGGCCTGACCCCCGGCGGTGTGGAGCTGATCCAGCCCACGGCGGCTCCCGGCCCGGCACAGGTGGTCAGCGGCGTGCGCATCCAGAACCCGGAGGCTACCCGCAACCTGGCGAAGGAAGAGGGCTACGCGTCGGTGACGCCGTCACTGCAGATAGCGGTTCCGGGCGGCAGCGACGCCGTCGTGAATGTCCGCGTCTTCGGCAGCAACGGCGAAGCCGTCCTGGAGGGCGGCGGAAGCTACAACGCTGCGGCAGGCACGGTGACGCGCCTTCCGCTGGATACGCTGCCCGAAGGCACCTACACGCTGGATATTACGTCCGACGTCGCCGTGGCCGCGTCAGCCGTCTTCAGCCGCGGTTCCGATGCCGAGAAGGGGACCGATATTGCCGTTGCTCCTGCCGGCGAACGCCTTGGCAGCGAGCACCTGGCGGTACTGGCCTCAGGAGACTCCGCGCTCTCGTTCACGGCGCCGGAAGGGGCGTCCGAAGTGCGCCTCGCTGCTGTCACCGCCGACGGCGCCCTGCTGGCCGAGAAGACGGTGCAGCTCAAAGCGGCCTCCACTACCGTGGTCAACCCGGGCGATCTGGGTGGACCCGCCGCCGCGGTCTTGGTCAGTGCCACCGGAGCACCGGTTTACGGGGCACAGATAGTGACCGGGGGAGACACCGGGATCAGCGTAGTGCCCCTGCCCCGGGGCACCGTAGGCGGCAGCCGCGTACAGGTGGGTGTGGGGTACTAGACCTCAGTTACAGGGGGCGGAACCGGCCGTAGGCAGGATCAACGGTTTCCGGGTCCATTCCCATCAGGATCGCCAGCTGCTCCACGATGACGTCATGCACCAGCTCGCTGACGGGCACCAGGGAGCGGGCAGAGGTTTCGACGGCGTGCCGGTAGATGGTGATGACCGGCGGCCGGTTCGGCGCGGAGGCTGTCCCGGCGCCCAGCGGAATGGGTCCGCCGGAACGCGCCAGCTCCTCAAGTCCGGGAGGGATCTCCTCGACCACGAACTGGTAGGACTGGATCCGTTCGCCCCAGAGCCGTTCCAGTCGCTGCGCTGATTCCAGTACCCATTCGTCGAAACGTTCCGCGCGAGTGCGGGCACCGGCCAGATGCGGCGGGATCACGTCTCCCCGCAGGCCGCGCCCGTGCCGGTTGCGCCGCCGTTGCCGGAAGGACCGCGCCGGCGCACCGGGGGAGGAGGCGGCTGCGGCATTCGACTCATCATCGAGGCGCACCCGGAATGAAGATCCCATGGACATGTAAGAACTCTAACCGCTGGCCCCAGCCCCGGGGACCCCTTATTTTTTTGGGCAACCGTCTTACGTCGCAGCCGGGCCCGGGGCCGCGGCTCCGGCGCGCCTGCACGGGCGCCGCGCAGGGAACGGGTAAAGTGATCCTCCGTGGAATCCTTACGCCAGTGCTCCCGGTCAGCCTGCCGCCATCCGGCGGTAGCTACGCTGACCTACGTATACGCCGATTCCACTGCAGTGCTTGGCCCGCTGGCCACGTACGCCGAGCCGCATTGTTACGATTTGTGTGCCGGCCACTCCGCCCGGCTTACCGCACCGCTGGGATGGGAACTCGTCCGCCTGAACCTGGAGGGCCAGCCCCGGACTCCGACCAGTGATGAACTCTCCGCTTTGGTGGACGCCGTACGTGAACAGGCGGCGAAGGCTACGGAAGAGGACGGCACGGAGCCGCAGCGCAGCGGAAAGCACACCCTGGAGCCACCCGCCGAAACCCCCGGGACCCGCCGGGCGCACCTGAAGGTGCTGCGCGAACAGAACTAGGCACCGCCCTGCGCCTTGGTACCTGCCTCCCAGGCGCTAGGCTTGGCTGTGATGCGCCG
This sequence comes from Arthrobacter sp. zg-Y895, assembly GCF_020731025.1. NCBI lineage: Bacteria > Bacillati > Actinomycetota > Actinomycetes > Micrococcales > Micrococcaceae > Arthrobacter > Arthrobacter sp. zg-Y895. Next base: position 87,065 of record NZ_JAJFZY010000012.1, read on the forward strand.
CCCACCGCGGCACCCGATTTCAAGGAAGTGCTGTATCAATGGCCAATCTGACAGCCGGACTCCTCGATGTCCTGCGTTGCCCTGCCACCGGATCCGTCCTCGTCCAGGACGGTGACGAACTCGTTTCGACCGTTCCCGACGCAAGCGGCGAACCGGTGCGGTACCACGTGGAAGAAGGAATTCCGGTTCTGCTGAAGGCCGCCGCCACTCGGCAGGAGGGCTAACCGCCCGGACCCGCCGCGAACCCGTGAGGATTCCAGCGTGAGCATTGACTTCAAAGTAGCCGACCTTTCCCTCGCCGAAGCCGGACGCCACCAGATCCGCCTGGCCGAACACGAGATGCCAGGCCTGATGGCGCTGCGGCGCGAGTACGGTCCAAGCCAGCCGCTGGCCGGTGCCCGAATCGCCGGGTCCCTGCACATGACTGTGCAGACCGCCGTGCTGATCGAGACGCTGACGGCCTTGGGCGCTGAAGTCCGCTGGGCGTCCTGCAACATCTTCTCCACGCAGGACGAAGCCGCTGCTGCCGTGGTGGTAGGCGGGGGAACGGCGGCCGAACCTGCAGGCGTTCCCGTCTTCGCCTGGAAGAACGAGTCACTCGAGGATTACTGGTGGACCGCCGAGCAGATCCTTACCTGGCCCGAAGGATCCGGCGGCCCGAATATGATCCTCGACGACGGCGGTGACGCCACCCTCCTGCTGCACAAGGGCGTGGAGTTCGAAGCGGCGGGGTATGTACCGGAAAACCCGCAGGACGGCGACGAGGACTACTCCTACGAGTCCACCGTGATCCTCGACCGTCTGCGGCGCAGCCTGGCGGAGCATCCGGGGAAGTGGACCCAAATTGCAAAGGGCATCCGGGGCGTCACGGAGGAAACCACCACCGGTGTGCTGCGCCTCTACCAGCTGGCAGCCGAAGGCAAGCTGCTGTTCCCGGCCATCAACGTCAACGACTCCGTCACCAAGTCCAAGTTCGACAACAAATACGGCATCCGGCATTCCCTTCCGGACGGATTGAACCGTGCCACTGACACGCTTATCGGCGGCAAGGTTGCCGTGGTCTGCGGCTACGGCGACGTCGGCAAGGGTGCGGCGGAGGCACTTCGCGGGCAGGGCGCCCGGGTGATCGTCACGGAAATCGACCCCATCTGCGCGCTGCAGGCGGCGATGGACGGCTACCAGGTGGCGAAGCTGGAATCCGTGCTGGCGCAGGGCGATATTTTCATCACCACCACCGGCAACAAGGACATCATCATGGCCAGGCACATGGCCGCCATGAAGCACCAGGCCATCGTCGGCAACGTCGGCCACTTCGACAACGAGATCGATATGGCCGGACTCGCCCGGGTTCCCGGAATCCGCAAGGTCGAGATCAAGCCGCAGGTCCATGAATGGGTGTTCGACGAAGGCACTGACGCGCAGCGCAGCATCATTGTGCTCTCCGAAGGGCGGCTGTTGAACCTCGGCAACGCCACCGGCCATCCGTCCTTTGTGATGAGCAATTCCTTCGCGAACCAGACCATTGCGCAGATTGAGCTGTTCACCAGGCACGGCGACGGGACCTACGCCAACCAGGTCTACGTGCTGCCCAAGGTCCTGGACGAAAAGGTGGCCCGCCTGCACCTGTCCGCCCTCGGCGTCGAACTGACCGAGCTCACCAAGAGCCAGGCGGACTATCTGGGCGTCGACGTGGCCGGGCCCTTCAAGCCCGAGCATTACCGGTACTGACTGCCCGGGCTCAGTCGCTGAACGGCATCCGGTGCAGCCGTTCGGCCAGGGCCCGGGACTGCCACCGTTGGCGGTCCAGCCGGACGTAATCGCGGTCCCGGCGCTCGGCGACGACCGCCCGGAGGTAGGCCTCCGGATGCGTGCCCGGCGGCGGCTGCGGGGATACGTACGCAGTGGTTTCCGAGGCAAGTTCGGATGCAAGCGCTACTCTGGCCGTTCCGGTCATGTGTCCGCTCTGCGCCAGGAAGCGGGAGATGCGGCGGGCCAACCCGTCGGGCAGGCGGCCGATATCGGCCAGGTCCGCCCAGCCGGCAAGCTCAGGGGGAGCCGCGACCAGTTCCGGCAGCGGTGCCACCACCCGGTCCCGCAGGGCGTAGGTGCCGGCCATGAGGTCCCCGAGGCGCTTGGACTTGTCATTGAACAACGCCACCATGAAGGCCAGCGAACCGGCGAGCATGTAGATCTCCAGTACCGCGGTGAACGCCCGGATGAAGGCGTGCCGGAACCGCACCGAACCGCCGTCGTCGCGGACAATCCGCAGCCCCATGACCAGCCGGCCGAGCGACTTTCCCCGCGTCAGGGTTTCCACCGCCGCCGGGACCAACACAAACAGCAGCACCACAAGGCTCAGCGACAATGCCTGTGCCAGGGCCGGGTCCGACGACGCGACGGCCTGCGCAACGAGCAGCATCAAGCCGATAAACACGAGGACCTGGGCGATGACGTCGATGAGGGCGCTGACCATCCGCGCGGCGAAGCCGGCAGGACGGAGTTCAAGGACTACCGCTTCGCCGGTGACAATGCTGCTCATTCGTGTCCTCCTGAAGTGATGGGGACTACTGTACCGACCCGTTAGGGTGTAACCGTGGACCTCGATGCCTTCACTGCCGTGCACAGCGATGACTGGAAACGCCTCGACGAGCTGGCTGCCCGCCGCCGCTTAAGCGGCCCGGAAGCGGACGAACTGCTTCGGCTTTACCAGCGCGCCTCCACCCATCTTTCCATCGTGCGCTCGGTGGCCCCGGAAGGAACGCTTTCCGCCTCCCTCTCCATGCGCCTGTCCCGCGCCCGGACCCGGTTCACCGGCAGCCGGTCCAACTTCATGGAGGACCTGGCGAACTTTTTCGTTTTCTCCCTCCCCGCCGCCTTTTACCGCGTGCGCTGGCTCACCGTTGCGATAGGTGCAGCCTTCGTCCTGGTGGCCTGGCTGACCGGTTTCTGGGCCGTCAATACGCCGGGGGTGCTGGCAGCAGTGGGGTCGGACGAAGAGGTCCGACGCTATGTCGAAGAGGACTTCGTCAACTACTACTCCGAAAATCCGGCGGCGTCGTTCTCCGGCATGGTCTGGACCAACAATGCCTGGATCGCCGTCCAAGCGGTCGCGTTCGGCATCACCGGACTGTGGGTGCCCTGGATCCTGTACCAAAACGCCGTCAGCGTGGGCGTGTCCGCGGGCATGATGGCAGCACACGGCCGCCTGGACGTGTTTTTCACCTATATCCTGCCGCACGGATTCATGGAACTAACCGCCATTTTCATTGCCTCAGCCGCCGGGCTGCGGATTTTCTGGGCTTTCGCTGCACCCGGGCGGCGTTCCCGGATGACCGCCGTGGCGCAGGAGGGACGTTCCCTGATGACGGTTGCCCTTGGCCTGGTAGTGGTCCTGTTTGTCTCGGGACTGGTTGAGGGCTTCGTTACACCCAGCCCCCTGCCGGCCTGGCTGCGCCTGACCATCGGGTTCGGAGTATTTGCGGCGTACTGGGCGTACACGCTCATTCTTGGCGGAAGGGCCTACCGGGCCGGTCACCGAGGTGACCTGTCGGCGCGCGACGCCGGAGTGTATCTGCGTACGGCCTAGCCGCGGGGTGGCGTGCGGCCCACCCGGTGCTGTCCCGGTAGGGTCGAGTGTAAGACCAGCGGAGAACAGTTCAGGGAAGTGAAAGAGGAAGCAGTGGCAAGTCAGGACGAAACCCCCACGCATCGATCGACGGCCGGAGGGGAGCCGCTCAACGGAACCGAGGCTTCAGTGCCGCCGCAGGGGAGTGCCCCCAACGGATCGGGCTCCCACGCCGCTACTGCCCCGGAACCCGCCGGGACCAGTGAACACGCCGACTGGGACGCGGAGTTCGATAACCTCACCGCATCCCAGCGGGCGGATGCCGATGCGGAGGCTGCAGCAGATGAGGCAGGCGACGCACCCGTAGACGCCGAAGAGCCGGACGTCGAAGAGCCGGACGTCGAGGATGTCGAGCGGACCCCGGAGGCGCCGGAGCAGCTCGAGGACCCGAAAGATCCGGAGGGCCCGGAGGACGTTGAAGACGCTGACCTCGGGAACCGGGAAGCGGCTGAGAGCCCGGCTGCGTCCGGAAACCGTGATGCAGCGGGAACTGCCGGCACCGGTGGAACCGTCCCGGGCGGGCATCCGAAGGTTGCCCAGCGCAGCCAGCTTCCCATGCGCCGGGCCAGCACCCTGCCCGACCTGAGCGGTTATTCCTCCACCGACGACGACGACGACACCGACGACGCCGTCGACGCCGGCCCCGAGGACAGGGACCGCGCGGGTGGGGAAACGGCGGCAGCATCCGCTGAAACGTCATCCGGCGCGGTGGAAGCAGGGGAGGGCCGGCCGCATGCCGCGCCCTCCGGAGCGCATGAAGCCGGCCGGCATGAAGCCGACGGGTCCGGAGACTCCGAAACTGACTCCATAACTGACTCCGAAACGACGCCGGAGCGCGAACCGGAAACGTCCGACGCCGTCGACGGCGAAGTACAGGACGGCACTGCCGCGGAGACCACCGAGTCCACAAAGACTGCCGTCACACCGGTTATTGCCCACTCAGCCGAGACGGAGAGCGGGACGGAGCCAGCCATTGACAGGGCGGACCACGCCGACGACGTCGACCCGGCACTGGCTGAAGCGCAGCGCCGTGCACAGGAACGGGAGAAGGCAGCAGCGGGCAAGCCCGTCCTGGCCCGTGTCCTGCAGGTCATGATTGCCGTGTTCTTCCCGGTCATGGTGCTGGCCGCGGCCATCCGTGCCGTCGCGACGCCCCTGTTCCTGTGGGCGGAGTACCATCGGCCCGGTTTCCCGGCAGACAGTTACGGCTTCTCCACCGATGACCGGATGACCTACGGTTCCTACGCCGTGGACTACCTGCTCAACTTCAGCGGCTCCCGGTATCTGGGGGACCTGGTCGGGGACGGCGGGGAACCGCTGTACCTGGCCAGCGAAGTCAGCCACATGGCCGACGTCAAAACGGTGCTGACGGTGGCCTTCATCGCTGCGACAGTGATGGCGGTCCTGAGCCTCTTCGCCGCGCTTTATCTGCGCCGCCGCAGCCCGGGCGGCATCCGCCGGTCGCTGTTCTCCGGTGCGGTGGTCACACTGGTCCTGGTGGCGGCACTGGTCGTCCTCGCCGTTCTGGGCTGGGAACAGTTCTTCACCCAGCTGCATACCGTCTTCTTCGCGAACGGGAACTGGACCTTCCGGCTGGATGACACGCTGATCCGGCTCTTCCCGGCCCAGTTCTGGATGGACGCCGGGATCACCATTGCCGCGCTGGTGCTGCTCACCTGCGTTGTCGTGCTGGTCTGCTGCTGGCCGACCCGGGCACGCCGGGAACGCGTTCAGCAGGCCCGGGAAGACGCCCGCCGCCGTTACGCAGAGTCCCTCGAAGCACTCTAGGTCGAGCACCGGCAGTCCCGCAGCATAAAAATCCCCCGTACCGGTATCGGTACGGGGGATTTTTACTGCCGCTGTGCCTACTTGGCGTAGAGCTTGTCGACCTCGTCGGAGTAATCCGCAATCACCGCATTGCGGCGCAGCTTCAGCGTGGCCGTGAGATGGCCCGATTCCAGGGTGAAATCCTTGGGCAGCACGGTGAACTTGCGGATCTGTTCGGCCCGGGACACCGTTGCATTGGCGGCGTCGACTGACTCCTGCAGCAGCTGCTGCACCCGGGGATCCTCCGCAGCAACACCGTCCGGGGCGCCGTTCTCCCGGCTCCAGGCGGCGAGGGCCTCCTCGTCCAGGGTGATCAGGGCGGACACGAACGGGCGGCCTTCGCCCACCACGATGGCCTGTGAGACCAGCCGGTTCTCCCGGATCTTTTCTTCCAGCGGGCCGGGGGCCACGTTCTTGCCACCGGCTGTGACCAGCAGGTCCTTCTTGCGGCCGGTGATGCGCAGGAAACCGTCGTCGTCCAGAACGCCTACGTCGCCGGTCTTGAACCACTCGCCCTCGAAGGCGTCCGCAGTAGCTTCAGGGTTGCGGTGGTAGCCCTTGAAGACCACGGCTCCGCGGACCAGGACCTCGCCGTCGTCGGCAATCCGGATGGTGGTGCCCGGCATGGGCAGGCCGACCGATCCCACCCGCGTGCGGGTTGCCTGGTTGACGCTTGCCGGGGCGGTGGTTTCGGTCAGGCCGTAGCCCTCCAGCACCGTGACCCCGCAGCCGCGGAAGAAGTGCGCGAGCATCGGGCTCAGCGCGCTGGCACCGGAGATGGCGAAGGCAGCGTTTCCGCCAAGGACCGCACGTACCTTCGGGTAGAAGAGCCGTTCAAACAGCTTGTGCTTTACGGTCAGCGCCACCGACGGGCCGCGGCCGCCGCGGGCGGCCGAGTCCTGCGCCTCGGAGTAGGCAATGGCGGTGGCGGCGGCAGCCTCGAAGGCCTTGCCCTTGCCGGCGGCTTCGGCCGAAGCCTGGGCGCCGGTGTAGATCTTCTCGAAGATCCGCGGCACGGCCAGCAGGAACGTGGGAGAGAAGGACTTGAGGTCCGACATCAGGTCGGACGCACTGCGGGAATGGCCCACCTTGACGCCCGCGTGCAGGCAGCCCACCTGGACCGCGCGCGCCAGCACATGCGCCAGCGGCAGGAACATCAGCGTGGTCGGGTTGGGGACCTTCAGCATTTCCGGCAGGACTTCAATGACGTTGACGCCGAAGAGGGCAAAATTGCCGTGCGTGATTTCGCAGCCCTTGGGCCGCCCGGTGGTTCCGGAGGTGTACACCATGGACGCGGTGTCACTGAGGTTCGCGGTACTGCGGGCCGTTTCCAGCGTGTCGTCGCTGACACTGCTTCCCGCGGCGGTGAGGCCGGTGAACGTGTCGGCGCCGTCGCCGTCGTTCATCAGCCAGATGGAGAATTCCCCTTCAAGGGCGGAAGCGGCGGCCAGCACGATGTCGGCCTTACGTGCGTCCTCCACGAACACGTGCCGGGCACCGGAATCCTTGAGGATCCACTCGACCTGGGAGGGGGAGGAGGTTTCGTAGATCGGGATGGTGACGGCCCCCGCGAACCAGTTGGCCATATCCGCCACGGTCCACTCGTAGGAGGTCCGGGACATGACGGCAACGCTGTCGCCGGGACGGACACCGGATCCGATCAGGCCTTTGGCCAGCCGGGTAACTTCTGCGAGGAACTGCGCGGCGGTGATGTCTTCCCAGCTGTCGCCGTTCTTGACCGCGTACAGGACGCGGGCGGGATCTTTTCGATGCATTTGGAGCAGGAGATCCGTAACATTCGAATCTTCGGGAAGGCTAACCAGGAGGTCAGTGGCGGACTCGCGCACTTATGACCCTCTCTTTCTGTGCGTTGAGCACATGGGTAATGAGACTAAATCCAGCTGGGCATCCACATACGCAGCCGCCAGCCAGAATACGGGATGGTTTCCGCTGTCCAGACCGGCAGGAAATATGCCGAGAGCGCCAGGACCCCCGCGACGAAGCAGCCGGTAAGCAGGATGCCGATCCGCCGGCGCTGTGGACTGTCCCCGGGCCGGCCGAGTATCAGGCCCAGCACGTAGACCAAGGCGAGGACGAGGAACGGTTCAAAGGACACCGCATAGAAGAAGAAAGTTGTCCGTTCAGGATAGGCGAACCACGGAAGGTATCCAGCCGCCACTCCGGACAGCACCGCACCGGCCCGCCAGTCCCGCCGGCCAGCCCAATAGAACAGCACTACCAGCAGCGACAGGGCGGCAGCCCACCAGATCAGGGGATTGCCAACGGAGGTGACCGCCGTGGAGCAGCTCTCCGCGGCGCAGCCGGCGTCGCCTTCGGCAGAGGACTCGTAGAAGAACGACGTGGGGCGGCCCATGAACAGCCAGGTCCAGGCGGTGGAGGAGTAGCTGTGCTCCGAACTGAGTCCGTTGTGGAAGGCATAGGCGCTGCGGTGGTACTCGGCCAGTGAACGCAGCGGAGCAGGAACCCAGCTCCAGCCTTCGTCCGGGTTCTCCTCGGCCCACTGCCGGTTGTACGCGTCGTCGGACAACAGCCACCCGCTCCAGCTGGCCACGTAGGTGATCAACGCGGCCGGGATGATCGTGAGGAACGCCGGCACGCCGTCCCGGAACAGGGCGCTTTCCCACTGGCGAACGCCTGCCACGCGCCGGGCGCCGACATCCCAGAGGACAGTCATCAGCCCGAAGACGGCAACGAAGGCCAGGGCTGACCACTTGGTGCCTACAGCCAGGCCGAGGCAGACGCCGGCAACGATCCGCCAGGGGCGCCAGAGCAGCCACGGCCCGTACAGCAGTGCCCCGCCGCCGGAGTCTGGGCGGTCCGGCTCGCCCGCACGGCCGGCGCCGGCCGTGCGGGCGAGGGCACGTGCCAGCCGCAGCCGGCCGTCCCTTCGGTCCAGCAGGAGCGCGCCGAACGCGGCCACAACCCAGAACGTCAGGAAGACATCCAACAGGGAGGTGCGGGAATGGACCAGATGGTGCCCGTCCACGGCCAGGAACAACCCGGCCAGGGCGCCGAGAGTCACCGAGGAGAACAACCGTGCGGCAATGAGCCCCAGGAGCAGGACCGTAAGGGCGCCGGTCAGCGCGGCGCCGAAGCGCCAGCCGAAGGAATTGTCCGATCCGAAAAGTGCCATCCCGAAAGCGATCATCCATTTGCCGACAGGCGGATGCACCACATATTCGGGCTCATCGAGCAGGACTTGGGGCTGGCCCGCAGCAAAGGAGTCGTTTGCATCTTCGGGCCAGGCACGTTCATAGCCGGACTGCAGCAGCGAGTAGGCGTCCTTGACGTAGTAGGTCTCGTCAAACACCAGGGCACCGGGCTCACCCAGGCGGGTGAAGCGCAGCACACCGCCCAGTACCGCCATCATCAGCGGCAGGATCCAGCCGGCCGCCCCCAGCGGAACCAGGCTGCTGCCCAGCAGGCGGTTCCGCAGGGCATCGAAGGTGAAAGCATGCTGAGGGGACTCGACCGGGGCCGGTGCCTCGCGGCGGGTCGTCGAGGAACCGGAGAGACTCACGCGCACCACTCTATAGCCTGTCGCGTAGGGTTAGAGGGTGGACTCGAGCAAGGTAACAGGCAGCATGACAGGCACCAGGGCAAGCACCATGGCAGGCACCGCGAACAACGACGCCGCAGGGCCGGGGCAGATTGTCCTGGCGGCAACACCCATCGGCAATATGGGCGATGCAACCAACCGGCTGATCGGATTGCTGGAAAGCGCCGACATCATTGCCGCGGAGGACACCCGGCGCCTGCACCGGCTGGTAAGCGCCCTCGGCATCACCACGCGGGGCCGGATCATCAGCTACCACGAGCACAACGAAGCTTCCCGCACTGCCGATCTGCTGGAGATGGTCCGCGGCGGCGCCACCCTCCTGATGGTGACCGATGCCGGCATGCCCGCCGTATCCGACCCAGGCTTCCGCCTGGTGGAGGCTGCAGCCGCCGAAGGGCTGACCGTCACCGCCGCCCCCGGACCCTCAGCGGTGTTGACCGCGCTGGCCCTTTCCGGCCTGCCGACGGACCGCTTCTGCTTCGAAGGCTTCCTTCCCCGGAAGCCCGGGGAACGCAGCAGCCGGCTCGCGAAGCTGGCCGGCGAGCAGCGGACCATGGTGTTCTTCGAGGCTCCGCACCGCCTTGAACCCATGCTGCGTGCCCTGGACGCCGCCTTCGGCGGGGACCGCCGCGCCGCCGTCGCCCGAGAGCTCACCAAGCTGCATGAACAGGTACTGCGCGGGCCCCTGCGCGAGCTGCTGGAATGGGCGGAAGCCGGGGATGTGCGCGGCGAAATCGCCGTGGTGGTGGAAGGCGCACCGGACGCCGCGCCGGAACAGGCGGCGGACCACGTGGCCGCCGTCAATTCCCTGGTGGAGCAGGGCATCCGGCTTAAGGACGCCGTCGCCGCCGTGGCCGAGGATGCCCGGATCAGCAAGCGCGAACTGTATTCGGCGGTGCTGGAAGCGCGCAGCTAAGCACTCCGGCCCGGGACAACGCCGCGGGAACGCTGGGCAGATGCACAGTAGTTGCCGGGGAAGGTAGTGCATACCCGCATTTACAGGCAGTGCAGCCGAAGCCTACGGTTTAGTGAGACCACGGGCACGCCGCCCGCGGCGGTTCCGATGATTTTGGAGGCATTCCCTATGGGTATTCCCGCAGACCGTGAAGCCGAACTCCTGGCGCAGGTCCCCACCGGCCTGCTGATTGACGGCCAGTGGCGGGAGGCATCCGGCGGCCGCACGTTCGACGTCGAAGATCCCGCCACCGGCAAGGTGCTGATGAGCATTGCCGATGCCTCCACGGAAGACGGTGCGCTGGCCATGGACGCCGCCGCAGCCGCACAGGATGCCTGGGCGCGGACGGCACCCCGCGAACGCGGGGAAATCCTGCGCCGAGCCTTTGAACTGGTGACGGAACGCGCCGAGGACTTCGCCCTGCTGATGACGCTGGAAATGGGGAAGCCGCTGGCGGAAGCCCGCGGCGAGGTAGTGTACGGCGCGGAGTTCCTGCGCTGGTTCTCCGAGGAAGCCGTCCGGGTTTCCGGGCGCTACAGCACCGCTCCCGACGGTAAATCCCGGCTGCTGGTGAACAAGAAGCCGGTGGGGCCGTGCCTGCTGATCACCCCCTGGAACTTCCCGCTGGCCATGGCCACCCGCAAGATCGCCCCCGCTGTGGCGGCCGGCTGCACCATGGTGCTCAAGCCCGCCAAGCTGACCCCCCTGACCTCCCAGCTCTTCGCGGCCGTCATGATGGAAGCCGGGCTGCCTGCCGGGGTGCTGAACGTTGTCTCCACCACCTCTGCCGGGGACGTCACCGGGCCCATCCTCAAGGATTCCCGTTTGCGGAAGGTTTCCTTCACCGGTTCCACGCCCGTAGGCCAGGGCCTGATCCGGGATGCAGCCGAGAACGTCCTGCGGACCTCCATGGAGCTCGGCGGAAACGCCCCCTTCATTGTTTTCGAGGACGCAGACCTGGACAAAGCCGTGGAAGGCGCCATGACCGCAAAGCTGAGGAACATGGGCGAGGCCTGCACGGCGGCAAACCGCTTCATCGTCCAGGACACGGTGGCGCAGGAGTTCGCAGAGAAGTTTGCGGCACGGGTGGGTGCCATGACTACCGGCCGGGGTACCGAAGAGGACACCAAGATCGGGCCGCTGATTGACGCCAAGTCGCGGGACAAGGTGCATGCCCTCGTCAGCGAAGCGGTCGACGGCGGCGCAGTGGCACTGGTCGGCGGGGAACCCGTGGACGGACCGGGCTACTTCTACCGCCCCACGGTCCTGCAGAACGTTGCCCCGGATGCCCGGATCCTGAAGGAAGAAATCTTTGGTCCGGTGGCACCGATCGTCACTTTCTCCACTGAAGACGAAGCCGTGGCGCTCGCCAACAACACCGAATACGGATTGGTGTCCTACGTCTTCACCCGGGATTTGAACCGCGGACTGCGGATCGGCGAAAAGCTGGAATCCGGCATGCTGGGACTCAACGCCGGAGTGGTTTCCAACGCCGCCGCACCGTTTGGCGGAGTCAAGCAGTCCGGGCTGGGCCGCGAGGGCGGTGCCGAAGGCATCGAGGAATACCTTTACACGCAGTACATCGGGATCGCCGACCCCTACGCCGGGTAGGTAACCGCCAAAAAGGAACCCAGTGACGCCGCCGGTGTCACTGGGTTCCTTTTTGCCGCTTTTCGGTGCAGGTGGGTGCAGTCGTGCCAGGGTGCTCAGTCGTGCCGAAACCGCATGGCCAGCGACGGCGGGAGGAACCGCGCGTGCAGCTGCCCGAACAGGCTGGTGCCGCTCCGCAGCTCGTCCTGCACTGTTTCGAGGTCCGCCCATGTCGGGGCGGCTCCCCGTCCGCCGCGGCCCGCCCCGGCGTAGGCCTCTTCCTCGAATGCGAGACGGATGCGGGTCAGGGCTTCCTCCGCCTGCGGGGAGAAGCCGGCCTCGCCTGCCAACCGGCGGGCGTACGTCCGGGGAGTGTCGGAGGTCCGGCCGGGATACCCGTAATCGATGCCCAGATCCGCTATTTCGTCCCAGGCCGGTCCAGAACGGGAGCCATCCGCGGCGGCCTTCCGCCGTCGGGCCGCACGGCGTCGCCGCATCGCCCAGGGCATCAGCAGTGCAGCCACTGCCGCCAGTGTTCCGAGGACAGCGCCCAGCCACGCCGTCGTGCCCGTGTCGCCGGCTTCGAGCACGGTTTCGGGTGCCAGCGGAGCTTCCGCCTGCGGGACGGCCGGCGCCGTCGCAAGCGCGTCAGGGACCCGGGGATCGTCGTCGTCGTGAATAGTGGCACTGCCCGGCGTCCGCTGCTGCTGGGCGTAGTCCGGCACCGATCCGCGGGAAGGGGTGGGCTCGAAGCGGACCCAGCCGGCTCCTTCGAAATACAGTTCGGGCCACGCATGGGCGTCCGTGGAATCGACTTCGAACTCGCGCAGCGGTTCTCCGTTGGGGCCGGTCCCGTCCGGGGTCTCGCCGGTGGCCTGGCCGGGGGCGTATCCCAGGGCCATCCGGCTGGGGATGCCCTCCTGCCGGGCCATCACGGCCATGGCTGCGGCGAAATGCACGCAGTAGCCGCCCTTCCGCTCGAGGAATTCGGACAAGACCGAAATCCCGTTCCCGTCGTAGCCGCCCTCCACCGGTGCCTCCAGTGAATAGGTGAACTGCGGCCCGCGCAGATAACTCTGGATGGCCATGGCCTTGGCATACGGAGTGGCGGCGTCCCCGACTGCCTCCGCGGCTGCCTCGCGGATGTTTCCGGGCAGGTCTGCGGGCAGGTCCGTGAAAACGGGGTCCAGGCTTGTGGCGTCAGCCTCCGGAATCGCCGCCAGCTGCTCCGGCGTGAACTCGGCCGCGATACTCAGCACCTGGTAATCCTGCCGTGCTGCGCCGTCGGAATCGTCGTCCAGCACGGTCATGGTCTTGGGATCCCAGGACCAGCTTCCCTCGGCACCGGTAACGCCCAGCGGATAGTAGGGGGCCAACAGCCAAGGACTCGCATACGTGTTGGAGCTGATCCGCGTTACCACCGCCTCGGCCTGGCTTCCCCTCGGCGTTACGTAGGCGCCGCCCGACATGGTTGCCACGCCCTCCCGGCGTTCGTCCTCGCGCACATCGGGAGCCCAGCGGCTTCCGGAAAAATCCTCCAAGGTAGTGGAGCGGAGATACACGGGTTCGACCGACGAGGTTGCGTAGGTGATCCGGCCTGCGGACTGGGGTTGGCGCAGGTCATTGCCCAACGTGACTATGGGGTTCAGCCCGGTGCTGCCGGAAAAGAAATTGAATCTGGTGCCTTCCGGGAAGGCGCCGCCGTTGAATCCCGGCAACACCGGAGGCAGCAGGAGCGCCAATGCCAGGGCAGATGCCGAAACTGCCGTTCCGCGTGCCAGCCAGGTCCGCGGGATGCCGGGTCGGTGCTGTTCCCTGAGGGCACTAACCGTGAGCAACAGCAGGTATCCGACCGCTGCGAGGAAGAAATATCCTGCTCCCAGGCTCGCGGGTTTCAGCACTGCGGGGATCAGCAGCACTGCAAAGAGGCCCAGCCCGGCCGTTGCCGGCATCCGCAGTGTGGCTGCCAGAGTATCCGTCAGGACGGCTACCAGCCCGATGCCGGCACAGCACAGGAACAGGATGCCGGGCAATGGCTGCACGGGGGTGACTTCGGTGAGGACAACCGTCCGCGCCTCGGCCAACAGTGCATCCGCCCGGGCAAGGGTGCCCGGCCCGGGCAGGAAGCCCAGGAACGACGCCGATGAAGCGAACAGCCACGTCAGGGTGCACGCCAGGACAGCCATTCCTGCCACGGGAACCAGAGGCTGCGGCACCTTCAGCCGCCGTGCACCTGCGGTGGCCGCCAGCGGGACGAGGACGGCGAAGAAAAGCGGCGGCAGCCAGGACCAGCCTTCGATGACCCCGTGCACGCTGAGCGAACAAAGCAGGACCGCCAGCGCTCCTGCCCCGGCTACCGCAAGGTTGGCCGGTCGGCGGTCGCCCGGGGGTGCCGGGTCAGCGTCCTGCAGGTGGCCGGACGCCGGTGCGGCCTCCGGGCGGCTTAGCAGGGCACTCATACCCGCCCCCCGGCGGCGTGGACGCCCTGCGGGTCGCGGTCAAGGAGGGACCAGGCCGTGGGTACCGGAGTTGCCGGTGTTACTGCCGCGGCAATCCATCCGGCCTCCCGCAGGATTTGCAGGACAGGACGCAGGGCGGCCGGCCGATCCGTAACCAGCAGCACCAGCGGTTGGCGGGCATACCGGGCAGCCGGAGCCAGCGTATGCGCCTGTGCAGTGTCGATCCGGCCGGCGACAACGAGCAGGGGGCCGGGCGCTTGGCCGGAAACGTCCAGCGCGGCAAAGGGGGCAGCGGCATCGGTGCCCCGGGGATGGGCCGCCGGCGCGGGCGGCGGAGATTCCAGGCCCAGGGCGGCCAACCCTTCGGCGAGGTTTTGTACCCCGTCAAACCCGCGGAAGTCGGTCTCGCCGCCGTCTACGGCAGACGGGGAACGGGCCAGCCCGGGCCGGGAGAGCTCGTCGGTGAAGCGCACGCCGTAGCCGGACTCGGAGAAGAAAACGGCGCAGGAAACCACAGCCGAAACCGCCCATTCGAATGTTTCCGAGGTCAGCAGCTCGCCGTTCTCGGGATTCAGCGGCGATCCGTCATCGTAGGAGGCCAGGCGCTGGTCCAGCACGATGGAAGCGGTCGGAGCGGTCACCGGTTCCTCCTGCCGGACCATCAACTCCCCGTGCCTGGCCGTCGCCGGCCAGTGCACCCGGCGCATGGGATCTCCATGGCGGTACTCGCGGGTGGAAGCATCATCTTCGCTGGGTGTTCCGCGGCGCCTGCTCGGCGCACTGCCGTCGGTGCCCATGGCACCGAACAGCGACGACGGCGGAAGCTCAAGCGGGGCCGGCGCCACTGCCAACCGGTCGGTTCCGCCCAGCGTGTGCATTGTCCGTGCCAGGCCCAGGGGATCGACGAAGTCCGCGGTTACGGGGCCGATGCCGTAGAGGCCGCGACGGCTCGACCGCAGGCGGTACTCATAGGTACTGGAGCCGTTCTCCGCCGCGTAACCGGACGGAAACCGGAACACCGGGCTGGGTCCGAAACGGAACGGCAGTCCCTCGCGTATGAGTGCTCCGGACGCAGGCGTTCCGCGGCTGAGCACCCGCAGCGATACCGTGGCCGCCGTGCCCGTTTCCACCAGCGGGGGAGAGAACGTCCGCTCGACCTCAAAGCCGGGTTTGAACAGGCGAAGCAGTGCTGCGGCCAGGACCGGCAGCGCGATGAGCAGGACAGCGAGTGCCAGCAGGTCCCGGCGGCCCAGGCTGATCGCACCAAGGAGCGCCACCGCCCCGGCACACGCCAGGCCCCAGCCGCGCGGGGTGAAAAACCTCGTAACGGATGAGGTGTCCATGGGAGCCTTTCGCTCGGCGGTGCGGACTCAGTGCGGACTCGGTGCGGCGGGAAACAGGCTCGGGCGAAACCGTCAGCGGAGGCTAGCGGTGCAGCCGCTGCGGTGTACCGGCGGACCGCGGAACCGGCACAGCCGCAATCATGGACGCAATAATGCTCGTGGCGCTGATCCCCGCTCCGGCGGCCTTGCGCTGCAACAGGAGCCGGTGGGCGAGGACGGGATCCGCCAGCCTCGTCACGTCGTCAGGCAGCACGAAATCCCGGCCTTCAAGCGCTGCATAGGCCTTGGCCGCACGGAGCAGCTGCAGGAGGGCCCGGGGGCTGGCACCCAGCCGGAGATCCGGGTGTTCACGGGTGGCCCGGCCCAGGGAAACCGTGTACTCCTTGACGGCGTCGGAAACGTAGATGTCGCGGACCCTGGCGATCATGGCCGAGGCCTCGCGTATTCCCACCACGGGGGTGATGCTGTCCAGGGGCGAGCCGGATTGATGGTTCCCAAGCATTTCCACTTCGGAACGCGCGTCCGGGTAGCCCAGGGAAAGCCGGGCCATGAACCTGTCCCGCTGCGCCTCGGGCAGGGGATAGGTCCCCTCCATCTCGATGGGATTCTGCGTGGCAACCACGATGAAGGGGGCCGAGAGCCGGTGGGTGCCGCCGTCGACGGTCACCTGGTGCTCCTCCATGCATTCCAGCAGAGCGGACTGGGTCTTTGCGGAAGCCCGGTTGATTTCATCGGCGATGACCACGTTGGCGAACACCGGGCCCTGACGGAATTCGAACCGGTGGCTGTCCTGGTTATAGATGGACACACCGGTGACATCAGACGGAAGCAGATCCGGGGTGAACTGGATACGGCTGACTGTGCAGTCAATGGTCCGGGCAAGCGTCTTTGCGAGCATCGTCTTGCCGACCCCGGGAACGTCTTCGAGCAGCACATGCCCCTCGGCAAGCAGGACCGTCAGCACCAGCCGGGCCGCGTCCTCCTTGCCGTCAATCACCGTATTCACGGCGGCCAGGATCCCCTCTGCCGCTTCGGAGAAGGATTCGGCGTCGACCGTGGCGGGAGGGGAATGGAGCGTGGTGGCCGATGGCCGGGAAGGAAAGCCGTTAAGGGACGCTGCGGCGGCAGACGGGATCGGAGCGTCCATGGACACCTTCCATACTCGGCGGTTGCAGCTGCAGCAACCAGACCGCACCTGCGGTGACACGGCAGGTGCGAGTAGGCCCCGCTAGCCGTATTCGACCTGATTCGACCTGATTCGGCCTGATTCGATTCGACCTGCGGGAGCTCCAACAGCAGTTTGTCTGATCAGGCTACTAGCTCACCTAGGCTTAAGAACATGATTAATCGAAGTGGATTTGTCCCCGGCAGCACACCGACGGCTTACCTCCCGTCCGCCGAAGACGCCGGAACCGTCCGGCACAAGGGCAAAGGCTATCCGCCGGCGCCTGAGCCGCTGCCCGTGCCCGTAATGGATAACCACACGCATTTCGACTTTCCCGCCGGTGAGATTGCCGGTGATTTTACGGTTGCCCTCGCCGCTGCCCTTGACGCGGCGGAGGCGGCCGGCGTCCAAGGTGCCGTCCAGGTGGGCACCGATCTCGAGTCTTCCCGCTTCACGGCGTCCGCTGTCGACGCCGATCCGCGCCTGCTTGGTGCAGTGGCCATCCACCCGAACGACGCCCCCGTGCTGGCAGCGGAAGGGACGCTGGAGCCGGCACTCGCCGAGATCGAGGCGCTCGCAGCCCATCCGCGCATCCGGGCAATCGGCGAAACCGGGCTCGATTACTTCCGGACCGGGGAAGACGGCCGGGAACGGCAGCACTATTCGTTCCGTCGGCACATCGACATCGCCAAGCGCCTCGGCCTGGCACTACAGATCCATGACCGCGATGCCCATAACGACGTCGTCCGCCTCCTGAAGGAGGAGGAAGCCCCCGACACGGTGGTTTTCCATTGTTTCTCGGGGGACCGCGAGCTGGCCCGTATCTGCAACGAAAACGGTTGGTACATGTCGTTCTCCGGCACTGTGACCTTCAAGAATTCGCACGATCTCCACGAGGCCCTCTCGATCGCGGACCGGAACCTGCTGCTGGTCGAAACGGATGCTCCGTTCCTGACGCCCCACCCGCACCGCGGGCGTCCCAACGCCAGCTACATGGTCCCGTATACGGTGCGGTCCATGGCAGACCGCATGGGTGTCGACCTTTCCGAGCTGGGAGCAGGATTGGCCGCGAACACTGTCCGGGCCTACGGCTCCTGGGCCGAGCAGTAGGACACCAGGAAGCACCCGCCGAGGATCGTGCCGCGCCGCGGGCCGCCAAACTACCCGGGGACCCCTGTTTGCCCTCACATCACGGTTCGGTTACGGTAGGGAGCAATTAGCCGGGGTCGGGGAAGGCATCCGGACTATCACTGCATAAACACTGCATAAACACTGCAAACTGCAACAATTTGCGGGCCCATGGCGCCGAGCGGCGGCACGGACCTGTGAAACCATGTCCGCTTCAGTTCGCTGCTGCGGCTCTGGTTTTGTTCGCCAAGCCTGTGCCTGGCCGCGTTTCGTTTCCCTGCCCTCCGGCAGGTGCAACGGAATGCGCACGGCGCTTAAAGTCCCCGTGCCCGGATTCTTTGACCGTTTGGAATCTCGTGGCAAGAACACTTGCAAGGCGTGGGATAAAGCTCGTTGGCCAGGCAACCGTTATGGTGTGCCTCCTGCTTGGCATGGTCGCCTTTGTCGGCGCCAGCAAGTCGGTGGTGTTGACCATCGACGGTAAGAGCCAGGAGGTGCAGACCTTCGACGGTACCGTTGCGGATGTACTCAAACAGGCCGATGTGACTGTAACCTCCGTTGATCGGGTGACACCGGAGCCAACGGCAGCCTTGGAAGACGGCGCCACCATCGAAGTCCAGCGGGCCCTCGCAGTGGATGTCGTGGTGGACGGCAAGGGGACCACGGTCCACACCACCGGCGAAACCGTCGAGGACCTGGTTTCGGAGCTGCGGGTGGCCACCAACTCCGCAGTCTCCGCCCCGATGGATACCTCGCTGGACGGGCTGGACGGCAGGATCTCGATCTCCACTCCCAAGACGGTGTTTGTCACCGTGGACGGGAAAACCCACGAACACAGCACCACAGCGGGAACCGTGCGGGACCTGCTGAAGGAATCAGGGGTGCAGCTCGGCACCGCGGACCAGGTTTCGGCTCCGCGGAGCGCCGGCCTGGTGGACGGCATGGGCCTGAAGGTCACGCGTGTTTCCGCCGGCGTTGAGGAAACCGTCACGGAACCGGTTCCGTTTACCAGCTCCGAGGTTCCCAACGCGGACCTGCTGGAAGGCGAAAAGAAGGTCACCACTGCCGGAGTGGACGGGGAACGTTCCCGTGTCTTCTCGGTCACCCGCGTAGACGGCAAGGAAGTCAGCCGTACCCTCGTGAAGGAAAGCATGACCAGGGAACCGGTAGCCGAGGCCGTCGCCAAGGGCACCAAGAAGCGCCCTGAACCCAAGCCTGCCGCCGCTCCGGGTGCCGGCGGCGGTGAGGCACCAGCCTCCGGAACCTGGGCCGCCCTGGCGCAGTGTGAATCCGGTGGCAACTGGCATATCAACACCGGCAACGGCTATTACGGCGGCCTGCAGTTCAGCTCCGGCAGCTGGCTGGGTGCCGGCGGCGGTGCCTACGCTCCTGTTGCCAGTGACGCCACCCCGGAGCAGCAGATCGCGGTAGCCGAGAAGCTGCGGGCCAACGGCGGATGGGGCCACTGGCCCTCCTGCGCCTCGAAGCTCGGCTTGCTCTAACCCAACTGCTCAACGCCGGCTTGCCCTGCCTCACCCGGCCGCCATCTCGTGGGCCAGGGCCGCCGCGTGAGCTGCGCGGTCCTTGGCTCCGGCCGAGCGGAAGCGCTGTTCGCTATCCGCCAGATAGGCGGAACCGGCGTCGAGCCTGCCGGTTCGCGCCAAGGCCAGGCCGAGGTGGAGGGCCAGCTCGCCCGAGTCCTGGGGCGAGAGCTCACCCCGGTGGGCATACACGTCCGAGAGCATCCAGACAGCCCGCGCATGCTCGCCGTTGAGGTCCAGCCAGATTCCCCGGCTGTGGTCCGCTTCCAGCCGCTCGGGACCGTCCAGTCCGACCACCGACATGGCCGCCTCGGCATGCTCTATGCAGGTCAGCGTCTCGTTATCGTGGATGCCCGCCCCGAGCCGCATGGCAGCGGTGGCGTTATTGAAGCGGGCCCACAGCTCGACGTCGACGCCCGGCTCCAGGAGGTCCGCAGCAGTACGGTGGTGCATCAGCCCGGTGGAGATGTCCCCGCGGCGAAAGGCCACAGTGCCCACTGCCCAGCGGGCCTTACCCTCGATCTGCCTGCCAACCCCCGTCTCCAGCAGCGGCAGCACCAGGGTGCGGCAGTAGGTCCATGCCTCGTCCAGTCCGCCCGCTTCGGCCAGTGCGGTGACCAGCGCTCCGCACGCGTCAAGGAAGGCAGCCGCACCGAGCCTGGATTCCTGCACCCGCGCCACGGCGCTGCGGGCATGGGCCACAGCCGAGCCCAGTTCGCCGGCGCCCTGGAAGGCGGTGGCGAGCAGTGTTTCCGCCTGTGCCCGGAGGCCGGGGTACTCCGCAGCCAGGGGATGGCTGGCCAGCAGGGACGCCTTCCCGATGCAGTCCCGGTAGGCGTGCGTGGTGCAAAGACAGCGGGCTGCCAGATAGGTCATATCCCACCAGGACCGCGGATGCCCCTGCGCGAGTGCCGCATCCGCTGCGGCATCTGCCAGTGAGCATGCCGCTCCGTAGTCGCGCTCATCCAGCGCCTGCCGGGCGGAAAGCTCCAGGAACAGGGCCGTCTGTTGCCCTGGCCGGCCCGGGATCGCGCCCGAGGCCAGGCGGTCGGAGAGCAGGCTGACCGCACCCGGAACGGGTTCCCTCCGGCCGACTTCCAGAAGCGAGATCTCACGGGGCCGAAAAGCCCCGTTTCCTAGCTGGGCCTGCGTCAGGTTTCGCTCCTGCCGCGCCGAACGCAGCTTTTCACCGAATGATTTGCCCATCGTCGATACCGCCGATCCCCGGGTGCGGCACTCTGTAACCGGTGCCGGCAATGCGCTCGATGCTACAGGTGGAAACCGGCCGTCGGCAGAGCAGTCCCCGCTTATGGAAGGCAAAACGGCGAACTCGATTCCCGCACCTTCGAGGCGCACCACTCAGGCCGCGGGAAGACGGTGAGGGGAGTGGACCGGAGGGCCGCACCGGGGTACCCGCGGCGTCGGCGGACACGCCCGCTCGGCTAGTATTACTGGGTGAGAGAATCCGAACCTGCCCCCCGAACACCAGTTCCCGCACTCCTCGGTGCCTCGGATATCCGGGCGCTGGCAGAGGAACTCGGAGTCCGCCCCACTAAGACCCTCGGCCAGAACTTCGTTATTGACGGAAACACCATCCGCCGGATTGTGGCTGCGGCGGACATCGCTCCAGGGGAAACCGTGTTGGAGGTCGGCCCCGGCCTCGGGTCACTGACCCTCGGGCTCCTCGACGCAGCGGAGTCGGTGGTGGCTGTGGAGATCGATCCCGTCCTGGCCGGAAAGCTTCCGTCCACGGTGGCGCAGCGGCGGCCGGAAGCGGCCGGCCGGCTGCACGTTGTGCTTGGCGACGGCATGCGGATCACCGAGCTGCCCAAGGAACCGACCGCGCTGGTAGCGAACCTGCCCTATAACGTGGCCGTCCCGGTGGTGCTGCACCTGCTGGAGCATTTCCCGTCCCTGCAGCACGGCCTGGTCATGGTCCAGGACGAAGTGGCGGACCGGATGGCAGCCAAGCCCGGCTCCAAGACCTACGGGGTGCCCTCGGTGAAAGCCGCCTGGTATGCCCAGATGCGCAAGGCCGGCGTCATCGGCATGAACGTGTTCTGGCCGGCACCCAAGATCGCCTCCGGGCTGGTCGGGTTTGTCCGGCACGAACCGCCGCAGACGCGTGCCACCCGGCAAGAGGTCTTCGCGGTTATCGACGCTGCCTTTGCGCAGCGCCGCAAGACCCTGCGCGCCGCCCTGGCCGGATGGGCCGGCAGTCCTGCCGAAGCCGAAAAGGCCCTGCGTGCTGCGGGAGTGGATCCCAGCGCCCGCGGCGAGGTCCTGGACATCACGGCATTTGCCCGGATCGCCGAGGCACGGAAGCCGCTCATTGCCTGAGCGAAAGGAAACCGAAGAGATGGCCGCACCGCGCTCCGTCACTGTCCGGACCCCCGGCAAGATCAATGTGTCCCTGAAGGTGGGACCGCTGCGTCCGGACGGTTACCACAGCGTGGCCAGCGTCTACCTTGCGGTGTCCCTCTTCGAGGAGGTCACGGCCACGGCGCTGGAAACCGACGGGATCCGGTTGACGCTCAGCGATCCCGACGGCCGCCTTCCGCAGGGGGGCATACCCCTGGACGGGGACAACCTGGCCGCCCGTGCCGCCCGGGCCGTGGCTTCCCGGATCGGAAGGGAGCATCCCGGCGTCCACCTGCACATCACCAAGCGGGTGCCGGTGGCAGGCGGAATGGGAGGCGGCTCTGCGGACGCCGCCGCCGCATTGGTCGCCTGCAATGAGCTGTGGAACGCGGGCCTGTCTCCGGCTGACTTGGCCGGCCTGGCTGCCGGACTCGGGGCCGATGTACCGTTTGCCCTGCTCGGCGGTGCTGCTGCCGGGCTCGGCGTGGGGGACCGGCTCACCCCGGTACCGGCACCGCACCGGCTGCACTGGGTCCTCGTCCCGGCACCTTACGGGCTTTCCACCCCGCAGGTCTACGCCGCCGTCGACCGCCTCCGCACGGGAACCGACGTCGCCGAGCCCACCGAAGCTGACCCGGCGATCCTCGCCGCCCTCGCCGCCGGGAACACTGCCGCGCTGGCAGGCGTTCTAGAGAATGACCTGCAGCCGGCGGCATTGGAGCTTGCACCCGAACTTGGGACCGTTCTTGAAGCGGGGACCCGGCTCGGCGCCCTCGCCGGCATGGTTTCCGGTTCCGGCCCCACCCTGGCTTTCCTGGCCGCGGATGAAGCAGCTGCGACCGCCCTGGCCGCCGCACTGCGCACCGAAGGCCACTCGGCCCTGGCCGTTTACGGGCCGGCCGACGGCGCCGTCACGGCTGCCGACACCACCGCACCTCAGACGCACAGAAAGTAGTACCGATTGGCACACCTGCTTGGTGCTGAAAACCTCAGCATTTCCTTTGGCACGCGCACCATCCTGGACGGCGTTTCGCTCGGCCTCGAGGAAGGCGACCGGATCGGCATGGTCGGCCGCAACGGCGACGGCAAGTCGACCCTGATGAGCCTGCTGGCCGAACGGCAGACCCCCGACGACGGCCGCGTGACCCGCCGCCGTGATGTCACCGTGGGCTACCTGGACCAGACGGACGTACTGGACGGGGACCTGACCGTCGGCCAGGCCATCGTCGGCGACGCGGCGGACTACGAATGGGCGTCCAACGCACGGATCCGTGACGTGATGAGCGGCCTGGTGCAGGAAGTGGACTGGAACGCGCAGGTCTCCTCCCTGTCCGGCGGGCAGAAGCGCCGCGTGGCGCTGGCCAAGCTGCTCACCGGCGACGATGACGTCATCATGCTGGACGAGCCCACCAACCACCTCGACGTCGAAGGCGTGGCCTGGCTGGCCCGGCACCTGAAGCAGCGCTGGCGGCCCTCCGACGGCGGCCTGCTGGTGGTCACCCACGACCGCTGGTTCCTGGACGAAATCTGCACCCGGACCTGGGAAGTCCACGACGCGATGGTGGATCCGTTCGACGGCGGGTACGCCGCCTACGTGCTGGCCCGCGCCGAGCGTGACCGGATGGCCTCCGTGGTGGAAGGCAAGCGCCAGCAGCTGGTCAAGAAGGAACTGGCCTGGCTGCGCCGCGGCGCCCCGGCCCGGACCGCCAAGCCCAAGTTCCGCATCGAGGCCGCGAACAACCTGATTGCGGACGTCCCCGAACCCCGCGACACGCTGTCCCTGAACAAGATGGCCACCGCCCGCCTGGGCAAGGACGTCCTGGACCTGGAGAACGTCTCCCTGACGCTCGGGGATACCGACCTGTTCCGCAACATCACCCTGCGCCTGGCCCCGGGGGAGCGGCTGGGCCTGGTGGGTGTCAACGGTGCCGGCAAGACCACCCTGCTGCGCCTGCTCAACGGCGACATCGAGCCTACGTCGGGCCGGCTGAAGCGCGGCAAGACGGTCCAGACCGCCGTCCTGTCGCAGGAGGTCCGGGAACTGGATGAGGTAGCGGACCAGCGCGTCATCGAGGTCATTGAAAACGAGAAGCGGGTCTTCAACGTGGGCGGCCGCGAGCTGTCCGCCGGCCAGCTGGTCGAGCAGCTGGGCTTCAGCGCCCAGCGCCAGTGGACACCGGTCCGCGAGCTCTCCGGCGGTGAACGGCGCCGGCTGCAGCTGCTGCGCCTGCTGGTGGGTGAACCGAATGTGCTGATGCTCGACGAGCCGACCAATGACCTGGACACCGACACGCTGGCTGCCGTCGAGGACGTGCTGGACGGCTGGCCCGGCACGCTCGTGGTCGTCTCCCACGACCGGTACCTGCTGGAACGCGTCACCGACCACCAGATGGCGCTGCTCGGCGACGGCAAGCTGCGCGGCCTGCCCGGCGGCGTGGACCAGTACCTGGAACTGCGCGGCGAAGCCCTGGCCGCCAATTCCTCTGCGTCCACCGCTGCCCGCGGCTCCTCCCAGGCGGCCCGCGCCGCTGCGGCCGGCGCCACGCGTCCCGGCGGCTCTTCCGCGGCTGCTTCAGCCGGCGCCCAGGGCGGAACGACGACGGCGCTGGCCGGCTCCGGTGCGTCCGAAGCTGAAAAGCGGGCGGCCAAGAAGGACCTCACCCGGATCGAACGGCAGCTGAGCAAGCTCACCGCACAGGCCGAAAAGATCAACGCGCAGATGAACGACGCGACCCAGAAGGCCGGCGGCGCGGACTTTGAACTCATCGGCGAGCTCAACGCCAAGCTGCAGGCCGTGGCGGCCGAGCAGGAGGAGCTGGAAATCCAGTGGCTCGAGGCTTCGGAGATCCTCGAGTAGGAACCGCTGCCCTGAGGCGGCAGCTAGCCCAGCAGCCGCGGCAGGATGTAGGTGCTCAGCAGCGGCGAGAGATCGGTGCGTTCCGCGGCGGCCGCGGGTGCCGCCCACAGCAGTTCCTCGATCTCCGCCGCGGCGGCGGGCTGCGGACCGTCTGCGGGGAGGGTCCAGGCATACAGGCCGGCGTCAATGAAGGTGTTTTCCTCATTCGCCGCCGGACCGTACCAGCGGCCCAGATCCTCGAGATCGGCGGCTGCTACGGAAAGTCCGAGTTCCTCGCCCACCTCCCGGGCTGCTGCTTCCGCAAAGCTTTCCCCGGGCTCGAGCTTTCCGCCGGGCTGCATGAAGCGCGAGGTGCCCCGCTTGCGCACCAGGAGGATCCGGCCGGCGTCGTCGGTGACCAGGACCGCGGAAAGCCGAAGGACGGTCGGGGCCTGCCCGCCGTAGCCGGCCTCCGGCACAGCGGTGCCGGCGGGCAGGTGGGGCATGTGGGAAAGCCGGGGATCCTTCTGCAGGCCGGCGAGGCCGTTCCAGGAAAGGTTCACCAGATGCGCGGCCACGGTGGCCTTATCCGGGGTCCGGGTGTCCAGCCACCACTGGCCGGTCATGGCCACCATGCCCACCAGCATCTGCGCATACATCCCGCCCACCTCGGCGCTCAGGCCGCGGCTGCCGAACTCCTTGGACAGGATGTGCTCCACATGGCGGGTGATCCGGGACAGCAGGGTGGAAAACGTCCCCTCCGGCTGCGACGGCGGCGCATCACGGGTAAGGATCCGGAAACCGTCGGTGTAGTTCTCGATGTAGTCCAGCAAGGCGTAGGCGGCCCGTTCGAGCAGCACCCGGGGGCCGGCGTCGGCGCTGAGTGACTCGGTCATCACTTCCAGCAGGCGGCGGAACTCAATGTCCACCACCTCCGTGTAGAGGCCTTCCTTGGATCCGAAATGCTCGTAGACGACCGGTTTGGAAACACCCGCCGCGGCGGCAATTTCCTCGATGGTCGCGCCGTCGAGGCCGCGCAGGGCAAACAGCCCGCGTGCCACCTCGATCAGCTGGGCGCGGCGCTGGACGCCGGTCATACGCAGGCGTGTACCGCCGGCGGAAGTCTTTACCACCGGACCAGTCTACCCACGCACCGCTGCCTGCTCGGCGGCAACGCCGCGCCTGCGGGACTCAACTCGCGAACGCATCGGCTCCCATGGCAGACTAAACTCTTGTGTGCGCGGCTAGCCGTGCACATGATCCGCCCTGGTGTAATGGCAGCACCCCGGCCTTTGGAGCCGTGGAGTATAGGTTCGAATCCTATGGGCGGAACGCTGTGCGGTGGACCTGTGACGGGCTGCCGCGGAGCCGATATACGCCGGCCGTACCACCGAGGAGCGCCATTTTCGTGACCACCAACGATGTCCGAACCAATGAGGCTTCCGCCGGCGCTTTGTCCGCGGTGATTGTCCTCGCCGCCGGCGCCGGAACGCGGATGAAGTCCCGGACCCCGAAAATCCTGCACCCCGTGGGCGGCATCTCGATGCTCGGCCATGCACTCGCCGCAGCCTCCGAGCTGCACCCCCGCTTCCTGGCCGTCGTGGTGCGCCACGAGCGGGACCTCGTCGCCGGGCATGCCGCCGAACAGGCGCCCGGGGCCGTCATCGTCGACCAGGACGAGGTTCCCGGCACCGGCCGCGCGGTCCAGGTGGCACTCTCGGCCTTGGACGCCGTCGCCCGGCTCGAAGGCACCGTCGTGGTCACCTACGGGGACACCCCGCTGCTTGAAGCGCAGACACTTCGCAATTTGGTGGCCGTCCACGAAACGGACGGCAACGCCGTGACCGTCCTGACCGCGCGGCTTGCGGACCCGACGGGCTACGGACGGGTCCTGCGGGCAGCAGACGGAACCGTGACCGGCATCGTCGAGCACAAGGACGCCACCGACGAGCAGCGTGCCGTAAACGAGATCAACTCCGGCATCTATGCCTTCGACGCCGCGGTGCTCCGCAGCGCGCTCGAATCGGTGACCACCTCCAACTCGCAGGGGGAAATGTACCTGACCGACGTCCTGGGCATCGCCCGCGCGGCGGGCGGACGCATCAGCGCCGTTGTCACCGACGACACCTGGCAGGTGGAGGGCGCCAATGACCGCGTCCAGCTCGCTGCCCTCAACGCAGAACACAACCGGCGCAACCTGGATCGGTGGATGCGCGCCGGTGTCACGGTCGTTGATCCGGCCACCACCTGGATCGACTCCACAGTGACTCTCGCTGAAGACGTCACGGTGCTGCCGGGCACGCAGCTGCACGGTTCCACCAGCGTCGCCCGGGACGCCGTCGTCGGACCGGATACCACGCTGACCAACGTGTCCGTGGGCGAGGGAGCTTCAGTGGTGCGGACCCACGGCAGCGATGCCGTACTGGGTGCCGGAACCAGTGTGGGACCGTTCGCGTACCTGCGCCCCGGAACGGTGCTGGGCGCGAAGGGCAAGATCGGAACCTTCGTGGAGACCAAGAACGCCGACATCGGCGCCGGGTCCAAGGTTCCCCACCTTTCCTATGTGGGGGATGCCACCATCGGCGAGCAGTCGAACATCGGTGCAGCCTCCGTTTTCGTGAACTACGACGGCGTAAACAAGCACCATACGACCATCGGTTCGCACGTGCGCATGGGCAGCGACAACATGTACGTGGCACCCGTCACGGTGGGCGACGGAGCGTACAGTGGAGCCGGAACGGTGATCCGCAAGGATGTCCCCGCCGGTGCCCTGGCGATCAATGTGGCGCCTCAGCGCAACCTCGACGGCTGGGTGCTGGATAAGCGCCCCGGTACGGCCGCCGCTGCAGCCGCCGCGGCTTCCACCACCAACACTTCTTCCTCCGAAACTGATTCCCCCACGCGAGAAAGCGATCATTAATGAGCAGCGAGATCACCGCACAAGGTGAAAAGAAGCTTGTCCTTGCCACTGGCCGGGCACACCCGGAGCTGGCGGAGGAGATTGCACGCTGTCTTGACACCGACCTGCTCCCGCTGGCGTCCTATGACTTCGCGAACGGCGAGATCTACGTCCGTCCCGGTGAGAGTGTCCGCGGCACCGACGCCTTCGTGATCCAGGCGCATCCGGCCCCGATGAACAACTGGCTGATGGAACAGCTGATCACCGTGGATGCGTTGAAGCGGGCTTCTGCCAAGCGCATCACCGTGGTCTCCCCGTTCTACCCGTACGCACGGCAGGACAAGAAGGGCCGCGGCCGCGAACCCATCTCGGCACGCCTGATCGCGGACCTGTACAAGACCGCCGGCGCAGACCGCATCATGAGCGTGGACCTGCACACCTCCCAGATCCAGGGCTTCTTCGACGGTCCCGTGGACCACCTGATGGCCATCCCGCTGCTGGCCGACTACATCCGCACCCGTGTGGATGTCTCCAACGTCACCGTGGTGTCTCCGGACACCGGCCGCGTCCGCGTTGCCGAGCAGTGGGCCGAGCGCCTGGGCGGCGCGCCGCTTGCCTTCGTGCACAAGAGCCGCGACCTCACCGTCCCGAACCAGGCCGTGTCCAAGCAGGTCGTGGGCCAGGTTGAAGGGCGCACCTGCGTGCTGATCGATGACATGATCGACACCGGCGGCACCATTGCCGGCGCTGTCCGCGTGCTCAAGGAAGCCGGTGCCAAGGACGTCATCATCGCCGCCACGCACGCAGTGTTCTCCGACCCGGCCGCGCGGACCCTGGCAGAATCCGGTGCCCGCGAGGTAGTTGTCACCAACACCCTGCCGATTCCGGCCGCCAAGCGTTTTGACCAGCTGACGGTGCTCTCGATTGCCCCGCTGATTGCCCGGGCCATCAAGGAAGTCTTCGAGGACGGATCCGTCACGAGCCTCTTCGACGGCAAGGCCTAGCACTTACAGCACCGGTGAACCCAACCGCCCGCCCGGACCGCACCTCAAGTGCCGTTCGGGCGGGCGGACTTGTGCTGGTAGCATTGAGACCGATGCCTAGGCGAGGGAGCGGCCCGGAGAACTCCGGACGAACTCCGTTATCGACGGTGGCTGGCAACTTCTGATCGTACAAAGGACCGTTATCCGGTCCGTACGGTGCACTGTTCCGAAACCGGCGCCTGAGGCAACCACGGAACACCACTTACAGGAGTAGCAATGTCTGAGCAGAAGCTCGCAGGAACCGCCCGCACCGAGTTCGGCAAGGGTGCAGCCCGCAAGGCCCGCGTCGCAGGCCAGATCCCGGCAGTCATCTACGGCCACGGCGCCGATGTTATGCACATCCTGCTGCCGGCCAAGGCCACCACGCTGGCCGTCCGCACCTCCAACGCCCTGCTGGAAATCGACGTCGACGGCGAGTCGCACCTGGCCCTGGCCCGCGACATCCAGCGCGATCCGATCAAGCAGATCATCGAGCACATCGACCTCCTGACCGTCCGCAAGGGTGAAAAGGTCGAGGTTGAGGTCAACGTGCACGTTGAAGGCGAACTGGCTGCCGGCGATTCCGTCTACAACCAGGAAGCCAACACCGTCCTGGTTGCCGCAGACGCCACCGACCTGCCGGAAACCATCGTGGTCAGCATCGAAGGCCGCAAGGCCGGCGAGCACATCTACGCCTCCGACCTCGTCCTGCCTGCCGGCGTCGAGCTCCTGCTGGATCCCGAGACCATGATCATCAACATCTCCGAGCCCACCGTTCAGGACCTGGGCGCTCCGTCCGACGAGCAGGTTGCTGTTGCAGCTGCTGAAGTCGGCGCTGAAGCGTAACCCACTTCCGGGGTCTGCTCCCCGTAACGGAGCCGTCCGGTTCTTAGTGAAGGAGCAGTACCCGTAGTGAACAGCAACACCTGGCTTGTAGCCGGGCTCGGAAACCCCGGGCCCGGCTACAGCCGTAACCGGCACAATATCGGCCAGATGGTCCTCGACGAGCTGGCCTCCCGGATGGGCGGAAAGTTCAAGACCCACCGGTCGCACGCGTCCATTGTCGAAGGACGCCTCGGCATCGGCGGTCCGCGCGTAGTGCTGGCCAAGCCGCTGACCTATATGAACCTGTCCGGCGGCCCGGTTTCCTCCCTGGCGCGGTTCTTCGATATCGACCCCGGACACGTGGTGGCGGTGCATGACGAGATCGACATCCCCTTCAACACCGTGAAGCTCAAGCTCGGCGGGGGAGAAGGCGGACACAACGGTCTCCGGGACATCAGCAAGGCCCTGGGCACCAAGGACTACCTCCGTGTGAGGGTAGGCGTCGGACGCCCGCCCGGGCGCATGGACACCGCGGATTACGTGCTCAAGGATTTCTCCGGTACCGAGGCCAAGGAGCTTCCGTTCCTCGTCGACGACGCCGCCGATGCCGTGGAGCTCCTCCTGTCCGAGGGCCTTACCACCGCTCAGCAGAAATTTCACGCCGCAGGCGCCTGACCTCATAGCTAGGTAGCAGCGGGGCAGAATGGAGTAGTTTTCCAGCGTCCCGAATGCCGGGTGACCATTGTTTCGGTTCGGTTACCGGGCCTAAAATGGAATCAGCCTCAAGGGCTCCCAAAGCGGGGCCGACGTCGGGAGGCCTCCGAGACTGGGCCACCCCCATCCCGGCGTCGGTCCCTTATTCTTCCGAATTATTCTTTCGAATTTCCGCCCAGTCTGACATGTCCGCCCCAGCCTGATGTTCCAGGGCCCAGTTTTCATGGCCCAGTCCACGCCTGCTCGACGCTTTCAGCGCGGGCGCGTCCAAATACATGTTTTTGTATCTAGACGCCGCCTGCGCACGCGCGTAAGCTCCATTCCACTGAGCGGTTGCTACCGATAGCCGCGGCATCCGGCATCCGGATCCGTGCAGGCGTTGTGGGGGGCGTGGGCTGGCTGATGGAAAGTGTTTCACTTGTCGCCGGGCTGATCGGGCGAACTGAGCTTCTTGACGATCTGTGTTCGGCACTTGCTGCCGGCGGAGCCGGAGCCGTCATCCTCGGTCAACCCGGCGCCGGGAAAACTGCCGTGCTGCACGCCGTAGCCGACCGCCTGCGCGCAGACTTCCATATAATTCCGGTCCGCGGTACGGCCATCGCCGCCGGGACTCCTTACGGAGCCTTGGCCTATCTCATAAGCGGCCTGCCCGAAGGCGCGGAGCAGGATCCGCTCCAGCTGCTGCAGGAACTTAGCCGCTCCTTTGACGCCGAAGCACGGGAAAGCCGCGTACTGGTCACAGTGGACAACGCGGATCGCCTGGATCGATTTTCCATCATGGTGCTGTCCCAGTTGCTTCGGCGGGGAAAGATTGCCGTGCTGGCGGCGGCGTCCATCGACTGGGAAGCGGACCATGAGCTGGTGGGCCTTTGGAGCGAAGGGCTGCTGGAACGGGTCGACCTTGAACTTCTTACCGAGCGGCAGACCCGCCAGCTGATGCAGGAATTGCTCGGGGGACCCGTTTCCTCCCTTGCCGCAGGCACAATGTGGAAGGAAACACTGGGCAGCCCCCGGCTCATCCGGCTCATGACAGGTGCACAGGTGCGCTCCGGAACCCTGGTGCGGCGGGAAGCCGTATGGGTCCGGACCGCCCCCTTCGTCCGCACCGGCGAGGTCAGCGAGGTTTTCGACACCGTGCTGGACCGGATGGGTGCACACGAACGCCGGCTGGTCGAGGTCCTGGCACTGTGCGTCAGCCTGCCTCTGTCCAGCGTCCTGGAGCTGGTACCGGCAACCGCCGTCGAGGCACTCGAAGAGCAGCAGATTATCTCTGTTGGCGGCAATCCGCCGTCAGTGCGGCTCGGAGGTGGAAATCCGGGGTCAGTGATAGCGGCGAGCATGGCGCCCGGACGGAGGCGGGAACTGTGGGAAGACGTGGGAGTCCGGATTGACCCAACGGACATGGACGGCGAGGAACTGACCGGGTTCCTGGGCTGGGCCCTTTCCTGCGGCGAGGAGATTCGTCCGGCGGACGCCCTCCGCGCCGCACGTGCGGCCAACGACCGTGCGGATGCAGCGGCCGCGCTCCGGTTTGTCCGGGCGGTGGCCCCGAAAACGCCCGGCCAGGAAATGGTTCTTGAAGAGGTCCGCGCCCTGCACAGTGTGGGCCATCTCGACAAAGTACTCCGCGTCTTCCGCGAAGCCGAGCCCCGCTTGGCCTCGGAGAAGCGCTCCAGCTTCGTGCCGTTGATGCTGCTTTACAGCTATACCCTGGCCCGTGTTCCCGGATCGGGAGACCCGCAGGAGGCGCTTGCCGCGGTTGAGGAGTCATGCCCGGCAGAAGGGGAATCGCCGGAGCTGGAAGCGGCGCTGGTCTTGGCCCGCAGCGCACTGGCTGCGGACGGGGGGCGCCTTCCGCTGGTCCCGGAGCGGCTCACCAGCCTCGCCGGGGACGGGAAACTGGGGCAGGCCACCCGGATGCAGGCAGCCGCGTTGTCCGCCCATGTCCTCGCCCTGGCCGGGCGGACCGATGAAGCACTGCACATCCTCGACCAGCTGGGGCCGCCGGAGAATTACGCGGTCAATGGCGGGAACGCCGGGGAAGCATGCACCCGCATATTCGATACCTATGTCCTTTCGGGCGAGCTGGACCGGGCTGCCACGTTCGTCGAGGCCTTCGACGCGACCGGGGTCCGCCCTTCCTACCAGGGCAGCGCAGGTGAACTGGCCGTGGCCGTCCTGGCTGCCTGGCAAGGACAGGAGGGCATGGCCCGGGATGCGCTAACCGGCGCTATCGGGCAGCTCCGCGTCCACGACCCGCAAGACATGCTTCCCCTGGCCCGAACCCTGACGGCCTATATCCATCGTGAGCGGCGCCCGGAAGCCGCCGAGCTGCTTCGGCAGGCAGCCGCCGGCAGGCAATCTCCCAGTTACTTCCGGGGGTTCCTGCTCCGCTATTTCTCTATCCTGTCCGATGGTGACGACGGAATCCGCTGCGGACGCCTGCGCGCCGAAGCTGCGTCCGCACACGCGGCAGGGTACGCGGCACCGGCGCTGTTGTTCCTGTCTGCAGCTGTGCGGGCCGGTGACAGGGACGCTGCCGCCGATGTCATCAGGGTATCCAAGGACGTGAGCGGAAGGTTCAGCGAGCGGATGGCAGACTTCGCTGCCGGTTTGCTTAACGATGATCCGGTCCGGCTGGTCGCTGCGGCAAAGGGGTTCCTCGACTGCGGGCAGTACCTGCTCTCACGGGATGCCGCCAGGGCTGTCGAGCACAGCCTGGCAGAGTGCAGCGCAGATGAGCGGAAAAGACTGGCAAGAACCGCCCGTGAAGTGGCAAATGCGAGCATGCGCCGCATGGAGCATTCCGGCGGCCGCGCAGAAACGCTGGCAGAACTGAGTGAATTCGAGGCAGATCTTGCGCATCGGGCGGTTACGATGGCCACCACCACGCAGATAGCCAGGGAACTGAACCTGTCTCCCCGAACCATCGAGTGGCACTTGGGAAAGATCTTCGCGAAGCTCCATGTCTCCGGCCGTATCGAGCTCTCCGAGATCCTGGCCTAGGGACCAACGGGGGGAATGGGATGCACGGGTTGAACGCACGGTCGCTGACGGGCAGGGATACCGTCCTCGCCTCCGTGCTCCAGAGCCTGCGCCGCCCCGCCGGCCACGGTGCCGCCGTGGCGGCGGAAGCCGGGCTTGGCAAAACTGCCCTGGCAACGGCTGCCGTCCAGGAGATGCAGGCAGAAATGCCCGTTTACTGGGTGTACTCCAGCCCCGCCCTGAAGTCCGTGCCGTACGGTGCACTGGCTGCCCTCCTGCCTGACCTCGCGCAAGGGCAGACTGGGTCTGCCCTTGCGGTGATGCGTGCCCTGATGGCTCGCATCATTCCCCAGGCACCCGCGGACGGAGCACCCGCGGTCCAGCCGGGCCCGGCACCGTTGGTGGTAGTTGACGACGCGCACGACATTGACGGTCCCAGCTTCGATCTACTCGTCCAGCTCCTTGACGCCCGCCACATCAGGCTGCTCGTCCTGACCCGGACCTTCCAGGACATTTCGGGCGTGCTGCCGCACGTGTGGGATGGTCAGGTAACCCGCCACCACCTCCTGCCGCTGGATGAACTGGAGGTCCTTCAGCTGTGCCAGCAGGAGCTCCAAGGCCAGGTCAGCACCACGGCCGCGGTTGAGCTGGCCCGCCTCACCGGTGGAAATCCCATGTACCTGCTCGCGTTGCTTGATGAGGCGGTGCGCAGCGGTTTCCTGGTCCAGCGGCAGGGCATCTGGGGAACGACGG
This sequence comes from Arthrobacter sp. zg-Y895, assembly GCF_020731025.1. Taxonomy (NCBI): domain Bacteria; kingdom Bacillati; phylum Actinomycetota; class Actinomycetes; order Micrococcales; family Micrococcaceae; genus Arthrobacter; species Arthrobacter sp. zg-Y895. The sequence goes on from NZ_JAJFZY010000012.1 coordinate 120,673, forward strand.
ACAGCGAGACGCCCGTCGGAGGACGCGTGGGAGACCTCGTCAAGGCCCAGATCAGGGGTCTGGACCCGGAAGACCGCACGGCGCTGGAGATCATTTCGCTTGCTGAACCGCTGCCCCTGCGGCTTGCCTTCCGGCTGGGGCTGCATGCCTCCGTGGACCGTCTGGCGAATTTCCTCCTGGTGATGGTGTCGGGGGCGTCCGACGCCGGACAGGTTGTGCGTCCGCTGCACCCGATCTATGGAGAAGTTGTCCGGGGGATGGTTCCGGCTGCCCGCAGTGCGCGCCTGCTTAAACAGCTGCAGGCCGTGCTGGCAGGCGTGGACATGGGGGAGGAGGGGCAGCTCCACCTTGTCTCATGGTCCTTGGCGCTCGGGGTGCAGGTCCCGGAGCAGGAGTTGCTGTATGCCGCAGAAACGGCAAACAACCGATCCGATCCCCGGCTGGCGCTGAGGGCTGCCGCTGCTGCCGAAAGAGGGGCGCTGCGCATACCGGCACGCGTACAGGAAGCGCGTGCACTGCTGCTGCTCGGCGAAGCGGGCCAGGCGACGGCGACGTTGGAAGGGACACTCGAACAGGCAGCGGACCTTCGCACCGTGAAGCAGTCGATGATGGTGCACGTCCAGCTGGCGCAGCAGTCCACATCCGGGACCGGCTGGGAGGTTCCCCTGGCCAGCCAGTGGAACCGGGCAATAGACCGCTTGTCCGGGAGCCAGCCGGCGGAAGCGGTTGAGGCGGCCCGCTGCGGGGCACAGATGCTCCGCCTGCTGTCCCGGGTTTGGGCGGGCGAATACGCCCAAACGGAACTGGAACTGGCGGAGGTACTCCGCAAAGCACATGAAAGCGCAGACACCGAGGCAATCCTGTTTGCCGAAGCGATGACGGCCGAGGTCCAAGTGGCAACGGGGCGCGCCCAAACCGCGCTCGTTCACAGCACCGCTGCCATGGAACTGTTACCGGAAGCCACTGCCGGTTCAAAGCTCCTTGGCCCGTTTATCCTGCACCGGCATCTCACCGCGCTGCTCTGGCTTGGGGAATGGGAACAACTGCAGCGATCCGTTGCCTCCGCGGATTCACCCGTTCAGCGCACGCTGCTGCATTCCGGCGGTGTCGCCGATTTTGCGATGGGCCTGAGCCATCTGCGTTCCAATGCCCTGCACGAGGCCGTGAAGGATTTTTCCGCTGCAGTTCAAGCGTCGACCGGCAACGATCCCGAAGGGATCCTTCCGCTGTCCCTGGCAATGGCTTCCTTTGCCGCTGCGAGCCTTGGGCAACGGGAAGCCGCCGGACGGCTGCTGGCCGCCGCGGGAAGGACTCCGCCGCGGGGACCGGAGCAATACCGGCTTCTGGCCGAGGGCATTCTCGCCGGGGGACGGTTCGCACTGGACTCCGACGGCACTTACCTGCAAAAGCTGCGCGACACGGCGGCTGCGGCGCAGGAGCGTTCCTTCACAGCGGTGGAGTTCACCCTGCGCCACCTGTCCATGCGGCTCGGGGACTTTTCCGAGGCAGGCCGGCTGCTGAAGGTGACGGAGGGATTCGAGGGACCGCAGGCTCTGGTGCTGAACCGGGTGACCCGGGCCGTCGTCGACCAGGACAGTGCGGCGTTGGTGGCACTGGCCTCGGACCCGGAGCCGGAGCTTGACCTGCAGCTGGCCCGGCAATGCCTGCTCGAAGCCCAGCGGCTGGCCCGCAGGAACAACGACCGCGCCTTGTTGAACCGGATCCACCGGCTGACCGGACGGCACGGCGGCGGGAACCGCGGCATGCTTCCGGAGCTGACCCGGCGGGAGCGCGACGTTGCAGCCCTGGTCGCCGCCGGCCAGCGCAACGCCGAAATAGCCAGCTCGCTGAACCTTTCCGTCCGTACGGTCGAAGGGCATATCTACCGGACGTACGAAAAACTGGGGATCAGCCGCCGGGAAGAACTGAGGGAACGGTTTCCCCTGCTTGACCGCCCTTCCGGAGGCTGGAACCGGACTACTCCGGCCGAGTAATTTCCGCAAGGAACACCAGTAGGTTTTACTCGGGCGCCGCCATTCCGGGGTTCGTAGCCTTGTGCATGTTACTCAAGGTTCAACCTGGTTACGGCAGCGGGTTTCCATCCGGTTCTGCCGCACCGGTACCTCGGGTCCCACATACGGAGCCGGCGGCGTCGATGCCCTCTGAGACCGGGGCGTCCCCCCAGCCGCCGTCGGCTCCTTCCCGGGCGCATTCATGCGCCCGCACCCCGCACTATGCGCGTGACGCCAAGCCTGCACGACGCCGGTGAAGGAGACGTTCGATGGAAGTTGCCGGACGCACCCTGACTCCAAGCAGCCGGGACCCTGGAAGGGAAACGGGAAACCAACTTCGCGAACCCCTGCTGGCGCAGGTGGAAAACGCGGTTGCAGGAGCCCTTGAAGCATTGTCCGAAGACCAGAGCGTGGTGCTGACGGGGGCAGCGGGAACAGGTAAGTCCACCGCGATGGCCGGCATCCTGGCCGGCCTCGGCGACCGCTATTCGGTGCTGCAGCTGCGCGGGGCGGCCTCATGGGCAGAAAAACCCTTCGCCGGATTGTTCTGGCTGCTCAGTGAGCTGCCGCCTGAGTCACTGTCCGATCCGGTTTACGTGCTCCAATTCCTCCGGCGGGTCTTTCAGGGCAAGGCCGCCGGACGGCGTCTTGTTCTTGCAATCGAAAACGTTGAGGACATGGATGCGGCAACCGTCGCTGTCCTTCTCCAACTGTGCAGGACAGGCAGTGCCCTGATGCTGGCAACTGTCCGGGATCTCTCCGCCTGCACCAGCGAGTTCGTCCGATGGTGGTCCGAAGAGTCAGTGCACAGGGAAGCCCTGGGGCCGTTGCGTCCCGGCGGAACCCGGGTGTTGCTCGAAGGACTGGCCGGGGGAACGGTTTCCAGCCGGCTGGTGGCCCAGGTGCAGTCGCGGAGCCGGGGCAACCCGCTGCTTTCTGCCGTGTTCCTACGGGAACAGATGGACGCCGGGACAGTGGTTCGCCGCCGTGGAATATGGGTATGGACAGGATCGGTGTCATATTCCGGTGCCCTGGCCGAGCGGGTGGAGGCGGAGACCGGCGGGCTGTCCACGGCGGAACGGTTCGCTGCAGACGTGCTCGCGGTCAGCGGTGCCCTGCCTATTCTTTTGCTCCTGCAGGTTGCCGACCCGCCGGCGGTGGAACGGCTGGAACAGGATCTCCTGGTCTCCTCCGGATCGGCCGGTATCCTTCGGTTCAAGGATCCGCTGCTCGCCGAGGCTGCGGCGGCACTGGTCCCGCCGGGCCGCGCTGCAGAGATCCGGTCCCGGCTCGCGTCGGCCCAGGGGCAGCAGACAGCCGAAGACAACCGGGAACCCTCACATGCTGCGGAAATGGCCGCTGCATGGGTAGCAGTGCAGGAAGCAGGGAAATTGTCCCGCTCCGGCCGGTGGACGGAAGCCAGCGCAGCCGCGCAGGCAGGGCTGGAGCTGGCGGACAGGTGTGGAATAACCGGTCGCTGGCGGCGGGACCTCCTGTCGGAGCTGTTCTGCGTGTTCCTGCGCTGCGGCGAGCTGCGGCATGCTGCAGATGTCCTGGCCAAAACAGGCGAGGCAGTCGAGGGAATGGAGCTTCGAGGAGGCAACGACCTGTGTGAGGGCATCGTGCAGGTCCTGGGCGGCCGCGCCGACCGCGCCTTGGATTTCCTGCAGCGGGCGATCGTGCAGTTCGAGGAAGAAGGAACAGAGGACCTGGTTCCCCTCGCGGAAACGGCCGCGGCTTATGCATGCGTCCTGCTTGACGACGGCGAGGCGGCCCGCGGCTACCTTTCGGCGGCCGGCGCGGGCACCGGGCACCGTACGGGCGGTGCCAATGCTCCTTCCGCCGGCGCACGGACCTTCGACTGGCAAACCGCCCTCACCCGAAGCTTTTCCGGGTTGTGCGCCGTTCACGGCGTGACGATCCCCGGAGGCGACGGGGAGATCACTACGGTCGCTGCCGACGGAGGAGCCGAGTGCCTTCCTGACGCCATGCCGGTGTTGGCCGCTGCGGCACTGCACGGCAGGCCCGGGGCAGCCGAGGAACTGCGCGAGGCAGCGGCCGGCTGCAGCGGGGAATCCGCGCAGATGTACCTGGATTTGGCCGAGGGGCTCACAGCGCTCCGTCCCGCCAGCCTGCTCAGGGCAGCGGAGAGGGCGCACGGCCTGGGCCAGTATCTGACGGCACACGGGGCAGCCGGCGAGGCAGTCCGCCTGGCACGCGCGCAGTCTGACCGTGTGCGGCTCCGTGCAGCGCGTCGACTCGAGAACGCCAGTTACCGTTTGCTGCGGGCGGCCAACTCGGTGGCCGACCGGTTACCGGAACTGTCCGACTTTGAACGGGAGCTGGCACTCGGGGCAGCGGCAGGGAAGAGCAGTTCACAGCTGGCCGGTGGCCTGCACCTCTCGCCAAGAACAGTGGACTGGCACCTTGGCCGCATCTTTCAGAAACTACGTGTTTCGGGGCGGGCAGAACTGAGGGAGTGCCTCGAGGCGGAGCGCCCCCGTAACTGATGAGTCGCCCCTTGCCCAGTGTTGGCAGCGTTACGGGTGGTTTGTACGGAAAAACCACGTAGGCACGAACTGCCCCGGCACTATATTTCCAAGTAACCCAAGTGGCATCACTAGGGAGTGCTACTCGTGTAGCGCACACGCACCCTTTCTACTCTGGTGCACGGCAGCAGGGCCGAGTCCTACGCGGAATCCGCACACCAACGGTGCCTGGATGCGACAGCTCCCTGCCGAACGTGTTCCAGAACCGCTTGTACGTGAACCGAAGAACGTTAACCGACAGAAAACGGGTCTCAAAGTGCAGCCTCATGATGATCAGCCGGCCTTTCCCCGTCTTACCGCCGCAGATACGCCGGACGCGGCAGCGGGCACGGACACCCGACAGCAGGCCCAGCCCGCCGTCGTCGGCAGGGAACAGGTACTGGAAGAAATACTGCAGAACCTGTCCGGAGGCGCGCAGGGAACCGGATGCCTGCTTGTGGGGGAGGCCGGTATCGGCAAGACCGCCGTAATGCAGCACGTGCTCCGCAACCTGCAGGAAGACACGTACATCGTGCAGGTCCGCGGCTCGGTATTTGCGGGGCGGACACCGTTTGGCGCACTGACGTTCCTGCTCTCGGACCTGGATCCGGAGCTTTCCAGCCATCCGGTGATGATCCTGCGCGGGCTCACGCAGCTGGTGTCGGAACGTTCCGGGGGCCGGCCGGTGCTCCTGTCCGTGGACAACGCAGAGGAGCTGGACGAGTTTTCCGCCATGGTGCTTACCCAGATGGTGCTTAACCGCAGTGCCGGCATGCTCGTGGCGTTCCGCGATTTCAGTTCGGCCCCGGCGGAATTTGCCGGCCTTTGGCGGGACGGCATCCTGGAGCGGGTGGATCTTGAGCCGTTGAGCGTACCCGAAACCGCTGCTTACCTCGGTTCCCTGCTGGGCGGTACGGTCTCGCGGGCAGCAGCAGCCGCAGTCCACGACCACGCCGGAGGGAACCCGCATCTGCTGGCACTGGCCCGAACAGACTTCCAGGATGCGGGGCGGCTGAAACTGCATAACGGAAGCTGGATCCTTGCCCCGGGTGAAGAAATCCGCGGAGGGCGGGTGGCTGCAGCTGTCATGGGCAACCTCGCCGACCTGCCGCCCGCCCAGACCAAACTTCTCCAGTTGCTGTCAATGGCGCAGTCGCTCCCGTTGCCCGTGGTCCTTGCACGGTTGGACAACGCGGATCTGGACGCGCTGCAGGAAAAGGGAATCGTGACACTCGATGCCCGTCCCGTTGTTGACGTGCTGATCTCCAATCCCGTAGTGGCACGGTCCGTGCGGGCCAGCCTGACACCGGCGCGGCAGCGGCAGCTCTTCGAGGAACTTGCACCGGCGCTGAACACCGGCCTCGTCCTGGATCCGCTCGTCCTGGCCCGCTGGCTGAGTGCCATCGGCGAAGAGCCTGCCCTGGAGCTGGTGCTTCGGGCCGCCCGTCTTGCCACCGCCTCGGGGCAGCCGGAGACAGCTGTCCGGTTGCTTTCGGAGGTCATACACGGTGAGGAAAGCGCCGGGGCCGTCGTCGAACTTGCACGTGCACGCACAGCCCAGGGCGAATACGGGGCAGCAATGGGGGTGCTTGCGCGCTTCCGCGGCAGCGATTCGGTTCCGTCCGGCCAGGACCGGATCCGACTGCTGCTCGCTGAGGGCAAGGTGATGTGCATTGAAGCCACCGGACTGCGCGATCCCCGCTCCGCGGAAGCTCCCGCGGAGCCGGCCCGGATGCGGCATACGGATCTCTTTGAGCAGGCGGAACGGGAGATCGCTGACCTCCGTGACGGGAATGGGGGAGATACTGCCGATCTGGTCAGGGAACTTGCTTTGGCCCGCGCCGAATGCCATTCCGCTCATGGCCGGTTCGTGGCCAACGCCAGCTACCTGGCTGATCTGGACATCCCCGATGCGGGCTTCCGGATACTGCGTGCCGCCTGGCAGGCCGAGGCGTGGAGCATGACCAACCGCCAGGATGACGCCGTCGAGCAGGCGGGGAAGGTGGAGCGGCTGCTCCAAGGAGCGGAGCTTACTGCCGGTAACCGTGCCCGCGTGGTCAGCAGGCTGCTGCATACCTATGCGCTCACCGGGGCGTTGCCCGCCTGCGAGCGGTTGCTTGAGCGGTCTGCCGCCGAGGGCATGGAGGGCACGTACGCGGAATTGGCTGAAGGATTGCTGCATGCCTTCGCCGGCAAGCCGGAACCGGCGCTCGCCGCACTGACCCCCGGGGTCAGCCAGCTGACGGTTAGCGGACCCGCGGCGTTCCTTCCGCTCGCCGCTGCCGCGGCAGCGTACTGCCACGCTTTGGAGGGGCGCAGCGAGGAAGCGCGCCGGTACCTCCAGGTGCAGCGCTCGGCGGCGGACGGCGGCCCTTGGACGGTTCGCCGCGGTGCCCGGCACTTCGCGGCCCTGACCGAAGCAGCGCTTGGATCGGAGACCGGCAGTTCCCGTTTTTCCTCGCTCGCGGCCCAGGACCACCGGCGGGGGGCCTACGCCTATGAACTGTTGGCCCGGTTCACCGCCATGCGGCTGGGCGATGAGGAAAGCCTGGATGACGTCCTCTCGGTGGCGGCCAACCAGGAAGGGGACTTCGCCTCATTGTGCGAGCTTTATGCCAAGGGGCTGGGCAACGGGGACGCCCAGGTGCTGCTGCGGGCGTCTGAGGTGGCCGCCGGGGTCGGGCATGTGCTGCTGGCCCGGGAAATCTCGGAACATGCCTTGAGCATTGCCTCCGGAGCCGGGGACCGCGCCACCGTCCGGTTTATCCACCGCAGCCGCCGGGTGGCAGCTCCCGATTCTCCGACCGAAGCCGCGGACGAATTCCTTGGAGCACTCACCGCCAGGGAACGCTCCATTGCCCGGAAGGCCGTGGCGGGCACCAGCAACAAAAAGATCGCAGAGGAACTGGGCATCTCGGTCCGGACAGTCGAAGGACATCTCTATCAGGTGTACTCCAAACTCCATGTGGGAAGCCGGCGGGAACTGGCCCGAACTATTGCCGAGCAATCAGGGGCGAAGAAATGACGCACTGGGGACAGGGCCGCCGATTGTTCGGCCGCGAACGTGAACTTGCAGAGGTGACGAACAGGCTCCTGGACCCGGGGCTGCGCGGCGTCGTCCTGCTGGGAGCCGAGGGGATCGGCAAGTCCTCCCTCGCCGAACTGGCGGCTGAGCGCCTCAGCTCCATCATGGTTCCGTATTATGTCTGCGGGTCCCCGGTGTTGTCCCGGATGCAGTACGGCATCCTATCCACGTATCTGGGTTCCGCCACGGCTGCAGAAATGGAGTCCCCGCTCGCGGTCCTGCGGACGGTGCGGGCGCATTTCCAGCGGCTGACGGAAACCAGCGGCATGCAGACCCTGCTGGTGGTGGATAACGCCCAGCACATAGACGAGGCCAGCGCGCACCTGCTGACCCAGCTGGCCATGTCCGGAGAACTACGTCTGATGGTCATTTCCCGCGCCCGGGCACCGCGGATCCATGAGCTGCTCTCACTGGCCCGGGACGGTCTGCTGGCCCGGATAGACCTGGGGCCGCTGTCCCGGCACGCCGTTCACGAGTTCTGCGTCAGCGTCCTCGGAGGCCCCGTGCTCCAGGCCTCGAGCACGCTGCTGAGCCGGATGTCCGGCGGCAACCCGCTTTACGTGAAGGAATTGTTGACCCGGGCCCAGCGGCAGCAGCGGCTTCTGGAAGTGAACGGTGCCTGGTATCTGGGGAAAGAGCCCGACAGCCTCGACACCTCGCTGGTGGATCTGGTCAAGGGCATGCTGGCTTCGCGCAGCCCCGCAGAGCGCAATGTCCTGGAGACGGTGGCGCTCGCCGAACGGTTGCCGCGGTCCGTTGTGTCGGCGGTGTCCGACGACGAGGCCGTCCGCTCGCTCTTGATCGACGGGATCCTCGAAATCCTGCCGGACCGGGATGAATCCGTGCATCTGGTGCAGCCGCTGCACGAGCAGATCATCCGCAGCCTGGTTCCGGCCGCCCGCAGCGCCGAAATCCGTGCCCGGGTCCTGGGCCGCTACGAGCCCGGATCGCTGCTGGATACGGTGCAACCGGCCCGCCTGGACACCCTGCTGAGGTACACGGAGTGGGCACTCGACTGCGGCGAACGGCTTTCCGCCGAGGAGTTGCTGGCGGCGGCGCGTGCAGCAAACGGAATGTGGGACGCAGCACGCGGCCAGCGTTTCGCTGCCGCCGTCCACCTGCCTGCGTTCCGGAAGGCCGCAGAAGTGGAGCTTGCCATTTCGTCTGCCAAACAGGGCAGCTACGGACGTGCCCGGACCCATTTGGAAGCACTCAAGACGGGTGCGGGCGATACCTGGGATCAGCGGAGCCTGCAGCGAGCTGCCTTCACAAGTGCGCTGATGCTCCGCCAGAGCAACGCGGACGCCGAGGAATTGAATGCCCTGGCGCAGCGATGGACCGAGGTGGCCACCGTCATGGCCGCAAGGGAGATGGCGTCCGCCGGAACGCCGCCCGGAGTGTCCGCCGGGGCTGTAGTGCTCGCGGCCGCGGCACTGGTGCTCAACGGGGACTACGCCGAAGCCCGCACCCGGCTGGCCGCCCTCGCCGGCGACGGGGAAGAACCGCAGTCCGCCGACGACGTCGAGCGGGCCTTGATCATCCACGGGCTCTATGCGGAAGTGCTGGGGGCGTGCGGCGAGGTGGGACCGGCACTGAAACAGGCGCAGGCCGCCGCGAACCTCCTCGCAGGCAGTGCCGGCCGGTTCCGCTGCTATTCCGGGTTCGTTTTTGTGCGCCATGCCCTCGCCCTGCTCCACGGCGGCCGGTTTGCCCAGCTGGAACAGCTGATCGCCAAGATGCACACCGGACCCCAGCCTCTGCTGACCGTGTTGGGAGGAACATTGGGCGTGTTTGAGGCCGCCCTCGAAATCCACCGGGGGAGATTGCACGAAGGACTGCAGAGGCTGCGCCCTGCCGTGGAAGCGCTGCGCGACAAGGACCCCGAGCTGATGCTTCCCTACGCCCTCGGCTTGGCCTGCTACGCCTCGACGGTGGTCGGAGACGGAACTCCTGCTGCCGGGCCGGGCACCCAGGTGTCCGCCGCGGGCTACCCGGGTCCCCGGCATTTGTGGCTTACCGCCCAGGCTTATGCGGCGGCTGCTGAGGCCTCCCAGTCCACCGAGGGCCCCACTTCCGGCAGGCTGGCGGTGCTGGCGGCCGAGGCCCGGGCGGCCGGGCTGCGCAGCAGCGAAAAGGACATCCTGGAACTGTGCCTTGCCGTGGGGGACCTGACCCAGGTTGGACGGCTGGCCGAGCTGACGGCGGATTTCGAGGGTGCAGAGGCCCAGGCCCTGCACGCCTATGCCGCGGCGGTCGCCTCCGGCAATCCGGACCGCATGGTTGCCGCCGCCGAGGACGCGATCGGAGCACAAAAGTACCTGGTGGCCGTGGAGAGCATCGGCCATGCGATCCGCTTCTACGGAAACCACGGAAACCTGCGCCGGCAGCGCGCCCTTATCCAGCAGCTGCGGCGGCGACGGGAGGAACTGGCGGGAGTAACCGTCTCCTACCTGAGTCCGTCTCTGCACCTGGTCCGGCTCACCCGACGGGAACACGAGATTGTGGCACTGCTGCTGTCCGGGGCAACTACCAAGGACATTGCCGGCCACTTCACGCTGTCCCAGCGGACCGTGGAGGGGCATGTGTACCGGATTTACGTCAAGCTGGGGATCAGCCGGCGGGCGGATCTGGAATCTGCCTACCGCGCCCTGGAACCGGGCCACCGAACCGCGCCTCTGCTGTAATCGACCGTCCGGAAAGCCGCTCTCGGAGCGTGCCGGAATACGTACACGTACAGGTACCGCGTATAAGGCAGGTACCGCCGCTTTCCAGAGCGAGTTCAGCCCGCTCAGTTGAGTATCCGTTACGCGTGTCCGCCATGCATTGCCGCTCCTAAGTTGATGTCAGCTGAGTAGACGTTGGAACGGAAAAGGGACGACGGTCTCGTTATGGGGGGAAAATGGGCACTCGTCTGTTGCCGAAAGAACTCCGTCGTAAGGCGCCGAACGCTGTGCATGCCGAGGCAAAACACAGGGCAGCCGAACGAACGGTATCGGAACGCAAGGCGCCCGATCTGGTGCTTTTTTCCGCCACAGGTCCTCAAGGGGCGCTTTCCGACGGCACCGTCATGGCGCAGGTCCGCGATGCAGCTGGAACCGTGCTGCCGGCGCAGCCTTTCGTCTTTCCCAGTTTCACCACGGCCAAGCCGTTCAGCAGGACCGGGCGTACCAGGAGCGCAGCAGTACTTTGGAACCGCCGTTACGCCCGAATCCTTTCGGTCTGTGACGCACTGATTGTGTTCGCTGCTGTCTTTGGCGGCTATCTCGTGCGGTTCGGGCTGGAGCCCGCCGTACTGCCGGTCGGCGTGTTCGAGACCAGCTACCTGGTGGTAGCGGCGGTCACGGGCTGCGCCTGGCTGCTGGCCCTGTCTGTCTACCGGACCCGGGATAAACGAATAACCGGAATGGGCACCGACGAATACAAGCGGCTGGTGAATGCCACCGTGGCCCTTCTGGGCGGGCTCGCCCTTGCCTCGGTAGCTTTCCAGTTCGACCTTGCGCGGGGCTATTTCGGCTTCGTGCTCTTCGCCGGCACTGCCGGGTTGGTCTGTAGCCGGTGGTTCCTGCGGCAATGGCTGGCCGGCCAGCGGCAACGCGGTCGCTACCTCTCGAAAGTGCTGGTTCTGGGCAGGCCGCGGGACGTACGCTACGTGACCCACCAGATCGGGAAGAAGTCACGGGCCGCCTACCAGGTGGTGGGGGTGGCGCTGACTGGAAAGCCGCGGACCTGGCTGGAAGTGGACGGCACGCGCGTTCCCGTGGTGTCGGATGAGCACTCGGTGGTCGACGCCGTGCGGCGCGTGGGTGCCGACGCCGTCATTGTCGCGGGTCCCACCAAGGGCGGCAGCAGGTATGTACAGGAGCTTGGCTGGCAGCTGGAGGAATCAGCCACGGAACTGATCCTCACCACAGGACTGACCAATGTGGCCGGCCCGCGGATTCACGCCCGCCCGGTGGAGGGACTGCCCCTGATGCACGTCGAGCTCCCGCAGTACGCCGGTGCCCGGCATGCCATGAAACGGACCCTGGACATAACCCTCTCCGGGCTGGCCCTGCTGGTGCTGTTGCCGATCTTCCTCATCCTGGCCGTGCTGATCAAGAAGGACAGTCCCGGTCCCGTCATCTTCCGCCAGGAACGCGTAGGGCGGGGCGGCCGGAAGTTCCTCATGTACAAATTCCGGTCAATGGTGGAAACCGCCGAAGACGATCTTGCCGGACTGCTGGACCGTAATGACGGAGACGGCGTGCTCTTTAAAATGCAGCACGACCCGAGGGTCACCGAGGTGGGTCGATGGATGCGCAAGTACTCCCTCGATGAGCTGCCCCAGTTCTGGAACGTATTCATGGGACACATGTCCCTGGTCGGCCCGCGGCCCCCGCTGCCCCGCGAAGTGGCCCGGTACGGCAACCGGGTGCACCGCCGCCTCTACATCAAGCCCGGCCTCACCGGTATGTGGCAGATCAACGGGCGGTCGGAACTGAACTGGAAAGACGGCGTCCGGCTGGATCTGTACTACGTCGAAAACTGGTCGCTTGCCGGCGACCTCATCATTCTCTGGCGGACGGTGCAGATGCTCCGCCGGCCAGTGGGCGCCTACTAGAGCGTTCCCCGCCGGCTTCGGCTGGTCTCCCTAAGCAGAAAGCGGAAACCATGGAATGTTTCGTTACCGGACCCGGCGGATCACGGCTGGTCGTCTCCTCCCGGGGGGACCGGCCTCGGCAATCCCGGGGGATGCGCCGGAGGCCGCACGATGCTGCGGCATAAACCCCGCCCGGAGGGGGAGGACGACGGCGCCGTCATCGATTTGTCCAAGGCGCCCGGATCCAAGGAATCCTGGGGAAAGCCACTGTATGCGGTGGCCCTGTGGTCCGCGTGTGAACTGGTCTTTGTCACCAACCCGTGGCAGATCAGTTCCCGTCTGCGGGTCGCTGTGCTGCGGGCCTTCGGGGCAGAGATTGCCGACGGCGTGATCTTCCGTCCGCGCACCCGCGTCAAGTCACCGTGGAAACTCCACATCGGCCCGCGGTCCTGGATCGGTGAAGGCGTGTGGTTCCACAACCAGGACAACATCTGGATCGGAGCCGACGTCGTCATATCGCAGGAAAGTTTCCTGACCACGGGCAGCCACCGGGTCCGTACCGACATGGGGCTGGTGACCAGCCCCATCCGGATTGACGACGGCGCCTGGGTCACGTCACGCTGCATGGTGCTGGGAGGAGCCCGAATCGGTAAGTCCGCAGTCATCCAGCCAATGACCGTGGTCAAGGGGACGGTCGCGCCGGGACAGGTCTTTGGCAGCGCCGTCGGGCCGACCGAGCTGGGGGAACGGTTCCTCCCAGCGGCGGAGAGCAGCAACATGGATCGGAAATCGTCGTGAGGACCGCAGCCGGCTACCCGCTACGCGGCGCGGACTTCGCGCAGTGCGTCCTCCAGCAGCGGAAAGATCTTCCCCGCCAGGTAGTCATGGCCAACGTCCGTGGGATGGACACCGTCTTCACTGAGCAATCCGGTGTTGTCGCCGGCAAACCAGCCGGCCGCCAGGGCATCAACGTAACGGACGTCTTCCTCGCTGGCGGCCCGAGCCATGGCCTCGTTGTTGGCCTGGATGAAATCCGGAGCGGTGTCCTGGGGCCAGACGGGTCCGACGGCGACGATGCGGGCCCCCGGCGCACGGTCCCGGACATCCGAGTACAGCGACTTGGCAGCCACGTACATGGCATCGTCCGTCTGGAGGCCGTCATTCCTGCTGCCGAAAACCAGGACGACATCCGTATCCTCCCTCAGCCGGAGAGTGGCGATCTCCCGGAAGGCCAGACCCTCGTTGCCGCGGGCTATGTAGCCGGACCCTGGCTGCGCCATGACGTTCAGTTCGACGGTATCGCCGCGGTCCGTGAACCGGGTGCCGACCAGCCGGGTCCAGTTTGCCGCGCCGCGGCCGCCTTCCACGGAACCCGCCGTGTAGGAATCGCCCAGGACATCGATTTTCACCACGGAATCTGCGAAAACCTCGCCAGTGCCGGGGCTTCCGGGCGTGGATGTCGAGGACGGACGCGGGGAAAGAGTCCGGCTGGTGGTCCCCGGGGCCTGGGAAAGTGCGTACGCCGAAACCAGTCCGGCAGTCACGGCAAGGACCAGGAACCAGACGAACTTCCGGCCCTGCCGTCTCCTCCGGGAACGGCGCTTGGATATGTGGCGTCCATGTCGAGTAGGCATTCCTGAATCGTAATCGAATAGTCCCGGAAATTGATACTAACTCGGTCCATAAATACTTAATCCAGGGGGAGTACGTGAGTAAAATACCTGTTTATCTTTTGAGCGATACAAGCTATGCAAGAAATGCCTCAGTAATGTTCCACGGAGCGCACGGGACGTCCGGTCAAGCATTCCTTCAGGGCGCCGCGCGAATGGGTCGAACCGCTGCGACTGCCGCGCCATACCGTGTATCTTCCGGTGGCTTCTCCGTTAATAACGGAGTTCAGCGGGAAAAGCGAGGCCGGTATCAAGACGTCGGGATTTGCAGCGGGCGGGTAGCCGGGGGATATGCTCCGGAGAGTTTTATGCGGCGTGCAGCCCTTGATTCACCTGTTTATTGCCGTTTTGCCGGGCAGGGGCTGAAATCTGGCCACCGGGCGGTGCTGAATGCATTCCTGTCATTCGGTTTTACCCTTATTCGCGGAATTCCCGAGGTGGACGGAGACTGCCGGGCCGGGCAGCAGCGAAACGCGGGGTCCGCATCTCCCGCAGACCAGGGGAGCCGCAAGTGAAGGCGAGGGGTCAGGGTGCCGCCGGTGGACTGCTTACCTCCGTGCCCAAGACCGCCGACGGACCTGCCGCGAGCCCGGCTATTCAAGAGCGCCGGCGCCGGGACCGTTCGGGTCCGGTCCCGGCCGTCCTGCAGATCGGCGGGCTCGCGGGTGCGGCAGCCGGCGGCGTATGGGTAGTGGCCCAGATGCAAAGTGATGCCCTGGCCGGACTGGGAGTAAAAGTCGACCTGGTTGGTGGCTGGTTAGGCGTTCCGCCGGCTACGCACGACGGCGCCGCTGCGCCGCAGGCTCCGTCCATCCCGGCGGACCAGGGCCGGCCGGCGGTGGTACCCCGCCTCTTCCGGATGCGTCGGCCCGCCCCGGGAACCGGGCTGCGGGCCCCGGTCAGTCTGGCACTGCCGCGCTACGTACGCAGGGCCGCAGCAGGGGCCGATGTCGCGCACGTGCACCTCTGCCGGGACTTCGTGACCTGCGCTTCGGTGTTCCTGCTGGTCCGGGCCAAGGTACCGGTTGTGGCCCAGGCGCACGGGATGCTCCAGCCTTCCCGGCGCCCCCTGCTGCGGGCGTTCGACCTGCTGATCACCCGCCGCATCCTGCGGATCCCGACTCTCTGGCTGACCCTCACCGAGGACGAGGAACGGGGGTTGACTGAGCTGGGAGTGGATCCTGCCCGTTTCCACCGTGTCGTGAATGCGACGGCGGAGCCTCGGCAAAGATGGTCGGACCCGGACACGGCCGTGTTCCTGTTCGCGGCCCGGCTTGCACCGCGCAAACAGCCCGGGGTTTTCGTGCAGGCTGCCATACAGGCCCTGGACGCGGGACTGGACGCCCGGTTCGTCGTCGTCGGACCTGATCAGGGCGAAGCAGCGAAGGTGCGCGCCTTGATTGCTGCATCCCGGCACGCGGACCGTTTCGAGTTCGTCGGAGAGCTGCCGGCGGCCGGCGTCCAGGCGCGGATGGCGGCGTGCACGGCCTACGTCCTGCCTGCCCTATCCGAGCCATACCCCATGACGGTGCTTGAAGCGGCTGCGCTGGGCACACCCCTGATCCTCACTGTGCAGTGCGGACTGGCTCCCCTAATGGCCCGGCAGGACGCCGCCGTGGTGGTGGAGCCGGATGTTTCCACCGTTCGGGACGCGATGCTTGAGCTGGCACGAAACCCCGCTGCCCGCGTGCGGATAGGTGGCAACGCCCGGAGGGTTTACCGGGATAACTGGTCCACCCGCGCACTGGCCGAAGACCTGCTCACAACCTATCGCGGCGTAGCCGCGTCGGATGGAAGGCAGCCGTGACAACTCTCTTGCCCGCCGGTACCGAGATAGAGAAGCGCTCGAGCGCTCGGTCCGCCGCCGCCATGGTGGCGTTCCTCGCCTTTGGCGTGGTGCTCCCTCTGCTGGTCCGCGGCGCCAGCAACGTTTTTTACACCGACACGGATTTCCTGATCCGCTACGCCGTCGTGCTTTACGCCGCCGTGAAACTTGCCCTCGTGCTTAGCCAGCGGGCGATCCGCCCCGTCTCCGGTGTGTTCTGGATCTTCGTCTACACCTGTATGGGGGTGGCACCGCTCGCGCAGTTGACCACCGGGCGGTCCACAGCCCTCGCGATCCAAGTGGATGACCAGATGCTGACGGGGGCCAGCTTGCTCACCCTTCTGGGGTGCGTCTGTTTCGACATCGCCTACCACTCACGGCTGCGCCGGCCGCCGGCAGATATGACCCGGATGCGTGTGCACAGGCTGCGCGGCATCAGGGTCCTGCGCATATTTTCCATTGCTGCGCTGGCAGCGGGATTGTTTTATATCGTCCAGGTGGGCGGTGTGGCCGTCTTTTTCCTCAGCCGGCAGGAGGCCGGTGCGGCACTTGATGCGATCAACCCGGACAGCGGCCAGGCCTTGCGGGCGATCATCTCGGGCGCAGGGTCGGTGGCCAACCTCTGCGCGCTTATCTTCTACATTCATGTGGTGCGTACCCGGGAGCATGCGCTGGCGATCCTTGACGTCATCCTCATGGTGGCGCTGGTGCTGATGAACGTGGTCGTAAACAACCCGATTTCCAACTCACGCTACTGGGTCCTGGCTGTGTTGTTCGGCCTGGTCCTCCCGCTGATCCGGGGACGCAAGGCGCTGTTCAACCTTGCCATCCTGGGCGGAACACTTGCCTCGATCTTCGTTTTCCCGCTGTCGGACATCACCCGCCGGGCCGCCGGTACGCAGGCGCCGCTGCAGGTCGATTCGGTGTGGACGATGATTGCCACGAAGGATTATGACCAGTTCACCATGCTGGCCAACACCCTCGGCTATACCGCTGACCACGGACTGTCCTGGGGTATGCAGGCGCTTGGGCCGCTGCTTTTCTGGGTGCCGCGGGTGGGCTGGCCGGATAAGCCGTACGACACCGGTGTTGAGGTGGGCATCTGGATGAACAACTCGAATCTCAACCTGTCGGCGCCGCTCTGGGCGGAGGCCTGGATCAACTTCGGACTGCTCGGCGTGGTGCTGGCCTTCGTCGGCCTCGGCGTCTTGGCCCGCCGCCTGGACACAGCGTACCGAGCGGACGTACTGGGCATGGGGTCCGTCGGGTATCTGGGGATCTCGATCTTTGCGGGCTACCTCTTCATCCTGATGCGCGGATCGCTGCTTCAGTCCATGGGCCGGCTGATGATCCTGGCGATTTCCATCCTCATCCTGACCACGGTGGCCAACGGCCGCGAAAGGAGCACACCATGAGCGGGCCCCTGCCACTGCCCCAGGCACCGGACCGCCCGGGGTTCCGTGCGTCCTTTGACCAGCTGAGACAGGCACAGAAAACCCGCAAGGGCGTTCCGTTGTATCTGCTCTACGTGAACCGGCCGGCCGGCCGCGCGGTCGCAGCGGCCCTTCGGAGCACCCGGGTTGCCCCCAACCACGTGACCTGGGCCGGAGCGGTCCTCACCTACGGGTCATTGGTCTGGCTGGCGCTGTGGGCGCAGCCCGAGCCGGCGGCCGCATTGGCAGGCCTGCTGCTCGCGGCCGGGTATGTACTTGATTCCGCGGATGGGCAGCTGGCCCGGTTACAGGGCAGCAGCTCGGCCTATGGTGAGTGGCTGGACCACCTGCTGGACAACGGCCGGATAACGGTAATGCATATTGCCGCTTTCTGCTTTCTGGCGCGGACAACGGACTACGACGTCGTGCTGCTGGCTCTCGGCTGCGGTGTTTTCCTGCTGGCCAGCTCAGTGATTTTCTTCGGGGGAATACTTTTCGACCAGCTGGCGAGGAACGCCCGGACGGATCCCGGTCCTGGCGCCGGATCGGATGGGGGTTCCGGACCAGCCGCCGACGCGAAGCCGGATGCTGACCGGCGCCTGTTTATCCGTTCGGTGGTGATGCTCCCGGCGGATTATGGCATTACGTGCCTGGCTTTCCTGGCGGTGCCCGAGCCTTCGGTCTTCCTCACCGTCTACCTCATCCTGGCAGCCGCGCATGTTGTGCTCGGTGCGGCGTTTGTGCGGCATTGGCGGTCCAAGCTCCTCCGGCTGCGCTAATGGGAGCACTGCGACGCTTCGCCACCTTCGCCGACCAGGGCGTCTCGAGTGTGTCCAATTTTGTAGCCGTCGCCGTAGCGGCGAACGTGGCGGGCACCGGCGAGTTCGGCCAGTTTTCGCTCGCGTACGCCGGGTTGCTGCTGTTCCTCGGAGCGCAGCGCGCATTCGTGGGCGAAACTTTGCTGGTGCGCTACTCGCGCACCGGTGCCCTCAACGCACAGGTTATCGCCGCCAGCCTCGGCGGCTCGGTACTCGTGGCCGTACCCGCGGCACTGTTCCTGCTGGGAGGTGCTGGCCTGGCAGAAGGGCAGGACGCACTCCTGTGGATGGTCATGGCGCTGGCAGCACCGTTTATCCTGCTGCAGGACAGCTTGCGGTACCTCTTCATCTGTCAGGGACTGCCCGCACGGGCGCTGGCCATAGACGGACTCTGGGCGGGCCTGTCCATTCCTGCCATGCTGTTGGCGGCGAACGCTGGCTGGTCCCTGGTTCCGGTGCTCTTATGGTGGATCGCGGGTGCGGTCGCAGCGTTGGTCGTTGGCCTGATACTTGCCCGCAGTGTTCCGGCCGTGATCGCCGGAGCACGCTGGCTGTGGCTGAACCGGGACTGCGCATTCCGTTACCTGGCAGAGTTCGCTGCCCTAAACGCCTCAAGCTTCGCGGTGCTGTATCTGTTGGTCTTTCCATTGGGTGCCGCCGGTGTTGGGGCCCTGCGTGCGGCGCAGCTGCTGTTTTCTCCGCTGAACACCGTTTTCGGTGCAGTGAAGACGGCGATCATTCCAGAGCTGGTGCGCTCGCGGGGGACGGCAGCGTTCCGGCGGCGGATGCTGGAAGCCTCCGCGGTGGTGTGCGTACTCGCTGTGGCCTGGGGTGCTGCCGTACTGCTTCTGCCTGATGCTGCCGGGGAATTTGTATTGGGTGATACCTGGTCCAACGCCACGGAGCTGCGCTGGCCGTATGCAGTTCACTATTTGGCCATGGTCCCTTACACGATCATGCTGGCCTATTTCCGGGCCTCCGAGGCCAACCGGCTTTCCACGCTTATGCGTGCAGTCCTTGCCGGCTTAACCCTCGTACTGCCGCTCTGTTTCGCCCTGACGGAATCAGTGGCGGCCACAGCGTGGGGCTTTGCGGGCGCCGTCGCTCTGGCCTCGGTCTGCGGCTTGCTCAGCCTGGCCGTCAGGCGCCGCAGCAGAGCTGAGGCAGCGACGGCGCAGCAGGTCTCCAGCAGGTAGACACCCGGCAAAAAGCCCGGCACCTGATCAGGGTGACCAGGTGCCGGGCCTCTGCCTGCCGCATTACACAGTGCGGTCCGTCGGGACCGCGGGGGACGGGAGTCAGCTCTTTACAGGGTGCTTCCGGCGGGCGCTGCGGCCCTCACCGCCGTGCACGATAGCAGCCTCAGCTTCGGCGATCGGCGACGACGGCTGGCCGCTCTGCTCTCCGTCCAACGGTGACGCAGGAACCGCTCCGTAACCGGCGAGGTACGCCGAGTTCGCATCCGGGCCCTTCCGCGGTATGCGGTTCAGGACGACCCCGATGACGTTGGCTTTCACCAGGTTCAGCTGTTCAACTGCCTTGGACAGATTGTGCTGGCTGACCTTTGTGGCACCGACCACCAGCAGCAGGCTGTCCGTGTACCGGGTCAGAATAGTGGCGTCGGCCACCGGCAACACCGGCGGGGCATCAAAGATCACGACGTCGTATGCCTCCTCCATCTCCCCGATCAGCTTCTGCATGGTGGACGAACCCAGCAGCTCCGTGGGGTTTGGCGGCAACGGACCCGAGGTCAGGACGGACAAGCCGCCGTTGCCCCAGTGCTGCGCCGCATCGGAGAGGTTGGTACGCCCGATCAACACCGTGGTCAGTCCCACGGTTTGCTCCAGGCCGGTGGCAGCGGCCACCGAAGGGAGGCGCAGGTCGGCGTCGACCAGCAGGACGCTGCGGCCGCTCTGCGCGATGCTCAGCGCCAGGTTCAACGCCACTGTGCTCTTGCCTTCTCCGGCCTGGGACGATGTGACGACTACGGACTGCATCTCATGCCCGACGGCGGCGAACTCCAAGTTGGTCCGCAGCTGGCGGAACGCATCGCTGCCCGAGCCGCCGAGCACGAACGGTGCGGAGGAGACCCCGGGGGTCGCCGATTCAGTGATACCGCCCAGCAGCGCCAGTGAGGTGGACCTGCGCAGATCGGCTTCCGTTCGGACATGCCGGTCCAGGACGTTCCGCAGGATGGCTACCACCAACCCGGCGGCCAGGCCGTAAAGCAGGCCGAGCAGCAGATTCAGGGAAGTCTTGGGGCTGGACGGGCTGACAGGTGCCTGCGCGGTGTCCACTGAGGACAGCCGGACCGGCGAGGGCAGCCCGTTGGTGGGACGCTCCAGGTCTGCCACGGACACAATCAGGCTTGAGACGACGCCATTGGCAATCTCCGCGGCGCGCTCAGGAGAGGAATCGACGGCTTCGATCTCAATGAGCACGGTGTTGCGGGAGGTTGAGGCTTTGACGTTCTTTGCCAGCTCCGGTGCGGTGGTGTCAAGGTTGAGCTTTTCAATCACCGGGTCCAGGACCTGCGGCTTCCGAACCAAATCCACATAGGACTGCACGCGCGCCAGTGCGAAGACACTGCCCTGCTGCAGTTCGGCCGATGACTCCACGTTTTGGGTCGAGACAAAGATACTGCTGTTGGCGGTGTAGGCCTTCGGCATGATGACAGACACCACGGCGGCCGTGATCAGGCCAATGAGAGCGAATGAAACGATAAGCATCCAATTTCGTCGCAGGACGAGAATCTGTTCGCGCATATCCATTGGTTACCCCTTCCCTTGGATAAGATGGCTGGTTGGTTGCGGTGCATGGTGGATCCGGCGCCTCATGAGCGGAACCATGAGTGGCACTGGCTGGAATCCACCCGCGCGGCATCTGTCCCGATGGTGACCGGTGCGGAGCCGTCGTAGTTTCCGATCAGCGCGCCGGACCCGGTATATATCGAGATGCTGCATTCATCGATGCCTGTGTAGGCACGGTAGGTGCCCGGAGCAATGGAGGGTTCTTCTGCGTGCGGTGCGGGCTCGCCCACGTTGAAGACTCCGTCCGGGAATCCGAGTGCGGATGCCTCGAGCTCCGGCAGCAGGTCCGCGCACAGAGCATTGATCGCGTCGGTCATCTCGGCCGAGGGATTCGTAATCAGCTCGCTGACCACGGCCTCGGGATCGGACGCCTTTGCGCTCAACAGAACGTCGCATCGTTCCTGGCCGACCTGCAGCACGGCGTTAGGATCAACGCCCTCGGGCACCTTGCCCTCAAGGAAGACTTTCTCGGCGTCGTTGAAGGTGGGCTCCGGTGCCGGCTGCGGGGACTGCTCGCCTGTGGGCTGTTCCTCCCCGCCAGGGGCCGCGGACGGGGCGCCGGACGGGGATTCGCCCGCAGCGCTGCCGCCGCCGGACGGGGAAGATGGCGCGGAGGGGATGGAGCTGGCCGTAGCCTTCGGGGTTCCCTGCCCGGGATCGGAGGAACTGCAGGCTGTGGCCGTCCCCAGCAACGGAACCAACAGCCCGGCGGCGAGCAGACGTGCCGCCACGGGTTTACCGAGACCTGTTTTCATTCGATGTGCTTTCTCTTCAAGGCGGAACCTGTGCCCGCCGGCCGGATGTCAGGGGGCGAAGACGAGGGTCAGGACCGGACGGCGGGTGGATGATGCTTCCCTGGTGTAGAACCACGCATTGTCCGTACCGGTGCTGGTGATGCCCAGGTCCACGGATCCGGCCAGCATCGCGGAGATGGCCTCCGGATCAAGGTTGACGGTGTAGGGACTGTTGACAGCGAGAGGCGCAATGCTGCCCAGCAGGGTCGACGCCAATGCCGGCCGGGTGTTCCAACTGGTTGCCGCCTCCGACCAGCTGCCGGTAACGGGGTGGATCGTGTGCTGGTCCAGTGATCCCGCGATGGACTCGGTGGTGGTGTAGAGCCGGAGGGTGGCCGATTGCAGGCGCATCCCGTCCGGCACCTCGGCGCCGGGCAGGAACCGCACATACGAGGTGTAGCCAAGGCTGCCGCGGGAGGCCATGGTGACGGGGGAACCGAACGTCGAGTTCGGCGCTGACTGATTGACATAGGTGTCCGCCGACGGCGTCAACGTCAGCGTGACCGGCTCCGCAGGGACTTCGGCGTCGGGAACTGTTGCGGAGGCCGGTGCCGAGGCCGGTCCGCTGTTCTCCGCCGCGTCCACGGCCACGATCCGGTAATGGTAGGTTCCTGGTGCCAGTTCCCTGTCCTCGTAGGAGAGCGCCGTCCCGGGCACCGTGGCCAGCAGGGTTCCTGCGGACGGAGTGAAACCCTCCACAGCTGACCGGTGGACCTGGTACCCGGTGACTGCCACATTGTCGGTGGCAGCGGTCCAGCCCAGGTTCACGGCGGTTCCGGAGAGGGTGGCAGTTGCACCAGCCACCGCCGACGGCGGCGTGCTGTCCGGGGCCGGAGCGCCTCCGCCCGCGGCTGCGTAGTGAGCCTGCACCATGGCCTCGCTCAGGGCCGAGGGGTAGACGGCGAATTCATCAACGCTGCCCTGGAAATACCGGCTGCGGGGCATCTGGGGCCAGGTCGAGCCCAGTTGGTCTCCGCCGACCCGCCAGGAACCGGCGACTGATTCGTTGGTGGTCACGTCGTTCGCACCCACCTGCTCGCCGTCGACATAGAGCACCATGCCGTTGGGTCCTTGGGTGGCCACTACATGGTGCCAGGCGTCGTCGTTGTAGGTCGCGGGAGAGATAAGCGTCTGGGCACTGCCGTTCCAGACCCCGAAGATGAGGTTGCCGGCGTTGTTCATGTAGACGTGGCGGTCGTAGCTGTTGCTTAGGCCGGGGGAAGTATTGTTTCGGCGCGGCTGGCCGCTGCCGAAGCCGAATATCTTACCGCCCGTGGTGGTGTCGGTACGGAACCAGGCCTCGGCACTGAACACCTTGGGCGGGGCGACCCGCTGCGGGCCGTAGACGTAATCGTCAGCACCGTCGAAGCTGGTGGCCCTGTTGGTGTCGCCGGAAAGCGCTCCGGTGGCTGAGCCCATGACGGGAGATCCGTAGGGCAGTCCCATCCGGTCGCCTGCGGAGTCCGGCGCGGCGGCAAAGGAGTCGCCGAGCCGCCAGTAGGTTTCGGCGCCGTCGGCGCGGACCCTGGAGGGGTATGCCTGCGCGGCGGTGGCCGTGGTGATCTGTACCTGGGCCGAGAGTGCTCCCACGTGTCCGTTGGGGTCGTTGGCGCGCACCCGGTAGGAGTAGCTGACCCCGGGTGCCGCGGTGGTGTCCGTGAATGAGGCCTGCGGCAGGTTCCACCAGAGCGAGGACGCCGGCACGGTGCTCAACGGCGTGGAGGATCCGTTGCGGTAAATGCTGTAGGTAAGCTCCGAGTCATCGGGGTCCGTTGCGGTCTGCCAGCGGATGGTGTTCTGCCCGGCGGCGCGGGACTCGGCACTGACGAAACGGGGTGTGCCGGGGCCGGCGGCGCCGGGACCGGGACCGAACCGGGTCAGGCTTTGCTGTGCCTTGCCGTTGGTGGTGGTGAATTCACCACCGACCCACAGCACGTCGTTTGATCCGGTGGTGGTTTGTGCAAGGGTCCGCGGGCCGATGCCTTCACCCTGCCCGTCATTGGTGAGGGGGTTCCACTGCATCATGGGGGAGGGGTTGTCCACGTCCTGGGCGCTGAGGTGGATCCGGCTTCCATCGGTGAACGAACCCATGCTGCCGCAGTCGTGCGCATGGTGGGCGGAGTAGAGGCTGCGCTGGTAGACGGACACGGCCTGCGTGGCGCCGAGGCAGGTGTCCCTCCAAACCTGGTCATACGTGCCCAGATCGAGGCGGGCCCGTCCGTCGAAGACACCACCGCCGGTTCCTTCGTTGCCGATGTAGAAGCTGGTGGCATCCGAGGTGATGCTTTTCACCACTGATGTTCTCGGAATGAAGAAGTTCGGGTACGTCCTGATGCTGCTGCCCGAGACCGGGTCGACGACGGCCAGGGCCTTGGAATCGGTGCCGTTCATGGTCGTGAAGTCTCCGCCGGTGATGACCACGTTCTTGGCGGGCGGGACGTGCAGGGCCCGGACGGGCAGGTCCGCTGACGGGGCCCAGGGAAGCAGCGCTCCGGTCGGTGTGACGGCGGCGAGGCGATTGCGGGGGGTGTTGCGGACGGTGCGGAAGTCCCCGCCGAAATACACGGTGTCGCTGGTGGCGTCGATGGCGCGGACAGTAGCGGAAACGCCGCCGGGATTGAAGCTGGTTTTGACGGTGCAGCCGGGCAGGTTGATCGCCGCGATGCTTGAGGCATTGACGCCGTTGACGGAGCTGAAGCTGCCGCCGATGTAGAGGGTACGCCCGTCCGGGGAAACATCCATGGCGCGGACGGTGCCGCTGCCGCCGGTGACCGAGAGGTTGCAGTTGGTCGGGTTGCCTGTGTAGGCGTCGAAGGCGGCGAAGTTCACGGCGCTGCGTGTTCCGGTGCCGCCGGCGGTGGTGCCGGGCGGGCGGATGGCGGTGAAGGTGCCGCCGGCGTAGACGATGCCGTTGGACTGTGCCAGTGCCCAGACGATGCCGTTGGTCTGCCAGGTGGGCAGGTCGGTGGCAGAAAAAGCGACGCCGGAACTGATGGCCGACGCCGGCGTTGCAGTCCCTGCCAACGTGGTTGCTGCCAGGGCCGCAACCGCCAATAAAGCTGCTAGTGATTTACGCACGCCACGCCTCGTTTACATGGGGTCGGGACGATTTGCCCGAGACTGTGAGCATCGTAGCTGTGCCGAAGAGGCCGTTTGCACGGTGTCTATTACCCGACTTGTGCCCGGCGTTACGCGGCATCCGTGCACCGGTACCCGTGTTTGCAGTGAGGCTACTCGAAGCCGAAAAATGCCCTTTACCGCCGGTTCCCGGGACTGGAAGATAAGCCGGAAAGTCACCGTCGCAGCTGGGGGTCCATAGGTCATGCCTGTAAAAGTCGGTTACGCCTCGGGCGTCTACGATCTCTTCCATATCGGCCATTTGAACCTGCTGCGTGAGGCCCGGGACCGGTGTGATTTCCTTATAGCCGGCGTCGCTTCGGCGGAAATGTCCCAGCGGCTCAAAGGCACCACCCCGGTGGTTCCGCTGGCCGAGCGGCTGGAGATCGTGCGCAGTATCCGGTTCGTGGACGCTGTGGTGGTGGATGAACACGTGAACAAGGCCGAGACGTGGCGCGAAGTCGGATTCAACGTTTTCTTCAAAGGCGACGACTGGCGGGGCACACCGAAGGGCGTACGCCTGGAACGGGACATGAAGCTGATCGGTGTCGAAGTCGTCTACCTGCCTTATACGGCGACGACCTCTTCTACGATGCTGCGCCGCGCGCTGAGCGCCATCACCGGTTTACCCGGCGATTCGGCCCTGAACGCATGAAACACCGCGGCACTCCCGGACTGGGCGCCCCGGCGGCCTCCGGGCCGAGCCGCCGCAGCGTATTGGCACTTGGAACCATAGGCCTGGCCTTGGCCGGATGCATGCCCAAGGACACGGATCCGGACGGTGCATCCGAAGAGACCCCCGCGGCAGCCCAGGTGCACACGGTGCGCTCACTCTTCGATTCGCATCCCTTCCAAGTGGCCCACCGCGGCTCCTGGGACAACTGGCCCGAACACACAATGACTGCATACCGGGAAGCGGCCCGTGCCGGCGCGCCGGCCTTGGAAGTTTCGGTGTGCTCGACGGCGGACGGCACCCTAATCTGTCATCACGACATCGATACCGGAAGAACCACCGGGCAGAACCTGGTCATTAGCGACACGACATGGAAAGACCTGTCGAAGCTGCGCGTCGACGCCCGGCCGTGGCTGGGGCCGCAGATGCCGGTGGAACCGATTCCGCGGCTGCAGGAGGTGCTGGATGCGTACGCCGGCACGCACGTGATCTTCCTCGAGGACAAGCAGGGCACCAACACCAAAGCACTCCTGGATCTGATGGACACCTATCCGGATTCGCGCCGGCACATCATCTGGAAGCAGTCCGCAGTGGCAAAACAGATCTGGGCGGTGACCGAGCGCGGATACGACAGTTGGGGCTACTTCACCGAGGAACAGATGTCCTTGCTGCCGGAAAGCTATGAGCGGTTCACGTTCCTGGGAATCAACACCCTCGCCACGGACGCGGAGATCACCGCCGCGGTGGCAACGGGGAAGCCGGTGATCTGCTGGGAGGTCCATTCCCGGGCGGAACGGGACCGGCTGATCGGGCTTGGAGTCGCGGGCCTCATGAGCGCGAACGTTCCCTATCTGTCGGTCCAGACGTCTCCGGAAACCGCCGATCGCTTCGGGGACGGTCTCCGCGCAGCCGGGGACCTTCCCTGGACGGTTAAACAAGGGTGGAACGTGCAGCCGCAATTGGATGCGGATGCGGGGGTGCTTCGGCTCCACGCCCCGGTGAACAGCAGCTACCGGATGGGGTCCATGGGGCCGGTGGAGCAGGACGTGTACAGCATCGAGTTCGAGATGCGCTGGCCCGGACAGCTCCCCGGCATCGAAGGGCACGCAGGCCTGGCGTTCGGGCAGGAGAACGATCTGCCCTACCGGGTGCTGATACCGAGCGAGGTGGGCGGCTACCACCTTGTGTTCCGGCCGAACGGGGAAATGGCACTGCTGCTGCGCCATTCAGGCGAACCAAACGGCCTGCGGCTCGCCGTCCTGGAGACCCAGCCGGCCAAATCCGGCGAATGGCTCTCCTTTAAAATCGACATAGCCCCCGACAGCCTGCGCTTCTCCCGCCGGGACAGCTCCGGATGGGGAGGTATGGCTGTTGAACGCAGCTACCGCGGCGGTTACTTCAGCCTTACCCGCAACTACGCCGGGGAATTCCCGGTTGAGTTCCGCAATGTGGCAATCACCTGATCGGCAGTTCCCGCCGCAAACCCCGCCGCAGCAACGCGGCCATTCCGATCCCGGCCAGCGCGCCGGCGCAGTTGAGCAGGACGTCCCTCGCATTGCCCACCCGTTCGGGCAGGAACAGCTCCTGGGCCAGTTCGCCGGTTCCGGACAGCATGGTGCAGAGCAACAAAGCGATCCACCACCGCTGCGGGGCCATAAGGCAGGCGGCCATGAAACCAAGCGGCACGAAGAGCACCACGTTTGCGGAGGCCTCCAGGGAGGCGTAGCTCAACCCGGGCAGGCCCAGCTCCTCGAGCCGGTGCAGCGCCCCCAGCAGCCGCCCGTACAACGGGCGGTCCACCGGTGTTGGCCACAGGACCACCGCAAGAATGCCGGTGGCAAGGACCGCGGCAGCAGCAGCTTTGGCTGCCCATCGGATCCGGTAACTTGGAGGGCGCTCGGTAGGTTTCCTGCGCATGTTCCTTCCCGGCTGTCCAAACGGCTTTGGCTGGAAACTTAGCGGGGAGGAGGAGGAACAGTAACGCGGGTGCATACCCGGTTTTGTGCAGGCCTTACTTACGCCTGCGGCGGCACCGCCAGGCGCGTCGCCGTCGTACCGCCCGGCGCGTCGCCGTCGCCCGGCCTGTGCCCAATCGATGCCGCTGGATTTGTAGTATTTCGCCCAGGGGCGAACGGAACTTAGGCCAGACTCAGATGCATTGCCCCCTGCTGCATGGGACGATTAGGGAAGATTTGTCTTGCGTAATGCAGGACGCCGCCAGCAGAGGAGTAACTAACGTGCCTGTGGTGACTACCCCCGCAACGTTGCGCCCGGCAACCGGGCCCATGGACAACGCCGAAGTGCTGCGCATCCGCAATGACTTCCCGATCCTCGACCAGGAGGTCAACGGGCACCGGCTTGTCTACCTTGACTCGGGTGCCACCTCCCAGAACCCGCTGAGTGTCATCGAAGCTGAGCAGGAGTTCTACGAGCAGCGCAATTCCGCCGTCCACCGCGGCGCCCACACCCTCGCCGTTGCCGCCACTGACGTCTACGAGCAGGCCCGCGAAACGGTGGCGGCCTTCATCAACGCCCGCTCCAATGAGCTGGTGTGGACCTCCAATGCCACCGAAGGCCTGAACCTGCTGGCCTACTCCTTCTCCAACGCTTCCCTGGGCCGCGGGGGAGAAGCGGCAGCCCGGTTCGCCTTGAAACCCGGGGACGAAATAGTCGTCACCGAAATGGAGCACCACGCCAACCTGATCCCGTGGCAGGAGCTCGCGGCCCGCACCGGAGCAACTCTGCGGTTCATCCCGGTGGATGCCGACGGCGGGCTGCGGCTCGAGGAGGCCGAGCACATCATCGGCCCGCGCACCAGGATCCTGGCGTTCAGCCATGCCTCCAACGTGCTCGGCACGATCAACCCGGTGGAGACCCTGGTGGCCATGGCGCACCGCCACGGCGCCCTGGTGGTGCTGGATGCATGCCAGTCCGTGCCGCACCTGCCAGTGGATGTGAAGGCGCTCGACGTCGACTTCCTGGTCTTCTCCGGGCACAAGATGCTCGGGCCCACCGGCATCGGCGCCCTCTACGGCAAGGCCGAACTGCTGGATGCCATGCCGGTTTTCCTCACCGGCGGGTCCATGATCACCACGGTGACCATGGAAAAGGCCGCGTACCTGCCCGCACCCCAGCGTTTCGAGGCCGGAACGCAGCGGATCTCGCAGGCAATGGCCCTGGGCACGGCGGCGAACTACCTCACCGAGACCGGGATGGACCGTATCCATGCCTGGGAAACCACGCTCGGCCAGCGCCTGGTGCAGGGGCTGGAGGAGATTGAAGGGATCCGCGTGCTGGGTCCGAAGGCCGGCGAGGAGCGGATCGGCCTGGCAGCGTTCGACGTCGACGGCGTCCACTCCCACGACGTGGGCCAGTTCCTGGACGACCAGGGGATTGCCGTGCGGGTGGGACACCACTGCGCCCAGCCGCTGCACCGCCGACTGGGGCTGGTCTCCACCACCCGTGCCAGTACGTACCTCTACAACACCACGGACGACGTTGACGCGTTCCTTGCCGCGGTGGCCGGCGTCCGTCCCTTCTTTGGAGTGAAGTAAATGAGCTCGGACCTGCAGCAGCTCTACCAGCAGATCATCCTGGAACACGCCAAGCGTCGCCGCGGCGACGGACTGGAAGCGGCCCCGGACGGCTTGGCTTCGGGGGAGTCCCACCAGCTGAACCCCACCTGCGGCGACGAGATCACCCTGCGGGCCGCCGTCGACGGTTCCACCGTGGACGGCATCAGCTGGGAAGGTCAGGGTTGCTCCATCTCCATGGCGTCCGCTTCTGTGCTGACCGAACTCGCTTCGGGCCTGGAGCGGGACGAAGTCCTCTCGCTGGTGGACGAGTTCCGGACGCTGATGCGTTCGCGGGGCAGCATTGAACCGGATGAGGAAGTGCTCGGCGACGCCGCGGCCTTCGCGGGCGTGGCCCGCTACCCGGCGCGGGTCAAGTGCGCCATGCTCGCCTGGGTTGCCTTGGAAGAAGCGCTGCTGGCGGCTAACTGACGCATCCGACCTCGCGCGGCTGCGCGACGGCGGGTGACCCGACGTCGGTGACCCGACGGCGTGGCGGCGTGTCACCGACGTCGGGCGACGCATCCGGTCCGTACTCTGGCGGCATGATCAGCCAACTGGATACCTCCGCCTTCCGTGACCCCGTGCCCGCTGAGGAGATCGCAGCCCAGCGGCCCACCGGTATTGCCGGTCTGGTCACCGGGTCCCGGCTGTTCCTGGCAGGTTTCGCAGCCGCCTGCCTGGCAGTGTGGCTGGTCTGCTCGATGGGCATTGCCGAAGCGACGGTGGACTCCTTTAACCTGGACGCGTCAGCGGTCAATGTGGGATCGGGGATCTTCCTGGCCGGGCTCCTGGCCGCCGCGGTGGGGTTCCTCCTCCAAGGCCGGAAAGAGGATCCGCGGATCACTGCCGCAAAGCTGAGCCGGTTCGTACAGCGGAACGGGCTGTCCTACAAGGCGGACCCCATGCTTCCCAGGATCGATGCCACCATCTTCGGGGAGGGTCACCATCCGCAGTCCTGGAAGCGGTTCCGCAGCGGACCCGCCCACCCCTTTCCCTTCGAGGTTGCCCATTTCTCCTACCGGACGGGCTCGCAGGCCCGGAACCGGAACGATCGGCCGTCCGTCACAGCCTGGACCTACGCCGCGGTCACCGCGGAGCGGCGGCTGCCCCGGATGCTGCTCGATGCCAAGGGAAACGATCCCATGTTTGGCTCCAGCGTGCCGGTCAGCCTGGCGAAGTCGCAGCAGGTCGCGCTGCCGGAGGACCTGGACCGACACTTCACCCTGTACGCCCCGGAGGGGCACGAGGCAGCGGCCCTGGCCGTCTTCACGCCGGAGGTCCTGCGCCGGGTGCTCGCTGAAGCTCCGGGGTTCGACGTCGAGACCGTGGAGGATTCCATCATCTTCTTTACCCGGAGGGAACTTGATCTGGGCAGCGAAGGAACCTGGGAACAGCTCTCGCGGGTCATCTTCGGACCCGGTGCGGTGCTGGTGGGACTGGCGAACGGCCCGGTGTCCGCGCAGCGGTTCGCCAGTGGCGCCGCGCAGCTGGTGCCTCCGGAAGGCCGCACGCTCAAACGCCGCACCCTCACTCCTGCCCTGATCTGGACCGTGGGCGGTTTCGCCGTCCTCGTGCTCGCGCGGTTACTCCTGACCGGACCACTGAACGGACTGATCTAATGGGTTTCCTCGATTTCCTGGACGGTACCAAGCGTGCCGCCAAAGCCTCTGCGGCAGCCGCTGCGGAGGCACTGGCGGCAGAGATAACCGCTGCCCTTCCCGGTGGTGCGACTGTGTCGGCCGATTCCTGGAGCGTTGGCTTCACGACGTACACCGCAGCGATTACCGGCACCCGCCGGGAGCTGCCCCTCCTGGTCTCCCGGTTGAACGGTGCGGTCAACGGGCTGGGCCGCACCGACGATCTGGAGGTGCGGATCGTGGAGTCAGCTGCTCCCGATGCCCTTTTTTCATCGCTTCGGATTATCGGGCAAAGCCGGGATGCGGACGTGCTGGACTTCCTTGTGCGGACGCACGGGGAGTTGCTGGCAGGGTTCCCCGGGACGTCTGTGCTGGTGGACGGCTCCTACGGAGGCTTTACCGTCAGCGGGGTGGCGCGCGACGACGCCGTGCCCGCCGCCCGCCGCCTGATCAAATGGTGGGAGGACATGCTGGCCGCGGATCTGGAGCACTGGCCGGTCTCCGAGGTCGAAATGACTATCGGCGGGACGGCCGAGGAGCCGGAAATCAGCTACTCCGTGGCCCTGGATGAACCGGAGGACGATGCTGCGCCGGTGCCCCTCGAGGAGAAGCGGCAGGAAGCCGGGCGGGCGGTTGCCGCCTGGACCCGGAGCCTTCCTGATCTGGAGGCACTGGCCAAGACCCGGGTCCGCTCCGGCTACGCCGCGCGGTTCAGCTTCACGCCCACGAAGTTCAAGCCGAGGGTGGTTGTGGAAGACCTGGAAACCGGCGACGAGGATGAGGACGAGGCCGCCGAGGTGGTGGCGGCAATCCGGTTCCACCATCCTGCGTCGACGGTGAAGGCCTAAGCTACGGGGCTACGGGGCTACGGGCTACGGGCTGCGGGCCTTCGGGGCAGTTAGGGCCGGCCCATGCCGCGGTAATTCCAGCCTGCGCCCCGCCAGGCGGCCGGGTCGAGGACGTTGCGGCCGTCGATGATGTTCCGATCCGCAACGAGGGTGCCCGTGGCTTCCGGGTCGAGGGACCGGTATTCTTTCCACTCGGTCAGCAGCACCACGGCATGGGCGCCCAGCAGTGCGTTCCCGGTGACGGGTTCGTAGTTCAGTTCGGGGAAGCGGCCCTTGGCGTTCTGCAGGGCCTGGGGGTCGGCCACAGTGACGGTGGCGCCCTGGAGCTGCATCTGCGCCGCGGCGCTCAGGGCAGGGGAGTCGCGGACGTCGTCGCTCTCGGGCTTGAAGGCAGCGCCCAGGATGGTCACCCGCTTGCCCAGCAGGGAGCCGCCGCAGATTTCGCGCGTCATTTCGACAACCTTGGAGCGGCGGCGCATGTTAATGGCGTCCACCTCGCGCAGGAATGTCAGCGCCTGATCGGCGCCCAGTTCCCCGGCCCGTGCCATGAACGCACGGATATCCTTGGGCAGGCAGCCTCCGCCGAACCCGACGCCGGCATTCAGGAAGCTCCGTCCGATGCGTTCGTCCATGCCGATGGCGTCCGCCAGGGCCGTGACATCTGCACCCGATGCCTCGCAGACCTCCGCCATGGCGTTGATGAAGCTGATCTTGGTGGCCAGGAAGGAATTGGCGGCGGTCTTGACCAGTTCGGCCGTGGCATAGTCCACCACCATGCGAGGGGTTCCGGTGGATAAAGGAATGGAATAGACCTCATCCAGTGCGGCGACGGCGGCGGCTCCGGCCGCGCCGTCGGGCACGCCGTAGACAAAGCGGTCAGGGGTTAACGTGTCCTGCACTGCGTGACCCTCGCGCAGGAATTCCGGGTTCCAGGCCAGGACCGCGTCCGGCGCGGTTTCGGCCAGCTGATCGGCCAGCCGTGCGGCGCTGCCCACCGGGACCGTGGACTTACCGGCCACAATGCTGCCCGGCAGCAGGTATGGCGCCAGCCCGGCGACGGCCGCATCCACGTACCGCATGTCCGCGGCGTACTCGCCCTTCCGTTGGGGCGTGCCCACGCAGACGAAGTGGACGTCAGCGCCGGCGGCGTCTGCCAGGTCGGTGCTGAACTTCAGGCGGCCGCTCTCCAACGCTTCCGCAAGGAGCTCGGGCAGGCGGGGTTCGAAGAACGGGGCGCGGCCGGCGGCGAGGTCTGCGATCCGGGCGGCGTCGACGTCGATCCCTACAACATCATGTCCAAGCTTGGCCATGGAAACCGCGTGTACGGCGCCCAGGTAGCCGCAGCCAATAACCGAGAGACGCACTGTTACCCCATAGGTTCGATAGCGGAAGACGGCTACCAGCCTATCCCTTGAGCCGTGTGCGCACGGAACCCAGGGCTGGGAAATTACCTACTGCGCCCATTTCCGGTACTCAGATAAACACTTGTTTTTTATTCAAGGGCACCCAACCACGCATTGCTGGTTCGAGTAGTAAGTGGAATTGAATCCATCGTTTCGGTCTCGTCCGACTGCTAGTCTCCCCATGTGATTCCAAATAACCCAAAAATACTAATTGCGGGCTTGAATTACAGCCCCGAGCCATCCGGCAACGCTCCATATATCTCTGGGTTGGCTACCGGACTTTCCGATAAGGGTTACCAAGTAAGCGTACTTACGGGCTTCCCGCATTACCCGGAGTGGCGGAGGCGCCCGGGATACAAGGGATGGAGCATTTCTGAAGCAATCGGCGGCGTATCCGTTCGCCGGCTAAACCATCTCGTACCTGCCAGGCCTCGGAGCTTCGCAAGGCTCTGTATGGAGGTTTCTTTTGGCCTTCGACTGGCCTTCGCACGCTGGGGTCAGCAAAGCGCGGTCATCCTCGTTAGCCCAGCCCTTTTCGCCACGGGGATCGCTCTGCTCCGCGCACGTATGGCCCCGGCAAAGCCTCCCGTCCTCATCTGGGTGCACGATCTCTACAGCCTGGGCATTACGGAGACCGGAACCTCCGGTTCCGCGGTCAGCCGGGTCATGAAATTGGTTGAATCGAAAATACTGCGGTCAGCAGACCGTGTTGTGGTCGTTCATGAGCGCTTCCGCAATTACGTGACCGGGCAACTCGGAGTGGATCCGCACCGAGTGGAAGTCGTCCGTAACTGGA
Organism: Arthrobacter sp. zg-Y895; assembly: GCF_020731025.1. Classification (NCBI taxonomy): domain Bacteria; kingdom Bacillati; phylum Actinomycetota; class Actinomycetes; order Micrococcales; family Micrococcaceae; genus Arthrobacter; species Arthrobacter sp. zg-Y895. Next base: position 154,276 of record NZ_JAJFZY010000012.1, read on the forward strand.
CACACCTCAAGCCGTTTAACCTTGAGGACCGGGCTGCGTCCCGTGCCTCGTTCGGATGGTTGCCGGACGACGTGGTTGTCCTTCATGCAGGGAATATGGGCGCCAAACAGGGGCTGGAGAACGTGGTGGAGGCTGCCCGCGTTGCCTCTCGCGAGGGTAGTGCCGTCCGTTTCGTATTGGTCGGCGACGGCAACCAGCGGAGCCGGCTTGAACAACTCGCACAGGGCGTTGACCAGATCGAATTTGTGGATTCACTTCCCGGTACTCGATTCCAGGAAGCTCTCGCCGCCGCGGACATCCTCCTGGTCAATGAACTGCCGGACGTTAGGGAGATGTCCGTGCCCAGCAAGTTGACCTCATATTTCAGCTCCGGTGTTCCCATACTGGCCGCTACCGACAAGGACAGCGTCACGGCCGAGGAGATCGCTACCGCGCAAGCCGGTATGCGAGTGGCTGCAGGGAGCCCGGTTGATCTTGTACGCGGCGCAGAGGCAATGGCGGCGGACAAGGAACAAGGGCGCCGTTTTGCTGAAAACGGCCGCCGTTTTATGGAAACGACATTGTCGGCGGAGCACGCAGTCGCTAAGTATGGTTCGTATCTCATGCATCTCACTGACCACCATCAGAAGGAACGCATTAAGTAATCGGGGGATTATCTTGTCTAAGCGCGCACTCATTACAGGAATAACCGGGCAGGACGGCTCTTACCTTGCGGAGCTTCTGCTAAGGAAGGGTTATGAGGTGCACGGGCTTATCCGCCGCGCCTCGACATTCAATACCTCCCGGGTGGACCACCTTTACGTGGATCCACACGACCCCGAGGCAAAGCTTTTCCTGCACTACGGGGACCTCAGTGACGGGTCGCGTCTGGCGACGCTGCTCGCAGGCCTGCGGCCGGACGAGGTCTACAACCTTGCCGCCCAGTCCCATGTCCGTGTGTCCTTCGACGAGCCGGAACATACGGCGGACACCACGGGCATGGGTTCGGTTCGGCTCCTCGAAGCCGTGCGCCTCACGGGAATTGACACCAGGTATTACCAGGCATCGTCATCTGAGATGTTCGGCGCTACTCCACCGCCGCAGAACGAGGACACTCCGTTTTATCCACGGTCGCCGTACGGCGCCGCTAAGGTTTACAGCTACTGGATCACTAAGAACTACCGCGAGGCCTATGGCATGTACGCGGTCAACGGAGTTCTTTTCAACCACGAATCCCCCCGACGCGGCGAAACGTTTGTCACCCGTAAAATTTCCCGCGCCGTAGCCGCCATCAAGGCCGGGCAGCAGCAGTACCTGTACATGGGTAATCTGGACGCCATCCGTGACTGGGGCTACGCCGCGGAATACGTGGAGGGAATGTGGCGCATGCTGCAGGCCGACGAGCCCGAGGATTATGTGCTGGCCACCGGTGGAAACTACACCGTAAGGGACTTCCTCACCATCGCCTTCGAACACGCAGGGCTCGATTGGGAAGAACACGTGAAGTTCGACGAACGGTACCTTCGGCCCACGGAGGTTGACGCCCTCGTTGGTGATGCCTCCAAAGCACAGGAGAAGCTCGGGTGGAAAGCCACGGTACATACCCCCGATCTCGCCCGCATCATGGTGGATGCTGACACCGAAATGCTCAAGCACTCCGGCCGTAATTGGGTCGATACCGTGAACCTCGAGTCTTGGAATGACTGACATGACGCAGCACTCAATCGCAGATAACACGGGCTTCGAACCCGGCCGCCTCGACCGCGACGCTCCCTTTTACGTCGCTGGACATCGGGGACTCGTAGGCTCGGCCATTTGGCGCAACCTCCAATCCGTTGGTTTCTCGAATCTTCAGGGTCGGACCTCCAGCGAACTGGATCTGTTGGACCGCCCGGCCGTCTTTGAGTACTTTGCGGAGACCTCGCCCCGCTACGTGGTCCTGGCGGCAGCGAAGGTGGGAGGTATCCTCGCCAACAATACGTACCCGGTGGACTTCCTGACCGAGAACCTGCAGATCCAGATCAATGTGCTGGACGCCGCACGCGAACAGGGCGTGGAACGTCTTCTTTTCCTGGGATCGTCCTGCATCTACCCCAAGTTTGCCGAGCAGCCCATTCGCGAGGATTCGCTTCTGACCGGGCACCTCGAACCCACCAACGACGCATATGCGATCGCGAAGATCGCCGGAATCATGCACATCCAGGCCGTCCGCCGCCAAGACGGGCTGCCCTGGATTTCAGCGATGCCCACCAGCCTTTACGGTCCGGGGGATAATTTTTCCCCGGAAGGATCCCACGTCCTTCCGGCTCTCATCCGCCGCTATGACGAGGCGGCGCAACAGGGATTGAGCACCGTGACCAACTGGGGCACCGGTTCGCCCCGGCGTGAATTCCTGCATGTCGATGACATGGCAGCTGCCTGCCTGCACCTCTTGGAGCATTATGACGGACCGCAGCAGGTGAACGTAGGAACGGGGTCAGACATCACGATCAAGGAACTCGCCGAACTTGTCGCGGACGCCGTGGGCTACAACGGGTCCGTGGAGTGGGATACCTCGCAACCCGACGGTACCCCGCAAAAGCTACTCGACGTCTCCAAACTGACCGCCACCGGCTGGACCGCACAGATCCCCTTCGAGGACGGCATTCGGGACACAGTGTCCTGGTACCGGAACCATTTGGCCACACTGCGCAGCTAGCTGGATCCGGGCAGCTCCACCCGGAACGTGCTCCCCGCACCAAGCTCCGAGCTGAACGAAATCCGCCCGCCGTGGGCTTCCACTATCGACTTGGTGATGACCAGGCCCAGGCCCACGCCCGGGATGGCCGCCTTCTTCACCTGGCCGGTGCGGAAGAACTTGGTGAACACGTCCCGCTGGTCGGCCTCACTCATGCCGATGCCGGTGTCCTCCACCTCCAACACCAGATTCCCGTCCTCCATCCGGGAACGAACGGTGACTTTGCCGCCGTCGGGGGAGTATTTGATGGCGTTGGAGAGCAGGTTGTCGAGGACCTGGGAGATCCGGCCCGGGTCCACCAACGCACGCAGCTCCGCTTCGCAGTCACAACCCAGGTCCACGCCGATGGCGGTGGCTCGGGGCCGGGCGGAGTCCAAGGCTACACGCACCAGTTCGGCGACATCGGTTTCGGAGCGTTGCAGGTGCATGGTTCCGGAGGCAGTGGTCAGCAGGTCCGCCACCAGCAGCAGCAGCCGCTCGGCGTTGCGCTGGGCCACCTGCAGGGCGTTCACGAGGTGCCCTGGAAGCCCGGAGGTCTCTTCATCATCGACGACGAGGTCGAGGTAGCCGATGATCGAGGTCAGCGGGGTCCGCAGCTCGTGGGAGACACTGGAGACAAAATCCTCCCGGGCATTGAGTGCATTGACCATTTCTGTGACATCGCTGTACGCCAGTACAGAGCCGGCGAATTCTCCCTGTTCGTGCATGGCGCGGGCGCAGACGGCGAGGGCACGCTGCCGCTCCCCGGTTCCAACCCAGACAATGACGTCCGAAAAAGATTCCTCGCGCATGGCCCGCTGCGAGGGTCTTTGTGCCAGGGGTACCGGCGTGAGCTGGTCCAGACCGTAAATCCGGGCGTCGCTGCCCGTGTCTGCTCCGTCGGTAAGGCCAGCCAACGCATGGTTGATCCGCTGGCGGCTGTTCATCAGGATGGTCCGACCCTCAGCATCTACCGCCATCACGCCCACATCGACCGTTTCCAGCACGGCGTCCAGCAACTGCGAGCGTCGGCGGGTCTCCTGCAGGCTGGCCTGCAGTTCGGTTTCAATCGCCACAAGCCGCTTCTGCTGGGACGTGGTATCCGATTCCATCGTCGAGATCACCACGCCCATGGCAAACATGACGAACGGGATAAGGAGGGGGGCCACCAGATCCTCCCGGGCGGGGAAACCGCCCGCCTGCATGAACAGCGGTGCCCACAGCAGCAACGTGGTGCAGAGATAGCTGAGTATCCATGCCCTTCGCGGCGCAGCGCCGGACCAAGACATCCAGAAAACGGGGAAGACCGCCAGGAAACTAAGCCCGATCACTGAGTTGCGGCCCTCGTAATAGAGGCCGCCCACAACAGCAAAGTCCAGTACGGGGATGCACCAATAAGCCAGCGGTGGATACCGTTCCCACGGGACGGCCACGCATGCCAATGTCAGGGCGGCAAGGAGTACCAGCGCAAATTGGAAACTGTCGCTGCGCAATAGATCCGGGGACACGACAGCGGTAATCACGACCGCTATGGCAACCGATATCAGCATCGGCTGCTGGCTCACCAGCAGCCGGCGCCGAAGACTCAATTCATTAAACTGCGATTTGATACCAGGAAGCGTGGCCACTCGGTCTTTGAGACTGGACATGAAAAAAGGGAACCCCCGGATTCCTGTAGTGGTAGCTCAGAGTATAGGGGTGCTCCTGTAGGATACCGAGCAAGGGGAGCGGGGATTCAGAAGGTCTCGCAGGACAGGAAAAAATAAAACATGGAAATTCAACGCGTAGCCGTCATCATCGAGGACGATGCAGATATCCGCGATCTTCTTAACGCAGTTCTGCAGCAATCAGGTTTCAACGTCTTTACTGCCCCGAACGGCTCCGAAGGTGTTGAAGCAGTGCGGCTGCATAATCCCACCGTGGTCACATTGGACCTGGGCCTTCCGGACATTGACGGGTTTGAGGTGATTCGGCAGCTGCGGCAGTTCAGCGATGCCTACATCGTGATGCTCACCGCCCGCGCCGAGGAGCTTGACACCCTTATGGGGCTGGAAGCCGGCGCGGATGACTACATCACCAAGCCCTTCCGGCCCCGGGAACTGCGGGCCCGGATTTCAGCCATGCTCCGCCGCCCCCGCGGAGAGTCTGCAGGCGAAGCCGAGACGCCCGTTTCCGCTGATGCTCTTTCATCCCTCGGCGGAAGCCAGGGAACCACCCCCGCAGCGGTGCAGGTTCCGGCTCCCGCAGCCGCCCCGGGGACGCTTGCCCACAACGGCCTGACCCTGAACCCGGGGACGCGCACCACCGAAATCAACGGCAAGGGCGTAGAGCTGACCCGCACCGAGTTCGACCTGCTGCAGGCGCTCCTTGAGGGTGGCCGCCTGGTGCGGACTAAAACGGACCTGGTCCGGCGGCTGCGCGGCGAGGAGTATGACACCGGATCCTTCATCAGTGACGCCGATGAGCGGACCGTGGAAGTGCACGTGGGCAACCTGCGCCGCAAACTCGGGGACGATTCTAAGGCGCCGCGCTGGCTCGAAACCGTACGCGGCGTCGGCTACCGGCTGGCTCCGCAGGCCTGACCCGCCTGACCCGCCTGGCTCCGGCCCTGGAGCCTCCGGCCTTCGAGCCCCCGGCCCTCGATCCCGGCCCTCGATCCCCCCACCGGCTCCCTTGCCGGCGTGAGTACCGGCTGCGCTGCTAAGTGAGCGCCGGCACGCCGGCAGGCAGTTCGACGGTAAAGCTGGTGCCGCGGCCCAGCGTGCTCTCCACCCGGATGCTGCCCCCGTGCGCCTCGGCGATGTCCTTGCTGATGGCCATGCCGAGCCCGACGCCGGGGATACCCGCCTGCCGAACCGTGCCGGTTCGGAAGAACTTCTCGAAGACATCATCCACGTCGTCCGCGGACATGCCCATGCCCGTATCGGATACACGGAACACAGCACGGTCCCCTTCGCGCCACGCGCTGACCGTGACCGTGCCGCCGTCGGGGGAGTATTTGACGGCGTTGGACAGCAGATTGTCCAGTACCTGCGCGATACGGTGCGGATCCGCGAACATCGGCAGCTCTGCCGGGGCATCGTTGACCAGGTCGACGCCGGCCTCCCGCGCCCTGGTCTCCGCCGTGCGGAGGCTGTTGCGGATGATCTCCGCCAGGCACATGGGCCGGGATTCCAGCTGAACGGTCCCCGAGGCCGCGGTGAGCAGATCCGACACCAGGCGAAGCAGCCGCTCGCTGTTGCGCAGGGCCACCCGCATTGATCCGGGAATGGTGCCCTGCAGCCCGGTCTCTTCTGCCTCGTCCAGGGCCAGGTCCAGGTAGCCCATGATCGACGTCAGCGGGGTGCGCAGTTCGTGCGAGACGCTGGCCACGAAGTCGTCCTTCGCGGCCAACGCACCAACCATGGCCGTGACGTCGGAGAAAACGATCACCGCACCGTTGAAGCCGCCGGCGTCATTGCGGAGCACGGCCCCCGAGACGTTCATGGCCATCTGGCTGCCGGGCGGGCCCAGCCACAGCTGTAGGTCGTTGAAGTCCGAGCCGCGCAGGGCACGGGCAACGGGACGCTGTTCGAAGGGCACGGGAGTAGTGCGGTCAACTGTGTAGAGGAACAGGTCGCGTTCATGCGGATACGCCGTGTCCGGCGGCAGCGCCCGTTCCTGCAGCATCCGCTGGCGGCGGTTCATATGCCGCGGCACGCCGTCCTCGTCTACCAGGAGGACACCGACGTTGATGGCGTTCAGCACCCCGTCGAGCTGTTGGGATTGCCGTTTGCTCTCCGCCAGCGCGGCCTCGAGCAGCCGGTCCTTATTCTCCAGCGTCTCGCGCTGGGAACGGATGTCTTCGCGCAGCACGGACACGGTGATCGCGACACCCAGGCTGACCAGCGGAACGAGCAGGGGAGCGGAGAGATCCGCGCCGCTGACCGGACCGGACGCGCCCAGGATGAAGGGGTGCCATACGGACAGCAGGGGGCAGAGGAAGCTCAGGTACCGGGCGGCCGGCGGGGAGACTCGGGACCAGGACATCCAGAACACGGGGAAAACGTGGAGGAGGCTCAGCCCGGTAAGGATGCCGGCGCTGCCATGCTGCAGTTGGGCGATGGCCACGAAGTCGAGCAGCGGGATGATCCAGTAGGACGGATACCAGAGCCGGTTCCAGGGGAGGGCGATGCACACGGCGGTGACAACGGCGAGCGTGACCAGGCCGGCCACGAATTCCCGGCGGTGGAAGACCTCAGGCAGCTGCCAGGCGGCAATGGCGCAGATCAGGGCCACAACGACCACCAGCGGTGCCTGGCTCACGGCGGTCCGGTACCGCAGCGGCAGTTCGTGGAACTGGGAGGAAATGCCGAAAAACTTCAGCGTCGACTGCGACAACCGCGACATGCATGACCCCCTCGTAAAACGCAACAGGGTCTAACGATACCGGTGGTATGTCGCGGGCGTGACCGCGCTCACTTCCGCGGCACGGCGGCCGGGATGGGTAGGAGCGGCACTTATGCGGCGGAAAACAGGTCCGACTCGTTCAGATAGGCCATGGTTTCGGCGCCGCAGGTGCGGACAGCGGTCACCATCTCCTCGAGGCCCCGCACATCACGGCGTGCCACGAGGTCCTGCGCTGCGGCGCCAAGGGCCGAGAGTCGTTCGGCTCCGGCCATGTGGCTGGAAATCTTGATGCTGAGGACCACATCCATGGCGGCGTCGAAGTCCCGGCCCTGCACCGCTTGGTGAAGGCGCGTGAACCGGCCCTCCCACATCGATGTGAAGTTGGCGACGAACCGGCGGCAGGATTCCACGCCAACCTGGTCGCTTAGTTCCCGCAACCGGTCCAGGGAGATCAGCCGCGCCTCGAGTTCTTCCTGGGGCGTCATCAGCTGGCGCTCCTGAAGGGCAGGGCGGCGTTGCAATTCCGCGGTAATACTCGTGCAGCGGCGGACGGGCGCGGTGGCCAGACCGGTGGGGGCTGCGGGGGAATGAGAGACAAACAAAATATCCTTCGGTGTGGGGTCGCCGTCGGGCGGTTCGGTGCCTGATGGAAGCCAGCCGAATACTCCCGGCTGATGCCCCACGGTCTCACCCCAACCTCAGGAAAAGTTGCCTGCAACGCTCAAGATCGAGGCAATATTGCGGGCCGTCGACTAATCGCCCTTCCGGCTGCGGAAGGCATAGACCACCAACGTGCCGAGCGCCGCACCCAGCGAATTGGCGATGACGTCGTGGATGGTGGCGTAGCGGGCCGGCAGGAACACGTGCTGCCCGGCTTCGATGGCGCAGGAGGCGGCCATGCCGACGACGGCGCCCAGCCAGGCGAAACGTTCGGTGAGGCAGGCGGCAGCCAGGATACCGAAGGGAACAAACAGGACCACGTTCGCGACGGACTCTAAGAGGGTGTAGTTGACCCATCCGGGCATGCCTCGGCTGTTCAGGGCAGCCAGGATGGCGCGCAGGGTGCCGGCCGGTCCGGCATCCACCGGGGAGGGCCAGAACGTGATGAGAGCCAGGGCGACTATATAGAGCAGGAAAAGGCCGGCCAGCCTGCGTCGTCGATGTGTCCCCGGAATGATCACGTTCATCGGTAGCGGCGCTCCCAGGCGAGGAGGTTGCCCACCGCGGGACTCAGCTCGCGGACCATCTGCTGGTAGACGGCGTCGCTGCGGCGGTACGGGTCCACTACGTCGTCCTCCTGCGGTCCCACCGGATGGGCGCTGCGCAGCCGCAGCACCTTGGCCGTTGCGGCCTGCCAACGGTCGACGGCAGGGGCATCGGGGTCCGCGTCGACCAGCGGGAGCAGGCGGGCCAGTTCGCGCAGTGTGAAGGTGCGCCGCAGAAACGCCGGGGCGAGTTCCACGATCTTGCTCCGGTGGGCCCGGGTCATGCCCAGCACGAGGTCCTGGCCCTCGAGAATCTCCGCAGAGAGCTGCCGTGCGGCGAAGCCGGCGGAGTCGCCGCCGAAAATGTTCACGAAACCGGCCACATGAGGTTCGATGCCGGATCCGACCAGGGCACCGGTGCCTGCACTGGTGACTTCGAATTCACCGGGGGCAACGCTGTCCAGTCCGGCCTGGAGCAGGCGCTCGGCCATCGGGGAGCGGCAGATGTTGCCGGTGCAGACAGTCAAGATTCGGAACGGAGCAGCGGTGGGTCTCATGTCCTCAGGCTTCGGATAGGGCTGGTTCCCGGGCCGGATACGGCCGGTTGTGCTGGTGTTGAGGCTACCTTGTGTGGCGCTTGAGCTTTGCCGGAATGTTGCATGAACCCTGTGTTTGGGCGGCGTTGTTTCTTGAGGGGAGGGCGGCAAAGTAATACCCAGCGGCGAGGAAAGCCTTCCGAGCCAAGAGACTTTCGAACAAGGGGAACAGCGTGAACAAGATGGCTAAGGGTGCACTGGCAATCGGTATCGGCTCGGCAATGCTGCTCGGCGGCGGCGGAACGCTCGCCGTCTGGAACGATTCCGAGAAGGCGAACGCCGGCACCATCGTCTCCGGTGACCTTGACGTGACCGCCGCGGCGGGTAAGTGGACCAACAAGGCCGGTACCGAAATCGACATCACCAAGTACAAGGTTGTACCGGGCGATGAGCTGACCTTCACCCAGGATGTCAGCCTGCAGCTTGACGGTGACCAGATGAAGGCGACGCTGGTTATCAACGAGGACGTCACCAACGGCTTCACGGGCAGTGCCAAGCCGGTACCTACCCTGACCCAGGGCGGCAAGACCCTGAACGCGGCAAACCTGACCGCCGCCAACGACGTCGACACGGCGGGAGTGGTCACCGCCAAGGCCGTCTTCGTCTTCAACAAGGACACCGGCGCCCGCACGGACACCAACGCCAGCCTGGACCTCACCCGCGTGAACTACGTCCTGACCCAGGTCGCCAAGTAGCATTCCCGTAAGCCCCTTGTTCTAACCCCGGTTGTGCGCGGAACACATGTCCCGCGCACAACCGTTCCCCTGGAGGAAAAAATCCGTGAAGAGCTCCCGAGTACTGAAGGCAGCCGGCCTGATTCTGGCCGCTGTGGTACTCGGACTGATGACGGTCCAGGGAAGCTATGCCCTGTGGAACGCCGCCGCACAGCAGAACGCCGGCACCGTCCAGGCCGCCGATTTCAACATCCTGGTGAATGAAGCCAACATGGCCCAGACACCGACCCTGTCGTTGGACGTTGCCGGATTGCACCGCGGAGTACCGAAATTCACCGCAGTCCGGGTGACCAACAACACCAACGTCACCGCGCAGTCACCGCTGGTCCTGCAGCCCGCCGTTTCGCTCCCGGTACCCGGCAGCCTGCTCAACGGCAACCTGACCCTGCACACAGCGGTTGTCCAGGGATCGGCGATCTGCACCGCCAACCTGGCCTACCAGGCCGGAACCCCGGTCCTTCCGGTGCTGGCCACCGGAACCACCCAGACCATTTGCTTCAAGGTTGAAGTCAAGCAAAACACCCCGGCAAACCAGCTCGGAACGCCGATCAGCATCCCGGTAAACCTCAGCGTGGCGCAGCTCGCGCCGGCAGCTTAGTGATGGATAGGAACACCATGTCGAGTGGCCGTAGGACAGCAGAGAAGCCCGCCAGCCCGCTGCGCTTCATCGGAGCCGGTCTGAGCTACATCGCCCTGTGCGCCACGGCGCTCGTTGCCCTGGTCATCGTAGTCATTCCCCTTGTGACCGGCTCGCAGACGTTCAGCGTCCTCACCAGCTCCATGGCCCCGCACTACGCCCCCGGCGCCTTCCTGGTCGTCAAGCCCACCCCGTTCGAGGAACTGCGCGCGGGCGACGTGATCACCTACCAGATCGAGTCGGGCAGCTCTGCCGTCATCACCCACCGAATCACGTCCGTGGGCACCGCGCAGGACGGCGAACGCACACTGATCACCAAGGGCGACAACAATGACGTTGCCGACGCCGAACCCGTGCGCGAAGTCCAGGTCCGGGGCAAGCTTTTCTACGCCGTACCGTTTGTAGGTTTTGCCGCCAATGCCCTGGGTAACTCGGACCGCGGCGCGGCACTCCAATGGGGTGCTGTCGCACTTATGGGCTACGGGATCATCTCCATGGTCCGCGGCGCGTTGGCTAAAAAACGCGGTGACGGGGAAACCCCGCAGGCAGACAATGACGATCCGGATAATGGTTCCACCGACGACGGCGCGGACCCGTTCTTCGCCTTCCGCACCCAGGACCCGCTGGATCATGAGGATCCCGTCCTGGAAGAGTGCGAGCACTGCAACCACGACAGCGCCCACCCGCATGTCCGCAGCCGGCGGAAGCCCGTAGCCGTCTAATGCGGATTTCCAAACCGGTGAGGCGCTGGCTGACAGTCGGTGCCGTGGGCGGAGCCGCGGCGACCATCACCCTCGCCGGCATCCCTGCCGCTTCCGCATCCGGCAGCTACCTCAGCTTCAGCCCCGACGGCGTCGGCTTTAGTCCGACACTGACCCAGCCAGTCTTTAACCAGGCGGTTCAACTGGTCCCGGGAGCATCCACGGACGGCAGCGTGTGGGTGCGGAACGACGGCGCAGAGGCAGCCTATCTCTCCGCCGGCGCCGTCAGCGCCGCGATGGACCCGGAGCTGGCGGGCCTGGTCAGCGTGAGCGGATCCGCCGGTGCCGCAGTCGGCGTCCCGGCCTACCTCGGCGCTGCCGGAGTATGCAGCGACCTTTACCGGGGATGGGAACTGGGCGCCGGCGACGCCGTCCTCGTACAGCTCACGGCAGGCCTTGCCGCGGAAGCTCCCAACGCGGCCATGAACCGCAGTGCCCGCTTCGACGTCGTGTTTTACCTGCAGTCCACCGATGGTGCAGGCACCGGACCCAGCGCCTGCGAGGCGCTGGGGAACAATGACGACAACGGCAACACACCGCCGTCGGATCCGGGGACACCCAACGCCGAAGTCCCCGGAACCGGCAACACCTCCGGGGACACCCGGAATACCGGGAACACGGGCCAGCAGGCTATCCAGGCACGGCCGGGTCCAGGCACGGATCAAGGCACTGCGCCAACCGACGGCACAGCGGCGCTGGCCGCTTTCCCGGCTGCCCCCGCACAGGCACAGGACTCGGGCTTCAATACCCAGGTCCCGCCGGTGGAAGCCGGACGGCTGGAAGCGGCTTCGCCGGCGTCGTTCGAAAGCACCGTCGAACCCATCATCCGCTCGCTCTCCGGTACGCTCCTGATAGTACTGTCGGTGGCTTTCTTCGCCGCCGCCGGAATCCGACTACGAAGCAGGAGCCGATGAGCAGGAATACGCAGCAGGGGGCTGCGGTGGGCACCGACACCGTGACGGAGACCCGTCCGGGCCCGTTTAGGCGGCTTCGTGCCCAGCCGGGTTTCCGGACCGCTGCGGTGGTTTTTGTGCTCACGGTTGTTCTGGGCCTGGGCGGCCCCGCCGCGTATGCGTACTGGAGCCAGTCGACCGCAGTGACAATCACCGGGCTCCCGACCGCAAAGGTGCAAACCCCCGCCCCGCCCGTTTGCACCACTCGGGCTTTGGCCAATGAGATCAGCTGGCCCGCCGTAACGGACGTGGACCCTGACGTGGTCTATGTGCTGTCCTTCGCCGTCAATGGGCGCACCAAGACCTACGCGGTTCCGCGCAGCACTACTACGGTCAAGCCCGTATACCTCAGCGGTCTGAGCGACGCGCTGGGCAGGACCCCCTATGACAAGGTGCCCCTGGCAGTCACGCTGCGGACCGCCACGGTCAAAAAGGATGTCCCGTCAGTGACGCCCATCAGCGAGGGCGATATCCTGGCCCCTTCCCAGGCGTCCACGCTCCAGATGTTCTATTACGCACCACCGGGACTGCTGGGCTACCCCTGCTCGCGCTAGTTCTCCCGGTCCTCGTACACGTCCGGAATGCCGTCCTGGTTGTCGTCGCGCCGGTCTTCGGCCTCGATGAGCCGGTAGCGCCGGTTCCGGGCAGTCAGCAGGGCTGAAGCCAGCAGGGCAGCCAGCACGGAGGCCACGAGGATGCCGACCTTGGCGTCGTCGTTGTGCAGCGAGCCGACCTCGAAGCTCAGGTCATTGACCAGCAGGGAGACGGTGAAGCCGATCCCGCCCAGAATGCCGATGCCTGCCAGATCGATCCAGCGCACATCCGGGTCCAGCTTTGCCCGCGTGCCCGCGGTGACTGCCCAGGTGGTGAGCAGGATGCCGATGGGCTTACCGGCCACGAGGCCCAGGATAATTCCGATCGCTACGGGGTCCGTAACCGCAGCACCGACGCCGCTCCAGCCGCCCAAGGCCACGCCGGCGGAAAAGAAGGCGAAGATCGGAACGGCAAAGCCCGTGGAAACAGGCCGGAAGCGGTGCTCAAAGATTTCCGAGAGGCCGGGGGCCTTCGGATCGGCGGGCAGTTTCTGCCGGTCCGGACCGCGGCGCAGCACCGGAACAGCAAAGCCCAGCAGCACCCCGGCCACGGTGGCGTGGACGCCGGAGGCGTGCATCAGCGCCCAGGTGGCGACACCCAAGGGCAGCAGGATCACCCAGGCGGGCCAGCCCCGGGTGCCGAAGAAGCGCGGGACGCGCTGGACCAGCAGTGTGAATGCGGCGAGCGGCAGCAGCATCCACAGCAGGTAGCTAAGGTGCACGTCTTCGGAGTAGAAGAAGGCAATGATGGCGATGGCGATGAGGTCATCCACCACGGCGAGGGTCAGGAGGAAGATGCGCAGCGCGCTGGGCAGGTGCGAACTGATAACCGCCAGCACTGCCAGGGCGAAGGCAATATCGGTGGCGGTGGGGATGGCCCAGCCCCGCAGGCCGTCCGAACCGGATATCAGGTTGACGGCTACGTAGACCAGGGCGGGGACAATTACGCCGCCCACCGCTGCCGCGATGGGTACGATCGCCTGTTTCAGGTCCCTCAGGTCCCCGGCAATGAATTCCTTCTTCAGCTCGAGGCCGACCAGGAAGAAGAAGATGGCCAGCAGCCCGTCGGCTGCCCAGGTGCCGATGCTCAGCTTGAGGTGCCACGGCTCGTAACCGAATTCAAAGTCACGCACGGCAAAGTAAGTGTCTGCAGCCGGAGAGTTGGCCCAGATCAGGGCCGCGACGGTAGCGATCAGCAGCAAAATGCCGCCCACGGTTTCCTTGCGGAGAATCTCGCTGATGCGAAGGGTCTCTCCGTAGCTGCGCCTGCCGAGGACGGTGTGCGAACCGTTGGGCTTGGGGGAGGAGGGCTCAGAGGCCATGAAAGGTTCCTATCAAATTCGGGTACGGCAAAGTTATTGCCGACCAGACTTCCCGGCGCACCGTGTACCAGTCTAACTGCATCAGTCAGGCAGCGTGTGATGAGGGGCGAAGCAGGCAGCAAAACGCCCCGGCAGGAAACCTGCCGGGGCGTGCGTCATCAGGGAAAGTCAGCCGATCAGGCCGCGGATACCGATCACGAGGGTTGCCAGTCCGAAGACCATGGCCGTGCTGATCTTCATGAGGTTCGTGGTCATGTACCGGGTCGGCGCACCGTTGGTATCCCGCGCCTGCGGGGACTTCAGGACGTCCCGCAGATAGGGCGGCCAGACGATGAGGGACCAGAGGCCTGCGATCACCAGGACCAGAGCGAGGGGAGTGGAGAGGACCATGGGCTAGCTCTTCCGGCTTTCAATCCACTTGCCGGCCTGGCCTGCCTGGATCGTGAGGGCCTTGCCGATCATCGGTTCGGCGGCCTTGGCGATCTTGTCGCCCAGGAACGGAATGCTGGAGGCCACGTTGCCGTCAACATCGACGCGGGTGCCCTCGGGGGTGCTGATCAGTCGCTGCACGGCGTTGACCTTCAGCGGGACCCCGCCCACGGAGAGCTCCACGGCGGCTTCGCGGGATCCGTCGGCGGCAGGTGCGGCCCACTGCTCTTTCTGGGTCACGGTCAGGTTGGCACCAACAAACTTCTTCGCAATGTCCGGCAACCGGTCCGTGGGCATCGTCCGCACAGCGGTGAGGACAAATGCCCCGGCGGTGTCACCGTCCACGGAAGCGGAAACCAGGGAACCGCCTACGTGCTCGCTCATGCTGCGCAGGAAACCCTCGTCAGCGAACGTGTCCGTCACGGTCCGTACGTCGTAGGGCAGGATAGTTGATGCGTTCAGGGCCATAGGTCCTCCGTAAGGTGAGCGGTAATGCCGGATTCCGCGGGCTTGTACAGCCCGCCGGCCGGCCAACCCTCATCCTAAACCGCACGCGCAGCTGCCCCGAAACCGGGGCCGGGGAGCTCCCGGCCGGGTCAGGGCACCAGATTGATGCAGCCCACGGGGCTTCCCGCCGCACCGCCCTGCCCCGCATCGAGGATGAGGAGCGACTCGGCGTCGTCGTCGGGCAGCGTCCACGGAACCGTGGTGCTCGCGGTGGCGTTGCCGGCGGTGTCGGTAGTGAAGTCCAGGGTGAGGCCGCCCTGGCTGCTCTGGTACTCCGCGCCGGCGTCCGTTGGATCTGCTCCGCAATCATCCTCGTGCAGCCGGGCACTGTAGGTCGTGTCGGCGGCGAAGCTCTGTGCCTGGAGCTGCACGGTGGTGTTCTCCGCGCTTTCCTCGACGGTGACAATCGCTACGGACTCATCCGGGATCAAGGCGGTGCTGTAGGTAGTCGCGACGGCGTCGTCGCAGTACGGGCCGAACGTTCCCTCGATGATCCCGCCCGGAGTCGGGGACGCAGTGAACTTTCCGCATCGATCGGGGTTGGCAGTGCGGCCGGGAACGCCGGCTGCCTGGCAGTTTTCTCCGCTGGCGTTCGGGGAGTTGGTGCCGCAGGGCGAAGGGCTGGAAGACGATGCGGAAGGGGAACCTTCGGAATCGTTGGCGCCGTCGCCGTCGGAGTTGCCCGCGCAGCCGGTGAAGGCCAGCGCGAATACCGCACATCCCGTGGCCAGGAGGGTCGCTTTGCGTGCCATGGGCAGTCCTTACGTTGTCGAAAGGCGAGGCCGGCGACTGGATTACTGCCGTCTCCGGGTAACCCGTGCTTTTCCAGCGTGGCAGGCGACCCCACGAAAAACCAGATCCACCGGTGCTGCGGGCCGGGTCTGGATCTCCTCGCACATGTAGCCGGCTTCCCGCCTACGGTTACCCCGCGCGGGAAGCCGAGGTAGGTTGCGCGGCACGGTGCCAACGCCTGCGGGCGCGGTGCTGGACCATCACGCACGCACGGGGGACACACACCTAGGGGAACGATGAAGAGGAACAGGACTTTGCGTACGACGGCGCTCGCAGCGGCGGTTTTCCTGACGGCTGCAGCGGGAGTGCCGGCAGCGTCAGCGGACAACGGCAACGGAGCAGCGGACGGCCAGCAAAGCGTCCGTGACGCTGCAGCCGGCAAGGGCAATCCCGGAAAGGGCAATCCCGGCAAGGGCGGCCCGGACAAGGAGTCTCCCGGCAAGGGGAGCGGCAAGCCGGATGCCAGCGAAATGCTGCGGAAGAAAGTGACCGTCAAGAATGTGTTGCGGCACCTGGACGCCCTGCAGGCTGCTGCAGATGCCAACGGCGAAAACCGCGCGTCGGGAACTCCCGGATACGAGGCCTCCGGCCGATACATCGAGCAGCAGCTGCGCCGGGCCGGCTACAACCCGGTGAGGCAGCCCTTCTCCTACGACCAGTTCGAGCTGTCCGGCGAGACCTTCGAGCAGGTTTCCCCCACGGCGCAGGCGTACGTGGCAGGAACGGAATTCAGCACCATGAGCTACTCGGGCCCGGGAGACGTGACAGCCGGACTGATAGCGGTGGACATCAACCTCGGCGGCAACCGTGCCTCGAGCAGCGGCTGCGAGCCGGAGGATTTCGCCGGGTTCCCCGCCGGGAACGTCGCATTGATGCAGCGCGGCAAATGCAGTTTCGAAATCAAGGTGGACAACGCCGCAGCAGCCGGGGCATCCGCTGCGGTCATCTTCAACCAGGGCACCAATGTGGCGGGGGATGACCGCACGGGCCTGCTCAACGGCACGCTGGGCACCGAGCTTTCCCCGATTCCCGCCGTCGGTACAACATTTGCCCTCGGTGAGGCCCTGGCAGGCACTCCGGGCGTTGTTGTGCGGGTCTCGGTGGAATCCGGGGTGCGCACCATCAACTCCTTCAACATCCTCGCGGATACCCCCACCGGGGACGCGGACCGTACCGTGGTGGTGGGAGCACACCTGGACTCGGTCCCGGAGGGGCCTGGCATAAATGACAACGGCAGCGGTTCGGCAGCAACCTTGGAAACAGCCGTCCAGCTCGCCAAAACCAAGACGAAGGGCGGATTGGAGAACCGCGTCCGGTTCGCGTTCTGGGGCGGGGAAGAAGACGGGCTCGTAGGCTCGCGGCACTACGTCTCCACCTTGGACGAAGCCGGGCTGGCCGGAACGCTGCTGAACCTGAACTTCGACATGGTGGGTTCCCCGAACTTCGCCCGGTTTATCTACGACGGCGACGGCGACGCCTTCGGCCGGACCGGGCCCGCCGGGTCCGACGTCATTGAGGGAGTCTTCGAGGAGTACTTCGCCTCCCAGGGCCTGACCACGGCACCCACCGAATTCAGCGGCCGTTCCGACTATGCCGGGTTCATCGAAAGGAACATTCCGGCGGGAGGGCTGTTCACGGGTGCCGAAGGCCTGAAGACACCGGAGGAAGCTGCACTGTTCGGCGGGGTGGCGGGTGAGCCGTACGACGCCTGCTACCACGCCGATTGCGACGACATCAACAACGTGAACCGCACTGTTCTCGACCAGATGTCGGACGCCGTGGCCCACGCCGTGGTCACCTTTGCCCTCACGGAGGAGGAGCTGCGCGGCGGCGGCCAGGGTGCCCGGTCCGTCCCGGCCGAATACGACTACCGCGGACACCTGCTGCGGAAGTAGGCGGCTTAATATCCAGCGTCACCGCCCGGGCGGATACCCGGTACGGGAGCGGGAGTCCGGTGTAACGGACTCCCGCTTCCTTATGTTTTCCGCTCTCAGCGCGAGCGCCGGACCGGCGCCCCGGCAGCAGGTAATGTGGAAGAAAACCCCGGGGTTCCGTTTGTGGACTTCGGGTATTTGCGTTGCCGTCATGAAGGAGAAAACACCCCATGAGCCTGAACGGACTGCGTGCCGCCCTCGCTGAGGACCCCTCGTACGCAAGGGTGCGGACTCTTTCCTCCCGGCCGCCCGCAGGCCGCAGCGAAGACCTGCAGATCGGGGCTCCGCAGGGCATGCGCGCCGCCCTGCTGGCCGAAGTCGTGGACGGCCTGGCCTCGGCCGGTACCGGTGACGGCGTTCCGCCGGTGGTGCTGGCCGTGACGGCGACGGGACGCGAGGCGGAGGACCTGGCAGCCGCGCTGCGCAGCTATCTTCCCCTGGCCGGCATTGAAGAGTTCCCCAGCTGGGAGACCCTGCCGCACGAGCGGCTGTCCCCGCGCTCGGATACCGTCGGACGGCGCCTGTCGGTGCTCCGCCGGCTGGCGCACCCGGAAACCGCCCCCGTGCAGATTGTGGTTGCCCCGGTGCGCGCCGTGCTTCAGCCGCTGGTGGCCGGACTGGGTGAACTCAAGCCGGTGGCGCTGAAGGTCGGCCAGGAACAGCCCTTCGACTCCGTGGTGCAGGCACTGGCGGAAGCTGCCTATGCGCGGGTGGATATGGTCTCCCACCGCGGCGAATTCGCCGTTCGCGGCGGCATCCTGGACGTCTTCCCGCCCACCGAGGACCACCCCATCCGCATCGACTTCTTCGGCGACGAAGTGGATTCCATGCGCTGGTTCGCGGTCGCTGACCAGCGGACCCTTACCGGGGAGCACATCACCCACCCCTCGGAGCTCTACGCCCCGCCGTGCCGCGAAATCCTGATCACGCCGTCGGTCATGAGCCGCGCCGCCAAGCTCAAGGACCAGATGCCGGCCGCCTCGGACATGCTGGAAAAGATCGCCGGCGGTATTGCCGTGGAAGGCATGGAATCCCTCGCTCCGGTACTGGTGGACTCCATGGTCCCGCTGATGGGGGAGCTGCCGCGGGGATCCATTGCCGTGGTCATCGAGCCGGAAAAGGTCCGGGCCCGCGCCCACGACCTGGCCGCCACCAATGAGGAGTTCCTGGCCGCGGCCTGGGCCACGGCGTCCGACGGCGGTGCGGCACCCCTGGATCTTTCCGCCGGGCTGGCCTCGGACCTGGACGCTGCAAGCTTCCGTTCCCTGACCGATACGCGCACTGCCGCGCATGCCAATGACGTGGCCTGGTGGTCCATCACGTCCTTCAACCCCGACGACGAAACCGTCCTGGACATCGACACCCTGACCATCAATGCCCGCGAACCGCGCGGCTACCGGGGCGACGTAGCGGAAATGATGGAGTTCATCGGCGGCCGCGTCCGGGACGCCTGGCGTGTGGTGGTGGTGACGGAGGGACCCGGCCCGGCCTCCCGCCTGGCCGAACTGTTCCGGGAGAACGACATTCCGGCAGCGCTGGTGGAATCCGTGGACGAGGAACCGCGCCCCGGCGTCATCGCCATCACCACGGCCAGCGCCGGCCGCGGGTATGTCTTTGACACCCTCAAGACCGGCCTGCTGACCGAGGCGGACCTGCTCGGCCGCGCCAGTACCTACTCCACCCGCGACATGCGCAAGATGCCCTCCAAACGGCGCAACGCCGTCGATCCGCTGCAGCTGCAGGAGGGCGACTTCGTGGTGCACGAGCAGCACGGCGTGGGCAAGTTCATTGAACTCATCCAGCGTGCCACCGGTGCCGGCACCAACAAGACAGTGCGCGAGTACATGGTGCTTGAATACGCGTCCTCCAAGCGCGGAGCGCCGGGGGACCGGCTGTTCGTCCCCACCGACCAGCTGGACCAGATCACCCGGTACGTGGGCGGTGAAACCCCTGTCCTGTCCAAGATGGGCGGATCCGACTGGGCCAAGACCAAGAGCCGGGCGCGCAAGGCCGTCAAGGAGATCGCGGGGGAGCTGATCCGGCTCTACTCCGCCCGGATGGCGTCCAAGGGCCACGCCTTCGGCCCGGACACCCCGTGGCAGCGTGAACTTGAGGAAGCGTTCCCCTATGTCGAGACCCCGGATCAGCTGACCACTATCAACGAGGTCAAGGCAGACATGGAGCGCGAAATCCCCATGGACCGCCTGGTCTCCGGCGACGTGGGTTACGGCAAGACCGAGATTGCGGTCCGTGCAGCGTTCAAGGCCGTGCAGGACGGCAAGCAGGTGGCCGTGCTGGTGCCCACCACGCTGCTGGCCCAGCAGCATATGGAGACCTTTGCCGAGCGGTTCTCCGGCTTCCCGGTCCGGGTGGATTCGCTCTCGCGCTTCCAGACCGCCAAGCAGGCCAAGGCAACTATCGAGGACGTCAAGACCGGCGCCGTGGACGTGGTCATCGGCACCCACCGCCTGTTGTCACAGGAAGTGCAGTTCAAGGACCTGGGCCTGGTGATCGTGGATGAGGAGCAGCGCTTCGGCGTCGAACACAAGGAAGCGCTGAAGAAGATGCGCACCAACGTGGACGTGCTGGCCATGAGCGCCACCCCGATTCCCCGCACCCTGGAAATGTCCCTGACCGGCATCCGCGAGACCTCCACACTGGCCACCCCGCCCGAGGAACGGCACCCCGTACTCACCTATGTGGGCCCGTACACGGACAAGCAGGCCTCTGCCGCCATCCGCCGCGAGCTCATGCGCGAGGGCCAGGTCTTCTTTGTCCACAACCGGGTGTCCTCGATTGACCGGACGGCCGCGCATCTGCGGGAACTGGTGCCGGAGGCGCGGATCGCCGTGGCGCACGGCCAGATGAGCGAGTCCAAGCTCGAGCAGATCATTGTGGATTTCTGGGAGAAGCGCTTCGACGTGCTGGTGTGCACCACGATCATCGAAACGGGCCTGGACATCTCCAATGCCAACACCCTGATCGTGGACCGTGCGGACCACTTCGGCCTCTCCCAGCTGCACCAGCTGCGCGGCCGGGTAGGGCGCGGCCGGGAGCGGGCCTACGCATACTTCCTGTACCCGTCGGAAAAGCCGCTGGGCGAGGTGGCACTGGAGCGGCTGAAGGCCGTGGCCACGCACAACGAGCTGGGTGCGGGCATGCAGCTGGCCATGAAGGACCTGGAGATCCGCGGTGCCGGCAACCTGCTGGGCGGGGAACAGTCCGGCCATATTGCCGGCGTCGGCTTTGACCTGTACATCCGGCTGGTGGGCGAAGCCGTGGCCGACTACCGGGGCGAGGCCGAGGAGAAGGCGGCCGAAATGAAGATCGAGCTGCCGGTCAACGCCCATCTCCCGCATGACTACGTTCCGGGGGAGAGGCTGCGGCTGGAGGCCTACCGCAAGCTGGCATCCGCGCTCACCAATGAGGCGATCGACGAGGTGCTGGCCGAACTGGTGGACCGTTACGGCGAGCCCCCGCAGGAAGTGAAGAACCTGATCGATGTTGCCCGCTTCCGGGTGGATGCACGCGCCGCCGGGCTGACCGACGTCGCGCTGCAGGGCAACTTCATCAAGTTCGCACCGGCGGACCTGCCCGAATCGCGGACCATGCGGCTGCAGCGTATGTATCCCGGGGCGCTCGTGAAGCCTGCGCTGAACGCGGTGCTGGTACCCAAGCCGAAGACCGCCAGGATAGGCGGAAGGGATCTGGTGGACGCCGAAATCCTGGCCTGGGCCAAGCAGGTGCTCGACGCCGTGTTCAAGGAGTGAGCCGGAGGCTAGCCCGTCACCGCAATGACGAAGACAGCGGCGGCGGCCACTACGCAGGAGGCCAGTACCGAGTAACCGACGAGGACGATGCGCTGCTGCAGGGCCCGGTTGCGGCGCCACTGTCTGCGGGTCATGGTGGTAGTCATAAATCGAATCTAGGGACGGCGGGGCACGGCAGCTAAGAGTAGGACACACCTGCTTACCCCCGGCGAATACTCAGTTAAACAGTGATGCACCCCAGCCCGCGGACTGGGGTGCATCACTGTTTACGCAGGAAGACTACTCGTTGTGCGAGTAACCCTTGGCCAACTCCGTGGTGGTGTCGGAACGGCCGATGCTGAACGCAACGAGGTACATGCCGGTCGCGGCGACCAGCAGAATGGCCATCGGCCACACGTTGTCCAGGGTCAGCCAGTTCACCGCGTAGATGGCGCCCAGGAAGATGGCGAACATCACGGCAAAGATGAGGATGTTGCTGACCAGATGGCCCTCGCCCGAGTGTGAAGGCTGCTTTGACCGTGTTCCAACCATGAAGTTCTCCGTTTCAAAAAGTGTCAGTAGCTATGCCGGTCAGTAGTCCGACGTGGCTTTGCTTCCATTAACAATAGCGATTCCGGAGCTCGCTCCGATACGCGTGGCCCCGGCGTCGATCATTGCCTGTGCATCTTCGAGCGAACGGACACCGCCGGAAGCCTTGACTCCAAGGTCCGGACCGACCGTCCGGCGCATCAGGGCAACGTCTTCCGCAGTGGCTCCGCCGCCGTTGAAACCGGTGGAGGTCTTCACGAAGTCGGCTCCGGCTTCGACGGAAGCTTCGCAGGCCAGGACCTTCTGCTCATCGTTGAGCAGGGAGGTTTCGATGATGACCTTGAGGATGCCGCCGGCAGCATGCACGGCATCGGCTACGGCTGCAATGTCGCGGACCAGGGCGGCGCGGTCTCCGCGCCGGGCTGCGGCGATGTCGATGACCATGTCAATCTCATCTGCGCCGTCCTGAAGCGCGCCCTGGGCTTCAAAGACCTTCACCTCGGTGGTGGTGGCTCCCAGCGGGAAGCCGATGACCGAGCAGGTGAGCACTCCGCTGCCCTTCAGTGCGTTGCGGACGGTGCCGACCCAGATCGGGTTCACGCAGACGGACTTGAACTGGTACTCAGCGGCTTCGGAGCAGACCCGGAGGATGTCGTCGCGGCTGGCCTCGGGTTTGAGGAGCGTGTGATCAATATACGAGGCAATGGGTGTAGACATGGGATCTATCTTGCCATAGGGCAGTGGTGCCGCGTGGTTGAGATCACGGTGTCGGCAGAGGGTGCGGGGCGCGGGGTGCGGGGTGCGAAAGCATGGAAAGAAAATCGGCCGGGTCCCGCAATGCGGAGCCCGGCCGATTCACTTATGTCAGAACAATTATCCTACGGCCGGCCAGTTGCCAAACAGCTGCACAGCATTCTTGCTGGCTCCAGCTACAGGAGCTGCGTCGGAATTCTGGGCCACGGCGCCCGCTCCGAAGATAAGGGCGGCCAGAAGTGCAGCTGCACCGAATTTTTTCATGTCGTGCTCCTTGAGAGAAAAGATGTGGTGGGGTGAAACACCTGAAGTATAGCTATGCTGAAGCTCTTATTGATATGCGATTGGCCATCTTTGGTGAATTCTGAGTAATTATTGCAGAATGGCACCGGGCCTCTGTCGCTGGAAGGACCAGAATCCTTGGAAGATGAACAGGTGTATTTAGCCAACGAGTACAAGGCGCAACAAGCTAGCCAGCGTCGTGACTACGGCAAAGCGGTCGAATATTCGGTGCTCGCGCGTGAAGCTGCACTTCAGGCCGGTGATACCTGGGGATACTGTCGGTTGACGCTCAGCATCGCCCGGTACCAATACGACCTGGGGCTGATGGATGAGTGCATCCATACAATAAACGCGTTGACAGCTCATCCCATCATTGTTGACTACCCGGAAACCGCTGCCCGCGCCCGGGTGATCCTCTCCGAAGCCTTGCGGAACAAGGGGGCAAGCGACCGTGCGCTGGTTGCGACAGAAGAGGCGATAAGTATCGTTCCAGATCGTTCCAAGGAATTGCGTACCGCTCTTCAACATTCCATGGTGGCAACCCTGGCTGAGGAAGGGGAGGTGGAAGCTGCGTGGCAGGAAGCCATGGTGCTGGACTCCCTCGTCGGTCCTGAAGCAGGCGCAAGGGCTAGCGGTATGGCCTACTGGACGATTGGAAATTCGGCGTTTATGTCCGGACGTATCGAGGAAGGGCTCCGGTTCCACCGGAAGGCAGCAACGGCCCTGACCCCGTTGGGGGACGTCAACCTATGGGCGCTGTTTAATAAGGCTTCGGCAAACCTGCGGATGGATGCAGGGGTAGTGCAGCCGGAGACCCTCGAATGCATTGAACGGGCGGAAGTAGCCATTTCGGTTTCCGAAGGCAACCTGGCCGACCGGCTGGAGATCCTTTTATCACGCGCCCACTGGGAACACTTGGCCGGAAATAACGGGGTAGCCGAACAAAAGCTCCGGGACGTGGCCACCAAGGCAGAAGAACTGTTCCCCTATACACGGGCGCAGGCGCTGATGGTTTTGGCGAGATGCCTGTTCGACCTTGGGCGGGCTGGGGAGGCATTGGACGCGGCGCGGGAAGGTGAACAGCTATTCGACGGTTTAGGGGCGCCGGTCCAAGCGGAAAGGGCCCGGGAGATTATCAGGACCATCCTCCGAAATGACTCCATCGCCCAAACAGCTGAACACGAAACGAAAAGTCAGGCCGAGAAACTCGATATTTGAGAATCGAAGGCGCACAATACAAACACCGTCTTTCGACTTACCGGCGGCAATCACGGACGAGCCGTTCCAAATCGGCGAGGGAATCCGCTGCATTTGATCCTGCGCAGCGACTTGGGGGAAGCATGGCTAGAAGCGATAGATTGCAGTACGCAGGGACGCGCCCCCATGACGGGCCGCAGAACCCACCGGAAGGCAAGGGCGCGGTAACCGGGGATGAAAGGATTTCCCCCGGGAACATCTCGGTCGAATTCGCCGATGAGGGCCATTTGGTGCTGGTCCTGCCGCCAGGTGAAGTGATCACCGGGACGATGGCCCTGCTGGCGGCAGAGAAGATCCGGGCCTTCGCGGGAGCCAGCACCCTGCCTCTGCTCCTGGTCCTGACCGGGGTGGATTCAGTCTCCCGAAGCGCCCGCGACGTTTTCAGTGCGGCACGGTCGCTCTCGGCGGTTGCCGTCATGGGTGTCTCGCCGGTGGACCGCGTTATTGCTAATTTTCTGTTGGGAGGCGAAGTGCAGCCGTGCCCCACCCGCTACTTCTCGAGCGAGCCTGACGCGCTTGGCTGGCTGAAACGATTTGCGGTATGACACCTGACTCTGGACCTGCCAACCCGTCTGCCGAAGCTGTCCGGCTGAACAGGATAGTCGAGGGCATTGTCAGTATCGCGGCGGGAAACCTCACATCGCGGATTCCCGTTTCGCCCGCACGCGACCAGATTGATGCCGTCAGCACGGGCATTAATCTGCTGGCCGAAGAACTGGACGATATTTACCGGGACCTTGAGCAGCGTGTGCAGGACCGTACCCAGGAGCTCCGGGAAGCCCACGCCCAGATGCAGCACATGGCCCTGAGCGACCCGCTCACCGGAGCTGGAAACAGAACTGCCTTGATGCAGGCAGCTGAGGACGCGTTGGCGGTTTGGAACGTCGAGCAGGTTCGGGATGCCGCGCCGGCGGTTTTGATGGTTGACCTGGATGGATTTAAAGACATCAATGACAGCTTCGGACACCAGGCCGGTGACCGGGTACTCCAGGAAGTGGCGACCCGATTGCTGGCGTGCGTGCCGGGGGATAGCACCGTTTCCCGGCTCGGCGGGGACGAATTCGCCGTCCTGCTCCCCGACGTCAGCCGCATGTCCGCCCGGGCGACGGCCGAGCGTGTGCAGGAAGCACTGGGGTTCAAAATGAAGGTGGAGGAACTGGATGTCTGGCCCCGTGCCAGCATTGGCGTGCACCTTGCCGAGGTTGGGCAATCCGCCAAGGACCTGCTGCTCCGCGCCGACACGGCGATGTACGAAGCGAAGGAAGACGGCCCGGGCCTGGTGCGGCTATTTGAACCGGTGATGCTCTACGCCCGCCAGCTGCGGCGCAAAATGTCCTCCGACCTGCGCAACGCCGTTGAACGCAACGAGTTTCGGTTGGCGTACCAGCCCGTTGTGGATCTGGTCACCGGCAAGATGCAGGGTGTGGAGGTGCTGCTGCGCTGGGAGCATCCGACGCAGGGACTGGTCATGCCGGACATCTTCATTCCGCTGGCCGAGGAGAGCGGAGCCATTCTGGGGATAGGACGCTGGGTGCTGCGGTCTGCCTTGGAACAACTAGCGGAGTGGCGTAAGGCGGGCCAGGACCAGGATGGCTTCCATATCCGCGTCAACGTCTCCCCGTCCGAACTGCAGAGCATGGACTTGGTGGACTTTGTCCGGGCGCAGCTGCGGGAAACCGGCGCCGCACCCGGTGATCTCACTCTTGAGATCACCGAGAGCGCCTTCGTGGGCAGCGGGGACGTGGAGACTTACTCCATGAGATCGATCAAGGCCCTGGGTGTCCGTCTGGAAATCGACGATTTCGGCACGGGGTATTCATCCATCAGCTACCTGCGGCGCCTGCCGGTGGACACCGTCAAGGTGGACCGCGCGCTGATTGCCGAAATCAGCCGCGACGAAGGGCAGCTGCAGTTCGTGGACGCGGTCCACCGGCTTATCCAGGCTGCCGGGATGGAAGCCGTGGTCGAAGGGATAGAGACCCTTGAGCAGGCTGAACTTCTGCAGGACATGGGCTGCTGCAGCGGCCAGGGCTACTATTTCAGCCGGCCGCTCACTGCCGAGCAGGTAGGAACTCTCCTGGCGAGCGGAAGCCGCCTGCCGCTGGCTACGGAACTGCTGGCGTAACCGGACGCCGGGGAGGGAAGCTCAGTTCCGGACCCGGTACCGCAGGAACACCACGCCGTTGGCGAATCGTTTCTCCTCCAGCAGCTCCAGGTCCAGCCGCAGACCGTCCGGCAGGAACCGCTTCCCGCCACCGACAATCACGGGGGAGAGCAGCTGCTGCAGCTCGTCAACCAGCCCTGCCTGCAGCGCCTGGCCGGCGAGGTCCGCTCCGCCCACGGACACGTCGCCGTCGGACGCCTCTACGAGTGCCCGCACGGCAGCAGGATCGAACTCCCGTTCCAGCCGCGTGCGCGGCGCGGAGGGGTCGGCGAGGGTTCGAGAGAAAACCACCTTGTCCGCCCCCTGCCAGATCCGCGCGTACTCGTGGATGGCAGGCGGCTCGTCCTCTGCGGGCACGGCGTCCCAGGCGGCCATCACCTCATACAGCCGCCGTCCCAACAGATGCGTGTGCACGTCCCGCTCAAGCCCGTTGACGAAGGAGTGGACCTCTTCATCGGGCATGCTCCAGTCAAAGGACCCGGACTCGTCCGCTATGTACCCGTCGAGCGACGTGATGCTGGTGTAGATCAGCCGTCCCATGCCGGCCTCCCGCTTAGGCTAGAGTCCCAGGGCCGTCCGTACATCCGCCAGCACCGCATCCAGGGTTGCGCGTGCGTTCGAACGCGCAGCCGGCAGATCAGCCGCTGAACCGACGGGCTCAATCACTTCGAGGTAGCACTTGAGCTTGGGCTCGGTTCCGCTGGGTCGGATGATGACCCGGGTGTTGTCACGGGTAATGTACCGCAGCCCGTCCGTGGGCGGCAGTCCGTTGGCGCCCTCGGAAAGGTCGACGGCGGTTTCCACCGGGGAGCCGGCGAAGGAGACCGGCGGGTGCTCGCGCAGCCGCTGCA
Organism: Arthrobacter sp. zg-Y895; assembly: GCF_020731025.1. NCBI lineage: Bacteria > Bacillati > Actinomycetota > Actinomycetes > Micrococcales > Micrococcaceae > Arthrobacter > Arthrobacter sp. zg-Y895. The sequence continues at coordinate 181,428 of NZ_JAJFZY010000012.1, forward strand.
TCATTTCGGTCAGCAGGCCCAGGTTCTCCACTCGGACGGAGAGCTGGTCGCTCTGATGCAGGCCGTGCTCCAGGGCCAGCTCGTCGAGTTCGTCAAAGAGGGTCCGGCCCTTCGCCTTCAGGGCTGCGGCCAGCTCGGCCAGCAGCACGCCGGCGGAAATGCCGTCCTTGTCCCGGACCAGTCCGGGGGCAACGCAGTAGCCCAGTGCTTCTTCGTAGCCGTAGGTCAGCTTCGGCACCCGGGAGATCCACTTGAAGCCGGTCAGGGTTTCCTGGTGCTCAAATCCTGCAGCGTCCGCAATGCGGGCCAGCAGGCGGGAGGAAACAATCGAGTTGGCGAAAACAACGCCGGAGCGGGTTTTCTCACCCCGCACCTTCCAGCGTCCGGCAGCGATCCGCCGGGCAATGTGGCGGCCCAGCAGGGCACCCACTTCGTCCCCGCGCAGCATGCGCCATTCGCCCGTGGCAGGGTCCTTGGCGGCGACGGCGGCGCGGTCGGCGTCGGGATCATTGGCAAGGACTAGGTCCGCGTTCCGTTCGGCGGCAAGCTTCAGGGCCAGGTCCAGCGCTCCGGGTTCCTCCGGGTTCGGGAAGGCGACGGTGGGGAAGTCCGGGTCCGGCAGTGCCTGCTCCGGAACCAGGGTCACCGAGGTGAATCCGGCGCCGCGAAGCACGGCGGACATGGTTTCGCCGCCGACGCCGTGCATGGGCGTGAGGACGATGTCCAGGTCCCGTGCCGGGTAGCCTTCGCGGTGCGCCAGGTCGTCGACGGCGCCGATGTAGTCAGCGATCAGCGACTCGGAAACCTCCGTGTAGCCGTCCGGTGCCAGCTCAATGGAGTCCAGCGGAACGGTGTAGTCGATCCGTGCGGCAATCTCGGCGTCGTACGGCGTGACAATCTGTGCACCGCGGCCGGGGCCCTTGACCGTGCGGCCGCCCAGGTAGACCTTGTAGCCGTTGTCGGCGGCAGGGTTGTGGCTGGCAGTGACCATCACACCCGCGTCCGTGTCCAGGGCACGGACCGCGTAGGCGAGCAGCGGCGTCGGAAGCGTGCAGGGCAGCAGGAACGTTTCGATGCCGGCGGCGCCGAAAACGGCAGCCGTTTCCAGTGCGAAGTCCTTCGACTTGTACCGGGCGTCGTAGCCGATCACGGCGCTGGGAGTCCAGTTGTCGCCGGCTGTGTCCTGCAGGAAGGAAGCGATGCCGGCAGCGGTGCGCCGCACTACTACGCGGTTCATCCGGTTTGAACCGGCGCCCAGCTCCGCACGCAGCCCAGCGGTTCCGAACTCGAGCGTGCCGGCAAACCGGTCCGCCAGTTCCGCCGCAGCGGCGTCCGCACCGGCGGCGTCCGCGCCGTCCGTGTCCGCACCGTCCGTGTCCGCGAGGATGCGGAGGAGGGCGCGGAGCTCACGGGCGGTGTCCGGGTCAGGGTCACTGTCCGCCCACGCATGCGCGGCGGCGGTGAGTTCTTCGAGGTCGGCGGGGATCAGAGTCATGTGGATACCTACTGTTGCTGGTGCGGGTAGCTGTGCGGCGGAAAGCTGCTAGATCTTGTTGATGATCTCGGCGAGCAGCTTGGAGATGCGCGGTCCGGCGGCCTGTCCCGCTTCCAGGACCTCGCCGTGGCTCAGTGCCACCGGGCTGATGCCGGCTGCCAGGTTGGTGACCAGGGAGATGCCGAAGACCTCCATGCCGGCGTGCCGGGCGGCAATGGCTTCGAGCGCCGTGGACATGCCGACCAGGTCGGCGCCGATGGTCTTGGCGTAGCGGACCTCGGCCGGCGTTTCGTAGTGCGGGCCGGTGAACTGGGCGTAAACGCCTTCATCCAGGGTCGGGTCCACGCTGCGTGCCACGTCGCGCAGCCGCGACGAGTACAGGTCTGTCAGGTCAACGAACGTCGCGCCTTCGAGCGGGGACGTGGCGGTGAGGTTGAGGTGGTCGCTGATCAGCACCGGGGTGCCCGGCTGCCAATCGGGATTCAGCCCGCCGCAGCCGTTGGTGAGGACCATGACCTTGGCGCCGGCGGCGGCTGCGGTGCGTACGCCGTGCACGACGGCGCGTACGCCCTTGCCCTCGTAGTAGTGGGTGCGTGCGCCCAGGACCAAGGCACGCTTGCCGTCGGTGGTGAGGACGGAGCGGATGGTGCCCACGTGCCCCTGCACGGAGGGGGCCGAGAAGCCCGGGATATCGGAGGCGGAGAGCGTAGCGGTGGTCTCGCCGATCAGTTCGGCGGCTTCACCCCAGCCGCTTCCGAGAACCAGTGCAATGTCGTGGGATGGCACGCCGGTGTGCTCTGCAATGTAGTCGGCGGCCTGCTGGGCAAGTTCAAATGGGTCGTTAGTCACTTAACAAACTTACAGCCTTGCCGGCCTGCCGATGTCCGCGCCTGCACCGCCGTTTGAGCGCCGTCACTCGATGGGACAGAATAGAGCCTTGTGACCACCCAACTAGATTTTACTGCCCGGAAACTTGCGATTCTCGGAGGCGGCCCCGGCGGCTACGAGGCTGCCCTCGTGGCGGCATCCCTCGGAGCGGACGTAACCATCGTCGAGCGGCAGGGACTGGGCGGTTCAGCCGTGCTTACCGACGTCGTTCCGTCCAAGACCCTCATTGCCACCGCCGACGTGATGACCCGGCTGACTGCGGCCCGGAACCTCGGCGTGGAATTCGGGGACGTGGCCTCGCCGGTCTACGCAGACCTGAAGGTGGTCAATCATCGCCTGCTGGCCCTGGCCAAGGAACAGTCCAATGACATCCGCAGCACCCTGGAACGGGTGGGCGTGAAGGTGAAGATCGGCGAAGGCCGCCTGCTGGACAACACCACCATTGAAGTCACCGCCGACGACGGCACTGTGGAAACGGTCAAGGCCGAAGCCTTGCTGATTGCCACCGGCGCGAACCCCCGCGAGCTGGAGACCTCCGTTCCCGACGGTGAGCGGATCTTCACCTGGAAGCAGATCTACAACCTCACCGAGGTTCCCGAGCACCTGATCGTCATCGGTTCCGGCGTCACGGGCGCGGAATTCGCCTCCGCCTACAACGGGCTCGGCACCAAGGTCACGCTGATCTCCAGCCGCGACCGCGTGCTGCCCGGCGAGGACGCAGATGCCGCCGTCGTGCTGGAAGACGTTTTCCAGGCCCGCGGCATGACCGTGCTCAGCCGGTCCCGCGCCGATTCCGTGAAGAATACGGGCGACGGCGTGCTGGTTACGCTTTCGGACGGACGGACTGTTGAAGGCAGCCACTGCCTCGTAGCCGTGGGCGCCATCCCGAACACCGCGGGCATCGGTTTGGAAGAAGCAGGCGTGCAGCTGGACGAGCGCGGCCAGATCCGGGTTGACGGCGTCTCCCGCACCACGGCCAGCAACGTCTACGCCGCGGGCGACTGCACCGGCGTTTTCAACCTGGCCTCCGTGGCGGCCATGCAGGGCCGCATTGCCGTGGCACACCTCATGGGCGACGGCGTGAAGCCGCTGAAGCTCAAGACCGTGGCCTCGAACATCTTCACCTCCCCGGAAATCGCCTCCGTGGGCGTTTCCGAGGCCGATGTTGCAGAGGGCCGGTACCAGGGCGACGTCATCAAGCTGTCCCTGCACACCAACGCCCGGGCCAAGATGATGGACGTCAAGGAAGGCTTCGTGAAGATCATTTCCCGCAAGGGCTCGGGCACCGTGATCGGCGGCGTCGTGGTGGGTCCGCGCGCATCGGAGCTGATTTTCCCCATCGCCATTGCCGTCACCCACAAGCTGCACGTGGATGATCTTGCCAATACTTTTGCCGTCTACCCGTCGCTCACCGGTTCCATTTCAGAAGCCGCCCGGCGCCTGCACGTGCACATGTAGCCGACTACTCATCGTCCCGCGTCCGCAACGGTATATCCGTTTGCGGGCGCGGGATTTTTTGTGCCCGGATATCGGCGCCGCGAAACATTTGTCCATTATCCGGACACAAATCTCAAATAACGGACGGAAGCTCCTAGGATGTGGTTACTTCAATTCCTCTTGCGAAAGAGTTCCAATGTCTACTAAGAATCCCTCCGCGGCATCCACGCCGGCGCCGGTGCCGGCCAAGGCCAATTCCAAGGGCCGCGTGATTGTTGCCAGCCTCGTCGGCACCTCCATTGAGTTCTACGACTTCTACGTATACGCAACGGCTGCGGTCCTCGTCTTCCCCCGGTTGTTCTTTCCGAACGCCGAGGGGATCACGGCCCTGCTGAGCTCGTTCGCTGTCTTTGGGGTGGCTTTCATTGCCCGGCCGCTGGGCTCCATCGTCTTCGGGCACTTCGGTGACAAGGTGGGCCGCAAGGGAACCCTGGTGGCATCGCTGTTGACCATGGGGATAGCGACGTTCCTCATCGGTTGCCTGCCGACCGCGGAAAACGGCTGGACGATCCTCGCTCCCGCGATGCTGGTGGTGCTGCGGTTTGCCCAGGGCCTGGCCCTGGGTGGGGAATGGTCGGGAGCGGCGCTGCTCGCGACCGAGAACGCTCCGGCCAACAAGCGTGCCGTCTGGGGAACCTTCCCGCAGCTGGGCGCGCCGATCGGGTTCATCCTGGCCAACGGCCTGTTCCTGCTGCTGAGCTTCCAGCTGGATGCCGAGCAGTTCGACTCCTGGGGCTGGCGCGTGCCGTTCCTGGCCAGCGCCGTCATGGTGATCATCGGCCTGTACGTCCGGCTGAAGCTGGTTGAGACGCCGGCCTTCCAGAAGGTTGTGGATTCGGGCGAGGTCAGCAAACTGCCCCTGAGCCGCGCCTTCAAGTACAGCTGGCGCCAGATGATTGCCGGCACCTTCATCATGCTGGCGACGTATGTGCTGTTCTACCTGATGACCACGTTCACGCTGTCCTACGGGACCGCGGCCAAGAGCGCGGAAGCGGCGCAGGCCGCCGCGGAAAAGGCCGGCAAGGCCTTCGACCCGGAGACCTTCGCCGCCGGTCTGGGCTACGCCCGCAACGACTTCCTGATCATGCTGATCATCGGCGTGGTGTTCTTTGGGATCTTCACGCTCGTCGCCGGTCCGCTGGCGGAGAAGTTCGGACGCCGCAAGACACTGTTGGTTGTCACCGCCGGCATCTTCCTCTTCGGCTTCACGTTCTCGCCGCTGCTGGGCGGCGGAACCGTGGGGGTCATGGCGCTGCTGATCATCGGCTTCACCCTGATGGGCCTGACGTTCGGGCCCATGGGAGCCCTGCTGCCGGAGCTCTTCCCGACCAACGTGCGTTACACGGGCTCGGCCATCGCCTACAACGTCTCCTCCATCCTGGGGGCGGCCGTGGCTCCGTTCATCGCGGTTGCCCTGTGGCAGGCCGCGGACGGAAGCCCGTGGCTGGTGGGCATCTACCTGTCCTCCATGGCGGTGCTGACGCTGATCGCACTGTTCGTGACCAAGGAAACCCGCGACGTCGACTACGAAAACAATTCCAGTGAGGGCGTGAAGGTCCCCTAGGCCCTTCAAACACACAGCAGCAGGCCCGGTTCCCCCTGAGGGAACCGGGCCTGCTGCGTTTTGCGGTGCTGCTGCTGTTGCTCGGAGTTGCTCCGGGATCAGTCCAGGATCGAGGCGATGACGGCGCCGGCGGACACCGTCGCGCCGGGCAGGGCGCTCAGGCCGGAGATAGTGCCGGACTTGTGCGCGGTCAGCGGCTGTTCCATCTTCATGGCTTCGAGCACCACCACCAGGTCACCCTCGCGAACCGCTGCTCCGTCCTCGACGGCCACCTTGACGATGGTTCCCTGCATGGGTGAGGTCAGGTCATCGCCCGCGGCCGCGGTGGAGGCACCGCCCCGGGAACGCTTGCGGGCCTTGCCGTTGCCGCGGGTGCCGTTGGAAGCGCCGGCTGCGGGGCCGCCAAGGCCGGCCGGGAGCACAACCTCGAGCCGCTTGCCGCCTACTTCAACGGTGACGCGCCGGCGCTCGTCGTCGTCGTCGCCCGTTCCGGGTTCGCCGCTCCAGGCCGGGATGGTGTTCACGAACTCGGTCTCGATCCAGCGCGTGTGGACGCCGAAGGTATCCTCGCCGGTGAAGGCGGGGTCCGCAGCGACGGCGCGGTGGAAGGGCAGCACGGTAGGCAGGCCGGCGACGTCGATCTCCGCCAAGGCGCGCCGCGCACGCTGCAGGGCTTCGCGGCGGGTGGCGCCGGTGACGATCAGCTTGGCGAGCATGGAATCGAAGTTTCCGCCCACGGTTTCTCCTGCTTCGATGCCCGAATCAACGCGGACGCCGGGGCCGGTGGGCAGCTTGAACTCGGAGACGGTACCGGGGGCGGGCAGGAAGTTGCGCCCCGGGTCTTCGCCGTTGATGCGGAACTCGAAGGAGTGGCCGCGCACTTCCGGGTCGCCGTAGCCCAGGGCCTCGCCGCGGGCGATGCGGAACTGTTCGCGGACCAGGTCCAGGCCGGTGACTTCCTCGGAGACGGGGTGCTCAACCTGCAGCCGCGTGTTGACCTCCAGGAAGGAAATGGTGCCGTCCTTGCCGACCAGGAATTCGCAGGTCCCGGCGCCCTGGTAGCCGGCTTCCTTGAGGATGGCCTTCGACGCCGAGTAGAGGCTGGCGTTCTGTTCTTCGGTGAGGAAGGGGGCCGGGGCTTCCTCGACAAGCTTCTGGTTGCGGCGCTGCAGGGAGCAGTCGCGCGTGGAAATAACCACCACGTTGCCGTAGGCATCAGCAAGGCACTGGGTTTCCACGTGGCGGGGGGCGTCCAGGAAGCGCTCGATGAAGCACTCACCCCGGCCGAAGGCAGCTGTGGCCTCGCGGACCGCCGAGTCGAACATTTCGGGAATCTCTTCGCGGGTGCGGGCAACCTTGATGCCGCGGCCGCCGCCGCCGAAAGCCGCCTTGATGGCGAGCGGCAGTCCGTGCCGGTCCGCGAAGTCCAGGACATCCTGGGCCGACTCGACCGGATCCGCCGTACCCGGAACCAGTGGTGCGCCGACCTTGGCGGCGATGTGCCGGGCCTGGACCTTATCCCCGAGTGAGGAGATAGCGGCGGGGGAGGGGCCGATCCAGGTCAGGCCGGCGTCGATGACGCGCTGGGCGAATTCGGCGTTCTCGGAGAGGAAACCGTAGCCGGGGTGGATGGCGTCGGCGCCGGCGCGTGCGGCGGCGTCGAGGATCTTGTCCATATCCAGGTAGGACTCGGCCGCGGTGTTGCCGCCAAGCGCAAAGGCCTCGTCGGCGAGGCGGACGTGCAGGGCGTCGCGGTCGGGCTCGGCATAGACCGCAACGGCGGCAATTCCCTCATCGCGGGCGGCGCGGATGACGCGGACCGCAATCTCGCCGCGGTTGGCAATGAGGATCTTCGTGAGTGCCTTGGCGGGGGTCGCAGCAGGCGCGGGGATGTTCTGGCTCATTGGTGCACTGGCTCCTTTTGATCTGTTCGGAGCCTAGCGCGGTTTTGTGGTCTCGGGCCATAATGCGTGCTGTTTCTGCGTGGGAACCGCCCGTTCGTTGTGGGGATTCTACAAAAGGCCGGAGGTTCCCGACTGCGTGCGCGTCGGTGGGGCTGACTGTGCAGTAGATGCTGGTTAAGCCCGAGGCAGGCAGCATCTGCTGCACTTTCGGCCGGCTGAACTGCACAACGGCCTGTGGAAAAAAACCCAGAGGCGCCGGCACACCCCGTAATGGGTATATGACTAAGCCGAAACCGCTGCCCCCGCTCTTGGCCGCTGAGCCGTTCATTTTTTCGGCTGCGCTCCGAGCGGGCGTCACCGTTGCCCGGATGCGTGCGGGGGATCTCTCAGCTCCGACCCGGGCCATTCGCGTCCCGTCAGCCGCACGAATCGACTTGCCTGCGCTGTGCCGCCCGTATCTGGAACTGCTTCCGGATGCCGCGATCAGTCACGGGACCGCGGCCCTGTTGCTTGGACTGGTGGTTCCGCAACGGGTGGCACAGGAGGGAACTATTCATATCTCCCGCGACCCGGCCCATGCCGTTCCGCGGCGCCGCGGAATCACCGGCCACCGGCTGGTGCTCAGCGCGGAAGAAGTCGGGACATTCCGGAACCTCCGGGTGACCGCCGTACACCGCACCTGGCTGGATCTGGCCACTGTGCTCACTGTGGACGAACTGGTAGTTGCCGGAGACCACATCATCAGCGAGACACGGAGGTCCTTCGGCATCCCGCGGACGGCTTTGGTCCGTCAGGCCGATTTCGAGAGGTATGTTGCCGGGAAGAGTGGAGTCCGGGGAATAACCAAGGCCAGGGAAGCGATGGCCCTCATGCAGCCGGGTGTCGATTCTCCGCCCGAGACACGGGTTCGGTTGCTGGTGCACCGGGCGGGACTGCCGGAATTTACCCCCAATACGCCGATATTCGACGCTACCGGCCATCCGGCCGTGTGGACTGATCTGGGCTGCCGCCGCTACCGGACATGTATTGAGTACGAGGGGACACACCATCTAAGTCCCGGCCAGCAGAGCAGGGACCACGAGCGGGATCTCCTCACGGCCGAGCTGGGTTGGCACCAGGTCAAGATCAACCGGTTCGATCTGGCGCAGGGGAGCAATTGGGTGGTCGGGAAAGTCCGCCACGCGCTCCGGAAAGGCGGATGGACTCCGGACTTGCCGGGAAATCCATCGAGTGTGCAGTAGATGCTGCCTCGCTCAGGGGGAGGCAGCATCTACTGCACACTCACGGAGGCTACTTCCAGAGGTCGATGATCCGCACATCGACGCTGGCGAGGAGCTGGCGCAGCGTCGAAACCGAAAGTCCGACGACGGCGTGCGGGTCGCCGTCGACCCGCTCGATGAACGCCCCGCCCAGGGAATCGATGGTGAAGGAACCGGCCACCTGCAGCGGCTCACCCGTGGCGATGTAGGCCTCGATCTCATCCTCGGAAAGCTTCACGAAGTGCACCTCGGCGGAGGACACCGCCCCGAGGGTGGCTCCGGAGCCGTCCTCGTCGGTGTCGCGGCAGTCCACGAGCCAGTGCCCGGTATGCAGTACCCCGGAGGAACCGCTCATGCGGCGGATCCGTTCGCGCGCGACGTCGGCCTCCCACGGCTTGCCGTGTGCCTCGCCGTCGAATTCGAAGACTGAATCGCAGCCGATGACCAGCGCGCCGTCGGCCTCGGGCAGGGAGGCTACGGCTTCGGCCTTGGCGCGGGCCAGCAGCAGGGCCGTATCGTGCGGGTCGGTCAGGCCGTAGCGGGCGGTGACGGCGTCTTCGTCGACGTCGGAGACGAGGACGGTATGGCTGATGCCGGCATCGGTCAGCAGTTTGGTGCGGGCGGGGGACGCGGAGGCCAGGATGAGGCTCAGATTGGGGTTGGTCACGGGTTCAAGCCTAGTGCCGGGGCGGACCGGCCCGGAAACCAAAAACGCCGGGCCGCCCCCGAAGGGACAGCCCGGCGTCGTACTCCAGGGAGGATCAGCTATTGGACTCAACGAGCAGGGGAACCTCGATCTGCTCGGAATCGTCCGCGAAGGGATCGCCCTGGCGGCGGGCGTTGTACAGTCCGCTGTCCAGCAGCGCGTTGCGCTTGGCCACGAGGGTGGGGACCACGGTCTGGCCGGCCACGTTCACTGCGGTGCGGCCCATGTCCAGGATCGGATCGATGGCCAGCAGCAGGCCGACGCCGGCAAGCGGCAGGCCGAGGGTGGACAGGGTCAGCGTGAGCATCACGACGGCGCCGGTGGTGCCGGCGGTTGCGGCGGAACCCAGGACCGAAACCAGTGCGATCAGCAGGTAGTGGGTGAATTCCAGGTCCACGTTGAAGAACTGTGCCACGAAGATCGCGGAGACGGCCGGGTAGATGGAGGCGCAGCCGTCCATCTTGGTGGTTGCACCCAGGGGTACGGCGAAGGATGCGTAGGCCCGGGGGACGCCGAGGTTACGCTCGGTCACACGCTGGGTCAGCGGCAGCGTACCCACCGAGGAGCGGGAGACGAAGGCCAGCTGGATAGCGGGCCAGGCGCCGGAGAACCACTGGCGGACGGAGAGGCCGTGGGCCTTGATCAGCGCCGGGTAGACACCGAACAGCACCAGGAACAGGCCAAGGTAAACGGTGAGGGCGAACATGCCCAGGGATCCGATGGTGTCCCAGCCGTAGGTCGCGACGGCGGTGCCGATGAGGCCGACCGTGCCGACCGGTGCGAGGCGGATGATCCACCACAGGACCTTCTGGATGACGGCCAGGGCCGAGGCATTCAGGGCCAGGAACGCTTCGGCGGGCTTGCCCACCTTGAGGGCGGCGATGCCGACGGCGATCGCGATCACGAGGATCTGCAGCACGTTGAAGCTGACGCTGGTGGTGACGTCCCCGGACTCCGCCACCTTGGAACTGGCGCCAAGTCCCAGGAAGTTGGCCGGCACCAGCCCGGTCAGGAAGCCCACCCAGCTGCCCTGGCTGCCGCTGAACTCCTCGCCCTGGCTGACGTCGGCGTTGTTGCCGGGCTGCAGGAAGAAGCCGAGCAGGATGCCGATGACCACGCTGATGAGTGCCGTAATGGCGAACCAGAGCAGCGTCTGCCAGGCCAGCCGGGCGGCGTTGGAAACGGCCCGGAGGTTGGCAATGGAGCTGACCACGGCGGTGAAGATCAGGGGGACAACGGCGGCCTTCAGCAGCGATACGTAGCTCGTGCCGATGGTGCCCAGCGTGGTGGTGAGCCAGTTCGGCTCATCGTCAACGGTGCCCATTGACTTGGCCAGCAGGCCCAGCGCCAGGCCAACAATAAGGGCGGCGATGATCTGCGGTCCGAAGGACGTTGCCCACTTGGGCAGCCGCCGGGCGGTGGATTCAGGGGAGGAGGTCTGTGAGGTCACGGGAAAGACTCTAGCGGTGCGTCATTACCAGAACCGCCTCCAAGTTGCGAAATATGACGTAAGGAAAAAGTTGCAGGGCTCACCTGGCGACCGTCAGATCCGCACCGTTGCGGGGCTTCATCGCAGTGGCCCGGAATATTTCCCGGGCCACTGTGACTAAGATCGCAGGCGCTTACTCGCCCAGCAGGGCCCGCCGCAGCGTGTCGAGTCCCACGGAGCCGAGCTGCAGCGCCCGGGTGTGGAAAGCCTTCTCATCGAAGGCATCGGCCTCACGGCTGCGGACCTCGTCGCGGATCTGTTCCCAGAGCCGCTGGCCCAGTTTGTAGGAAGGGGCCTGTCCCGGCCAGCCCAGGTAGCGGGTGAACTCGAAGTTGAGCTGCCCTTCGCTGATCGACATGTTTTCCTTCAGGAACGCGTAGCCCTTGTCGGCGGTCCAGGTGCCTTCGCCCCACCGTTCCGGGATTTCCAGTTCCAGGTGGACGCCGATGTCGAAGACCACGCGGGCGGCACGCATCCGCTGCGCGTCCAGCATTCCCATCCGGTCGCCCGGGTCGCTGAGGTAGCCCAGCTGCTCCATCAATCTTTCGGCGTAGAGCGCCCAGCCCTCACCGTGGCCGGAAACCCAGCAGATGTTGCGCCGCCAGTCGTTGAGCAGTCCGCGGGATGCCGTTGCCGTCGCAATCTGCAGGTGGTGGCCCGGAACGCCCTCGTGGTAGACCGTGGTGGTTTCCTGCCAGGTGGTGAAGGTGTCCTCGCCGGCCGGCACGGACCACCACATGCGGCCCGGACGGGAGAAATCGTCGCTGGGACCGGTGTAGTAGATCCCGCCCTCCTGGGTGGGAGCAATCATGCACTCGATCCGCCGCATCGGTTCGGTGATCTCGAAGTGGGATCCGGCGAGGTCTTCGACGGCACGGTCGGCGAGGTCCTGCATCCAGGCCTGCAGCTCGTCCGTTCCGTGCAGCTGGCGTGCCGGATCCTCATCAAGGATGCGCATGGCTTCCACCACGGTGGCGCCGGGCCGGATCTGCTCGGCTACGGCTTCCTGCTCGGCGATGATGCGGTCCAGTTCCTCCACACCCCACTGGTAGGTCTCCTCCAGGTCCACGGCGGATCCGAGGAACTGGCGGGACATCAGGGCGTAGCGCTCCCGGCCCACGGCATCTGCGGCGGGCGCAGCCGGACGCAGCTCCTCCTCCAGGAAGGATGCGAGGTTGGCATAGGCCCGGCGGGCGGATTCGGCTCCGGCCTGCAGGTCCGCGCGGAGCGCGTCGGGCAGCTCTCCGCCGCCGGGCAGGGCGGCATTGGCGGCGAGGGCGTCAAAGAACCCGCCGTCCTCTGCATACGCGGAAGCCTGCTCCACCACGATCTTTACCTGCCGGCGGGCGGCCACCCGGCCGTGTCCGATGCCGCTGCGCAGGCTGGTGATGTAGCCGGCGACGGCGTCGTCCACGTTGTTCAAACGTCCGGCAATGTGGTGCCACTGCTCTTCGGTATCCGTCGGCATCAGGTCGAAGATGCTCCGGATCCCCTGCGCGGGGGAAGCAATGTTGTTCAGCTCCGCAAGGTCCCAGCCCGACTCGTGGATTTCGAGGTCCAGGCCGAGGCGTTCGTGCATGGCGTCAAGGGTCACGCGGTCGACGTCGTCCGCGGGCTCAAGTCCGTCCAGCCGGCTGAGCGTCTCCCGGACTGCTTCGGCATAGGACTCCAGGCCGGCCGGCGAGTAATCGCCGTATTCGGTTTCCCGGCCCGGGATGCCCAGGGACGTGGCGAGGGACGGATCCAGCTGCAGGAGCGTGGCGGTGAAGGCATCGGCAACGGCGTCGATAGCGGTGGGCTGGCGCACCGGGGCACTGCTGGCAGTGGCGGACACGGGCGCGGAGGAAGGTGTCTGTTGGGTCACAAAGGTAGCCTAACCGCACACCGGCCCCGAGGCCCTCATTGGGCCTAGCGGAAACTCCGCCGCCAGGACCCCGGCCCGGGCTTCGGGTCCAGGCGCAGGTTCCGCCGCCGTGCCCACGCGCGGTGGGCCGGGCGTGCGGGAGGCAGGGGTGCAGCCTGCGCTCCCAGCCCGGCGACGACGGCGGCCAGGGCCGCGAGTTCCTCGTCCGTCGGGGAGCCGGAAACCACGGAAAAGAGCGGCTCCGGAGCCGGTTCCGGGGTACTGCCGTCGATACTCACAGCGGCATGTTCCCGTGCTTCTTGGCGGGCAGGGACGCACGCTTGTCCCGCAGCGCACGCAGGCCCCGGATCAGCTGCAGGCGGGTGTCCGAAGGAGCAATGACGGCGTCCACGTAACCGAGCTCGGCCGCCTGGTAGGGGTTGAGCAGCTCGTCTTCATATTGCTCAATGTATTGGCGCCGGACGTCCTCGACGTCGCCGCCGGCGTCGGCCGCTGCCTTGAGCGGTGCCCGGTAGAGGATGTTCACCGCGCCCTGGGCACCCATCACGCCGATCTGCGCAGTGGGCCAGGCGAGGTTGATGTCAGCGCCGAGCTTTTTGGAGCCCATCACGATGTATGCGCCGCCGTAGGCCTTGCGGGTGATGACCGTCAGCTTGGGAACCGTGGCCTCGGCGTAGGCGTAGAGCAGCTTGGCGCCGCGGCGGATGATGCCCTGGAATTCCTGGTCCTTGCCCGGCAGGAAGCCCGGCACGTCCACGAAGGTCAGGATCGGGATATTGAAGGCGTCGCAGTTGCGGACAAACCGGGCCGCTTTCTCGGAGGCGGCGATGTCCAGGGTGCCGGCAAACTGCATTGGCTGGTTGGCCACGATGCCTACCGTGTGGCCCTCCATGCGGCCGTAGCCGATGATCACGTTCGGGGCGTACAGTGCCTGCATTTCCAGGAAGTGCCCGTCATCCAGGACGGTTTCGATGACGGTGCGGATGTCATAGGGCTGGTTCGCGGAGTCCGGGATCAGCTCATCCAGGGCCAGGTCGGCGTCGGTGGTTTCCGGGTCCTGGTCAAACGCGGTCAGCGGTGCTTCGGCCAGGTTGTTCGACGGCAGGAAATCGAGCAGTTCGCGGACGAACTCGACGGCGTCCTCTTCGTCGGAGGCCAGATAGGCGGAGGTGCCGGTGTTGGCATTGTGCTGCCGGGCGCCGCCGAGGGTTTCCATGTCCACGTCTTCACCCGTGACCGTCTTAATGACGTCGGGTCCGGTGATGAACATGTGCGAGGTCTTGTCCACCATCACCACGTAGTCGGTGAGCGCGGGGGAGTAGGCCGCGCCGCCGGCGGAGGGGCCCATGATCAGTGAGATCTGGGGAACGACGCCGGAGGCGTGGACATTGTTGCGGAAAATATCGGCGAACATGGCCAGCGAGGCGACGCCTTCCTGGATGCGGGCTCCGCCGCCGTCCAGGATGCCGATCACCGGGCAGCCGTTGCGCAGGGCGAATTCCTGCACCTTGACGATCTTCTCGCCGTTGACCTGGCTCAGGGAACCGCCGTAGACGCTGAAGTCCTGGCTGTAGACGGCCACGGGGCGTCCGTCGACGGTGGCGTAGCCGGAAACCAGTCCGTCGCCGAGGGGTTTCTTCTTTTCCATGCCGAAAGCGGTGGAGCGGTGCACGGCGAGGGCATCGAACTCCACGAAGGAACCGGCGTCCACAAGGAGGTCGATCCGCTCGCGGGCGGTGTGCTTGCCGCGGGCGTGCTGCTTTTCCACTGCCGCCTGCCCCGAGGGCATCGCTGCCGAGGCCTGCCGGCGCCGGAACTCGGCAATCTTGCCGGCCGTCGTATGCAGGGACAGATCCTGGTCGATACTCAAAGGGGCCTCCGGGTGCTTCAGTTCAGACGCTGCCGCGTCTTCGGGGGATCCCGAGGAAGAGGCAGTGCAGGGCGTTAAGTAGGTTCCGCACAAAAAGCGGAACGGTTTACCCAGTCTAGTGAGCCACAGCAGGGGGACCGAGTGTAGAAAACCTACAATGTCGTCTCCTGCCGGTTGGTCCGGTCCCCGGAAGGCAAGCCCCGGAGACACTTTTGTTACTGGCTAGTAACATCGCTCGAGGGTGCATTACCCTGTGCCTATGAGCATCCCCAACAGCACCCCGGAAACGGCGTCCCGGTCCCTCGCCGGACGCACCATCCTGATGTCCGGCGGAAGCCGCGGCATCGGCCTCGCCATTGCCCTGCGCGCAGCAGCGGACGGCGCCAACATTGCCATGCTCGCCAAAACGGCGGAGCCGCACCCGAAGCTGGAAGGTACCGTCTACACAGCCGCCGAACAGCTGGAAGCAGCCGGCGGCAAGGCCCTGCCGATCATCGGCGACGTGCGCAGCGACGAAGACGTTGCCCGCGCCGTCGAATCCACCATCGAGCAGTTCGGCGGGATCGACATTGTCCTGAACAATGCCTCTGCCATCGACCTTTCCGGCACCGACGCCGTGTCGATGAAGAGCTATGACCTGATGGCCGACATCAATACCCGCGGCACGTTCATGCTTTCCAAGTTCTCCCTGGACGCCCTGCGCCGCTCCGGCAACGGCCACATCCTCACCCTGTCCCCGCCCCTGAACCTGGATCCCAAGTGGGCCGGCGGCTACCTGGCGTACACCATGGCCAAATACGGCATGTCCCTCACCACGCTCGGCCTGGCCGAAGAGCTCAAGAACGACGGCGTGTCCGTGAACTCGCTCTGGCCGGTGACCGGGATTAACACCGCGGCCATCCGCAACATGCCCGGAGGGGACAAGCTCGCCGCGGCCTCCCGCAGCGCTGACATCATGGCGGACGCCGCACATGCCATCCTCACCCGACCGAGCGGACAGTCCACCGGCAACTTCTTCACCGACGAAGAGGTGCTGCGCGAGGAGGGAATCACGGATTTCAGCCGCTACGCACCCGGAGTGCCCGCGGACAAGCTGATGCCGGACTTCTTCCTCTAACCCGCGCTGCAGGACCGGGCGCGAAGGGAATGTCGGGGCGCCCGCGTAAGATCGGAAGAATGCAACTGCACTACTCCAGCATGGAAAGACCGGCCCTGGACCCCGGCCGCCTGAGGGCGGCACTGGTGGCACCCAACGGTCCCTTCGCTGCGCTGGAAGTGGTGGAGGAGACCGGGTCCACCAATACGGATCTGGCGGACGCCGCCCGGCTGCGCCCCTGGGAGGTCGCGGACCTGACCGTCCTGACCGCTGAACTGCAGACGGCAGGCCGCGGCCGGATGGACCGCAGCTGGGTCGCTCCCGAGCGTTCATCACTGTTCGTCAGCGTGCTGCTGCGTCCGGTGGGCCCGTCCGGGCGCCCCCTGCCCACAACCTCCTATGGCTGGTTGTCGCTGCTGGCCGCCCTGGCCATGGCCGAAAGCGTGGCCGCGCGCACCGGCGTCGAGGCCCGGCTGAAATGGCCGAACGACGTCATGGTGGACGGGCGGAAACTCGCCGGCGTGCTGGCCCAGTTGGTTCCGGCGTCCGACGGCGGCCCGCCGGCCGTGGTGGTCGGCGTCGGCCTGAACGTGAGCCTCACGGACGAGGACCTGCCCGTCCCCACCGCCACCAGCCTGTTGATGGAATATGCCTCCACGACGGACCGGAACATCCTCCTGCAGGATTACCTGTTGGCGTTGGCAGCCCGGTACCGGGCGTTCTGCTCGGTGGACGGCGACCCGGAGGCAGTGCCTGCCGGATCCCGGGGGGCACTGCGGGACGAGGTGGCGGCACGCCTGGGCACCCTGGGCCGGGGCGTGAGCGCGCAGCTGCCCGGCGGAAACGTCCTTACCGGCCGTGCCGTTGCCCTGGCGCCCACGGGTGCCCTGGTCATTGTCGACGACGCCGGCGCCACGCATACCGTCAGCGCCGCCGACGTCGTACACCTGCGCCCCGAGCAGCCGTGAGGGCCGAACCCACCCGCCTGCCGGGAGGCGACCCGTGCGCCTGAAGCTCTCTCCCGGCGAGCAGATCATCGCCGCCGGCCGCCCGCACGCCCGTTCCCTGTGGAAACCGCTGGTGCTCGCCGGAACCACCGGAGCCCTGGCCGGTTACGCCTTGGGATGGCTGGGACGGGACACGCTGCCCGGCCAGCTGGCCGAATTCAGCCCCTACCTGCAGCCGGCGGTAGTGGCGCTGGCCGTGCTGCTGCTGGCCCGCTACACCGTTCCGCCCGTGCTGCGCTGGCTGGCCGGGCGCATCATCCTCACCGACCGGAGGCTGATCCAGCGGCAGGGAGTGCTGATGCGCCGCGAGCATGAGATTGCCCTTGCCGCCATCTACCAGCTGGAAATCCGGCAGTCCGTGACGGACCGGATGCAGCGCAGCGGGACCCTCATCCTCGACCTGGGACACGGGCGGATTATGCAGTATCCGGCGGTGCCGGAAGTGCACCGTTTCCGCTCCATGGTGGTCTCCGCCATCGGTCAGCTGCCGCTGACTGCCATGTTTGATGGTGTAGATATGGAAACAGATGGGGAATACGACTACGAAGGGAGGGACGATGACTGATACCGGCCACGGCGAGCTCGGTCCCGCGAGCCACCCCGAACCCGTGACCCCGCCCGTGCAGCCCGTTCCGGTACCTCGGCCCGACTACTCCCTTGCCAGTACCGGCACCGAGATTGACCGGGAGGATGTGCGCAAGCTTGAGGCGCAGCTGCTCGGCGGACCGCGTACGCTTCGCCGCCGCGAAGCCGCAGCGGAAGCGGGCGTGTCCCTGCTTTCAGCCCGCAAGCTCTGGCGTGCCATGGGTTTCCCCAACCTCGACGACGACGCCGTTTTCTTCACCGAACAGGACCGCGAGGCCCTGAGCACAGTGATCGAACTGGTGCGCGACGAGCAGCTCACCGAGGAAGCAGCCATCTCCATCATGCGGTCCATCGGCCAGATGACGGACCGGATGGTGGTCTGGCAGGTCGAAGCGCTGGTGGAGGAAATGGTGGTCCGCCGCGGCATCACCGACGCCGAAGCCCGCAAGCGGCTCGTCGAGGCACTTCCCGATCTCATCGAGCCGCTCGAAAAGACCCTCGTCTACGCCTGGAAACGCCAGCTCAACGCGGCCATCCAGCGCCTGGCCCTTCGTGCGGAGGCAGGCCTGGCCAGCCACGACGACGCCGCCTCCGACGACGCGCCGCTGCCGCTGGCGCGCGCGGTTGGTTTTGCCGACCTCGTCTCATACACCAGCCTTTCCCGGCAGATGAACGAGAAGACCCTGGCCCAGATGGTGCAGCGTTTCGAGCACAAGTGCGCGGAGATCATTTCGGTGGGCGGCGGGCGGCTGGTGAAGACCATCGGTGACGAGGTTCTTTTCAATGCCGAGACACCGGAGGCCGGGGCGGAGATTTCACTGGCGCTGGCGAAGGCGTTTACCGAGGACGATCTGCTGCCCTCTGCCAGGGTGTCCCTGGTCTGGGGCAGGGTGCTTTCCCGGCTGGGCGATATCTACGGCCCCACGGTCAACCTGGCTTCCCGGCTCACCTCCCTGGCCGAACCCGGCACGGTCCTTACCGACGCCTCCACCGCTGCGGCGCTGAAGGACAACCCCAAGTTCGTGCTCATCCCGCACCAGCCGCGCAATGTGCGCGGGTTCGGCGAAATCCATCCGGTGACCCTGGCCCGGGGGACCGGGTCCGGCCTCGTACTGGACTAGCGGCGCCTTCGGCCCCTCAGCCTTTCCGGCCTGCGGGTGAGATGACTCACCCGCTCCTGAGATTTGTGCAACACTATGCGGTGGAACTGCTGTGCCCGCCGCGTTGTCCCCGGTGGAGCCACGGTTCCGGTGCAGGTTCATAACCAGGGGGAAACATCGTGGCAGTGCTCGGGGGAAAAGCACGTCTGCTCAGCCGTAGGCGGCGGAAGGCAGTCTCGGCAGGGTCGGCTGTCGCCGTGACCACGGCGCTGGTCACCGGGGCGCTGCTTTACCCCGGCTTCGCCAGTGCCGATGTGGACCTGAACGACGGCGGCGTCTGGGTCACCAGCCGGACCCAGGGCATGGTCGGCCACCTGAACTACCCCTCCAAGCTCCTGGACGGCGGCTACACCGCCAACAGCGACAATTTTGACGTCCTGCAGAACGCCGGCACCGTCTTCAACCTCAACACCGACCAGTCCAAGATCAGCCCCGTGGACGTGGCCAACGTTGTCCGCGGTGCGGAAGTCCAGCTTCCCGGTACGGCCGCTTTCTCTTTCGGGACCGAGACCGTGGCGGTCACCGACCCGGCACAGGGCAGGGTCTGGATTACCCCTGTCAGCGAGATGGGCTTCTTCAGCGACGGGGAAACCGAGCCCGTGCTGGAAGGGAACCCCGGGGTGCTTGCCGCGGTATCCGCCGGTGACCACGTGGTGGTTGCAGCACCGGAAGACGGCATGCTCTACACCTTCGAGAAGGATGAAGACGGCGGCTACGGCGAACCCGAGGAGCAGGAGGCTCCGGCGCTGAAGGACTTCAAGGATGCCCAGATCGCCGCCGTCGGAAATCAGGCCGTGGTCCTGAACACGGAGACCGAGACGCTGCTGCTTCCCAACGGTGACACGGTCGGCATTCCTGACTCCAAGAACGCCAAACTCCAGCAGAGCGGGCCGGCGAGCGATTTCGTGGCCATAGCCACGGAGAAGGCACTTATCCTGCAGCCGCTCGACGGCGGGG
Source organism: Arthrobacter sp. zg-Y895 (assembly GCF_020731025.1). Lineage (NCBI taxonomy): Bacteria > Bacillati > Actinomycetota > Actinomycetes > Micrococcales > Micrococcaceae > Arthrobacter > Arthrobacter sp. zg-Y895. The sequence continues at coordinate 200,769 of NZ_JAJFZY010000012.1, forward strand.
ACCCGGAAGTCACGGACATCGACGCCGGGGGCGGGGCCGCCGCACCGGTGAAGCTGGGGGACTGCGTCTACGCAGCCTGGGCGGGAGCCGGAACCCACGTGCGGAACTGCGGCAACGATGCCGAGGACGCCCGCGAAGACATCCCCGACCTCACCGCATCCTCCGAACTGGTGTTCCGGGTCAACCGGGACGTGGTGGTACTCAACGATGTCAACGGCGGTGACGTCTGGCTGGTGCTCGAAAACATGCAGCTGGTGGATAACTGGGGAGACATCATTCCGCCCCAGCAGGATTCGAGCGACGACGAGGAAGAGTCCGCCAGCGAAAACCCGGTGAACACCCTGCCTGACCGCACCACGGAAAACCGTCCCCCTTCAGCCGCCGACGACCAGGTCGGTGCCCGGGCCGGGCGCACCACCATCCTCCAGGTGCTGGACAATGACAGCGACCCGGACGGGGACCTCCTGACCGCTTCGGTGGTCGGCGGCCAGCCCCTGGTCGGTTCGGTACAGCCCATCTACAACGGTGCCGCCCTGCAGATTGTGATTCCCTCCGGCACACCGGCTGGAACCGGCAGCTTCACCTACGAGATCGCTGACGGCCGGGGCGGCACGGACACGGCCACGGTGACGGTCTCGGTGCCCGGCACGGGAACCAACACCCCGCCTGAGCCGCGCCGCAGCACAAAGATCCTGCTGGAACAGGGGAAATCGGTCAGCCAGAACATCCTCAACGACTGGAAAGACGCTGACGGAGATGACCTGGTCCTGACCGATGCCCAAATGACGGAAGACGGAGACCAGGTCCATCCGAACTCGGACGGGTTGCTGGATTTCAGGGACGTCGGCAAGACCCAGGGGATCAAGGAAGTGCCGATCACCGTTTCGGACGGCACTGACGAGGTGGAAGGCATCGTGACGTTCGACGTCCGCCCCACCGGCGTCCTGCCTCCCGTGGTGAACTTCGACCACTTCACCGCCACGGTGGACCAGCACATCCAGATGTTCCCGTTGAAGAATGACCTGGACCCGGCGGGCGGCCAGCTTTCGCTGGCCAAGGCGGAGGGGGAGAACGGCCTGGCACTGACGCCGGATTATCAAACGGGTTCCATTGGATTCCTGCCCACGGAGGCGGGGACTTACTACATCGAGTACCTGGTCACTAACGGTCCGCAGAGCGCCAGCGGCCTGATCCGCGTTGATGCACAGCCTGCCGGCAGGCAGGGAGCCCCGGTGGCCGTGCGCGACGTCGCCCTGCTTCCCAGCGGCGGCAGCGTGCTTGTGGACGTGCTTGGCAATGATACGGACCCGGCCGGCGGCCTGCTGGTTGTCCAGTCCGTTACCTCTGCACTCGAATCGCCCGTGAACGTGGCTGTCCTGGACCGCAACCTCCTGCAGATCCATGATGTGCGGGGGTTGAACCGGCAGATGACGATCGAATATGCCGTCTCGAACGGAACATCCACGGCAACGGGTGAAGTCAACGTCATCCCGGTTGACCGGCCTGAAACGGTGCTGCCCCCCGTCACCGGTCCCGACGAAGCGGTGGTCCGGGTAGGGGACGTGGTGACCATCCCGGTGCTGGACAATGATTCCTCGCCGGTGGGAGAGAAGCTGACGCTGAACCCGGTGCTTCCGCAGTCGGTGGAGCCGGCAGACGGACAGATGTTCGTATCGGAGGACAAGCTGCGTTTCGTGGCGGGCCCGACTGCGAAGACCGTGTACGCCATCTATGAAGTCTCAGACGAGTCCGGGCAGAAGAACTCGGCCCAGGTCCGCATCAACATCCGACCCCGCGACGACGAGAAAAACACACCCCCCATTCCGCAGAACGTGGAGGGGCGGGTGGTCGCCGGCGCCACGGTGCGCATCCCGATTCCGCTGGACGGGTTGGACTCGGACGGCGATTCCGTGGTCCTGAACGGTATTGGTTCCGCGCCGACCCTGGGAGCGGCGCTCGCGGGTCCCAACTACATCGATTACACGGCCCTTGCCCAGTCGGCCGGAACGGACACCTTCACCTATACGGTGCGTGACCGTCTGGGCCTGGAGAACACCGGCACGGTGCAGGTGGGTATCGCCCCGGCGGCAGAGGCCAACCAGAGACCGGTGGCCGTTGATGACGTGGTGGCGCTGCGGCCGGGCCGCGCCCATGCCATGTCCGTGCTTCGAAACGATTCGGATCCTGACGGGGACCCGGTTTCCCTTAACGTAGGGGCTATAACAAGCAGCGATCCGGCACTGGAAACCCGCGGAGATCCGCCGAGGCTGCTGTTCTCCGCCCCGGAGACACCGGGGGTTTACAGCATCAGCTATGGACTCAAGGACAACCGCGGGGCGTCGACAACCGGCAACGTGACGGTGACGTCGGACGAGAATGCCCCGCTGCTGCCGCCGCTCTCGCGCGATGATCTGGTGGATGTCAGCGAGATCCGGAACCAGAGCTTCGTGGAAGTTCCCGTACTGGAAAACGACGAGGATCCTGACGGGCTTGCCACGGAGATGGAGGTGCGGATCCTCGGCGACCATCCGGGTGCGTCCGTCTCCGGCGACGGCGTGGTCCGGGTCGACTTGGCGACAGAGGCACAGATTGTCCCGTACACGGCGGTGGACCAGGACGGCGGAACATCCAGCGCCATCATCTGGGTCCCCGGCCTGGGCACCCAATATCCCATGCTGCGGCAGGGCGAGCCGCTGGAAGTGCGCGCCGGAAGCACCCTGGACCTTAACCTCAAGAGTCTGGTGACCGTGCGGGACGGGCATACTCCGCGCGTCACCACAGCCGAACGCATCAAGGCCATCGGTACGAAGGACGGCGGGGTGCGGATCATCAGTCCGACGGTTCTTCGATATGCGCCCCATCCGGATTATTCGGGGCTCGGTTCGGTCACCTTCGAGGTAACCGACGGCGTGAGCGCGGAGGATCCGGAGGGTTTGAAGGCCACCTTGACCGTGTTGGTGAACGTTATTCCGCTGCCGGCCCAGAATTTCCCGCCCACCATCAGCTCGGGCTCCCTGGAAACCGCAAAGGGGGAAGCCCCGTCCGTGCTGGACCTGGCTTCCCTGGCCTCCGACCCGAACCCGGAGGACGCCGGCCGGCTCCGGTTCAGTCTGGAAGGATCGGTGCCGCTGGGCTTCGACGCCAAGCTGGACGGAAGCCTCCTTGAGGTAAGCGCACGCGATGACGCTGCCGTCGGCACACTGGGTGAGCTCTCGGTGTCGGTGACGGACGGCCGCGGGGACCTGGTCATCGGGCGGGTGGACCTCATCGTCCTGGCCTCGAACCGCCCACTTCCCGTCGCCAACGACGACATTGTTCCGGATGCGGTCCAGGGCCGTGCCGTCACGGTTCCGGTCCTGGCCAACGACGTCAATCCCTTCGAGGACAAGCCGCTCGAACTGGTCGACGTGGCAGCGGACGGAAACGGAACCGCTGTCCGCCAGGGGGACGCCGTCGTGGTCACGCCGGGGGCCGACTTCGTGGGCAACATGACCGTCAGCTACACGATCAGGGACCGGACCGGCGAACCCGGGCGTAACGCCGTCGGCCAGATTCGGCTGACAGTACAGGGAAAACCTGCGGCGCCCTCCACACCGGTGATTGAGTCCACCCGCAGCCGGACCGTGGTGCTGGCCTGGAATCCGCCGGCGGCCAACGGGTCACCCATTACCGGGTACACCGTGACAGCGGCAAACGGTTTCAGCCAGGCCTGCCCGGCCACCACCTGCACCTTGACCGGGCTGACCAACAACGTGGAGTACGTCTTCCGGGTCACGGCGACCAACGCGAACGGCACCTCTGCGCCCTCGCCCACCTCTGCAGTTGCCAGGCCCGACACGCAGCCGGGCCGCCCGGCACCGCCCGGCCTGGTCTACGGCGACAAGGAGCTTACGGTGAACTGGGTGGCGCCGCCCAACGAGGGCTCACCCATCACCGGTTACGACCTCCAGATTTCTCCAGCGCCGCCCAACGGGGTCTCGCAGAAGTCCGCTCCGGCTGCAGGGGGCTCGATCACGTGGGGTTCCCTCGAGAACGGGACCAGCTACCGCGTCCGCATCCAGGCGCGCAATCTGGCCCCCGACCCGTCGGAGTGGAGCGAGTATTCCGTCCCGGAAACCCCTAACGGGCTGCCGGGTGCCCCGGGCATACCGAACACTATTACCGCCCAGCCGGTGGGCACCGAATCCCAGCTCAAAATCGGCTGGGAGGCAGCACCGAACAACGGCGCCCCGATCGACAAATATGAGGTGCTGGTCTTCCAGAACGGCGCCCAGGTGGGGAGCTTCCCCGGCACGGCAGAGACGGGCACCACCATCACGGTGTCCAACTCGGAAGAGGACTACTCCTACGCCGTGCGTGCCCACAACCGTTCCGGATGGGGCGAAACCGGACCCATGTCGGCGCCGCGCCGGGCACGGGGTAATCCGGAGCCCCCGCAGCCTCCCACGCTGGTTGCCGAGAACACGGACAAGGCCGGCGGAGCGGTAAAGATAACCTTCAGCGAGCTCAGCAAAGAGCAGCGGAACGGTGCCAAGGCGGGCGAGATTGTCTACTACGCGTACTTCAGCAACGGCACTACCGTCCCGGTGAAGAACAACCAGGTCCTGACCGGCTTCACCAACGGTAATGCCATCACGGCCTCACTCACGGCCTCCGTCAGCTTTGACGGAGCTAGATATGAGAGTCCGCAAAGCGCCGCGGCGGCAGAGGTGAAACCCTACGGTGCGGCGGGGAAACCCGTTCTCGGTGGGACCGACGGTAATCCCAAAAACATCCATGCGGTTGCCACCTGGCAGCCGCCGGACCCCAGCGTCCACGACACCCGCGAGGTCTGGATCCAGGTTAATGACGAGCCGTACACCCCCGCATACGGCCTTTCCGGCCAGCTTGAGCTGGGTAACGGGCTGAACCAGACCGTTACGGTGCGGGCCTACTCGGTGAACTCCCTGGGTACCAAGAGCGAGCCGGTGGAGAAGACGTACAAGACGGGTATCCCGTTCTCCGGCACGGTGAACAAGCTGACGTGCTGGAGCCACCCGCTGGGGCCGGTGAAACCCGTGGGCGAGTACTGCGTCACCGGCGCTCCGGCAATCGACACGACGGTAGAGGCCACCTGTAAATGGATCGGGGACAAGGACACCTGGCTTTACATTCCCAAAGGCGGCTTCTACGGGATGAGGTACCTGAATTCCAACGACGTTACCTACGTGTCCGGGCCCAATCCAGCAGTACTGCCCATGTGCAGCGAAGGCGATAACTGACCTTGCCGCACCCGCCGAACACCACCCCGCCGAACACCGGCCCGAGAACAACAACTGGAGAAATGACTACGATGGCAATGACCGAAGAGCAGGCAGCCTGGTTCGCGGAGACGTTTGAACGGCTCACGGCGAACGTCGGTGAAGCGGTGCTGGGTAAGAAGGACGTTGTCCGGCTGGTATTGACCGCGATGCTGGCTGAAGGCCACGTGCTGCTTGAAGATGCCCCCGGAACCGGCAAGACCATGCTGGCCCGCGCGCTGGCCGCCACGGTGCAGGGATCCAACTCCCGCATCCAGTTCACCCCGGACCTGCTGCCTTCCGACGTCACCGGCATCACCATCTACGACCAGAAGCAGCAGCTGTTCGAATTCCACCGCGGGCCCATCTTCGCGAACATCGTGCTTGCGGATGAAATCAACCGCGCGTCTCCCAAGACGCAGTCAGCGTTGCTGGAGGTGATGGAGGAATCCCGGGTCACCGTGGACGGGGAGACGTACACCCAGGACCGTCCGTTCATGGTGATCGCCACCCAGAACCCGATCGAGCAGGCGGGCACCTACCGGCTTCCCGAAGCCCAGCTGGACCGCTTCCTCATCAAGACCTCCATCGGCTATCCGGACCACGAGGCAACCCTGGAACTGCTCTCCGGTTCCTCCACCCGAGACCGCTCGGCGGCCCTCACCCCGGTGATCACGACGACGGCGGTCCGGGACATGGCCGAGCTGGGCACCACGGTGCACGTGGAACCCGCAGTGCTGGAGTACATCTCACACCTCGTGTCAGCCACCCGTACCGCAACCGAAACACGGCTTGGCGTCAGCGTCCGCGGGGCCCTGGCGATGGTTCGGGTCGCGAAGATCCGGGCAGCCTCCGAGGGCCGGAACTATGTCCTGCCCGACGACGTCAAGGCACTGGCGCCGGCGGTCTGGACCCACCGGCTGGTGATGGACCCGGAAGCCGAGTTTGCCGGAGCCAGCCCCGAAGCAGTCCTGCTGTCAGTGCTTGCCGACGTGGCTGCACCCCAGCAGCGGGCCCAGGCGCAGGCCTAGGGACGACCATGCCAAAGTTTTCCGGGCGCACCGGCCGGTGGAGCCGGCGCGCCGCAGTCAGCCTGCGCCGGCGCGCCCTGCGAATGCGCCGTGCAGTCCTCCGCTCCGCTTACTGGCGGGCCGCAGCACCCAAACTGGCGCCGGCCGCCCGGCGCCTGGCTCCGGTCCTGGCACGGACGGGAGCCGGACTCGGATCAGTAGGACGACGCCTGCGTGCGGCCATGGCCGCCGTCAGCCCGCTGGGCTGGCTGGCCGTGGGACTCACCTTTGTTCTTGTTCTCCTCGGCACCGTGTTCAACTGGCAGGAGGCGCTGGTTGCAGCCGTAGGTTCCGGTGTCCTGCTGGTGCTGGGAACGGCGTTCGTCGTCGGCCGGCTCTCCTATGACGTGGCACTGGACCTGGCCCGCACCCGGGTTGCCGTCGGCGACGCCGCAGTAGGCAGCCTCAGCATCACGAGCACGGCCGCGCGGTCGATGCTGCCGGTGACCTTTGAGCTTCCGGTGGGCGGAGCCGTCGCCGCGTTCGACCTGCCCCGCATGCGTCCGGGACACACACATGAGGAACTCTTCAGTATCCCTACGCGCCGCCGAGCCGTTATTAAAGTGGGACCCGTGGAATCCGTACGCCAGGATCCGCTGCGGCTGATGGGCAGGCGGCTCATCTGGGCCGATCCCGTGGACCTGTACGTGCACCCCCGCACCGTGTCCCTCAGCGGTTCCACCACAGGATTCATCCGGGACCTGGAAGGCGAGCCCACTACGGACCTGTCCAGCTCGGACGTGGCCTTCCATGCCCTCAGGGCCTATGTTCCCGGTGATGACCGCCGGCACATCCACTGGAAGACCACCGCGCGGACGGGCACCCTGATGGTCCGCCAGTTCGAGGAAACCCGGCGTTCCCACGTGGCAGTCGCACTGTCCTTGAGCAGCGCCGAGTACACCTCCGAGGAGGACCTAGAACTGGCGGTGTCGGTTGCGGGCTCGCTGGGAATCCAGGCGTTCCGTGAACAGCTGGCACTGTCGGTGCTGACCCAGGACGGGCCGCTGCGCTGCACCACTGCGGGTGCCATGCTGGACGGCCTGACCGAGGCAGAGGGCCGGTCACGCACTTCCGGGATCGTCGACCTCGCCCGGATCACGGCGGATGCCGTGCCCAACGCCTCTGTCGTGTTCCTTGTAACGGGGACCGAACCCAACGGCGCCGCGCTGCGGTCCGCCTCGATGAAGGTTCCACCGGGCATCCGCTGTATTGCGCTGCGCTGCGGAATGGGCCTGGAACCCGCTTTGGCCGCCATCGGCGATCTTGCGGTCCTGGACATCGGGGACCTGGAGTCCCTCCCCGGCGTGCTGCGGAAGGCTGTCGCGTGAGCATGGACGTAACCGGTCCGAAGGCGGCAGCCCTGCTGCCCCGGCTGGCTGACTGGGCGCTGCTCACGGCAGTGCTGACCCTCGGGATCCTGGGATTCGGGCCCACCTTCGGCTGGGATATGCGGTTCCTGGTAGCCGGGATCGGCGGCATCCTGCTGGGCCTGGGCCTGGCCGAAGCGTCCGCCCGGCTTCGCTGGGGATTCTGGGCCACCGCAGGCGCTGCGGCCGGCACCTATGTGCTGCTGGGCAGCGCCTTCGCGGCACCGCTCGAAGCCATCGCCGGCATCGTCCCCTCGTTCGCTTCCGTCCGGGTGCTGGTCCTGGGCATCGTTTTCGCGTGGAAGGACCTGCTGACCATCGCGCCGCCGGTCGGCCTCGCGGCGGGCATGCTGGTAGTACCGTTCCTGCTTGGCCTGGTCGGCGGACTGGTGGCCGGGCTCCTCGCCTGGCGTGCCCGCCGGCCCTACTGGGTGTTGGTTCCTGTCATGGCCGTGTTCGTTGCAGGCATAGCCTTCGGCACGGACGAGGCGCCCCTGCCCGGCATCCGCGGGGCCGTGCTGATTGCCCTGACGATGCCTTGGCTCGCTTACCGGCGGGAGCTGGGCCGGTCCACGGTGGAAACCATTACCCTGGAGGGCACCGGCCCAGCTGCCGCGGCGTCCGCGGGGGAGGCTACCCGGCGAAACCTCCGCAGTGCGTCCGGGCAACCGTCCGCTGCGGCCCGCGCCGCCCGCGCCCGGCGGCTCGGTTTCGGGGCGGCCGTGCTTGCCGCAGCGCTGGCTGCGTCCCTCGGCGCGGCTCCGCTGCTGGACCAGGGCACCGACCGCCAGGTGCTGCGCGACGTCGTCGAGCCGCCCGTGGACCTCTTCGACTATCCCAGCCCGCTCACGGATTTCCGGCGGTACGTGAAGGACGAATCGGACACCACGCTCTTTACGGTGGAAGGACTGCCCGAGGGCCAGCGCATCCGCCTGGCCGCCCTGGACGCCTACGACGGCGTGGTCTACACCGTGGACCCGGGCAGCAACGGGAACTTCACCCGCGTGGGTGACGCACGCTCGGACCTGGCCCAGACGGCCGACGAGGACGGCACCAAGGCGAACCTGAAGTTCACCGTTGGTGAGTACAGCGGCGCCTGGGTTCCGGCAGGCGGGCAGGCCACGGGCTTCAAGGTGGCGGGTGACCGGGCCGCGGACCTTGCCGCTGGCCTCTATTACAGCGAAGCCTCCGGTACGGCGTTGACGGTGGCGCAGCTGCAGCCCGGGGACACCTATGAGGCCAGTGTCCTTTTCCCCGAAGAGCCCGACGACGCCCAGCTGGCCAAATACCGCTTCTCCTCCACCCAGCTTCCCAGGGTCTACAACGATCCGCCGATCCTGGGCTCGAAGGCGGCGGATTACGTGGGCGATGAGTCCCGCCCGGTCCAGCGCGTGCGCCGCCTGCAGCAGATCCTCGCCTCGGAGGGCTTCTTCAGCAACGGCAAGGAGGGGGAGACCCCCTCGCTGCCAGGCCACGGAGCCGCGCGGATGCTGCGGCTGATGGATGCGGACCAAATGGTGGGCGACGACGAGCAGTATGCCGTCGCCATGGCATTGATGGCACGCAAGCTGGGCATCCCGGCACGCGTGGTCATGGGCTTCTATCCGGATTGGGACGAAGTGAAGGATCCGTCGGCGCCGCTGGAAATCACCGGTGACGACGTCCACGCCTGGGTGGAGGTGGAGTTCGAACACGTGGGCTGGGTGCCTTTCTTCCCCACCCCGGATGAGGACAACGAACCGGTCCCGCCGCAGCAGCAACCGAAGTCCACGCCGAAACCCCAGGTCCTGCAGCCGCCGCCTCCGCCGCAGGAACCGGCCGAGCTGCCTCCGGACACCGAGGCCGAGGCCCAGGACCCCGAGGAGCAGGAAGACGATTTCTGGGCTACGTTCCGGTACTGGCTGCGCCTTGTGGCCCTGGCCTCGCTGCCGCTTGTCATCCTGCTGGGCCCGTTGCTGCTGATCCTGCTGGTCAAGGTCCGACGGCGCCGGTCCCGGCGGAAGTCCGGCACACCCTCCCGGCGGGTCGGCGGCGGCTGGAAGGAAGTGGTGAGCCTGGCGACCGATCTCGGCAGCCGCCCGCCCAGCCACGCGACCCGACGCGAACATGCCGCCCTCCTGCAGCATGCGTTCCCGGTCACGGCGGATTCGACTGCTCTCCTGGCCCGGCGCGCCGACGCAGGTATCTTCGGCCCGGGTGAACCTTCCGAGGCCGAGGTGGAAGAGTACTGGAAGCAGGTCGAGGAGCACCTGGGCAGGCTTGCAGGATCCGTGGGTTTCTGGCGGCGCCAGCGGGCCCGCTATTCGCCGCGCTCCCTGCTGCTCGACGCGCGGATGTGGACCCGCCGCCTCACCCCGGACCGCTGGGCGCTGCCGTCGGCTAGGGTAAGCAAGAGAACTCGTAAGCCAGATCACTTTAGTGAACCTTCCGGATAGGGCGTGAATGAACTCCGACGAAACTGCATCCCCGGATACCGATATGCACGCCGTGTTTGGCTACGCCTCGGACCGCGGACTGCGCCGCGAACTGAATGAGGACTCGCTCATCGCCGCAGACCCGATTTTTGCCATCGCCGACGGCATGGGCGGGCATGAGGCGGGGGAGGTGGCCAGCAGCATCTGTGTCCGGACCCTTGGTGATTCCCCGATAGTGGGCAAGCACCTGCCGGAGTTCTCCGCCGAACAGCTGGAGGCCCTGGTCAAGGAGGCGGACCACCGCATCCGTGAAGCCACAGGCGGGCGGGCCGGCACCACACTGACCGGCGCCGTCCTTGTCCGGGAAGGGGGAAACCCCTACTGGCTGGTGTTCAACGTGGGCGATTCACGCACCTACCGGCTGAGCCACGGCGTGCTGGAACAGATCACCGTGGACCACTCCGAGGTCCAGGAACTGGTGGATCTGGGACAGATCACTGCGGACGAGGCCCTGGTGCATCCGCGCCGCCACGTAGTCACCCGCGCCCTGGGCACCGGCAATGATGCCGAGGCGGACTTCTGGCTGATCCCGGTGGAACCCGGGGACCGGCTCCTGGTCTGCTCCGACGGCCTCACCGGCGAGGTTGCGGACGGGCACATCCTGCAGATCCTGACGTCCGTCACCAACCCCCAGGACGCCTGTGCCGCCCTGGTGCAGGCTGCATTGCGCTCGGGCGGGAGGGACAACGTCACGGTTTTGGTCATCGACGCCGAGGGCGGACCGGACGGACATGAGTCCGCCGCCATCACATTGCCCGGAGCGGCCCAGGGCGAGCAGCCCACCGGCTCACGTCCCGTCGAAGGCGACCCGGCGGGTTCCGGCACTGACCCGGCGGTATCACGGAAGACCGCAGAGGAATGAAAGACCTGCGCTACCGCCCCGGGACGTGGCTATGCCTGGTTCGCGATTCGGTGCTGTGCCTGCTGCCCCCGGACACCGGGGAAGAGCGGATACGGGAGATCTGGTCCCTGCTGGGAACGACGCCGGCACTCGACCGCGTTTTTTCGGCTGTCTCCGGGGGACTCTCCGGCAGCCTGGCCGATATGCCTTCCTTCGGTGTGCTTTCCCTGAGGGACCGGGAGCGCCTGCATGTCATCCTGCGCGGTCCGCTGGAACTGCAGGCGGCCGGGAAGGATGAGCCGGCGGCGTCGGGCGAATTTGTCACCACCTGGAGCGAGCGGGTTCTGCCGGCTGGCGGCTCGTTCACCCTGAAGGCGGCGGCTTCGGACGGTGCTGCCGGAAGTTCCGCGGAGAAGCCGCTGCTGCCGCTCGAAAGCGGCGCTGCCCTGGTCTCGATGCTGGAATTCGGTTCACTGGAAGTCGGCTCGGGGGAGGTTGGTGCGCGGGGAACCGGCGGTGCGAAGCCCGCCGAATCCCAGCCTGCGCAGGTTCAGCCGGTGCCTGTCCGGTCGGGACCTGTCCAGCCCGTGCCTGTCCAACCCATGGAATCCCAGCCGGCACCAATCCAGGCCCCTTCCCCGGAAGGGAAAGCTGCCGACCCTCTCAAACCCGGTCCGGCAGCGGAGCCTCTTGAACCCGGTCCGGCAGCGGGGCAATCCGTCGAACCCGCGCAGGAGCAGGTTTCCGCCGAGGAGCCGGATCTGAGCGAGACAGTCCGTCCCCCGGAGGAGGCGTTCGTCCCGTCGGATACCCTCCAGCCTGCCGAAGCATCCCTTCCGCCTGCACCGAAGGCGGCTGACGCGCTGTCCGGTGCACTGATCGATTCGGTTCCGTGGCTGGGCAGCACCTCGACGGGCCCCGTCGGTGCCCCCGGGCGTCCGGCCACAGTCCCCGTGCCTGCGGTCCCGGTTCCGGCTGCTGCAGCCCCGGTAGCCCCGGCACCGTTGGCCCCAGCACCGGCAGCACCCGCCGCCCCGGCAGTACCGGCGGCAACACCGACGGCAACCGCGGCAACTGCCGGTCAGGCTCCGGAAGACCTGGACCACGACGGCGACACCATCATGAGCAGCGAACTGACGAAGGCAGCACCGGCGCCGGCCCCTGCCGGCCAGCCGAATACGGCCCCGACGGTTCTGGCCCGGACCTGCCCGCAGGGACATGCGAATCCGCCTACGCGCAGCGTGTGTGTACATTGCGGGCAGCAGCTGGGCGAAGAGCCCCACCCGGTTAGCCGTCCTGCCCTGGGACGGGCGGTGTTTTCCACCGGCCAGGCGGAGGTCCTGGACCGGAACATTGTTGTTGGACGCCAGCCGTCCGTGGCCAGGGCTCAGGGGTCCGACATGCCGCGGATGGTGCAGGTGCCCAGCAGCGGCGGCGACATTTCCCGCTCGCACGCCGAGATCCGGCTGGAGGGATGGCATGTGATGCTCCGGGACCTGTTCTCCACGAACGGCACCGTGCTGGTCCGCAACGGACAGCTGCCGCACCGCCTTGGCCAGGGTGAAGGGGTGATCGTGCTCGACGGCGATACCGCCGAGCTGGGCGACGACGTCTGGATCCGGTTCGAAGGACTGGCATGAAGAAGCGTGCTCCGGCACCCCCGCCGGAAATCACCGGCTACCGCTACCTGCGGCACCTGGGCTCCGGCGGTTTTGCCGACGTCTACCTTTATGAGCAGGACCATCCCCGGCGGCGGGTTGCCGTCAAGGTGCTCCTCTCGGACCTGCGCACCAACAGCGCCCGGCGCAGCTTCGAGGCCGAAGCGAACCTCATGGCCCAGCTGTCCTCGCACCCGTACATCGTCACCATCTATGAAGCGGACATCACTGAGGCCGGCCACTCCTATCTGGCCATGGAGTACTGCTCCCGGCCCAGCCTCGACATCAGGTACCGCCAGGGCGGCCTGCCGTTGGCCGAAGTACTCACCATCGGCATCCAGGTGGCTTCCGCCGTCGAGACTGCCCACCGTGCCGGCATCGCCCACCGGGACATCAAACCCGCCAACATCCTCACCACGGACTACAACCGTCCCGCCCTGACCGACTTCGGGATTTCCGGCACCACCGAGGCCGCCGAGGACGAGGACCTGGGACTGTCCATTCCCTGGTCGCCTCCGGAAGCGCTCACCGGCGGCCGGGCGGACGGAATCCGCGTTGACGTCTGGGCCCTCGGCGCCACCCTGTACACCCTGCTGGCGGCACGCTCGCCGTTTGTCCTGCCCGGGCAAGGCAATACCCAGCGTGAACTGATCGACCGGATCGTCAGCCAGCCGCTGCGGCCCACCGGACGGGCGGATGTCCCGGAATCGCTGGAACTGGCTTTGGCCACGGCGATGGCCAAGTCGCCCGAGTCCCGGTTCTCTTCCGCCTACGCCTTCGGGTTGGCACTGCAGCGGATCCAAGGTGAGCTGAACCTCGCCAGTACGCCGTTTGAGGTGTTGCAGGAACCGGACCCGACTGAGGAGAGCGGCGAGGACGAGGACCGCACCCGCATCCGGCGCGTGGTTTCCATTGATCCGGGCACCACAACGCCGCCGCGCCGGGCACCCTTGCAGCGCCCGACGTCGTCAGTCACCGGCGCACCCGGGACGGCGCGGGCGGCGGTCCCCGCTGCGGTTTCCCCGGGCCCCGCCTCCGGCGGCGGTGAAGCTGCTGCTGCGGTCCATGAGGGCACGGTAATGCGCTCGGGACTTGCGACGGCGGGACCGGCCCCGGGGGCCATGGACCCGGCAGCCCCGGAGGCTTTCAGCTGGCCGGAACCGCCCCGGCGCCGGGGCAAGACTGCACTGCGCATCGGTCTGGTGACAGCGGCAGCGGCCGCCGTCGGCATTGTCGCCGCGGCCCTGCTGCTGCCCGAGACGGAGCCGAAGAGCGTCCTGCCCACGCCGTCGAAATCCGCGCAAAACCCCCTGGCGGGGACCGAAGGTGCGGTCCTTCCGCCGGAATCGCTGGCGGCCACTGTGGCGGACGGTTCGGTGTTGTTCACCTGGAGCAACCCGGAGCCCGCAGACGGGGACATCTATTTGTGGAGGACGGTCAGCGCCACGGCCCGGGGAGAGATGGTCCGGACACCGGAGACCAACGCACAGGTTCCGGCGTCGGACGGCGAGACCTGCATAGAAGTGCAGGTGGCGAGGGACAACGGAAAAGCATCGCCGCCGGTCGCGTTCTGCGCGCCGCAGTGAGAAGCAGCAGGTGCGGATGGACAATGAGGACGTAGCGGGGCCATGGGGGAGCCGCACGAAAGGCCGGGTAACCGGACGAGGGGGAGACGCGTGGGGGAGCTTGCCATAGAGTACTGCGGCGAATGGTACGAGCCGCAGGAGCCTGCCGTTTTCAGCATCGGCCGGGAGGGCGACCTGGCTATCGACGACAATCCCTACCTGCACCGGAAGTTCCTCAGCATTGCCAAGGACAACGGAATCTGGTGGCTGACGAATATCGGCAGCCGGATTTCGGCGACCATTGCGGACTCGGGCGGCGGTATGCAGGCCTGGTTGGCTCCCGGAGCCCGGCTTCCTGTGGTCTTTGAACAGACCCGGATCATCTTCAGCGCCGGTTCCACCACCTACGAATTCGATGTCCACCTGAAAACGCCCACCTTCCGGCAGGATCCCCTCAGCGCAGCCGACGGCGGGGACACCACCATCGGTCCCGTGCTCTTCACAGAGTCCCAGAAGGCAGTGATGGTGGCGCTGGCGGAACCGCTGCTGCGGCGCGACGGCACCGGCTACAGCGCCCTGCCGACATCCGCGGAGGCAGCGGAGCGGCTGGGCTGGTCGCAGACCCGGTTCAACCGGAAGCTGGATAACGTGTGCGACAAGCTGGACCGGGTGGGCGTGGCGGGCCTGCGCGGGGCCGAGGGAAAGCCGGCATCGAACCGGCGGGCCCGTCTGGTGGAGCATGCCGTAACATCCCAGCTCGTAACATCGGCCGACCTGGCACTGCTGGACCGACCTGCCGATGATCCGGCAGGGACCGCTCCCGGCCCCGAAAAAGTGCAGCAGCAGGCACCCGAAGCGGCATTGCCCGGGGCCCGTACTTCGATCAACAGAACGACAAGGAACACCTAGATGGCCTCCAGCACGAACCTCGTCAATGCCACGGCTTTCCAGCGCGTGGCAGCCAAGGCACTGGACGCGCTGCCGTCCGCGGTGCTGTTGCTGGCCGTGACCTGGCTGTTCCGGCTGGTCGGGGGCGACGACGCCCGGATGCTGGGGATGACAACGGGAGCGGTACTGGCCGGCGGATACGCGTTGTGGCTCTGGATCTGGGAAGCCGGCTCCGGCAAGACACCGGGAAACCTCGCCTTGGGCATCCGGACCACCGGCGGCAACGGACTCGCCCCGGGGCTGGTCCCCGTGCTGCTGCGAAACGCACTGCTGGGGCTGTCCGGCGTGGTGGTGGTAGGGCCGGTGGTTCTGCTGGTCTCCAACCTGTGGGATAAGAACCACCAGCGGCAGGGCTGGCATGACAAGGTTGCCGGCACCCTGGTGGTGGACGTTCGGGCCGGCCGTGATCCGCTGCTGACCGGCGGAATCCGTACCGCCGGTTCGGCTGCCCCGGAGCAGAGCGCCGACCCGTCCTCGACGCCGACCGCCGTCCCTGCTGCCGGCCCGGTCACCGCGGTGCCGGGGTTCCTCGCCTCCGCCGCCCCCCAGACTGCTTCCTCCCCGTTCCAGACCGTGCCTGCCGCAACGGCTGGTGCGCCTGCCGCACCGGCGCCGGTCTCACCGCGGCGCGCGGCGGCTGCGGCGCTGACTGCCGGGGCGCTGCCAGCCCCTGTGCCAGCCCCTGCCCCGGCCCCGGCGGACGTTCCCCAGCATCCGGACGATGAGCTGGAAATGACCCGGGTAGCGTCCCGGCACCGCTCGACCGGCGTGTTGGTGCAGTTCGACGACGGTGCCGCCGTCGTCGTCACCGGCACCGCGCTGCTGGGGCGGAATCCCGCAACCAAGCCCCAGGAAACGGTGGGGCAGCTACTCGACTTCGCGGACATGGGCCGCTCGGTCTCCAAGACCCATCTGCACCTGCAGGCGGATCCGAACGGCGTCTGGGTGACGGACCGCAATTCGACCAACGGCAGCGCCGTCGTCACCGCCCAGGGACTGCGGGAGGAACTTGAACCGCTGCGCCCCGTCCTTGCCCCCGTGGGCAGCACCGTTTTCTTCGGTGACCGCAGCTTCACCGTTTCCCGGGCATAGGGCTCCCGGGCGGCGTCCAGCCCGAACTCAGCGCCCCGGTTCTCCCACCAGCACGTCGCTGGCCGTCTCGTTCCAGAACAGCTGCAGGGTCTGTACCGGCCGTCCGGGCTGGACCAGCTGGGCGCGTCCCGGCGGCAGTGCCCGGGCCCGGACACCGTTGATGAGTGTGCCTTCCCCGCGGTCGCCGGAGAGAATCAGCGCCGCGGCACCGGAATCACGCAGGGCCGTGAAGAAGGACTCGTACATGCCCCGGCTGGCTCCGCGGACCCGGCGGGAAAGCACGGCGTGCAGACCGATTTCCGGGGCCAGCGGCAGGAAGGGCGTCAACCTGCTCAGGGGGGACGAGCCGCCGGCGGTCAGTACGTCATAGTCGTCGATCACCAGCACCACCCGGGGCAGGGCGGCGACCTCTTCGGGGGTGGCACTGATCCGTTTCTGCAGCTCGCCGGCCACGGCAGAGGCCAGCTGTTCGGCCAGGGCCGCGCTGGTGGCATATCCGCCCAGGTAGTCGTCCGGGACCTCGTCCGTGAGCGTGCGCCGCGGATCGAAAACCGCGAACACAATGTCCTCGGCGTTGTGCTGTTCGGCCAGGCGGCGGATCACCGACCGCATGGCGTTGGTCTTGCCGGCGCCGTCGTCGCCCATGATCACCAGATGGCGTTCCTTGTTGTGCAGGTCCAGCAGTTCGGTGCCCAGGTCCGTCTCGCGCTGGCCCAACGGCACCGTGGCGGGGGCCGTCGGTGTGGGTGCGCTTGCTGCGTCCACCACTGCGGGGAGCACGCGAACCTGCATGGCGCGTTCGTCCGTGGAAGCGGAAACCGCGTCCACAAGATCCCGCATCCCGGAGTTGGCGGTGTCCGGGTCCGATTCGGAGTCGATGCGCGGAAGGGCGAAATGCCCCTGCAACTTCCGGTCCATCAGCGCCCGGCCGGGCGTTCCCGGGCTCACGGCCTCGGCCAGTTTCCGGCCGTGCGCCGACTCCCCGGGATCGGATAGGCGCAGTTCAATCCGGTTACCGAAGAAGCTTTGCTGGGCAATGCGGATTTCGTTCATCCGCGAGCAGGTCACCACCACATGGATGCCGTACCCGCCGCCGCGGCTGATCAGGGCATGCACGGATTTTTCAATCTCTTCGAACTCGTCCGAGAGCTGCCCGTAGCCGTCCAGCACCATCACGATGTCCGCGCTGGGCAGTTCCGGGATGCCGCCCTGCGCACAGAGGCGGCGCAGAGTGGGCAGCGAGTCGATCTGGTACTTCTCGAAGATCCGCTCCCGCTGGGCGAGCATGGCCAGGATTTCATCCACCGTACGGCGGACCACCTCACGGTTGGTGCGTACCGCCACGCCACCCACGTGGGGGAGCCCTTCGAGCGGAACCAGTCCGCTGCCGAGGAGGTCAATGGCGTAGATACCCACTTCGGCCGGGGAATGGGTCAGGGACAGGCTGGAGACGAGCGTGCGCAGGGCGGTGCTCTTGCCGGTCTGCGGTCCGCCGACAATTGCCGCATTGCCGCCGTTGGCAGCCAGGTCCACTTCCCAGATGCCCTGCCACTGCTTCGCCGGATCGTCGAGCAGCCCTACCGGGACCTTCAAACCGCCGCCGGTAGCCAGCCGGATGCCGTGGCTGGTGGCGTCCAGCCCACCCGCGGCGATGTCCAGCGCAATGCCTCCGGGGAGCGGCGGCAGCCAGATCGGTTCGACGGCGCGGGGGAATTTCGCGAGCGTGTCCATGAGGGTGGAGAGCACCGTGGGTCCGGTGGTGCGTTTGGAGCCGGAGGTCGACGCCGGTTTGGCGGGGTCCTGCTGTACGGCCTCTTCGAGGGTCGCGGCATACCGCGGGACGCGCAGGACGGCGGGCCGCCCGGCGTCGTCGGTCTCCGGTTCGTCCTCTTCTTCCAGCTCAAGCGGGCCGGACACATACCCGGACTTGAACCGGGTGTACGTGGTGGTATCCACCTTCAGGTACCCGAACCCGGGGACCGGCGGCAGGTGGAAGGCGTCGGGGGTGTCCAGCACGGTGCGTGATTCAGCTTCGGAGAGTGTGCGCAGGCCGATCCGGTAGGAGAGATAGGTGTCCAGGCCGCGGAGCTTGCCGCCCTCGATGCGCTGGCTGGAGAGCAGCAGGTGAACGCCGATCGACCGTCCAATGCGGCCGATGGACAGGAAGAGCTCGATGAAGTCCGGGCGTGCGGTCAGCAGCTCGCCGAATTCGTCAATGATCACCACCAGGTGGGGCAGCGGTGCCAGGTCTTTGCCCTGGGCCAGCAGCTCCTGCCGGTGCAGCTGGTAGTCGGTGATGTTGGCGAGGTTGCCGGCTTCTTTGAGGACTTCCTGCCGGCGCTGGATCTCGCCGGAGAGGCTGGCGTAGACGCGTTCGATCAGGCTGACGTCGTCGGAAAGGTTGGTGATGACGCCGGTGACCTGGGGTGCGTTGGCGAAGGGGGCAAAGGTGGCGCCGCCCTTGTAGTCCACCAGCACCATGGCCAGCACCTCGGGGGAGTGCGTGGCCAGCAGGCCCACCACGAGGCTGCGCAGCATTTCGGACTTGCCGGAGCCTGTGGCACCCACGCACAGGCCGTGCGGGCCGTGCCCGAACTGTGCCGATTCCTTCAGGTCCAGCAGGGCCGGACGGCCGCGGTCATCGGGGCCCAGCGGAACCCGCAGGAAGTCCACCTCCCCGCGGGGCTTCCACAACCGGCGGATATCGGCTTCATCCAGCCGCGGGGAGAGGCCCAGCATTTCCAGGAACCCCTCCGAGTTTTCCGAGGAATCGTGTTCCATCGAATCGGGGGAGAGCCGCAGCGGGGCCAGGCTGCGGGCCAGGGACTGCGCGAGCGGGACCGGCAACTGGTCCAGGGTGCCCGCCTCAACCACCGGCTCCACGGGGTCGGTCCGGTAGTTTTCCACCCGGAAACCTTCGCCGTCCTCACTGATGCGGATGGCCACTTCGCTGGGTTCCTGCCGGCGTTCCTGCACCAGGAACAGCGTGGTGATCCCAAGGGCGCCGGGGGAGGACTGCTTGTCCGGGACTGCCAGCTCCACCGGTAGCTCTCCGTAGGAATCGGCAACCACCAGCAGGCGGGGCAGTGCCGTGCCCACGCCTCCGCGCAGGAAGTTTTTCCGGGACTCCGCGGCCAGGCTGGAACGTCCGTGGAGGTCATCGGCCAGCAGGTCCGACAAGACGTCCATGGACGGGGCGAGCCGCCGGACAGGCCCGGTGCGGTGGGTGCTTTTCTGGTCCGCCAAGTGCGGCAGCCAAGTGGCCCACTCCCAGTTTTCCCGTTCGGCCTCGGGCACGGCCAGGGCCAGGTGGAGGTCCTCCGGGGAATGGAAGGCCGCACCCTGGACCAGCAGCAGGCGGCTGACCCGCAGCACGAACTCCCGTGAGCCGACAATGCTGACATTCCCGGCGCAGTCCAGCGGTACCGTCAACGGCAGTTCGGGGCTGGACTCGTAGCGCCGCTTGAGGATCTCCAGTTCCGTCATCATGAAGGTGTCACTCTGCATCACCGCGGACCCGGAGTTCATGATCTGTACTTCCCGGTTCTGCCGCGGACCGGTGCCGATGCGCACGTCAAGGAAATCCTCGTTGTGGCGCCGCCGCTCCCAGATCCTGCGGGTATTGCGGATGATGTCGAACAGGGCGTCCGGCGGCGGGCTGGCAATCCGGGCCACCTTGACGGCCGTGTGTTCCTCGGCTCGGAGCGTGGCGCGGCAGCGTTCGAGGTATTCGAGATAGTTTTCCCGCCGGTCCTTGCGCTGGCGGCCCTGCTTTCCGCGCTGGCTGACCATCATGATGACGGAGGCCAGGATGGTGACCACCATGGCCAGTGCGCCCACAGCAGCCAGCGGGGATCCGCGGAAGAGCATCATGACCGTCATGGAGACGCCGGCACCGAGGAGGGGTACCAACGACATCATGTTCATGCCGCCCTTGCCCTGTTCCATCTGCGGCGGGGCGTCCATGGTGAACGGTTCCAGGCCGCGGGCGGGCGCTGTGGTCCGGGCCGGCCGGTGCAGGATCCGGACGCTCATGCCGTGGCCCGAGCCAGGACGCCGGCGGCCAGGGCGGCCGCCTCGAGACGGGTTCGCCGGGCCAGCAGGCCAAGGCTGATTTCCACTCCGGCGGCGAGGTGCCGGTCATATCCCAGCCCGACGGCGTCGATACCCATGCGCGTCAAACGGCGCGCTTCGGCGTCGGCGCGGAACGGCCCGTCCGGCTGGTTCCGGACTACCACCACCAGCAGCGGCACGGCTGCCAGTGCCGGGTCCCGCTGCCAGGCCGTGGCGTACAGGCCGGCATCTTCCAGGCCAGCCACGGAGGCCGTTGTCGCGAAGACCGCCAGATGCGACTGGGAAAGCGCCCAACGCGTGCTGGGGAGATCCAGTCCGGTGCCGCAGTCCATCACGGTGATGGGGCAGTACCGGGAGATGGCCAGGGACAGTGCCTTGGCGGCGGCGTCGTCGGCGGCCGGCCGTCCACCGGTGCCGCGGCGCCCGGTGACCAGCAGGTTACCGCGGCCGGCGGGGGTCAGCAGTGCGGAGAGGTCAGCCAGCGACGTCGGAGGGCGGCGGGACAGCTCGGCTGCGGCGATATCCAGGGAGGCTGCGTCGGGGACGCCGGTGCGCAGCGCCAGCGTGCCGCCGGAGGGAGCGTTGTCCAGGACCGTCACGGCGTCGGTGCGCATGGAGGAGTAAACCGATCCGAGCAGGGCCGCCAGCGTGGTCTTCCCGGCACCGCCGCGGGAGCCGACGACGGCGATGCGCCGGCCGGTGGACACCGGTGCCTGCGCCCCGGCCGCCGCCTCGGCCAGACGGTGCGGATAGTCATCCCCGCGGAAGAGGTTCCCCGCGGAGCTGACCGAGCGGCGGAGCAGGCCCTCGGCCGGACGGGTCCGCAGGGTGCGGCGGAGTCGCTGGGGCGTTGATTCGAAGCCGTCCGGAGTGGCGGTACCAGGGGCACCGTAGGGCAGCGGCTCGGCGTTCACAGGTGAGCTCATGGCTATAGTCCTCCACCGGCCGCGGCGGCCGGATCAGCGGGATGAAAGGTGTCGGATGGCGGGCAAACCCGCGGGTGAAGCGATGCGCCCATCAGAAGCTGTCCAACAGCTGGGAGTAAATGCCGAACATCCCGATGACCAGGGGAATCGATGCCAGGATGGCGAAGGTCTCCAGGCGCTTGGCCAGCAGTCGAAGGCGGGCTTCGGCGTGGTCCGGCAGGTCAAGGGTCAGGCTGGCCGCGATGCAGGCGGCAAGGATCAGCACCGCCAGGCCCACAGCCCAGGGCGCGGAGGAGAAAAACCGCAGGGACGCGAGGGTGAGGGCGGTCAGCCCCACACCGGACGCGGCGTACAGCGAAATGCGTTCGGCGGCGAGCGGGAAGGAGCGGGCCCGCAGGAAGACCGCCAGGGTCAGGGCGAACAGCAGCGGCAGCGTCCATTTCTGGTGCTCCGCGTCGGTACCGAGCACCCAGAGCCCCAACGCTATGGAAACCGACGTAAGGATCGCGCCCAGGGTGAGCCCCCGGTGGGCGCCGGCCACGGCCTCAAGCGCATCCGTCCTGCTGATGGTTCCACCGGTGGCACGCTGGTCATCCAGGGTTGCCAGGCCGGAGGCGGACAGCGCCAGCTTCGGGAGCAGGCCGAGCAGGAGGACGCTCGCCACGGCGGCCAGCGCTGCCGTGCGGGAAGGGTTCTCGGAAATGATTCCCGCCGCCGCCCAGATGACGGTGGCCAAGGCAAGGGTGCCGGCGCCCGTGAAGAGGGCCCGCGGGTTGGCTGCGCTCAGTCCCATTCCCACAAGGGTCAGCACGGACAGTCCGGCGAACAACAGCAGGGTTGTTTCCGGTTCCAGGTCGCCGCGCAGCAGGGCACCCAAGCCCAGCAGCCAGCCGGCCCCCTGCAGCGTGGGGCCGATGGCGGACGTCCGGGGCGGCCGTGCCAGCGCCGTGCCGGCCGTGAGGAGCACCAGGGACGCGGAGAGCAGCAGCCACCAGGCGTCGTCGGGGGCCACCGCGCCCAGGAGGATCTCTGCGCCTGCCCACAGGCCCACGGCAGCGAAGATGCCGGCGGTCAGTTCCCGGAACCTGTCGGTCCAGCGGCCCGAGACAGCCTCGGTTTCGCTGACCACCAGGTCCGTGACGTCATAGACGACGGCGGCGGGGGGAGCCTCGGACGCGTTGCAGAGCAGCAGCGAGGAACCATCGGCTATTGCCGCACTGCTCAGCGTGCTCTCCGCGGACAACTCGGTGCCGTCGGGTCCGACCAGGACCTTGGCGGCCACCTCATCTGCCGGCGGGTCGTTCAGCAGCTCCAGGACCTGCGGCATCAGTGCACCGACGGGCTGGTCCGACGGCAGGAGCAGGTCCAGGTGGCGCCGGGAACCGATCAGTGTCACTCGGGTGAAGGCATGGGCCATGGCGGCTAGGATCCTGTCTGCATCGAAAAGGCAACGTTGTACCGGCCGGCGGCGGGACCGGCGTCGTAATGCGCATCGCGGGGGTCCGAAGAGTGGTAGGCGGCCGAATTCTGCTGCCGGCGCTGCTCCTCCTGCTTTTGGCGGTTCTCTTCCAGCAGGTTGCTCACAAAGGAATACCCCACGCAGACCGCGGCGATGACCGCTGCAGCCGCCACGCTGAACAGGAAGAGGCGCACACTGTCCATCCACCGGCGCTCGTTCGGGTTTTCCCCGTACAGCAGGGCGCCGAGCAGCCGGTTCCGGCGCACGGTCACGGATTCGATCAGCTGATTGTCATAATCGCTCGCCAAAATAAGTCCCCCCACCACTTGGACAAGTACCGACATATCCTTACACGATCCGGGTGGGGTCTGCGTCACACGCGCCGGTGCCGCACCGTCGAAGCTGAGGCGTACGTTGTGGATGCCGGGCCGCGGGTGCTAAAGCTTGACTAATTAATCACCGCACACGCACCGATGAAGGAGCCGCAATGAGCACCAACCCGGAGATTGAAGAGCGCCGACTGAACGATTGGAGCAGGCGCCTCACCCAGGCCCTGCAGATCCTGGATCTTGAAGTGGACCACAAGATGCTCATGGAGCTGGGGGAGAAGTCGGCCCGGACCGTTGCAGACAACGCGGGCCTGGTCAGTGCCTTTGTGGTCGGGTATGCAGCCGGACTCACCACCACCAGCGGGCGGAAATCCTCTGAAGAAGCGGTCCAGAAAGCGGCAGACACCGCCTTCCAGCTGGCTGAAACCGGCTTGGAAGGGCCGGACCAGCCCGGTTGGAAGGGTTCTGCCCAGTAAGGAGACGTCGATACGCACAACAGGCCGGGACCGAAATCCTGGCCTGTTGTGCGTAGTGGCTGTTGCTGCCTACACGGGTGCCGTTTCGCGGCGCATCTTGTCTTCCGGGCCCGCAGTCTGTTGTGCGGCCGGTACCACCTTGACCAGCACGGTCTTGGATACCGGGGTGTTGCTGCCCTCGGCAACGTGGTCCAGCGGTACCAGCACGTTGGCTTCCGGGTAGTACGCCGCCACGCAGCCCTTGGGCGTGGGGTACGAGACCACCCGGAAATTGCGCAGGACACGCTTGGCGTCGTCGTGGTGGACACCGTGGATGTCGATGTACTGGCCGTCTGCCAGGCCGAGTTCCTCGATGTCACCGGAGTTCATAAACAGCACATGGCGGCCGCCCTTGATGCCCCGGTACCGGTCATTGTGCCCGTAGATGGTGGTATTCCACTGGTCATGGGAGCGCATGCTCTGCAGCAGCAGGGTGCCTTCCGGACGCTGCACCGCTTCCAGGTCATTAACCGTCAGGACCGCCTTGCCGGTGGGCGTGTGGAAGGTCCGCGAATCACGGGGGCCGTTGGGCAGTACAAACCCGCCCTCGTGGCGGATCCGCTCGTTGTAGTCTTCGCAGCCCGCGACTACGCGGGAGATGTGGTCCCGGATCAGGTCGTAGTCCTTCTCGAAGCCGGCCCAGTCGGCATCGATCCGGTCGCCGATCACCAGGGCACCGAGCCGGGCGACGAGGGCCGGTTCGGAGAGCAGGTTCTTGGAGACAGGTTCCACCCCGCCGTGCGAAGCGTGGACAACGCAGACCGTGTCCTCCACCGATACGAACTGCCGGCCCGTTTCCTGGACGTCGATTTCGGTACGGCCCAGCACCGGAAGGATCAGCGCTTCCTTGCCGGTGACCAGATGGGAGCGGTTGAGCTTGATGGACATCTGCACGGTCATGTCCGTCTTTTGCATGGCGGCCTCGGCGAAGTGGGTGTCCGAGATGGCGGAGATCAGGTTTCCGCCGAGCGCCATGAAGAATTTGATCCGGCCGTCCTGCATCCGGAGGAAGGTTTCCACGGCGTCGGCGCCGTGCTCGCGCGGCGGGTCGAAGTTGAACTCCTTGCCGAGCGAGTCGAGGAAGGTCCCCGGCATCTGTTCCCAGATGCCCATGGTGCGGTCGCCCTGGACGTTGCTGTGCCCGCGGATAGGGGCGGCGCCGGCGCCGGTCTTGCCGATGTTGCCGCGCAGCAGCAGGAGGTTGATGATCTCCTTGATGGTGGCGACGCCCTTTTTCTGCTGGGTGATGCCCATGGCCCAGGTGATGATTACCTTTTCGGCCCGCAGGTAGCGTTCGGCCAGTTCGTCGATTTCCTCGGCGCGCAGTCCGGTGGCTTCCAGCACTTCCTCATCATCGAGCAGCAGCAGATGTTCCTTGAGGTCTGCCAGCCCTTCGCAGTGCTCCTCGAGGAATTCGTGGTCAAGGACGGTTCCCGGGTTCTTGTCCTCCGCCTCGAACACCCGCTTGGAAATGGCCTGGAGCAGGGCCATGTCCCCGCCGAGCCGGATCTGCAGGAACTGGTCCGCGAGTTCGGTGCCCTTTCCTGCGATGCCCCGGGCCTTCTGGGGGTTCTTGTAGCGCTTCAGCCCGGCCTCGGGAAGCGGGTTCACGGCTACGATGTTGCCGCCGTTGCGCTTGCACAGCTCCAGTGCGGTAAGCATGCGCGGATGGTTGGTACCCGGGTTCTGGCCCATGAGGATGATCAGGTCGGCCTGGCCGAAATCGTCATAAGTCACTGTGGCCTTGCCGATTCCGATGGTCTGGCCCATGGCCCAGCCTGAGGACTCGTGGCACATGTTGGAGCAGTCGGGCAGGTTGTTCGTGCCATAGGCGCGAACGAAGAGCTGGTACAGGAAGGCCGCCTCGTTGGAGGTGCGCCCGCTGGTGTAGAACGCCGCTTCGTGCGGGGAATCCAGGGCCTTGAGCCGGTCAGCCACGATCCCCAGTGCTTCATCCCAGCTGACGGGCCGGTAATGGTCTTCACCAGCCGGCTTGTACAGGGGCTCGGTCAGCCTGCCCTGCATGCCCAACCAGTATTCCGAACGACCGCGCAGGTCCGTGAGGCTGTGTTCGGCCCAGAAGTCCGAGGAAATAACCACCGGGGTGGCTTCCCACGTGACGGCCTTGACTCCCTCTTCGCAGTATTCGAACGGGCTGCGGTCCTTCGGGTCCGGCCAGGCGCAGCTCGGGCAGTCGAATCCGTGCTTCTGGTTCATGCGGAAGGTGGTCCCCAAGGCGCGGGCGAGCCCCATGTGTTCAATCGCCGGCTTCATGGAGTGGTAGACGGCAGGAAGTCCCGCCGCCCACTCCTTCGGCTGTCCCTTGACCTCTATGTCGCTCTCGTTGACTTCTTTAACGCGGGGTTCTTTCCTGGCCACGCCGCACTTCCCTTCATCGCGATGTCTGCCGCTGGGGGCGGCGACTGCTTCTGTCGCAGTTTATCTACCAACAGGCCTAGCAGTCCGGGCGCACCGCCGCAAGGACTGTTGCCGTCCTAGCGGCGGCGGGTGCCTTGGGAATAGCGGAACATTATCCGCGGGCACCGGCCGCATGGGTAGTTCTGCCCATGTGTTTTCCTTGACCGGGTTGGTTTCTGTGGGTTTGATGGGGGTTACCGGCAAATGGAACGGGATTTACCTTTGGGTGAATTCGTCCGGCTGCTCGGGGGAACAGTTCGGACGAGGGCGCCGAGGGGTGCCGAAAAGGTGGTTTGCCATGAAGTTTGATATGGGTTCTTCGACCCTTGGGACGTTGACGCAGCAGACGGGTTCCTCCAATGAGGATCTGGGGCAGCTGGTGCGGAGCCTGATGGAGGCTGCGGCGCCGCTGGAGGGCAAGTTCAACGGTGCCGGCCGGGTGAAGTTTGACGAGTTCAAGGCCCGCACGGATGAGGTTGCCAATGAGCTCAACAGCTCCCTCTCGGCGATCCTGATGGGTCAGTCGGAGATGGACCGGCACTTCCAGACCGGTGACCAGGAGGCTGCGGACAACGCGGCCCAGCAGCAGGGCTCGGCGTCGTTCGACTCGGCGCGTTTCGGTTCCTCGCGCTAGTTCTTCTGTCCCTTTTCTTAGTTCCGTTGCTTTCCGGCACGTGGGTGCCGGTGTTGAAAGGATTTGCCATGTCCCAGGATCGTTTGAGCTATGACACTGATACTTCCTCTGCGGTGCAGGGGGATATCCAGTCGATTGTTGCCCGGCTGGAGTCGTTGATCGGTGAGCGTGAGAAGGCCGTGAATGCGGCTATGTCGGATTTCCAGGCTGATGGTGTGTCGGAGGATTACCAGGCGGTGGAGAACCGTTTCCGGAACGCGGCCAACGAGACGCGGAACATTATTGCGTTGGTGAAGCAGACGCTGTCGCAGAATGATGAGACGGCTGCGGGTGCGGGTGCGCGGGCGAAGTCCGCCGTGCAGAACATCGGCTAACTGCTGAGTACCAAAACAACGGCGTCGGACTGGGTCCGGCGCCGTTGTCGTTTTAACCCGACCCCCTGCCGGCCCTTTAGCCGAGCGCAGTCCCGATGGGTAGTTCTGCCCATGTGTTTTCCTTGACCGGGTTGGTTTCTGTGGGTTTGATGGGGGTTACCGGCAAATGGAACGGGATTTACCTTTGGGTGAATTCGTCCGGCTGCTCGGGGGAACAGTTCGGACGAGGGCGCCGAGGGGTGCCGAAAAGGTGGTTTGCCATGAAGTTTGATATGGGTTCTTCGACCCTTGGGACGTTGACGCAGCAGACGGGTTCCTCCAATGAGGATCTGGGGCAGCTGGTGCGGAGCCTGATGGAGGCTGCGGCGCCGCTGGAGGGCAAGTTCAACGGTGCCGGCCGGGTGAAGTTTGACGAGTTCAAGGCCCGCACGGATGAGGTTGCCAATGAGCTCAACAGCTCCCTCTCGGCGATCCTGATGGGTCAGTCGGAGATGGACCGGCACTTCCAGACCGGTGACCAGGAGGCTGCGGACAACGCGGCCCAGCAGCAGGGCTCGGCGTCGTTCGACTCGGCGCGTTTCGGTTCCTCGCGCTAGTTCTTCTGTCCCTTTTCTTAGTTCCGTTGCTTTCCGGCACGTGGGTGCCGGTGTTGAAAGGATTTGCCATGTCCCAGGATCGTTTGAGCTATGACACTGATACTTCCTCTGCGGTGCAGGGGGATATCCAGTCGATTGTTGCCCGGCTGGAGTCGTTGATCGGTGAGCGTGAGAAGGCCGTGAATGCGGCTATGTCGGATTTCCAGGCTGATGGTGTGTCGGAGGATTACCAGGCGGTGGAGAACCGTTTCCGGAACGCGGCCAACGAGACGCGGAACATTATTGCGTTGGTGAAGCAGACGCTGTCGCAGAATGATGAGACGGCTGCGGGTGCGGGTGCGCGGGCGAAGTCCGCCGTGCAGAACATCGGCTAACT
>NZ_JAJFZY010000013.1:0-96158 GCF_020731025.1 Arthrobacter sp. zg-Y895
TCCGGAACGCGGCCAACGAGACGCGGAACATTATTGCGTTGGTGAAGCAGACGCTGTCGCAGAATGATGAGACGGCTGCGGGTGCGGGTGCGCGGGCGAAGTCCGCCGTGCAGAACATCGGCTAACTACTGCCTGAAGGATGGCGGCCTGGATTTGGTCCAACGGAGTGGTTGGCTCCGACGTTCGGGTCCTGAGGCAGAGGCCAGGGCGGCGAGTACGGCTCGGGTTCGCCTCATCCAGGCCATGGACCTGTTTGGCTGGCGATCCCGATGCCGGACCGAACGTCCGGCGTCGCCGTCCCGCGCAACTCCCGCAACCGGGCGCTATACGGCAAGATTGGTTAGGTGAGCACAGCCAAGACATCCCCGGAACCCACGGACACAGAAGCCGCCGTCGAGTCGGTCAGCACGGACACCCCGCCCGCAGACGACCTGCGCGAGGAGTACCGGACGCTCTCCGAGCAGGTGCGCCGCTACCGCTTCGCGTATTACAACGAAGACGCACCGCTGGTTTCGGACGCCGAGTTCGACCGGTTGTACCGCCGGTTGGAAGAGATCGAGGCGCTGCACCCGGAGCTGGTCACCAATGACTCGCCCACCCAGGAGGTAGGCGGCGAAGTATCCGCGGCGTTCTCGCCGGTGGAACACCTGCAGCGGATGTACAGCCTCGAGGATGTCTTCTCCCTCGACGAGCTCGACGCCTGGGTACGCAAGGCCGAGTCCTCCGTGGCCAACATTGCCCCCGGTGCGCAGATCAAGTGGCTGACCGAGCTGAAGATCGACGGCCTTGCGGTCAACCTGCTCTACCGCGACGGCGAACTGGTCCGGGCCGCCACCCGCGGGGACGGCACGACGGGGGAGGACATCACCCACAACGTACTCACCATCGCCTCCATCCCGCGCACCCTCAAGGGCGAGGACCTCCCGGCGGAAATGGAAATCCGCGGCGAGGTCTTCATCCCCTCAAAGGAGTTCGCGCACCTGAACGAAACCATGGTGGAAGCGGGCAAGGCCCCCTTCGCCAACCCGCGCAACGCCGCCGCCGGTTCCCTGCGGCAGAAGGACCCCGAAGTCACCGCCCGCCGCCCGCTGAGCATGTACGTGCACGGCATCGGGGCGCGCGAAGGACTCAACGTGGCCAGCCAGTCCGAAACCTACGAACTGCTGAAGCAGTGGGGACTGCCGACGTCGCCCTATTACAAGGTGCTGGACACCTACGAGGAAGTGCTGAAGTACATTGCCGACAACGGCGAGCACCGGCACGATCTCTCCCACGAAATCGACGGCATTGTGGTCAAGGTCGATGACTTTTCCCTGCAGCGGGCCCTGGGCAATACCTCGCGTGTGCCGCGCTGGTCCGTGGCCTACAAGTATCCGCCGGAGGAAGTGAATACCAAGCTGCTGGACATCCGCGTGAACGTCGGCCGCACCGGGCGGGTCACGCCGTACGGGATGATGACGCCGGTGCTGGTTTCAGGTTCCACGGTGGAGATGGCCACGCTGCACAACCAGGACGTGGTGAAGGCCAAGGGCGTGAAGATCGGCGACACCGTGGTGCTGCGCAAGGCCGGTGACGTGATCCCGGAAATCGTGGGCCCCGTCGTCGCACTCCGTGACGGCACCGAACGCGACTTCGTGATGCCCACCCACTGTCCTTCCTGCGGCACGGAGCTGAAGCCGGCCAAGGAAGGGGACGTGGATATCCGCTGCCCCAACTCCAAGTCCTGTCCTTCGCAGCTGCGCGAGCGGGTGTTCCACCTGGCCGGGCGCGGTGCCTTCGACATCGAGGCGCTCGGTTGGGAAGCGGCCATCGCGCTCACCTCGCCGGCCGAGCCTGAAACCCCGCCGCTCAGCAGCGAAGCGGGTCTGTTCGATTTGAAGATCGAAGACCTGGCGGACGTGCGGATCGAACGGCCGAAGCGGGTGAAGGGCGTGGTGGACGGGACCGAACTCGTGCCGTACTTCTACACCAAGGGCACCGCCAAGAAGCCGTCCGTGCCCAGTGCCACTACGCACAAGCTGTTTACGGAGCTTGAGAAGGCCAAGGCCCAGCCGCTGTGGCGGGTCCTGGTGGCGCTGTCCATCCGGCACGTAGGCCCGACGGCGGCACGCGCCCTGGCCGGTGCCTTCGGTTCCATGGACGCCATCCGTTCCGCCACGGAAGAGCAGCTGGCGCACGTCGACGGCGTCGGCCCCACGATCGCCGCCGCGCTGAAGGAATGGTTCGCCGAGGACTGGCACCGCGAGATCGTGGACGCCTGGGCTGCTGCGGGGGTGCGGATGGCCGACGAGCGCGACGAATCCGTGCCGCGGACGCTGGAGGGCCTGACCGTCGTCGTCACCGGCACGCTGCCCAACTTCAGCCGCGACGAGGCGAAGGAAGCGATTCTGACCCGCGGCGGCAAGGCTTCCGGATCGGTTTCCAAGAAGACCGACTATGTAGTGGCCGGGGAGAACGCCGGCACCAAGCTGGACAAGGCAGAGCAGCTGGGTGTCCGCGTGATCGACGAAGACGGCTTCCGCACGCTGCTGGCCGAGGGATCGGTGCCGGGCGGCCCGCTACCCGAACCTGAGCCGGAGTCCGCGCTGGCCGGGGAGTCCGAATGATGCCGTTGCCCGACGCGGCGGACCCGCTGGAACTGCTCGAAGTGG
This sequence comes from Arthrobacter sp. zg-Y895, assembly GCF_020731025.1. Lineage (NCBI taxonomy): Bacteria > Bacillati > Actinomycetota > Actinomycetes > Micrococcales > Micrococcaceae > Arthrobacter > Arthrobacter sp. zg-Y895. Next base: position 2,652 of record NZ_JAJFZY010000013.1, read on the forward strand.
CCCGCGAGGCTGCCGCAGCGGGTGCCGCTGTGCTGGCACAGCGCTCGGCCGGCGGACTCAATGCGGTGAACAAGAGTGCCGACGGCGACTGGGTCACCGACTTCGACACCGCAGCCGAGGTGGCGGTTCGGGAAGTCCTGGCCCGCCTGCGCCCGCACGACACAGTGCTGGGGGAGGAGCTCGAGCCGGCTGTCCCGGTGCATCCCTCCGGCATCCGCTGGTCCATCGATCCGCTGGACGGCACCACCAACTTCATCCGCGACATCGTCTATTACGGCACCTCGGTGGCAGCGGTGAACGACGACGGCGAGTGGCTGGCCGGCGTCGTCCACGCTCCTGCTCTGGTGCGCGTGTATTCGGCGGCCCGCGGGCATGGCGCCTGGCTGGCTGAGCACGGCAGCGTCCGGAAGCTAACCGGTCCCGATCCGCAGCGGGTCGGGAAGCTGCTCGGCACCGGGTTCTCCTATGACGCCGGCGTGCGGTCGGAGCAGTACGCGGCCCTGCCCCAATTGGCCGGGCAGTTCGCCGATGTGCGGCGGCTGGGGTCCGCGGCGTTGGACCTGTGCATGGTGGCGGACGGTTCCCTGGACGCCTATATCGAGCGCGGTCTCAACGAATACGACTACGCAGCCGGTGCCCTGATTGCCGAGGAGGCCGGTGTGCCTGTCCAGCGTCCGCCGCAGCCTGCCAACGACGCCGAGCGGCTCGACGCCGTCACTGTCGCCGGGGCTGCGCTTCTGGGCTAGCTGTCCCCGGACGCTAGTCTGCTGGGATGGAATCTTGGCATCGGAACCGGCTGAGCGCGCGGCAGGCTGAACTTGTCGAGGCTTGGCTCCCGGGGGTGCGTCTCGTTACCGATCTCTCCTGGAAGCTACTGGATACCGCGGTCCTTGAAGTAGCGGACGCACAGCGCAGGTACGTCATCAAAGCTGCCGGGCCTTCCAACCACCACATCGGCCGTGAGATAGACGCCCACGAGTCCTGGGTCAGCGTGTGGGCGCGGCTGGAGCGTGCGCCCATGCTCGTACAGTCGGACCGTTCCGAAAACACCTTGGTCACGGAGTATCTGGAAGGTTCTCTCGTTGAGGGGACCGCAGCTGAATACGACACGGAAACGTATCGGCAGGCCGGCAGTCTTTTGCGGATATTCCATGAGCAAACTGCGCGTACTGACGTCGACTATGAGGTGCGGTCCACTGCCAAAGCGTTGTCTTGGCTGGAGAAGCCGCACCGTATTTCCAAATCCCGCGTTAAACAGGCCGGGGCCATTCTCGGCGCCTATCGGCCCAAGCCGGTGGTTCTCGTTCCGACCCATGGTGACTGGCAACCTCGCAACTGGCTCATGGACGGCAGCGAGTTGAGGATCATCGACTTTGGCCGGTTCGAATTCCGTCCTGCCATGACCGACCTTTGTCGGTTGGCGGTGCAGCAATGGAGGTCTCGTAGCCATCTGGAGGCCGCCTTTTTCGAGGGCTACGGTACAAACTTCAGAGACAGCGAACTCTGGAACGTAGCGCTGCTGAGGGAAGCTGTTTCGACCGCTGCCTGGGCGTACCAATTCGGTGACCATAAGTTTGAGGAACAAGGCCACCGGATGCTCCGGGAAGCGCTGGGGAACTTCTGAAACGGCTCATATGACCGGAGTTTGAGTTTGACGAGGCAGCCTGAGAAACGCTCCTTCATCGCCGCCAACCCTGCCAGGAGGAGGTCACTAGGTGCTGTTTCGGGGTTTGAACGGGTTTGGCTCAGCGCCGCCGGGGGCTTGGTTTGTGGGTAGGTAGTTGCGTTCGAAAGACGGGTATTTTCCGTTTCCGAAGGGGCCGGTTTTGACCTGTTTTTGGGCCGGAAATGTCAGTGCCGGATGAAATCCTGAGGTATGGATCAGCTCGGGAACACCGAACCGACAACCGAAGAGCAGGGCAGGAAAGACCAGCAGCCGGATGGCAGCACTGGGGAAACAGATGCGCCCTGTGCGGCCTGCACCCTGTCGGTGTACCGGGCTGAACTGGCCACCTCCGAGCCTGCCAAGCCTGCCGAACCTGCCAAGCCTGACGGGACCGCTGGCGCGGGTGCCTACACTTCCACTGCCACTCCGGAGAACGACGCCGAGGCCGGCGCCCAGTCAACCGAGAATCCCGTTCCCGATGCCGGCCCTCTTCATGCCGGCCCCTCCTCTGCCGAGCCAGCCGATCCCGAAGCTCCCGCCACCAACCTCAATCCTGACGGCGAGACCACTGATGCCGGTGCCTCCGGAGCCGATAGTTCTGCCTCCGATTTCCCAGACGGTTTCACCGGAACGCTGGCCCTGAAGAACGTTGAAGCCTTTGATGCGCAGACGGTCGCCGAGGCCCTGTCCCGGATGGCGCATTTGATGTCCTGGATGCAGGCGCAGGAAGCCCGCCTGGTCAACCGGATGGGGGAGCTCTTCCGCGACGACATGTATGCCGCTTTCAAATGGATCGACCCGGGGCTGGCCTTCAGCCTCGCAGCTTCCGAATGCGCGACCATCCTGAATGTCCCGCAGGTCACCGGACAGCGGCTCCTCAGCGAAGCGATAAGCCTGTGCACTTCCCATACGGCAACCCTGACCGGGCTGGAAGAGGGACGCCTTTCCTACCAGCACGCCCAAGTGGTGCTGGACCAGTGCCAGAACGTTCCTGCGGAGAAACTCCCCGGGTTCGAAGCGGACCTGTTGGCGGCTGCGGAGGGCCAGACCCGGTCCCAGTTCTCCGCCCAGGCCCGCCGGCTGCGGGAGAAATGCTATCCGGAGACCGTCAGCACACGGCACCTGACCGCGTTCGAGCAGCGCAAGGTCACCCTGGACCGGGAGGAGGACGGCATGTCCTGCCTGTCGGCCTATCTGCGTGCAGCGGAAGCGCAGCAGATCTATACGGCGCTAAGCGCTGCGGCGCGGGGTGAGCAGGCGGGAGGGGATTCCCGGACCACGGACCAGCTGCGTGCGGATATTCTGGCGCAGCTGCTCATGGGCGGCAGCCGGGGACTTTTTACGGCGCCCGGAACCCGACCCGGCACCGGCCACACCAGTAATGACACTGGCGCAGCCGCCCGGGACGAGGCCGGAACCGGAGACGCGACCGGAACCGGAGACGCGACCGGAACCCGAGACGCGACTGGAACCCGACCCGGCACCGGCGACACCAGGAATGACACTGGCGCAGCCGCCCGGGACGCGGACGGAACCGGTCTTGGCAGCGGCCCCGAGGGCGCACACGATCGCCCAACCGGGCCGGACGAGGAGATCGTCCCTCGGGCGGAAATCATGGTCCTGATCAACGCAGAGACCCTCTTCGGAGCTGACGACCAGCCGGCTGAACTGCACGGTTACGGTCCGATCAGTGCCGAAGCGGCACGCAGGCTCGCCCGCAACGCCGCCGGCTGGACCGGACTGGCCCAGGACCCAAAGACAGGTGAAATCCTGGGCGTGGGACGGCGCAGAAAAGTCCCGGCAGGACTCCGCCGATGGCTCCGGGCAAGGGATGGAACCTGCAGGTTCCCCGGCTGCCGGGTCAGCACCGCAAATGCGGATATCGACCACACCGTCGACTGGGCCCGGGGCGGACCCACGGACCACGGAAACCTGGAACACCTGTGCCGTCGGCACCACCGGTACAAGACCCTGGGGTTCTGGAAAGCATCCCAACCCACCCCCGGAGTGATCGAGTGGACTTCGCCTACCGGCCGGGTCTACCGCACAGAGCCGTTTCTGGAACTTGGACCACCGGACACAGCATCGGACCCGCGAAAGGACCATGGGCAGTTGGACCACCTGCGGAAGGATTATGTGCAGGCCGAACCCAATCAGGAAACAGCACCATTCTGAGCCGCCCAGACGTCGATCCCGGCGATCTTGAGCCAAACGAATCGCGCGCGGCCATGGAACGTCCTGCCCGGGCGGTGCCTCGGTGGGGGGACGTCCTGCCCCTGCCCCCGCGCCCCGAGAACGTGACAGTACAGCTAGTGGCACCTACTCCCGGGCTACCGCCGCGCGGCCACAATGATCTCCCGGCTGGACGTTTCCATGAACGGTCCGCCCTCCCAGTCTCCGTACCAGTCCACGAAGCCGAACCCGGCCCGATCCAGCAGCTCCTTCAGCACCTCTGCCCGCACAAACTTCAATGTGCTGCGGCTGACGAACCGCTCGCCGTCGGACCGGAAGACGGTGCGGTCCTCGAAGGTGACCAACGCGCCGTCGGGTTGGTCTTCCACCGAGATCAGCTCCCACTCCACCTCCAGAGTTCCCGCAGAAGATTCCTGGACCGACGGGCCAGCATTGCCGCTGTCCCACTCCAGCCAGGCCTTCGCCGCAGGATTCCGGGTCTCGAAATAGAAGGTGCCACCGGGCACAAGCCGCGACCGAACGGCCGTCAGCGTTTCGAGGATCTCGGCCTCCGTCAGGAGGCACTGAAACGCATGCCCGGTCATCAGGGCAGCATCAAACGGACCCGGAGGCAGATCCGCGGCGGTACCCTGCAGCCACGTAATCAGTTCGCCGCCGTCACGCGACCGCGCCATCTCCAGCATGCCGGAGGCCGGATCGACGCCGGTCATTGTGTGGCCCGCCTGCGCCAGACGCACGGCGAAACTGCCGGTACCGCATCCGACGTCGGCGATGCGGAGCGGTTTATCGCCAATCCAACCGGCGTAAAAGTCGGTGTCCCATTGCCCGGCATTGTCTTCGTCATAGAGAGCCACCAACCGCGGCTCGTTGTAGAACGTGTCAACCATCATTCCCCCGGACTTCGGACAGTTGAGCCGAATCTTACCGGGATTAAGCCCTGAGGAAAGGACCGTCCTGCGGGGCCCGTTTCCCCGCTCCGACGTCGGATAATTTATTCCCGATGCATCCCGTGCAGCACCGACTCACAGGAGGAAAACGCATGCCTAAGAAAGCACCCACGGCCCCCCGCAAAACCATCCGCGGAACGCCCGAGCCGGTAGCGGCCGCCCCGCAGACGCCCGCCCCGCAGGCGACGACCACCCAGACGCCCGCCCCGCAGACCCCCACACCACAGACCCCGCCGGAACTGGACGCGGGCTACTTTGCCCGCCTGATCGACGAGCGGATGGAACACGCCCGCGAGCAGATCAGTACGCTTACGGCCGTGATCCGCGAAGTCACCCTGGCCGCCAAGGACATTCCGGCAGACGACGAGCACGATCCCGAAGGAACCACGGTTTCCGTAGAACGGGCCAACGAGGTGGCACTGCTGGCCGCAGCGGAAACCTCGCTCCTTGAACTGATGGAGGCACGGGAACGCCTGAACACCGATAGCTACGGCATCTGCGAACGCTGCGGGACGGCGATCCCGACGGCCCGGCTCGAAATCCGCCCCGAAACCCGCTTCTGCGTGGAGTGCGCTTCAGTCCGTCGGAGGTAATCGCGCCGCCGACGCTGCGGTTGAACCTGTGCGCCTCCTCACCGCCGTCCGGAACCGCGGCGTGGCGGGGATAGAATCTACGTGCACTTCAACCAAGATCTTAAGGACTCGTACCACGCATGAGCATCACCATCCGGCTTGCCACCGAGGCTGACTTTGACGACATCCGCCGGATTACCCGTGAGGCTTACCTGCACGGCAACCACATCGAGGCCGACAACCCCTATGTCAAGGAACTGGAAAACGTCGAGGACCGCGCCAAGCACACCGAGCTGTGGGTAGCAGAGCTCGACGGCAAGGTGGCTGCCTCCGCCGCAATCACCTACGCGGGCCAGCCCTACACCGACATCGCGATTGAAGGCGAACTGGAATTCCGGATGCTCGCCGTGGATCCGACCCTCCAGCGCGGGGGAGTGGGCCGCGCGATGGTTAACGCCATTGTCGATTACGCCCGGAACAAGGACGGTATCGAGGCGGTCAGCCTCACCAGCATGACCACCATGCTGAACGCCCATGCCCTCTACCTGTCCTGCGGGTTTGAACGGGCTCCGGAGCGGGACTGGACCGTTCCCGGCGAAGACTACATTCTCTGGGTGTTCCGCAAGGCCGTTTAGTCCTTCATCAGTACGCGGCCCCGGCCGTCCCGGTGCCCGACGGCGGCGGGACGGCTTTTGCGCGTCGGCAGCGCGTCGGCAGCGTGTGGCAGCGTGCCGGCAGGGTGTGGCGGCGGCCTCCATGCCCTGCCCCGAAACGCCGTAGACTGGAACGGATACCGGCGTAAAGCCGAAAAACGTTCCTAAAAGACGCATGGGAGACTCATGTCTGAGATCAATCGTGAGGCTGTGGCGCATCTGGCGCGGCTGGCCCACATTGAGATGACCAACGACGAGCTGGACAAGATGGCCGGCGAACTCGATGTCATCGTGGATTCGATCAAATCCGTAAGCGAAGTTGCCGGCGAGGACATCCCGGCAACCTCCCACCCCATCCCGCTGGTCAATGTCTTCCGTGAAGACGTTGTGGGGCAGACGCTGACCAATGAAGAAGCACTGTCCGGCGCCCCGGACAACGCCGCCGGCCGCTTCAAGGTCCCTGCCATCCTGGATGAGGAGTAAAAGCTTCCATGAGTGAACTGATTACATCAAGCGCCGCACAGCTGGCCGCCAAGCTGGCTGCCGGTGAAGTGTCCGCCGTCGAGGTCACACAGGCCCACCTGGACCGCATCGCCGAGGTGGACGGCGCCATCAACGCCTTCCTGCACGTCAACACCGATGAGGCGCTGCAGGTTGCCGCCGACGTCGACAAGGCACGCGCCAACGGCGAGGAACTGCACGAACTGGCCGGCGTCCCCATCGCCATCAAGGACCTGATCGTCACCAAGGGCCAGCCCACCACAGCCGGCTCCAAGATGCTCGAGGGCTGGATGAGCCCCTACGACGCCACGGTGATCTCGAAGATCCGTGCCGCCCGCCTGCCGATGCTCGGCAAGACCAACCTGGACGAGTTCGCCATGGGCTCCTCCACGGAACACTCTGCCTACGGCCCCACCCGCAACCCGTGGGACCTGGACCGCATTCCCGGCGGATCCGGCGGCGGGTCCGCAGCCGCCGTCGCCGCTTTCGAAGCTCCGCTGGCACTGGGCACCGACACCGGCGGCTCCATCCGCCAGCCGGCATCCGTCACCGGTTCCGTGGGCGTGAAGCCCACCTACGGCGGCGTCTCCCGCTACGGCGCAATCGCCATGGCCTCCTCGCTGGACCAGATCGGCCCGGTCTCCCGCACCGTGCTTGACGCTGCCCTGCTGCAGGAACTCATCGGCGGCCACGATCCGCGCGACTCCACCTCCCTGACGGACCCCGTGGGGTCACTGGCCGACGCCGCCCGCAACGGCAGCGTCGCCGGCATGCGGATCGGCGTCATCAAGGAACTCCAGGGCGAAGGCTACGAAGCCGGCGTTCAGGCCCGCTTCACCGAGTCCCTGGACATGCTGCGGGATGCGGGCGCGGAAATCGTTGAGGTGTCCTGCCCCAACTTCAAGTACGCCCTCGGCGCCTACTACCTGATCATGCCGTCCGAGGCCTCCTCGAACCTGGCCAAGTACGACGGCGTCCGGTACGGCATGCGCGAGCTGCCCGCCGAGCCGCCGCTGACCATCGAACGTGTCATGGGTGCCACCCGTGCCGCCGGCTTCGGCGACGAGGTCAAGCGCCGCATCATCCTGGGAACCTACGCCCTTTCCGCCGGCTACTACGACGCCTACTACGGCTCGGCCCAGAAGGTGCGCACCCTGATCCAGCGCGACTTCAACGCCGCGTTCGCCCAGGCCGACGTGCTCATTTCCCCGACCTCGCCCAACACGGCCTTCAAGCTCGGTGAAAAGCTGGACGATCCGCTGGCCATGTACCTGAACGACGTCGCCACCATCCCGGCCAACATGGCCGGCGTGCCGGGCATCTCCATCCCCGGCGGCCTGTCCGACGGACTGCCCGTCGGCATCCAGTTCCTGGCCCCGGCCCGCGAAGACATCCGCCTCTACCGTGCCGGCGCAGCCCTGGAGGGCCTGCTCGAGCAGAAGTGGGGCGGCCCGCTGCTGGCCTCGGCACCCGTACTCGGAGGAGTGAAGTAAATGTCCGTCCATATCCAGGATGAAACCCTGTCCTTCGAAGAGGCCATGGAGAAGTACGACCCGGTGCTGGGGTTCGAGGTCCACGTGGAGCTGAACACCAAAACCAAGATGTTCTCCGATGCCCCGAACATCTTCGGCGACGAGCCCAACACGGCCGTCACCCCGGTGGACCTGGGCATGCCCGGCGTGCTGCCGGTGGTGAACAAGAAGGCCGTGGAGTACTCGATCCTCATCGGCCTGGCGCTGAACTGCAAGATTGCAGAATCCTGCACCTTCGCCCGGAAGCAGTACTTCTACCCGGACACACCCAAGAACTTCCAGACCTCCCAGTACGAAGACCCCATCGCGTACGACGGCTACCTGGACATTGAGCTTGAAGACGGCACCGTGTTCCGCGTCGAGATCGAACGCGCGCACATGGAGGAGGACGCCGGCAAGCTCACCCACATGGGCGGGGCCGCCGGCCGCATCCAGGGCGCCGACTTCTCCCTGGTGGACTACAACCGTGCCGGCGTGCCGCTGGTCGAGATTGTCACCAAGCCGATCGAGGGCGCCGGATCGCGTGCCCCTGAACTGGCCAAGGCCTACGTGGCAGCCATCCGGGAAATCGTGAAGAATCTCGGTGTCTCCGACGCGAAGATGGAGCGCGGAAATGTCCGCTGCGACGCCAACGTTTCGCTGCGCCCGTACGGCCAGGAAAAGTTCGGCACGCGTTCGGAAACGAAGAACGTGAACTCACTGCGCGCCGTCGAACGCGCCGTGCGCTTCGAGATCCAGCGCCACGCCGCCGTCCTGGACTCCGGCAACGAGATTGTCCAGGAAACGCGCCACTGGCACGAGGACACCCGGTCCACCACCTCGGGTCGGCCGAAGTCCGACGCCGACGACTACCGGTACTTCCCGGAACCGGACCTCCTGCCCGTGGTCACCACCACGGAATGGATCGAAGAGCTGCGCTCCCGCCTGCCCGAGCCGCCGGCCGAGCGCCGCAAGCGGCTCAAGGAAGACTGGGGCTACTCCGACGCCGAGTTCCGCGACGTCGTCAACGCCGGAGTCATGGAAGCCATCGAGGAAACCATTGCCGCCGGCGCTTCCGCACAGGTTGCCCGCAAGTGGTGGATGGGTGAGGTTGCCCGCCGCGCCAAGGAAGCCGAAGTGGATCCGGTGGACGTAGGCGTCACGCCCGAGCTCATCGTGGAACTGGACCGCCTGGTCCAGGCCGGCAAGATCAACGACAAGCTGGCACGCCAGGTCCTCGACGGTGTCCTCGCCGGCGAAGGCACCCCGGAGGAAGTCATCGATAAGCGCGGCCTGGCCGTGGTGTCCGACGACGGCCCCCTCCTCGAAGCGATCGACGCCGCACTGGCGGCCCAGCCGGACGTCGCGGACAAGATCCGCGGCGGCAAGGTCCAGGCCGTCGGCGCCATCGTGGGCGGCGTTATGAAGGCCACCCGCGGGCAGGCCGACGCCGGCCGCGTCCGCGAGCTTATCCTGGAACGCCTCGGCGTGCAGGGCTAACGCAGCGAGAGATTGACGGGGGACCCCGGTAGGCATTGTGCCTGCCGGGGTCCTGCCGTTTAAGCGGGAGCTTCCTCAAGGTGACCGGAGACACAGCTGCCGGGTAGGCTTTCGAAATGGCCAACCTTCCCGCAGCTGATATCTCCGCCGATCTGGCTTTGGTCCGTCAGCTGGTGCAGGAACAGCGGCCCGATCTGGCCGAATTGGACCTGCGGTCAGCGGGCAGCGGGTGGGACAACCACATTTACCGGCTGGGCACCGACTACGCCATCCGGTTGCCGCGCCGCCGCTCCGCCGCCGGGCTGACCGCGAACGAACAGCGGTGGCTGCCGGACCTGACCGCAGATGTGCCCGTCGCGACGTCGGCCCCCGTGTTCTGCGGCACGCCCTCCGCGCTCTACCCCTGGCCGTGGAGCATCACCAGTTGGTTTGACGGGCAGGATGTCTCGCTGCAGCCGCGGGACCGCAACGTGTGCCTGGCCTCCGGACTGGCCGGGTTCCTCAACGCATTCCACCGCCCGGCGCCATCGGACTACCCCCGCAACCCGTACCGCGGGGGGCCGTTGTCCAGCCGGTATGACTCCGTGCTGGAACGACTGGACAGCGGCATGGTGCCGCATGCCGCCCGGGTGGGGGAACTCTGGGACCAGGTGCAGCAACTCCCTGCCTGGCCCGGACCGCCGCTGTGGCTGCACGGGGACCTGCATTCCGCGAACCTCATTTCCAAGGACAACGCCCTGCAGGCCGTGATCGACTTTGGTGATATGACAGCTGGGGATCCAGCCACTGATCTGGCCACCGCCTGGCTGGTGTTCGAGGCCGAGGGCAGGCGCGCGTTCCGGGCCGCCCTTGGCCCGCAATACGACGAGGATCCCTATATCTGGGAGCGGGCCCGCGGCTGGGCCCTCTGCATTGCCACCATTCTGCTGGCAAACTCCGATGACGCTCCCGGGTTGAACCTGGTGGGCTCGGAAACCCTGATGGAGATCCTCACCGGCGACCGGGAGAGGTTCTAGCCCGGTGGCGGCCGGCAGCTGGAAGCACTCCGTCCGGATTTCCACTGAAGGCGACGGGCACGTGCAGGAGGACACCTGCGGCTACGCGGGCGCCACCGCCTGGGTAATCGACGGCGCCAGTGCCCTCTTGCCTCAGCTCGGACTGCCGGGCCCCTCGGACCCGGCCTGGTACGCCCGGAATCTCGACCTGTTGCTGACGGATGCCGCGATGGCGGCCGGTGTTGCACCCGCCCCGCAGGTGCTGGCCGACGCCCTGACCCGGATGGACCAGCTGGCCCGCACCCTGGCCGGCGAGGAGCGGATCCGCTTCCCGTCTGCTGCCCTGTGCCTGGCGCAGCTGACCGGGGACGGCGTGGAGATCCTCGCACTGGCGGACTGCCACGCCGTGGTGGAACTGGAGGACGGCTCATTGGTCCATGTCACCCACGAACCTGCCGATATCCGGATCGGCACCGAACTTTCGGCGGACCCGGTGCGGGAACGCGAGCTGCGGGTGCTGGACCGGGAACTGCGCAATACTCCCGGACGGCTGTGGGTGGCCCGGCGGGAAGCAGAAGCCGCGTACCAGGCACGCACTGTCCGGCTTGGCCCGGCACGGCGGGTGGTGCTTGCCTCCGACGGTGCCTGGCGCGCGGTGGAACTGGGCGTTGTCGGCGGGCCGGGCGGCTTCCTGGCGGCGGCAGGCTCCGCAGTCCCCGCCCAGGAGATGCTGCTGGCCCTGCGCACGCTGCAGTCAGAGCTGGACGAAAGCGCTGACGATGCCACCATCCTTACCCTGGAAAGGACCTTCCATGACCGCTGACATTTCCTGCGGCGTCCTGGTGATCGGCGGAGGAATTGCAGGCCTGTCCCTGGCCGCCGAAGTAGCCTCTCGGCTGGCGGCATCCCCGGAAACCCGGGGGAGGGCAGGCGGCGTTGTCCTGGTGGAAGCTGAACCGACATTGGGCTACCACACGTCTTCGCGCTCGGCCCGGCAGCTGATCCCCAGCTACGGTCCGCCCCTTATCCAGGACCTGACCCTGCGTACCCTGGCGTTGATTCGGGCAGCGGAAGCAGATCTGTCCGAGCCGATCCTGGCGCCGCGGAGCTTCCTGCTGATCGGGGATGAAGAGGCGGTGCGGGACAGGGCAAGCACCCACATGCATCCGGTCATGCCGGCTGAAGCCCTGGGGCTGGCGCCGGAGCTTCGGCCGGAGACTTTCAGCGCCGCCGGGTTGGATACCACCTCGGTGTCCTGCAACACGGACGCCCTGCTGGAATTCCATCGGGCACGGCTGCTGGCAGCGGGGGGAAGGATCATTACCGGGCAGCGGGTCGAAGCGGCCCGGCAGGCCCGGGAGGGGACGCGATGGAAGGTGTCTGCACCGGGCATGCGCTTCGAGGCTTCCACGGTGGTCAACGCGGCCGGCGCCTGGGCGGACACTCTCGCCGGTATCTTTGGGGCGCATCCCTTGCGGCTCACGCCTTATCGCCGCACCGCCGCCGTCGTCGAGGTTGAGCGACCGCTGGAAGCCGGTGCGCCGATGGTGGCTGACGCCTCTGACCGGTTCTACTACAGGCCGGAGGGCCGGCAGGTACTGATCTCGCCGGCGGAGAGTGAACCAAGCGTGGCGGAGGATGCCCGGCCACGGAACGCGGATGTGCAGGCGCTCGTGGAGGTGGTGAACAGTGTCACAACCATGGGCATCACAGGGGTTGCCCGGGCCTGGACCGGGCTGCGGACGGAGGCGCCCGACGGGTTGCCCGTAGCGGGCTGGGATCCGGCTGTGCCGGGGTTCTTCTGGCTGGCGGGACAAGGCGGATACGGGTTCCAGACCTCGTCCGCCATCGCAGAGCTGGCAGCGGGAATCCTGCTTGCCGAGACCGGGGGAAATGATGCTCGGAAGGCCCTTAGTCCCGCTCGGGTGCAAGTGTGACGAAAGTCTCACCAGTCGGCGCGTAACGAATCAGCCAAGGTGCGCGCGTATGGTCATTAGGTTCCCGAGACATGCCTAGAGTTGTAGTAACAACCGCGTTCCCAAAAATCCGAATGCATTAAAAATTCGGTGCCCGAAAGGTCAGTCTCAGTGCCACATTTCTTGCCGCCAAAATTTGTTGGCGTGCAGCAGCGTCCGCTTTACATCCGGGTTCGTTCCATCCTGGAAATTCTTAGTACGCTGTGGCTGATTTCTGCCGTTATCGGCATTGGTTTCTTTTCCGGCGGGACCACCTCGCTCGCCTTTTCCCTGATTCTTCTTTACGGCACGGGTGCGTCCCTGCTGATTGTCATTTCGGCGCTTTACCGCGTCCTCAACCGGGCCGCACGCGAGCGGGTTGAAGCCGCACCCGATGACAGCGCCGCCGCCGTGTTCGTGGACACCACGCGGTCAGCGACGGAAGAAATCATGGCCGCTCTCCGTCCGGCCTCGCCGCATGGCCGCCCCGGCGTATCCGTGCGGATGCCCCAGACGGTGGATGCCCTGGACGTGGCTGCCGCCCTGACGGCACGGACGGCTGCAATGACCTCTGCCGTGGCCGCCGAGAAGTCCGCCGCTGCGGCCGCTGCGATGGTTGCTCCCGGAAAGTCGACTGGCAGCACGTCCGCTGTGAACAAGTCCGCCGTGAACAAGTCCGCCGTCAAGAAGAAGGCTGCTCCGAAACAGCCTGCCCAGCCGAAGAAGGCCCAGGCTGCAAAGTCCCGCCCCGCCAACAACAACGGCTCGCGCGGCACCGTCGGCCAGGCCTCCACTGCTCCGAAAAAGAGCACCGGCGGCAAGAAGCCGGGGTCGGCAGGGAAGGGTTCCGGTGGGGGGAAGGCCTCCAACAGCGGGTCGGCCGGAACCAAGAAGCCCGAACGAGCTGCGGCTCCGGAAGCGAAGGCTGCCCACTCCGAGACCGGCATGAGCATGCCCGGGATCCGCACGGCTCAGCAGGAAATTCTTCCCCGCCAGACAAGCGCACCGTCCTGTGGTCTCTCCGCCGGTGCAGCCCGTCCCGGTGGTCCAGTCGCGCGTCAGCTCGTCGCCGCCTGATCTTCAGCGGCGCCGCATACTCAGGTAGTTGTCAGGTTGTCTTCAGCACCTACCCAGACGGGCCGTTTATCGTCGTTAGTACCTCATAAGGGTGCGAGTGATGAATGGACCGAGTAGTGACCGGTCCGGACGCCGGCAGACTAGGGTTGTTTCCCCCAACCAGCCCCAAGTCTGCCGGCGTTTTCCCTTTTAACCCGCAGGTCTTGCGGCCCGGTGCTCGGAAGCAACCCGGCAGTGCAGTAATCGACTGTGCTATTCGGCGCTGAACTCGCGGAATTCTCCGGTGGCCGGGGAAAAGGATTCTTCGACGTCGGCCACCACGCCCGGTGCCTTCGGGCCGCGCAGGAATTCCCGAAGTCCGTCCAAGGCCGGTTCCCTGCCCTCGGCCACCACATGGACGGATCCGTCCGCCGCATTGGAGACCACACCGGTCAAGCCAAGCCGCACGGCCTGCCGAAGGGTGCGGTACCGGAATCCGACACCCTGGACCTCCCCGGTAATCCGGGCCGTCAGCCGGCGGGCAGTTCCTTCCGGATGCTCTTGCTCATTCATCTGCACAGCGTAGCGCCATCTGCACAGCGTAGCGCCATCTGCACAGCGTAGCGCCATCTGCACAGCGTAGCGCCATCTGGACAGCGTAGCGCCGGGGGAGCACCGGGGGATCGCCTCCGGACGGCGGGGAGTTCCTTCGGAGGGAAAATCAGTGCAGGCGGGTACCCAGTTCCGCCTCCACGGCTGCCAGCAGGGAGCCGCCGTCGACGAGCACCCTGAGAGCCTCGATTTCCGGGGCAAGGTACCGGTCCGGACCGGGGCCGGGGACAACAGTCCGAATCACGGCCCGTGCCGCCGTCACTGCGGGAGCGCTCCGGGAAGTGGCCGTGCCGCCGTCGCGCATATCCAGACCCCGCGCCGAGGTCAGCAGCTCAATGGCCAGTACCCGGGTCAGTCCGTCCAGTGCCCGGCGCAGCTTCAGCCCCGCCGCCCAGCCCATGGAAACGTGGTCCTCCTGCATGGCGGAGGACGGGATGGAATCCACTGATGCCGGCACCGCCAGGCGCTTGAGCTCCGAGACTATTCCGGCCTGCGTGTACTGCGCGATCATGTGCCCGGAGTCCACACCGGGGTCGTGGGCGAGGAAGGCATTGAGGCCGTGGCTGCGGGACCGGTCCAGGAACCGGTCGGTGCGCCGCTCGCTCATGGAGGCCACGTCCGCGACGGCGATGGCCAGGAAATCCAGCACATAGGCCACCGGGGCGCCGTGGAAGTTGCCGTTGGACTCCAACCGTCCGTCCAGCGTCACCACCGGGTTGTCGATGGCCGATGCCCGCTCGGCTGCTGCCACGGCTTCGGCATGCAGCAGCGTGGAGCGGGCGGCGCCATGAACCTGGGGCGCACAGCGCAGCGAGTAGGCATCCTGCACCCGGGTGAATCCGCCCGTCTTCTGTTCTTCGATCAACGCCGATCCGGACAGGACCGAGCGGATGTTCTCGGCTGATTCGCTTTGCCCGGGCTGGGGCCGCAGCGCCTGGAGGTCGGCGGCAAACACACTGTCGCTGCCGAGCAGGCCCTCCACGCTCATGGCCGCGGCGAGGTCCGCCGTGGCCAGCAGCCGGTGCAGGTCCGCGATGGCCAGGGTCAGCATGCCCAGCATCCCGTCCGTGCCGTTAATCAGGGCAAGCCCCTCCTTCTCCTGCAGCTCCACCGGTTCCAACCCGGCCGCGGCGAGCGCTGCCGAAGCGGGCACCAGCTGCCCGCCGGCGTCGCGCACTTCCCCTTCACCCATCAGCGCCAGGGCACAGTGGGAGAGGGGAGCAAGGTCTCCGGAGCAGCCCAGGGACCCGTATTCACCGACCACAGGGGTGATGCCCGCGTTGAGTATCCCCGCGTAGGCCAGTGCGACGGCGGGACGCACTCCGGTCCGGCCCGTGGCCAGCGTGGCCAGGCGGTTGAGCATCAGGGCACGCACCACCTCCCGGTCCACTTCGGAGCCCGACGACGCCGCGTGGCTGCGGATCAGCGAGCGCTGCAACTGGACGCGCTGCTCCGGCGGGATCTGCTTGACCGCCAGGGCACCGAACCCGGTGGAGACGCCGTAGTGCGGCTTGTCGTCTGCGGCAAGGGCCTCGATGACCCCGCGCGAGGAGGCCAGGGCAGCCAGGGCCTCGGGAGCCAGCGACACCCGCACCCCGTGCCGGGCGACGGCGAGGATATCTTCGCCGGAGAGCGGACCGACCCCCAGCTCCACGGCGGCCGTGCCCACGTTGTCCCTTGCCTGCATGCTTATTCCTCCTGCGCTTCGGCAACTTGGCGGTCCGGGCTTAGGTGCCCGGCCTGCTCGTGCCGGTGGTTGCTATCCATCTTGCCCTTTCAATCCGGTGCGGGGAGGGACCCGGGCAGATTCGGCTTCTGGGATCCCAGACACTGGCCTAGACTCTGGACATGCCCGCCGCCTATACCCGTGTCCAGGTCCCGGCCGCAGCCCAGGTCCTGGCCATCCTGCGCTATCTGGGACAACAGGCCGGACCGGTCAGTGCGTCCGCCGTCGCGCGGGACCTTTCCTTGCCGCGCTCCACCACTTACCACCTGCTCGCGGCGCTGGTAAGCGATGGGTTTGCCGTGCACCTGCCGGAAGAACGCCGGTATGCCCTCGGTGCTACGGCACACGAACTGGGCACCGGCTATGCCCGGCAGGCTCCGCTGCAGCGCATTGCCCGGTTCCCGCTGCGCCGGCTGGTGGCGCAGACCCGCTTCACCGCGCATCTGGCAGTGCTGCAGGGAACGGACGTGATTTACGTGATCGAGGAACGGGCTCCGCGCCAGCAGCCGCTGGTAACCGACGCCGGCATCCGGCTCCCGGCACACCGCACTGCCAGCGGCCGGGTCCTGCTGGCCGGGATGACCGGTGCACAGCTGCGCGCGCTCTACCCGGACCCCGGGGCGGTGCGGTCCTCCCGCAGCAGCGGTGCCCGCCTGCCGGGCCTGCTTGAAGAGGTCCGAAGACGCGGTTATGCCTGGGAGGAGGACGAAGTCACCGAGGGATTCTCTTCCATTGCCGTGCCCGTGCCGGACCGCTCCGGGCATGCGGTTGCCGGCCTGACCCTGACCGCACCAAACCGTGCACCGGTACCGGGCATCGAGGCTCTGGCGGACCAGGTCCTGCCCGCTCTGCTGCGGTGCGCCGCAGAGCTTTCCCGCCGGCTCGGTGCCCGGCCGCAGCCTGCTTCCAATGTGTCTGGCATCCCAGACGTCACCACCGGGGTGGATGTACCCTGAACCGCCCGGGGGCTACGGTCTGGCTATGTCTTCCACCTCTGACCCGTCCCGCCGCATCCGGGCGCCCCGCGGCACCACCCTCACCGCGCACAGCTGGCAGACCGAGGCGCCGCTGCGGATGCTGATGAACAACCTGGACCCGGAAGTAGCCGAACGGCCCGAGGACCTGGTGGTCTACGGCGGCACCGGGAGGGCTGCCCGCAGCTGGGAAGCCTATGACGCCATCATCCGGACCCTCTCCACGCTGGCCGGCGACGAAACACTGCTGGTGCAGTCGGGCAAACCGGTGGGGGTTTTCCGCACCCACGAATGGGCGCCGCGTGTCCTGATCGCCAACTCCAACCTGGTGGGGGACTGGGCCACTTGGCCGGAGTTCCGCCGGCTGGAAGCGGAGGGCCTGCTGATGTACGGCCAGATGACCGCCGGTTCGTGGATCTACATCGGCACCCAGGGCATCCTGCAGGGCACCTTTGAAACCTTCGGGGCCGTGGCCCGGAAGCTCTTCGGCGACGAAAACGCCACCCTGGCCGGCACCCTGACCTTGACCGGGGGCTGCGGCGGCATGGGCGGTGCGCAGCCGCTGGCTGTCACCCTGAACGGCGGGGCGGTCCTGATTGTCGACGTCGACGAGTCACGCCTGCGCCGACGCGTCGGGAAGCGCTACCTGGACGAGGTGGCACCGGACCTGGACACCGCCGTCGCCCGCGTTATGGCTGCACGGAACGAAAAACGTGCCCTGTCCGTGGGGCTGGTGGGCAACGCCGCCGAAGTGTTCGAGGAGCTGCTGCGCCGGCAGCAGGCCGGGGAGGTCACCGTCGACATTGTCACCGACCAGACCTCCGCCCACGACCCGCTGAGCTACCTGCCCGCCGGTATCCCCGTGGACCGCTGGCAGGCCGAAGCCGCCGCGGATCCGGAAGGCTTCACCAAGCAGGCCCGCGAATCCATGGCCCGGCAGGTTGCCGCCATGGTCGGATTCCAGGACGCGGGTGCCGAAGTGTTCGACTACGGCAATTCCATCCGCGACGAAGCACGCCAGGGCGGCTATGCGCGGGCCTTTGACTTCCCCGGCTTCGTCCCCGCGTACATCCGTCCGCTCTTCTGCGAGGGAATGGGGCCCTTCCGCTGGGTGGCGCTCTCCGGCGATCCGCAGGACATAGCGGTGACCGATGCAGCCATCAAGGAGCTGTTCCCCGAGAACCTCCGCCTGCACCGCTGGATCGACGCCGCGGCCGAACACGTCGAGTTCGAAGGCCTGCCCGCACGCATCTGCTGGCTGGGCTACGGTGACCGTGCCAAGGCCGGGCTCCTGTTCAACCGGCTCGTCGCCGAGGGCAAGGTGAGCGCCCCCATTGTGATCGGCCGTGACCACCTGGATTCGGGGTCGGTGGCCTCACCCTACCGGGAGACCGAGGCCATGGCCGACGGGTCGGACGCCATTGCGGACTGGCCGCTGCTCAACGCCCTGCTGAACACTGCCTCCGGCGCCACCTGGGTGTCCCTGCACCACGGCGGCGGCGTGGGCATCGGCCGATCCATCCACGCCGGCCAGGTGGGCGTGGCGGACGGAACCGAGCTGGCCGCCCGTAAACTGGAAACCCTTCTGACCAATGATCCGGGCACCGGCGTGATGCGGCACGCGGACGCCGGCTACTCCCGGGCAGCGGACGTCGCCGCAGAACGCGGAGTACGCATCCCCATGAACGAATAAGCCCCCCGCCTGGAGAGAACCATGGACACTGTTACCGGCCTGCTCGCTTCCATTGCCGACGTCGGACGGGATTCCCGGCGCGGCGGCTACTCGCGCCCGGTGTTCTCCACACCGGAGCTGACGCTCCGCGAGTGGTTCGTCCAGGAGGCACAGCGCCGTGGCCTGGACGGGGAAACGGACCGCAACGGCATCCTCTGGGCCTGGTGGGGAGAACCCGAACGAGGGGCACTGGTGACCGGCAGCCACCTGGACTCGGTGCCGGGCGGCGGAGCCTTCGACGGGCCGCTGGGGGTGGCCTCCGCGCTTGCCGCCGTGGACCTGCTGCGCGGGCGCGGGATTAGCCGGAACCGCTCCCTCGCCATCACCGTCTTCCCGGAAGAGGAAGGATCCCGCTTCGGGGTCGCCTGCCTGGGCTCGCGGCTGCTGACCGGCGAAATCGATGCCGACAAGGCCCGGAACCTGCGCGATGCCGACGGCACCACCTTCGCCGACGCCGCCCGGGCCAACGGACTCGACCCCGCACGGCTGGGACGCGACGACGAGGCGCTGGCCCGGATCGGCGACTTCGTGGAACTGCATGTGGAGCAGGGCCGCGGGCTCGGCGAGGACGGACCGGCGGTGGCAGTGGGCGGATCGGTGCTGGGCCACGGCCGCTGGCGGATCAGCGTTTCCGGGCAGGGAAACCACGCCGGCACCACGGCCATGGCGGACCGCGCCGACCCCATGGTTGCAGCCGCGCAGATCATCGTTGCCGTCCAGAAGGCCGCCGAAGCCGTCGACGGTGCCCGGGCCACGGTGGGCCGCATCGCTCCGGTGCCCGGCGGCACCAATGTCATCGCCTCCCGGGTGGACCTCTGGCTCGACGCCCGGCACCCCGACGACACCACCGCTCTGGCCCTCGTGGAAAACATCCACGGCAAGGCGCAGAAAATCGCTGCGTTCGAAGGCTGCACCGTCTCCCTGACACCGGAATCGTGGACCGGCGCAGTCAGCTTCGACGCCGCACTGGGCCGCAGCCTGGAGCTGGCTCTTCCCGGGGCCCCGGTGCTGGCCACGGGGGCGGGGCACGACGCCGGCATCCTCGCCGGACACGTGCCTTCCGGAATGCTGTTTGTCCGCAACCCGACCGGGATCTCGCACTCCCCGGAGGAACACGTGGAGGCCGAGGACGCCGATGCCGGCGCCGTGGCGCTCGCCGACGCCCTGGAGGCGCTGCTGTGAGCGGTGCGGCGGGCCCTTTGATCGAGGGTCCTCCGCCCGGGGGTGCTGCCGTCTGGTGCGAGGCCGGGTGGTACGAGGGCAGTATCCGGGAAGGCATCCGGCTGACGGTCGGCTCCGCCGGCGAAGTCAAGGCAGCCGCACCCGGAACGGCAGCCGAACCCGGGGACCTGGTGCTGTCCGGCGTCGTCTATCCGGCAGCCGCCAACGCCCACTCGCATGCCTTCCACCGGGTGCTGCGTGGACGCACCCACAGCGCCGGGGACTTCTGGAGCTGGCGCGAGCAGATGTACTCGGCCGCGGGCACCCTCACGCCGGAACTCTACGAGCAGCTGGCGACGGCGGTCTTCGCGGAGATGGTGGTCTCGGGATACACCAGCGTGGCCGAATTCCACTATGTGCACCATGCGCCGGACGGCTCCGCGTATCCCGGGCACGCAATGGAACTGGCCCTGGCCCGGGCCGCAGTTGCCGCCGGCATCCGGCTGACCCTGCTGGACACCTGCTATCTTTCCGGCGGTTTCGGACCAGGCGGTTCCGGGACACGCAGTTCGGGGACACCGCTGGACTCCCGGCAGCGGCGGTTCGGGGATGCCGACGCCGATGCCTGGCTGGAGCGGTTCGCGTCGCTGCAGGCGGTGGTCGGGGAGCGGTTCGATCCGGAGCAGGTGAGTGTCGGGGCCGCCCTGCACTCGGTCCGCGCCGTACCGGAAGCTGCACTGGCCCGCATCGCGGAGCGGCTCCCAGCCGGGATTCCGCTGCACATCCACCTGTCCGAACAGCCGCAGGAAAACGCCGACTGCCTCGCTGCCACCGGGCTGACCCCCACCGGGCTGCTGCACCGGCACGGGCTGCTCGGCCCGCGGCTCTCGGCCGTCCACGCCACGCACCTGACCGACGCCGACGTCGCCCTGCTGGGAGCGGCCGGGGCCACTGCGGTGTTCTGCCCCACCACGGAAGCGGACCTAGCTGACGGGCTCGGCCCGGCGTCAGCCCTGCGGAAAGCCGGAGTTGCCCTGGCGCTGGGCAGTGACCAGCACGCCGTCGTCGATCCGTGGCTGGAAATGCGGGCACTGGAATACGGAGAGCGGCTGCGGAGCGGCAAGCGCGGGGCCTTTGCTCCAAGCGATCTGCATTTCGCCGCGTCCGACGCCGGTGCGCGCGCCCAGGGACGGACAGCGCCCGGGCTGGAAACGGGGAAGGCCTGCGACCTGACGGCCGTGGACCCGCACAGCCTGAGGACCGCCGGATCGCGGCCCGACCAGCTGGCATTCTCCGCCACCGCTGCGGACGTAACCGCCGTCGTCGTCGGGGGCCGGCTGCGCGCCCGGAACGGTTCGCACACTTCACTCGGAAACCCGGCCGCCCTGCTGCGGGAGGCCATTGCCGCCGTCGACTCTGCGGCCGCCCCAGTGCACGAAACCCGCTTGGAAGGAACCCGGCGCCCATGAGCTCCGCTTCAACACTGATCACCAACATCGGTGAACTTTCCACCCAGGACGACACCGCGGATACCCCCGTGCTGCGGGACGCGGCCGTGGTGTTCGAGGGGGAACGGATCAGCTGGATCGGCCCGGCGGGGAACGCTCCGGCGGCTGACGAGGTCATCGACGCCGGCGGGCGGGCCGGGCTTCCGGGCTGGGTGGACTCGCACACCCATCTGGTGTTTGCCGGGGACCGCAGCGCGGAGTTCGAGGCACGGATGGCGGGGCAGGCCTACGAAGCAGGCGGGATCGCCGTCACGACGGAAGCCACCCGGGCGGCGTCGGACTATGACCTGACCCGGATGCTCCTGGCCCGGGCTGCCGAAGCCGCAGCGGGCGGCACCACGTACCTGGAAACCAAGACCGGCTACGGGTTGAGCGTGGAGGAGGAACGCCGGCATGCCCGGATCGCTTCCACAGTGGCGGACACCGTCACCTTCCTGGGCGCGCACCTCGTTCCGGACGGAGCCGACGCCGACGAGTACACGGAGCTGGTCTGCACCGACATGCTCGCTGCAGTGCGCCCGTATGTGCAGTGGGCAGACGTTTTCTGCGAAAAGGGAGCCTTCACCGAGGAACAGTCCCGCCGGGTGCTGCAGGCGGCCCGGGATGCGGGCCTGGGGCTGCGGGTGCACGGCAACCAGCTCGGCCCGGGGGCCGGTGTGCGGCTCGCCGTGGAGTTCGGGGCGGCCAGCGTCGACCACGTGAACCACCTGTCCGACGACGACGTGGCCGCGCTCGCGGACACATGGTCCGGGTGGGATGCGGGTACCGGAGTTCCCGGCACCGTGGCAACATGCCTGCCCGCCTGCGACCTGTCCACCCGGGCACCGCTGGCTCCGGCACGGCAGCTGCTGGACGCCGGCGTGCAGGTGGCATTGGCGTCCAACTGCAACCCGGGAACGTCCTTCACCAGCTCCATGGCCTTCTGCGTGGCCACCGCTGTGCTCCAGATGGGACTGACCGTGCAGGAAGCCGTCCAGGCCGCCACTTACGGCGGCGCTCTGGCACTGCGGGTGCACACCGGGGAGGACCGGGACGGTGCACGGGCTGTCGGGTCGCTCGCCGTCGGGCACCGTGCCGACCTGCAGCTGCTCAACGCTCCCTCGGCCGCCCATCTGGCGTACCGGCCCGGCATGCCGCTGACCGGCATGGTGTTTCGAGCCGGGGTGCCGGTGCGCCGCTGATCGCACCCTTGTCCTCCGCTGAGGTGCCGGGTTGAGTTGACGCATGGGAAAGATCATCTATTCGGTTTCCTCAACCCTGGACGGCTACATCGCAGATGCCCAGGGCGACTTTTCCTGGGCCTTTCCCACCGAAGCAGTGATTGCAGCGCTCACCGAGGACATGGCGAACGTGACCACGTACCTGTACGGACGGCGGATGTACGAAACCATGGCCGTCTGGGAGACCGACCCCTCCGCAGCCGACGAGTCACCGGAATCGGCCAGCTTCGTCGAGGTCTGGAAGCGTGCCCGAAAGGTGGTCTTTTCCAGGACGCTGGACGATGTCTGGACGGAACGGACCCGATTGGAAAGGGAACTCACGGCGCAGGCCGTCGAGCGGGCGAAAGCCGAAACGCCCGGCGACCTCACCATTGAAGGCCCCACCCTGGCCGGAACGGCCCTCCGGATGGGACTCGTGGACGTGGTGGAACTGATGATCTGGCCCGTGACGGTGGGCGGCGGAACCCGGGTGTTTCCCGACGGGCTAAGGGCAAACCTCCGGCTGGCACGGGAACGGCGCTTCGATGAGCAAGGCATGGTCCAGGTCCGATACGAGACGGGGTAGGCCCGCATCCGGGCAGCTCCGCACCGGGATCCACCCGGCGGCGTCCGGCACAATGGTGTCCATGCGCGCTGCCTTCCCCTCCGCCCCCGCCGAATCCCTGGATCCGCGGGCACGCCGGATGCTGGTGTTCGAAATCCTGATTGTGCTGGGGCTTTCGCTCGGCAGGTCCGGGGTCTACGCCGTCGTCGAACTCATCGAAAAGGCCACCGAGGCGCCCTTGGGCGATCAGACCACCACGCTGAATCCCGTCCTCGATGACAGGCCGTACTTCGACCTGGTGTACCAGCTGCTGGGGATCTTCTTCTCCCTGCTGCCCGTGGCGCTGGTCCTGTTCCTGCTGACCGAACCGGGGAAGTCCGCGTTCCGCCGGATCGGGTTCACGTTTGCCCGGCCGCTTCGGGACTTCGCGTTGGGGGCGGCTCTGGCAGCGGTCATCGGTATCGGCACGCTTGGCGTTTACGCCGCCGGACGGGCCCTGGGCATCACCACCGCCATTGTCCCGGCAGCCCTGGACACCTACTGGTGGACACTGCCGGTGCTGATCCTCTCTGCCATTCGGCACGCCGTGCTCGAGGAAGTCATTGTGGTGGGCTACCTGTTCCTGCGGCTGCGGCAACTGGGCTGGGGGACGCCGGCGATCATCCTCACCAGCGCCCTGATCCGGGCCAGCTACCACCTCTACCAGGGCATCGGCCCCGGTATCGGGAACTTCCTGATGGGCCTGCTCTTCGGCTACGTCTACACCAGGACGCGGCGGGTGATGCCGCTCGTGATCGCGCACGCGCTGGTGGACATTGCCGGGTTTGTCGGGTTCGCCCTCTTCGGTTCGGCCATCGGGATCGGCGACTAGCGGGCGCCCGACTAGCGGGCACTGCGACTCCTCGGGCACATAGGATGGCCCCGTGACACTGATGACCTCCTGGGGTACAGCCCTGGACCCCGAATCCGTCCTGCCGGAATACCCCCGACCCCAGCTGGCCCGCGACAGCTACCTCAATCTCAACGGCTACTGGCAGTACGCCATCACAGGCACCCGTCGGGAGCAGCCGCCCCGGGACGGGGACTGGGACGGGCACATCCTGGTGCCGTTCTCACCCGAAGCGCCGCTCTCCGGAGTGAACCGGTACC
Source organism: Arthrobacter sp. zg-Y895 (assembly GCF_020731025.1). Classification (NCBI taxonomy): domain Bacteria; kingdom Bacillati; phylum Actinomycetota; class Actinomycetes; order Micrococcales; family Micrococcaceae; genus Arthrobacter; species Arthrobacter sp. zg-Y895. The sequence goes on from NZ_JAJFZY010000013.1 coordinate 26,827, forward strand.
TCCAGCCGCAGCAGCTGCTCTGGTACCGGCGGACCGTGACCCTGCCGGAGGGCTTCGCGGGGGAGCGGGTACTGCTGCACTTCGGCGCCGTGGACTCCAGCTGCCGGGTCACGGTCAACGGCATTTCCGTGGGCGGGCACGACGGCGGCTACCTGCCGTTCTCCCTGGACATCACCGACGCGCTGGCTGCGGGTCCGGACGGCGGTTCACCCGGGGCTGAGCACGAAATCGTGGTCCGGGTCCGTGACCTGAGCAACGCCGGTTCCGCCAGCCGCGGCAAGCAGACCCTGGACCGCGGCGGGATCTGGTACACCGCACAATCCGGGATCTGGCAGACGGTCTGGCTGGAAGCGGTGCCGCAGGCGAGCATCACCCGTCTGGTCCTTGTCCCGGACCTCGACTCGGTGACCGCCACGGTGCTGGTCGACGATGTCCGGTCCGCCCCGGACAGCACTGACCTGCAGGCGGAAGTCACCTTAGCCGCGGGCGGGCACCCGGTGGCGGCCGTCGTCGTCGTTCCCGGTACGCCGGCGCGGATCCCGATACCGGATCCGCACCTCTGGTCCCCGGAGGACCCGTTCCTTTACGACGTCACCGTGCGGCTGCTCACCGGCGGGAAGGAAGCGGACCGTGTGCGCAGCTATACGGCGCTGCGGACCGTAGGAACGGGACCCGACGACGCCGGGCACCTCCGGTTGCTGCTGAACGGGCGGCCGTATTTTCACGCGGGCCTGCTGGACCAGGGGTACTGGCCGGAAGGGCTGTACACCGCGCCGTCGGACGAGGCCCTGGCCTCCGACATCCGTGCGGCGAAGGACCTGGGCTTCAACATGCTGCGCAAGCACATCAAGATCGAGCCCCTGCGCTGGTATTACCACGCAGACCGGCTGGGCATCCTCGTCTGGCAGGACCTGGTCAACGGCGGCACGACCTATAAACACTCCGTTGTCACTGCCCCCGCGGTGGGTGCGGCGCACCGGGCCGACGGCGACTACGCGGCCTTCGGGCGTGCCGACGAGCAGGGCAGGGAACAGTTCCTGGCCGAACTGCACGGCACGGTGGAGCTGCTGGGCAACAGCCCGTCCATCGCGGTGTGGGTGCCGTTCAATGAAGGATGGGGCCAGTTCGATGCCAATGCCGTCGCCGAACTGCTGCGAAGCCTGGACCCGACCCGGACCATCGACCACGCCAGCGGCTGGCATGACCAGGGCGGGGGAGACCTCAAAAGCGTGCACGTCTACTTTGTGCCCTTTCGGCTGCGGAAGGGCTGGCTGGCCGGCGGCCGTGCAGTGGTGCTGTCCGAATACGGCGGGTACAGCCTGCGGATCCCCGGGCACACCTTCAACAACAAGGAGTTCGGTTACCGGCGGTTCCGGTCCCGGAGTGCCCTGGCCCGCGCCTACGAGCGGCTGCACCGGCGGCAGATTGAACCTGCGGTCGCCGGCGGGCTGGCCGCCACGGTCTACACCCAGCTCACCGACGTCGAGGACGAGGTCAACGGGCTGCTTACCTATGACCGCCGGGTGGTAAAGCTCGACGCCGAGCTGGTGCGGGGGATCAATGCGGGGCTTCGCCGGGCTGCCGGGGGCTGACCCGTCTTGCTGCGGGTTTGCCTCGTTTTGTCCGGATCCCTGCAGATTGTCCGATTCCCTGCGCCGCGCGGCGCAGGGATTGCCACAAACCGCAGGGATTCGGACAATCCGGAGGGAATCAGTGGCGTCGGGAGCGGGGGAGACCAGCGCGGAGCAAGCGCTGTACCAAGGACTCAGGGTGCTGGGGCTCTCTTGAGATGTCGTCCCAGGACCAGCGTATAAAACTGACCCCCGTTGCGCGGAGGGCATCTTCGCGCCGTTTCTCCTGACGCAGCGTGTCCCACGAAGGGGCAAGGGCTGCATCGCCCCGACCGTATTTCACTGCGCCGTCGAATTCCCCAACGAGCCTCTGCTCGCGCCAATAAAAGTCGACCCGGAAGCGGCCCGCGGACGTGTTGAACTGTTGCTGGAGTTCCGGCGGAAGGAAACGGTGCCGGTGAATCACTGCCCGGGAGTAGGACTCACCCGCCGATTCGGAATGTGGATCGGCGAAGTCGACAACCCGCTGAGCTCGGAGCTGCTTAACCTGACCGGGCAGGTTCCCGGCTGTTTCCCGCAGGCGGTCCTTTGCCAGGGGAGGCAAACCACGAACGGTATCCGGCCGTAGCACGTGGTCCATGGCCGGAACTGCGTGCTCGAAAGGGAGATAGGCAGCCATGTCCAGGACGGTCTGCGCCCGGGACGTCAGGGCCACCTCATCCAAGGTGGTGACCGGTTCCAACAGCTGACGCTCCACCCAGCGGAGCCCACCACGGCGCTGGCCATGAGTGGGAGGTACGGCCAACAGCAGAACCTCAGCAGAGTGTCCAATGACGGGCAGCCCCCACATGACGGCAGCAGATTGCTGGATAAGGATGCGCTGACCGTGTCCCTGTTCCACGGCCGCCCGGATCCGCACCCGTTGCTGTTCCCAGGGAGAAAGATGCTGCCACTCATCCGCCTTCATGTAGGCACCATGACGGACGCGGATCAGCTGACCGGACCGGCAGCTCGAGGCTAAGGCACGGCGGTAAGCACCGTGGGCCTCCGCATCGGCTGTGAAAATGAGCTCCGGATCCATGGGCTCAAAGATGGATGGGTAACAGCGGACCCGCGAGGGTATGCCCCCCTATTGTGGAAAACCCTCGGGCGCCTCGGTCTGGCGAAGCCCCGCGGTTTGTCGCGATGCCTGCGGTTTGTGGAGCCCCATCGGCGTGGCAATGCCCTGCGGTTTGTCGCGATCCCTGCGGTTTGTGACGATTCCTGCGCCGCGCGGTGCAGGAATCCGGACATACCGCAGGGATCCGGACACAGCGCAGGGACAGACCGCAGGGGTTCGGACTCAGTGCGGGGACAGACCGCAGGGAACCGGACATACCGCAGGGGGGGGCACCGTGCGGGCACATTTCGGGAAAAGCCTGCCGGTTTGGGAAATTCCTGCCACGGCGCAGCGCAGGGATTTCCCGAACCGGCAGGAAAACCCCAAAACGGCAGCAGAAGCAGCAGAAACCCAGTGCTAGATCTCGACAGGACCGTTCGCGGTGTCGAAGGTGACGGACATGATGCCCGGTGTGCCGGCCGGGGCAATCCACGTGACATCCACGTTCTCCAGCGGCTTCTCCACGGGATGGCCCAGCCAGTCGGTGACGCGTGCGGCGGACCCGGCAATGGTCAGGGACTTCAGCTTCACCGAACCGGGCATTCCCGGAATGGCGTTGGAGGGGTGCAGCTCCGCTGTGCCGTCGTCCCAGCGGAGCAGGTAGGGCACCTGCGGATCGGCAATCAAGCCGTTGATGCCGATCTGCCGCCAGGTCAGCTCCTGCCCGTCGGGGAACTTGCGGTTGCCCGGGACGGACTGCCGGCCGAGACGTTCCTCGAAGGGCGAGAGGTCATCAACGGCAACACACCAGCCCATCCAGCCGCCGCCGCATTCGGAGCGCTGGCGCACGGCCTGGCCGAACGGCGCCTTGTCCGACGCCGGGTGGTTCAGGACCTCCACCACCTCGACGTACTGGTTGTTGGCCAGGGGCAGGATCATATTGCGGGTACCGAATCGGGGGTGGACGCCACCCTTCACGAAATCGGCGCCGAGAGCAGCAGCAATCCTCTCGGTAGTGGCCAAAAGACCGTCAGGTTCACAGGCATAAGAAACATGGTCCAAGCGCATGCGGCCCATTGTGACACGTTGTGATACCCGTCTCGACCAAGGGAAGCCTAAGTGCGGAATGTTCCCCGACGCAGTACCGGATTACAGCCAAAAGGCTCCGGCATTTCACGGTGCGTCACAGAGGTTGCGCGACGGCGGCATATCGGTTTCCATAGGTGCAGGTCATGAGTGCCAGCAGATAGCCCCGGCTTGCTGGCCGGCAACCCTCCAACCGCGGTGGGGTGCCCCGGGTGAAGACCTGGCCGTACGCCAAACGGGCGTCCGGCAAGCGCGGGTCCCACGACCCCACCGGACATCCGGCGTACCCGGATGCACCCCGGCGGCGTTGTGCGGCCCCTGGTTTGAAGGAGCATCATGAGTGCAGACTGGTCATTTGAAACCCGCCAGATCCATGTAGGCCAGGAGCCCGACGCCGTCACCGGCGCTCGTGCCCTGCCGATCTACCAGACGACATCCTTCGTTTTTCCGAGTGCAGAGGCCGCTGCGAACCGGTTTGCCCTGGCCGAACTGGAACCGATCTACACCCGGATCGGCAACCCTACCCAGGAAGCGGTGGAAAACCGGATTGCCTCCCTTGAGGGCGGCGTCGGCGCCCTGCTGCTGGCGTCCGGGCAGGCGGCCGAAACCTTCGCGCTGCTGAACCTGGCGCAGGCCGGTGACCATGTGGTCGCCAGCCCCAGCCTCTACGGCGGGACCTACAACCTGCTGAAGCACACCCTGAAGCGGTTCGGCATCGAAACCACCTTCGTGCAGGACCCGGACAACCTGGACCACTGGCGCGATGCCGTCCGGCCCAATACCAAGGCCTTCTTCGGCGAGGTGGTCTCCAATCCCCGCCAGGATGTCCTGGACCTGGAGGGCATCAGCGCCGTGGCCCACGAGGCGGGCGTGCCGCTGATCGTGGACAACACGCTGTCGACGCCGTACCTGATCCGTCCGATCGAATGGGGAGCCGACATAGTGGTCCACTCGGCCACGAAGTACCTCGGCGGGCACGGGACGGCCATTGCCGGCGTCATCGTCGATTCGGGCAACTTCGACTTCGCCGCGGATCCGGAGAAGTTCCCCGGGTTCAATACCCCGGACGAAAGCTACAACGGGCTCGTTTACGCCCGGGACCTCGGCGTCAACGGGGCCCTCGGGGCGAACCTGGCTTTCATCCTGAAGGCGCGGGTGCAGCTGCTGCGGGACCTCGGGTCCGCCGTGTCGCCGTTCAACGCGTTCCTGATTGCCCAGGGACTGGAAACGCTGAGCCTGCGGCTGGAGCGGCACGTAGCCAACGCCGTCGCCGTAGCGAACTGGCTGGAAGGCCACGACGACGTCGTGTCGGTTGCGTACGCGGGCCTCGAGTCCAGTCCGTGGTTTGAGCGTGGCCGCAAATACGGGCCGCGCGGCACCGGCGCCATTGTCTCCTTCGAGATCGAGGGCGGCATCGACGCCGGCAAGCGCTTTGTGGACGGACTGGAGCTGCACTCACACGTGGCCAATGTCGGAGACGTCCGTTCCCTGGTGATCCACCCGGCGTCGACCACCCACAGCCAACTGGGTGCCGAAGCACAGCTCGCCGCAGGGGTCAGCCCCGGACTGGTGCGCCTCTCGGTCGGCATCGAGCACATCGACGACATCCTCGCGGACCTTGACGCAGGGTTCCGGGCCGCCAAGGGAGCATAGCGCCCGTGTCACGGCACCCGGCACCCCGGCACGAGCCGCTGACGGTGCCCCCGCTGCAGCACCCCTCCAATCAGGATGGGGTGCTGCAGTACGCCTCCATCGGCGGACTGGAGCTGGAAACCGGAGGGTACCTGCCCGACGTCGTCCTGGCCTACGAGACGTGGGGGCAGCTGGACCCGGACGCCGGCAACGCCGTGCTGGTTCCGCATGCGCTGACCGGCAGCACCCACGTAGCCCGCGGGAGCAGCACCGAACCGGGCTGGTGGGAGGAGCTGGTGGGCCCGGGCCGGACTGTGGACACTCGCCGGTACTTCGTGGTCTCGGTCAACATGCTGGGCGGTTGCTACGGCTCCACGGGACCTGCCTCGGCTGACCCGGACGGATTGCCGTGGGGCTCAAGGTTTCCGTTCGTCACCGTCCGGGATTCGGTCCGGGCGGAGGCGCGGCTGGCGGACCGGCTGGGAATTGCACGGTGGCATGCCGTGCTGGGCGGTTCGCTCGGGGGAGCGCGGGCGCTGGAATGGGCGGTGACCGAACCGGACCGGGTGCGGCACTGCGGGGTGATCGCAGCCACCGCAGCCAGCACGGCCGAGCAGATCGCGTTTGCCCAGGCGCAGCTGGCCGCTATCCGGCTGGATCCGGATTTCAACGGAGGCGACTATTACAACGGCACGCCTCCGCTGGCCGGCCTCGGCCTGGCCCGCCGGATTGCGCACATCACCTACCGGTCCGAACCGGAACTGGAATACCGGTTCGGACGCAGTTCCCAGGCGTCCGAGGACCCTTTCGGCGCCGCCTACGCGGCCGGAAGGGGCCGGTACTCCGTGGAGAGCTACCTGGACCACCAGGCCCGGAAACTGGCCGACCGGTTCGATGCCAACAGCTATCTGGCGCTCACCGAAGCCCTGGTCAGCCACGACGTCGCCCGGGGCCGGGGAAGCCTGCGCGCGGCGCTCGCAGGCACGACGGCGGACTTCTTCATTGCCGCGGTGGAATCGGACCGGCTCTACTTTCCCCAGCAGTCGGCGGATCTGGCAGCGGCCCTGCCCCGGGGAACGCAGGTCCATCTCATTCGGGCACCCATCGGGCATGACGGTTTCCTGACCAGCGTCCGGGAGATTTCCGGTGCCTTGAAGCGGGAGGTGTTCGGGTAGGACGCTTAGGCGTCCGGGGCCTCCATCAGCCAAAACGCTGCTCCGGTGGGGTCGGCCAGCTGGACCATCCGGCCGAAGTCGGAATCCTCCGGCACGCTCAACACCGATCCGCCCAGCTGCTCCGCCTGCTCGGCCGCGGCGTCGATGTCCGCATGGCCGAAGTAGATCTCCCAGTGGGAGGGGACGTCCTCCGGGAGTTCAGCGGCGGCATCCATCACCCCGGCCACCGGACGGCCGTTGCTTTGCAGCGTGGAGTAGCGGAACTCGTCGGTGTCTGACAGGACCTCTGTTTCCCAGCCGAACACGTTCCGGTAAAACGCCAGGGCCGCCGGATAGTCATTGGTCATGAGCTCGTACCAGACCGGTGCCCGGGTCTCATCGATCCGCGCGAATCCCCGGTGGGTATCCGGCTGCCAGACACCGATGGCCGCTCCGGTGGGGTCGCCAACCACTGCCACCGTGCCCTGGTCCAGGGCACGCGCCGGGTCCAGCATCACCTGCCCTCCGGCGGCGGCAGCGGAATCGGCTGTGGCGCCGGCGTCGTCGGAGGCAAGGTACACGGTCCAGAAATCCGGGAACGTGTTCTCCGGCGAGTTCTGCATCATGCCGGCCACCACGTCCCCGTTGTGCCGGAAGTGGAGGTAATGTCCGGATTCCCTGCCCAGGTCCACAGCGTCCCAGCCGAGCAGTCCGGCATAGAACTCCCGGGCCCGGGCAGGATCGGAGGAGGCCAGATCCGCCCAGCAGGGGGAACCGGCAGGGAAACGATCGGGTGCAGCGGGCATGGCGGGCCACCTCTTTTTAGAGGAACTGCAGGGATATCCGCAGTTATACCAACCCCGTTCGGCGGACAACAGGGGCCTACCCCTTGCCCGCCGCGGCAATTCATGGGAGAACATTCCCCATGGCAGATCGGATCTCGCTTTCCGGCCGGGCGCAGTGCACCCCGGAGGTTCTCTGGCACGTGCTCGTTGATAACCGGGCGGCCTGGTGGCCGGACATGGACTTCGCTGCGCATCCCGGAGCGCCCCTGAAAGAGCGGTGGAGCGAGGACGGAGTGGAGCACACAGCCACCGGTACGGTCCTGGCCGTCGCCCCCGGCCGGCTGCTTTCCTTCCGCTGGACCGCACCCGAATGGGGTGCCCACACAGTGGTCAGTTTCGAACTGACCGACGAAATAGATGCCACGGGGGTGGCAGTGACCGAGAGCGGCTTTGCAGCGCTCGACGCCGGAGTGGGTGCCGAACTCTCCGCAGCCCACCGGGAAGGGTGGGCCTTCCACCTGGCGAACCTCATTGAGCAGGCCGAAAAGACCGACCAGGCACAGCAGGCGGGCGGCTCCTGAAAGCAGGTCTAGTCAGCTGATCCCTGCGGCATCCGCTGCCCGAACATCGGTCCGGCCTCGGGACGCTTGGCGGAGATCCCGTCACCCGAGGACTGGTGCCGCACCCGGCGGACCACCCACGGGAACAGGAACTCGCGGGCCCAGACCATGTCCTCGGAGCGCGCCGTCCGCCAGTTTTTTGCAGGCAGCGGTTTGGTCTCCAGGGGCTGCAGTGAATGCGGCACCTGCAGGGTATCCAGCACCATCGCGGCAATGGTGTGGTGTCCCAGCGGGGAGAAATGCAGGCGGTCCGGAGCCCACATCTGCGGATCATTCAACTCGCGCAGCGCCCACATGTCGGCAATGACGGCGCCGTGCCGCTTGGCTACGGTCCGCAGGTTTTCGTTGTAGATCGCCGCCCGGCCCCGGACACCGCCCAGCACAGGAGTGCTCCCGAGATCAGGGCCGGTAAACAGGACCACCCCGGCACCTGATCCGCGCAGCCGGGCCACGGCGCCGTCCATGCGTTCGGCCAGCCGGTCCGGATCGCCGCCGGGACGGATCACGTCGTTGCCGCCTGCGCAGATGGTGACCAGGTCCGGCTTCAAGGCGAGGGCCGGCTCCAGCTGCTCGTCAATGATCTGGTTCAGCAGCCGTCCCCGGATGGCGAGGTTCGCGTAGGAAAAGTCGGGCTGCCCCGAAGCCAGTTCCTCCGCCACCCGGTCCGCCCAGCCGCGGTTGCCGCCCGGACTGTCCGGATTGGGATCGCCGATGCCCTCGGTGAAGGAATCGCCCATGGCCACGAACCGGGACCAGAGGTGCAGCGGCTGCTGCGCCTGCCGGGAATCGGGGGCGGAAACGGCTTCGGGCAAGGAATTTGTACTCACCGGTCAATACTTGCAAACCGACCCTTGGCTACGCGACCGTAGGTTGTAAATACCGGCATGCCAGAATAAATGCATGACGAAATCCGCGTGGAATCCTGTTGTCCTCTGGTCCAAACCCGAAGCCGAACGGGCCGGCACCCCGCTGCTGGTGCTGTTCCACGGTTACCTGGCCAATGAAGAGGACCTGATGGGGCTGGCCGATTACCTGCCCTCTGACTTCACCATCGCTTCGGTCCGGGCACCGCAGGCCTCCGGGCCGGGCTACACCTGGTTCCCGCTGATGAGCGACGCCGATTACTCAGTGGACGCAGTGGTTGATTCGGTAGCGGACGTCGCCGCATGGCTCGACACCGTTCGGGACAATCACACCAGCGTCAGCCTCTTGGGCTTTTCGATGGGGATGGCCGTGGCCACCACCCTGATGCGGCACCGGCCGCAGGACTTCGCCGCCGTCGTCGGACTCTCCGGTTTTGTGGTCCCTTCGCAGGACAACCCGTTCTTCCACGACGACGAACTGCAGCCGGGCGGCATGCAGTTCTTCTGGGGACGCGACCAGGCCGACCCGGTCATCGACGCGCCGCGGATCGAATACACGCACGCGTGGCTCAATGCCCACACCGCACTGACCAAGATCCTCTATTCGAACATGGGCCACGGCATCAACATGCAGGAGCTGGGCCATGTGAAGGAGTTCCTGGTGCATACGGTGCTGCGCGCCAACACCCGGGCGAACTAGCCCTCGCGGGTAACCCGCACCGTTTCGCCGTTGACGGAGACGAGGTCGCCGGCGTGCAGCTGGCGGCCGCGGCGCTCTTCAATGTCGCCGTTGACCTTGACCATTCCGTCTTCGATCAGCTGTTTGGCCTGGATGCCGTCCTCGGCCAGGTTGGCGAGCTTGAGCAGCTGGCCCAGGCGGATCATTTCGTCGCGGATGGGAAGGTCTTGGGCATCGGAGGAACTCATGCCTCCATTCTGCCCGACTTTCCCGCCGCTGCTTCCGCTGGCCGGTCCGAGCCGTTGACGGTTGTAGGGTAGTCGGGTGCCAAATGCTGTGCGGATGTCCCCGCTGATCGGTCTGCCCCTGTCCCTGCTCGCCGGGGTTGCCATCCCGTCCCAGGCCCGCGTCAACGGCGCCCTGGGGGAACGGCTCGACGACGGCCTGGCCGCCGCCCTGGTCAGCTTCCTGGTGGGGCTGGTGGTCATGATCGGCATCAGCCTGGCCCTGCCCCGCGGCCGGGCCGGCGCCGGACAGCTGATTCCCTCGCTGCGGGAACGGCGGTTCCCGCGCTACTACGTGCTGGCCGGCATGATCGGCGGCTACTTCGTGCTCTCCCAGACCCTGACGGTGGCCGTCCTGGGCGTGGCAGTGTTCACCGTCGCCGCCGTCGCCGGGCAGACCCTCACCGGGCTGGTGGTGGACCGGCTCGGTATCGGACCGGCGGGCAAGAAGGCGCTGACCGTGATGCGCGTAGTGGGCGCGGTGCTGACCATTGCCGCCGTGGCCTGGGCCGTCAGCCCGAAGCTTGGGGGCGGGGGAGAGCCGTCCGAATGGCTCCTGCCGGTGCTGCTTCCCCTGACCGCCGGCATGCTGATGAGTTTCCAGCAGGCCATGAACGGCACCACGGGCATGCATTACGGCACCCCCATCACCGCCACGCTGGTGAACTTCATTTCCGGCACCGTCCTGCTGGCCGCGATGTGGGGGATCAAGGTGGCGGTTTCGGGACCGGGCAATCCGCTGCCCGGCGAGTGGTGGCTGTACCTCGGCGGGCCGCTGGGCTGCATCTTCATCGGTGTAGGTGCCCTGCTGGTGCGCAGCCTGGGAGTCCTGCTGACCAGTCTCGGGCTCATCGGCGGACAGCTGATCGGCTCGCTGCTCCTGGATATTGTCTTCCCCGCGCCGGGTTCGGTGGTAGTGGCGGCAACGGTCCTCGGCACGCTGCTGACACTGCTCGCCATCGTGCTGGCCACGCTGCCGTGGAACATGCCCGGCGGCGGCCCGTTCCGCCGTCGTCGTACCGGCCGGACCAACATCGGATCCACCCCGCGCTGAACCCGGAAAACGCCGCTCGCGCGGGCCGGTAGGTAAGCGGGGCGTCGCCGCCTTAAGCTGGTAGTTGTAGCTTTGCCCGGGCGGCTCAGAACCGTGCACCCGTTTCGCGGTGGTACGGATGCCCAAGGGACACCAGAAGAGGACCGCACCCAGCGGCCCCCTCGACACGAAAAGAACGGCGGTACCATTCCATGGCTTCGACCAAATCCAAGCTGGATCCCATCATCTCCCTGGCCAAGCGCCGGGGGTTCGTCTTCCAGTCGGGAGAGATTTACGGCGGGTCCCGGTCCGCCTGGGATTACGGCCCCCTGGGTGTCGAACTCAAGGAAAACATCAAGAAGCAGTGGTGGCAGCACATGGTCCGCGGCCGCGACGACGTCGTCGGGCTGGATTCCGCCGTCATTCTTCCGCGCCAGGTCTGGGAAGCTTCCGGCCACGTTGAGGTGTTCTCGGATCCGCTGGTGGAGTGCCTGAGCTGCCACAAGCGCTACCGGGCCGACCACCTCGAAGAGGCCTACGAGGAAAAGAAGGGCCACGCGCCCGAAAACGGCCTGGCCGACATTGCCTGCGCCAACTGCGGCACCAAGGGCCAGTGGACCGAACCGCAGGAATTCTCCGGCCTGCTCAAGACCTTCCTCGGCCCCGTGGCCAATGAAGAAGGAATGCATTACCTTCGCCCCGAAACCGCGCAGGGCATCTTCGTGAACTTCAACAACGTGCTGACCACTTCGCGCAAGAAGCCGCCGTTCGGCATCGGCCAGATCGGCAAGAGCTTCCGCAACGAAATCACGCCGGGCAACTTCATTTTCCGCACCCGCGAGTTCGAGCAGATGGAAATGGAGTTCTTCGTCGAGCCGGGCACGGACGAGGAATGGCACAAGTACTGGATCGAAAACCGGTTCAACTGGTACACGGAATTGGGGATCAACCCGGAGAACCTGCGCCTCTTCGAGCACCCGCTGGAGAAGCTCAGCCACTACTCCAAGGGCACCACCGACGTCGAATACCGCTTCGGTTTCCAGGGCTCCGAGTGGGGCGAGCTCGAGGGCATTGCCAACCGCACCGACTTCGACCTCGGCACGCACTCCAAGCACTCCGGCACGGACCTGAGCTACTTCAACCAGGCCACGAACGAACGCTTCACCCCGTACGTGATCGAGCCCGCCGCCGGCCTGACCCGTTCCTTCATGGCGTTCCTCGTGGATTCCTACACTGAGGATGAGGCACCCAACGCGAAGGGCGGCGTCGACAAGCGCACCGTCCTGAAGCTGGATCCGCGCCTGGCACCGGTCAAGGCTGCCGTGCTGCCGCTCAGCCGCAACGAAGACCTTTCGCCCAAGGCCAAGGACCTCGCCGCGCAGCTGCGCCGCAACTGGAACATCGACTTCGACGACGCCGGCGCCATTGGCCGCCGGTACCGCCGACAGGACGAAATCGGCACCCCGTTCTGCATCACCGTCGACTTCGACACGCTCGAGGACCAGGCTGTGACCGTCCGCGAACGCGACACCATGGCGCAGGAGCGCGTGAGCCTGGACAAGGTTGAGGGCTACCTGGCCGAACGGCTGATCGGCGCGTAATGGCTATTTCGTTCCGCGAATGGCGTGAAGACGACGATCTCAAGCTCAACCAGCTCTGGGGCGACCCGGAGAGTGCGCAGGCCGGGCAGTTCCGTGCCGTGCTGCGCCCGTCCTCCAATGAGCCGTGGAGCCGCTGCATCGTGGCCGAAGACGACGGCATTCCGGTAGCAGCCGGCGTTGTCTACGAGACGAGCCTGCACCCGGACCGGCTGTGGGCCTACGTGGAGGTAGCCCGGGAAAACCGGCGCGCCGGCCTGGGCACCGCCCTGCTGGGCATGCTGCGCAAGGAAGCCGAGTCGGCGCCGTCGGGCGTGACCAAGCTGCGCGCGAAGGTGGAGCCGGGCACCCCGGCCGCCGGGTTCGCCGAAGCAGCCGGGCTCACCCCGATCCAGCGGTCCTGCGTGGTGCTGGTGGAACCGGGCAAGCTGAAGCTGCCCGTATTCACCGACGACGGACCCCAGCTGGACGAAGCAGCCACCGGTTCGGTGGAACTCACCCAGTCAGTCACGCAGTTCTACAACTCCGTGCATGACTGGGACCGCGCCGACATGACACTCGGCAAGGCCCAGCAGATGCTGCTGAATGACGCCACCGGAGCTTCCGGCGCTGTCGTCCTGCGGGACAAGCCGAAGAAGGACGGCGGGAAGATCGCTGCCTTCGCCGTGAGCTACACGCAGGAACGCACGGACGAACCCGCCGATGTGCTGGTGGGGTACGACACCACCCTGGACCTCGACGAGGCGCAGGCCGCAGTGGAGTCCCTGGTAGCGATGCTCGCGTACCAGTACCCGGTGCAGCTGGAAGTGGATGAGTCCATGACCGCAGTGGTCCGGGCCCTGGAACCGCTGATCAAGGCGGGCGTGGCCCGGCAGGTCGGCAGCGAAACGCTGATCCTCAGCGACTAGCCTTCCTCAGCAGAACGAAAAGAGGCGGCCCCCGCACCATGCGGGGCCGCCTCTTTTCGTGTCAGGACTCAGGACTGCAGCCGCCCGGACAACGCATAAAGCACGGCTGCGGCCACATCATCCACGGAACGTTCCGGATCGAACACCAGCCAGTCAAGCGCACCCATCAGGGTGGCGCCAAAGACGCTGCCGGCAATCAGGGTCAGCCGGTCCGTTCCGCCGTCGGGCAGGCCGTCGGGCCCGCCGGTCTGACGGATGGGCTCGACGAACTCGGCCAGCGCCTCCTGCCGCAGCAGGTGCAGGGAGTGCTGCCAGGTCCGGTCTGTGCGCAGGATCTCCGCAGCCATGAGCTTGGCCAGGGCGCGGTTTTCGGACAGCAGCTTTAGCAGAGCGCGGACCATCGACTCGATGGCCTTCCAGCCGGCCAGGCCGCTGCGCGCATCCCGGAGGCACTCGGTCAAGGCGCCCACACCCTCCAGCAGGAGCTTCTCGAAGAGCTTGTCCTTGGAGGAGAAGTTGTAATAGAGGCTGCCCTTGGCCACCCCGGCCCGTTCGGCCACGTCGTCCATGGTGGTTCCGGAGATGCCGTTGGCGGCGGCCAGGTCCAATGCGGCGTCGAGTATGGCGCGCTTCGTGCCGGATTCGCGTGGCATGCGGCAATGGGTCCTTAGGCGGAAGGGAAATACTGTCCCTTCGATCTTAGATGCCGCCGGGCCCGGGCCGGACTACGGTGCCGGTGCGGGTGCCTCCGGAGGGATCACGGGAGGTTCGAAGCTGAAGGTCATGCCCAGCAGCCAGACCAGCAGCAGCACCACCGGGAGGTGGATGGTGAACTGCAGGAACGTGAATCCCACCAGGTCCCTGGCCCGCAGCTTCAAGACCGCCAGCAGCGGGAGCATAAAGAAGGGATTCACCAGGTTCGGCAGGGCCTCGGCTACGTTGTAGATCTGTACGGTCCAGCCCAGGTTCATTTCGACGTCGGTGGCGGACTGCATCACATAGGGTGCCTCCACCAGCCACTTCCCGCCGCCCGATGGAACAAAGACGCCGAGGATGACGGTATAGACCGCAATCACCACGGCAAAGCCGCCCCCGGAACCGATGCTGGTGAAGAACTCGGCCAGATGTTCGGAGACGGTTATGCCGCCGGACCCCTCAGCCTTCGTCAGGATGGCCGCCATGGCCGCATACAGGGGGAACTGCACCAGGATGCCGGCCGCCGCCGGAACGGCCTTGGTCACCGCCTGCAGGAAGTTGCGCGGGGTGCCGTGCAGCACCAGGCCCAGGATCAGGAAGACCAGCAGATAGCCGTTCAGGCTCGAGATCACCGTCAGGAAGGGCTTGGTCACGAACTGCGATACCAGCCAGCCGACGGTGAGCAGGCCGAGCAGCACCGGCAGGATGCGGCTGTACTCCAGCCACTCGCCTGGACGCTCGCGCTTGGCCGCCGGCTCCGGGGAATCGTCCAGGTCCACGCCCAGGTCCTGCGCCGTGCGGATAGCCGCCCCGCGCGGAGCGGAGAAGTGGGCAATGAGGGTGGTCAGCACGATGAGGATGGCGCAGGTCAGCAGGGACTGCCACGTGAAGATGGTCTTGCCGAAGTCCAGCACCCCGGTGACCTCCAACAGCGCCGGCGGCAGGGAGGCCGCCGTTGCCTGCAGCTGCGCGGCTGAGGAAGAGAGCCCCAGTGCCCACACGGCGCCCAGCCCCATAAACGCCGCTGCTCCCAGGGCGCGGTAGTCCACTTGGAGGTCGCGCCGGCGGGCAATCGCACGTGCCAGCAGCCCGCCGAAGACCAGGCTAAGCCCCCAGTTCAGGAAGGACACGGACATGGACAGGAAAGCCACGAAGCTGACGGCGGTTGCCGCCGTCTGTGGAACAAGCGCCAGCCGGGCGATCAGCCGTGCCACCGGCGGGGACGTGGCCACGGTGTAGCCGGTGAGCACCACCATGGCCATCTGCAGGGTAAAGGCCGTGAGGTCCCAGAAGCCGTTCCCGAAGGAGTCCACCACGGCCTGCGGCGAGGAACCGTTCAGCAGGGCAGCCAAAGCGACAAGAACCACGCCGCCGAGAGCGAAGACATAAGCATCCGGGAACCATTTCTCCGTCCAGCGGGCCATCACCTGGGCTACGCGGGCCAGCCCCTTCTCGGACGGTGCGGAGGTGCTCTTGGCAGCGGTGGTCATGGGAAACCTCGAATCTTCGGTTGCAGCGGCGAAACCGATTTGATGCGGAAGTGAAAAGTGATGCAGATCACCAGCACGCTAGGGGCGGCAGGGAACCGGTGTCAATTCCCCGCGCCGGCAGCTTTCCCGGGCTCGGCGCCGGGCGGTACCGGATTTGCATCGGCTTGCGAGAATAGAGGGGTGACTGTTTTATCTCCGGAACTCAAGCTTGAGCTTCCCCCGCTGCAACTAGGCCCGATCACCGTGGACACCCCGGTGATCCTGGCACCCATGGCCGGCATCACCAATAAGGCCTTCCGCCGGCTCTGCCGCGAATACGGGGGAGGGCTGTACGTGACTGAGATGGTCACCTCCCGCGCCCTCGTGGAACGTTCGCCGGAATCCATGCGGATCATCAAGCACGACGACGACGAAAAGGTCCGTTCCGTCCAGCTCTACGGCGTGGACCCCAAGACCGTCGGTGCAGCCGTCCGCCTGCTGGTCGAGGAGGACCGTGCCGACCACATTGACCTGAACTTCGGCTGCCCCGTCCCGAAGGTCACCCGCAAGGGCGGCGGTTCGGCCCTGCCGTGGAAGCTGGACCTGTTCACCGCCATTGTGCAGACGGCGGTGAAGGAAGCCTCCCGGGGCAACGTGCCGCTGACCATCAAGATGCGCAAGGGCATTGACGAGGACCACCTGACCTTCCTTGATGCCGGGAAGATCGCCCGCGACTCCGGCGTTGCTGCCGTGACCCTGCACGGACGTACCGCGTCGCAGTTCTACTCCGGCAAAGCCGACTGGTCCGCCATCGCGGAACTGCGCGAAGCCCTGCCGGACATGAACGTCCTGGGCAACGGCGACATCTGGTCCGCTGAGGACGCCATCCGCATGGTTCGCGAAACCGGCGTTGACGGCGTCGTCATCGGACGCGGCTGCCAGGGCCGCCCGTGGCTCTTCGGTGACCTGGAAGCGGCTTTCGAGGGACGCACCGAGCGGCACCGGCCCGGATTGAAGCAGGTATCCGACAGTGTGTACCGGCATGCGGAACTGCTGGTGGAGACCTTCGGCGACGAAGTGATTGCCCTGCGCGACATCCGCAAGCACATGGCCTGGTACTTCAAGGGCTACGTAGTAGGGGGAGACCTCCGCGCTAAACTGGCCACGGTACCGTCCCTGACGGTACTCCGTGAACTGCTGGACCAGCTGGACCCCGATGTTCCCTACCCCGGCACAGACGCCGAGGGACCGCGCGGACGGGCCGGAACACCAAAAAAGACAGCGCTGCCGGAAGGCTGGTTGGACGGGCGGGAACTCAACGCCGCCCAGAAATCCATCATCTCGGCAGCCGAACTCGACGTATCAGGCGGCTAAAGCAACCCATGACCTTCCCGCAGGCAGTCCAAACCGCAGGCTATACCGAAGTTGACCTGGCCCGCTGGGTTACGGAACCGGCGAAAAACACCAACCGCACGCAGTTCGGCCGAGACCGGGCACGGGTGCTGCATTCCTCCGCCCTGCGCCGGCTGGGTGCCAAGACCCAGGTGGTCGCCCCGGATACGGACGACTTCGTCCGCACCCGGCTGACGCACAGCCTCGAAGTGGCGCAGGTGGGCCGGGAACTGGGCAATGCGCTCGGCTGCGATCCCGACGTCGTCGACGCCGCGTGCCTGTCCCATGACCTGGGCCACCCGCCCTTCGGCCACAACGGCGAGACCGCGCTGAACGACATTGCGCATGCGATCGGCGGCTTCGAAGGCAACGCGCAGACGCTGCGGCTGCTGACCCGGCTGGAGCCGAAGATCATTGCTCCCGACGGCACGCCTGCCGGGCTGAATTTGACCCGGGCAAGCCTGGACGCCGCCACCAAATACCCGTGGTCCATTGCAGACGCTCCGCTCGTCAACGGGCACCGCACCACGAAGTTCGGTGTCTACGAGGATGACCTGCCCGTCTTCACCTGGCTGCGCGACGGAGCTCCGGACGGACGCTCCTGCCTCGAAGCGCAGGTGATGGACCTGGCCGACGACATCTCCTACTCGGTGCACGACGTCGAAGACGCAATAGTCGCCGGCCACGTCCAGCTCAAATGGCTGGACAATCCCGACCAGCGTGCCCGCGTGGTCGGCTACACGCAGCAGTGGTACCTGCCGGGCGTCGAGGCCGCCGCCATTGAAGCCGCCCTCGCACGGCTGGAAGCCACGAACGTCTGGGTGCGCGAATCCGACGGCAGCCGCCGTGCGATGGCTGCCCTGAAGGACATGACCAGCCAGCTCATCGGCCGGTTCTGCAACAGCGCCCTCGAAGCGACGCGGGGCATCTACGGCACCGATCCGCTGACCCGGTACAACGCCGAAATGGTGGTCCCCGAGGACACCCAGCTGGAAATCGCCGTTATGAAGGGCCTGGCCACCACGTTCGTTATGACCACTGACCAGCGCCAGCCCCTGTACGAACGCCAGCGTGAAATCCTCACTGCCCTTGTCGCCCAGCTCTCCGCCACCGGGGACAAGCACCTGGACCCGATGTTCGCCGCAGACTGGCGGGACGCGGCCGACGACGGCGCCCGGCTCCGCGTCGTCGTCGACCAGGTGGCCTCGCTGACGGACGGTTCGGCACTCGCCCTCCACGAGCGGCTGGTAGGTCCGGTTCCGGCGCTCTGGTAGGGGTTCCGGTCAGCTCTCTGGCGGTTGGGTGCTTGCCCCGTTAGCCTTTGGCGCGGGGTGGTCCAGCGTCCGGTGATTCACTATCGCCGGGCGGTCGGCCGAACACGCGCACCCGAGGACCGCCAATGAGCACACAGCAGTCAACCCGTTCCCGTCAGATACGTCGCGTCAGGAAAGGAAGCCGACGGTTCCACTCTCGGAGCCTCCTGGTTTTCCTGCTGGGCCTGGCGATGTTGCCGCTGGGGCTGCCCGCGCAGGCCGCCGTGGATCCCGGGCCTCTTCTTGGTGCGCCTTCTGGCAACAACTCGAACACTGACATCGTGATCACCTCGCTGGGTGCCGGGACAAGGGTGTCGGGAGGGCTGCCGCCCCTGGGGCAAACCTGGCCCATTGACGCGTATCCCGCCGGTGTTCCGGCCGGGTACCAGACGGAAAACGTCAACTTTGCCGGCATCATCAATACCCAGGACGCCAGCGGCACCACCACTGCCGAGATGTACTGCATCGACCTGCGCACCTCCACGAGAGCGGGAATCGGCTACGAAAACGGCTCGTGGGATGAGTCCAACGTTCCCAACATCGGGTACGTCAACCGGATCCTGAACAATTATTATCCGAGCACGAACCTCCCCGCCGGCGTGAATAACAACACGAGGGCGGCCGCAGTGCAGGCAGCCATCTGGTTTTTCACGGACGGCTACGTGGTAAATCGGCAAAGCAGCATCTACTCCACAGTTGCGTCGATCGTGAATGCGACCATCGCAGCCGGGCCGCTGGAGGAGCCGGACCCTCCGGCGATCGCCATCACTCCGCCCACTACCGGAGCACCCGTGACCGGAGTCGCCGGACCGCACACGGTGACGTCGGAAGCGGATGAAATCGAAGTAACGGTGGACGAAGGCTTCAGCCTCTACGCCGACGCCGACGGGACCGTTCCGCTGAACAGTCCAGTTCCCAGCGGAACGCAGATCTGGGTGCGAAGCGACACGGGCGCAACGGGACCGGCAAACCTAACGGCCCGGGCCGCGGTCACCGTACCCACTGGCAACGTCTATCTCTACGACGCGGCAACGCCGGGGGTGGACAACGCCCAGAAGCTGATCCTAGCTGTCACGCGGGAGCTCAGCTCCAACGCGACGGCGGCCGCAGCCTTCACCGAGGTGGGCTCCCTTACCGTCACGAAGACGATTGCCGGACCGGCCGCCGGCAGCCAGGACGCCGTCGTTATCAATATCGACTGCGGCACCGGGACCCCGTTCACCTTCACCATCGACGCGCAGGCCACCGGGACAGCGTCCGAGACGTTCAACGACATTCCCGCGGGTTCCACCTGCACCATCACCGAACCGACCACCGGAGCCAATGACAGCGTCCAGGTGAGCACCATCCTGCCCGGCGCCGTCACGATCGTGTCCGGCAGCACTGCGACGGCGGCGGTCACGGACACCTATACCTTTACACCGGGAACGCTGGTGGTCACCAAAACCAACGCTGGGGAGGCATCCGGGGCCCAGGGCGAGGTGACGATCTCCGTGGTCTGCACCCTGGACGGGACCACCGTGCTGGACACCACGGAAACTATTCCGGCAGGAACCACGGACCCGGCGTCGTTCGAGTACCCGGAGCTTGATGCCGGCACCAGCTGCACGGTGACGGAAACCGCTGACGGCTCAAGCACCGCCGTGGCCGTTACCGTGACCGGGGAAGGGACCGTAACGGTTCCCCCAGCAGGCAGCGTTACTGCCGCACTGACCAATGACTACACCTTCACTACGGGAACACTCGCCGTCCGGAAGGACATTGCCGGGACGGGGGCCGGCAGGCAGGGCGTTGTCACGCTGCAGGTGACCTGCACCGCTGCAGGCGCGACGGTCCTGAACACGACCGTGACCGTTGCAGCCGGCACCACGGAACCAACCACCGAGGAGTTTGAGGACCTGCCCGCGGGAGCCAGCTGCACGGTCACCGAGACCGCCGACGGCGCCACCACCGAGGTCAGTGTGGAAACCGTGGTTGATCCAGCGGGCGGCATGATCACCGTCCCCGCGGGCGCTGGCGTGGAGGTCACAGTGACGGATACGTACACCGTGAATCCCGGGGCCCTGATAGTTGACAAGGTGATTGCCGGCCCGGCAGCCGGGGAGCAGGGTCCCATCACGATCGAGGTCGTCTGCACCGTGGACGGAGAAGAGGTGATCCGTCAGGAGATCACCATTGAAGCAGGCGCCAGCGGAACCGTTCCCGGCACGGTCAGTGGAATCCCGGAAGGTGCCAGCTGCGCTGTCTCTGAACCCGCAACGGGTGAAACGCCCGCGGTGGGCGTCACCGTGGAACTGCCCGAAGACGTGACGATAGCCGCCGGGGAAACGGCGGAAGCTACCGTTACCAATACCTACACGGTGAACCCGGGCTCGCTGACCGTCACCAAGGTCATCGCCGGCGGTGCGGCAGGAAACCAGGAGTCCGTGGAGGTCGATGTCCTGTGCACCTTGGACGGGGTGACGGTGTTTGAGGAGATCTCACAGGTTCCGGCCGGAACCACCGAAGACGTGGGCGCGGTGTTCTCGAATATCCCGGCAGGCGCCTCCTGCGCCATTACGGAACCGGTGACCGGAGCCACTGCGGCAGTCACCGTGGACACTGATTTGCCCGGCGACGTCGAAATCCTGGCGGGCGATACCGTCGACACCACGGTGACGAATACATATGCGTTCCTCCCGGGCACGCTTGCGGTCACAAAGGTCATTGCCGGTGAGGCAGCGGGGGAGCAGGGGGAGATTATCCTGCAGGTCCGGTGCGGACCGGACAGCTCGGTGCTGGACGAAACCGTAAGGATCCCTGCCGGCGCCACGGGGGACGTGACCGCTGAATTCGATGGTCTGGCTGCGGGCAGTGAATGCACGGTGATGGAGATAGCAAGCGGGGCTACGTCTGCGGTGCAAGTGGTCTCGGCCCTTCCGGCTCCGGTCACCATCCCCGCCAGGGGTACCGCCACGGCAGAGGTGTCCAATACGTTCAGCTTCGCAGCGGGTCCGGGTCCGGCGGATCGGCCGGCACCGGCCGGGTACAAGCCGAGCCGGCCGTACCTGCCTGCCACCGGGCTGGAGGTATCCGCCGGTGCCTATCTGGCGCTGGGCGCGGGGCTGTGCCTGATCGGCGGCCTGGGGATCTTCCTCGGCCGGCGTCCGGAAGAGGAGAACTAGGGAATATCGGAGGCGTTCGGCGCCCGCGGCTTCATTCGCGGACGCCGAGCGCATCTTCCCCGCTTCGCCGGGGCTTCCCGGTCGGTTTGGCGGGGAAGAATAGACTGGATGCTATGGCCGGACTGATCAAGCGTGAAGACATCGATGAAGTGCGGCTGCGCACTGATATCAAGGCCGTGATCGATGGTTATGTGACCCTGAAATCGGCGGGTATCGGCTCCTTCAAGGGGTTGTGCCCTTTCCACGACGAGCGCTCGCCGTCCTTCCATGTCCGTCCGCAGGTGGGCACCTACCACTGCTTCGGCTGCGGTGAGAGCGGCGACGTCATCTCCTTCGTGCAGAAGATGGACCACGGCACCTTCTCCGAAACGGTGGAGAAACTCGCCGCCCGGCTCGGCTACGAACTGCACTACGAAGACGGCGGCACCGGACCCCGCCGCGAAGACGTGGGCAAGCGCCAGCGCCTGCTGGATGCGCACAAGGTAGCGGCAGAGTTCTTCCGCAGCCAGCTCGGCACCCAGCGAGCCGCCGCGGCCCGGAACTTCCTCCAGGAACGCGGCTTCGACCCGGCAGCAGCGGAGCACTTCGGGGTCGGCTATGCCCCGCAGGGCTGGGATTCGCTGCTCAAGCACCTCACGGCCAAGGGCTTCACCCGCGAGGAACTCGCCGAAACCGGAATGTTCTCCACCGGCTCGGACGCCTCCCGGTTCTACGACCGCTTCCGCGGCCGGCTCATCTGGCCTATCCGGGACCTCACCGGCGCCGTTATCGGCTTCGGCGCACGCAAGCTCTACGAAGACGACCAGGGCCCCAAGTACCTCAACACCCCCGAAACGCCGCTTTACAAGAAATCGCAGGTCCTTTACGGCATCGACCTGGCCAAGCGGGACATTGCCAAGACCCGGCAGCTGGTGGTCGTGGAAGGCTACACCGACGTTATGGCGTGCCACCTGGCCGGCATCACCACCGCCGTCGCCACCTGCGGCACTGCCTTCGGCACCGACCACATCAAGATCGCCCGCCGGCTGCTCTCCGACGACGGCACCGGGGGAGAGGTCATCTTCACCTTCGACGGCGACGCCGCGGGACAGAAGGCGGCACTGCGCGCCTTCGAAGAGGACCAGCGGTTCACTGCCCAGACCTACGTGGCCGTGGACCCCAACGGCATGGACCCTTGCGACATCCGCCAGACGCACGGCGACTCCGCGGTTGCCGAACTGATCTCTTCCCGCCGCCCGCTGTTCGAGTTCGCTATCCGCTCCACGCTGCGTAAGTTCGACCTCAACACCGTGGAGGGCCGCGTTTCCGCACTGCGCGCCGCGGCGCCGGTGGTGGCGGACATCCGTGACCCGGCCATGCGGCCCGCGTACGCGCGGGAACTCGCGGGGTGGCTCGGGACCGACGTCGACGACGTCAGCCGTGCGGTCAATGCCGCTGCCAAGCGCGGAACGGCAGGTCCGGGCGGAGACAATGCCGGACAGGCAGCACCGGCAGGGCGGCGCCAGGAAGGGCAGCCGGGGCGGCAGCAATACGGCCAGCGCGGCGGCCAGCAGGGCGGGGGCCAGCAGCAGTACGGCCAGCAGCGTGGGGGCCAGCAGCAGTACGGCCGGCGCGATGAGCAATCGCCGCGGCAGTGGCAGGGGCAGCAGAGCGAGCAGCAGGAGCCGGAGCGTTCATCCGGGTTCAGCCGTCCCAACCCGAATGATCCCGCCGCCCGGATGGAACGGCAGGCGCTGGAAGTCGCCCTGCAGCAGCCGGGCATGCTCGACGCCGGACAGTGGGAACGCTTCAAGGCGGCCCGGTTCACGGTTCCGGCCTACGTGGCTGTCCATGACGCAATCCGTGCTGCCGGTGAAGCCGGAACCGCGCCCGCCGCCTGGGTGGAACGGGTGCGGGAGGAACTGCCGGAGCCGATGCGCGGTTTCGTCAGCGAGCTGGCCGTGACGCCGCTGCCGGCCCGGGACGCCGATGCGCTGGCCCTGTACTGCCGGGACATTTTGAACCGGCTCTTCGAGCTCCAGGTGACGCACCTCAAGGCCGAAAAGCTGGGACAGCTGCAGCGCCTGGATCCGAACGCCGATCCGGAACTGTTCCACCAGCTCAACCGTGAGCTCATGGAGCTGGAGATGCAGCGCCGGGCCCTGCGGGGAGACCAGTAACCGCCCCGATTCCTCCGGCAGGGTGCCGATTTCGTTTCGGCGCAGAATCTCTGTAAAGTAAAACCTGCCGCTTTCCCCCGTAGCTCAATTGGCAGAGCATTCGACTGTTAATCGAAGGGTTACTGGTTCGAGTCCAGTCGGGGGAGCAACTAAGAAGGCCCCTGATCTGCAGCTATGCAGGTCGGGGGTCTTTTTTGTGCTGCCCGAGCCCGCCAAGCATTGCGCCGAGGCCCGCGGCGAGGACGTGGGCCTGGTTCAGCGGCATCCACCAGCAGGTCCAGGCTGCGTGTGGCCCGCCGTGCTCCGGATCCGGCTCGCCGGCGTCCCAGCGGGCGGCCGGATCCATGGACGGAACCTCCAGCAGGAAGAAGTGCCGGGTCGCAATCTCCTGGCGCATCGGCCGCAGGTCGTACCGGGACTCGCCGAGATATGCCGCAACCTTGCCGGGTAATCCGGTTTCCTCCCGCAGCTCGCGGACTGCGGCATCGGCTGGCTTTTCACCGGGCCGGATCGTTCCTGCCGGAACCTGCACGCCCGTGACTTCCAGGGGCACTTCCTTGTGGGTGAAAACCAGCAGGTGGCCCTGCTGCACCGCATAGCAGACGACTTTCCGGACCTGATTGACCATGCGCAACTGTCTCACGGGCCCAGCGTCCGTGGCCCGCCAGCACACCGGAGTGCCTTAAGGGAGGTGTGGTCGGAAGGACCGGGAACTTCCTGTATAGTTGAGGACGCCGCTTTCCCCCGTAGCTCAATTGGCAGAGCATTCGACTGTTAATCGAAGGGTTACTGGTTCGAGTCCAGTCGGGGGAGCCAGCAAAGGGTCTGTGACCGGGTTTTACCCGTGTTGCAGGCCCTTTTTCGTGGGAGCTCCAGCGGCCCTCCCTCGGTTTGTCTGGATCCCCGCACTTTGTCCGGTTTCCTGCGGTGCGCGGCGCAGGGATCTGCACAAAACGCAGGGATGCACCCGCACCCGGGGGATTCGCTCGCGCGCCAAGTTGCAGGCTGGCCCATTCCTGCGCTTACACTGGCAGTCATCGCGCCCGGCAGGGCAGTTCCGGCATCCCCGGGACCCCGCCCCCGGCCGCTAAGGCATCCCATCCTGTTGCCTCTGGCCCGGAGCCCTACGGCTTCCGGTATCCGCCGTCCCTGCGCCCGTTCATCCCGGGCCCGCACGGCGGGACCTTCCCTGGAACCAACAGCTGGAGCACACCGCTATGCCTACACCTGAAACTGCTTCACCCGCGCCCGTCGCCGCCAATTTGAACAGTGCCGATCCCATTACGGCCGAAGAAATCCTTGCCGCGCACGAGGGAGGGAAACTCTCCGTGGAAACCCGGCTGCCGCTGGATTCCAAGCGGGCTCTGTCCATTGCCTACACGCCGGGTGTCGCCCAGGTCAGCCGGGCCATCGCCGCCGACCCGGAACTGGCCGCAACCCACACCTGGGCCTCCCGGCTGGTGGTGGTGGTCAGCGACGGCACCGCCGTCCTGGGGCTGGGGGATATCGGTGCCGCCGCATCCCTGCCGGTGATGGAAGGGAAATCTGCACTCTTCCGCACCTTCGGCGGCCTGAACTCGATTCCGCTGGTGCTGGATACCACCAACGTGGACGAAATCATCGAAACCCTCGTCAGGCTGAGGCCCAGCTACGGAGCCGTGAACCTGGAAGATATCTCCGCGCCGCGCTGCTTCGAACTGGAGCAGCGGTTGATCGAAGCGCTGGACTGCCCTGTAATGCACGACGACCAGCACGGCACCGCCATTGTGGTGCTGGCGGCACTGCGCAATGCCGCCCGGGTGACCGGCCGGGAACTGCGGAACCTGCGGGTGGTGATTTCCGGCGCCGGCGCGGCCGGGGTCGCATGCGCCAACATCCTGCTGGAAGCGGGAATCGCCGACGTCGTTGTGCTGGACTCACAGGGCATCGTTTCGGGTTCCCGGAGCGGGCTCACCAGCATCAAAGCGGATCTGGCTGCCCGGACCAACCCCCGGGGCGTCGACGGCGGCACGGCCGAGGCGCTGAAGGGAGCAGACGTTTTTATCGGCGTCTCCTCAGGAACGGTTTCGGAGGAAGTCCTTTCGGGCATGGCACCCGAGGCCATCATCTTCGCCCTGTCCAACCCCGATCCTGAAGTCCATCCGGACATCGCCCGCCGCCACGCCGCCGTCGTCGCCACCGGCCGCAGCGACTTCCCGAACCAGATCAACAACGTCCTCGCCTTTCCGGGAGTGTTCCGAGGTGCGCTGGACAGCGGCTCCCGTCGGATCACCGCCCGGATGAAGGTTGCCGCGGCTGCGGCAATCGCGAATCTCGTGGGGGAGGACCTGCGGGCGGAATACATCGTCCCCAGCGCGTTGGATCCCCGGGTGGCACCTGCCGTGGCAGCAGCGGTCGCGGCGGCATCAGGATAACCGCCTGCGGTCGGAGCAGCGCCGGGGCCCTGTGAAGTGGACGACATCGGCTATGTTCCCCTTCCACGGTTCCGGCGTCCCGGCGGGGCGCTCCGCCCGGTGCCTGCGCCGGAATTCCAGGGCGGGGACCACCAATCTGCGCGTTTCGATGGGCGCGTATCTGTTGCTGCAGGCGTGCTCCGGCTACCGTGCATGAACAAGCATGCTTAGTGTTGTGCGTAGGCTTAAGTGTTTTGACACCAGTCACGTGTACGCAGCTAGTTGAGTAGAAAAAGAGGAACGGTCGATGGGCGCGACGCAGCCAGGACCTAACAAAGGCGGATCCGAACGGGTGGCCCACCCCGGCAAGGTGATTGGTGTCACCGTTGCCGCAGCGGTGGGCGGATTGCTCTTCGGGTTCGATACCGCAGTGATCAACGGCGCGGTGGATGCCATCGGCGAGGAATTCACCCTCAGCCCGGGCATCCTGGGCTTTACCGTGGCCATCACGCTGCTCGGCTGTGCTGCCGGTGCATGGTTTGCCGGCCAGCTGGCGGACAAGCTGGGCCGCAAATTGGTTATGGTCGGTGCCGCTGTGCTGTTTGCGGCCAACTCCGTGGGCTCGGCACTGGCCTTCTCCGAGTGGGACCTCATGCTCTGGCGGCTGGTCGGCGGCCTGGCCATCGGTACCGCGTCCGTCATCGCCCCCGGCTACATTGCCGAAGTTGCCCCCGCCAAATGGCGCGGCGCGCTGGGTTCAGTCCAGCAGCTGGCAATCACGATCGGCATCTTTGCCGCCCTGCTCTCCGACGCCTTCCTGGCGAACACCGCAGGCAGCGCGCTCGGTGAACTGTGGTGGGGCCTGCCGGCCTGGCGCTGGATGCTGCTGGTCGGCGTCGTCCCCGCCATTGTCTACGGTGTCCTGGCGCTGACCATTCCGGAATCCCCGCAGTACCTGGTCCGGAAAAACCGCGACGCGGAAGCCGCCAAGGTGCTCACCTCCATCTCCGGTGTGACGGATACGGACCGCAAGATCGCCGACATCCGCGACAGCTTCAAGAGCCCGCAGCCGACGTTCCGGGACCTGCGCGGACCCAAGTTCGGCCTGCAGCCCATTCTCTGGGTGGGCATGGCCATCGCCGCGTTCCAGCAGCTGGTCGGCATCAACGCGATCTTCTACTACTCCACCACCCTGTGGAAGTCCGTGGGCTTCAGTGAGAGCGATTCCTTTACGACGTCGGTGATCACCTCGATCGTGAACGTGCTGATGACCCTGGTAGCGATCGCCTTCGTGGACCGCATCGGCCGGCGCAAGCTGCTGATGATCGGCTCCGCCGGTATGTTCGTGGGTTTGCTGGCAGCCACGGTTTCGTTCTTCCAGGCCGTGGACGTAGACGGCGAAGTCTCCCTGCCCGGTATCTGGGGCCCGGTGGCCCTGGTGGGCGCAAACCTCTTCGTGGTCTTCTTTGCGGCCACTTGGGGTCCGGTCATGTGGGTGACGCTGGGCGAGGTCTTCCCGAACAACATCCGGTCCCTGGCCCTGGGCCTGGGCGCCATGGTCAACTGGATCTTCAATTTCATTGTTACCCTTGCCTTCCCGTGGGTCAGCGATAACTTCGGGGTCTGGATTATGTACGCCATCTTTACCGCGTTCGCGGTGCTGTCCTTCTGGTTCGTGAAGACCAAACTTCCCGAGCTGTCCGGCCGCGAGCTCGAGGACCGTGAGGGCCTCGAAACGTCCTGACGCGCAGCTGGTGCGGATGGGCAAACTGATAACGCTGAGGAGAATGGTAATTTGGGGTTATGGCAACGGTGAATACTGAACAGGGGACGGAGGCTGGGCGCATGAACCGCTCCGCTAGCACTCGGACACAGCGAACGGCGGGAAGCTCGTCGCTGGTTGGGCTGGCGAAGGTCATGGCCCGCCTGACGCCGCGTCAGCTGAATGACGAGTTCGCCCTCGCCACAGCCGAAATGAAGCAAAAGGGCATCAAGGCCGGCATTGCTGCGGCCTTTATGGTCGTGGCTCTGCTTATGGTTGCCGCACTGGCCATTTCGCTGCTGGTAGCCGGCATCCTGGCACTGTCGCTGGTCCTGCCGGGCTGGCTGGCCGCCCTGCTGGTCGCCGCACTGTTCCTGGTGATCGCAGGCATCGCCGGACTCATTGGCTACAGCCGCTTCAAGAAGACCCTCCCGCTGCTTCCTGAGGAAGCCATCCGCGGCATCCGCTACGACGTCGGCGTGCTGAAGGAAGGCCGCAGCTTCGATCCGGCCACACTGGACAAGCCCAAGGAACCGAAGGAAAAGAAGGACAAGAAGGCCGAGAAGGACGACAAGCCTGAAGGTCCGAAGCAGCCCACTCCCGAGGAACTGCGCACCCGTGCGCGGCAGCGCCGCGAGCACCTCGCTGCGGTCCGTGACGGGCTCGGCGAGAAGGTGGACGTCAAGGCGCGCATCCAGGAGCTGAAGTCCCGCCGTGCCGCCGCATCCCGCGGCAAGGAAGCCAGCACCGCCGGTCCCTCCACATCCGACGATGTGCTGGCCATGATCAAGGAACGCTGGCAGCCGCTCTCGGTAATGGCCGCCTCCCTGCTGGCACTGCTCCTCATGTCCCGTCGGCTCGCGCGAAAGTAAGCTGTACTCGTACATCTTTGACGAGGGGATCGGACCGTGATCAGATTTATCGGTGCCGGAGCGCGTCCCGATACGGAAATTACCGTATCGGAACGGTTCTGGACCCTACCGAATCTGGTCACGGTCCTTCGCTTTCTCGGCATCCCCCTGTTTGTGCTGTTCATCAGCCAGGACCGCTACGGGAGTGCGTTCCTCACCCTGGTGGCAGTGGGCTGTACCGACTGGATAGACGGCTACCTGGCCCGCCGGCTGAACCAGGTCTCCACTACCGGCCAGTGGCTGGATCCGGTAGCCGACAGGCTGGCACTGATCATTGTGGCCGCCACCTTTGTGGCAGACGGCATCGCGCCGGCCTGGTTGATCCTGAGCATCGCCATCCCCGACGCCGTCCTGATCGCCAATTCGCTCCTGCTGTTCCGGGGCAACCCCGATCTGCCGGTAAGCATCGTCGGCAAAATCCGCACCGCGTTGCTGCTGCTGGGTGCGCCCCTGCTGCTGCTGGAACGGGTGGAGGGATTTGACCATCACTGGCTCTTGGCGGCCGGTTCCGCCGTACTGGCACTGGGCTGCATCGGTCACGTGGCGGCGGCCGCCGGATACCTCGTGGCTGCGTGGCGTAAATACCTGCACCAGCGCGAGCATGTACCGGCCGGAACCGGGACCGGCCATGCACCCTAGGGCACACTCCGTTTCCCCGCACTGCACGGCAGCTCCTGGACCGGGCCGATGGTAGGGATCGCCGTAGCCTGCGCCTTGGCCAGCGCATTTTTCCTTGCCTTCGGTGCCCAGCGCCAAGGCAGCGCCGTCAAGGCGGACACTGGCGGCCTGGGCCTGAACTCCTCCCAGATCAGCCGCCTGCTGCGCAACCCCCGCTGGCTTTTCGGGCTTTTGCTGCTGGGGACGGGCATGGCCCTGAACGTGGCTGCACTGTCAATGGCTCCCCTGACGGTGGTGCAGCCGATTGGTTCCATCGCACTGGTCATCACGACAGTCGTGAATTCACGGGACCAGGGCCTGCACATGAACCGCATTACGGTCGCGGCCATTACTGCGTGCGTTGCCGGCAGCATGCTTTTTGTGTCGCTGGCCATCATGGTCACCCGCTCAGAGCAGGTAGTGGAGCCGCGGCAGGAAGTGACTATTGTCCTCATCCTCGCCGTCGTCGTGATCTTCTTCGGCAGCCTGAACGTGTTTTTCGGCAAGCGGCTCCGGGCCATCGTGCACATCCTCGGCGCCGGCATCCTGTTCGGCTTCGTTGCCGTCCTGACCAAGGTTATAGCCGGGGACCTGCTCAACCCGAACGGCCGGTTCCTCCTGAACGTGCCCTGGTACACCATCGTGGCGATCGCCGCTGCCGGTGCGCTTGGTTCCTGGTTCGTGCAGAACGCCTACTCGAGCGGCCCGCCGGACCTGGTGATTGCGGGGCTGACGGTAATCGACCCCATGGTGGGAATCGCCATCGGCATTGGAGTCCTGCACGAATTGCGGCCGGATGTTCCCGCCGTCGCCGCGGTGGCCATGTCCGTGGCGGCCCTGATTGCTATTGTTGGGGTCGTTGCCCTCTCGAGGTATCACCCTGACGTTATTCAACGTCGGAACGAAGAGCGGAGGCGGCAGAAGCCGGCCTCAAAGAATCCGAAAGCAGGACCTACAACGTGACCGACGCCCCGGTAGACAAACCGCTGACTGTCCTCATCGCTTGTGACACTTATCCTCCCCACCTGAACGGCGCCGCGCAGTTCGGCTACCGGCTGGCCCGGGGGATGCACGGGCGTGGGCACAACGTCCACGTACTGGCTCCCAATGATGTCAACGGCGGCAGCCGAAGCGACCTTGAGGGAGAGTGGCCGGTCCACCGGCTCCGTTCCCACGGGGTTCCTACCCATGAATACTGGCGGATCTGCCTGCCCTGGGAGATCAAGAAGGAAATTGCGCTGCTGTTCGACCGGGTGCAGCCCGACGTCGTGCACATCCAGTGCCACTACATGGTGGGGGAGTACACGCTCTACGAAGCCCGTAAGCGCGGTATCCGCGTCATCGCGACGAACCACTTCATGCCGGAAAACCTGGATCCGTTCCTGCCCTTCCCTAAATGGGTCAAGCGGATTGTCGCGACCAACTCCTGGAAAGACATGGGCAAGGTCATGGGCCAGGCCCACGTGGTCACTACGCCGACGCCGCTGGCTGCCGAGGCGATGTACCGCCACGCCTTCCTGCACGACGTGATGCCGTTGTCCAACGGTATTGACGCGTCGGTTTACGAGCTCCGTGACGGAGAGCAGATTCCCCCGCACGAAGCGCCCACGGTTCTGTTTGTCGGCCGGCTGGCCGAGGAGAAGCACGTGGATGTGCTGATTGACGCCGTAGCGAAGACTCCGGCCCACCTCGGAGTGCGGGCGGAAATCATCGGCGGCGGCGAAGTCCGTCCCGGGCTGGAAGCCCAGGTGCAGCGGCTGGGATTGCAGGACCGGGTGGTCTTCCGCGGACTGGTTTCCGATGAAGAACTGCGCGAGGCGTACCTCAAAGCCGACCTGTTCTGCATGCCGGGTACCGCCGAGCTTCAGTCGCTGGTGACGCTGGAGGCGATGTCGGCGTCGAAACCGGTGCTGCTGGCCGATGCGATGGCGTTGCCGCACCTTGTGGACAAGGGGCGCAACGGCTACCTGTTTACGCCGGGAGACAGCTCGGAGCTTGCCGGGCGCATCACGGAAATCCTGGAGCTGCCCGCCGACGAGCGGGCGAAGATGGGCCGGACCAGCCGCGAGATGGTGGACCGGCACAGCCTGGAAGCCACGTTGTCCACCTTTGAAGATCTCTACCGCGGGGATCCGGGGAAACGCGTGAACGCGGGCTGATTGGTTGTCCAGTCCCCGGACCCACTAGGATGGCATCGTTGCCTTCTTGGGCACCCGGGGCTGTAGCTCAGCTGGTCAGAGCAGCGGACTCATAATCCGTGGGTCGTGGGTTCAAGCCCCACCAGCCCTACCCGAAACGGATCGGACGAACGTCCCGGTCCGCCTTAGTAAACGCCCCTGTCTTCGGACCGGGGCGTTTCCTTTTGCCTGGACATGATTCGCCGGAGGCGCCCCGTAGGCCCGCTATCTGTACTCCCAGTGGGCCTAAGCAGACACACGCCGGCGAGGCAATTTTCCGCAGACGTTGTGATCGTTGTTACTGGTGGGTAACATGGGCTCAGCCGGTTCCCGGATGGGCACCAGCGGATCACCGATGATCAGCAGCGAAGGACATTCTCCATGGCACTTATCGACGTCGACAACCTTCCGTACCCGGACGGCGACTTCTACGCATTCGAAGACCTGCTCACCGACAAGGAGCGCGACCGCTTGCACGAGATCCGTGCCTGGCTCGCCGCCGAGGTCAAGCCGCATGCCGCTGATTGGTGGAACGCCGGGGAATTCCCGCACCACATGATCCCCAAGATTGCCGAACTGGACGTTATGAGCCCGGTTTACCGACAGGGCTACTCCAACCTTTTCGCGGGTCTTTGCCATGCCGAGATCACCCGTGCCGACACGTCCTTCGCCACCTTCCTGGGTGTCCATGACGGTCTCTTCACCGGCTCCATCGAGGCACTGGCCTCCGAGGAGCAGAAGGCAGCCTGGCTGCCGGACATCTACGCCATGAAGAAGATCGGCGCCTTCGGCCTGACGGAGCCGCTGGGCGGTTCCGACGTTGCCGGCGGCACCCGCACTACCGCCCGCCGCGAGGGGGACAACTGGATCCTCAACGGTGAAAAGCGCTGGATCGGCAATGCGACCTTCTCCGACTGGGTGGTCATTTACGCCCGCGACCTCGAGGACAACCAGGTCAAGGGTTTCCTGGTCGACACCAAGACCCCCGGCTACACGGCGACGAAGATCGAAAACAAGATCGCCCTGCGCACGGTCCAGAACGCTGACATTGTCCTCGACAACGTAGTGGTGAGTGACGACTTCCACCTCAAGGGCGCAAACAGCTTCCGCGACACCAACAAGGTCCTGAAGGTTACCCGCCTGGCCGTGGCCTGGCAGGCCGTAGGCCAGCAGATGGCTGCCTTCGACGTCGCCCGCAAGTACGCGGTCGAGCGCAAGCAGTTCGGCAAGCCGCTGGCATCCTTCCAGCTGGTGCAGGAACAGCTGGTGAAGATCCTGGGCAACACCGTCGCCTCGCTGGGCATGATGGTCCGCCTGGCGCAGCTCGAAGACCTCGGGCAGGCCAAGGATGAGCAGTCCGCCCTCGCCAAGGCCTTCACCACTGCCCGTATGCGCGAGTCCGTTGCCTTGGGTCGCAGCATCCTGGGCGGAAACGGCATTGTCACCGACTTCGGCATGGCTAAGATCTTCGCTGACGCCGAGGCCATCTACTCGTACGAAGGCACGTACGAGATCAATACTCTGGTCACCGGACGGGCGATCACCGGAGTGGCTGCGTTCGTATAGCCCCTTTCGGAATCAACGTCCGCTAGACCAGCAAAGAACCCCGGCCGGATCCTGCAAAGGGTCCGGCCGGGACGTTTAACCGGGGTCTGAAGTCGGCGGGATCGTCGGAGGCACCGGAAGGAGGATCGAGGGCCGGCGGTCGGTCACATAGTTGAGCGGATCCACGTAGTCCCCGTCCAGCCGGACGCCCCAATGCACGCATCCCGGACCGCAGTGCGGACCCGATCGGACGGAACCTGCCACCGTGCCCTTTGACACTGCGGTGCCCACCGGCACGGACGCCTCGACGGGTTCGAAACTGCTCAACAAGCCGCCTCCGTGGTCAATGGTCAGGACCGGCCGGTCCACCACCCGGCGGGCAAAAACGACGCGCCCGTCCGCAGGGGCCAGGACCCCGGCGCCCTCGGCCGCGGCGACGTCGATACCGCGGTGCCCCGCCAGCCAGGGCTGTGCCGGGGGATCGAAGGACCTCAGGAGGGAAGGTTCCGGGTTCAGGGGCCAGGTCCAGGGCGGGGAATAGGCCGACGCGGTGACAGCGGACTGCGGGTCGACTGCCACCGACGCGGGGGCAAGGACGGTCAAAATCGCCGCGAGGGGCAGGGCGGGTGTTCGCTTCATGGAGCAACCCTGCGTCCGCGCGGGCTCCAGTTGCCGATTTCCCGGGCGCCGTGGTCGAAGTCCGGCTGCGGAAGACGGGTGGGGAGGAAAGGTTGACACCGGATGGCAGGGGCCCGGCGCTGTAGTACACTTGACGGAGCAGCTTGCTGTGCCATGGGACCTGCCCGGACGTTTTAGTCCAGGTTCGGTCTCGGGTTTGTCCGGCCGGATTCAGTCCGGCGGTTCGGCCCACAGGCATGGAGGCTGACTACGCGTATCCCAATTATCCCCGTCACCGGGGGTGCATCTCCAACGGTCCGGCAACGTCGGCAGGGGAAGCATGCCGCAGCTCCTACGGGGCAGCGGCTGATGGATACCAGGAGCTTCGCCCGCCCGGGCGTACAGCTAAAACCGTCAATTGGCAGTAGGACCAGTGCGCCGTGCGCACGGCTGCTGCCGGAAGGAGTGACGACATGCCCGTCGTTACAATGCGCCAGCTGCTCGACAGCGGCGTTCACTTTGGTCACCAGACCCGCCGTTGGAACCCGAAGATGAAGCGTTTCATCTTCACCGAGCGCAACGGCATCTACATCATTGACCTGCAGCAGTCGCTGTCCTACATCGACCGTGCATTCGAGTTCGTCAAGGCCACTGTTGCCCACGGCGGAACCGTACTGTTCGTCGGTACCAAGAAGCAGGCACAGGAAGCCATCGCCGAGCAGGCCACCCGTGTTGGCCAGCCGTACGTGAACCAGCGCTGGCTCGGTGGCATGCTCACCAACTTCCAGACTGTCGCCAAGCGGATCCAGCGCATGAAGGAACTCGAAGAGATCAACTTCGAGGACGTCGCTTCCTCCGGCCACACGAAGAAGGAGCTCCTGCTTCTCCGTCGTGAACTGACCAAGCTGGAAACCAACCTCGGCGGCATCCGCAACCTGACCAAGGCTCCGTCCCTGCTCTGGATTGTTGACACGCAGAAGGAACACCTCGCCATTGACGAGGCCAAGAAGCTGAACATCCCCGTTGTTGCCATCCTGGACAGCAACTGCGATCCGGACGACGTCGACTTCCCGATCCCGGGTAACGACGACGCCATCCGCTCCGTCAACCTGCTGACCCGCGTCATTGCCGACGCCGTGGCCGAGGGCCTGATCGTCCGCCACAACAAGTCCGGCAACACGGAAGCCCCGGCCGAGCCGCTGGCCGAGTGGGAGCGCGAGCTCCTCGAGGGTGCTGCTGAGACCCCGGCCGCTGACGCCGCTGCTGAAGCTCCCGCTGCTGAAGCCGCTCCGGCCGCTGAAGCTGCTGAGGCTCCCGCCGCTGATGTCGACGCCATCGTTGACGCCCCGGCCGCTGAAGTAACCGAGAAGTAAAGAACGTATTTCCTTAGTCCGGGGGATCCCCTGGACATGGGTTGTGGTGCGGCTGGCCGGTTTACCGGCCAGCCGCACTGGCAGAACCGCACCAATACTTATTACGGGAGGACTGGAGTCCAAATGGCGAACTACACTGCTGCTGATATCAAGGCACTGCGCGAGCGCACCGGCGCAGGCATGATGGATGTAAAGAAGGCTCTGGACGAGGCCAACGGCGATGCCGACAAGGCCATGGAGCTTATCCGCATCAAGGGCCTGAAGGGCGCGACCAAGCGTGAAGGCCGTTCCACCGCTGAAGGCCTGGTTGCCGCCAAGGTCATCGACGGCACGGTTGGCGTCATGATCGAGCTGAACTGCGAGACCGACTTCGTTGCCAAGTCCCCGAAGTTCATCGAACTGGCTGACAAGGTCCTGGCCGCTGCAGTTGAATCTGCTGCTGCCGACGCCGAATCCCTCCTCGCCTACAACGTTGACGGCAAGCCGCTGTCCGAGGTTGTTGTCGAAGAAGGCGCCATCCTGGGCGAGAAGGTTGTCGTCCGCCGCGTGGCACGCATCGAAGGCAAGACCGTCGACGCGTACCTGCACAAGACCTCCAAGGATCTTCCGGCACAGGTCGGCGTGCTGTTCGCCGTTGACGGCGAAGGCGCAGAAGCTGCCACCGCCGCCCACGACATCGCCGTGCACACCGCTGCATACGCTCCGACCTACCTGACCCGCGACGAAGTTCCGGCAGAGACGGTCGAGAACGAACGCCGCATTGCAGACGAGACGGCACGCGCAGAGGGCAAGCCCGAGGGCGCACTGCCGAAGATCGTCGAAGGCCGCCTGACCGGTTTCTTCAAGGAAATCGTCCTGGTGGACCAGCCGTTCGCCAAGGACGCCAAGAAGACCGTGGGCAAGGTTCTCGAAGAAGCCGCTGTTGCACCGGCAGGTTTCGCCCGCTTCCGTGTAGGCGCCTAATTAGTTAGGTAACAACGGTTTCGACGGAAACGTCATCATGGCAAAGGGGGTGGTCACCACGGGTGACCACCCCTTTTCTCTGCCCAGAACAGCTCACTAGTCTTAAAAGCAGCACCAGCACCTATGCCCGGGAGGCACAATGGCCCACGTATTGAAAGAAACCGATTCCCCGCGACGACGCGTCCTGCTGAAGCTCTCAGGAGAGGTATTCGGCGGCGGCAAACTCGGTGTGGATCCGGATACCGTGCGGGCAGTGGCCAAGCAGATCGCTGCGACCGTGGGCGAGGTTGAGGTGGCCATCGTCGTCGGCGGCGGCAACTTCTTCCGCGGCGCGGAGCTGTCCACCAGCGGCATGGACCGCTCCCGTGCGGACTACATGGGCATGCTCGGCACAGTAATGAACTGCCTGGCACTGCAGGACTTCCTGGAGCAGGCCGGCGTCGAGACCCGCGTCCAGAGCGCCATCACCATGGGACAGGTGGCTGAGGCTTACATTCCGCGGCGCGCCATCCGGCACCTGGAAAAGGGCCGTGTGGTCATCTTCGGTGCCGGCGCAGGCCTGCCGTACTTCTCCACCGACACGGTAGCCGCCCAGCGGGCGCTGGAAGTGCACGCAGACGAGGTGCTGATGGCCAAGAGCGGCGTAGACGGTGTCTACACCGCCGATCCGAACAAGGATTCCAGCGCGGTACGGCTGGAGACCCTGACGTACGACGACGCCCTGCGCCAGGACATCCGCGTTATGGACCAGACGGCCATGACCATGTGCAAGGACAACGACCTGAACATGGTTGTGTTCGGCATGGAGGGTGAAGGCAACGTTACCCGCGCCCTCCGCGGCGAGAAGATCGGCACCATCGTTTCCAACTAACTCTGGAGCGACATGCGGGGTGGCCGCCCCGCCGCCCGTAGGGGCCTGGAGGAAGGCGGCTTTAAATTCCGGAGGCCGCCTGCGGCCGAGGGGATTTCGTTGCCGCCGTTCCAGGTCCCGCAGGGTGCGGGTTCCCTACACCTCGCAGGCTCGGTGCAGGGAACCCGCACCCTTTTGGCTTAGGATGATAGAAGAGTCCGGCCACTAAGCCGACAGCGCTTGGTGGACACTGTTTTATGAGGAGAGACCGTGATCGAAGACACCTTGAAAGAGGCCGCCGACAAGATGGACAAGGCGGTGGAAGTTGCTAAGGAGGACTTCTCCTCCGTCCGCACAGGCCGCGCCAACCCGGCGCTGTTCAACCGGGTGCTGGTGGACTACTACGGTTCCCCGACGCAGCTGCAGCAGCTGGCATCCTTCGCCACCCCTGACGCCCGCACCCTGCTCATCACCCCCTACGATGTCAGCGCGCTGCGCGCCATCGAGCGGGCACTGAGCGACTCCGAGGTCGGCGCCAACCCGTCCAACGACGGTAAGGTCATCCGGGTCATCATGCCCGAGCTGACACAGGACCGCCGTAAGGAATACGTCAAGATTGTCCGCGGCAAGGCCGAGGACGCCAAGGTTTCCGTCCGCAACATCCGCCGCAAGGCCAAGGACGGCATTGACCGCCTGGTGAAGGACAGCGAAGTGGGCGAGGACGACGGCGCGCGTGCCGAAAAGGATCTCGATGCACTGACCAAGGCGCACACGGATTCCATTGACGAGCTCCTCAAGCGCAAGGAAGCCGAGCTTCTCGAGGTCTGATGAGTAACGCCCAGCCTCCCACCCAGGCTGGCGGTTCACCGTCCGTCGAGACAGTTCCGGCAGCAGCAAAGGCCAAGGAAATGAGCGCAGCTGATTCAGGACAGGTCGGCGGCCGCACCGCCCGGGGCCGCCGGTCCGCCGAGAAACCCGTAAAGGTTTCGCGCGCCGGACGCAATCTGCCTGCTGCCATCGCCGTAGGCGTGATTCTGCTCGGCTCCCTGCTTAGCGGCCTGCTCTTTTTCCCTTTCGCCATTGTGATTATTGCGGTTGGCTTCGCCGCCGTCGGTGTCTGGGAAGTCAACCGTGCGCTCGAAGTGCGCGGCATGAAAGTGCCGCAGGTGCCGGTGCTGGTCGGTTCCGTGGCGCTGCCGTTCGCGGCGTTCTTCGGCGGCACGGAAGCATTGGCCTTCGCGATGGTCGCAACGTCGGTTGCCATTCTCCTGTGGCGGAGCATCGACACCGCTGCCGAAGCGATCCAGAGCATCCTCGCCGGTATCTTCGTGGTTCTCTGGGTGCCGTTCCTGCTGAGCTTTGCACTCTTGCTGCTGCGCGAACCCGATGGACAGGTTCGAGTCGCCGTACTGCTCCTGCTCGTGGTCTCCAACGACACGTTCGGCTACCTGGTAGGTGCCTTCTTCGGTAAGCACCCGATGGCACCCAAGATCAGCCCGAAGAAGTCCTGGGAAGGCTTTGGCGGCTCTGCCGTCGGTGCCGCCGTCGTAGGCGTCGGCGCTGCCGTCCTGTTCCTGGACCAGCCCTGGTGGTTCGGCGTTGTGCTTGCTGTGGCGACAGTGGCCGCGGCCACCGCCGGCGACTTCTCCGAGTCCATGGTCAAGCGGGAACTGGGGGTAAAGGACATGTCCAACCTCCTGCCGGGACACGGCGGAGTAATGGACCGGCTGGATTCCGTGGTGTTCGCCTCCCCGGTGGTATTCCTGCTGTCGGTGCTGCTTTCCACGGCTTCCTAGCAGGAGCAACCGTAACGGTCCGGCAACGGCCGGTGTGCCGGATCACGTCCGCGGCACGGGCATCGTAAGATGTTTCAGAGTTTTCAGACGATGCCCGGCAGGCGCCCTGTAGGGACAACCGGCTCCAGCGGGAATAACTCCGCGGGGAAAAACCACAGAGGAACAATTTATTCATGGACGATGTGCGGCAGGCCAGTGCCCCTTTCGAACGCGTGGGACGACGGGACTACGGCTACAACATCCGCCAGGTCGATGAGTTCCTGACGAAAGCCAGGAACTACTACAACTCGGATTCCACCTCGGCTAATCCGGTGACCAGTGCGGACGTCCGGTCCATGGCGTTCGACCCGGCAAAGGGCGGCTACGAGCCGCAGGCGGTGGACGCCGCACTGGATCGGCTGGAGGACGTTTTCGCCCAGCGGGAACGGGACCGCCTGATTTCCGACCGCGGCGAAGAAGCCTGGCTGCTGCAGATCGGACGGATGTCCGCGGTCCTTAGGGCCCGCCTGCACCGCAAACCGGGGGAGCGGTTCCGCCGCCCCGGCAGGAAACGCGTCACCAGTTACAACGTCGAGGACGTTGACGCACTGTGCAACGAGCTCCTTGGATACTTCGAACACGACCGGCCCCTCAGCGTAGATGTGGTGCGCCGCGCCGTCTTCCGCGAGGCCAAAGGCCAGCAGGGATACGAGGAAAGCCAGGTGGATGCCTTCCTCGACCGCGTGGTCGAACTGATGGCTTCCATAGACTAGGCGGTCCTAGCGCGCCCCTGTTCCGGTTCCCGGGCGGGGCCGATCCAGCGGTTCCGGCGTGTGCAGCTGCGCCATGAACTTCGCCGTCCCGTCCGGCGCTGATCCGGCCGTCAGTCGGGACACCGCCACCATCACCGCAAACGCTGCGGGAACCGTCCAGGCCGCGGGCTGTTCGATCCAGGCGGGAATGCCGGCGCCCATCCGCGGCAGGACGGCCGCGGCGGCCATTGCCCCGCCGCACAGCAGCGCGCCGGTCAGCATTCCCGCTCCGGCGCCCGCCGCCGTCAGCCGGCGCCACCAGATGCCCAGCACCAGCAGCGGGCACAGGGTGGAGGCAGTGAATGCGAAAACCGTGCCGATGCTGCCGGCCAGTGCCGAGGATTCGGTCAGCAGGGCAATGACCAGGGGTACGACGGCGGCCAGCACGGCGGAGACCCGGAACCCGCCGACACTGCCGCGGAAGAACTCCTGGCTGATCACTCCCGCGAGCGAGACCGTAAGACCGCTGCTGGTGGAGAGGAACGCCGCGAATGCCCCAGCCGTGGCCAGGGCCGCGAGCAGGTCGCCGGTGGCACCGTCGAACACCCGCCCCGGCAGCAGCAGCACGGTCGCATCCGCGGCACCGCCGGCGGCCAGGTCCGGGGCATAGATCCTGCCCAGCACGCCGTAGGTGATCGGGAAGATGTAGAAGAGCGAGAGCAGGCCCAGGACAATCAGGGTGGTCCGCCGGGCCGAGGGGCCGTCGGGGTTGGTGTAGAAACGGACCAGCACGTGCGGGAGTCCGAGTGTGCCGCAGAGCAGTGCGATGCTCAGCGAAATATTGCGGTACAGCGGAGCGTGGGTTTCCGGGTTCAGCGCCTCCGCCAGGATCTGCCCGCCGCCGGCGGGCGGGCCGTCACCGGCGAGGCGGAAGAGGATGAACAGCACCGGTACGGCAATCGCCACCAGTTTCAGCCAGTACTGGAAAGCCTGGACAAACGTGATGGAGCGCATCCCGCCGGTCACCACGCTGAGGCAGACGACGCCGGTGACCACCAGGCAGCCGATCTCGGCGGGCAGCCCGGTGGTGATGCGCATGGTCAGCGCCGCACCGTGCAGCTGCGGCACGATGTACAGCCAGCCGATGGCGATCACCAGCAGGCTGGTGAGGCGCCGCACGGGGAGTGACTCCAGCCGGGCGGAGGCGAAGTCCGGCACGGTGTAGGCGCCGGACCGGCGCAGCGGTGCCGCGACGAAGAGCAGGAGCATGAGGTAGCCGCCGGTGTAGCCGATGGGGAACCAGAGCGCGTCCACCCCGGAAGCGACAATCAGCCCCGCCACGCCCAGGAAGCTGGCCGCCGAGAGGTACTCGCCGCCGATGGCCGAGGCGTTCCACCAGGGTTTCACCGTCCGGGAGGCCACATAGAAGTCGCTGGTGGTCCGCGAGATCCGCAGGCCGTAGAAGCCGATCAGCAGGGTCGCGGCGGAAACCAGTGCCAGCGCCGTGTACCCGATGCCGGGGTTCATGCCTGCGGCCACATCCCAGTTCACGG
The DNA here is from genome assembly GCF_020731025.1 of Arthrobacter sp. zg-Y895. Taxonomy (NCBI): domain Bacteria; kingdom Bacillati; phylum Actinomycetota; class Actinomycetes; order Micrococcales; family Micrococcaceae; genus Arthrobacter; species Arthrobacter sp. zg-Y895. The sequence goes on from NZ_JAJFZY010000013.1 coordinate 67,661, forward strand.
GCTACCGTCCGTCCACCAGGTCGCGGTACCGGTTTTCGTTCCGCTGGGCACTGAGCACGTAGAGCAGCCCGCAGCCGATGACCAGCGGATAAACGCCGACGCCGAGCAGGATCCACGGAGCAGGGACACCGAAAACGGACAGCTCGGCAATTACGGGCAGGAAAGCCAGCAGGACCGGAACGCTGAGCAGGATCAGCAGGAAGCCGCCGCCCACCACCAGTGCCAGCCGGAGCTGGCTGCGGATCAGGGAACCGATGATCAGCTCGCCCACCTCGGACTGCTCGTCCAGCTCCCGGGACACCGGGAACGGGGCTGCGCCCGTGCCCGGTGCGGTCACCCGGACGCGCCGGGAACCAGGTTCGGCGGCGGGAGTGGATTCCCCGTTCACTGCGTGGGCCGGACGCGGCCGGCGGCGAGTGTGTTGCGCACGGCGGGCAGGTGCCGCCGGCTGACGGGAAGGTCCACCTCGCCCAGCCGCACGCTTGCCCGCCCTCCGGTCAGCCGCACCTGGCGGATGTGGGTCCGGGCCACCAGGAAGGACCGGTGGATGCGCACGAACCCGGCACCGGCCCACTGCTCCTCCAGATCCGCCAGCGGAACCCGGATCAGGTAGCTGGCGTCCGCGGTGTGCAGCCGGGCATAGTCGCCCTGCGCCTGGACGTAGCGGATGTCGCCGCGGGGGATGATCCTCGTCGTCGCGCCCTGGACCACGGTGACGACGTCGGCGTCCTCCGGCTCGGCGTCGGCCGCGAGCTCGCAGATCCGGCGGACCGACTCGGAGAGCCGCTCCGGCCGGACGGGTTTCAGCAGGTAGTCGAGGGCGGCAAGATCAAAGGCCCGCAGTGCCTGGTCCTCATCCGCGGTCACGAAGACGACGGCGGGCGGACGCTCGCGCCGGCCCAGCGCCTTAGCGATGTCCAGGCCGGAGAGGGCCGGCATGTGGATGTCGAGGAAGACGGCATCGATGTTGCGGGTCTCGATTTCGTGCAGCGCCTGGGCGCCGCTGGCAGCCCGGTGGACCGTGCCGATCCGGGCGTCCAGGCCCAGGAGGTAGGCGAGCTCCTCGACGGCGGGGGCTTCGTCGTCGGCCACTACAACGGTGAGTGGCCGGAGAGGTTTGCGCATGGAGAACAGATTACGCGTTCGTAGGCCGGTTCTCCGGCTGCGACTTGGGTACCCGCATGGTGATCAGGGTGCCGGCCCCGGGTGCCGTGTCAATGACGAGCCCGTGCTTTTCGCCGTAGACCTGCCGCAGCCGCACATCCACGTTGCGCAGGCCCACGTGGTCCCCGTCGGCGTGGCCGGCCAGGACGGAGCGGAGGTACTCGGGGTCCATGCCCACCCCGTTGTCCTCGATGGTGATGACGGCGTCCGCTCCGGCGTCGACGGCGGCAATGCTGATCCGGCCCTGCCCGTCCTTGGTCTCCAGGCCGTGGCGGACGGAATTTTCCACCAGCGGCTGCAGGGACAGGAACGGAATGACCGTACCCAGCACCTCGGGGGCGATCTGCAGGGCCACTTTGAGCCGCTCGCCGAAGCGTGCCCGTTCCAGCAGGAGATACCGGTCCACGGATTCCAGTTCCTGGGCGATGGTGGTGAAGTTGCCGTGCCGGCGGAAGGAATAGCGGGTGAAATCCGCGAACTCGACCACCAGCTCCCGGGCGCGGGCCGGGTCCGTATTGATATAGGACGCGATCGCGTTCAGCGAGTTGTAGATGAAGTGCGGGCTGATCTGTGCCCGCAGTGCCCGGACCTCGGCCTCCATCAGCTGCGCACGGGAGGCATCCAGCTCCGCCAGCTCCACCTGCGTGGCAAGCCAGGCCGCCACCTCGTTGGCCGCCCGGACCAGGCCGGCGCGGACGGTCGGGGCGAACACGGCGACGGTGCCGAGGGTCTGGCCGTTGACCGGCAACGGGGAGACCAGCAGCTCGCCGCAGTCCTCCAGGCCCAGGGCGCGCAGTGCGGCGCCGCGGAAGACGCGTGTCCGGCCGGATTCGAGCACCAGTGCCGCTGCCGACAACAGCCGTTGGCGGCGGAACGGAGTGTCACTGACCGCACCGTCCCACGCCAGCACGGCGGATGCATCGGTGATCACCAGGGTGTCGCAGTCCAGCAGGTCGCGCAGGTGCCGGCTGGCCTTGCGGGCGCCGGCCGGCGTCAGGCCGGCCCGCAGATGCGCCGAGGCGAGCGACGCCGTGTGGAGGGTTGAGTAGGTGGCCTGCTCGGCGTCGGACCCCAGGTCCCGCTGCGATCGGCTGAGCCGGAAGCCGAGTGCGCCCACGACGGCGACGGTCAGGACGGCAACGGCGCAGACCAGGGCAATATCGACGGCGGGACTGAGCATGGACCAACCCTAACGGCCCGGCGGACGTCTCGGCCGTTCGACGCCGCGTAGAGCGCCGTCGAACGCCGTTCAGCGCTGTTCGTCGCTGTTCACCGCCGTTCACCGCACGGAACCAACCGTTCACCGACGCCGCGGGGCGGCGGATCGACACCGCCCCGGGACTGTAGGAAAGTGATCAGCGTCACAGCTTGCACAGCGTCGTGTCCTGACCTCCACAGGTGGATGCCGCGCGGCGGGCCCCACTAGAGGAGGAACAATGGCTGAAGAGCAGCCGGTTTCACACGCTGCGCACCCGGAACAGGTGGACTTCCGGGACGTCCAGAGCTCGCCTGAGTTCCAGGAACTGCGCAAGCGCCAGCGCAGCTTTATTTTCCCCATGGCCGTGGTTTTCCTGGTCTGGTACTTCGCGTACGTCCTGCTGGCCGACTACGCCCACGAATTTATGTCCACCCCGGTGATCGGGAACATCAACATGGGCCTGATCCTCGGCCTGCTGCAGTTCGTCAGCACATTCGGCATCACCATGTGGTACGTCAGCTACGCCAACCGCAAGATGGACCCCATTGCGGCGGACCTCCGCCGTGACCTTGAGGCCCACGGAGTGAGCCGCCCGGAGGAGACCAAGTGAACAGCCTGCACATTTCCGCCGCCACCGAAGTGACGGCCGAGTCCATCAAGGACACCGGCCTGCTGAACATGGTCATCTTCGGTGTCTTCGTGGCCGTCACCCTGGTGGTGGTGCTGCGCGCCAGCCGCAACAACAAGACCGCGGCCGACTACTACGCCGCCGGCCGGTCCTTCACCGGACCGCAGAACGGCACCGCCATTGCCGGTGACTACCTCTCGGCGGCGTCGTTCCTCGGCATTGTCGGGGCCATCGCCGTGAACGGCTATGACGGCTTCCTGTACTCCATCGGCTTCCTCGTCGCCTGGCTCGTCGCCCTGCTCCTGGTCGCTGAAATGCTGCGCAACACCGGCAAGTTCACCATGGCCGATGTGCTCTCCTTCCGCCTCAAGCAGCGGCCGGTGCGCATTGCCGCAGCCATCACCACGCTGGCGGTCTGCTTCTTCTACCTGCTGGCCCAGATGGCCGGTGCAGGCGGACTGGTCTCCCTGCTTATGGGTATTGACAGCAAGGTCGGACAGTCCGTGGTCATCACAGTCGTCGGCGCCCTGATGATCATCTACGTACTGGTCGGCGGCATGAAGGGCACCACCTGGGTGCAGATCATCAAGGCCTTCCTGCTGATTGTCGGCGCGGCCGTTATGACCGTCTGGGTCCTGGCCCTGCACGGCTTCAACCTCTCCGAACTGCTGGGTGCCGCCGTCGAAACCACCGGCAACCCGGCCATCCTGGATCCGGGACTGCAGTACGGCAAGTCGGACACCTCCAAGCTGGACTTCGTCTCCCTCGGCCTGGCACTGGTACTAGGTACCGCCGCCCTGCCGCACGTGCTGATGCGCTTCTACACGGTTCCCACCGCCAAGGAAGCCCGGCGGTCCGTTGTATGGGCCATCTGGCTGATCGGCATCTTCTACCTGTTCACCCTGGTCCTGGGCTACGGCGCCGCGGCCCTGATCGGCTCGGACGCCATCAAGGAAGCTCCCGGCGGAGTGAACTCGGCTGCACCGCTGCTGGCCTTTGCGCTGGGTGGTCCGGTGCTACTGGGACTGATTTCCGCCGTCGCCTTCGCCACCATCCTGGCAGTGGTGGCCGGCCTGACCATCACGGCAGCGGCCTCCTTCGCGCATGACATCTACGCCAACGTCATCCGCAAGGGACAGGTGGATGCAGACGGCGAGGTCAAGGTAGCCCGCACCACGGTAGTGGTGATCGGCATCATCTCGATCCTCGGCGGCATCGGCGCCCAGGGCCAGAACGTGGCCTTCCTGGTGGCCCTCGCCTTCGCGGTGGCGGCCAGTGCCAACCTGCCCACGATTGTCTACTCGCTCTACTGGCGGAAGTTCTCCACCCAGGGCGCACTGTGGAGCATGTACGGCGGCCTCGGCTCCGCGATTGTGCTCATTGCCTTCTCGCCGGTTGTCTCCGGTGCGGAAACCTCAATGATCGTCGGCGCGGACTTTGCCTGGTTCCCGCTGAATAACCCGGGCATCGTGTCCATCCCGCTGGCCTTCTTCCTGGGCTGGCTGGGTACCGTGCTGGACAAGAACACCGAATCCGCCATCAAGCAGGCGGAGATGGAAGTCCGGTCACTGACCGGCGTCGGCGCCGAGAAGGCCGTCGACCACTAGGGGGCAACAGCCTCAGCAAAGGCAGGTTCCGCTCAGGCGGGGCCTGCCTTTGCCGTGGCCGGTGCCTGCTCCCGCCGTTCGGGGCTCGACGACGGCGGCTGCGGCAGTCCTGCCCCGCGGCGCAGCAGGGGAGCGGCGCGCAGGGGGATGAGTTCACCCATGGCCAGGTTGGTGTCGCAGCGCTGGACGCCTTCAACGGCGAGGATCTGCTTGTTGATGCGGAACAGGTCTTCGGCGTCTGCAGCTACGACGCGCAGCAGGATGTCGGCGTCTCCGGTGAGGCCGTGGGCTTCGACAACCTCGGGCAGTCCGGCCAGGTCTTCGGTGATCCGCGCCAGGCTCGGCTGGTGGACATGGACATGCACAAACGCCATCAGGGGGTAGCCGAGCGCGGCAGTGCTGATCCGGCGTTCAAACGGCAGGAACGCCCCTTTGCGTTCCAGTCCGGCCAGCCGGGCCTGGACGGTATTGCGGGAGAGGCCGAGGACTGCCGCCAGGGCCACGGCCGTACGTGTTGAATCCTCCGCCAGGGCAAGGAGGAGACGTAGGTCGGTGGTGTCGAGGGGCTGCATAGTGCGCAACGCTAGCACGGCGTTTTGGCCGTTTACAGGGCAGGATGCTCGGTCTTTGCGGGAATGGTTGTGCCGGGTGCTGGGTGTGGGTAGGGTCACATGTACCCGGGCAATGGAGCCCGGGGTCGGTTTGGCCCCGCCACCCCAGAGGCCCAAACACGGAAGGATGCGTATCCAAGTGTCCCTGCATACCCCGGTGCGGCACCCGGAAAACTCCGGCAGCTCACCCACCGACCCTTACGTACAGCTCGTCACCCCCGACGGCGTCCGTACCCCGGACCCCCTGTATGACCGCTGGGTCGAGGATATCGACGGCGCCCGGCTGCAGGAGCTCTACATCGACATGGCGGTCATCCGCCGGATCGATACCGAAGCCACGGCCCTGCAGCGGCAGGGCGAGCTGGGGCTGTGGCCTCCGCTGCTCGGCCAGGAAGCCGCACAAATCGGCTCCGTACGGTCCCTGCGCTCCTCCGACTTCGTTTTCCCCAGCTACCGGGAGAACGGCGTGGCATACTGCCGCGGTGTGGAAGTGGGTGACCTGATGCGGGTCTGGCGCGGCAACGCCGGCGCCGGCTGGGACCCGCATGAAGTGAACATGGCGCCCACCCAGGTCATCATCGGCGCCCAGGCCCTGCACGCCGCCGGCTACGCCATGGGAATCACCCGCGACGGTACCGATGACGCGGTGATCAGCTACTTCGGCGACGGCGCCACCAGCCAGGGAGACGTCCACGAGGCGATGGTCTTCGCCTCGAGCTTCAACTCCCCGGTCGTTTTCTTCTGCTCAAACAACCAATGGGCCATCTCCGAACCGGTCACGCTGCAGGCACAGGTACCCATCGCCAACCGCGCCCCGGGCTTCGGCATCCCGTCCATCCGGGTGGACGGCAACGATGTCCTTGCGGTTATGGCCGCAACCCGGGAGGCGCTGGACCGGGCCCGCTCCGGCAACGGGCCGACCTTCATTGAAGCGGTCACCTACCGGATGGGTCCGCACACCACGGCCGACGATCCCACGCGCTACCGGGACTCCGCCGAACTGGAACGGTGGCGGCGAAAGGATCCGCTGTCCCGGCTGCAGGCGCTGCTGGCTTCCATGGGACTGTTCACCGAAGAGTTCGCCGCCGAAGCCGGCCGCCGGGCCGACGACGTAGCTGCCGAGCTGCGCGCCGCGTGCCTCGGTATGCCGGACCCGGTGCCCGCAGAAGTTTTTGCCCATGTCTATTCCGAGCCCCACTCCTGGCTGGACCGCCAGCAGGAGCAGTACTCGCGTTATCTCAGCGGTTTCGCTGGCGAGGAGAACCGGTAATGACCAGCATGACCTTCGGGCGGGCGATCAATGCCGGCCTGCGCCGGGCAATGGAACAGGATCCCCGCGTCCTGATTATGGGTGAGGACGTCGGCAAGCTCGGCGGCGTCTTCCGGATCACAGACGGACTCCAGAAGGACTTCGGTCCGCTGCGCGTCGTGGACACCCCGCTCGCCGAGTCCGGGATCATGGGCACAGCAGTGGGGCTGGCGTTCCGCGGCTACCGCCCCGTAGTGGAGATCCAGTTCGACGGCTTCATCTACCCGGCGTTCGACCAGATTGTTTCCCAGGTGGCCAAGATGCACTACCGGACCCGCGGAGCAGTGAAACTGCCGCTGACCATCCGGGTTCCCTTCGGCGGCGGCATCGGATCACCCGAACACCATTCCGAATCACCCGAGGCCTATTTCACCCATACTTCGGGGCTGCGCGTCATCAGCGTGTCCAACCCGCAGGACGCGTACACAATGATCCAGCAGGCCATCGCTTCCGACGATCCGGTGCTCTACTTCGAACCGAAGCGGCGCTACCACGTGAAGGGGGAGGTGGACGAAGCAGCGGCACCGCAGCTGCCCATGGGCTCCGCCCGGGTGCTGAACGAGGGCAGCGACGTAACACTGGTCGCCTACGGCCCACTTGTCCCCACCGCCCGCGACGCCGCAGTGGCGGCCTCGGACGAAGGCGTCTCGGTGGAGGTCATCGACCTGCGCTCGCTCGCACCCGTCGACTTCGCCACCGTGGAGGCCTCCGTGCGCAAGACCGGGCGGCTGGTGATCACGCACGAGGCAGCCCAGTCCGGCGGCCTGGGCGCGGAGATCGCGGCCAGCATCACCGAGCGCTGCTTCGAGTACCTCGAGCATGCTCCGGTGCGGGTTACAGGCTTTGACATCCCGTATCCGCCCTCCCGGCTCGAGTCCCACCACCTGCCGGACCTCGACCGCATCCTCGACGGAGTGGACTGTGCCATGGACCGGCCCAGTTCCCTGGCCGGCGTCGTTTCCGGATCGGCGGCGAGCTGATGCTGCGCGAATTCCGCCTCCCGGATCTGGGGGAGGGGCTCACCGAGTCCGAGATCCTGAACTGGCACGTCAGCGTGGGGGATATCGTCCAGCTGAACCAGGTGATTGCCGATGTTGAGACAGCCAAGGCGGTGGTGGAGCTGCCGTCCCCCTACGCCGGGACAGTGGCCCGCCTGCACGAACAGGCCGGAACGGTGGTCGAGGTCGGATCCCCGATCGTTTCATTCGAGGTAGCGGTGCCTGCGGGTGCCGAGGCAGAAGCGGCCGGCGAGCCGGTGCAGGCCAAGCGGGAGCCGAACCTGGTGGGGTACGGTGCGGTGCCGGATGCCACCGGTCGCCCCGCCCGACGACGCCGCGGCCCGGCTCCTGCCCCGGGACCCGTGCCTGCCGCGGTGCCTGCGGCTGAGGCTGCCCCTGCTGCGGCTGCGGCTGCACCCGTGCCTGCCCCCGTGCAGGAGCGTCCGCGATCCACCCCGCCGGTCCGCAAGCTGGCCCGGGATATGGGAGTGGACCTCACCCAGGTACACGGCTCCGGCCCGGGCGGGCTCGTGGTGCGTACCGACGTCGTCCGTGCTGCTTCACCCGCCGCCGAAACGGCGCCAACATCCGCAATGAACTCCGCCGCTGCCGTGCCTGCCCCGCCGGCGCCGGAGGGGCGGGAGGAACGGATCGCCATCTCCGGCATGCGGAAGCATACTGCTGCCGCCATGGTGGCCAGCGCCTTCACTGCTCCCCATGCCACGGTGTTCCTCACGGTGGATGTCACTCCCACCATGGAGCTGCTGGAACGGCTCCGGCAGCAGCCGGCCTTCAACGGCTTGAAGCTGTCTCCGCTGACGCTGGCGGCCAAGGCGGTTTGTCTGGGGCTGAAGCGTTTCCCGTCGCTGAATTCGCGGTGGGATGAGTCCGCACGGGAAATCATCCGCTACAACTACGTGAACCTCGGCATTGCCGCGGCCACGCCGCGCGGGCTGATGGTTCCCAACATCAAGGATGCCCAGACACTGAGCCTGCATGGCCTGGCTGCTGCGGTGACGTCCCTGGCGCAGACCGCACGGGAGGGCAGGACGCAGCCCGCGGACCTGGCGGGCGGGACCATCTCCATCTCCAACGTGGGGGTGTTCGGCGTCGACACCGGAACGCCCATCCTGAATCCGGGAGAGGCAGCCATCCTGGCGCTGGGGGCAGTCCGCCGGCAGCCGTGGGAGTACAACGGAGCCATTGCCCTGCGCTCGGTAATGACCCTGAGCCTCTCCTTTGACCACCGGCTCGTCGACGGCGAGCAGGGGGCAGGGTTCCTGAGCGAAGTGGGAGCCGTTCTGGCCGAGCCCGCACTGGCACTGGCCATGGCTTAGGAGCAGAAAGGGGCTTAGACGCATCAAGGGCCGCCTGCGGAGAAATCCGCAGGCGGCCCTTTACCCTGCTGCAGCCCGGGCCGGCGACGGGGACGGAGACAGCTTCGGTGTCCGCTTCGGTGCCCGGAAAGGCGGCAACGAAATCCCTTGCTCGCAGAGCTCGCCGGGATATTAAAGCCGCCTTATCCCGGCGCCTACGTCGGACCCGCCCTGTGGCGGTGCCCGGGGCGGACGCTGCCCCGCCGTTCCTGCGTTTTGTCCAGATCCCTCCGGATTGTCCGGATCCCTGCGCAGCGCGGCGTAGGGATTGCCACAAACCGTAGGGATTCCGACAAACCGAAGGGAATCCGGGCCCGGTGCCCTGAAATCACGCGCTTCCCGGTCCGGCGTGGCAGGAAAAGCGCGGGAGCTAGGCCAGTTCGAGCTCGAGTTCCTTGACCACGGCGCCGCGGGCATTGGCGAAGCCCTGCGTTTCACCGATAACGGTGAAGCCGTATTTCTCCAAGATGCGGATGGAACTGACGTTGTCCGCAACGGCACGTGCCCGGATCGGGCGTTCGGCGAATTCCTCCAGGAACAACCCCACCGCCGCGGTGGTGATGCCCTGCCCCCAGTGCGCCTTGTCAATCCAGTAGCTGATCTCGGGAATGTCACCGTCACGGTAGGCGAGGATGCTGCCTACCACTTCGCCGTCGGCCACAATGGTGCGCACGGTGACGGTCGGATCGTTCAGGATGCTCTGCCAATGGTGGTCAAAGACGCCGCGGTCCGCCGGGTTCTTGGCGCTGAACGCGGCCATATGGTTGGCACTCGGGTCCAGCTGGTGGGAGAAAAACTCCTCCAGGTCGGCGGGAACTACGGCACGAAGCTCAATCACGGCAGGTCTTTCTGCTCGGGGGGTGGAGTTCTGCCTGCCGGGAACGCCGGCAGGCCTGACAGCTATTGGACGTTCAAGGCCGCCCACGCCATTCTATCGAGCAGCGTACGAAGCCTTGCCGTCTCGCGGGCGCTGATCCGGCCGCGGACGGTATGGGAGGTGGAATTGATCAGGCCGAAGACACCTTGGGCCCGGTGCCGCAGCAACGGCAGGTCGGAGCCGGGGTGCAGCGCGGAAAGCGCGTCCACCCAGACCTCGACGTACTGGCGCTGCAGGGAGCGTACCCGCCGTTCGTCGCCTTCCGGCAGGCTGCCCAGATCCCGGTCCTGGACCCGGATCACGTCCGCCTGGCGCAGCGCGAAATCAACCTGGAATTCCACCAGGCCGCGCAGGGCGATTTCCGGGGTCGAAGATTCGGCGACCACCGCCTTCCCGCCCTCCAGCAGGTCCTCGCTGACACCGATCAACAGGGCGGAGAGCACCGCGGGTTTGCCGCTGAAATGCCGGTAGACCGCCGGTCCGCTGACCCCTGCGGCGGCACCGAGCTCCTCAATGGAGACACCGTTGTAGCCGCGTTCGGCAAACAGGGATGCGGCGGCGTCGAGCATTACTGCCCGACGGGAGGCCTTTGCCTGGCTGCGCCCGGTCATTCGGGCCTCTGCTGTTGCTTCGTCTTTTGCTACGTCCATTCCCACCCCTTCTGATTGGACTGCGCATTTATTCCTATTGTGGTGGACAGGTGAGTTAATAACCAATAACCTGACTTGGGTTAGGGGTTATTAACTCAGCTTAGTGCAGGGTTTTCCCTCGCCACTGTTGCAGAAAGACGTCAATGGAGACACTGAAATCCGGGTTGGATACGGCTTCGGCCGCGTTTGCCGCAAATGCCGCGGCGCAGCAGGCGCTGGTACAGGAGCTGCGCGGACGGCTGGCGGACGCCGCCGCCGGCGGACCGCAGCGTTCCCGCGAGCGGCACACGGCACGCGGAAAGCTGCTGCCCCGCAAGCGGGTCATCCGTCTCCTGGACGAGGGCAGCCCCTTCCTTGAAGTGGCGCCGCTGGCCGCTGCGGACATGTACGACGGCGAGTGCCCCGGTGCGGGACTGATCGCCGGCATCGGCCTGGTGCAGGGCCGGCAGGTGATGATCCTGTCCAATGACGCCACGGTCAAGGGCGGAACGTACTACCCGATGACGGTCAAAAAGCATCTGCGGGCACAGGAAATCGCTTTGGAAAACCGGCTGCCGTGCATTTACCTGGTGGACTCCGGCGGAGCTTTCCTTCCCCGGCAGGACGAGGTTTTTCCCGACCGGGAGCATTTCGGCAGGATTTTCTTCAACCAGGCGCAGATGTCCGCGCGGAAAATCCCGCAGATCGCCGCCGTCCTGGGCTCCTGCACCGCCGGCGGCGCCTATGTGCCGGCAATGAGCGACGAAACCGTGATTGTGCGCAACCAGGGGACCATCTTCCTGGGCGGCCCGCCGCTGGTGAAGGCAGCCATCGGTGAGATCGTCACCGCGGAGGAACTGGGCGGCGGAGACGTGCACTCCCGCATCAGCGGCGTCACCGACCATCTGGCCGAAAACGACGCCCACGCCCTGGAGATAGTGCGCAGCATCGTGGAGACCTTCCCGCAGCAGGAACCGGTAGGGGACATTGCGGAGTCCCGGCCGCCCGCCGAGGACCCGGCCGAAATCTACGGCACCGTTCCCACCGATCTGCAGACCCCCTATGACGTACGCGAACTGATCGCCCGCCTGGTGGACGCCAGCGAGTTCCACGAATTCAAGAAGGAGTACGGCACCACCCTGGTCACCGGGTTCGCCCGGCTGCACGGCCACCGGATCGGCATCGTTGCCAACAACGGCGTGCTGTTCAGCGAATCCGCACTCAAGGGTGCCCACTTCATTGAGTTGTGCGACCAGCGCGGCATCCCCCTGGTGTTCCTGCAGAACATTTCCGGGTTCATGGTCGGCCGGGATTACGAAGCAGGCGGAATCGCCAAGAACGGCGCCAAAATGGTCACCGCGGTGGCCACCTGCCGCGTTCCCAAACTGACGGTGGTGGTGGGCGGTTCCTTCGGAGCCGGCAACTACTCCATGTGCGGACGGGCGTACTCGCCGCGCTTTATGTGGATGTGGCCGGCCGCCCGGATTTCCGTCATGGGCGGAGCCCAGGCATCGTCGGTGCTGGCCACCGTCAAGCGGGACCAGCTCGAGGGCCGCGGCGAGGAATGGCCGGCGGAGGACGAGGAAGCCTTCAAGGCCCCGATCCGCGAAACCTACGAAACCCAGGGCAGCCCGTATTACTCCACGGCACGGCTGTGGGACGACGGCATCATCGACCCACTCGACACCCGCACCGTCCTGGGCCTGGCCCTGGACGTCTGCGCCAACGCACCCCTGCCGGAGACCTCCTTCGGCCTGTTCCGGATGTGAGCGACTATGACCCCGCAGCCCTATAACGCCGCACCGCTTTTCGAGACCGTCCTGGTTGCCAACCGCGGCGAAATCGCCTGCCGTGTAATCCGCACCCTGAGGACGCTGGGGATCCGGTCGGTGGCCGTCTACAGCGACGACGACGCCGGTGCCCGCCATGTGCGCGAAGCCGACCTCGCGGTCCGGCTCGGCCCGGCACCGGCCCGGCAGAGCTACCTCTCCGTGGACGCAGTGCTCGCCGCCTGCCGCAGCACCGGGGCACAGGCCGTGCATCCCGGCTACGGGTTCCTGAGCGAAAACGCGGACTTCGCCTCCGCCCTGGCTGACGCCGGAATCACCTTCATCGGCCCGCCGGTCCGGTCCCTCGATCTGATGGGGGACAAGATCCGCGCCAAGAACCATGTGCAGGCACACGGCGTACCGGTGGTTCCCGGGATCGCCGAACCAGGCCTGGACGACGCCCGCCTGCTGGCGGCCGCAGCCGACGTCGGCTATCCCATCCTGATCAAGCCCTCCGCCGGCGGCGGCGGCAAAGGCATGCAGGCCGTGCAGAATCCCGGCGACCTGCCGGCGGCACTGCAGACGGCCCGGCGGGTGGCCGCGTCGGCCTTCGGCGACGACACCCTGTTCCTGGAACGGCTGGTCTCCTCACCCCGGCACATCGAGGTGCAGATCCTCGCGGACACGCACGGGAACGTCGTCCACCTGGGGGAGCGGGAATGCTCGCTGCAGCGGCGGCACCAGAAAGTCATCGAGGAAGCACCCTCCGTGCTGCTGGACGCGGCCACCCGGGAACGCATCGGCGAGGCGGCGTGCAATGCCGCCCGCTCCGTGGATTACACCGGCGCGGGAACCGTGGAGTTCCTGGTTTCCGACGCCGCTCCGGACGAGTTCTTCTTTATGGAAATGAACACCCGCCTGCAGGTGGAACATCCAGTGACCGAAATGGTCACCGGCGTGGACCTGGTGGCCGAGCAGATCCGGATTGCCGCCGGGCATCCGCTGTCCCTCAAACAGGAGGATGTCACCCTCACGGGGCATGCGGTGGAAGCCCGGATCTACGCGGAGGACCCGGAGCGGGACTTCCTGCCGACGTCGGGCTCCGTGCAGTGGCTGCGCGAACCCGCCGGCGACGGCGTCCGGGTGGATTCCTCCCTGCTGCCCGGACTGGCCGTTTCCTCCAGCTATGACCCGATGCTGGCCAAGGTCATCGCCTGGGGGCCTGACCGTGCCGCCGCACTGGCCCGCCTGGACACGGCGCTCGCGGGTACCGCAGTGCTGGGCATCGGCACCAACGTGGAATACCTCCGCCTGCTGCTGGCCGATCCCGATGTCCGCGCCGGGCGGCTGGACACCACCCTGATCGAGCGGCGCCTGCCCGGACTGAAGTTCCGGTCGCCGCAGGTCCCCGAACTCGCCGCAGCCGCCCTGATGTACGTGCAGGAGCTGGCGGACACGGCGTCGGGTTCTCCCTGGCGGCGGGCGGACGGCTGGCGGATCGCCGGAAGCGGTGCGGGCGGCGGGAACGGCAACGCCGGCGGAACGCCCCTGCACCTGGTCTTTGCCGCCCCGGCACCCGGCGGCAACGACGTCGAAGTGGTCGTTACCGGCACCGCTCGGGACGCAGCGGTGCGGATCGGCGGGATAACGCACACCGCCTCCCTGCTGGCCGGCAGCGGGACCCGGGACGGGGGACGCGTGAGCGTTTCCCTGGACGGGGTCCTGCACAGCTTCACTGTCGCCGCCGAACCGGAAACCGGGGCGTTCTGGCTCGCCGGAGGAACGGCCGGCGAACTGTTCACGGTCCGGTTGCGCCTGCGCAGCCGGCGCGAGCAGCTGGACCGGCACCTGGCGGCAGCCGGACGCGTTGCCGGCGAAGCGGACCCGGTGGTGCGCTCGCCGATGCCGGGCACCGTCGTCGCGGTCGCCGTGGCGGACGGTGACCGGGTACCCGCCGGGGCGGCGCTGCTCAGCGTCGAAGCCATGAAGATGGAACACCAGCTGCGGGCACCCATGGCCGGCATCGTCTCCCTCAGCCTGAAGCCCGGAGACCTGGTGAAGGCCGACCAGGTCCTGGCCACCCTCACGCCGGAAACGGAAACGGAAACGGATTCCCGCACCGACGCCGCAACAGACCCGCACAACGAACAAGGAGCAGACCATGCCCGACTTTGAACTCAGCGAGGAATACCAGGACCTCTCCGACACGGTGCGCGACTTCGCTGACGAAGTCATCGCCCCCGTGTCCGCCCAGCACGACGCGGAGCACAGCTTCCCCTACAAGGTCATCGCCCAGATGGGGGAGATGGGACTGTTCGGGCTGCCCTTCCCGGAGGAATACGGCGGCATGGGCGGAGACTACTTCGCCCTGGCCCTGGCGCTGGAACAGATCGCCCGGGTGGACCAGTCCGTGGCCATCACACTGGAAGCCGGGGTCTCGCTCGGCGCCATGCCCGTCTACCGGTTCGGCAACGAGGAGCAGAAGCAGAAATGGCTGCCCCTGCTCGCCAGCGGCGAAGCGCTCGCAGGATTCGGCCTCACCGAACGCGAGGCAGGCTCCGACGCCGGCGGCACCAAGACCACCGCCCGGCTCGAGGACGGGCAATGGATCATCAACGGCAGCAAGGAGTTCATCACCAACTCCGGCACCGACATCACGCGCCTGGTGACCGTCACGGCCGTGACGGACACCGTCACTGAGCCGGACGGTTCCGTCCGGAAGCTCATCTCCACCATCCTCGTGCCGACCGAAACGCCCGGCTTCACGGCCGAAAAGCCGTACAACAAGGTGGGCTGGAATGCCTCGGACACGCATCCGCTGACCCTCACCGACGTCCGGGTGCCGGAGGCGAACCTGCTGGGTGCCCGGGGGCGGGGCTTTGCGAACTTCCTGCAGATCCTGGACGAGGGCCGCATCGCCATCGCGGCGCTGGCCACCGGTGCCGCGCAGGGGTGCGTGGATGAATCCCTGCGGTATGCCAAGGAGCGAGAGGCGTTCGGCGCGGCGATCGGCACCTACCAGTCGATCTCCTTCAAGATCGCGCGCATGCAGGCCCGGGCGCACACGGCCCGCCTGGCCTACTACGACGCCGCCGCCCGCATGCTCGCCGGACGTCCCTTCAAGACGCAGGCCGCGATCGCCAAGATGGTGGCCGGCGAAGCCGCCATGGACAACGCCCGCGACGCCACCCAGATCTTCGGCGGCTACGGTTTCATCAACGAGTTCCCGGTGGCCCGGCATTACCGAGATTCCAAGATCCTTGAAATCGGTGAGGGTACTACTGAGGTGCAGTTGATGCTGATTGCCCGCAGTATGGGCCTGTGACAACCGACGGTGACTTTGCCAACTGAGAACGAACGGACACTGCCATGATCAACAAGGTGTACCCCGGTGCGGCCGAGGCCGTCGCCGATATTCCGGACGGCGCTTCCCTGGCCGTGGGCGGCTTCGGCCTCTGCGGTATTCCGGTGGCGTTGATCGATGCCCTGCATGCCGCAGGCACTACGGACCTGGAGACCGTCAGCAACAACTGCGGCGTGGATGACTGGGGGCTCGGCCGGTTGCTTGCCGACCACCGGATCCGGCGTACCGTCAGCTCCTATGTCGGGGAGAACAAGGAATTTGCCCGCCAGTTCCTCTCCGGCGAATTGGAAGTGGTGTTGACCCCGCAGGGCACGCTCGCCGAGAAGCTGCGCGCCGGCGGCGCCGGCATTCCGGCCTTCTACACCCCGGCCGGGGTAGGCACGCAGGTGTCCGAGGGCGGCCTGCCGCAGAAGTACGACGCCGAGGGGTCCGTGGTGCTGGCCTCCGACCCGAAGGAGGTCCGCAGCTTTCACGGCGCGGACTATGTGCTGGAGGAATCACTGACCCCCGACTTCGCCCTGGTCCATGCAGCGAAGGGAGACCGGCACGGAAACCTGGTCTTCCATGCCACGGCCATGAACTTCAACCCGCTCTGCGCCATGGCCGGGCGCATCACCATCGCCGAGGTCGAAGAGCTGGTGGAGCCCGGGGAGCTGGACCCCGAACACGTCCACGTCCCCGGGATCTTTGTCCAGCGGGTGGTCCTGGCACCCGACGCGGAGAAACGCATAGAGAAGCGGACGGTTACGGCCGGCGCAGGCAGCACCAACGGAAGCAAGGAGTCCTGAGATGGCACTGAGCCGGCAGGAACTGGCCGCCCGGGTAGCCCGTGAGCTGCACGACGGCGAATACGTGAACCTCGGCATCGGCATGCCCACGCTGATTCCGAACTACATCCCCGAAGGCGTGGAAGTGGTGCTGCACTCCGAGAACGGAATCCTCGGCGTCGGGCCGTACCCCACGGAAGACCAGCTGGACCCGGACCTGATCAATGCCGGAAAGGAAACCGTCACCGTGAACAGCGGTGCGTCCTTCTTTGATTCCGGTGCCTCCTTCGGCATGGTGCGCGGCGGTCATGTGGACGTCGCGGTACTGGGTGCCATGGAAGTGGCAGCGAACGGCGACCTGGCCAACTGGATGGTGCCCGGAAAGATGGTCAAGGGCATGGGCGGGGCAATGGACCTGGTGTTCGGCGCCAAGCGCGTGATCGTCATGATGGAGCACCTGGACCGGGCGGGCCGGCCCAAGATCGTGCGCGAATGCTCCCTGCCGCTGACCGGAAAGGGATGCGTGGACCTGATCGTCACCGACCTGGCCGTGATCGAGGTTGGGCCGGAGGGGCTTGTGCTGCGCGAGACCGCTCCCGGCGTCAGCGTCGAGGAAGTAGTTGCGGGCACGGATGCACCGTTGGAGGTTTCCCTTGACGTATGAGGAGCCCGACGCCGGCACCGAGGAGGTCGCGATGGCCCCTCGGGTCATTGAGCAGCGCGGCCTCTGGTTCGAGGAGTTCGAGCCGGGAGCGGTTTACCGCCACCGGCCCGGCCGCACCGTCACCGAGGCGGACAACGTCCTGTTCACCACCCTGACCATGAACACCCAGGGCCTGCACCTGGATGCCGCCTACAGCGGGGCCTCTCCGTTTGGGCAGCGGCTGGTGAACTCCATGTTCACCCTGGCCACGATGGTGGGCCAGTCGGTGGGGCAACTGACGCAGGGCACCCTGGTGGCGCAGCTGGGGCTGGGGGAGGTCAGCTTCCCGCACCCGCTCTTCCACGGCGACACCCTGTATACCGAAACCGAAGTCGCGGACAAACGGCTCTCCTCTTCCCGTCCCGGGCAGGGGATCGTCACGCTGACCCACACCGGCAGGAACCAAAACGGGGACATTGTCGGGCGGTGCACCCGGACCGCCCTGATGTGGACGGAGGAGGGCTACGCCGCACATGAGGCAGGCGCCGGCACGCGATAGGTTGGATCGGCAAGCACAACAGGAAAGACCTAGGAGTACAGCGATGACCACCTTCCCCATGGGACCAGCCCTGCTTTTCTGCCCGGGGGACCGGCCCGAACGATTCGGCAAGGCTGCCGAGCGGTCGGACGCCGTCATCCTGGACCTCGAGGACGCCGTCGCTCCCCGGGACAAGGAAGCGGCCCGGAAGAACATCATCGCCGCGGAGCTGGACCCCGAACGCACCATTGTCCGGGTCAATCCCCTCGGGACGGAGGACTTCGAGAGAGACCTCGCCGCCCTGTACCAGACCCCCTACCGCACCGTGATGCTGGCCAAGACGGAGGACGGACCCGCCGTCGCCCGGGCGCTCGCCGGTTTCACCGTCGTCGCCTTGCTGGAAACGGCGCTGGGCGTGGTCCGGGCCGCGGAGATAGCCGCTACGGAGAACGTGGCTGCCCTGATGTGGGGCGCCGAGGACCTGCTGGCTTCGCTCGGCGGGGAATCCAGCCGCCACCAGGACGGCACCTACCGCAGCGTCGCCGTGCAGGCCCGCTCCACGGTGCTGCTCGCAGCCGGCGCCTTTGGCAAGGGGGCCATCGACTCGATCTACGGCAACATCCCGGATACCGAGGGGCTGGAAGTCGAAGCGCGCGACGCCGTCGCTTCGGGGTTCGCAGCCAAGGCCTGCATCCATCCCGGCCAGGTCGCTGCCGTGCGCGCCGCTTACGCACCGGACCCCGCGGACGTCACCTACGCCGAGCAGGTGCTGGCCGAGGCCAGGAACCACGGGGGAGTGTTTAACTTCCGCGGCCAGATGATCGACGGTCCGCTGCTGAAGCAGGCCGAGCAGACGCTGCGCCGCGCGCAGGGCTGAATCCCGCCGTGACGGCCGCTACTCTTTCATCATGCGCATAGTCATAGCGGGAGCCCACGGAAAAATCGCACGCGAACTGGGACGCCTCATGGCGGCTGACGGACACGATGTTGCCGGCCTGATCCGCAACCCGGACCAGGTAACGGACCTGGAGGCGGACGGCGTCGCACCGGTGGTGCTGGACCTGGAGAACAGCACCCTGGAGGACGTTGTGCAGGTCCTCACCGGTGCGGATGCGGCCGTCTTTGCCGCCGGCGCCGGACCGGGAAGCGGTGCGGCCCGCAAGGACACCGTGGACCGCGCCGCCGCCGTACTGCTGGCCGACGCCGCCGAACAGGCAGGAGCCGGCCGGTTCCTCCAGGTCTCCTCCGGCGGCCTTGACGCCGTCAGAGGCGGCGCCCGCCCGGAGTCGATGGACGAGGTGATGTACGCCTATCTGGTGGCCAAGCTCGCCGCCGAAGAAGACCTGATGGCACGCAGCCAGCTGGACTGGACAATTGTCCGGCCGGGCATCCTGACCAACGACGCACCCATCGGCCTGGTGGAACTCGCCCCCGAGGTGGACCGGGAGTCCATCCCTCGCGCCGACGTCGCCGCCGTCCTTGCCGAGCTGCTCAGGACCGGCAACGGCGTCCACCAGGCGCTGGGCCTGGTCTCCGGGACCACGCCTGTTCCCGACGCCGTGCAGGCACTGCAGCCGGCCCGCTAGTTCCGGCTTCCCGTTTCCTCCGGCTTCCCGCTTCCCGCTTCCCCGACGCGCGACGATGCCGAAGGTCGCCGGGCTGCGGGATACTGGAGGCATGCAGCCTTCCGACTCGATGTCCTCCGACCACGACTACGTCCGTTCCCGCCGGCCCGGTTCGGACCATCTTCCCCGGCGGATAGTTCTGCTCGGCTCCACCGGGTCGATCGGAACGCAGGCCATCGACGTGGCCGACGGCGCACCGGAGCGGTTCCGCATTGTGGCACTGGCAGCCGGCGGGTCCAACCTGGAGCTCCTGGCCCGGCAGGCCGTGCACACCCGGGCGGAGGCGGTAGGCTGCGCCGCCGTCGACCTGCCCACCCTGCACCGGCATATTTCGGACGCCGCAGCCGCTGCCGGCCTCACCGGATATACACCTGAACTGTTTGTCGGAAAGTCCGCGGCCACCGCAATCGCCGCCTGGACCGAAGCCGACGTCGTGCTCAACGGCATCACCGGGTCGATCGGACTGGAACCCACGCTGGCCGCCCTGGCTGCGGGGCACCTGCTGGCCCTGGCAAACAAGGAATCCCTGATCGTGGGCGGAGAACTGGTCAAGCGTGCCGCTGCTCCCGGGCAGCTGGTTCCGGTGGACTCCGAGCATTCGGCACTCGCCCAGGCCCTCCGCTCGGGCACCCACGGCGAAGTGGACCGGCTGGTGGTGACGGCCTCGGGCGGTCCGTTCCGCGGGCGCAAGCGCTCCGAACTGGCGGACGTCACGCCGGAACAGGCACTGGCGCACCCGACCTGGAACATGGGCCGGGTGATCACCACCAACTCGGCCAGCATGGTCAACAAGGCCCTGGAAGTCATCGAGGCGCACCTGCTGTTCGACATCCCGCTGGACCGGATCGACGTCGTCGTCCATCCGCAGTCCATGGTGCATTCCATGGTGCAGTTCGTGGACGGCTCCACCATTGCCCAGGTCTCACCGCCGGACATGCGGCTGCCGATCGCCCTGGGCATGGGCTGGCCGCACCGGGTGCCCGGCGCCGCACAGCCCTGCGACTGGACCCGGGCCACCGAATGGACCTTCGAACCCCTGGACGAGGAAGCCTTCCCCGCCGTCGCGCTGGCCAAGCAGGCGGCCGCTGCCGGGGGCACGCGCATGGCCGTCTACAACGCCGCCAACGAGGAAGCCGTGGACGCGTTCCATGACGGGTTGATCGGTTTCACAGACATCGTTGATACGATCGCCGCCGTACTTGAGGAAGCCCCGGACTCGGGGCCGCTCACCCTTCAGTCGCTGCTGGCGGCGGAGGAGTGGGCACGTGCCGCTGCGCGGAAGCGTTGTGGAAGATGACAAGAGCCGCAGTTGAACTGAAGGAAGCCCGTTGACCATTCTGCTTTTCATCCTTGGCGTGCTGTTCGTGGCGGTCGGCATTGCTGCCTCCATCGCCCTGCACGAGGTAGGCCACCTCCTGCCGGCCAAGGCCTTCAAGGTGCGGGTCACCCAGTACATGATCGGGTTCGGGCCCACGGTCTTCTCCCGGACCCGCGGCGAAACCGAATACGGTGTCAAGGCACTGCCCCTGGGCGGCTACGTTTCCATGGTCGGCATGTTCCCGCCCAACAAGGAGCACGACGGCGAGGTGCGGCGTTCGAGCACCGGCATGTTCCAGCAGCTCGCCACCGAAGCGCGGCAGGCCGAGACCGACCGCCTGGTCGAGGGCGACGAGAACCGGGTCTTCTATAAGCTTCCCGTGTACAAGCGGATCATCATCATGCTCGGCGGGCCGTTCATGAACCTGCTGATCGGCGTCGTGCTTTTTGCGGTCCTGCTGATGGGCTTCGGTACCGCGCAGACCACCACCACGCTGGCGGAAGTCAATAAGTGCGTGATCACTGCCGAGCAGCAGGCGGCCACCGGCCAGACCGACTGCACGGAAGCCGATCCTGCTGCCCCCGCCCATGAGGCCGGCCTGCTTCCCGGGGACACCATCACGAAGTTCGACAGCCGGGACGTTACGTCCTGGGAAGAGCTGACGGGCTGGATCCGCGAGGCTGCCGGACGCACGGTTCCGCTGACCTATGAGCGAGACGGTGTCGAAGCCCAGACGAGCATCACGCCGCTGCTCACCGAACGCCCGGTGGTGGGCGACGACGGCGCCGCCAAAACCGACGACGCCGGCAACTACCTCACGGAGGAAGTGGGCTTCATCGGAGTCGGCGCAGAGCAGGAACTGGTGAACCAGCCGGCGACCGCTGTGCTGCCTGCGGTGGGGGACAACCTGGTCAACATTGCCGGTGTTGTGGTCAACCTTCCCCAGCGCCTGGTGGACGTTGCCCAGGCAGCGTTCTCCTCCGAACCGCGGGACCCGAACGGACCCATGAGCGTGGTGGGCGTAGGCCGCATTGCCGGGGAGATTTCCGCGGAGGAAGCCATTCCGCTAACGGATCGGGTGGCAACACTCATTGGACTCGTTGCCAGCGTGAACCTGGCGCTGTTCGTCTTCAACCTCATTCCGCTGCTGCCTCTGGACGGCGGCCACGTTGCCGGGGCGCTGTGGGAGGGACTGCGGCGCCGCATGGCGAAGCTGTTCCGCCGTCCGGACCCGGGGCCCTTCGATATGGCGAAGCTGCTTCCGCTGACGTACGCCGTGGCGGTGCTGCTGATGGGAATGGGCGCGCTGCTGATCTACGCGGACATCGTGAAGCCGGTCAGCCTGTTCAACTAGGTTTCCTTGTTTCCGTGTGTTCCCGGGTTCCGGGTCCGGCGCGGGCCTGCTCCGGTGCCCGGAACGGCGGCAACGAAATCCCTCGCTCGCAGAGCTCGCCGGGATATTAAAGCCGCCTTATCCGGGCACCTGCACAGGGCCGTCCTCCGGGGGCCCTCCTGATCCGGGCGCCTGCACCGACCCCGGTGATGACCCGGGGGTGCCCGCCTTATCCGGGCGCCTGCGCGGACCCCTGTCCCGGGTGGCCGCCTTGGCCGGGCGCCTGCACCGACCCCGGTGACCCCGGGCGCCCGCCTTATCCGGGGTCACCGGCGCGCGTCTGCCGGTACCGATCCGGGTAGGCCTGGAAAGTGTGCAGATCCGGGTGGCGGTGGTATTCGCCACCGAGATTCCGTATCGGGACATCACTCGGGCTTCAGTAGGACCGGTCACCGGGCTGGCGGAGGGTATGGGGCTCCGGATCCTGCCGGGTGCCACAGGCTACCTGGTTGGCGGACCGTCAGTTCGGATCGAATGCGGGCAGGGCGACGTGCTGGTGTCCTGTCGTGAACCGGAACGGCTCCTGTCCTGCCTGGCCAGTCAGAACGTGCCTACGGCATAGGACTTCGAGCTTCCAACCCGGGCCCGGCTCCCGCAGAGGGTCCCACGGTCTGAGGCGGGTGAGTACTCCTGGGGTCGCATCCGCCACAGCAGCACCACCGGGTGGGACGCTGTGTCCGGGGGAGATGCACTCAGGCGGGGGAACCGCAGAGGGTCCCACGGTCTGGGACGGGTGAGCGCTTCTGGGGTCACATCCGCCACAGCATCACAACCGGGTGGGACGCTGTGTTCGCGCCAGGTGCTTCAGCTGGGGGCTGCCGCAGAGGATCCCACGGTCTGTGACGGGTGAGTACTCCTGGGGTCGCATCCGTCACACCAGTACCATCCGGTGGGACGCTGTGTCCGGGGGAGGTGCACTCAGGCAGGGGAACCGCAGAGGGTCCCACGGTCTGGGACGGGTGAGCGCTCCTGGGGTCACATCCGCCACAGCATCACCACCGGGTGGGACGCTGTGTTCGCGCCAGGCCAGAAACCGCAGAGGGTCCCACGGTCTGGGGCGGGTGAGCGCTCCTGGGGTCACATCCGCCACAGCAGTACCACCGGGTGGGACCCTGTGTCCGCCAGGTTGGGCCACCGCAGCCCAGCCCCAGTTGCAAATGAGAATGAACCCGTAAACGGTTGCAATCTGATTTACATACGCTTACGGTTGCAATATGTTCGTCCTCACGATCGACCAGCGCAACAGCCAAGGCAGCGGCGACAAGGTACCGCAGCTCCTGGCTGCCCTCGCAGACCTGCCGATGCTGCTGGCCTTCGAACGGTCGGTAGGTGATGAAATCCAAGGCGTCTGCGACTCGGCCCAGACCGCTACCGACGCCGTTCTCCGGGTCCTGCGGGACGGGGACTGGTATGTGGGTGTCGGCGTCGGAGGGGTCCTTGAACCCCTGCCGCCCAGTCCCCGCGAAGCTGGAGGACCGGCTTTCGTGGCGGCCCGTCGGGCGGTTGACCGGGCCAAGAAAAGCGGTGACCGGCCGCCCGTCGCGGTGGAGGGATCGCCGGGTGCTCCCGAGGCGGAGGCAGTCCTGGTCCTGCTCGGCCGCCTGATCGCCGAACGCACGGACGCCGAATGGCGGATATTGCAGCACGTGGACCCCGGTAAATGGGGTTCGCAGACTGCTGCTGCCCGTAAGCTCGGCATCAGTTCCCAAGCGGTGAGCAAGGCGGCCAGGCGGGGCGGCTGGCAGGAGGAATGGGCTGCACGGCCCGCAGCGGCAGTATTGCTGGAGCGTGCCGATGACCTCGCCGGCGGAACGGGATCAGCTCAACGAAGGACGGATAAATGACGATTGTGTGGGTCGTGACCGGACTCCTGGCCGCCGCGCTGCTCGGCTGGCCCGTGACCGCCGGCGTGCTGCGCCTGGCAAGCGCGGTCCAGAACCCGCCGCCTCCGCCACCAGCTGCCATCCTCCGCGGCGGGCTGGCGATCGGCGTGCTGGAACGCCTCGCGGTGGCCGCAGCGGTCCTTGCCGACGAGCCGGTGGCGATCGCCTACGTCGTCGCAGTCAAGGGACTCGGACGGTACGCCGAGCTCAAGGAGACCCCGGCGGCGGCAGAGCGCTTCATCATCGGCACCCTGGCCTCGATGCTGTGGGCGGTGGCGGTAGCCGTTCCCATCCGGCTGCTCCTGCTCTAATCAAGGGAGCCCGGACCGCCTTACTGCAGCAGTCCGGGCATCCCGTAGGCTTGAGGACATGAGTATTTTTGCAGTTGAGTATGTCTACGACGCCGATTCGGCCGAACTCCGCGACCAGCACCGTCCTGCACACCGCCAGTGGCTGCAGCAGCTTGTGGATGAGGGACATGTCCTGTCTGCGGGCGCGTTCGTGGACGGCGCCGGAGCGCTGCTTTTGGTTGTTGCAGAGGACGAAACCGGCCTGCTTGCCCTGCTGAAGCAGGATCCGTTCGCCGTTGTCGGCGCTATTTCCGGCATGAAGACCACTGCCTGGAAACCTGCCCTCGGCGCGTTCTCCGACCTCGCGTAGCCCTGGCGTTCTAAGCCCACAGTGATATTCGCCCGCCCCCAGCAGTCTCTGTCCGGGGCGGGGTGATAATAGGAAGTGCGCGTTTGAATAGCGCGCGCTTCACAGCCTAATACCTGCCGTTTCGGCACATGGAGGACGTTTTGACCTCGGTCAACCTTGGAATGCCAGCTGCACCGCCGCCCACGCTTGCGCCCCGCCGCAAGACCCGCCAGATCAAAGTGGGCTCCGTTGGAGTCGGCTCGGACTCGCCGATCAGCGTTCAGTCCATGACCACCACCCCCACCACGGATATCAACGCGACCCTGCAGCAGATCGCCGAACTGACGGCGTCCGGCTGCGATATCGTCCGCGTTGCCTGCCCCAGCGCCGATGATGCGGCCGCGCTGCCGATCATTGCGAAGAAGTCCCAGATCCCCGTGATCGCTGACATCCACTTCCAGCCGAAGTATGTCTTCGCGGCGATCGACGCCGGCTGTGCGGCGGTACGTGTGAACCCCGGAAACATCCGAAAGTTTGACGACCAGGTCAAGCAGATCGCCAATGCCGCGAAGGACGCGGGCGTCTCCATCCGCATTGGCGTCAACGCCGGGTCCCTCGACCCGCGGCTGCTGGCCAAGTACGGCAAGGCAACGCCGGAGGCGCTGGTTGAATCCGCCGTCTGGGAAGCATCCCTCTTCGAGGAACACGACTTCCACGACTTCAAGATCTCCGTGAAGCACAATGACCCTGTGATCATGGTGCGCGCCTACGAGCTGCTGGCCGAACGCGGCGACTGGCCGCTGCACCTGGGCGTGACCGAAGCCGGTCCCGCTTTCCAGGGCACCATCAAGTCCGCCACCGCTTTCGGTGCGTTGCTGTCCAAGGGCATCGGCGACACCATCCGCGTTTCCCTCTCCGCTCCTCCCGTGGAGGAGATTAAGGTTGGAAACCAGATCCTGCAGTCGCTCAACCTGCGGCCCCGCAAGCTCGAAATCGTCTCCTGCCCGTCCTGCGGCCGCGCCCAGGTGGACGTCTACACGCTGGCCGAGCAGGTCACCGCAGGCCTCGAAGGCATGACCATCCCGCTGCGTGTTGCCGTGATGGGCTGCGTAGTAAATGGACCCGGTGAAGCGCGCGAAGCGGACCTGGGTGTAGCCTCCGGTAACGGCAAGGGCCAGATCTTTGTCAAGGGTGAAGTCATCAAGACCGTCCCCGAAGACCAGATTGTGGAGACCCTCATCGAAGAAGCGATGAGGATCGCAGAAGATATGGGAGAACCCGATGGCGAGGATGCTGGGACGGGTGGCCCCATGGTTACCGTCAGCTAAGTCCGATATCCGCAGCGCCTCCTCGAGTGCGGCGCTGCGGATCCTGCGCGACGACGACACGGTTGCACTGTGGGATCTGGCCGCCGCCGACCCGGTCGCCAACATCTTCATGCTTTCCCACTTGGAGACGGCCCGGACGGCAGCACCCACCTCGGCGGGTGGACGGATTGTGGGAGTGTTCGACGGCGCCAGGCTGATCGGTGCGTGCTGGTCCGGTGTCAATGTGGTGCCAGTTGGTCTCGATGCCGATACCGGCCCGGAGGTCGGACAGTATCTGGCCAAGTCGCGGAACCGGTTCTCGTCCATTTTCGGTCCCTCAGAGGCGGTGCTCTCCCTCTGGTCCGAACTCCGGAACGTTTCCCCGCAACCGTTCGACGTCCGTCCGGAGCAGCCTCTCCTGCAGATTGCCGAGCCCTCCGCCGTCGTTGCGGCGCCGGGACTGCGTCCCGCCCGCCTTGAAGAGCTCGATGTGCTCCTGCCCGCCTGCACGGCGATGTTCGAGGAAGAAGTAGGCTACTCGCCGGTCTCCAACGGAGACCGGCACTATCGGCAGCGGGTCAAGGGCCTGATCGAACGGCGTCAGTCGCTGGTGGACTTCGACGCCGCCGGCCGGGTGGTGTTCAAGGCCGAGCTCGGTACGGTCTCCAGTCAGGCCGTGCAGGTACAGGGTGTCTGGATGAATCCGGAATACCGGGGACAGGGGCTGAGCCGGTCCTACATGTCCGCCGTCGTTGGTGCCGCCCTGGACGTTGCCCCGGTTGTCAGCCTGTATGTGAACTCCTATAACGCTCCGGCCCGTGCCACGTATGAGGCCGTCGGCTTTCGCCAGGTGGGTACCTTCGCGACCATCCTGTTCTAGCCTGCCCTGCCCGGTCTGGTCGGCGCAGTGTCCGGAATGCCGTAGGCTCTGGGGCACGCACTCGGCACGGGGGAGCAGGTGCAGTGCGCCTGGCGGCACCCCCGCAGCCCCGTCCCGAGGTGCAGGCGCGGCCAGGCACCCTGTCCGCCGACAACGACGTTGGGGGATCAACAAGATGGCTGCTTTCACCACAAAAACAACAAGATCCGCATTCCGGGCCGGATCCCGGCGGGCAGGAGCCGCAGCCGCAGGTGCGGGTCTGGCGCTGGCCTTGGTCCTCACCGGCTGTGGAGGAGGCGATGAGCCTGCTGCCCGGGACGGCGGAGCCGCCACCGAAAGCGGGAAGCCGTCGCCGTCGAAGCCCGCGAAGTCAGCCAAATCAGCGAAGCCGTCCCCGTCCGCCACGACCAAGGGTGCCGCTGGAACCGGTGCGGGTGCACTCAGCGGCGCGGAGCTGGCCGCCGTCCTGAGCGAGGTGAACACCGATCTGGACATCGGCGGCACTGTGCTGGAAGAGGCACAGCTGAAGCAGAACACGGCCCAGGGCGTGGAGGCCCTGAAGGGTGTCGAGTACAGCCCCTGCAACCCGACAGAAGGCATAGATCCGACTAAGGCTCTCCGCGAGGCCAGTATGGGTGCCTTGGCTATCGAGGGCAACGCCCCGGGCATGCCGGACACCATCTCCGTCATCAGCTGGTCCAGTGAGGAGGCCGTTGCGGAAGAATCCAAGATGAGTAAGCGGCAGTTCTCGTCCTGCCCCGAGTACAGCCTGACCGCCAACGGGCGGACAGTTTCCCTGGCTGGTGAAGCGCTTGACATGCCTACCGTCGGCGACGCGTCGCAGGCATACGTCACCCGCCAGAGCATCGACGGCACCACGCAGACGTCAGTGGTACTGACCGCTTGGTCCGGCACGAGTTCAGTCCAGATCACCCTCCACGAGGCCGACCCCCAGGAAAGCATTCGCTACGTTGCTCCGATCCTCGAAGAGGTATTGGACCGTGTGGAGGGCTAGCGCCGATTTAGGGTGAGCGGTATCACGTGGTTAGGATTCTCAGTGGACTTCCTATCCGGAAGCCATGGCACCAATGTCGGCAGCAAAACAAAGAAGCGCTGCCGGATTGCGGCCGGAGAAACATCCAAATTGGGGGAAAATTGAAGAAAACCATCAAGGCCAGCGCCCTGCTCGTAGCCGGCGTCTTTGTCCTTTCGGGCTGCGGCAGCTCCGAGGGGAAGGAATCCGCGTCGGCTGAGTCCTCGCCCACCCCTACCGTGAAGGCGGTCGGGGAGAAGCAGTACACGGCGGATGAGCTGGAAGACGCACTCGCTGCGGTCATGAAGGACAAGGACCTGGACGGCCCGATCGGCAACGATGAGACGGTGCGTCCGGACATGATGAGCGCCGTCGATCCCCTGGAAGGCATCACCATCGCGCCGGCAGCCTGCGACGTGCTGGCCTCGACGAACATCAACAAGGTGCTGGACAACGCCTATATTGCAATCCTGCTGCTCAACGAGACTGATTCACTGACAGTCGTCAGCCACTCGGACCCGGCCGTCCTGGAGAAGCAGGTCGTGGACAACGACAAGCTGTTGGGCGAATGCGCCCAGTACACCATGGAAGGTCCGGGAGGACAGGCGACGGTGGTCAATGAAGGCATTGACGCGTCGACTGACGCGGATACCACCCAGGCCTTCCACTCGATCACGTCCAACGGAACCATCGAGGAAGGCATCACCCAGGTTGCAGCCGCCAGCGGCACCACGAATATCGCAGCCCGGTTCGTGAATGCTTCCGATCCCGAGGCTTCCGTAGCCGAGGCCGAGGAGATCATCAACGCGGTGTACGCCGAGCTGGAAAAGAAGTAGCCGGCGCTTCACCCCGCGTGACACGATTCCGGCGGGGCCGGACCTGCACTGCAGGTGCCGGCCCCGCCGCGTGGGTACGCCGTGTGTCCTGCTACCCCGGGGCGGG
>NZ_JAJFZY010000014.1:0-91810 GCF_020731025.1 Arthrobacter sp. zg-Y895
AAAAAGATGGCGCGGGCGATCCCCCCCCGGGCACACGAGCCGGGGGGGGCCGGACCTGCAGTGCAGGTCCGGCCCCGCCGTCGTCGTACGCCTGTCAGGCATCGACAGCCGGGCGCGTTAGATTAGTAGGGCATACATTCTTGAGCAGATGCAGCCGACTGGCTGCAGAAACGGATTCCCAGCGTGGTCCTTCGACTTTCCACCCTTTTCCTGCGCACCCTGCGCGAAGACCCGGCCGACGCCGACGTCGCCAGCCACCGGCTCCTGGTCCGTGCCGGCTACATCCGCCG
The DNA here is from genome assembly GCF_020731025.1 of Arthrobacter sp. zg-Y895. Taxonomy (NCBI): domain Bacteria; kingdom Bacillati; phylum Actinomycetota; class Actinomycetes; order Micrococcales; family Micrococcaceae; genus Arthrobacter; species Arthrobacter sp. zg-Y895. The sequence goes on from NZ_JAJFZY010000014.1 coordinate 291, forward strand.
GGCCGCGCCGGGCATCTACTCCTGGCTGCCGCTGGGCCTGCGGGTGCTGGGCAAGGTGGAGAACATCATCCGTGAGGAAATGGCCGCCATCGGCGCCCAGGAAGTGCACTTCCCGGCGCTGCTGCCGCGTGAGCCGTACGAAACCTCCAACCGCTGGACGGAATACGGCGAGAACCTGTTCCGCCTGCAGGACCGCAAGGGTGCCGACTACCTGCTGGCACCGACCCATGAGGAAATGTTCACCCTCCTGGTCAAGGACCTCTACAACTCCTACAAGGACCTCCCGGTGTCCCTGTTCCAGATTCAGACCAAGTACCGCGACGAGGCACGGCCGCGCGCCGGCCTGCTCCGCGGCCGCGAGTTCATCATGAAGGACTCCTACTCCTTCGACATGGATGACGAAGGGCTGGACGCCAGCTACCAGGCGCACCGCGAGGCCTACCTGCGCATCTTCGAGCGCCTGGGCTTGGAAATCGTCGTCGTTTCGGCTGTCTCCGGTGCCATGGGCGGGTCCAAGAGCGAGGAGTTCCTGCACCCGATGGCCGTGGGTGAAGACACCTACGTGCGCTCGGCCGGCGGCTACGCTGCCAACGTCGAAGCCGTCACCACCGTGGTTCCCGCGGACATCGATTACACCGGCGCGCCGGCAGCCCGCGTGGTGGACACTCCCGACACCCCCACCATTGAAACCCTCGTGAACGACGTCAACGCCCGGTTCCCGTGCGAAGCAGGCGAATGGTCTGCTGCGGACACCCTGAAGAACGTGGTCCTGGCCGTCACCCTGCCCACCGGGGAACGCCGCATTGTGGTTGTCGGCGTTCCGGGCGACCGCGCCGTCGACCTCAAGCGCATTGAAGCCAACATCAGCTCCCACGTAGGAATGGGCGGCGAGCTGGCCGTCGACGCCGCCACGGACGAAGACCTCAAGAAGCACCCGGGTCTGGTCAAGGGGTACATCGGCCCGGGCCTGAGCACCGACGAGCCTGTCCTGGGCACCGAATCCGCCACCGGCCTGCTGTACCTCGTGGATCCCCGCGTGGTCACCGGCACCAGCTGGATCACCGGCGCCAACGAGTCCGGCAAGCACGTCATCGGCCTGGTCGCAGGGCGCGATTTCACCTGGGACGGCACCATTGAGGCCGTTGAGGTCCGCGAAGGCGACGAGGCTCCGGACGGCTCCGGCCCGCTCGAAGCAGCCCGCGGCATCGAAATGGGCCACATCTTCCAGCTCGGCCGCAAGTACGCCGATGCCCTGGGCCTGAAGGTCCTGGACCGCAACGGCAAGCTGGCCACGGTCACCATGGGTTCCTACGGCGTCGGCGTGACCCGCGCCGTCGCTGCCCTTGCCGAATCCCACCACGACGACAAGGGGATCATCTGGCCCCGCGCGGTGGCACCGGCCGATGTACACGTGGTGGCCACGGGCCGCGGCTCCGAGATTTTCGACGCCGCCGCCCAGCTGTCCGAAGAGCTCGAGGCTGCGGGACTGGAAGTCATCTATGACGACCGTCCCAAGGTGTCCCCGGGCGTGAAGTTCGGCGACGCGGAACTCATCGGCGTCCCGACCATCCTGGTGGTCGGGCGCGGGCTGGCGGACGGCGTTGTGGAAATCAAGGACCGTGCCACCGGGAACGCCGAAAACGTTCCTGTTGCTGAAGCGGTGGAGTACGTGCGCCGCGCCGCAGCGCAGTAGCCCTTCGTGGTCTCCGGTCTCGAGGAGGTCACGCTTGCCACCATCGCTCTTGTGGTGGTGGCAGGCCTGGCCGCCGGCTGGGTGGATGCAGTGGTGGGCGGCGGCGGGCTGATCCAGCTTCCCGCGCTCCTCCTCGTACCGGGGATCAGCCCGGTCCAGGCCTTGGCCACCAACAAGATGGGCTCCATTTTCGGCACTACCACCAGTGCCGTGACCTATTACCGGCGAGCCCATCCGGACCTGCGGACGGCGCTGCCGATGGCGGGCATCGCCTTGGCCGGGAGCTTCGGCGGGGCCATCTTGGCCGCCTCGCTCCCGTCGTCGGTCTTCAAACCCATCATCGTGGTGGCGCTTGTGGCGGTCGCGGTGTTCACTGCAACCAAGCCCACCGTCGGCGAGCTGACGAAACTGCGCCACACCGGGCGACGCCACTACGGCACTGCCGCCGGTATCGGCCTGGTGATCGGCTTCTACGACGGACTGATCGGCCCGGGGACCGGTTCCTTCCTGATCATTGCCATGGTGACCCTGCTCGGGTACAACTTCCTCGCCGCCAGCGCCAAGGCCAAGATCGTGAACATGGCGACCAACCTCGGGGCCCTGGCATTTTTCCTTCCGAACGGATCGCTGCTCTGGGGGCTGGGCCTGGTGCTCGGCTTCGCGAATATGATCGGCGGCTATCTCGGTGCCCGGATGGCGGTAAAGCAGGGCAGCAAATTCATCCGGATAGTTTTCCTGGTGGTCGTTGCCGCCCTGATCGTCAAGCTTGGCCACGACGTCTGGGTGGAGAACATCCGCGCCTAGGCGGCCGGCAGCTCCTGCACCGGCGGAATGCCCGGATGCCGCCGGCCGGTCAGTGCCGATGCCACCCAGACGGACCGCTGGGCGTCGCCGTGCTGGCCTTCGCGCACGTAATCCAGAGCGTTGGTCACCTCACGCAGGACGCTCCAGTCCAGGGCCGCGTCCCGGTCCAGGCCCGCGGCGGTGCACAGCCCGTCCAGCCGTGCCAGCAGTGCATCCTCCGGTGCCGAGGCATCCAGATCATGCAGGCGGTTCCACAGCATCGGAGCCACGGCGTACTCGGCCTCGCCGAAGACCGCCTGCGGGTCGATGGCGGCGTAGTCACCGGATTGTCCTGGACGGGCCAGGACGTTGGCATAGTGCAGGTCCGCGTGGACCAGGACGTCCCGGCCGGACCGCCTTCCCACCGCGCCGCGGGTCTGGCAGACCTCCAGCGCGGCCTCCAGCAGCCAGCGTTCAAACGGACGCCCCAGGGCGTCCCACTCCGCGGGCAGCTCGTCCGAGAGCTGCTCGGCGTGCTGGGCGAGGGAGGGGACAGCGGCCCAGTGGGGTGAATCGGATTCCGGCAGGCTCAGCCGGCGCACGAGCGCACCCCAGACCCGCACGGCAGTGTCCATGTCCACGGACAGCAGTGTGCGGTCAGGGTCGAGGCGTTCCAGGACCAGGCAGGTTCCGGCCGCGTCCCGGTCCAGCAGCCGTACAGCCCCTCTGCCGTCCCACAGGGCCAGGGCAGCCGTCTCGGTGGCTGCTTCCGGATGCGGAAACGGGAACTTCAACACAGCGGGGCTGCCGTCGGTGGAACGCACGGGCAGCACCAGTGCTCCGTGCCCGTGCCAGGGTGCGGCCCCGGGCGGATCCGGAACGAGCCGGAAAGCGGCCAGGCTGGTCTCCACCAGTCCGGGCAGGTCCGCCAGCCAGGTACGGCCGTCCCGGGTGCCCAGGTAGCGTCGGCGCAGGGCCTCAGGTACGACGACGGCGGGTGCCATGCAGTTCTCCTAGCAGGTTGCAGCTACGGTTGCGGCGGGGATGGCGGCCGCCGGAACGGGGGAGTGCGTGCCGAAGGATCAGTTCCACGGCAGATCCTCCGGGACGGCGTCCAGGCCGGGCGTTGCGGGGACGGTATCCGCCTGCAGATACAGTTCCGCTGAGACGGCGGCGAGCCGGCCGATCGCCCAGCCTCGGAGGTCTCCTTCGCTCAATGCCACGAGGTCAGCGTAGACCGCCGGGAACTGCTGTTCCAGTGCGGGCAGTGCGCCGGCGGGGTTGCGCAGGAAACCCGCATCCAGGCGGTAGGCGGCCACCGGAGCAACCGCCGGCAGGCACAGATCGGGCAGATAGGCCACCGCGTCCGTGCCACGGGATTCGTGTGCGGACATGCGCGTCTGCCACTGCTCGCCGAGGGTTACTGCGGAAGGATCCTGCGCCAGGGCGACCTCATAGGCATAGGCGGCACCGAATTCCGCGTCAATGGCAGCCTTCAGGGCAGCGGCTGCATCGGGGGCCGCGGAACCGGCTGAGGCACCTCCGGATGGAGTTCCCGCTGCCGTTTCCACGGCGTTTCCTCCGGCGCCGGCATCCGGACAGTTCGGCAACTTCTTTTCCTTTGCCGGCTCATCGGTCGCGTCGCTTGCGGCCACCGGATCTCCGGTGCGCGGGCCGTTGGTCTCCGGCAAGGTCAGGCCGTAAAGGCCCGCGGTACGAGCGGCCCAGACCTGCTGGGCGGCACCGGTCGCCGCAAGCAGGCGCGCCGTGCCGGCGTCCGCCCGCCACGCGGCCTGCAGGTTGGCCTTTGCCGACGCCGCCAGCGCCCGCACATAGGGCTCGAGGTCCTTGGCATCCGGCGCCTCGGGAGCTCCGGGGGAGCCTGCCCGGCCCTTTCCGGCAGTGCCGGAAACATCGAGCGGTTCCACGAAAGTGTGCCGGGCAGCTGCCGGTTCCCGTCCGGTGCTGGTCAGCAGGGCAGCCTGACTGCGCAGTCCCTCGGCCTGAGCCAGGAGTTCGACTGCTTCGGGATTTTTCCCTTCAGCGGCCAGCACCCCCGCCTCGGCGGAAAGGGCCCGCGCGCTGTTCCGGGCCTCGGCCAGGGCAATTTGCGAAAAGGAACGGCTGCGCTCCGTTGCGTCCCCGGTACCGGCGACCAGGCCGAGGCTGAGGATCACCGCTCCCAGTGCGAGGAACAACACAAGACGCCGCGCACCGGCACCCAAACGGCGTGGCCAGCGGGCAGGCGCGGGCTCGGGGCCGGGGTTTTCCAAGGGCGCATCCACAACAGTCGATGATGTCACGAACGCGCTCTCATCTGCATCGATGCCTCAAGGACACAGGAATGTCGGTAGTCTAGGACTACAACAACATCTAGTGGGAGGCAGCTATGGCGGTTCGGCCCAACCCCAAAAAAGACACGTCGTCGGATTACCGCAGGAATGCGATGCGTGCAGAAGTAGCCGCGGAGACGCAGCGGCTCAAGAATTATCTGGCCCCCACGGTAGAGATGCAGGATTTGTTCCTCGAGGACATCGAGATCAAGCTGGCAGGTGCCCACCGCACTGTCCACGTCATCGTGGACCTTCCCGAGGACCAGCCCGGAGGCGTCAGCCTGGACAGGATTTCGTCCGCAGCCCAAGTGATTTCCGAAGCCATGGACAACGATCCGGGCGATGACGGACGCCCCTACAACCTCGAGGTTTCGTCCCCCGGGGTTTCCCGTCCCCTCACCGAGCCGCGCCACTGGCGCCGCAACGCAGGCCGGATGGTGTCCGTTTCCGTTGAGCGCGGAGACGACGTGATGGGGCGGATCGTCTCCGTCGAAGACGACGGCATTACGTTGATACCGGAACTTCCGGTCAAGAAAGGGATGAAGGCCAAACAGGGGGACCCGGTCCGCCTGGCATTCGCCGACATCCGCAAGGGGCGCGTTGAAGTCGAATTCGCCCACCTTGAAGACGACCCGGCCGGCGAGGACGCCCCGGATGATCAAACCACAGCTGAGGAGGCCTAGATGGAAATAGATATGAGTGCGCTGAGGCTGCTGGAACGCGAACGGGAGATCCCCCTGGATCTGCTGGTGCCGACCATTGAGCAGGCTCTGCTGGTTGCCTACCACAAGACCAACGGCGCCCAGGAGCAGGCACGGGCGGAACTGGACCGGAAGACCGGTCACGTAACCATTTGGGCTGCTGAGCTCGACGACGACGGATCCACGGTGGGGGAGTTCGACGACACCCCGGCCGGCTTCGGTCGGATCGCCGCCAGCACGGCCCGGCAGATCATCCTGCAGCGGCTGCGCGATGTCGAGGATGACAACATCCTGGGCGAGTTCAAGGGCCGTGAAGGCGAACTGGTTTCCGGCCAGATCCAGCAGGGCAACAACCCGCACATGATCCAGGTGAACCTCGGTTCGGTGGAGGCACTGCTGCCCCCGCCCGAGCAGGTTCCGGGGGAGAAGTACCTCCACGGTTCCCGCCTGCGCGCGTTCGTTGTGGACGTGCGCCGCGGCTTCAAGGGTCCGTCCATCACGCTCTCCCGCTCCCACCCCGGCCTGGTCCGCAAGCTTTTCGAACTGGAAGTTCCGGAAATCGCCGACGGCAGCGTGGAAATCGTGGCACTGGCACGCGAAGCAGGACACCGTTCAAAGATTGCCGTCAAGGCCAATGTCCCGGGCATCAATGCCAAGGGTGCCTGCATCGGCGAGATGGGCTCCCGTGTGCGTGCGGTCATGAACGAACTGCATGACGAGAAGATCGACATTGTCGACTTCAGCGAGGATCCGGCGACGTTCATCGCCAACTCCCTCTCGCCGTCGCGCGTGAACTCCGTGACCATCACGGACGAGGACCTGAGGTCCGCACGCGTCGTGGTTCCCGACTACCAGCTCTCCCTGGCGATCGGCAAGGAAGGCCAGAATGCCCGCCTCGCGGCCAAGCTGACCGGCTGGCGGATCGATATCGTTTCCGACGCGAAGGCCTCCTAGGCTCCGGTGCCGGAAGCGGATGCAGCGCCGGACAAGAAAGGCGCTAGAATGTATAAGGCCGGGTCACCCTCCGCGTCCCATTCATCGGCAGCCGCTTCCGGCGCTGCCGCGGGAAATCGGGTATCCAGGCACGTTCCGTTGCGAACGTGCATAGGGTGCAGGAAAAAGGATGACCAAGCTGTTCTGCTGCGGTTGGTCCGTGTCAGCATGGAAGGCGGCAACGCCGTCCGTGTCGATGAGGACCACCGAATGCCTGGAAGGGGTGCCTGGTTGCACCCCGACACGGCATGCCTGAGATTGGCAGTGAAACGTTCGGGCTTTCCGCGGGCCTTTAGGGGTTCCGTGGAAATATCGGACGTTGAACGTTGGTTCAAGGCCCTTGAGGACGTTCCGACCGGGAACGGACTCAAAACCGTCCAACCTGAAAGCGGGTCAGAAATCTGATGGAAACCCGATGAGTACCCAGCGATGAGTACTTTGTTGTGCTCTGTGATGGGCCCCGCTGCAACTGCAGTGGAAGCCCGCAGTAAATAGACGGTTCGTACCTGCCTCGGTGCGGACCGAGACAGGAGAAATGTGGCCAAGGTCCGCGTACACGAGCTTGCTAAAGAGCTCGGCATTACCTCGAAGGATGCAGTTGCAAAACTGCAGGAACTGGGCGAATTCGTCCGTTCCGCCTCATCAACTATTGAGGCCCCGGTAGTCAAGAAACTTCGAGGCGCCTTCCCGGCGTCTGAAAACAAGGCTGCTGCTTCCCCGGCAGCCCCCGCCAAGGCTGACGCTTCCGCGTCCAAGCCTTCGGCCCCGTCCCCCAAGCCCGGCTCCGCGAAGCCTGCCCCGGCAGCTCCCGCAGCAGAGCAGCCCGCCGCTGAGGCACCGGCAGCTCCCGCTGAGGCCGCTCCGGCACCGGCAGCGCCGGCTGCACCCGCAGCCGAGGCACCGGCAGCACCGGCTCCGGCCGCGGAACCCGCTGCACCCGAAGCCGGCAAGGAAGACGCCGCCAAGGCATCCGCCTCTTCGGCACCTCGTCCCGGCGCACCGCGCCCGGGCGGTGGCGGACCCCGCCCCGGCAACAACCCGTTTGCACCTTCCCAGGGCATGCCGCGTCCGCGTGGCCGCGGCGACGGCGAACGGGGTGCCGGCGCACCGCGTCCGGGCAACAACCCCTTCGCTACCTCGCAGGGCATGCCGCGTCCGGGTGGACGCCGCGATGAGGCCGAACGTCCCGGTACGCCGGGTGCCGCAGGCCCCCGTCCCGCAGCCGGTGCAGGTGGACCCCGTCCCGGCGCACCGCGTCCGGGTGCTCCGCGTCCGGGCACTCCCCGTCCCGGCGCACCGCGTCCGGGCACTCCCCGTCCGGCAGGAGCAGGCGCCGGCGGCGCACGCCCCACACCGGGCATGATGCCCAACCGCACTGAACGTCCGGCAGCTCCGGGACGTCCGGGCGCAGCAGGACCGCGCCGCGGACCGGGCGGAGCCCCGGGTACCGGTGGCGGCGGCGCCCCGGTTGGCGGCGGCTTCGGCAAGGGCGGCCGCGGACGCGGCGGCACTGCCGGTGCTTTCGGCAAGGGCGGCGCAGGCCGCGGCAAGCAGCGCAAGTCGAAGCGGGCCAAGCGGCAGGAACTGGAGCAGATGTCTGCTCCGTCGCTGGGTGGCGTTTCGGTACCCCGCGGCGACGGCAACACCGTTGTCCGTCTGCGCCGCGGCGCGTCCATCACGGACTTCGCCGACAAGATTGAGGCCAACCCCGCAGCACTGGTGACCGTACTGTTCCACCTCGGTGAAATGGCAACGGCCACGCAGTCCCTGGACGAAGAGACGTTCGGTGTACTGGGTACGGAGCTGGGCTACAAGATCCAGGTTGTCTCGCCGGAAGACGAAGAGCGCGAACTGCTGAGCACGTTCGACATCGACTTCGAGGCAGAACTGGAAGCCGAAGGCGACGACCAGCTTGAGGCACGTCCTCCGGTAGTCACCGTCATGGGTCACGTTGACCACGGTAAGACCCGCCTGCTGGACGCCATCCGCAACTCGAACGTTGTGGAAGGCGAACACGGCGGTATCACCCAGCACATCGGTGCCTACCAGATCGCCTTCGATCACGAGGGCATCGAGCGGGCCGTCACCTTCATTGATACTCCGGGCCACGAGGCGTTTACCGCCATGCGTGCCCGTGGTGCCAAGGTCACCGACATTGCGGTCCTGGTTGTTGCAGCCGACGACGGCGTTATGCCGCAGACGGTGGAAGCACTCAACCACGCACAGGCAGCCAACGTGCCGATCGTGGTCGCAGTGAACAAGATCGACAAGGAAGGCGCCAACCCGGAGAAGGTCCGCGGCCAGCTGACCGAATACGGACTGGTTCCTGAAGAATACGGTGGCGACACCATGTTCGTGGAGGTCTCTGCCCGCCAGAACCTCAACATCGACGCCCTGCTCGAGGCCGTTCTGCTTACCGCAGATGCTGCCCTGGACATGCGCGCCAACCCGAACAAGGACGCCCGCGGTATCGCGATCGAAGCCAACCTGGACAAGGGCCGCGGTGCAGTAGCAACTGTGCTGGTCCAGTCCGGAACGCTGAAGGTCGGCGACACCATCGTGGCGGGTACGGCCCACGGCCGTGTCCGTGCCATGTTCGACGAGAATGGCGACAACGTCACCGAAGCCGGGCCCTCGCGTCCGGTCCAGGTGCTCGGCCTGTCCAACGTTCCCCGCGCCGGCGACACGTTCTTCGTTACCGACGACGAGCGCACCGCCCGCCAGATCGCTGAAAAGCGTGAGGCTGCGGACCGCAACGCCGCACTGGCCAAGCGCCGCAAGCGCATCAGCCTCGAGGACTTCGACCAGGCCGTTGCTGACGGCAAGGTTGACACCCTCAACCTCATCCTCAAGGGTGACGTTTCCGGTGCAGTCGAAGCCCTGGAAGACTCGCTGCTCAAGATCGACGTCGGCGAAGGCGTGCAGCTGCGCGTCATCCACCGCGGCGTCGGTGCCATTACGCAGAACGACGTCAACCTGGCGACGGTGGACAACGCCGTCATCATCGGCTTCAACGTCAAGCCGGCCGAGCGCGTTGCCGACCTGGCAGAGCGCGAAGGCGTCGACATGCGCTTCTACTCCGTCATCTACGCAGCAATTGATGACATTGAGCTTGCACTGAAGGGCATGCTCAAGCCCGAGTACGAAGAGGTCCAGCTCGGCACCGCCGAGGTCCGCGAAGTCTTCCGTTCCTCCAAGTTCGGAAACATTGCCGGCTCGATCGTCCGCTCCGGTGTCATCCGGCGCAACGCCAAGGCGCGGGTCACCCGCGACGGCAAGGTCATCGGTGACAACCTCACCGTTGAATCGCTCAAGCGGTTCAAGGACGACGCCACCGAGGTCCGCACGGACTTCGAGTGTGGTATCGGCCTGGGCTCGTTCAACGATGTCAACCAGGGCGACATCATCGAGACCTTCGAGATGCGCGAGAAGCCGCGCGTCTAATCTGTGGCCGCAGGCCGCCGGGTCTCCCGGCGGCCTGCGGGTACTTTGTTTTCCAGTCTTAGTAAGGAGAGGTAATGGCAGATCCAGCACGCGCTGCGAAACTCGCTGACCGTATCAAGGTAGTAGTTGCCCAGGCGCTTGAGCGGCGGATCAAGGATCCCCGGCTGGGATTCGTGACCATCACCGATGCACGGGTCACCAATGACCTGCAGCACGCCACTTTGTACTACACGGTCTTCGGCGACGAAGAGCAGCAGGCAGATACCAAGGCAGCCCTGGAATCCGCACGCGGAATCCTGCGCGCCGAGGTGGGCAAGAACATCACTGTCCGCCTGACACCAACGCTTGAATTCGTTCCCGACGAGATCCCGGTCAACGCCGGTCACCTCGAGGAACTGATCCGGGCAGCCAAGCAGCGCGATGCCGAACTGGCAGCGCTCAAGGAAGGTGCCAGCTACGCAGGCGACGCCGATCCGTACCGCAAGGACGAAGAGGACTTCGACGAAGACCTCGAATCCGATGCTCCGGTCGACTCGGACGCGAAGTAGGTCCTAGACCGTCGAAAAGGGAGCGGTTCCGTTTTACGGAGCCGCTCCCTTTTTGCTGCCCCGGCACGGGCAGCCTCAACTTCACGCAGGCTCAGGGCGCCGGGAGCCGGCTCACGCCTTCCAGCAGCTCCTCGCGGTCCCCGCACAGCGCAATCCTGATCCAGCCCTCACCGATGGATCCGAACGCAGTGCCCGGCGCAACGGCGACGCCGTCCTCCTCCAGAAAGCGGAGAGTCCAGTCCCGGACGTTTCCTCCCGTCGCATGGGAGACATCCGCCCAGAGGTAGAACGCGCCGCGGGCCTCGAGATACCGGATTCCCTTACCGGCCAGGACGGAGCAGGCAGCATCCCGGTTAGCCCGGTAATGCGCGGAGGCCATGTCTACGTAGTCCTGCGGCCCGGTGAGTGCGGCCAGGGCCGCATACTGCGAGGGAGAGGCCACGCAGGACACGATGGACTCCATGACCGTGCTGAGGACCGGTTCCAGCCCTTCGGGCAGCACCAGCGCACCGATGCGCAGGCCGGTCAGGCCGTAGGTCTTGGACAAGGTGAGCGAAGTGATCACGCGTTCCCCGGCGTCGCCGTCGAACGCCAGGGGACTCACATGGGGCACATCGAACGTGAAGGCCTCGTAACACTCGTCCGAAAGAATCCACAGGTCGTGCCGCCGCGCCAGCTCCACCAGCGCACGGGTCAGTTCCCCGCTGAACACGGCCCCCAGCGGATTGGACGGGGAATTCAGCAGCAGCACCCGCGTACGCGGCGTCAGCAGGGCTTCGATGTCTTCGATCCTCGGCTGGAACCCATGCTCCGGATACAGGGGGTACTCCACCGGCACCGCGTGCAGGAGCTCGGCCGTCATCGCGAACGTCGGATATCCCGGGTTCGGCACCAGGATCTCGTCTCCGGCGTCCAGGAGCAGGCTCATGGCCAAATGCAGGCCCTGCTGCGCCCCCGACGTAACGAAGACCCGCTCAGGGCTGATCTCTTTCCCGCAGGCCGCACCCGCATGCCGCGCGAAGGCGGAGCGCAGGGGAGCGATGCCCGCATTGGGGGTGTAACCGGTTTCGTCCCGGTCCAGCGTGGCCCGGGCGGCGTCGAGGATATGCCCCGGGGTGGGGAAACCGGGCTCGCCGATGCTCAGGACAATCGCATCCGGCTTCGCCCAGGCGGCCTGGGTGATTTGGCGGATCTGGTTTGCCGGGACTTTCCGGACGTGCGGTGAGAGCTGTGCCATATCCGAATGCTATCGCCGCCTGCGGACGGCAGCGGTGCGGAACGGACGCCGCGCGCCGCAACATATACTGAAAGGCGTGAATTCAGGGCAGGTCCGTTCAGGACTGATTATTGTGGACAAGCCGCAGGGATGGACGAGCCATGACGTGGTCGGACGCCTGCGGAGGCTGGCAGGCACCCGGAAGGTCGGACACGCAGGCACCCTGGACCCGATGGCCACCGGCGTGCTGGTGGTCGGCATCAACAAGGCCACGCGCCTGCTGACGTACATTGTCGGCACCACCAAGACCTACGAAGCCACCATCCGGCTCGGCCAGTCGACCGTCACGGACGACGCCGAGGGTGAAGTCACGGCCGAAACCATTGCCGCCGCCGTAACGGACGAGGAAATCCGGGCTGCGGTGGCGAACCTGACCGGCGACATCCAGCAGGTCCCCAGCAGCGTCAGCGCGATCAAGGTCAACGGCGAACGTTCCTACGCGAAGGTCCGTGCCGGCGGCGAAGTGAACCTGCCCGCGCGGCCGGTTACCGTCTCCCGGTTCGAGGTCCACGCCATCCGGCGCGAAAACGGCGGGCGGCTGCGCGACGTTGACGTCACCGTCGACTGCTCCTCCGGCACCTACATCCGCGCCCTGGCCCGTGACCTCGGTGCCGCGCTCGGCGTCGGCGGGCACCTGACCGCGCTGCGCCGCACGTGCGTGGGACCGTTCAGCCTGGAGCAGGCCTCCACCCTCGAGGAACTGGCCGAGGACCTGCGGGTCCTGGACCTCGACGACGCCGCCGCGGACCTCTTCCCGGTTCGCAGCCTGTCCGCGGCCGAAGCCGAGGACCTTTCGCACGGCCGCCGGATCACCGCCACCGGCACCGGACAGCCGGGACCGGTTGCAGCCATTGATCCGGACGGCCGGGTGGTGGGACTGCTCGAGGACAAGGGCGAGCAGGCGAAGGCACTGCTGGTCTTCACACCCGGAAACGAGAAGGCGTAAATGGACCCGCTGTTCCTAGTCGGTTCCCTCGTCTGCCTGGTGTCCGTGGTGCTGTGCATCGGTGCCGCCGTCCTCAAGCAGGGACCGAACGACCTCACTATCCTGTCCGCGGCCGCCGTCGAGCTCTTCCTGCTGGTCTACGGCGCCGCCTCGCTGATCCGCCTCGCCGGAGGGGAGGGGATCGCCGGCGAAGCCTGGGAGTTCTGGGGCTACCTGCTGACCGCGCTGGTCATCCCGGTCGGTGCGGTCTGGTGGTCGCTCCTGGACCGCAGCCGCTGGAGCAACATCGTGCTTTCCGCCGTGGGAATCACCGTATTTGTCATGCTGTTCCGGATGGAACAGATCTGGGACGGAGCAACACTTCTATGAACCGCAGCATAAATCCCGACGACGCCGAATCGGCGGACAGGTCCGCTCCGGCGGCCCGCAACGCAGGCCCCGGCCGCCTGCTGGTAGCCGTTTACGCGATTTTCGCGCTGGCGGCGTCGGCCCGCGCTGCCTTCCAGATCCTCACCAAGTTCGAGCATGCGCCGCTGGCCTACCTGCTGTCCGCTTTTGCAGCCGTGGTCTACATCGTCGCGACCGTCGGCCTGGCCCGCTCCGGCGCCACGGCCTACCGGATCTCCGTGGCGGCAGTGGGAGTGGAAATGGTCGGTGTGCTGGCTGTCGGCGTCTTCGGCCTGATTGATCCCGCCGCACTGCCCGAGGACACCGTCTGGTCCGGCTTCGGCAGCGGTTACGGGTATGTGCCGTTGATCCTGCCGATAATCGGGTTGTGGTGGCTTTACCGGCACCGCGCAGACGCGCGCCGATGAAATAAGTATGCTTACCTGTTTCGCGCGAGTGCGTGAGACGATGGCAGGAACAACTTCAGTTCCAACTCCGTCAAAGGGGAGTCATGAGCAACGCAGCGCCGACACCGGGCGACAGGAACAGCCCCATGGGCACGGACGGGCCGGGAAACCAGGCACCAAAGGCGCCGGGGGCATCGACGCCGGGGACATCAACACCGGGCGTGCCCGCGTCTGACGCCTCGACCCGCCGTGAGCGGTCCGGCAAGCCGTCCACCGGCAAGCCCGGCAGGGCGGGAAAGCAGCCCAGGGCGGCCAAGCCCTACAAGAGCAGTGACGACTGGGGCGTCTTCCGCGCCGTCGTCATCGGGGTGGGCATTCTGGTGGCCGGTTTCGGCCTCTATAACCTCATCACCGGCACGGCCGGCCTGCCGGACAGCTCCGGGGGAGAGGTCGATCCGACCCTGGAGAGCCAGTACCGGTTCTTCGCCGCCATGATGGTGGGCGTGGGTGCGGCGTTCGTGGCCATTGCCGTGAAATTCCAGTGGGCGAACATGCTCTGGCTCGTCTGCCTGATGGTGTTCCTGGGCGGCATCGGCCGGGTGCTTTCCTGGGCCTTCTCCGGAACACCGCACTTCACCTTCATTGTGTTGATGATCGTTGAGCTGGCTTTCCCGCCGGCACTGCTGGTCTGGCACCGGTTCATCGCCAAGACCTCCGACCTGCGCCGCGAATACAGCCAGCAGGCCGGAGGAGATACCGGGATTGCGGGCGGTTCCCGGTAAGCGGCGCAGATCGGACATAATGGATAGGTCCCGGCGCGGCGAAAGCCGCCCGGAAACCTGGACCAGCCGTTCGACCGGCGCTGGAAAATGCTGTTAAGGAGCCTGTGTGTACTACTGGAATGACCTGGCGGAAATACCCGCCGATATTGGTCCGACAGTAATCACCATCGGCAACTTCGACGGGGTGCATCTGGGCCACCAGCATGTGCTCAACCGCCTGGTCAAGGTGGCCCGCGCCCAGGATGCCGCGGCCGTGGCCATCTCCTTTGATCCCCATCCGGCGCAGGTGCACCGGCCCGAGAGCGCACCGGAACTGATCATGGGCCTCGTGGACCGGGTGCAGGCGCTGGCGGATACCGGGCTGGACGGCCTGCTGATGATGCATTACACGCTGGATCTGGCTTCCCTGACCGCCGAGGAATTTGTCCGCACGGTCCTGGTTGAGGCGCTCCACGTCAAGACCGTCGTCATCGGCCACGACGTCCGCTTCGGACGGGGCAATGCAGGAGACCTGGACACCATGCGCGGACTCGGCCGCGAGCTCGGGTTCGACGTGGAAGCGGTGGAGGATTTCGGTGCCCTGCCCGACGGCCCGGACTCCGGCCGGCGCTGTTCCTCCACCTGGATCCGCGAGGCACTGCGGGAAGGCGATGTCCGCACCGCCGCCCGCCTGCTGGGACGCACCCACCGGATGCGCGGCGAAGTGGTGCACGGGGCGGCACGCGGCCGCGAACTGGGTTTCCCCACCGCCAACCTCGCCCCGGAATCCTCAGGTCTTATCCCCGCCGACGGCATCTACGCCGGGTGGCTGGTGGACGAGGCCGGCGTCCGGTGGCCCGCCGCCGTGTCGGTGGGATCCAATCCCACCTTCGAAGGTGTGAGCCGCCAGGTGGAAGCCCATGTCATCGACCGCCCGGCCGAAAAGGTCGAGGACTTCAACCTCTACGGCCAGCACGTTGTGGTGGAATTCGTGGACCGGCTCCGGGGCATGGTGGCGTACACCGGCCCGGACGCGCTGGTCGCCCAGATGCGCCTCGACGTCGAACGCACCCGCGAGGTCCTTTCGACAGAAAGCGGCACGGGCAGGTAAACTGGTTTCAAATTCGGCTGCGGTCCGTGGCGGCTGAATTTCTTTATGTTCCGGGGCTGGCGCCCCAGGACAGAAAGATTCCCGGCAGCGAAGTGCTGACTCGGGCCTCACGGCACAACTCTAGGAGTTACATTGGCACTCGATCCCGCCGTCAAGCAGGAAATCATTCGGGAATTCGCTCGCGCTGAAGGGGACACCGGTTCCCCCGAAGTTCAGGTTGCTGTGCTTTCACGGCGCATCCTCGACCTGACCGAGCACCTGAAGACCCACAAGCATGACCACCACACCCGCCGCGGCCTGATGGCCCTGGTTGGTCGTCGTCGTCGCATGCTTACCTACCTGCGCGAGACCGACATCGCCCGCTACCGTGCGCTCATTGAGCGTCTCGGCCTGCGTCGATAGTCTTTGTGGAAGGCGGCACCTGTGCACTGCACGGGGAGCCGCCTTTTGCGCAGGCAGGCATGGACACCGGGAAAGCCGGAAGCGCACCTGTCTGATTTCGGTCTCCCTCGAAGGGGACCGGCGAAGGTAGTTATGCAGTAAAAGAACGACAGCAGTAAAGAAGCACAGCAGTAAAGAAGCACAGCAAACATCACAGGAGTCAGCCAGCATCGCAGCATTCGCGGTCCTCGGTAGTGGTCTCCGGGAGTATCTGCCCGAGGACCTCGATCGAAGACCGGGTGTTGAACGTGCGGCCCGTGCCGCACGGAAAGAAGTTCGATACGGTGCTGGGTGCCTCCGCCACAGAAGAAACGGAGGTGACTCTCATATGGAGGGTCCCGAAATTCAGTTCTCAGAAGCCGTTATTGACAACGGCAAGTACGGCAAGCGCGTTATCCGGTTCGAAACCGGCCGCCTTGCCCAGCAGGCAGCCGGTTCGGCGATGGTCTACATTGACGAAGACACCGCCCTGCTCTCGGCCACGTCCGCCGGCAAGTCCCCGCGTGAAGGTTTCGACTTCTTCCCGCTGACCGTGGACGTCGAGGAGCGTATGTACGCTGCCGGCCGCATCCCGGGCTCGTTCTTCCGCCGCGAAGGCCGCCCGTCCACCGAAGCCATCCTGGCCTGCCGCCTGATGGACCGCCCGCTGCGCCCCGCGTTCGTCAAGGGCCTGCGCAACGAAGTCCAGATTGTCGTCACTGTCCTGGCGATCAACCCGGACGTTCTCTACGACGTGGTTGCGATCAACGCTTCCTCCATGTCCACCCAGCTGAGCGGCCTGCCGTTCTCCGGCCCGATCGGCGGCGTCCGCGTTGCCCTGGTCGACGGCCAGTGGGTTGCCTTCCCGAAGCACTCCGAGCTGGAGCGCGCCGTGTTCTCCATGGTGGTTGCCGGCCGCATTGCCGGTGACGACGTCGCCATCATGATGGTGGAAGCCGAAGCCACCGACAACGCCTGGAACCTCATCAAGGAAGAGGGCGCCACCGCCCCGACCGAAGAGGTTGTTGCAGAAGGCCTGGAAGCGGCGAAGCCGTTCATCAAGGTCCTGTGCGACGCCCAGTCGGACCTGGCTGCCCGTGCCGCCAAGCCCACCGTCGAGTTCCCGATCTTCCTGGACTACCAGGACGACGTGTACGAGGCCGTTGAAGCCGCTGCCGGCGAGAAGCTGGCCAAGGTCTTCTCCATCGCCGACAAGCAGGAGCGCGACGCCGCTGCCGACGAGTTGAAGAACGAAGTCAAGGCCGCACTGGCTGAGAAGTTCGAAGGCCGCGAAGGCGAAGTCTCCGCTGCTTTCCGTTCCGTCACCAAGCAGGTTGTGCGCCAGCGCATCCTCAAGGAGCAGGTCCGTATCGACGGCCGCGGCCTGACGGACATCCGTCAGCTCACCGCCGAGGTAGAGGTTCTGCCCCGCGTGCACGGTTCGGCCATCTTCGAGCGCGGCGAAACCCAGATCATGGGTGTCACCACGCTGAACATGCTGAAGATGGAACAGCAGATCGACTCGCTGTCGCCGGTAACGCGCAAGCGCTACATGCACAACTACAACTTCCCGCCGTACTCCACCGGTGAGACCGGCCGCGTGGGTTCGCCCAAGCGCCGCGAAATCGGCCACGGCGCACTTGCAGAGCGCGCCCTGATGCCGGTGCTGCCCACGCGTGAAGAATTCCCGTACGCCATCCGCCAGGTCTCCGAAGCCCTGAGCTCCAACGGTTCCACCTCCATGGGTTCGGTCTGCGCCTCGACGCTGTCCATGCTCAATGCCGGTGTGCCGCTGCGCGCTCCGGTGGCAGGCATCGCCATGGGCCTGGTCTCCGACCAGGTTGACGGCGAAACCCGCTACGCAGCCCTGACCGATATCCTCGGCGCCGAAGATGCCTTCGGCGACATGGACTTCAAGGTTGCCGGTACCTCCGAGTTCGTCACGGCCATCCAGCTGGACACCAAGCTCGACGGTATCCCCGCCTCCGTGCTGGCAGCAGCACTGAAGCAGGCCCGCGAAGCCCGCCTGCACATCCTCGACGTGATGCAGGCCGCGATCGACGCACCGGACGAGCTCTCCGAGTTCGCCCCGCGCATCATCTCGGTCAAGATCCCCGTGGACAAGATCGGCGAGGTCATCGGCCCGAAGGGCAAGATGATCAACCAGATCCAGGAGGACACCGGCGCTGACATCTCCATTGAAGATGACGGCACCGTCCTCATCGGCGCAACCGACGGCGGCTCCGCCGAGGCTGCCCGCTCGGCGATCAACGCGATCGCCAACCCGCAGGTCCCCGAGATCGGCGAGCGTTACCTCGGCACGGTAGTCAAGACCACCACCTTCGGTGCTTTTGTCTCCCTGACCCCGGGCAAGGACGGCCTGCTGCACATCTCCGAGCTGCGTAAGCTCGCCGGCGGCAAGCGCGTGGACAACGTCGACGACGTCGTGTCCGTGGGCCAGAAGGTCCAGGTGGAAATCACCAAGATCGATGACCGCGGAAAGCTTTCGCTCTCCCCGGTGGTTGCTGAAGACGCCGAAGGCGAAGAAGCAGCAGAAACCGAGTCTGCAGAGTAAATGCCGGACTACTCCGATGGAAACCGTCCCGTGTCCCCTTCCTCACCGAAGGGGCACGGGACGGTTGTCCAGCTTCCGCTGACCACTCTTTCCTCCGACCCGACCCTTGTCGTCGGCACTCCGGGAGGCGCCGTCGTGCGCCGTTCGGTATTGCCCGGCGGCGTCCGGGTCCTGACGGAGGAAATGCCGGGCCAGCGCAGCACGGCCATCGGATTCTGGGTTGGTGTCGGCTCGCGGGATGAAGCCGCGGGCCGGCACGGCTCCACACACTTCCTTGAGCACCTGCTGTTCAAGGGCACCAGCCGCCGCTCGGCGCTGGATATCGCCTCGGCGTTTGACGAGGTAGGCGGCGAGTCCAATGCGGCCACCGCCAAGGAAAGCACCTGCTACTACGCACGGGTGCTGGATACCGATCTTCCGATGGCCATTGACGTCATCACCGACATGGTCACGTCCGCCGTCCTGGATCCTGAGGAACTGGAACAGGAACGCGACGTCATCCTCGAAGAGATCGCCATGGACAATGACGATCCGGCCGATCTCTGCCACGAAAAGTTCTCCGAAGCGGTCCTCGGCGACCACGCCCTCGGCCGTCCCATCGGCGGCACTCCCGACGCCATCCGGAGCGTGTCCCGCGAAGCGGTCCTTGACCACTACCGGCGGTACTACCGTCCGGAGGAACTGGTGGTCACCGCCGCCGGGGGACTGGACCACGAGCAGGTCTGCGCACTTGTGCTGCAGGCGCTGCAGACCGCCGGCTGGGAACTGGACCCGGCGGCAACGCCTGCGCCGCGTCGCGAGACTGCGCCGGCGTCGATCTCCGGCACCGCCGGAGTCCACGTCATCAACCGTCCGGTGGAGCAGGCCAACATCGTGATGGGCTGCCCCTCGCTGACCGCAACGGATGACCGCCGCTTTGCCATGAGCGTGCTGAACACGATCCTCGGCGGCGGCATGTCCTCCCGCCTGTTCCAGGAGATCCGCGAGAAGCGCGGACTGGTGTACTCCACCTACTCCTTCTCGGCGTCGTACGCCGACGCCGGATACTTCGGCATGTATGCGGGCTGCTCGCCCGCCAAGACCCGCCAGGTCATCGACCTGCTCGGCAGCGAGCTCGAGCGGCTGGCCGCCGACGGCGTCGAGCCGGCCGAACTGGCGAAGGCCCTGGGCCAGATCTCCGGCGGCATGGTGCTGGGCCTGGAGGACTCCGGCTCGCGGATGTCCCGCCTGGGCCGGGCCGAGCTGGTCAGCGGCGAGTTCATCGACATTGATGAGTCCCTGCGCCGGATCCATTCCGTCACCGCGGAACAGGTCCAGGAGCTGGCCGCCGAACTGGCCGCCGCACCCCGCACCATCACCGTGGTGGGTCCGTTCGAATCAGCGGCGGAACTGGGCTTCTAACCTCTTTGCGAAAGGCACACCCGGCGCGGACGCGTCCCGGGTGTGCCTTTGCCGTTTAACCGCCGGCTCTGCCTTTATCCGCCGGCGAAGGGCGGCAGGATGTCCACGACGTCCCCCGGCTGCAGCAGCAGGTCCGGGTTCCGGGCAGCCGTTTCATTGACCAGGAACGTGCTGCGCGCAATCACCGTCCCGAGAGCGGGGATGCCTGCACCCGGTGAGGGGTACCGGGCGGCAAGCTTTTCTGCCAGCTCGGCCAGCGTCAGCGGCCCTTCATCCAAGTGTTCTTCTTCCGTGCCGGCTGCTGCCTTCGCAGCGCCGAAGTATCTGATCAGCACTTAGCCGCCTATCGCGCTCATGGTTCGTTCGGGCTGGACATAGTCGGAGTCGCCGAGCCCGGCATGGCCCATGCCGTGTGCCTTGGGCTTGCCCCACATGGCTTCCTGCCAGCGGCGGACGACGGCGTCGTCGTCCACGCCGCTGCGCAGCAGTGCCAGCAGGTCCGTCTCTTCGTGGGAAAACAGGCAGCTGCGGACCTTACCCTCGGCGGTAATCCGGGTGCGGACACACTCGGCGCAGAAGGGTTCGGTGACGGAAGCAATAATGCCGACGGTTCCGACAACCGTTGCCGGGTCCGCGTGCCGGCGGACCTCCCAGCGCTGGGCCGGTGCGCCGTTGCGCTCCCGGGGATCGGGCGTCAGGACGAAGTCCCGTTCCAGCAGGGACCGCATCTCGGCGGCGGTGATCATGCCGTCCCGCGTCCAGCCGTGGTCCGCGTCCAGGGGCATCTGCTCAATGAACCGCAGTTCGAAGCCGCGGCTGACCGCCCACTCCAGCAGGTCCGGCGCCTCGGCGTCGTTGATTCCCCGCATCAGCACGGCATTGATCTTGACCAGGCCCAGGCCCACCCGGGCGGCTTCCTCCACCCCGCGCAGCACCCGGTCCAGGAACGGGCGGCGGGTGAGCTGGGCAAAGGTATCCGGGTGGAGGGAATCCAGGGACACGTTGATGCGGGTCAGGCCGGCGTCCTTGAGCGCCTGGGCTTTCTTGTCCAGGCCGAGCCCGTTGGTGGTCAGGGAAATCGGCAGCTCCGGGTGGTTGGCACGGATACCGGCAACAATGTCCACCAGATCCGCACGCACCAGCGGTTCACCGCCGGTCAGCCGCAGCTCGCGCACACCCAGCCGGTCGACGCCGAGCCGGACCAGGCGGACGATTTCGTCCCGGCCAAGTACCTTGTCCCGGGCCAGCCAGTCGAGCCCTTCGGCAGGCATGCAGTACGTGCAGCGCAGGTTGCACTTGTCCGTCAGCGACAGCCGCATGTCCGTGGCCCGGCGGCCGTGCCGGTCCAGCAGGCCGTCTGCCGGGGAAAGCGCCAGGGCAGACGCGGGGGAGGGCAGTGCCGAGGCGGCAGCGGGAGAACCGCTGCCCGGTGCCGCGGCTTCCGCCGTGCTGATTTCTGGTGTACTGGGGGAAGGGCGTACTGCAGGCATTCCCAGCTGTGTTCCCATCCCTCGAGGTTACGCCCTTTGACAGTTAGGCTCTATAAATGCGCTTTGTTCCCCGGGGCCGCCGGACCCTGGCAGCGTGCGCCGTGACGGTTCTTGCAGCTTCCACAGCCGCGTGCACCTCCACGGACTCCACCGGCGCCGCCGCCCGCAGCGGAGCCGGCATCACGGTCTTTGCGGCGTCCTCGCTCACGGACGTGGTCGGGCAGCTGAATGCGGCTTACGACGGCGGCGGGCGCCTGCGCGTCAACATCGGCTCCAGCAGCCAGCTCGTGGCGCAGCTGCAGTCCGGCGCGGAAGCAGACGTGGTGATTACAGCCGACCTCGAGGCACTCGAACCCCTGCGGACCGGGCTGGACCGGGAGACAGTGCTGGCCAGCAACAACCTGGTGCTGGCCCTGGCCGCGGACAACCCCGCCGGGATCCAAGTGTTACGCGATGTTGCGGGCGACGGCGTCCGGGCCGCCCTGTGCGCACCCTCCGTTCCGTGCGGGCGGGCAACATCACGCGTCCTTGAGGCAGCCGGCGTAGCCGTTCCCGCCCCGAGCCTGGAGGACAGCGTCCGCTCGGTGCTGACCAAGGTCGCCACCGGCCAGGCCGACGCCGGCTTTGTCTACCGGACCGATGCCCTGGCCGCAGCCGGATCCGGCGTGACCTACCTGCCGCTGGAGGATCCCGCCCCTAACCGGTATCCGGCGGGACTGACCGCGGAAGGGGCCGCCAACGCCGAGGCGGCAGCATTCTACGAGTGGCTAACGGGACCGGAAGCGGCAGCCATCCTCGCCGAGGCAGGGTTCGGTCCGGCGGACCCGGGGAGCCACGATGCCCCTTAGGACGCAGGAATTCCAAGCGGCACCCGGCTCCGCATCCGCCATGAGCCGGGAGGCACGCGCCACAACGCCCGCCTGGCTCTGGGTGCCTGCCGGCGTCGCGCTGCTCCTGTGCGCCGGACCGGTCGCGGCGCTGCTGCTTAACGTCCCCTGGACATCGCTGCCGGAACTGCTGGGCTCCGACGCGGCCCGCACTGCGCTGGGCCTCTCCCTGGCCACCTCGGCCTGCTCCACGCTGCTCTGCGTCCTGCTGGGCCTGCCGCTGGCCGTGCTGCTCAGCAAACTGGAGGGGCCATGGATCCAGCTGATGCGCGGAATCCTGCTGATCCCTCTGGTGCTCTCACCCGTTGTCTCCGGCATCGCCCTGCTGTATTTCTGGGGCCGGCAGGGGATAGCCGGGAAGCTGCTCGGCACCGTGGGACTGGACGTGGGGTACTCGCCGGCCGCCGTCGTTATTGTCCAGGTATTTGTTTCCCTGCCCTTCTTCGTGGTCACGTCGCTGAACAGCCTGTCCGCCGTGGACCGGGACCTGGAAATGGCCGCCGCCACATCCGGGGCAGGTCCCACCGCGATCCTGCGCCACATCACCTTGCCGCTGGCGCTGCCGGGCATCGTGGCGGGCACGTTGCTGGCCTTCGCCCGGTCGCTGGGCGAATACGGGGCCACCATCACCTTCGCGGGAAGCATCGAAGGGAGCACCCGGACCCTGCCGCTGCAGATCGAACTGAGCCTGAACTCCAACCAGCCGCAGGCGGCCCTGGGCATTTGCCTGATGCTTATTGCCCTGTACCTGCTGGTCCTGCTGCTGGCCCGCATCGCCACCGGACGGCTGCTGCCGCGATGAGTACCCGGGAACGGCTCACCCGGGGGTCTGCCGGCGGTCCGGAGCGGGCAAACCGGTGGTGGGCGGCGGCTGCAGGGCTGGTCGCCGCGGGACTCGGCGTGGCTGCCGGGGAGTTGCTCGCCGCCATAGCCAGCCCGTCGCTGTCCCCGGTTTCCGCCGTCGGTTCGGTGGTCATCGATGCCGTTCCGGGCCCGGTCAAGGACGCCGCGATCAACCTCTTCGGGACGGCTGACAAGGCCGCGCTGCTGGTGGGGATGGGACTGATCATCGCGCTTGCCGCCGCCGCTGCCGGCGTCCTGGAACTGCGCCGTCCGCCGACGGGCGCGGCGGTGCTGGGACTCTTCGGGGCAGCCGGGCTGGCGGCAGTACTTACCCGGCAGCAGTTCTCGCTGCTGGCCCTCCTGCCGCCGCTGGCCGCCGGCGTCGTCGCCGTCGTGGTCCTGCGGGCGCTCACGGCACGGATCCGGGACCTGGCCGCGGCGCAGACGAACGACGACGCCGCGGTGCGCCGCCGTACGGTGCTCACCTCTGTGGGCGGGGGAGCGGCGGTGGCCCTGCTCGGTGCCGCGCTGGCCGGCATAGCCCGCGGGGGACAGGTGGGCGTGACGGCCCTGCGCGAAACGGTCCGGCTGCCGGTACCGTCCCGGCGTGCGGCAGCGATACCCGCCGGAGCCGAGCTCGCCGTCGACGGCCTGGCGCCGCTGGTGACACCCGCTGCCGACTTTTACCGGATCGACACGGCCCTGAGGGTGCCGCTGATCGACCCGGCGGAGTGGCGGCTGCGGATCACCGGCATGGTGGACCGTGAAGTGGAACTGGACTACGCGGAACTCCTCGCTGCCCCGCTGCAGGAAAGTTACGTCACCCTCGCCTGTGTTTCCAACGAGGTGGGCGGGAACCTGATCGGCAACGCCCGGTGGCTGGGAATGCCCGTCAGGGACCTGCTGGCCAGGGCAGGGGTGCAGCCGGGTGCGGACATGGTGCTCTCCACGAGCCGGGACGGGTGGAGCGCTTCCACCCCTTTGGAGGCATTGACCGATGACCGGGATGCGCTGCTGGCCGTAGGCATGAACGGGGAACCGCTGCCGCTGGAACATGGCTTTCCCGTCCGGCTGGTTGTGCCCGGCCTGTATGGATACGTGTCTGCGACCAAGTGGGTCACCGAGCTGCGGGTCACCCGCTTCGCGGACGAGACGGCCTACTGGACGGACCGGGGCTGGGGCGAGCGCGGCCCGGTCAAGCTCTCCTCCCGCATCGACGTTCCCGGCCGTACACCGGTCTCCGCCGGCACGGTCACCGTGGCCGGCGTGGCGTGGGCGCAGCACACCGGCATCAGTGCCGCACAGGTGCGCGTGGACGACGGCGGCTGGCAGGACGCGGAGCTGGCTCCCGGGATCTCCGCAGATACGTGGCGGCAGTACCGGATCGCAGTGGAGCTGGCACCGGGCGGGCACGACATCGCGGTCCGGGCCGTGGACGCAAACGGCGTCCGGCAGGCGGAAGAAAAACGGCCCGTGCTTCCCGACGGAGCCACCGGACTGCATACAATTCGGGTGACGGTGCGCTGAGGTTTTTCGTGCCCTCGACGCCGCCCCATCTCCCAAGGAGGACCATGTCGGTACAACCGGCTCCACAGAGTGTCCCGGCACCGGCATCCGCTGCTCCGGCCGGACCCCGGCAGGTAGCGGCGCACCGGCAAGCCGTGGAGGACCTCCTGCGGACCTGGTTCCAGGCGCATCCGCCCGCCCACGAGACCGTGGCACTGAACTCCGCAGCCGGGCGGCTCCTTGCCACCGAGGTGCGGGCACCGGGGAACCTGCCGCCCTTCACGAACTCGCAGATGGACGGTTACGCGGTCCGGGTTGCCGACCTCGCAGCAGCCGAGGACCTGCCGTCAGCCCCCGGCAGGGTCCGCCTGGCCACGGCCGCACCCATTCCGGCCGGTTCGGCACCGCCGCCGCTGCTCCCCGGCACGGCCGCACCCGTCATGACCGGTGCCATGCTGCCCGAGGGGGCCGACGCCGTCGTCCCGATCGAGGCCTGCACACCCAACACCTTCCTGCCCCCCGGGGAGCCCCGTAGCACCGTGGCCGTCCCCGCGGAGGTGCCCGCCGGGCAGTTTGTCCGCAGGGAAGGCAGCGATATCGGCGCGGGAACCCCGGCACTGCCCGCCGGAGCAGTGCTGGGTCCGCTGCAGCTGGGCCTGCTCGCGGCCCTCGGCCTGGACCGCGTCACCGTCCGGGCACGGCCGCGGGTGCTGCTGCTGACCACCGGAGACGAAGTCATTGAACCGGGCCGGCCGCTCGGGCCGGGCCAGATCCATGACGCGAACACCACCCTGCTCCGGAGTTCGCTCGAGGAGGCGGGCGCGGAGGTGCTGCGCTCCCGGATCCTGGCCGACTCCCCGCAGGAGTTCACCGACCGGCTCCGTGCCGACGTCGCTGCTGACGCCCCGGACCTGGTCCTCACCTCGGGCGGCATCAGCAAGGGAGCCTACGAGGTGGTGCGCCAGGGCCTCGCCTCGCAGGACGTGGCGTTCCTGTCCGTGGCCATGCAGCCGGGCGGCCCGCAGGGCATCGGCACGGTCGACGGCGTCCCGTTCCTCGGGTTCCCGGGCAACCCGGTCAGCTCGCTGGTGTCCTTCGAGATGTTCCTGCGCCCGGCCCTGACGGCCGTCACCGGCGCGCCGCGGCCGCGGGCGGAAGTGCCCGCCCGGCTCACCGCCCCGCTCGGCAGCCCCGCCGGCAAGCACCAGGTGCGCCGCGGCCGGTACACGGCCGGAACGGTGGAGCCGGTGGGCGGGCCCGGGTCCCACCTGGTCCATGCCCTGGCCTCCTCCAACGCCCTGATCTCCGTCCCCGTGGGGACGGAGCACCTCGAGGCCGGCGCAGAAGTGACAGTATTGCTACTGGAATAACCGCAACTGTGTCCCGCCCGGACGCCGTGCCCGAAAGGACCCTGCCGTGAGCGCCGAACCCGAAGACCTCCACCCCGCCGGCCTGACCCACGTCCGCGAGGACGGCTCCGCGCACATGGTGGATGTATCCGCCAAAACCGAAACCACGCGCCAGGCCACGGCACAGGCCGTGCTGCGCAGCACCGCCGAGGTGGTACGCCTGATCGCCGACGGCGGGCTGCCGAAGGGTGACGCACTCGCCGTGGCCCGGGTAGCCGGCATCATGGCCGCCAAGCAGACGTCCAACCTCATCCCGCTGTGCCATCCGCTGCCCCTGACGAAGGTCACCGTGGACTTCACCCCGCGGGAGGGCGACGTCGTCGTGGAAGCCACCGTGAAGACCAAGGCACTCACCGGCGTCGAAATGGAGGCGCTGACCGCAGCCTCCGTGGCCGCGCTGACGCTCTACGACATGATCAAGGCCGTCGACAAACATGCCCGCATCACCGACATCATGGTTCGGGCCAAGTCCGGCGGCAAAAGCGGAGACTGGGCGTTGTGAGCACTCCGTCATCCCGCCGCACCGCAGGGGTCCTGATTGCCTCCACCCGCGCCGCGGCCGGCACCTACCAGGATGAATGCGGCCCGCTGATTGCCGACTGGCTGTATGCCCTGGGCTATGACATCGTGCTGGCCGAAGTGGTGCCCGACGGCGTTGAGGTCGCCGCGTCGCTGCAGCGCATCCTCGCCCTCGAACCTTCGGTGCTGCTCACCAGCGGAGGCACCGGGCTCAGCCCGGACGACGTCACCCCCGAGTCCACCGAGCCCCTCCTGGACCGCCACGTGCCCGGAGTCATGGAAGCCATCCGTGCCAAGGGGCTGGCCTCGACGCCGATGGCCGCCATCAGCCGCGGGTTCGCCGGCACCGCCGGCCGCACCTTCGTGGTCAACCTGCCCGGTTCCCCGGCCGCGGTGGCTGACGGACTTGCCGTACTGGAACCGATCATCGGCCACATCTGCGGCCAGTTGGAAGGAAAGCGTGAACACTAGCGAAGTGGTCCGTGCCATCGTCTCCGCCGAGCCGCTGAGCAGCACCGAGGCCGAACAAGACGCGTGGTCACCGGACTGCGGCGCCGTGGTCCTCTTCAGCGGCATCGTCCGCAACCACGACGACGGCAAGTCCGTCACGGCACTTGCCTACAGCGCCCACCCCACGGCACAGTCCGTGCTGGGCGAGGTGGCCGCCGGAATCGCGGCGAAGTACGACGGCGTCCGGATCTGGGTGGCCCACCGCACCGGAGACCTGGACATCGGCGACGCGGCCCTCGTGGCTGCCGTCGCCTCGGCCCACCGCGGCACCGCGTTTGCGGCCTGCTCCGAGCTCGTGGACACGGTCAAGGCGAACGTGCCCATCTGGAAGGAGCAGGGCTTCACGGACGGCAGCACCGAGTGGGTGGGCGTCAGCGACCGGCCCTGACCGGTAATCTGGAGCCTATGAGCGAAAAACTTGCCGTAGCGGTCCTCGGTGCCGCAGGCCGCATGGGGTCCGAGGCCGTTGCCGCCGTCGAGGCCGCCGAAGACATGGAACTCGTTGCAGCGCTGGGCCGTACCGACCCGCTGGAAACCCTCGTCTCGGCCGGTGCCCGGTACGTAGTGGACCTGACCGTGCCGGACAGCACCGAGGCCAACGTCCGCTTCGCCGTCGAGCACGGCATGCACGCCGTCGTCGGCACCACCGGATGGGACGCCGAGCGGCTGGGCCGCCTGGCGGAGCTGCTGGAAACGTCCCCCGCCACCGGTGTGCTCATCGCGCCGAACTTCGCCCTCGGCTCGGTGCTGGCCTCGGCCTTCGCCGCCAAGGCCGCCCGCTACTTCGAATCGGTGGAACTGATTGAGCTGCACCACCCGGACAAGGTGGACGCCCCCTCGGGAACGGCCGTACGCACCGCCCAGCTGATCGCCGCCGCGCGCGCTGAGGCCGGTGTGGCTCCCTCTCCGGACGCCACGGCCAAGGCACTGCCGGGAGCGCGCGGCGCGGAGGTGGACGGAGTGCACGTGCATTCAGTGCGGCTGCGCGGGCTGGTGGCCCACCAGGAAGTGCTCCTGGGCGGACCGGGCGAGCAGCTGACCATCCGGCATGACTCCTTCGACCGCGCCTCCTTCATGCCCGGTGTCCTGCTGGGCCTGCGGCAGGTCGCCGGCCATCCCGGACTGACCGTCGGACTTGACGGCTACCTCAACCTGAACGACTAAGGAACACGTTGTCTTTCTTCACCGGCCTTTTCTCCAACCGCGCCAAGCTCGGCGTGGCCCTGGTGACCCTGCTGCTCTTCTTCTATCTGTGGGTCTCCGGGCAGCGCGGCTGGCTGCTGCTCACCTCTGACGAGATTCCGGCCAAGCTGATGGGCCTTGCCTACCTGGTGCTGCCCGTGGTGGGCGCGTGGGCGCTCATCCGCGAACTGATGTTCGGCAACCGGACGGAACAGATGGCCCGGATCCTGGCCGAGGAAGGCCGGCTGCCGGTGGATGACCTCCCGCGGACACCTGCCGGACGCATTGTGCGCGAAGCCGCGGACGCCCAGTTCCCTCAGTACAAGGCAGAAACCGAGGCCGCGCCCGAGGATTGGCGCAGCTGGTTCCGGTTGTCCTGCGCCTACGACGCCGCCGGAGACCGCACGCGCGCCCGGCGCACCATGCGGCAGGCCGGCAGGCTCTACGCGGGAACCCGGAACCAGCCCGGAGCCTAGCGCTTCTGCCGGG
Source organism: Arthrobacter sp. zg-Y895 (assembly GCF_020731025.1). Taxonomy (NCBI): domain Bacteria; kingdom Bacillati; phylum Actinomycetota; class Actinomycetes; order Micrococcales; family Micrococcaceae; genus Arthrobacter; species Arthrobacter sp. zg-Y895. The sequence continues at coordinate 28,905 of NZ_JAJFZY010000014.1, forward strand.
CCGGGGGCGTGGCCCGGCCGCTCTTGCCGCGGGCCAGCCGGGAGGCACCCGAGGTGACCAGTTCCAGCGGACCGCGTGCGTCGATGCGCTGGAACAGTACGGCCAGGACCACCAGGATAGCGACTTGGATCCAGTACACCGGCAACGGTTCCAGGGGCGGGCTCTGCTGGTCCACCATGGTCATCACCCACACATGCAGGCTGTACAGGGTGAGGGTCATTGCTCCGGCCGCGGACAGAGGCAGCAGGAGGTTCGGCCGGGCACGCGTCAACAGCAGGCAGACGCCCAGCACCGCGGCTGCGGTGCCTGCGGTGTGCAGCATATCGAGGCTGGTGTTGGAATGCGGTCCTGCCAAAGCGAGCCACCACCAGGAACCGGTCTGCTCCACCGAACTGAGATTGACCTCCAACATCCGTGCCAGCGGCCACCGCTGCCCCGACTCCGTGGCCCTGAGGACATCAAAACCGCCCAGCTCGCCAAGCAGGTAATAGGAGACCAACTTGGCGGTCACGGCGGCAAACACCCCGCCCGTGAGCAGTCCCACCTGAACCGGCAGGCTGGTCAGCGCCAGGCGCCCGATCACCAGCCCCAGCAGGATATAGCTCAGCCACTGCAGCACTGGATAGAACCCCGTGACGAAGACATCGGCTGCCAGCGCGGCGGGGGAGAGGAACGCGTCCCAGGTGATGTTTCCATCGACATCCGACGGCGAGAGGTTCCGCAGCAGCCAGTCCCGCGCCACGTAGGCAAGCACCGGGGACAGCAGCAGCCAGGCCCCGGCCCAGACGGCCAGCCGGCGCAGCGGCATGCCCAGGAACGGCAGCGCCAGCAGGAACAGGACGGCGTAATGGAAGAGGATGACGGCGATGGTGGTTTCCAGTCCGCCCAGCACCAGGCCCACCAGGGCGATGATGAGTGCGCGCACCGCAATTCCGCGCCGGTCCCGGTTCACTGCCTTCGCCTCATGGGGTTCGCTGCCGCCGGTCAGCAGTGCCAGCCCGACACCGGCAACCACCGCGAACAAGGCCGAGGAACGACCGGAGAACACAAGCCCGGTCAGGCTGGGATCGCCGGTTTCCTGGTTGTAGAGCGGCAGCACGTGCGTCGCGATCATGCCCAGCAGTGCGATCCCGCGGGCAGCATCGATGCCGGTCAGGCGGCGTTGGTTCATGCACAGAATCGTCTCACAGGACACTGCAGGCGGCCGTCGCCGCCCTGAAGCTCGGCCGGCTTCTACTTCCTACGCCTTGTTGTCCCATTGCGCTGCGTAACGGGTAACGTTTTACCCATGGATTTCCAAAACAGCACGCTTCCTTTCGGCACCCTCGTCACCGCCATGGTGACCCCGTTTACCGAGGACGGGGAAGTGGACTTCGATGCCACTGCCTACCTCGCGAACAAGCTCGTCGAAGACGGCTGCGACGGCCTGGTGGTTTCCGGCACCACCGGTGAAACCTCCACGCTGGAAGACAGCGAGAAGGAAGACCTGTTCCGGGTGGTTGCCCAGACCGTCGGCGGCCGTGCCAAGGTCATTGCCGGCACCGGCACCAACCACACGTCCCACTCCGTGGAGATGGCCCGCCGCGCAGAGCGTGCCGGGGTTGACGGCCAGCTCGTGGTTACCCCGTATTACAACAAGCCGACGCAGGCGGGCGTGATCGCGCACTTCGACGCCGTCACCGCCGCCACCGACCTTCCGATCATGGTGTACGACATTCCCGGCCGCGCCGGCATCGCCCTGAGCACCTCCACTATCTTCAAGCTGGCCGAGAACCCCCGGATCCTGGCGCTGAAGGACGCGAAGGCGGACTTCGCCGGCATCACCCGTGTGCTGGCCAACACCACCCTGGATGTCTACGCCGGTGATGACGGGCTGACCCTGCCGTGGATGGCCGCCGGCGCCGTCGGCGTCGTCAGCGTGTCCGCGCACGTAGCCACCGCGCAGTTCCGCGCCTTGGTCGATGCCGCGGCAGCAGGGGACTTCGCCACCGCCCGCCGCATCCACTTCGAACTTGATCCGGTGGTCCGTGCAGTCATGACCCACATTCCCGGCACCGTTTCGACCAAGCAGATCCTGGCGATGCAGAAGGTCATTCCCACCGCAACCGTCCGGCTGCCGCTGGTGGCGCCCGACGCCGTCGAAATGGAAACCATCCTGACCGATCTGGCTGAAGCCGGCATGGACTTCTCCCGGACCGAGGCGTAGGCAATCATGAGCGAATTCCCCGAAACCGCCGGACCCGGCCTGCTGACCCCGCCGCCGCTGGAGGCAGGAACCCTGAGGATCGTCGCGTTGGGCGGCCTCGGGGAAATCGGCCGGAACATGGCCGTCTTCGAAATCGACGGCAAGCTGCTCATCGTGGACTGCGGCGTCCTCTTCCCCGAGGAAACCCAGCCCGGCGTCGACCTCATCCTGCCGGACTTCTCCTACATCGAGGACCGCCTGGACGACGTGGTCGGCGTCGTGCTCACCCACGGACATGAGGACCACATCGGCGCGGTGCCGTACCTGCTGCGGCTGAAGAACGACATCCCGCTGATCGGCTCGCAGCTGACGCTGGCACTGGTGGAAGCGAAGCTGCAGGAACACCGCATCAAGCCGTTCTCCCTGACTGTCACCGAGGGGCAGATCGAGCAGCTCGGCCCGTTCGAGTGCGAATTCGTAGCGGTCAACCACTCCATCCCCGATGCGCTGGCCGTGTTCATCCGCACCGAGGCCGGCACCGTGCTGCACACCGGCGACTTCAAGATGGACCAACTGCCCCTGGACGGCCGGATCACGGACCTGCGCGCCTTCGCCCGGCTGGGCGAAGAGGGCGTGGACCTGTTTATGGCCGACTCCACCAACGCCGACGTCCCCGGGTTCACCACCGCCGAACGCGAAATCGGCCCGGTGCTGCAGGAACTGTTCGCCAAGGTGGACAAGCGCATCATTGTCGCTTCCTTCTCCTCCCACATCCACCGCGTCCAGCAGGTCCTCGACGCCGCCGCCGCGGACAACCGGTTCGTCTGCTTTGTCGGCCGGTCCATGGTGCGCAATATGGCGATCGCCGAGAAACTCGGCTACCTCAACGTGCCCGAAGGCATCCTTGTGGACCTGAAGAACCTCGATGAGCTGCCGGACAACAAGGTGGTGCTGATGTCCACCGGGTCGCAGGGCGAACCCATGGCGGCCCTGTCCCGGATGGCCAACGGCGACCACCGGATCCGGATCGGCAAGGGGGACACCGTCATCCTCGCCTCATCCCTGATACCCGGCAACGAAAACGCCGTGTTCCGCGTGATCAACGGACTAATGCGCCTGGGTGCCGACGTCGTACACAAGGGCAACGCGAAAATCCACGTCTCCGGGCACGCAGCCGCCGGGGAACTGCTCTACTGCTACAACATCCTGCGGCCGAAGAACGCCATGCCGGTGCACGGCGAGACCCGGCACCTCATCGCCAACGGCCGCCTGGCCGCCGCCACCGGTGTCCCGGAGCAGAACATCATCCTGGCCGACGACGGCACAGTGGTCGACCTGCGCGACGGCAAGGCCCGCGTGGTCGGGGAAGTGGAGTGCGGCTTCGTCTACGTGGACGGGTCCAGCGTCGGAGCGATCACCGACACCGACCTGAAGGACCGGCGGATCCTCAGCGAGGAAGGCTTCATCTCCATCATCTCCGTGGTGAACCGCAGTACCGGCACAATCGTCTCCGGCCCCGAGATCCACGCCCGCGGCTTTGCCGAGGGTGACGCGGTCTTTGACGAGATCATTCCCAAGATCAGTGCGGCCCTGGAAGAAGCGGTGCGCTCCAACACCGACCACACCACCTACCAGCTGCAGCAGGTGGTCCGGCGGGTCGTGGGTACCTGGGTCAACCGCCGGCTGCGGCGCCGTCCCATGATTGTGCCGGTGGTGGTCGAGGCCTAGTTCCCGCCGTGCTACGCGGTGGGTAAGTAGTCCCAAAGCCCCTCCCGGCCGCGTAAATTCAGGGTATCGGGGGCGGCATCGGGTAGCGTGGCTGGTATGGCGACTCGTACTTCCCCTGCCGCACGCAGCGGTGCCTCCGGCCGGACAACGGCCCGGAGCGCCGGCGGCAGCTCAAGCAAGACATCAGGCAAGTCCAGCGCGCGCGGCGGATCCGGAGGCCGGGGGACCTCCGTGTCGCGCCAGGCGCCCCCGGACCAGCTGCCGCTGCCGCTGCGCGCGGTGGAGAGCGCCTGGATGGGCATCTCCCGCATCGCCGGGGCCGGCGTCCGCAAGCTCGGCGCCGATGTATCTCCCGAGCGCGAAATCCGCCGCGACGGGACCGGATTCTTCCTGATCCTGCTTGCCCTTGCGGTCGCCACCGTTGAGTGGTGGGCCCTGCGCGGTCCCGTTGCCGACGTGATCCACGCCGGCGCGGCCGGCACATTCGGCTGGATGGCCGTGGTGCTGCCCTTTATGCTCACCGCCGGCGCAGTGCGCCTGTTCCGGTACCCGGAGCGGCACCGAGCCAACAGCAGGATCAGCATCGGCCTCGTGATCATGCTGCTCGCCGGCTCCGGCATAACGCACATTGCGGGCGGCCTACCCGCATTGTCCGACGGTTTCGACCGGCTCTGGGCCTCCGGCGGCATCGTCGGCTTCCTCGTCGCCGGGCCGTTGTCCGCCGCACTGACTCAATGGCCGGTGCTGGTCCTCCTTTCGCTGCTGGTGTTCGTGAGTGTCCTGATCATCACGGCCACGCCGTTCCGCCATATTCCGCTGCGCCTGCGGGCCATGTATGAACACCTCATGGGCCAGGACCTGGACCCCGATGATCCTGAAGCGCACGACCAGAGCTACCTCTACGGCACACCTAAGCCGGAAAAGGTCCGCAAGCCGCGCAAGAGCCGCCGCGAAAAGGAAGCGGAGGCCGCTGCCGCGCAGGACGGTTTCGCCGGCGACGAAGCATTTGAACGCGCGCTGCTGCAGGACGAGGAAGACGAAGCAGCAGCCGCTGCCGCGGCCGCGCCGGCAGTACCCCCGGGAGTCCGGCGTCCCACGCAGTCCGAACTGGCCACGCAGAAGATCCGCCGCAACCAGGGCCTGCCCGTTGACGGGGGCACGGACACTGCCGAGCCGCCCACCGAGGCCATCAGCACCGTCCCCGGCGCCACCGAGGTCCTGAACCTGGCCGCCGTTCCGCCCGTAGCGCCCGTGCCGTCCCGGCCGGTCCAGCCGGTCCCGCCGAACACGCCCATCCCGCAGCGCACCGAGCAGCTGCAGCTCTCCGGCGACATCACCTATACGCTGCCGCCGTCGGACTTCCTGCCCCCGGGACCGCCGGCGAAGGAGCGCTCCGAAGCCAACGACGCCGTCGTCGCCGCACTGACGCACACGCTCGAGCAGTTCAACGTGGACGCGAAGGTCACGGGATTCTCCCGCGGCCCGACGGTCACCCGCTACGAGATCGAACTCGGCGAAGGCACCAAGGTGGAACGCGTCACCGCGCTGTCCAAGAACATTGCCTACGCCGTGGCGAGCTCCGACGTACGCATCCTGTCGCCCATTCCGGGTAAATCCGCCATCGGCATCGAAATCCCCAACGCGGACAAGGAAGTTGTTGCCCTGGGCGATGTCCTGCGGTCCAACTCCGCACGGAAGACCGAACACCCCATGGTCATGGGCGTCGGCAAGGACGTCGAAGGCGGCTTCGTGGTGGCCAACCTGGCCAAGATGCCCCACCTGCTGGTGGCCGGAGCCACCGGTGCCGGTAAGTCCTCCTTCGTGAACTCGATGATCACGTCCATCCTGATGCGCTCCACGCCGGACGAAGTCCGCATGGTGATGGTGGACCCCAAGCGCGTGGAACTGACCGCCTATGAAGGCGTCCCGCACCTGATCACCCCGATCATCACCAACCCGAAGAAAGCCGCGGAAGCGCTGCAGTGGGTGGTCCGCGAAATGGACACCCGCTACGACGACCTCGCGAACTTCGGCTTCAAGCACATCGACGATTTCAACAAGGCCGTCCGCAACGGCAAGGTGGTGCCCCCGGCCGGATCCAAGCGGGTCATCCGGGCCTACCCGTACCTGCTGGTGATCGTGGACGAGCTCGCCGACCTCATGATGGTCGCCCCGCGGGACGTCGAAGACTCCATCGTGCGCATCACCCAGCTTGCCCGTGCCGCCGGCATCCACCTGGTGCTGGCCACCCAGCGGCCGTCCGTCGACGTCGTGACCGGCCTGATCAAGGCGAACGTACCCTCCCGCATGGCGTTCGCGACCTCCTCGGTCACGGACTCCCGCGTGGTGCTGGACCAGCCCGGCGCGGAAAAACTCCTGGGCCAGGGCGATGCACTGTTCCTGCCGATGGGATCCAACAAACCCATCCGTGTGCAGGGTGCCTGGGTTACCGAGTCCGAGATCCACCGGGTTGTTGAGCACGTCAAGGGCCAGCTGCAGGCCGTCTACCGCGAAGACGTAGCCGTCACGGCACCGAAGAAGCAGATCGACGACGACATCGGAGACGACCTCGACGTCCTGCTGCAGGCGACCGAACTGGTGGTGACCACGCAGTTCGGTTCCACCTCCATGCTCCAGCGCAAGCTGCGCGTGGGCTTCGCGAAGGCCGGCCGGCTCATGGACCTGCTGGAATCCCGCGGCGTGGTGGGACCGTCCGAAGGTTCCAAGGCCCGCGACGTGCTCGTGAAGCCGGATGACCTGGCCGCCACCCTCGCTGCCATCAGCGGCGGCGAGGCTCCGGCGCCGTCCGGGGGAGCCGGAGCCGCGGCACTGGCGGACAACGCCAATGCCAACCACGGCTTCGACCCGGCCGGGCCGGTGGACCTGGTTGCCGCGGACCTGGAGGGCAGGCCCCAGGCGAGCGACTACCACGACGACGCGGACGACCCGGACGGTTCCGAAGATGCCTGGAACCTCACCGGCCGGTGAATCTTCGCTACGCTGAAGGCGTGAGCAATTCTCCTACCGATAGGGTTCCGACCCTTAATATCGCCAATGCCCTGACGGTGGCGCGGATCCTGATGGTTCCGCTCTTTATCTGGTTCCTGGCGTCCGACGACGGCCGTGACGGCCTGTTCCGTTGGCTCGCCGTGGCAACCTTCGCCGTCGCCATCTACACCGACAAGCTCGACGGAGATATTGCCCGCAGCCGCGGGCTGATCACCGACTTCGGCAAGATTGCCGATCCGATTGCCGACAAGCTGCTGATCGGCTCCGCGCTGGTGATGCTTTCCCTGCTGGGCGAGCTGTGGTGGTGGGTCACCATCGTGATCCTCGTCCGTGAACTGGGCATCACGCTGATGCGCTTCGTCGTGATCCGTTACGGCGTTATGGCCGCCTCCCGGGGCGGCAAGCTCAAGACCGTGGTCCAGACCTTCGCCATTTTCGTGTTCCTGCTTCCGCTGACCGCTTGGCTGGGTGCCTGGGCATGGTGGATCGGCGCCGTCTTCATGGCCGCCGCGCTCGTCATCACAGTGGTCACCGGCGTCGACTACGTCCTGCAGGCCGTCAAGCTGCGCCGCGCCGGCACGCGCGCATGAGCGACGCGCCTGCCGCCGGCCTGGCGGGCGAGGTTGTGGCCGCGGCCCGGGACGCCGGGCTGACCATCGCCACTGCCGAGTCGCTCACTGCAGGCATGCTCTGCGCCGAGCTGGGGTCAGTTCCCGGTGCTTCGGCGGTTTTGCAGGGCGGCGTGGTTGCGTATCAAAATGGAATCAAGCTGTCCGTCCTCGGGGTTCCGGCCGAGCTCCTGGCCCAAGCCGGATCCGTCGACGGGAGGGTGGCTGAGCACATGGCCGCCGGAGCGCGGCGGGTCCTAGGCGCCGACGTCGGGGTCGCCACCACCGGCGTCGCCGGACCTGAAACGCACGACGGCAAGCCGGTTGGTACCGTGTTCCTGGGGATCGCTACTTCCGAAGGGACCTCCTTCGGGGAGTTTCTGTTCGCGGGGGACCGTACGGCCATCCGAACAGCGGCCTGCAGTGAAGCACTCTCCATGCTGGCGTCAGTGCTGGAAGACCGGTAGCGGGGCGGAAATCGGGAAGCTGCGCAGGCGGGAACAAAACCGGCAGGGCGTCAGTTGTTAGTATCAGGAACCGCCAAGGTTCCTTTATTACGATCTTTGGACAGTCTGCGGTACCGCCGCAGTCCGTACTCACAGGGAGCAGGACGATACACATGGTTAAGCAACCCGTATCCGTGAACGGCGTGATCCGCTGGCGGGATGTAGGGTTGGCGGAAGACGCACACCGGGAGCCTAAGGAGCGCAAGATGGTAGTTCTTCGTCACGAGATTGGTGATGTACTCCGCGACGTGCGCCAGCGCCAGGGCCGGACCCTGCGCGAGGTGTCGCATAGCGCCCGCGTTTCTCTCGGCTACCTCAGCGAGGTTGAGCGCGGACAGAAGGAAGCATCATCCGAACTTCTGTCTTCAATCTGCAGTGCCCTCGATGTGCCCCTGTCCCTGATGCTCCGAGAGGTCAGCGACCGGGTGGCAAACGCCGAAGGCGTTGCCATTCCAGACACCGTGCCATCTGAGTTTTCCCGGGAGTTCGCCCGCGAATTCCCCGAAGACCTGGCACGGGACCTGGCCCGCACATCCTAGAAACCGCACACCGCACACCGCAGCGCGTCACGCCGGCCGAACGGAATCGGCCGTAGTGACTGTGTTGCCCCATAGACATACTCCTTGACGCTGTTGCATCAAGGCGAAGAAATCTCCAGAGGAAACCCCCGCAGGCGCGGTGCCTGCGGGGGTTTGTTCTGTCCGGGGCCTGTTCTGTCCGGGGCCTGTTCTGTCCGGGGCCTAGCGGCCGTCCGGGCCGGGAGGTGTGTCCTCCACCTGATCCCCGGCGCGCCGGACGGAAGCATTCAGTTTGTGCAGCAGCCGGACCAGGGTATGGAGTTCCTCCGACTCCCACCCCGTCCAGGTACGTCGGAAGTGCTCCTTGCGCGCAGTGGCCGTTCCTTCCAGGCGCGCAGCACCAACCTCGGTGAGATTGATCGGCTGCGCCCGTCCGTCCTCCGGGTCCGCATGCTTTTCCACCAGCCCCAGCGCCTGCAGCATGGCTACCTGCCGGCTCAGGGAGGGCTTGCCCACGCCGACCGCTGCGGCCAGATCCGTCAAGCGCATGGGCCCCTGCTGGTGGAGCAGGACCATCAGGCCGTAGGCCGAAGGTTCCATATCCGGGTGGACTTCGCGGGCGATCCGGTGGGAGCTGGCCCGGGCACGGCGCCACAGCACGCTGAGTTCCTGCTCAAGGTCCTCTATTGCCGTGTCCTTGTCCGGTTCGGCGCCGGAGGGAGGGTTGCCGTCGGTTAAATCGGCGGGACCGGATGTTTCGGTCATCCTCCCATTGTAGGATCGCGGCCCTTCCACGGCACTGGAATACCTCGGGCTTTTGGGGCCGCGGTGCGGTTCGCTGCCGCGTTTCGTGCGTGAGAGGATTAATTGATGCGTATCAGCGATTTCTGGCGGCTTATGGATGACGAGTTCGGTGCGGCCTACTCCAGGGTCCTCGCCGCGGACCTGGTGCTCGGGCAACTCGGAGGGGTCACGGCTGCACAGGCCTTGGACAAGGGCATGGAACCCAAATCCGTATGGCTGGCCGTATGCGACATCCAGGACGTTCCGCCCGAACGCCGGCTGGGCCGCGACGTCAAGCCCAAGGCAAACTAGGGCAGCCGCCGCTCCCGGCGAACGGACACGCCGGGGTTCGCTGTTCGAATATTTGTTCGGATAAAGATATGCTCCTACACAGGGGCCCGTCCTAGCCGATGCGGCCCGGGAATATCCACAAGACAACGAGTTATACGTTCCGGTCAGCCGTTTTGTCAGTGCCGCCGGATAGGGTCGTAGATAAGAAATGACGACCGGCCTACGGGCCGCCCACAACCACAACACGAGGTGAAGAATGGCTGCTCCAGCCGACCGCGCAAAAGCCCTAGAGGCAGCGCTGGCCCAGATTGACAAGCAATACGGCAAGGGCTCGATCATGCGCCTGGGCGACGAAGTGCGCGCCCCTGCCGAAACCATTTCCACCAGCTCCGTCGCGTTGGATGTTGCGCTGGGTATCGGCGGCCTGCCGCGCGGCCGCGTGGTGGAGATCTACGGACCTGAATCTTCCGGTAAGACCACCCTGGCGCTCCACGTTGTCGCCAACGCGCAGAAGAACGGCGGCATTGCCGCGTTCATTGACGCCGAGCACGCCCTGGACCCCATCTATGCAGCCAAGCTGGGCGTGGATACGGACTCGCTGCTCGTTTCGCAGCCGGACACCGGCGAGCAGGCCCTGGAAATCATGGACATGCTGATCGGCTCCGGCTCGGTCGACGTCGTGGTCATTGACTCCGTTGCCGCACTGGTTCCGCGTGCCGAAATCGAAGGCGACATGGGCGACAGCCACGTGGGCCTGCAGGCCCGCCTGATGAGCCAGGCGCTCCGTAAGATCGCCGGCCGCCTGAGCCACACCAATACCACCGCAATCTTCATCAACCAGCTGCGTGAAAAGATCGGCGTCTTCTTCGGCAGCCCGGAAACCACCACCGGTGGCAAGGCGCTGAAATTCTACGCTTCGGTCCGCATCGACGTCCGCCGCATCGAGACGCTGAAGGAAGGCACCAACCCGGTTGGTAACCGTACGCGTGCCAAGATCGTCAAGAACAAGATGGCTCCGCCCTTCAAGCAGGCCGAGTTCGACATCATGTACGGCGTCGGCATTTCCCGCGAGGGCGGACTGATTGACATGGGCGTGGAACACGGCCTGGTCAAGAAGTCCGGTGCCTGGTTCACCTACGACGGTGACCAGCTGGGCCAGGGCAAGGAAAACTCGCGCAACTTCCTGAAGGACAATCCCGATCTGGCGGACGAGCTGGAGCGCCGTATCCGCGAAAAGCTCGGAATCGGTGTTCCTGCCGCTGAGGAGCCCGCAGCACCCAAGCTGAAGGCAGTCGGAAAGGACTCCTAGCAGCGGCCCGCGGACCCGGGGACACCGGTCCCGGGACAGCAGGATCAGGGAAGCCGCTCCCGCGAGGGGGCGGCTTTCCGTCTGGTCAGCCCGGTCAGCCCGGTCAGCCCGGTCAGCCCGGTCGGCCCGGAACGGCGCGCTACGGCGCAGCTACTCTCCGCGGTCCGGGGGAGTGGAAGTCCGGGGAGGAATAAGGGAGCAAAGTCCCTGGAGCGGATGGTTATGGATACCTCGCAGGAAGAGACCCTGTCAGAGCTGAAGCGGCGGCTTGCCGAAATCAGCGCGGCCGCGTCGGCAACCGCGCCCGCCGGCGGCGGGACCGCTCCGGGCGGCGCGAAGACACCGCGCACCGCACCCGGGCCGGTGGACGCCAAACCTGACGCTTCCAAACCTGCCCGCCGCCGGAAGCCGCCCGCAAAGACCCCCGATGCCTTCAAGGAAGACGGTTTCGGCGAGGAAGCCCCCGCCGACGAGCCCTGGGCGGAACCCGGGACAGGCGGCTCCGGGTCGAAGCGGGGCGGGAAAAAGCCCGGCCGCGGGCGGCAGGGCTGGGGGCAGCAGGATGCAGACGCGGACCAACCGGAGGAAACTGTCCCGCTGACGCCCGAGGAAGCTTACGCCGAGGCGAAAGCCATCGTCCTGCGCCAGCTGACTGCCTCGCCCAAGAGCCGCAGACAGCTTGAAACCAAGCTTGCGGAAAAGGAAATCCCGCCGGAAGCCGCAGCTGCGGTCCTTGACCGTTTCGAAGAAGTGCAACTCGTGGATGATGCCGAGTTTGCGCGGCTGTGGGTCCGTAGCCGCTCCCAGAGCAAGTCCCTTGCCCGCGGGGCCCTGCGGCGCGAACTGACGGAAAAGGGCATTGCACCGGATCTCGCCGCCGAAGCGCTTGAACAGGTCAGCGCCGACGACGAACTCGAAGCGGCGCGCGCCTTGGCGAGGAAAAAACTCCAGGCCTCTGCCGATCTTTCCGACCGCGGCGTGCGCGACAAACAGACCCGCCGACTGGTGGGGATGCTGGCCCGGAAGGGTTATTCCCCGTCGCTCGGCTTTCGGGTAGCGGCCGAAGTAATCGGTGAAGTCCGGGATGCCAGGGGGGACTCCGTCTAACCTGCGGACTGCGGGCCGGAGCCCGGCCGGCCCGCGGCGCATGGCGAAGCGGGCCTGAATGTACCCGGGCGCAGTGCGCCGAACAGGAAATAACCGGCGCCATTAGTCGTGGTGTCAATCCGACGCGCCGTATCGTATGCTGTGCCAACCATGTTAAAGATGAGGTTGGCGGGGCCCATGTTGCATCCAGTAGGTCGATTCTCTCCGTTGCGTGCCCGGAGAACCCCGTTCTATGCCCTGGTCCTTACGGGCGTCCTTGCCTCGGCGGTCCTCACTGCCTCGCCCGGTTCCGCGGCGGATCCCTACCCTTCCTGGGAGGATATCCAGCAGGCAAAATCCTCTGAATCGGCCAAAGCCGCTGAAGCAGAGAAGCTGGAGGGTCTGCTTACGGACCTGCGCGAGGACGCCGGATCCCTGGGCGATGCGGCAGTGGAGGCAGCGAACCGCCACAACGAGGCCAAGGATGCCCTTGCCGCCAGCGACAAGGAGCTTGCGGCCCTGGCTGCGCAGCGGGAAGCGGCCGCGCAGCAGTCCGCTGAATTGATGCGGCAAGTCGCCGGGCTTGCGGCCGAAACCTACAAGTCCGGCGGGTCCGCTTCCGACAGCATGACGCTGATGCTGCTCGACACGGATGCCTCGGCAGATGCCCTGCACGGCGCGGACCTTATGGACAGGGTCTCGTCTCGGGCGGGCAACCTGTATGCCGGTGCAGTGGCGTCCGAAAAAGTTGCTGACGGATTCCGGGAGCAGGAACAGGAAGCAAGGAATGCCCGGGCCGAGCTTGCCGCCGAAGCGGAAAAGGCACTCCAAGAGGCAGGAGCCTCGGCCGCGGCCGCAGGCAAGGCAGTACAGGATGAAGAAGCCCGCAAAGCCGTCCTGCTTGCACAGTTGGCAGATCTACACGGCAGCACAGCCGCCGCGGAGGAGGCCCGGCTCCGCGGGATAGCCGCCGAGAAGGTGTTTCAGGAACAGCACGACGCCGCGGAACGGGCGGCTGCAGGAGAGTCCGCGCCGAAGGGGCAGCAGCCGCCGAATCCGCCGGTCGGGGCGGCACCCAACCCGCCGGGAACCCGGCCCCCGGCAGTCACGGTGCCTGCGCCTCAGCCCGCACCCGCACCCGCCCCCGCACCTGCCCCGGTCCCGCCTGCCCCTCCGCCCGCGCCCGCACCGGGGCAGCCGGTGAACGATCCGGCGGGTGCACAGAACTACGCATCCGGGCGCATGGGCGACTACGGCTGGGACGGGAACGAGTTCCGCTGCCTGGTCATCCTCTGGAATCACGAGTCCAACTGGCTAACCACCGCGGACAATCCCTACAGCGACGCCTACGGCATCCCGCAGTCCCTGCCGGGAAGCAATATGTCGAGCCACGGTTCCGACTGGCAGACCAACTACCGGACCCAGGTCAATTGGGGACTGGACTACATCAAGTCCCGGTATGGCACACCGTGTGCGGCCTACGCCTTCTGGCAGCGCAATAACTGGTACTGAGCGGGTACCTGTGCGGGCAGGTAGGTTACCTGGCCAACGTCAATAGCAGCGTTACCGTTTTGAGACTTTTCCCAGAAAACTCCGATACGGTCCTGCGCTTGTGACTTCAACTAACTTCACCCGACGCGACCAGACCCGCATCCGACGAGCCGTGCGACGCCGTCGGCGGCTCCGCCTAGGTGCCGCAACCGCGCTGGGTTCCCTGGCCGTGGCGAGTGTCTCCGGCGCTGCCCTTGGCACTGCCGGAGCAAACCTCCGGGCCACGGCCGGTATCCAGCTGGTGAACCTGGCCGAGCCGCTCCTTGCCGCCGCCGAGGACGCAGGCAACGCAGATGACGCCGACGACGGCAGGGACAGTGCAGCAGGACCGGACGAGCACCCAGCCACTGGCAACGTGCCCGATCGGCAGGCGGCGGAGAAACCCCTGGCGGCCGGAGCAGGGACGGGAACAGAGGGTGAGGACCCGGACCACCGGGAGCCCGCAGCGAAGGCCGCAGCCGACGAGGCCGCACGGAGCACTGCAGCGGAGGCAGCCGCGCAATCGGCTGCGGAAGAAGCGGCCCGAGCCGCCGTACCGCTGGACGATCCAGCCGGAGCCAAGGCCTACGCTGCCGCGGCCCTGCCCGCCCGCGGCTGGGATGCGGGCCAGTTGACCTGCCTCGACACGCTCTGGACCAAGGAATCGGAATGGCTGACCAGTGCCCTCAATCCCAGCAGCGGGGCCTACGGAATTGCGCAGTCCCTCCCGGCGGAAAAGATGCAAGTGGCCGGAGCCGACTGGAAAGTCAGCTATTCCACGCAGATCAACTGGGGCCTGGACTACATTGCGTCCCGCTACGGCAGCCCCTGCAGCGCACTCAGTTTCCATTACGCCAACAACTGGTATTAGGAAAAAGTCTGCCGCGGGGCATGCCGGACGGTACCGCCGATGGACGTACCCTAGGAGGGTGAGTTTGACTGTTTCTTCTCCCGCCCCCGAGGCCCCTGCGGCCCAGCCCCGCACGTACGAGGTGCGTACCTTCGGCTGCCAGATGAATGTGCATGATTCCGAGCGGATTTCGGGCTTGCTGGAAGGCGCGGGTTATGTGCCGTCCGACGGCGAACTGGCGGACATCGTTGTGTTCAATACCTGTGCCGTGCGGGAGAACGCGGACAACAAGCTGTACGGCAATCTCGGGCAGCTGGCGCCGGTCAAGGAAAAGCGGCCCGGGATGCAGATTGCCGTGGGCGGCTGCCTGGCCCAGAAAGACCGGGATACGATCCTGCGCAAGGCCCCCTGGGTGGACGCCGTCTTCGGCACACACAATATCGGTTCCCTGCCGGCACTGCTGGAACGGGCCCGGCACAATGCCAAGGCCGAGCTGGAGATCCTGGAGTCGCTGGACGTCTTTCCCTCCACGCTGCCCACCAAACGCGATTCCGTGTATTCGGGATGGGTCTCGATCTCCGTGGGCTGCAACAACACCTGCACTTTCTGCATCGTCCCGTCGCTGCGCGGCAAGGAACGCGACCGGCGGCCGGGGGAGATCCTGGCGGAAATCCGGGCCCTGGTGGACGACGGTGCCATCGAGGTAACGCTGCTCGGACAAAACGTAAACTCCTACGGGGTGGAGTTCGGCGACCGCGGGGCCTTCGCCAAGCTGCTGCGTGCCTGCGGCGACATCGAGGGCCTGGAACGGGTTCGGTTCACCAGCCCGCACCCTGCGGCTTTCACCGACGACGTCATTGAGGCCATGGCCGAGACGCCCAACGTGATGCCGCAGCTGCACATGCCGCTGCAGTCGGGCTCGGACAAGGTCCTCAAGGACATGCGCCGCTCCTACCGGTCAAAGAAGTTCCTGGGCATCCTGGACAAGGTCCGCGAGCGGATGCCGCACGCGGCCATTTCCACGGACATCATTGTCGGCTTCCCGGGGGAGACGGAAGAGGACTTCGCCGCCACCCTCGACGTCGTCGAGCGGTCCCGCTTCGCCACCGCCTTCACCTTCCAGTATTCGAAGCGTCCGGGCACCCCGGCGGCGGAACTGGCCGACCAGCTTCCCAAGGCCGTGGTGCAGGAGCGCTATGAACGCCTCACCGCGCTGCAGGACCGGATTGCAGCCGAGGAAAACGCCAAACAGGTGGGCACCACCGTCGAGGTCATGGTCACCGCCGCTTCGGGCCGCAAATCCGGCGAGACCGGACGTCTCTCCGGACGTTCCCGGGACCAGCGCCTGGTGCACTTCTCGGTGCCCGACGGCGCGCCGGCACCCCGCCCGGGCGACCTCGTAACCGTGCCCGTCACCGGGGCCGCTGCGTTCCACCTGATCTCCGACCCCGCCGGACCTGCGGACTACTCGCTGCGGCGTTCGCGCGCAGGTGATGCCTGGGACCGCTCGCAGGCCGAGTCCTGCGGCGTACCGGCCGGACCTGCAGGCACGCGCACCGGTGTGTCCCTGGGCATGCCCGCGCTGCCGCCGCGTTCCTGAGTGCCCGTGAACCCTTCCCAAAGTCTCCCCAAGTCCCCGGCGGTAACCCCCTTGAGTGCTTCCATACCGTCCGCTTCCGTGCCGTCCGCCGACGAACGGCCGGTGATCGCCGTCGTCGGTCCTACCGGGTCCGGAAAATCCGACCTCGGCGTTGCCCTGGCCCTGGAACTCGGCGGGGAAGTGATTAATGCAGATTCCATGCAGTTCTACCGGGGGATGGACATCGGCACCGCGAAGATTTCCGTAGCCGAACGCCGCGGCGTGCCGCACCACCTGCTGGACATCATGGACGTGACCGAAGAGGCAAGCGTCTCGGCCTTCCAGGCGCAGGCACGGGAGCTGATTTCCGAAATCCGGGCTCGGGGCAGGTACCCCATCCTGGTCGGCGGTTCCGGCCTGTACGTCCGGGCCGCACTGGACGTCCTGGAATTTCCGGGCACCGACCCGGCGGTCCGCGTCGGGATCGAAGCCGAACTGGAAACCCGGGGCCTGTCCGTGCTGCAGGACAGGCTGCGGGAAGTGGACCCCGTCTCGGCCGAACGGATCTCCGATGCGCGCCGGGTGGTACGCGCACTGGAGGTGGTCGAGCTGACCGGACGCCCCTTCAGTTCCTTCATGCCGGTGCGCCAGTACGTCTTGCCGGCCGTGCAGATCGGCCTCAGCGTGGAACGTCCGGTGCTGCATGAGCGCCTGGCCCGCCGGGTGGACAAGATGGTGGAACAGGGGCTGCTCGAAGAAGTCCGGCGGCTTGAGCCGGCAGGACTGCGGACCGGCCGGACCGCCTCGCGCGCCCTGGGATACGCACAGTTCCTGGCCGTCCTGGACGGGAAATCGTCCGTGGCGGAAGCCTCGGCGGCAACAGTGGTGGCTACCCGCCAGTTCGCCCGCCGGCAGCTGACCTGGTTCCGTGCGGATCCCCGGATCACCTGGCTGGAGCATAACGACCCCCGGCTGGTGGCCCGGGCGGCCGCGGCCGTCCGGGAAGGGCACCCGCCCAGTATCCTTGGTAAGTGACCAATACTTCTGCCTCCTCCGCCGCATCTCTGTCCGCCTCCGGCCTTCCCTCTTCCCTTGCGGGACTGCCCTTCGCGAAGGGGCACGGCACCGGCAACGACTTTGTGCTGGTAGCCGATCCCGACGCTGCGCATGACCTGGCCGCCGACGAGGTAGCCGCTGTCTGTGACCGGCACCGCGGTGTGGGCGGTGACGGTTTCATCCGGGCCGTCCGGTCCGAGCATCTCCCTGAAGGCCGTGCCCTGCTGCAGACGGCTCCGGAAGCCGAGTGGTTCATGGACTACCGGAACTCGGACGGCAGCATCTCCGAAATGTGCGGGAACGGGGTGCGCGTCTTCGTGCACTTCCTGCTGGAAGAGCGGCTGGTGGAACTGGCCGAAGGCGCATCCCTGGTGATCGGTACCCGCGCGGGGATCAAGACCGTAACCCGGATGGCCGGCGGCTATGCGGTGGACATGGGGCCCTGGGAGTTCATTTACCCCGACCATGCGGCTGCCAAATCCATGGACACGGTGGTCAACGCAGACGGACTGGAGGTGCCCCGCCCGGGCCTGTCCGTCAGCATGGGTAACCCGCACACCGTCGTGGCCCTCGCGGAACTGGACGAACTGGCAGCAACCAACCTGACCGCAGCACCGTCAGTGCAGCCGGAGCCGGAGCACGGAACCAACGTGGAGTTCGTGGTCCCGGCCGAGCCGCTCGTAGAAGACGGGGTGGGGCTCCTCACCATGCGCGTCCACGAGCGCGGCGTCGGCGAAACCCTCTCCTGCGGTACCGGCGCCTGTGCGGCCGCCGTAGCCACCCGGTTCTGGGCCGGAGCCGAAGCACCCGATGACTGGGCCGTGACGGTGCCGGGCGGCGTCGTCGGCGTCCGTTTCCTGACCGGGCCCGACGGCCGCGAACATGTGGAGCTCAGCGGACCGGCCGTACTGGTGGCACGCGGAACCCTGCTCTAGGCGCTGCGGTCCACCTTCAGGGTCCGGAAGGACTTCGCGGTGCTGTGGCGGGAGACGGTGAATCCGGACGGCAGGGTCTCCGCCAGCCAGCGCTGCAGGGAATCCGCGCCCAGGTTTTTCTGCACCACCAGCCAGGCAGTTCCTCCCGGCGCCAGGCGCGGCAGCCAGAGCAGCAACAGGGCGTGCAGCTCCTCTTTGCCGATCCGGATCGGCGGGTTGGACCAGATGGTGTCGAAGCGTACTTCCGGGTCCACCTCCTCCGGCAGGGAGGCCGTGACGTTTCCACAGCCCAACGCCGCTGCGTTATCCCGGGTCAGCGCGATGCAGCGTTCGTTGACGTCGACGGCGTAGACCCGGGCCGCCGGGGATTTCAGCGCCAGGGTCAGGGCGATGGGTCCCCAGCCGCAGCCGATGTCCAGCAGGTTGCCGGTTTCCGGCGGCGCGGGAACTTCCTCCAGCAGCACCATCGTGCCCTTGTCGATCCCATCGGGGCTGAAGATCCCGCCCGCTGTCTGCAGGGTCCGTTCGGTCCCGTTGAGGCTGACGCGCAGCGGTTTGCGGACCTCGGGCCCGGACGGTGTGGAGGAGAAGTAGTGCTCTGTTGCCATAACAGTCCAGATTAGTCGCTGCAGGCGTGTGGCATGGAATTTATGGGTGGCCGTACGGGTTGTAAAGGACAGCTGGCGCGGTAGGGATCCATTGCGGAGAAGGTTGTTTTCCTGAGGATTTGTCGGTTCACTGGCCTACCATGGAAAGTACGTTCCAATAAGGAGATTATGACCATCAACAACTCCCGTCCCGTGCATTCGACGGACAGTTCCACACCCGAACTGAGTCCTTCGGATATCCAAGGTGTCATCGACAGGATTCTCGCCAAGGACAGCGCGGTCGAAGCAAAGGCCCCCGGCGACAAGCAGCGGGGCCGTGCCCAGGCACTTTCTGACGGCGACAGCGAGCACTCCGTCCACGACGGCGAGCAGCAGGACCTGGAAGAACGCCGTGCACTGCGCCGCGTTGCCGGGCTCTCGACGGAACTCGAGGACGTCACCGAGGTCGAATACCGCCAGCTGCGGCTGGAACGGGTCGTCCTTGCCGGGCTCTGGAGCGAGGGCACTGCCGCCGACGCCGAGAACTCGTTGAAGGAACTTGCGGCACTGGCTGAGACTGCGGGATCCGAAGTCCTGGACGGCATCATCCAGCGACGGCTCAAGCCGGACCCCGGCACCTTCCTCGGTTCCGGCAAGGCCCAGGAACTCAAGGACATTGTGACGGCCACCGGTGCAGATACGGTCATCGTGGACAGTGAGCTGGCTCCGTCCCAGCGCCGCGGGCTGGAAGACATCGTCAAGGTCAAGGTCATCGACCGGACAGCGCTCATCCTGGACATCTTCGCCCAGCATGCAAAGTCCCGCGAGGGCAAGGCCCAGGTGGAACTGGCACAGCTGGAATACCTTCTGCCGCGCCTGCGTGGCTGGGGCGAATCGATGTCCCGGCAGGCAGGCGGCCAGGTCGGCAGCGCCAGCGCCGGCATGGGTTCGCGCGGCCCCGGTGAAACCAAGATCGAATTGGACCGCCGGAAGATCCGCACGCGGATGGCCAAGCTCCGCCGCGAAATCGCGGCTATGAAGCCGGCACGCGAAACCAAGCGGGCCAACCGCCACCGCAACTCGGTGCCCTCCGTCGCCATTGCCGGCTACACCAACGCAGGAAAGTCCTCGCTGCTGAACCGGCTCACCGATGCCGGGGTACTGGTGGAGAACGCACTGTTCGCTACCCTGGATCCCACTATCCGCAAGGCCCAAACCGAGGACGGAATCGGTTACACGCTCGCGGACACCGTAGGGTTTGTCCGATCGCTGCCCACCCAGCTGGTGGAAGCCTTCCGCTCCACCCTTGAGGAAGTAGCCGACGCAGACCTGATCCTGCACGTGGTTGACGCTTCGCACCCGGACCCGGAGGGCCAGATCGCGGCCGTCCGGACCGTCCTCACCGAAGTCGACGCCCGCAAGGTGCCCGAAATTATCGTGCTGAACAAGGCCGACGCAGCGGATCCGTTCGTGCTTGAGCGGCTGCGCCAGCGCGAGCCGCGGCACGTGGTCGTCTCGGCGCGTACGGGCGAGGGTATCCCCGAGCTGCTGCAGGCGATTTCCGAGGGCATTCCGCGCCCCGGCGTGGACCTGGAACTGCTGGTGCCCTACGAGCGCGGCGACGTCGTCTCCCGCCTGCACCAGGAGGACGCCGAGATCCTCTCCCTGGAACACGGCGAAGCCGGCACCCAGCTCCATGTGAAGGTTCGTGAAGGGCTGGCAGCAGAGCTGGAGCAGTTCGTGACCCATGGGTAGGAAAGCGCCGCAGGGACCGGACCAGGTCCTGGATCTGCTTGACACGGCGGTAGCGGCCATGGGCGGGCAGAACAGGCCCGGCCAGCACGAGATGGCACGGCAGGTGGCCGAGGCCATCGAGTCCGGCGACCACCTGCTGGTGCAGGCCGGAACGGGTACGGGCAAGTCGCTCGCCTACCTGATCCCGCTGATTGCACACGCCTTGGAGAGCAGCAAACCCGCGCTGGTTTCCACTGCCACGTTGGCCCTGCAGTCACAGATCGTCGGGCGTGACCTCCCGCGCCTGCTGAAGACCCTGGAACCGAAGCTTCCGCGGGAAGTCGACGTTGCCTTGCTCAAGGGCCGCAGCAACTACGTCTGTGTCCACAAGACCGGCGGCGGATTCCCCGAAGAAGACGAAGCCGGAACACTGTTCCTGCTTGGCGACGAGCAGGCTGTCTCCCATCCCGCTCCCGCCGGCGGGCCCACCTCGGCGCTGGGGCGCGACGTCGTGCGCCTGCAGGAATGGGCGCAGGAAACGGAAACCGGCGACCGGGACGAGTTGCTTCCCGGCGTCAGCGACCGTGCCTGGCGTCAGGTGTCCGTCACCTCGATGGAGTGCCTGGGGGCGCAGAAGTGCCCGGTGGCGGAGGCCTGTTTCAGCGAACAGGCACGGGCCAAGGCCGCCGTTGCCGATCTGGTGATCACCAACCACGCGATGCTGGCCATCAGCGCGTTCGAGGGACTGGCCGTCCTGCCGGACTATGACGTGGTGGTGATCGACGAGGCACACGAGCTGCAGGACCGCGTCACCGGAGCGGTCACCGGACAACTCTCCGGAACAGTGATTTCCGCGGCGGTCTCCGCAGCACGCAAGCACACGTCCGCCACCATGGAGCCGCTTGCCGCTGCCGGCCGGGCTTTCGACTCCGTGTTTGCCCCGGTGCCCTCCGGACTGCTGGCCGCCGGGCTGTCCGAAGACCAGGAACTGGTCCTGGGCGCAGTGCGGGAAGCCTGCCGCACCGCGCTGTCAGATTCCAAGCCCGAAGGCTCCGACGCCGTCGACGGCGGCCGCCAGATGGCACGTTCCCGCCTGATGGCCGTCCTGGAACTGTGTGAACGCATCCTTGACGCAGTGAATTCAGGGGAAGTGCTGTGGGCATCGCGTGCCAGCACCTTCTCACCGGGCACCGGCTACACCGCTCCGGAAGACGACGCACCGCCCACCATCAACGTTGCACCGCTGTCCGTGGCCGGACGGCTGCGCGAAGGCCTGTTCGACGGACACACCGTCGTGCTTACCTCGGCCACCCTCGCCATCGGGGCGGAGTTCGGTCCGGTCGCCGGAGCCCTGGGGCTGCTGGGTGCCGGTGCACCGAAATGGACGGGGACCGACGTCGGCAGCCCCTTCGACTACCCGCGGCAGGGAGTCCTGTACGTAGCCAAGGACCTGCCGAAACCGGGACGCGGCACCTCCCCGGAGCAGCTGGATGAGCTGGAGTCGCTGATCAAGGCCTCCGGCGGCGGTGCCCTGGGTTTGTTCTCTTCCCGCCGTGCCGCGGAGGAAGCTGCGGAAGCGCTGCGGAAGCGGGTCGACTTTCCGATCCTTTGCCAGGGCGAATCCACCATGTCCGCCCTGGTCCAGCAGTTTGCTGACGAGGACGAGACCTGCCTGTTCGGCACCATGTCCCTCTGGCAGGGCGTGGACGTCCCCGGAGCCTCCTGCCGGCTGGTCATCATTGACCGGATTCCGTTCCCGCGTCCCGACGATCCGTTGATGACCGCCCGCACCCGGGCGGTTGCCAAGGCCGGGGGCAACGGCTTCATGAGCGTCTCGGCGACCCACGCAGCCGTCCGGCTCGCCCAGGGCGCAGGACGGCTGATCCGCGCCTCCGGGGATAAGGGAGTGGTGGCCGTGCTTGACTCACGCCTGGCAACCGCGCGCTACGGCAGTTTCCTGCGGGCCGCCCTGCCGCCCTTCTGGTCCACCACCGACCGTTCCGTGGTGCTTCAGGCGCTGAAGCGGCTCGCGGCGGAACCCGCGGGCGCGAAGAAGTAAAACCGCCGGGGAAGGGGATCCCGGAAACAAAAAGCAGCGCCGCCGTGTACCGGCGGCGCTGCTTTTGCATGGTCCTTTTGACGTCTGACCAGGACGTTCTGCTTGTGCCTAGAGCGAGCGCATCACTGAAACGACTTTGCCCATAATGGTGGCTTCGTCACCGAGGATCGGCTCGTAGCGGGTGTTCTGGGGCAGCAGCCAGGTATGTCCGTTGCGCTGCCGGAAGGTCTTCACGGTTGCTTCGTCCTCGAGCAGGGCCGCGACAATGTCACCGTTTTCGGCGGTGGGCTGGCGGCGGACAACCACCCAGTCACCGTCGCAGATGGCCGCATCCACCATGGAGTCGCCCGCCACGCGAAGCATAAACAGGTCGCCGTGCCCTACGAGCTGGCGCGGAAGGGGAACCATCTCTTCAACCTGCTGGTCGGCGAGGATGGGTCCGCCTGCGGCGATCCGTCCGACCAGCGGAACCATCGCCGTGTCGATTGCTGTGGTGAGGTCGGAGACGCTGCCGGAACGTTGCGTGCGTGAGCTGCCGCCGCCGGATTCCGGGTCGCCCTTTGCTGCACCTTCAGCAGCCTCCGCGGCGTTCCCGCCGTTCGCCGCCTTGCCGTTGCCTCGGCGCACAGGAGCATCACGGAGCAGGAGCGGAACCAGTATCTCCATGGCACGCGGGCGCTTGGGGTCCCGGCGGATATAGCCCAGCTTCTCCAACTGGCTCAGCTGGTGCGTAACGCTGGAAAGGCTGGCCAGCCCCACAATGTCGCCGATCTCCCGCATGGAGGGCGGGTAGCCGTTCGCATTCACCGAACGCTGGATGGTCTCCAGGATCTTCGTCTGCCGGGCGGTAAGGCCCTTGGTGCGTCCTGCCGGCGCGGGCGCGGCAGGGGAGGGGGTGCTGCCATTGGTAACACGGGCCACGTCGGCTTCCCTTCACAGTCGGCCCGTGGATGCGGGCCGGATGGTTCTAGCGGTGTATCTGGTTTGTCCTGCGGTGATTCGATGCGGTGATTCGATGCGGTGGTTCCCTGCGGTGGTCTATCCCGCCAAGCTGTTTTGTCAGTGCCGGATGGTTAGTTGGTTCCAGCCGCTTCCAACAGGTTCAACGCTAGGGGAGCGCAGGCATATTTTCAAACATATATTCGAGCGAGTCTCGACAATGTTCGTAGATAGGTGCTAGAAATGTTCGAGTACAGCTTCGAACATATGTTCGACCCTGAGTAGAAAAACGGTCCGCCGACACCTCGGCGGACCCACCAGATGTTCGAATGCAGTTTCGAGCCACACTGTTTTTCCCGGTGCTTTTACGGGAAGCGGGGGAATCGGCGGAGCTGCTCTTCGGACCGGAAAGGTATTGACATGTCAGTACACGTACTTCCCCTCGCTGCACAGAGCTTCACTGCACAGAGCCTCACTGAATCTGCCCCCGACCGGGCCGCTGACCCCGCCCGCATGGCCAACACCGCGGACACCCAGGCGTCGGTCCCGCTGCGCCTGACCCGCCGCGGCCGGCTCGTCCTGGTCGGCGCCCCGCTGATGATCGTGGCCGCTGCACTGCTGGTCTTCATCGGATTCTTCACCGCACCGGCTATGGCCTCGGGGGGCTCCCCGGAGCAGACACACACCATCCAGGTGGGTGTATCCGCCGGGGATTCACTGTGGTCGCTCGCCACCGAGTTCGCCCCGGACCGGGATCCCCGCACCGTGGTCGCCGACATCGTGGAACTCAACAACCTGGCGGACGCCACCGTCCCCGCCGGCAGCCAGATTTACATCCCGGTCTCGCGCTGATCCAACGGCCAGCGCGCTCCGATGATCCTTACCTGCGTGCCCGTAACAGAGGCGTGCTGGAAGTCGCTCAAATACAACGTCACCGCAGAGCGTCCTAAGCTGTAGAAGTGAACGAACAGCTGGAAAACCTGAACAGACTTCCCCTGCGCGATGATCTGCGGGGCCTGACCCCGTACGGCGCCCCTCAGCTGGATGTGCCCATCCTGCTGAACGTCAACGAAAATACCCACGGACTTCCGGAGCATGTGCGCCGGGCCATTCTGGCCGAGATTGAATCAGTGGTCGCCGGCCTGAACCGATATCCCGACCGCGAATTCACCCTGCTGCGGGAAAACCTGGCCAAATACCTCGGCCACGGACTGGCTGCGGAGAATATCTGGGCCGGTAACGGTTCCAATGAGGTTCTCCAGCAGATCCTGCAGGCGTTCGGCGGACCAGGGCGGACGGCCATGAGTTTCCCTCCGACGTACTCCATGTACCCGCTGCTCGCCAGCGGCACCGGCACCGCGTACGTCACCGGCACGCGGGAGCGGGACTTCTCCCTGACCCCCGAATCGGCTGCGGAGCAGATCCGGGCGCAGGCACCCAACATCGTGATCCTGTGCACCCCGAACAACCCCACGGGTACTGCCCTGGAACTGGACGTGATCGAAGCCGCCTATGAAGCGGGAGAAGCTTCGAACGCCATCGTCGTGGTCGATGAGGCGTATGCAGAGTTCTCCCACGCCGATACCCCCAGTGCACTGCAGCTGCTCCCTGGCCGGGAACGGTTGATTGTTTCCCGGACCATGTCGAAGGCCTTCGCACTCGCCGGGGCCCGGATCGGCTACCTTGCCGCAGCGCCGCAGATTGCGGACGCCCTGCGACTGGTCCGCCTGCCCTACCACCTCTCCGCCATCACGCAGGCGACTGCGAATGCTGCCCTCACGCACGCCGATGCGCTCCTCTCCAACGTGGAAGACATCAAGGGCCAGCGGGACCGCATCGTGGCGGAACTGCGTGCGCTCGGACTGGAACCGGCGCCGTCGGACGCCAATTTCGTGCTGTTCAGCGGTATGGAGAATCCGCGGGCGGTGTGGGAAGGTCTGCTCGAAGCCGGCGTACTCGTCCGCGACATCGGCATCGAGGGCCACCTGAGGGTCACAGCCGGCACCGAAGCCGAAACCACTGCGTTCCTGACCCGGCTGCGGGAACTGCTCGCTGCCTGAGCGGAAGCCGGGCGCCCAGGATGTCCCCGGTTTCAGTGAGTCGGGGCGTTCGGGACTAAACTGATGACCTGCCGGGGCTTTGCCTATTGCCCCGCTTCCAATCTTCGTGAAGGAACCCCATGACTGTGGAGACCGCCACCGGACGCACCGCCCGCCTTGAGCGGACCACCAGCGAATCGTCTGTCTTCGTCGAGCTGGACCTGGACGGCACCGGCCGCGCCGACATCAGCACCTCGGTGCCGTTCTATGACCACATGCTGACCGCGCTGGCCAAGCACTCGCTGATGGACCTCACCGTCCGGGCCACCGGCGACACCCACATCGACGTGCACCACACGGTCGAGGACATCGCGATCAGCATCGGCGAGGCGCTGAAGACCGCCTTGGGTACCAAGGCCGGCATCCGCCGCTTCGGGGAAGCCACGGTACCCCTGGACGAGGCGCTGGCAAACGCCGTCGTCGATATTTCCGGGCGTCCTTACCTGGTGCACTCCGGGGAACCCGCCGGCCAGGAATACCACCTGATCGGCGGACACTTCACCGGATCCCTGACCCGCCACGTGTTCGAAGCCATCACCCTGCACGCGCAGATCTGCCTTCACATGCGGGTCCTTGGCGGACGCGATCCGCACCACATCGTCGAGGCCCAGTTCAAGGCCTTTGCCCGCGCCCTGCGCGCAGCCGTCGAATCCGATCCGCGCGTCGAGGGCATCCCCTCCACGAAGGGAGCACTGTGACTTCCCGCAACGTCACTGTCCTGGACTACGGATCCGGCAACATCCGTTCGGCTGTCCGCGCCTTGGAACACGCCGGCGCCAACGTCACGCTCAGCGCCAAGCCTGACGACGTGCTGAACGCCGACGGATTGGTGGTGCCCGGCGTCGGAGCATTCGCGGCGGTAATGCAGGGCCTCAAGGACGTGGATGCGATCCGCATGATCGGGCGCCGCGTAGCCGGGGGCCGGCCGGTCCTGGGTATCTGCGTAGGCCTGCAGGTCCTCTTTGACGAAGGCGTGGAACACGGTGTCCGGACCAAGGGGATGGGCGAATGGCCCGGCGTGGTCGAGCGCCTGGCCGCCGACGTCGTGCCCCACATGGGCTGGAACACCGTGACGCCGCCCGAAGGATCGGCCCTGTTTGAGGGCATCGAGAACGAGCGGTTCTATTTTGTGCACAGCTACGGCGTGCAGAAATGGGACTTCGACGTCACCCAGCCGGCAATGCGCCCGCCGCAGGTCACCTGGGCGGACCACGGCGGCCCGTTCATCGCCGCGGTGGAGAACGGCGCCCTGTCGGCCACCCAGTTCCATCCGGAAAAGTCCGGTGACGCCGGCGCGGCGCTGCTGAACAACTGGCTGAAGACCCTGGGCTAGGCGCCGATATGTGGAGCGTTATCCTCATGGGCCTGGCCGGACTGCTCATCGGCGGTGCGGTGTCTTTCCGCAGCCAGGGCATGTCCAAAATCATCGTTATCAGTTTCTGGGTCCTGGCCGGAATGGCCCTGCTGGGCGCGTACCTGCTGACCCTCGACCTTTCCTGACCCCACCACCGAAAGCATCCAAATGCCCTTCAGCGAAACCCCTGTCCTTGAACTGCTGCCCGCCGTAGACGTAGCGGACGGCCAAGCCGTGCGACTGGTGCAGGGCGAGGCAGGCAGCGAGACCAGCTACGGCGATCCGCTGGACGCAGCCCTGGCCTGGCAGAACGACGGCGCCGAATGGGTCCACCTCGTGGACCTCGACGCAGCGTTCGGGCGAGGTTCGAACCTTGACCTGCTCAGCCGCGTAGTGAAGTCCCTGGATATCAAGGTGGAACTGTCCGGCGGGATACGGGACGACGAGTCGCTCGAAAAGGCCCTGGAGCTCGGCGCTGCCCGCGTCAATCTGGGAACCGCGGCACTGGAGAACCCGGGGTGGACCGCCAGCGCCATTGCCCGCTACGGCCAGGCCATCGCCGTCGGCCTCGACGTACGCGGCACCACCCTCGCCGCACGCGGCTGGACCCAGGAAGGCGGGGACCTCTGGGAGGTCCTGGCCCGGCTGGAAGAGGCAGGCTGCGCCCGCTACGTGGTTACCGATGTGACGAAGGACGGCACGCTGCGCGGGCCCAACCTGGAACTGCTCCGCGAGGTACTGAAACGCACCGACCGTCCGGTGGTCGCCTCCGGCGGCATCTCCAGCCTCGATGACCTGGCCGCGCTCCGGGAACTGGTTCCATTGGGGCTCGAAGGCACCATTGTGGGCAAGGCACTCTACGCCGGCGCGTTCACGCTGCCCCAGGCCTTCGACGTCGCCGGCCACCCGGAACGCTAGGTATGGCAGCACGCGAACTACCCGGCCACATTGCGGCGGCCCTTGCCGGCGCCGGCGGCCCCACCGATTCCGCGGGCCGGCCGTGGTCCGGACGGGACCTGGCCGGTGAGGGAAACCCGCTGCACAACTTCGATTCAGACAGCGGACGGACCGACCCGGGATACGCGGCGGCCCTGGCGAAACTGATTGCCGGGAGCGGAAGCGAAGCGGAAGTCGTAGCCTCCCTGGCCACGGCCCGCGTCTTCGTGCCGATCATCGCCGTGCTGGGGGAGGAAGCCGAATCCGACCACGGGCTGACCGCGGACAAGCAGGCCGATATGGCGCTTGTGACGCTCAACGCCCCGGACGGCCGCAAGGCGCTGCCGGTATTCACCTCCGTGGACGCTTTGGAACACTGGCATCCCGAAGCCCGGCCGGTTGCGGTCTACGCCAACCGCGCCGCACTCTCCGCCGTCGCCGAAGACGCCCAGCTGCTGGTTATCGACCCGGGAGCCGAGTTCACCTTCGTGGTGCGGCGCCCGGCCATGTGGGCCCTGGCCCAGCAGCAGGAGTGGGTGCCCTCGTACGCCGACGCCGGCCTCGTCGCGGCGGCCGAAACCGCCGCCGGGCCGGACCCCCGGATCCTGGCCGTCACCCTCCAACAGGGGCCGGGGACCGCGTCCAGGACTGCCGCCGGTGCTCCGGTGGGCGGGGGAGGGACCGGCCCTGAGCTTAGAATGGTGCTTCAGCTAGCGCCCGGACTTGATCCGCAGGACGTTTCTGCCCTGGCGGCCGGACTGCAGCAGCGCCTGACTGCCAACCCCGAGTTTGTTGAGCGCGTGGATTCACTTGACCTGAAAATCACGCGCTGACCCGTCCGGCGTAGCCGCCAGAAGAGAACTGCCGTGAATTTTGGCCTGTACCGCGAGATGCTGCGGATAGCTCCTATCCGCCGTGTGCTGCTCATCGGGATGATCGCCCGTTTCCCGCATTCCGCCGCCGGAGTGCTGCTGACCCTGCACGTGGTCAACACCATGGACAAGGGCTACGCGGCCGCCGGCGCGGTAGCCGCCGTCGTCACCATCGGCATAGCAGTGGGTGCCCCCTGGCGAGGCCGCCGCGTGGACACCGTGGGCCTGCGGCGGGCCCTGATTCCCTCCGTTATTGCCGAAGCTGTCATCTGGAGCCTTGCTCCGCACGCCAGCTTCGAATGGCTGCTGGTCCTGGCGCTGATCGGCGGCGTGTTCACCCTTCCGGTCTTCAGCGTCGTGCGGCAGTCGCTGGGCGTCCTGGCCACCGGCGAACAGCGGCGCACCGCCTTTGCGCTGGATTCCATCGCCACCGAGCTTATTTTCATGATGGGTCCCGCCCTGGGCGCAGTTATAGCAACGCGCTCGTCCGTCGTCGGACTGACCGCCGTCGGGGTGTCCGCCGCAGTAGCGGGACTGCTGCTGATCTGGTTCAACCCGCCGACCCGGTCCGTGGAACCCCGGAACGCCGTGACCGCCGCAGACGAGCAGGATGCCGCTGCGGCCGCCGCGGTGGCCGTGGCCCCGGCCAACGTGCAGGAAGCACCGATGGAACTCACCGGGGCGGGACTGCCGGACGGGCCGCAGAATCTGTTCGGCAGGCTGCGAAACGGCGTCGCGGGGAACTTCGGCTGGTTCACCCCGAGCGTGGCCGTGGTCTTTGCCGTCGCCGTCGGCGCCGGCCTGCTGCTGTCCAGCACCGATGTCGGCATGGTGGCGCTGGTGGAAGCAGGCGGAAACCCGTCAGAGGTCGGCATCGTGTTCGTCGCGTGGTGCGCAGCCTCCGCTGTCGGCGGGATTCTCTACGGTGCCATGAACCGGCGGATCTCGCCGATGCTGCTGCTCCTGACGATGGCCGTCCTGACCATGCCGATGGCTTTCGCCACCAGCACCCTCAGCCTGGCGCTGCTTTCCATCCCCGCAGGCCTGCTCTGCGCGCCGGTGCTGTCTTCGGCATCCGAGCGGGTTGCCGACCTCGTGTCGGAGGAACGGCGGGGTGAAGCGATGGGCTGGTACGGCTCGTCAATGACCGCCGGCACCGCGCTGGGCGCGCCGGTGGCAGGCCTGGCTATCGACGTCATTGGCCCCTGGTCCGGCTTCCTGATGGCCGGCGGCGCCGCATCGGTGCTGGTGCTGGTGACGCTCACGGTCCGACAGTTCGCCCGGCGCTCGGCTCCGGTCAGCTAGCTTCCGGGCACGAAAAAGCCCGAAGGGCCTGCCGCGGATTCCGCGGTGCCGGCAGCTGCCGGCGTCAGGACCTTCGGGCGTTCAATGGTGTGGGGGAGGAGGCTAGTCCTAGCTGACGGGACCGGTGAACTTTTCGCCCGGACCCTTGCCCGGGGCATCCTGGATAACGGAAGCTTCGCGGAAGGCCAGCTGCAGGGAACGCAGTCCATCGCGCAACGGACCGGCATGCTGGCTGCCGATCTCCGGAGCGGCGGCGGTGACGAAACCGGCAAGGGCGGTAATCAGCTTGCGGGCCTCGTCCAGGTCCTTGAGCTCGTCGGCGTCATCGCCTTCGGCCAGGCCGCACTTCACGGCTGCTGCGCTCATCAGGTGCACGGCCGCCGTCGTAATGACCTCGATGGCCGGCACCTCGGCAATGTCGCGCATCTGCTCGACGACTTCCTGCTGTGCTGCTGCCGCAGATTCGGACTCTGCTGGTGTTCCCGGGAAGGAGTGGCGGGTTGCCTCGCCTGCCGGATTGCTCTGTGGGGTACTCATACTGGTAAGCTTGTCACAGACCGACTGGTTGTCGTTACTTTCAATGCCCATCACGGGCGGGATGAAAATCACACTTTCCTCCTGGAAGCCTACGGCGCCGGTATGCAAGCGGAGACCCCTCCCACCCGCGTCAGCCTGACCGCCCTCGTTGGCGCCAGAGTTGCCGGGTTCAGGTCGGCCCCGGACGGGCTGCAGTGTTACTGCGGTTTATTCCGGGAGCTAACTGCCTTCGAACTGGTTTCGAAGCAGTTGCTGCCGACCCCCAAAGGGCCTTCGATTGCGCTTGCAATTGGAGGCCTTCTTCATTTGCAGGCGGTAGCCGTTTTGAAGAGCACAGGAGCTGCAACATTAGCGAGCCAAGAATCAATGATCGGATCCGCGTCCCCGAGGTGCGGCTGGTAGGTCCGGCAGGTGAGCAGGTCGGAGTGGTCCGGATTGAGGACGCGCTTCGCCTGGCTGCCGAGTCTGACCTGGATCTTGTTGAGGTAGCACCGCAGGCCAAGCCTCCGGTGTGCAAACTAATGGACTTCGGCAAGTACAAGTACGAAGCCGCCGTCAAGGCACGCGAAGCCCGGAAGAACCAGACGAACACCGTTCTGAAGGAAATCCGCTTCCGCCTGAAGATCGACACCCACGACTACGAAACCAAGCGCGGACACGCCATGCGCTTCCTGGCCGCCGGTGACAAGGTCAAGGCCATGATCCAGTTCCGTGGACGTGAACAGCAGCGCCCGG
Source organism: Arthrobacter sp. zg-Y895 (assembly GCF_020731025.1). NCBI lineage: Bacteria > Bacillati > Actinomycetota > Actinomycetes > Micrococcales > Micrococcaceae > Arthrobacter > Arthrobacter sp. zg-Y895. Next base: position 60,035 of record NZ_JAJFZY010000014.1, read on the forward strand.
AAATGGGTATGAAGCTGCTGAACAAGTTCGCTGAGGATGTTGCCGAGGTGGGTGTGGTTGAGTCCACCCCGCGTATCGACGGCCGCAACATGGTCATGGTCATTGGCCCGGTGAAGAACAAGGCCGAGGCCAAGGCAGAAGCGCGCCGGGCAACACAGCGTGCCGATGCCAAGGCAGCGAACGAGGCAGTTCGGAACGGGGAGGCACCCGAACGGGTGAACACCTCCGAGAAGGCTGCTCCCATGACGCAGAGCCTCGCGGACCTGCTTCCGGACGGACTGCGTTTGGGTTCCTCCGCTGAAGCTGCCGACAAGGCCCGCGCCGAGCAGGAGCAGGCTGAAAAGGAACAGGCCGCAAAGCGGGCCAGGGCTGCAGCTGCCGAAAAGGCTGCAACCGAGGCACGCCGTGTGGCTGCAGCCAGCAAGCCGGCCGCAGCGCCTGCCGCTGAAGCTGTCGCTCCCGCCGCTCCGGCCGAGCCCGCGAAGCCGGCAGAAGCAGCGAAGCCTGCCGCAGCGCCTAAGCCTGCAGCGGTTCCGAAGCCGACGGCGGCAAAGCCTGCGCCCAAGCCTGCAGCCCGGCCCAAGCCTGCCGCAGCACCGAAGCCTGCCGGCAAGCCGTCCTCCTCGCGGGGGACCACCGGCCAGAACAAGCCCGGAACTGCAGAGTAGTTTCACTGCACTGCGCCTCGTTCCGGCGTCCAGTAATAAGCCCTGGCACCCGCAAGGTGTCCGAAGCCCCGCGGGCCTGCCCGCGGAAACCTAAAGGAGATCGGTAGACATGCCGAAGATGAAGACCCACAGTGGCGCCAAGAAGCGCTTCAAGCTGACCGGTACCGGCAAGCTCAAGCGCCAGCAGGCTAACCGCCGCCACTACCTGGAGCACAAGCCCTCCACGCTGACCCGCCGCCTCGCCAACGACAAGCTCGTGGCACCGGCGGACGCCAAGGTCATCAAGAAGATGCTCGGCATCTAGCCAGTCCCCGATAGCCGACCCGTCCGGGCCGGCATCACCCATCAAGCTTTCCCCGCCTGGGATCAACAGGTGCAGAGACTTTTTTGAAGTCGGGGAGATTTACCAAAAGGAGTACGCACGTGGCACGTGTGAAGCGGGCGCTTAACGCCCACAAGAAGCGTCGGGTTATTCTCGAGCGCGCCAAGGGTTACCGCGGACAGCGTTCGCGCCTGGTCCGTAAGGCCAAAGAGCAGCTGCTGCACTCGTTTGTGTACAGCTACGGCGACCGCCGCAAGCGTAAGGGCGACTTCCGCCGCCTGTGGATCCAGCGCATCAACGCTGCTTCCCGCGCCAACGGCCTGACCTACAACCGCCTGATCCAGGGCCTGAAGCTGGCCGAGATCCAGGTTGACCGCCGCATGCTGGCTGAACTGGCCGTCAATGACGCTGCTGCCTTCGCCGCACTGGTCCAGATTGCCAAGGACGCACTGCCGTCCGACACCTCCGCTCCGGCCGTCGCGGCCGCTCCGGTTGCCAAGGCTGCAGCTCCCGCCGCCAAAAAGCCGGCTGCTGCCGTTGCCACCGCTCAGGGCGGATTCAAGGCTTCCGAGGGCGACGCCCCGGAGGGCTTCGTTATCAAGGGCAACCTGGGTTCGGGCAAGTACCACGTCCCGGGTTCCACCTGGTACGAGCAGACCGTTGCCGAGTACTGGTTCAACTCCGTTGAAGCAGCCAAGGCTGCAGGCCTGGAGCCGGCTGGCGGAGAATCCCGCCAGAAGTTCCAGGGCTAAGTCGGTTCCTAAAAGCCGATGAACCTTGAAGGGCGCCCGCAGGCACCGCTTATGTCCAATCCCCGAGCCGATCGGGTCCGTGATGTAGCGAAGCTTGCCGGGCGCTCTTCGCGCTTAAAATCCGGCCGTTTCCTGGCCGAAGGGCCGCAGGCCGTACGGGAGGCGCTTTCCGCGCACCGTGCGGCCGCGGTCGACGGCGGCCCCGCCGTCGTCCACGAGGTCTATGCCACCGAGGCCTGCCTGGATCGTCTGCCCGAGCTGGCGGATCTGGCCTCTGGCGTGACGCTCCGCCTGGCCACGGACGAAGTCCTGGCCGCCATGGCCGACACCGTTTCCCCGCAGGGCATCGTGGCGGTCTGCCACACCTCCACCACCACGCTCGAGGAAGTCCTCGCCTCAGGTGCGAAGCTCGTTGCCGTGTTGTGCGAGGTGCGGGACCCCGGCAATGCGGGCACCGTGCTGCGGGCAGCGGATTCCGCCGGTGCCGACGCCGTAGTGCTTACGGCGTCCAGCGTGGACATCTACAACCCCAAAGCGGTGCGTTCCACCGCGGGGTCACTCTTTCACCTGCCGGTGGTGACCGGCGCCGACTTCGGCGACGTCGTCCACGCCCTGCATACCGCAGGCGTCACGGTGCTGGCAGCCGACGGCTACGGCAACGTCAATCTTGACCGGCTCCAGGACCTCAGTGCGGTGCGCCGCTTCGGCGGCGCCGCGGAGACCGGCAGTTCCGGCCCCGACGGGGCGGACGGAGCCGCGGAGGCCGCCCTTCCACAGCTCGAGCAGCCCACAGCCTGGCTGTTCGGTAACGAAGCCCAGGGCCTGTCCGATGCAGAACTGGCCGCAGCCGACCACCGCGTGGCCGTCCCGCTCTACGGCCGGGCAGAAAGCCTGAACGTCGGGACCGCGGCAACCGTCTGCCTCTATGCCTCGGCCCGCGCGCAGAACAGGTAAGCAGAACAGGTAAACCCGGCGCCTAACCGGCAGCGGTTGTGCACCGGCGCATGGCTGTCCCTTCTCCCATGTAGCGTATTGGTAACAGTTGTTTCCAGACAGCTGAACCAGCCAATCCACGTACAAAGCGAAACGGGTCTTATATGTCTGCCAGCGGCGGTAATAAGGCGATTATCGCGGCACTGAGCGCCAACTTGGCCATTGCGGTCATGAAGTTCATTGCCTTCGCCTTAACGCGTTCATCCTCCATGCTCGCGGAGGCTATCCACTCGGTTGCCGACTCCGGCAACCAGGCCCTGCTGCTCGTGGGCGGCAAACGCGCACGGCGCCAGGCCAGCCCCGAGCACCCCTTCGGCTACGGCCGTGAACGCTACGTTTACGCGTTCATCGTCTCCATCGTCCTCTTCAGCGTCGGCGGCCTCTTCGCCCTCTACGAGGCGTACCACAAGTGGCAGGATCCGCACCCGATCGAAGGCCGCTGGTGGTGGGTACCGCTGGCAGTGCTCGTCGGTGCGATCATTGCCGAAGCGTTCTCCTTCCGCACGGCCATCAGGGAATCGAACCATACGCGCGGCAAGCAGAGCTGGAAGCAGTTCGTGCGTACGGCCAAGGCACCGGAACTGCCGGTTGTCCTGCTAGAAGACCTGGGCGCCCTCCTCGGCCTGATCTTCGCCCTGTTCGGTGTGACCATGACCCTGGTGACCCACAACGGCATGTGGGATGCGCTGGGCACGGCCATGATCGGCGTGCTGCTGGTGGTTATTGCCGTAATCCTGGGCATGGAGACGAAGTCCCTGCTGCTCGGGGAGTCTGCAACGCAGGACGACGTCCGCAGGATCGAAGCGGCCCTCCAGGAAGATCCCGATACGCGGATCATCCACCTCAAGACCCTGCATCTGGGTCCGGAGGAACTTCTCGTGGCCGCGAAGATCACCATGGCCAAGAGCGACACCGGCCAGGAAATTGCCGACGGCATCAACGCCGCGGAAGCACGGATCCGTGCCGCGGTACCGATCGCTACCGCTATTTACCTGGAGCCTGATGTATTCGCTTCGAAGAACGCGCAGGACGCCGGTCAAGTGACCCGCTGATCAGCGCAATAGCCAAACCAAGCAGGGCGAGTACCGCTCCCACCACAGCGGGGGAGCGGTACCCCCAGCCCCAGGCGATCACGACCCCGCCCAGCAGGGCACCCAGCGCATTGGCCAGGTTCAGGGCCGCATGGTTCAGTGACGATGCAAGCGACTCGGCGCCCGGCGAAACATCCAGCAGCCTCGTCTGCAGGGGCGGCGTCAGCATTGACCCGATCAGCCCCACCAGGAAGACCAGCACCATCGCAGTCACGGCGTACTGCACTGCCCACGCGTAGGCCAGCAGGATTACCACCGTGCCGCCCAGGATCGCGTAGATGCTGCCCATGACGTTGATGTCGGCCAGCCGTCCGCCGGCCACGTTGCCGATCACCTGGCCCACACCATAGAGCCCGACGACGACGGGCAGCACATTCTCGGAGATGCCTGCCACTTCAGTCATGGTCGGCGCGATGTACGAATACACCGCGAAGAATCCGCCGAACCCGACGGTGCCCACCAAGAGGGCCAGCCAGACCTGGGCGCGCCCGAGGGCACTGAGCTCACTCTTGATGCTCGCCCCGGCAAGGGTCGGCTGATACGGGACGAAACGGGCGACCATGGCGACCGTCAGGAGCCCGATGGCCGCGACCAGGACGAACATCCACCGCCACCCGGCCTGCTGGCCCAGCCAGGTAGCAAACGGCACACCCACCACGTTGGCGATGCTCAGGCCCAGCATGACCATTGAGATGGCCCAGGCCCGCCGCGTCGGAGCGACCAGCGAAGCAGCAATGACCGCTGCCACGCCGAAGAATGCGCCGTGGGGCAGGCCGGACAGGAACCGGGTAAAAAGCAGCCAGGAATAATCTGCGGCAAAGAACGAAGACAAGTTGCTCAGGGCGAAGAAGAGCATCAGGCCCAGCACCAGCATCTTCCGCGGCACACGTGCGCCGAGAGCCGCAAGCACGGGGGCGCCGACCACCACGCCGAAGGCATAGGCCGAAATGACGTGGCCGCCCGCGGGAACGGAAATGTGGAGGTCTTCGACCATCTCCTGCAGCAGGCCCATGATGCTGAATTCGGTGGTGCCGATGGCAAATCCTCCCACGGCCAGGGCAACTATGGCCTTGGCGGCAGAAGTGCGGCGGTGTGAGCCCTGGCTGGACATGGAAATGGGCGCGGTACTGCTCCGGGACATGCTTCGCTTTCACAAGGTGGGGATGCGGCTGGGCCGCTGCGGACGGCGCTCACGGTCAATGAGCAGGAAGAATGCTCCTGCCGGACGCCGGGACGGCTTCGTCCCCTCCAGCCTAGTGCAGGGGCACCCCCGGTGTAGACCTGTGCGGACGGATCATCCCGGCTGAGCAGGCACAGGCGGCCTGACCGTACCGAGCGTCCGCATAGACTTCTTTCGTGGCCATTGAATCAACGCAAATCACTAAACAGGTTGTGGGCGGTGCGCTGGTGGACAGCCTCCGGCAGCCTTCCCGGATATTGGCGGCCCGCCGGAGCGCCCCGGAAGCGCTTGCCGGGTTGTGGGAGTTCCCGGGCGGAAAAGTGGAACCCGGAGAAAGCTGCACGGAGGCCCTGCACCGCGAACTCGCCGAAGAGCTGGGCATCCGGGTGCAGTTGGGTGCTGAAATCACCGGGCCGCTGGACGAAGGGTGGAGGCTGAACGACGTCGCTGCCATGCGGGTCTGGTTCGCCGAGATCACCGAAGGAACAGCCGAGCCCCTCGAAGACCACAGCGAGCTCCGCTGGGTTGACCTCAACGCAGAGGCACTGATGGGCCTCGCCTGGATACCGGCGGACCTGCCGATTGTCACCGCGCTGCTGGAGGCTGTTACTGCGGCTTAGCCGCGGTGGCGCGCCACCGGGCTGTCCGGGAACGTGCTAGAACAGGGCGTCCTGGGGCGAGGCCGCGGTGGCGGTTTCCTTCCCGGTCACGGCGCGGGTGGCATGGGTGCCGGCGGGCCGCAGGAACCGTGCCCCGCCGGTAAAACCGTACTTGGCCTTGAAGAACCGGATCCGCCCGGCCAGCCAGTCCCGGTATTCCTTCGACGCATACGTTCCCTTGCCGTACAGGTCAGCGTATTTGCCGGAGAGCTGCGGGTAGTGCCGGGCAATGAACTCGAGGTACCACTCGCGGGCACCGGGCCGCAGATGCAGCGCACCCGCCGTGACCCCCGTGGCGCCGGCCGATGAGAGCGCGGAGAACAGGGCATCGAGGGATTCGTCGCCGTCGGTCAGCCAGGGCAGGATCGGCATGGCCATGACCGAACAGGGGAGTCCGGCATCCCGCAGCCGGCTGATCAGCTCCAGCCGCGCACGGGGTGTGGGCGTTCCCGGTTCCGCCCGCTTAGCCAGTTCGGGGTCCACCAGTGCCAGCGAAATACCCATGCCGATTTCGGTCTGCCCGGAGGCCTCCTTCAGGAGCGGGATATCGCGGGCCAGCAGGGTGCCCTTCGTCAGGATGGAGAAAGGCGTGCCGCTGTCCGCCAGGGCGCGGATGATGCCGGGCATGAGCTGGTAGCGGCCCTCGGCCCGCTGGTACGGGTCCGTATTGGTGCCCATGGCCACATGGTGGTGCTGCCAGGAGGGCCGTGCGAGTTCCCGCTGCAGGACTTCGGCAGCATTGACCTTGACCACCAGCTGGCTGTCGAAATCGGCGCCGCTGTCCATATCCAGGTAGGTGTGGGTCTTGCGGGCGAAGCAGTAAACACAGGCATGGCTGCAGCCGCGGTACGGATTGACGGTCCATTCGAAGGGCATATTAGAGCCGCCGCCCACCTTGTTGAGCACCGACTTGGCCACGACCTCGTGGAAGGTCACGCCCGCAAAGTCCGGCGTACGCACGGAGCGGACCAGGCCCTGCAGCGGGATGAGCGGATCCGTGGTGCCCGAAACTGCGGTAAGCGGCAGTGCTGCAAGGGGTGGTCCTGCAGGGGACGTTGCTGCACCGGGAGTTTCTGCAGGCCCTCCCGCAGGGGGCACTGCCGAAGCGGCCTGGAGCGAACCGGATGCCGTAGCCGGCCCGGGCTCCCCTTGGGCGGTTCCGGGTTCGTTGCCCTTCGCGGGTGATGCCTTCAGTTCCTGACCTTGCCACCTCATCCCATTATTAGAACATATGTTCGAATCAGGGGGTAGTGCCGCTGGGCGGGCGCCGATGCCGGACTGCCGGGGTAACGCGGGTCCGGGGGCGCCGCCGCGGCCTTCCGGGGTTCGGCCGGTACCCGCCGTCGCGCAGCCCGGCCAGCCGTTCAAACGGATTCGCCGACGCCGGATCGCCGGCAATCACGCGCGAGAGGGCCGCAGCCGCAGAGTACGCGGGCAGGAAGAACGGACCCAGGAGGGCATACTGCGTGCTGTGGCGCGTCTCGTGGCGCAGCAGCGGGCTGTCCGGCGCGTGGATGCGGCGGGCCGAGGAGGAACGGTAGAGGACCACGTTGCCGACGGTGAACGCGGCCGCACGGGGGAGTGGCAGCGGATAGCCCTCGGCGAGGGTGATCTTCTGCGGCCCCGGGGTGATGCTGCACCCGGTGGCCCGCGCCAGCAGCACACCCGCAGGGGTGGAGAGATTCAGCAGATTGATCCAGCGGCGGATAGAGACTGCGCGCGGTCGGAGAACGATCGGTACGGACGGCATGGAACCTCCCAGCGGCAGTATGACGGCCCGGTCGGGGGCGTCTACTAGACTTGCAATGATAAGCCAGAACCCAACTAGGGCCGGAAACAGGTAAGAACAGTACATGTCTAACTCCACACCGGGGACCGGTTCCCCAGATACTTCCCCTGAGGGCACCCAGCCCGAGCCGCCGAATCCGCTGGATGAAGCCGCCATAGCCGCCGCCGTCGAGCAGGCGCTCGCCGCCATTGCCGCGGCCGCGGACCTGAGTGAGCTCAAGGAAGTCCGGATTGCCGTCACCGGCGAGAAGTCGCCGCTGAGCGGAGCGAACCGGACCATCGGCAAGCTCCCCAAGGACCAGAAGGCCGCCGCCGGCAAACTCGTGGGCCCCGCCCGCGGCCGGATCAACTCCGCGCTCGCCGCCCGCACCGTTGAGCTTGAAGCGGAGCGCGACGCCCGGATCCTCGTCGAAGAGGCCGTGGACGTCACCGCAGCTCCCCGCCGCCGGCACATCGGCGGCCGGCATCCCATCTCCACCCTGCAGGACCGGGTGGCGGATGTGTTCGTCGGCATGGGCTGGGAAATCGCGGAAGGCCCCGAAGTGGAATCCGAGTGGTTCAACTTCGACGCGCTGAACTTCAAGCCGGACCACCCGGCCCGAGAAATGCAGGACACCTTCTTCGTGGAACCGCCCGAGGCGCACCTGGTTATGCGTACGCACACCTCCCCGGTACAGGTCCGCTCCATGCTTGAGCGCGACCTGCCGATCTACGTGCTCTGCCCCGGCAAGGTGTTCCGCACCGACGAGCTGGACGCCACGCACACCCCGGTCTTCCACCAGTTCGAAGGCCTGGCCATCGACAAGGGCCTGACCATGGCTGACCTGGTCGGCACCCTGGAGCACTTCACGCGTGTTCTATTCGGTGATGAAGCGAAGGTCCGGCTGCGGCCGAACTACTTCCCCTTCACCGAACCCAGCGCCGAGCTGGACATCTGGCACCCGGGCGCCAAGGGCGGCCCGCGCTGGATCGAATGGGGCGGCTGCGGAATGGTCAACCCCAACGTGCTCCGCGCCGCCGGGATCGACCCCGAGGTCTATTCAGGTTTTGCCTTCGGCATGGGCATTGACCGTGCCCTCATGTTCCGCAACGAGGTTTCGGACATGCACGAAATGATTGAAGGCGACGTACGTTTCAGCGAACACTTCGGGATGGAGATCTAAGTGAGAATCCCACTTTCCTGGCTGCGCGAGTATGCCCAGGTACCGGCGGACGCAACCGCCGAAGACGTGATGGAAGACCTCGTGCGCGTTGGTCTGGAAGAAGAAGACGTCCACCGTCCCACCGATGACCTGCAGGGTCCGATCGTGGTGGGCCAGGTGCTCAGCATGGAGCCGGAGCCGCAGAGCAACGGCAAGACCATCAACTGGTGCACGGTCCGTGTGGTGCCGGAAGGTGCCGAGCAGCCCCTGACCGGCAAGGGCATCGAGCCCTCCGGCGTGCAGGGCATTGTCTGCGGCGCGCACAACTTCAAGGTAGGGGACAAGGTTGTTGTCACCCTGCCCGGTGCCGTGCTGCCCGGAGACTTCCGCATCAGCCCGCGCAAGACCTACGGCCACGTCTCGGCCGGCATGATTGCCTCCGTGCGAGAACTCGGCATCGGCGAGGACCATGACGGCATCCTGGTGCTCTCCACCCTGGGGCTGGACCCCGAGGTGGGCACGGACGCGATGGAACTGCTCGGCCTGTACGACCAGGCGGCGGAAATCAACGTCACTCCGGACCGCGGCTACGTTTTCTCCATCCGCGGCGCCGCCCGTGAATATGCCCACGCCACGGGCACCAAGTTCACCGACCCGGCTGCCGCCGTCGTTGTTCCGCAGGCAGACGGCAACGGCTACCCGGTGCGGCTCGACGACGCCGCGCCCATTTACGGCAAGCCCGGCTGCGACCGGTTCGTGGCCCGGACCGTCCGCGGCGTCGATACCTCCCGGCCCACCCCGCCGTGGATGTCCTCGCGCCTGCGCCTGGCGGGCATGCGGTCGATCTCGCTGGTAGTCGACATTTCCAACTACGTGATGCTCGAACTCGGCCAGCCGCTGCACTTCTACGACCTGGATAAGCTCACCGGCGAGATCGTGGTCCGCCGCGCCGCCGAGGGCGAAACCCTGAAGACCTTGGACGAGAAGGAACGCCGGCTTTCCCCGGAGGACCTGCTGATCACTGACGGAACCGGTGCCATCGGCATCGCCGGCGTGATGGGCGGAGCTGCCACCGAGGTTGCCGACGGAACGCAGAATGTCCTGATCGAAGCCGCCCACTTCGAGGAAGTCAGCATTGCCCGCTCCCGCCGCCGGCACCGGCTGCCCTCCGAAGCGTCCAAGCGCTTCGAACGCGGCGTGGACTGGAACGTTGCCGACGTCGCCGCGCAGCGTGCGGTGGACCTGCTGGTGGAACTCGCCGGCGGCACGGCCGATGAGTCCATTACCGACGTCGGCACGGCCCCCGCGCCGCGGCGCATCGAACTGCCCGCACAGTTCCCGGCCCAGCTGATCGGCCTGGACTTCACCGAGTCCCAGATCACCGGGACGCTGGAGGACCTGGGCGCTACGGTCGAGAAGACCGACGACGGCTACCTGGTGACGCCGCCGAGCTGGCGCCCGGACCTGGAGACGCGCGAGGACCTCACTGAGGAAATCATCCGACTGGTGGGCTATGACAAGATTCCGTCCACCCTGCCGGTCGCCCCTCCCGGGCGCGGCCTGACCCGCCTGCAGCAGCAGCGCCGCCGGCTCATGCAGTCACTTGCAGCAGCCGGCCTTACGGAGGTATTGGCCTATCCGTTCGTGACCGAGGTGGACAACAACACCTTCGGTGCTCCGGAGCCGGGCACCCGCCCGGCCCTGAAGCTGGCCAATCCGCTCAGCGCCGAGTACGGCTACCTGCGCACCTCGGTGCTGCCCGGCCTGTTCGAGGTTGCGAAACGCAACATGTCCCGCGGCTTCCGGGATCTGGCACTGTTCGAATCGGGCACGGTCTTCCTGCCCGGCGAGCACCTGGGCACGGAGAGCATCCCGCCGCTGGGTGCCAAGCCGTCCGAGGAAGTCCTGGACGAGCTCTACGCCGGAATTCCCGACCAGCCGCTGCATGTGGGCGTCCTGCTGGCCGGCCATGAGTCCGCTCCCGGTGCCGGCAACACGCCCCGCGCCTGGGACTGGGCCGACGCCGTCGATTACGCCCGGTTGATGGGCGACGTCCTCGGCGTGGAACTCGTGGTGGAACAGGGCACCCACCAGGCGTTCCACCCCGGCCGCACCGCACGCATCGCACTGCGCAGCGGCGAGACCGTGGGCTACGCCGGCGAACTGCACCCCAAGCTCCTGGCCGCACGGGACATGCCTGCCCGCACGGTGGCTGCGGAACTGAACGTGGATGCGATTTTCGACGCCGCCCCCGACGTCATCGTTGCCCGTCCGATTTCCAGCTTCCCCATTTCCACGCAGGACGTGGCGCTGGTGGTGGCAGAGGACGTTCCCGCCGAGCAGGTCCGCGAGGCACTGCGCGAAGGAGCCGGGGAACTGCTCGAAGATGTGGCCCTGTTCGACGTCTACGCAGGGCAGGGCATTGAGCCCGGGCACAAGTCGCTCGCGTTCGCGCTGCGCTTCCGCGCGCCGGACCGTACCCTGACCGCGGACGAAGCCTCCGAGGCCCGTGCCGCAGCCGTCTCGCTGGCCGCCGAACGGTTCGGTGCCGTTCAGCGCTAGGGTTATCCAACCAACCAGCAGGCTCCGCCGGATGTCGTTATCCGGCGGGGCCTGCTGCGTTTAAGCCCTGCCGTTTGGGTAAGCCCTGCCGGATTCCGGCGGGAACTGAACACAGCTGCCGCACTCCGGACCGTTCGCTAAGCTGTGGCGATGACATCCTCCGGCCCGCACTGGTACCTCTTCGACTACGGCATGGTGATTTCCACCGCCCCCGCCCCGGAGGACTGGCGGTTGCTGGAACAGGCCACCGGCCTCCGGGAGCTGGCGGCCGGAACGAGCCCGTATTGGGAAAGGCGCGAAGACTTCGACGCCGGCCGGCTGACCCCGGCGCAGTACTGGGGAAGCGTGCTTGGCCGGGATCCGGTCCCGGCAGAGGTGGAAACCTTGGAGGAACTGGACGCCGCGCAGTGGTCCCATCTGAATCCCCGGACAGTGGAGGTATTGCAGACGCTGCACAGCGACGGCGCCAACCTTGCCCTGCTCTCCAACATGCCGGCGGGCATGTCGCGGCGGTATTCCACCGAATCGTCCTGGGCGCAGTATTTCTCGAAGCTGTACTTCAGCGGGCAGATGGGCCTGGTGAAGCCGGACCGGCGGATCTTCGACCGGGTGGTTGCCGGCCTTGGTGCTGCGCCGGAGGGCATCGTCTTTATCGACGACAACCTGCAGAACATTTCGACGGCTCGGGCCATGGGGTTCCACACGGTGCTCCACACCAGCGGGACGGACCTTCGGGCCGAGCTTGCCGGGCGTGGCCGGTAAGAGCGGGCTCCGCCGGCAGCACCGGGACGGGCCGGCTGCACTTGGCGGAGCCGCTTCCGGCTTACGGAACCAGTAGTACCTTTCCGGTGGTCTTCCGCCCTTCAAGGTCAGCGTGCGCACGGGAGGCCTCGGCCAGCGGATAGGTCTGTCCGATCCGCACGTCCAGCTTGCCGGCCAGAACCGCGTCAAAGAGTTCCCGGGCCCGCCACCGGCGTTCTTCGGGTGTGAGCAGGTAATGCGCAATCGTGGGCCGGGTCAGGAACAGGGAACCGGAGGAGTTCAGCCGCTGGATGTCGAACGGCGGGACCTGCCCGGAGGCAGCGCCGAAGAGCACCATCATGCCCCGGGTGCGCAGGCTGGCGAGCGAGCCGTCGAAGGTGGCCTGCCCGACGCCGTCGTAAACCACGTCCACTCCCTGCCCGCCGGTGAGGGCACGCACCTGACCGGTGAAACCGTCATAGCGCAGCACATGGTCGGCCCCGGCGCCTTCGGCCAGGAGCTCCTTCTCCTCGGTGGACACGGTGGTGATCACCGTCGCGCCCTTGGCCTTGAGCAATTGGATCAGCAGCAGTCCGACGCCGCCGGCACCGGCATGCACCAGCGCCGTCTGTCCTTCCTGCACCGGAAACGTGGAGTTGCACAGGTAATGCGCGGTAATACCCTGCAGCAGCAGTGCCGCAGCGGTGTCGTCCCGGATGCCCCCGGGCACCGGCAGCGCCACGTCCGCGTCCAACAGCATGTACTGCGCATAGGCCCCGCCACCTTCTGCCGTGGCTACCCGGTCACCCTCCCGGAAGCCGGATTCAAGCCCTGCGGACACCACGGTCCCAGCGGCCTCCGAACCGGGAATGAAGGGATATGACATCGGATAAATGCCACTGCGCTTATAGGTGTCGATGAAGTTCACCCCGGTTGCGGCGACCTTGACCAGCACCTGCCGCGGGCCGGGCTGCGGCAGGTCAACGTCTTCATAGCGCAGGATTTCCGGTCCGCCCGGCTGCGGGACGACAATGGCTTTGTGCATGGCATGGCCTCTTTTGCTGGCTGGAACGTACTGGCTCGATATGGTCCCCATCATACGGTTTGCATAAATATTGGAGACAGTGCATAAGTGTGCTGTAGGGTGGGGACATGACGATTTCCGTAGCAGTCTCGGGCGCCAGCGGCTATGCCGGGGGTGAAGTGCTGCGCCTGCTGGCCGGCCACCCGGAGGTTTCCATTGGTGCCATCACGGCCCACAGCAATGCCGGCAGCCGGCTCGGGGAGCTGCAGCCGCACCTGCATTCCCTCGCCGACAGGGTGCTGGCGGACACCACCGTCGAGACGCTGGCGGGACACGACGTCGTTTTCCTCGCCCTGCCGCACGGCGCCAGCGCGGGGATTGCCGCCCAGCTGGATCCGGACACGCTGGTGATCGACGCCGGCGCCGACCACCGGCTCGAGGATCCCATCGCGTGGGAAAAGTTCTACGGTTCTCCGCACGCGGGTACCTGGCCCTACGGACTGCCCGAACTGCCCGGACACCGCGACCGGCTCAAGGGCGCCCGCCGGATTGCCGTCCCCGGCTGCTACCCGACAAGTTCCCTGCTCGCACTGACACCCGGCTTTGCCGCCGGCCTGCTGGAGCCGCAGGACGTCGTCATCGTGTCGGCCTCCGGCACCTCGGGCGCCGGCAAGGCCGCCAAGCCCCACCTGCTGGGCTCGGAAGTCCTGGGCGGCATGAGTCCCTACGGTGTGGGCGGCACCCACCGGCACACCCCTGAAATCGAACAGGGCCTGTCCGCCGCCGCCGGAGAGCCCGTGGCCGTGTCCTTCACGCCCACGCTTGCTCCGATGGCCCGCGGCATCCTTACCACCGCCACCGCGAAGGTCCGCCCCGGCGTCGACCCTGCGGCCCTGCGCACAGCGTGGGAACAGGCATACGCGTCAGAACATTTCGTCCGGGTGCTGCCGGAAGGCCAGTGGCCCGCCACCAAGATGGTGGTCGGCTCCAACTACGCCGTGATGCAGCTCGCCTACGACGCCCACGCGAACCGGGTGATTGTCAGCTGCGTCATTGACAACCTCAACAAGGGAACAGCCGGCGGCGCCGTGCAGTCCATGAATATTGCCCTCGGTCTGGATGAAACCGCGGGACTGACCCAGCAGGGAGTGGCACCGTAATGAGCGCCGAATCAACGACCAGTGCGACCACCGAAAGCACCACTGGACCCGTCACCGGCATCACCGCCCCGGCGGGTTTCCGTGCCGCGGGCGTGGCCGCAGGCCTGAAGGATTCCGGGGGACGCGACGTCGCCCTGGTCGTCAACGACGGTCCGTCGAAGGCTGCCGCGGCCGTCTTCACCCGTAACCGCATCACAGCCGCTCCGGTGCTGTGGTCCCGGCAGGCAGTGTCCGATGGACGGGCAGACGCCGTCATCCTGAACTCCGGCGGCGCCAACGCCTGCACCGGCAGCGAGGGATTCCGGAACACCCACACCACCGCTGAAAAGACCGCGGAACTCCTGGGGCTCAGCGCTTCCGACGTGCTTGTCTGCTCCACCGGCCTGATCGGCGTCCAGCTGCCGATGGACAAACTGCTTCCGGGCATCGAAGCGGCAGCCGGGCTCCTGTCCGCCGACGCAGGCGCAGACGCGGCGCATGCCATCATGACCACTGACAGCGTCGCCAAGCAGGCAGTCTTCACCGGCACGGACAGCGCGGGCCGGACCTACCGCATCGGCGGCATGGCCAAGGGAGCCGGAATGCTCGCGCCCGGACTCGCCACAATGCTGGTGGTCCTGACGACCGACGCGGATCTCCCGGCACCCGCCCTGGACTCGGCGCTGCGGGCCGCAACCGCTTTGACCTTCGACCGAACCGATTCGGACGGCTGCATGTCCACCAACGACACCGTGATCCTGATGGCCTCCGGTGCCTCAGGTGCGGCACCTGAAGCAGGGGAATTCGCCGGCGGACTCACGGAGGTCTGCTTCTCGCTCGCACAGCAGCTGATCACCGATGCCGAAGGCGCCAGCCACGACATCGCCATCACCACGGTCAATGCCGCCACGGTGGCCGACGCGGAAACCGCTGCCCGCGCCGTCGCCCGCTCCAACCTGTTCAAGACAGCCATCTTCGGCAACGATCCGAACTGGGGTCGGGTGCTGTCCGCGGTCGGAACCACCGATGTGGCATTCGAACCGGACCGGATTGACGTCACCATCAACGGCGTGCAGGTCTGCCGGAACGGCGGCATCGGAGACCCCCGGGAGAACGTGGACCTGGCACCGCGTGCGGTCAGCGTGGAAATCGACCTGCACGCGGGTACGGAAAGCGCCACGATCTGGACGAACGATCTCACCACGGACTACGTCCATGAGAATTCTGCGTACAGCAGCTAACCGGGGGACAGGCATGATCACACCAGCAGCGGCCGGCGAACGGCTGCGGGCACAGGACAAAGCGGCAACGCTGATCGAAGCACTGCCCTGGATCCAGCGCTTCGCGGGCACCACCATGGTCATCAAATACGGCGGCAACGCCATGGTTAACGACGACCTTCGACGGGCCTTTGCCGAGGACATCGTGTTCCTCCACCACGCCGGCGTGCACCCGGTGGTTGTCCACGGCGGCGGCCCGCAGATCAGCGCCATGCTGGACCGGCTCGGTATCGCCTCCGAATTCCGCGGCGGGCTGCGGGTGACTACTCCCGAGGCGATGGACGCGGTGCGCATGGTCCTGACCGGCCAGGTGGGCCGCGAGCTCGTAGGCCTCGTTAACGCGCACGGTCCCTACGCCGTCGGACTGTCCGGCGAGGACGGCGGCCTGCTGGAGGCCGTACGGACCGGCGTCGTGGTGGACGGAGAGGAACTGGACCTCGGCCTGGTCGGGGAAGTGACGGGGGTCAACCCCGGCGCGATCCTGGACATCATTGCCGCCGGACGGATCCCGGTGATCAGCACTGTGGCACCGGAGGTGGATGCCGACGGCGGCCCCACCGGACAGGTGCTCAACGTCAACGCCGATACGGCCGCCTCTGCCCTGGCCGTAGCCCTCGGCGCGTCGCGGCTGGTGGTCCTCACGGACGTGGAGGGCCTCTACGGAGATTGGCCGGACAAGTCCTCGCTGATCTCCTCCCTGACCGCCGGGGAACTGCGGGCCATGCTGCCCGGCCTCGAAGCGGGCATGATCCCCAAGATGCAGGCATGCCTCGCCGCCGTAGACGGCGGCGTTGACCGCGCCGCAGTAGTGGACGGCCGGATGGCGCACTCCATGCTGCTGGAAATCTTCACCGAAGCCGGAATCGGCACCCAGGTAGTACCGGAGGACAAAGATGCATAACCCGGATACCCGGGGCGCAATGCCCGGAACGGCAGCCCAGGGCACGCAGGAGGAATGGCTGAACCGCTACGGTTCCTCCCTGATGGGCGTCTTCGGTGCTCCGCAGCGGGTGCTTGTCCGCGGCAGCGGCTGCTATGTGGAAGACGCCGACGGGAAGCAGTACCTCGACCTGCTGGGCGGCATTGCCGTCAACTCCCTGGGCCACGCCCATCCGGCACTCGTGGCGGCGGTGTCCGATCAGCTTGCCACCCTCGGCCACGTGTCCAACTTCTTCACCAGCCTTCCGCAGGTGGAGCTGGCCGAACGGCTGCTGGCGCTTGCCGACGCTCCGCAGGGTTCGAAGGTGTTCTTTGCGAACTCCGGTGCCGAAGCCAACGAGGCAGCCTTCAAGCTGGCCCGGCGGAACTCCGACCCCGCTGCCGGTCGCACCCGGATCCTGGCGCTCGAAGGAGCTTTCCACGGCAGGACCATGGGAGCGCTGGCCCTCACGGCAAAACCTGCCTACCGGGAACCCTTCGAACCGTTGCCCGGGGGAGTGGAGCACCTTCCGTTCGGGGACATCGACGCACTGCTGGGCGCAGTAGATGAGACCGTAGCCGCTGTTTTCCTGGAACCGATCCAGGGCGAGGCAGGAGTACGGATGCTTCCCCCGGGCTACCTGCAGGCCGCCCGCGAGGCCACCCGCGCTGCAGGCGCGCTGCTGGTCATTGACGAAGTGCAGACCGGCATCGGCCGTACGGGCAAATGGTTCGCCTCCGAAGGCGTCCTTCCGGATGCCATGACCCTGGCCAAGGGACTCGGCGGCGGCTTCCCCGTCGGCGCCATGATCACCTTCGGCGAGCGGACCTCCGGGTTGCTGGCGGCCGGAATGCACGGCACCACGTTCGGCGGGAATCCCGTGGCTGCCGCTGCAGCCCTGGCTACCCTGTCCGTGCTGGAATCGGTTCTGGCCAATGTGCGCAGCACCGGGGACTACCTGCGCCGGGAACTCGCAGCTCTGGATTTCGTGGCCGAGGTGCGCGGGGAGGGCCTCCTCATCGGCATCGACCTGGTCGACGACGCTGCTCCCGCCATGGTCGCGGCCGCTCTGGAAGCGGGTTTCATCATCAACAGCACCGGCCCGGGAACGCTGCGGCTGGCCCCGCCGCTGATCCTGACTCCGGAGCAGGCCGGCACCTTCCTGGACGCACTGCCGGGTATCCTGCGAGCGGCCGCTGGTGGTGCCTCGGACACGGGTGCCGCTTCCGTTCCCGCCGCCGCGACCACCCCAGACTCCGTACCCGGTGCCACCGGCACAACCACTGAAGGAAAACCATGACCCGTCATTTCCTGGTCGACACCGACCTCACGCAGGCGGAACAGGCAGAAGTCCTGGATCTGGCCGATGCGCTCAAGAAGGACCGCTACAAACACCAGCCGTTCGCCGGCGAATCCACCGGCCGCAAGACCGTGGCCGTCATCTTCGACAAGACCTCCACCCGGACCCGGGTGTCCTTTGCGGCCGGCATCTCCGATCTGGGCGGCGTTCCGCTGATCATCGGCGCGGGGGAGTCCCAGCTGGGACATAAGGAGAGCGTCGCGGACACCACCAAGGTGCTGGAACGCATGGTTTCCACCATCGTCTGGCGGACCTACGCACAGGCCGGCCTGGAGGAAATGGCTGCCAACTCCTCGGTTCCGGTCATCAACGCGCTGTCGGACGACTACCACCCGTGCCAGCTCCTGGCGGACCTGATGACCATCCGCGAGCACAAGGGCAGGCTCGCCGGCCTCACGCTGGCCTACCTCGGTGACTGCGCCAACAACATGGCCAACTCCTACCTGCTCGCCGGCGTGACAGCCGGAATGCACGTCCGGGTGGCCGGCCCTCTGGGCTACCTGCCCGATCCGCGGATTGTTGACGCCGCTGCGGCCCGTGCCGAGGAGACCGGCGGCTCCGTGACCATCACTACGGACGCCGTCGAAGCGGTGGCCGGTGCCGACGTCGTCGCCACCGACACCTGGGTGTCCATGGGGCAGGAAGCCGAAAAGGCCGCCCGGCAGGAGCTGTTCCGCAGCTACGCCGTGGACGCCGACGCGATGGCGCAGGCGGCGGGCGACGCCGTCGTGCTCCACTGCCTGCCCGCCTACCGCGGCTACGAAATCTCCGCCGATGTGCTCGACGGACCGCAGTCGGTGGTCTGGGACGAAGCGGAAAACCGGCTGCATGCGCAGAAGGCCCTGATGGTCTGGCTCATGGCGCAGTCCGGCCTCACTGGAATTCCGGAGGCACGGGCATGACCATGCCGGCAACGAAGACGGCGCGCCAGGCGCGCATCCGCACCCTCCTGACGGGTCTTTCCATCCGTTCCCAGGCCGAGCTCGCGGCACTGTTGGCCGACGACGGCGTGCAGGTTACGCAGGCGACGCTCTCCCGCGACCTGGTGGAACTCGGTGCCGTGCGCATGCGCGGCAAGGACGGTGCCCTGGTGTATGCCGTTCCGTCCGAGGGCGGGGAACGGGCGCCTAAATCCGGAGTCACGCAGGAAGTGCTGGATGCACGGCTGGCCCGGCTCTGCGGTGAACTGCTGGTTACCGCCGAGGCGTCTGCGAATATCGTGGTGCTGCGGACTCCGCCCGGAGCCGCGAACTTCCTGGCACTGGCCATCGACCATTCCGTGCTGCCGTCGGTACTGGGCACCATCGCCGGCGACGACACGGTGATGATGGTGACCCGGGACCCCGAGGGCGGCCCCGACCTCGCGGCCCGTTTCCTGCGGATCGCAGACGAAGCCAGCAACAACGGCTCCGCACCCGAAAGCCGGATCCTGTAACCAGGTCCCGGCCCGCTGCACCACAACCCAAGACTTTCATCCTGAACCAACCAGCGGCCCCGTACGGGCCGCAACCAATGCAAGAGGAGCGAAATCCGTGAGCGAACGTATTGTTCTGGCCTATTCCGGTGGCCTGGATACGTCAGTAGCCATCGGCTGGATTGCCGAGGCAACCGGCGCTGAAGTTATTGCCGTTGCCGTAGATGTAGGACAGGGCGGCGAGTCCCTGGAAACCGTGCGCCAGCGAGCCCTGGACTGCGGCGCCGTGGAAGCCTACGTTGCCGATGCCCGCGAGGAATTCGCCACTGAGTACTGCATGCCGGCATTGAAGGCCAACGCCCTGTACATGGATGCCTACCCGCTGGTGTCGGCACTCTCGCGTCCCGTCATCGTGAAGCACCTGGTGGCTGCTGCCCGCCAGTTCGGCGCCACCACCGTCTCCCACGGCTGCACCGGCAAGGGCAATGACCAGGTGCGTTTCGAAGTCGGCATCCAGACCCTGGGCCCGGACCTGAAGTGCATCGCACCGGTCCGCGACCTGGCCCTGACCCGCGACAAGGCCATCGCCTTTGCCGAGGAGAAGAACCTGCCGATCGTCACCACCAAGAAGAACCCGTTCTCCATTGACGCCAACGTCTGGGGACGTGCCGTGGAGACCGGCTTCCTCGAAGACATCTGGAACGGCCCCACCCCGGACGTGTACGAGTACACCTCCGATCCGGCGTCGGCTTCCGCCCCGGATGAAGTCGTCATCACCTTCAAGGAAGGCGTGCCGGTCGCGATTGACGGCAAGCCGGTCACCCCGCTGCAGGCCATCGAGGAAATGAACCGCCGCGCCGGCGCCCAGGGCATCGGCCGGATCGACATTGTCGAAGACCGCCTCGTGGGCATCAAGAGCCGCGAAATCTACGAAGCCCCCGGCGCCATGGCGCTGATGGCTGCGCACCGCGAGCTGGAAAACGTCACGGTGGAGCGCGAGCAGGCCCGTTTCAAGAAGACGGTCGGCCAGCGCTGGACCGAGCTGGTCTACGACGGCCAGTGGTTCTCCCCGCTGAAGCAGTCCCTGGACGCCTTCATCGGCGACACCCAGCAGTACGTCTCCGGCGACATCCGCATGACCCTCGACGCCGGCCGCCCGGTGGTTACGGGACGCCGCTCCGAGTCATCCCTGTATGACTTCAACCTGGCCACCTACGACACCGGCGACAGCTTCGACCAGTCCATGGCCCGCGGTTTCATCGAGCTGTTCGGGATGTCCTCCAAGGTGGCCTCCGGCCGCGACCAGCGCCTAGCAGAAGGTAAGTAAGCACATGACAGACGGCAAGTCGCCAGAAGAAGCAGCGGGTACCGGGACCTCCGGTTCAACCGTCCAAGGTGCCCTGTGGGGCGGCCGGTTCGCCGGCGGCCCGGCAGACGCCCTTGCCGAGCTGAGCAAATCCACCCACTTCGACTGGCGGCTTGCCGGCTACGACATTGCCGGCTCGCGTGCCCACGCACGCGTGCTGCACAAGGCCGGCCTGCTCGACGACGGCGAGTTGGAGGGGATGCTTGCAGCCCTGGACCAGCTCGACGCCGATGTGAAGTCGGGTGCGTATGTGCCGGCGGAGTCCGACGAGGATGTCCACGGTTCACTGGAACGCGGATTGATTGAGCGGGCGGGAACCCAGCTGGGCGGAAAGCTGCGCGCAGGCCGGTCCCGCAATGACCAGATCGCCACGTTGGGGCGGATGTATCTACGGGACCACGCCCGCATCATCGGCGCCGGCGTGCTGTCCGTCATCGACGCACTGGTGGGCCAGGCGCAGGACCACCTCGGCGTGGCGATGCCCGGACGCACCCATCTGCAGCATGCCCAGCCCATCCTGCTCAGCCACCACCTGCTGGCGCACGCCTGGTCCCTGCTGCGCGATGTGCAGCGGCTGGCCGACTGGGATAAGCGTGCGGCAGTCTCTCCCTACGGTTCCGGTGCCCTGGCCGGCTCCTCGCTGGGCCTTGATCCGAACGCCGTGGCGGAGGACCTGGGATTCGATTCCGCTGTCTGGAACTCCATTGACGGAACTGCTTCCCGAGATGTCTACGCGGAGTTCTCGTGGGTTGCCGCCATGATCGGCGTCGACCTGTCCCGGGTCAGCGAGGAGATCATCATCTGGGCCACGAAGGAGTTCTCCTTCATCACGCTCGATGACGCCTACTCCACCGGGTCCTCGATCATGCCGCAGAAGAAGAATCCGGATGTTGCCGAACTTGCCCGCGGCAAGGCCGGACGGCTGATCGGCGACCTTGCCGGGCTGCTGGCCACCCTGAAGGGCCTTCCGCTGGCCTACAACCGTGACCTGCAGGAAGACAAGGAACCGGTCTTCGATGCTGCCGATACCCTCGAGGTACTGCTTCCGGCGGTGTCCGGGATGATCGCAACCCTGAAGTTCAACACCGAGCGGATGCAGTCGCTGGCGCCGCAGGGCTTTGCCCTGGCCACCGACATTGCCGAGTGGCTGGTCCGCCAGGGCGTGCCCTTCCGTGAGGCGCATGAGCTCTCCGGAGCCGCTGTGCAGCTGGCCGAGGGGCGCGGCGTCGAACTCTGGGACCTGACCGATGAAGACTATGCCGGAATCTCTCCGCACCTGACGCCCGAGGTGCGCACCGTGCTCAGCACCGAAGGCTCGCTGGACAGCCGCAGCTCCCAGGGCGGTACTGCCCGGTCCGCTGTCGAGCTGCAACTGGCGGAGCTGATCCGCCAGATCGGCGAGGTGCGCGGTTACGTAGGCTGAATCTGCGCGACCTGTGACGGACCCCGATGGAGTGCACCTCCCCGGGGTCCGTTTCTTTTTCGGTGCCGGGCTAAGGAGCAGGCGGGCGGGCGGGGCAGGCGGCGCCCGCACACGGCTACGCTGGGCGGCATGACTGATTCCTTCCGGGCCCGGCTGCGTGCCCTTCCGGACTTTCCCGTGAATCTTCCCGACTTCGATCCCTCTGCCGGGCCGCAGGACCCCGCAGAACTTTTCCGCGAGTGGCTTTCCGGTGCGCTGGCCGCCGGGGTGCGGCAGCCGCACGCGTTTTCCCTTGCCACGGCCGACGGAGGCGGGCACGTCTCCTCCCGGATGCTCATCCTCAAGGACATTGACGACGACGGCGGCTGGCAGTTTGCCACTGCCCGTACCTCGCGCAAAGGCGGAGAACTGGCCGAGAACCCGAATGCTGCAATGAACTTCTACTGGCCGGAACTCGGCCGCCAGATTCGCGTTGCCGGAGCTGTAGTGGAACTCTCCCGGCAAGCATCGGCCGCCGACTGGGATGCCAGGCCGGCATCGGACGGGAGCTCGAACCCGCAGTGGCAGCTGTATGCGCTGAAGCCGCGGGAAATCGAATTCTGGCAGGCACGTGCCGACCGGCATCACATCCGGCATCGGATGGTCTTCTGAGGCTCTGACTCCAGTGGCTCCGCGGCTCCAAGCCGGCAGCCGAATCGCAGGAGATATTCCGTTCCGGCGTTAGAACGGCGGCGTCTTGTGCGGCGGCGTCTCAATGGGCGCTCTCTCGTGCGGCGGGGTTTCGTGGGGCGGCGTCTCGGTGGGGAGGCGCCTCGTGGGGTGGTGGTTCCGCCCGGCGGTCAGGAGGCTCGTGGCCGGTGACACGCAGGCGGAGCTGGGGTGAGGTCTGGTAGGTCCGGCCGAGCGGTGAGGTCCATTCCAGGATCCCGGAGCTCGGTCCGTCGGTGGATTGGTGTGCTTTCCAGTGGCCGAGGGTCTTGAACCGGTGGTGTTTCCGGCACAAGTGGGAGAGGTTCGTATGCGTGGTTGGTCCGCCGTTTGCCCACGGCAGGGTGTGGTCGATTTCGGTGGTGGTGTGTCCTGCCGCGGGGGCGTCGCATCCGGGGAAGCGGCACGTTCCGGCGCGGGCCTGGAGCCAGCGCCTCAGGCCGGGTGGGATCCGGCGCCGTTTCCCGACACCGAGGATGTCCCCGGTGGCCCGATCCTGCACGAGGCCGGTGAGGTGGGTGGCGTTTTCGGCCAGCCGGCGGGCGGTTTCGGCACTGATGGGTCCGTAGCCGTTGAGCTCCGCGGGCTGATCGTCCAGGCCCAGGAGGGTGTCGGCGTTGACCAGCACCATAACCTCGGTTCGCGCACCGGCGCCGGTACCGGGTGGCGTCGGTTCGCTGACCGGACGGCCGTGTCCTGCCCGTCGCCGGTGCGGTGCCTGCGGTGCCTGCGGTGTAGACGGGTCCGGCGCGTCGTGCCTGGTAACCGGTGCGCCGGTCAGTAACGAAGTCAGAATGTCGGCGCGGAGCTGGCCGACGCTGCGGGGGTCTCCGGCGGCCTGTTCGCCGCGGGCCGCAGTGGTCAGGGCACCGTAGATCAGCTGTCCCTGTTCGGCGGCGAGGTAGGCGCCGAGTTCCGCCATCCCGTCGGGACGGGCTTCGAACCAGACCTTCCGTGCCTCCAGGGCTTTGCGGTGGCGGGGGATGAGGGTTTCGGGGTGCAGGCGTTCTCGCAGCCCTACCGCGGTCCGGGTGAACTGCGCGTCTGTATGTCCGGGTGCGCGGGCGAGCAGGTCCGTCTCGAAACGGGTTTGCTCGGCTCCGTCCAGGAACCGGCATTGGTCCAGGATGGTTCCGGCCTGCCGGCAGGTCAGATTGCCGGCTTCCAGGGCGCTGAGGGTAGCCGTGAACCCGGTGCAGAGGTCCAAGGCGTCGGCCAGCAGCCGGGCGGCTGCCTGGTAGGAGAGGCACAGCAGGGTCTGGGCCTCCGTGACGGTCAGGCTGAACACCTGCGAATGGTCCGCACTATGTCCCGCACCCGCTTTCCCCGGGGTGGTGCAGGCATCCCGGACGTGTTCGTGCAGACGCTGCAGGCTGCGTGCCTGCTGGGCGTACCGCCAGGCGTCCAGCGTGTGCAGGCGCTGAAGGACGGCCGACGTGGCTTCCTCGTTCAGGCGGGCAGGGTTCTGCAGGGCCAAGGTGCCGGTGAACCCGTCCGGGAACCTGGTCCGGCGTTCCGGGTTCTTGGGCCTGGCATAAAACACCCCGGCAGCGACTCCGCCGCCGACCCCGCCGCCCGTTTCGTCTCCGTGCTTCTCCATACCCCAAGGCTTTCAGCCCGCACCGACATTTCCGGCCCGAAAACCTGCCGGATCACCGCGGAACCGGACACCCCGGATACCCGTCTTTTCGCTTCGACTACCTACCCGACCCTCCCGGTGGCGCCCCCGCCGAAGCTACCCTTGGAAGAACCCCAGGAGGACGCGCCATGACCGAGTCCAACCCCGTCGAAACGCCGGTTCCCACCGGAAGAATCGAGCGCCGCCCCGACGGCTACACCCTGGTCTTTGAGCGCCGGTTCGATTTTCCCGCGGGCTACATCTGGGAGGTGTTGACCAACGGGGACAAGGTGGCCCAGTGGCTCGGCACAGTGACTCCCGGCTGGCAGCTCGGCAAGGAATACCGGCTGGACATGGGCAACGCGGAGGTCACCGGAACCGTACTGCAGATGAGCCCCGGACTTAGCCTGCAGTTCACCTGGGAGGATCCGCTGGGGGACGAATCCGTCCTCGACTGGCAGGTGCTGGAAACCCCCGACGGTTCATTGCTGCAGTTCCGCACGCATGAGCCCAGTGCGGATTTCCTCACCGAAGGCGCCGCGGGGTGGCAGGGGATCCTGGACGTGTTCGACGACGTCGCCGCGGGCCGGGAACCTGCCCGCGTGTCCATGGACCAGTGGCAGGCCCTCCGCGACGCGTACGCGGAGGAATTCGACGTCTCGCCCACGATGGGCCACGTGGATGCCGCCGGGATCGTCTTCGAACGCTGGTTCAACGCACCCGCCGGCGATGTCGGCAGCGCACTGGACCGTGCGACGTCGGAACTCGGCATCGGTGCGGAGGCCTCCGTTGACATTACGGACGACGGCGGCCGGACCCGCGTCGTCGTCCGGCAACCGCTGGGCGGCGGAAACGGCGGATCAGACGAGGCAGCGGCCCTGCTCGCCGCGTGGCACCAGGCACTGGACGCCGCCGGCGACCACGTTGCCGGAAACCCCTGGCATCCCAGCTCGCGCAGGCTGGCGGCCCTGAAGGAGTTCTACGGAGCCTCTGCCGGGAGCTTCTGAGCAGCAGCACGGAAAATCTCACCAATGAACCTTGCTACCGTCGGAGTATGGCTTTTGCGAGTGAACGAGAACGTCTTGCCGTCCCGGCCACCTCCGCCGCACCCCAGCTGTTGGGTGCGGTCCTGACCCACGACGTCGACGGCGAACGCGTCAGTGTGCGGATCACCGAGGTGGAGGCCTACATGGGCGACGCCGATCCCGGCTCCCACGCGTTCCGCGGCCAGACGGCACGAAACGCCACCATGTTCGGGCCGGCGGGACACCTCTATGTGTACTTCACCTACGGCATGCACTACTGCGCCAACATAGTCTGCGGAACGGAAGGCGATGCCACCGGGCTGCTGCTGCGCGCCGGCGAGATCATCGAGGGCGCGGACATTGCCGCCGTGCGGCGCGGAAACCCGCGCAACCCGCTGGACCTGGCACGCGGTCCGGCACGCCTGGCCCAGGCACTGGGCATTTCCCGGCCGCTGGACGGGGCGGATGTGTTCGCTCACCCCCTGCACCTTGCACTCCCCGCCGAACCGGCGGGCCGGGAAGTCCTGTCAACCGGACCGCGAGTGGGAGTCAGCGGCCCCGGCGGCTCGGACGAATATCCGTGGCGGTACTGGCTCACCGGGGACCCGACCGTGTCCAAGTACCGTCCCGCCCAGCCGCGCAGGCAGCCGGCCTCCGCGGCAGCTACGGCCCTGCGGACGTGAAACGCAGAACGGCGTTCCGGGTAACTGTTACCCGGAACGCCGTCTGCAAAACTGCTGCTAGGAGCGCGGAAGCGGTGCCTGCGCGGAAATGAGCTTCTTTTCCAGCAGCTCGTCCCAGAAGGCAGCCGGAATCTCGGCCTTCATCGCCGCAATATCCTCCGCGACACGTTCAGGCCGGCTGGAGCCCGGGATGACCGCAGCTACAGCGGGGTGAGCAGCGGAGAACTGCAGGGCAGCGGCTTTCAGGCTTACATCGTGCCGAGAGGCAACAGAGGTCAGCTCAGCAATCCGTGCCTTAACCTGCGGAGGGATCTCGGCGTAATCGAAGTAGTCGCCGCCCAGCAGGGCGCCGGAGTTGAAGGGGCCGCCGACGACAATGCCCACTCCCTTTTCCTGCGCCATGGGCATCATGCGCTGCAGCGCACGCTCATGCTGCAGCAGGGTGTACTGGGTGGCGGAGAGGTTCATGGTCGGCGCGGCCTCGTCCATGTCCATGGCCAGCTCGATGGGCTCGGTGGTGTTGACGCCCAGCCCCCAGCCGTTGATGACGCCCTCGTCCTGCAGGCGGGCGAGTACCCGGAACGCGCCGGTCCGCGCCTCGTCGAACTTGGAGATCCATTCATCACCGAGGAAGTCCCGGGACGTGTCGTGGATGAACACAAAGTCCAGGCGGTCCGTCTTGAGCCGGTTCAGGCTCTCCTCGATGGACCGCAGAGTGGCGTCCGTGCTGTAATCCGTGGCGATCTTGTTCGAACGCCCGTGGGTGAAGAGGCCGGAGCCCTTTTCTTCTTCCTCGTCCAGGATCAGCCGTCCTACTTTGGTGCTAAGCGCATACTCATCGCGGTTGTGCTGCGAGAGGACCTCGCCAAGGCGGGATTCCGCCAGGCCGGCTCCGTAGAAGGGAGCTGTGTCGAAGTAGCGGATGCCTGCGTTCCAGGCCGCTTCAACCGTCGCCAGCGCCTCTTCCTGGGGAATGTCGCGGAACATGTTTCCCAGCGGAGCTGTGCCGAATCCGATCTTGTTCTTAAGCACGTCGTGCAGGTTAGCCATATGTGTTGCAGTCCTTGACTGTTGGTGCGGGTAGATTCCGGTCCCGTCCGAGGGGCCCGGGACATGGAACCGCCTCCGGTTGCCGTTTATTCCTCTACCGGCCCGGACCGACAGCGCCGGATAGCCCGCGAGAGAAGTGCCACAGGAGCCCGTGCGGCTCCGGCGAAACGGGGTGGAACGGGTAAGGTAGACGGGTGAAAGATGCCCCGGCAGAACCGGATAACCACGAGTCCATTGAACAAACCATCGAACGCCTGGGCGCTGTAATCCCTGATTACCCCAAGCCCGGGATCGTTTTCCGGGACCTGACCCCGGTCTTTGCTGACGGGCCCGCCCTCCGGCGCGTAGTAGATGCCCTCATTGCCCCCTTCGAGGGACAGTTCGATTTCGTGGCAGGGGTGGAAGCACGTGGCTTCCTGCTTGCCGCCGCCGCTGCCTACGCCTCCGGCAAGGGCGTCATCACCGTGCGCAAGCCCGGTAAGCTGCCCCGCGAAGTGTTCTCCGAAAGCTACTCGATGGAGTACGGCGAGAGCACCCTGGAACTGCACCGCGACGACATGCCCGTCGGCTCGCGCGTCCTGATCCTCGACGACGTGCTGGCCACCGGGGGAACCCTCGGTGCCGCAGCACGCCTGATCCGCAAGGCAGGCGCGGAAGTGGCCGGATTCGGCGTCGTGCTGGAACTGGGCGACCTCGGCGGCCGGGACCGCCTCGGCGACACCCCGGTTACCGCCCTGATCCGCTACTAGGCCCGTCCCCTCAATGAGGGGAAGGCCCGTACGACACGCGTTCCTCGCAGGCAGCAGCTGAGAGAGAAACCGCATACATTAGGGACCTGCAAAAGTCCAAATGCACTGTAAGATTGACGCTCTGCCTTTGCGAGAGGGAACGCGAACATGCCTGAAACACCTTCAGCTTCTAACGAGCTGGAACACGAGCGTCAGTACGTCGCCGGACTGTACTCACGCCTCGATGAGCTGCGTGAGGAAAAGCGGGAACAGCTGGCCGCAATCCGGCGCAGCCACGCCTCGGGTTCGCACCAGAACCGTTCCGAGCGGGACGCCTTTGCCACCATGTACGAGGACCGCCTCGCGCAGCTGAACGCCGTCGACGACCGGCTCGTTTTCGGCCGTCTGGACCTCGACGACGGCGAAGAACGCTACATCGGCCGCATCGGCCTTTCGACGGCGGAGCTGCAGCGACTGATGGTCGATTGGCGCGCCCCCGAAGCCGGTACGTTCTACCAGGCCACCGCTTTCGAGCGCCAGGGCGTACGACGCCGCCGGCACCTGATCCTGAAGGGCCGCGACGTGCAGGCCATCGAGGATGACGTGCTGGACTACTCCATGCTGGAAGAAGGCGAAGCCCTCCAGGGTGAAGGTGCGCTGCTCGCGGCGCTGAACTCCAAGCGGACCGGGCAGATGTCCGACATCGTCGGCACCATCCAGGCCGAACAGGACCGCATCATCCGGGCTCCGCTTTCCGGCACCCTGGTGGTCCAGGGCGGTCCCGGTACCGGCAAGACCGCCGTGGCGCTGCACCGCGCAGCGTACCTGCTCTACACCCACCGGGAACGGCTGAAGTCCGCCGGTGTGCTGCTGGTGGGGCCGTCCAATGCCTTCATCCGGTACATCGAACGGGTGCTGCCTTCCCTGGGCGAGACCGGCGTCGTGATGTCCAGCCTGGGCCAGTTGATGCCCGGCATCACCGCAGCGCATGAAGAGGACCCGGCCACGGCCGAGGTAAAGGGACGGCTGTACATGGCCGACGTCGTCGCGCGTGCGGTTGCCAACCGGCAGCGGCTGCCCGCCGGTCCGCGGAAGCTGAACGTCGAAGGCACCATCCTCACGCTGACCCCCAAGCAGGTGCAGCGCGCCCGTGACAAGGCCCGCGCCACCGGCAAGCCGCACAACGAAGCCCGCGTCACCTTCGTGAAGATCCTGCTGCGCGAACTTACCGAGCAGTTGACCGAACAGCTTGAGGAATCGGCCGGAGCCGGGAACAGCACCGACCGGGCCTACCTCGCGGAGGACGTCCGCAGTGCCCGCGACGTGCGCGTGGCACTGAACCTGTGCTGGATGCCGCTGACACCGGAAAAACTCATCACCGAGCTGTTCAGCAAGCCCGGACACCTGGAAGCGGCTGCCCCGGACCTCTCCGACGCGGAACTGGACCTGCTGCGCCGCAGCCCCGAGGCACCGTGGACCGAATCCGACGTGCCGCTGCTGGACGAAGCCGCCGAGCTCCTCGGCGAGCTTGACGCCTCCGCCGGCCGCGAGAACGCACTCCGTGAGGAACAGCGCAAGCGCGACCTCGCAAATGCCGAAAGCGCCATTGCCAATACGGAGGGCTTCCTCGAGGACTCCGGCGCCCACGGCATCCTCTCCGCGGAAGACCTGGCAGACCACAACGCGGTGGGCGAGCAGCGCCTGACCGCTGCCGACCGTGCCGCCGTCGACCGCACCTGGGCCTTCGGGCACATCGTGGTTGATGAAGCGCAGGAGCTGTCCGCCATGCAGTGGCGGCTGCTGATGCGCCGCTGCCCGCTGAAGTCCTTCACCGTGGTGGGCGACATTGCCCAGACCAGCTCGGCTGCCGGGGCAACGTCCTGGCAGGCGGCACTGGATCCGTTCGTGGGGGAGCGGTGGACGCTCGAAGAGCTCACCGTGAATTACCGCACCCCGGCGCAGATCGCGGAGGCCGCGGTGCGCATGGCCAACGCTGCCGGCCTCGTGGTCTCCGCCCCGAAGGCCGTACGCGAAGGGCGCTGGGCTCCGTTCATTGACGAGGTGCCCGAAGACGGCCTGATCCAGCGACTGCTGGAGACCCTGCCCGAGGACCTGGACGCGCTCGACGGCGGCCTGCTCGCCGTTATCGCCGAGGACCACCGGCTCGCCGCGGTCCGCCGCGCGCTTTCCGGGGTGTACGGAGCCCGCGTGGGATCCGGCGCCGGCGGCCTGGAGCAGGACATCGTGGTGACCTCGCCGCGGGAGGCGAAGGGCCTGGAATTCGACGGCGTCGTCATCCTCGAACCGTCCGAACTGCTCACCGCAGCAGCCGGCAAGGTCGGCGACCTGTATGTAGCCATGACCCGCCCCACGCAGCGGCTGCGACTCATCGCTGCAAACGGGATCCCGGCAGGCATTCCCGAAGACTGATAATTTAGAAGGCGTGTCAGACAATATCGTGAACCCCGAGGGCCTCGACGCCCAGCAGAATGATTCCTCCTTCGCCAACATCTGGCAGGAACTCCAGTGGCGAGGCCTTGTGCACGTCTCCACCGATGAGGCGGAACTGGAAAAACTTCTTGCCGGGGGACCGATCACGTATTACTGCGGCTTCGACCCGACGGCACCGAGCCTGCACCTTGGCAACCTGGTGCAGTTGATCACCATGCGGCGCCTGCAGCTTGCCGGCCACCGGCCGCTGGCCCTGGTCGGCGGTTCCACCGGGCTGGTCGGAGATCCGCGCCCGACGGCGGAACGCACCATGAATACCAAGGAAACCGTTGGCGAGTGGGTCGGGTACCTGCAGGGACAGGTGCAGCGCTTCCTTAGCTTCGAGGGTGACAACGCCGCCCGCATGGTGAACAACCTGGACTGGACCGCTCCGATGAGCGCCATCGATTTCCTGCGCGACGTCGGCAAGCACTTCCGGGTGGGCACGATGATCAAGAAGGAAATCGTCTCCTCTCGCCTGAACTCCGATGAAGGCATCAGCTACGCGGAGTTCAGCTACCAGGTCCTGCAGGGCATGGACTACCTCGAGCTCTTCCGCCAGTACAACTGCGTGCTCGAGACCGGCGGGTCCGACCAGTGGGGCAACCTCACCAGCGGCACCGAACTGGTACGCAAGGTAGAGGGCAAGACGGTCCACGCACTGGGCACCCCCCTGATCACCAACAGTGACGGCACCAAGTTCGGCAAGAGCGAAGGCAATGCGGTCTGGCTGGACGGGAACATGACCAGCCCGTACGCCATGTACCAGTTCTGGCTCAACACCTCCGATACGGACGTGATTGACCGGCTCAAGGTCTTTACCTTCATGAGCAGGGCACGGATCGAAGAGCTGGCGCGTGCCGTGAAGGAAGCGCCGCACAAGCGGGAGGCACAGCGGGCCCTGGCCTACGACGTGACGTCACTGATTCACGGCACCGAGGCAACCGACAAGGCCATCGCTGCTTCGGCCGCACTGTTCGGGCAGGGTGACCTGACCGAACTCGACGAAGCCACCTTGAAGGCTGCGACGGAACAGCTGCCGACTGCCGTGGTGTCCCCGGATTCACTGGGCATCATTGACCTGCTTGTTGCGTCGGAGCTTTCCAAGACCAAGTCCGAAGCACGCCGCACGGTGTCCGAGGGTGGTGCCTACGTGAACAACGTCAAGGTCACTGACGCCGACGCCGTAGTGGACTCGAAGGACCTGCTCCACGGCCGGTACCTGGTACTCCGGCGCGGAAAGCGGACCCTTGCGAGCGTTGAGGTCTCCGCCGTATAGTTTTAATGCTTCCTTCGAGGGGCTTCCAGTGGGGGACTTCCACAGGGGGACTTCCACAGGGGACACTCAGTGGGGGACTTCCAGGGGAGCAAGGGGCCGCTTCGGCGAAACCCCTGCAGGACTTGGGGCAGTCCTCGCCGGTCAAAGGCGAGGCTGCCGGCCCTGAATAAGGGGTGCGGAGGCTTGTGCGGCGGATCACTCCGATCCGGTTTGCAAGGACCGGAAGCGATGTGTAAAGTTACATGAGTCGCCGCGGCCGGGACGCTGGAAAAGCGCCCGAGCATGGCGGCCAAACCCCAACAAAAAACAGAGTCCAACCAGTGCGCGCCCTTTGCAGGGCCGGTGGAAAAGACTCCGTTGGATGCTGGGTCC
>NZ_JAJFZY010000015.1:0-3997 GCF_020731025.1 Arthrobacter sp. zg-Y895
GGTGGGTGCGGGTAGAAGGGTTACGGCGGTCATAGCGTGGGGGAAACGCCCGGTCCCATTCCGAACCCGGAAGCTAAGACCCACAGCGCCGATGGTACTGCATCCGGGAGGATGTGGGAGAGTAGGTCACCGCCGGACAATAATTGAAGGTTGAGCCCGTACCAGTGTTGGTACGGGCTCTTCCTGTTTAACCCGCAGGGTTTAGTAAGGGCCGCGGTGCCTGGAGCAGGCGCCCCATCTATACGGCATGCCTTGGCGTTGTCCATCCTCAATGGCCCGGCCGTACTGTTTTCGGTCTCCGACCGCGCTGGATCACTCTTACCCTTACAAGCACGTATGCCGGCATATACCGTCGCGACTTCGGGGCGAGCGTTTGCCGGCTTTGAGCTGGTTTCTACTGCAGCTGCCCGTCTCAGTAAGCCAGCGAGAGAAGGCGGGACCTTATGAGCCGGAGTGGAGCACATACACAGTCTGGGGGGAACCGGGGGAGGGCCAGAAGGCAGCGGAGGTATCTGAGGACATTATTTGGTCTGGTGGGTGCACTGCTGGCCGCGTTGGTGGTGACGGCGTTGCCTGCGCAGGCGGTTTTCTCCGGACCGCAGCCAGGTACCGCTGTTCCCACTGCCGAGGTCGAAATCACGATGACAGGCACGGGGGTAGGGACGGCAGCAACTGGAGGACTACCTCCCGTTGGGGAGACATTTGATATCAGTACTTATCCACCGGACGTACCAGCCAATTACGAAGCAGACAATCCTTCATTCGCCGGCACCATCCTCACTGCAGACGCTGAGGGGAACACGCAGGAAATGTACTGCATCGACATCCGTACCTCCACCTACTCCGGGCTGGGCTATGAGAGCGGTACGTGGGGCGAAGCGAATGTCCCGAATGTGGGATACGTGAACCGGGTCCTGAACAGCTATTACCCTGATCAGCCGGGCCTTCCTGCCGAAGCAGCGAATGACAGTATTCGTGCCGCAGCGGTCCAGGCAGCAATCTGGTTCTTCAGCGACGGCTTCGTCCTGCAGGACATTGACCCGCTCCGCCCGCTGACCCAGGGGATTATCGACGCTGTTCTGGCCGTCGGGCCACTCACGGAACCGCCTGCTCCGGACGTGACTATTGATCCGCCTGTGGCCGCCGGACCCGTGGACGGCGTGACGGGACCGTTTACTGTCAGCGCCGGCGGCGGGGCGGCCCTGACCGTGGAGGCTCCTGCTGGATTCACTTTGTTCACGGACCCCGCAGGGACCGTTCCGCTTGTGAACCCGGTCGCGTCCGGTACCCAGGTCTGGGTACGGAGCGCAGCGCAGACAACGGACCCGGCTGTCATCACAGCCAGCGCCGTAGTACCCGTAGAGACTGGCAATGTCTACCTCTACACTGGCAACAATCCCGACGTGACTGAGGCGCAAAAGCTGATCCTGGCGGCCAATGCCGAGATTGAATCCAACGCCCAGGCAACGGCGGAGTTCTTCGTCGCCGGAGACCTGACGGTAAATAAGGCCTTTGCCGGAGAGGCAGTCGGCAGCCAGGGCGCCATTGTCCTCACCATGGACTGCGGTCCTATAGGGGCCTTCGTCTTCGAAATCCCGGCCGGGGCAACAACGCCGGTCACCGAAACGGTTACCGACCTTCCGGTTGGAACGGTCTGTTTGGTGACGGAAGAGGTTACCGGGTCCACCACGGAGGTGACGGTTACGCCTACGTTCTCAGATCCGGTGACTATCGCTGAGGGGGAGAATGTCCTCACAGTGACTAATACGGTGGAATTCAATCCCGGCAGCCTGGTGGTGGGGAAAACCATCAGCGGCTCCGGAGCCGGCCTGCAGGAAGAAGTCGTGCTTCACATCCAGTGCGGTAACGGACTGATCGACGAGATCTTCGTTATCCCCGAGGGGACTTCGGCGGATACCTTCACCCAGCGGTACGACGGCATCCCGGCGGGAACGGTGTGTCGGGTTACGGAGCCGGCATCCGGCGCCAATGAGGACGTGACCGTGGAATCGTCAGGTACGGCGGAGGTAACCATCCTGCCTGGTCAGGAGATGACGGCTGAGGTTATCAATGAATACGCGCCGGTGCCGGTAACCGAACGGCTCCCGCGCACCGGGGCCGACGGCGCCACGGTGCTGGGCGCTGTGGCCGGCGCTGCAGTACTCGCCGGATCGGTCCTGGTTCTTGGAACCTCGCGACGGCGGCGCAGCTAGTTAGCGGTGGCGATTGCTGCTGAAGTTCGCTCCAGCGCTGCCGACGGCAAGACCCCGAGACCTCTTTCTACGAATATGGCGGTTTTCACTACACCCGGCCTCGGATTCCACATACTGTGCCCAGCACAGGCCGAACTGGTTTCGGCCTGGTCACTCGCGAGTCATCCCCAGGGATAGAAGCAGGAGACCCCTATGAGCCATCATTACTTTCCATCCGGGCCGCGGCGTCAGCCGGGGCCCGAGCGCCGGATACGCAGGTCTCTTTTAGGCGTGGCGGCCGCTGCAGCGCTGCTGCTGGCACCGTTCGCGGCACCCGCGAATGCCTCCTGGGCAGAGCCGGACCCGAATGATCCGGCGCCGGTAGCCGGCACCAATGCGGAAGTCGTGACTACCGACCTCGGGCCCGCCCAAAGGGTACAGGCGTTCGTGGCTGACAATCCCACCCCGCCGGATCCCTTGGCACCGTATCCAGAGGAGAACCCAGTGGGAGTGCCTGTGACCGGCCGGTTCGCGGGCATCATTTTGACTGAGGATGCCGGTGGCGGGACCGGGCAGATGTACTGCATCGACACAGCGGTGGAGACCATGGTCGGCATCGGCTACGTTCAGGGGGCCTGGGAGGAAGCCAACGTAGCCAACATCGGCTACGTAAATTACATCCTGAACAACTACTATCCTGCGAATCCCGCAGCGCCTGCGGGCTTAACCGTCAATCAGCAGGCTGCGGCGGTGCAGGGTGCGATCTGGTACTTCACCGACGGATACCTGGTCAACACTACGGAGACGGTCATCAGGCCCGCGGTTGAGGCGATCGTCGCCGACGCACAGGCCAACGGGCCCTTGGTGGAACCGCCCCCGCCGAATGTCACCGTCACCCCACCGGTTGCTGCGGGTCCGGCGGGAGGCGTGGCGGGCCCGTTTACGGTCGCGTCGGAAGGAGCAGCGGAGGTTACCGTTTCCGTGCCTGCCGGGTACACCATGTTTGCCGATGCTGCGGGGACCGTCCCCATCCCGACCGGAAGCACAGTCCTTTCGGGAGCTCAGATCTGGGTGGCCGGCCCCCCGGGTTCAACCGCTCCGGGTGTCCTTAGCGCCCGCGCTTCCGTCACGGTCCAGACCGGCAACGTCTACCTCTACGACCAGGGCGATCCGCTGTTGGACAACGCGCAGCCCCTCATCCTCGCCGCGACCACGGCGTTGGAAGCGACTGCCGAGGCGACCGCCGAGTTCTTTGTGCCGGGAGACCTCGTGGTGAACAAAACCTTTGCAGGTGAAGCCGCAGGCAGCCAAGGTGCAATCGCGCTCACTGTCGACTGTGGTGCAGCGGGGCTGTTTAGCTTTGAAATCCCCGCAGGAACCACAGCTCCCGTCAGCGAAACGATTGTTGATCTTCCGGTGGGTACAGTGTGCTCCGTCACCGAACCGGTCACGGGATCCACTACGGAGGTGACGGTTACGCCTACGTTCTCAGATCCGGTGACTATCGCTGAGGGGGAGAATGTCCTCACAGTGACTAATACGGTGGAATTCAATCCCGGCAGCCTGGTGGTGGGGAAAACCATCAGCGGCTCCGGAGCCGGCCTGCAGGAAGAAGTCGTGCTTCACATCCAGTGCGGTAACGGACTGATCGACGAGATCTTCGTTATCCCCGAGGGGACTTCGGCGGATACCTTCACCCAGCGGTACGACGGCATCCCGGCGGGAACGGTGTGTCGGGTTACGGAGCCGGCATCCGGCGCCAATGAGGACGTGACCGTGGAATCGTCAGGTACGGCGGAGGTAAC
>NZ_JAJFZY010000016.1:0-3342 GCF_020731025.1 Arthrobacter sp. zg-Y895
CAGGGTGCCTGGTGAGACCGTGGTTTTCTCGATAGCGATAATAAATTGATCTTTTGTGGTCAAGTTTTTAAGGGCACACGGTGGATGCCTTGGCATCAGGAGCCGAAGAAGGACGTAGGAATCTGCGATAAGCCTGGGGGAGTTGATAACCGAACTTTGATCCCAGGATGTCCGAATGGGGAAACCCCGCCCGGCGCGCGAGTGACCGGGTGACCCGCATCTGAACACATAGGGTGCGTGGAGGGAACGTGGGGAAGTGAAACATCTCAGTACCCACAGGAAGAGAAAACAACAGTGATTCCGTTAGTAGTGGCGAGCGAACGCGGAAGAGGCTAAACCAGTGGTGTGTGATAGCCGGCGGGCGTTGCATCACTGGGGTTGCGGGACTTTCCGTACCGATTCTGCCGGATCGGTGAAGTGAGTGCAGATGTATAGGTGAACCGGTTTGAAAGCCGGGCCGTAGAGGGTGTTAGCCCCGTAACCGGAATGCATGCTGCCGCTTGGAGAGGATCCCAAGTAGCACGGGGCCCGAGAAATCCCGTGCGAATCTGCCAGGACCACCTGGTAAGCCTAAATACTCCCTGATGACCGATAGCGGACAAGTACCGTGAGGGAAAGGTGAAAAGTACCCCGGGAGGGGAGTGAAATAGTACCTGAAACCGTGTGCCTACAAACCGTTGGAGCAGCTCTGATTGCTGTGACAGCGTGCCTTTTGAAGAATGAGCCTGCGAGTTAGTGTTACGTCGCGAGGTTAACCCGTGAGGGGAAGCCGTAGCGAAAGCGAGTCTGAATAGGGCGATGCAGTGGCGTGATCTAGACCCGAAGCGGAGTGATCTACCCATGGCCAGGTTGAAGCGACGGTAAGACGTCGTGGAGGACCGAACCCACTTCAGTTGAAAATGGAGGGGATGAGCTGTGGGTAGGGGTGAAAGGCCAATCAAACTCCGTGATAGCTGGTTCTCCCCGAAATGCATTTAGGT
Organism: Arthrobacter sp. zg-Y895; assembly: GCF_020731025.1. NCBI lineage: Bacteria > Bacillati > Actinomycetota > Actinomycetes > Micrococcales > Micrococcaceae > Arthrobacter > Arthrobacter sp. zg-Y895. The sequence goes on from NZ_JAJFZY010000016.1 coordinate 981, forward strand.
GCAGCGTTGCGTGTTTCTTACCGGAGGTAGAGCTACTGGATGGCTAATGGGCCCTACAAGGTTACTGACGTCAGCCAAACTCCGAATGCCGGTAAGTGAGAGCGCAGCAGTGAGACTGTGGGGGATAAGCTTCATAGTCGAGAGGGAAACAGCCCAGACCACCAACTAAGGCCCCTAAGCGTGTGCTAAGTGGGAAAGGATGTGGAGTTGCCCAGACAACCAGGAGGTTGGCTTAGAAGCAGCCACCCTTGAAAGAGTGCGTAATAGCTCACTGGTCAAGTGATTCCGCGCCGACAATGTAGCGGGGCTCAAGTACACCGCCGAAGTTGTGGATTTCAGATATAGATAAGCCTTCGTGGTTCAGTCGTCTGGAGTGGTAGGGGAGCGTCGTGTGGGCAGTGAAGCTGCGGTGTAAACCAGTGGTGGAGCCTACACGAGTGAGAATGCAGGCATGAGTAGCGAAAGACGGGTGAGAAACCCGTCCGCCGAATGATCAAGGGTTCCAGGGTCAAGCTAATCTGCCCTGGGTAAGTCGGGACCTAAGGCGAGGCCGACAGGCGTAGTCGATGGACAACGGGTTGATATTCCCGTACCGGCGAAGAACCGCCCATACCAAGCAGGGGACACTAACCGTCCGGAGCCTGCCCGATCACCCTTGTGGTGTGAGGGTTTTGGCCGAGCACGGGACCTGATCCTGGGAGGTAAGCGTATTAACAGGTGTGACGCAGGAAGGTAGCCGGGCCAGGCGATGGTAGACCTGGTCTAAGGACGTAGGGTCCGTGATAGGTAAATCCGTCACGGTGTCTTTGATGACGAACCTGAGATCCGACGGGACCCCCTCACGGGGGGATCCGGTGATCCTATGCTGCCTAGAAAAGCATCGGCGCGAGGTTCCAGCCGCCCGTACCCCAAACCGACACAGGTGATCAGGTAGAGAATACTAAGGCGATCGAGAGAATTATGGTTAAGGAACTCGGCAAAATGCCCCCGTAACTTCGGGAGAAGGGGGGCCCCAACCTTGATGGACACTTGCTGTCCGGAGGGGATCGGGGCCGCAGAGACCAGGGGGAAGCGACTGTTTACTAAAAACACAGGTCCGTGCGAAGTCGCAAGACGATGTATACGGACTGACTCCTGCCCGGTGCTGGAAGGTTAAGAGGACCGGTTAGCCCTTACGGGCGAAGCTGGGAATTTAAGCCCCAGTAAACGGCGGTGGTAACTATAACCATCCTAAGGTAGCGAAATTCCTTGTCGGGTAAGTTCCGACCTGCACGAATGGAGTAACGACTTCCCCGCTGTCTCAACCATAAACTCGGCGAAATTGCAGTACGAGTAAAGATGCTCGTTACGCGCAGCAGGACGGAAAGACCCCGAGACCTTTACTATAGTTTGGTATTGGTGTTCGGTGTGGCTTGTGTAGGATAGGTGGGAGACTGTGAGACCCGGACGCCAGTTCGGGTGGAGTCATCGTTGAAATACCACTCTGGTCATACTGGATATCTAACTTCGGCCCGTAATCCGGGTCAGGGACAGTGCCTGATGGGTAGTTTAACTGGGGCGGTTGCCTCCTAAAGAGTAACGGAGGCGCCCAAAGGTTCCCTCAGCCTGGTTGGCAATCAGGTGTCGAGTGTAAGTGCACAAGGGAGCTTGACTGTGAGAGAGACATCTCGAGCAGGGACGAAAGTCGGGACTAGTGATCCGGCGGTACATTGTGGAATGGCCGTCGCTCAACGGATAAAAGGTACCTCGGGGATAACAGGCTGATCTTGCCCAAGAGTCCATATCGACGGCATGGTTTGGCACCTCGATGTCGGCTCGTCGCATCCTGGGGCTGGAGTAGGTCCCAAGGGTTGGGCTGTTCGCCCATTAAAGCGGTACGCGAGCTGGGTTTAGAACGTCGTGAGACAGTTCGGTCCCTATCCGCTGCGCGCGCAGGAAATTTGAGAAGGGCTGTCCTTAGTACGAGAGGACCGGGACGGACGAACCTCTGGTGTGTCAGTTGTACTGCCAAGTGCACCGCTGATTAGCTACGTTCGGATGGGATAACCGCTGAAAGCATCTAAGCGGGAAGCCCGCTTCGAGATGAGATTTCCATACACCTTGTGTGTGAGAGGCCCCCAGCCAGACCACTGGGTTGATAGGCCGGATGTGGAAGCGGGGACTAAAGACCCGTGAAGCTGACCGGTACTAATAGGCCGATAACTTACACCACACCAGCACCTGGACGGACACGACTTCAAACGGTCCGTCAAAGTATAAAGGGTGTTGTTAGATCATGCTGCTTGCGTCCACTATGTGGTTCCCGGACAACAACCGTTGGTTGCTGCCCTGGAACACCGAATCCTTGCCCCTTGTCCAGGGG